>CAIWHK010000047.1 GCA_903912525.1 uncultured bacterium | reverse complement strand
CGGCTGGACCGGCGGCCCGTTCGGCATCGGCAAGCGCATCTCGATCAAGCACACCCGCGGGCTGCTGAACGCGGCGCTCGAGGGCAAGCTCGACAAGGTGAAGTACCGGCAGGACAAGCTGTTCGGGTTCGAGGTGCCGTTGACGTGCCCCGACGTGCCCGAGGAAGTGCTCGATCCGTCGACCAGCTGGGGCGACAAGGACGACTACTGGCGCCGCTACGACGCCCTGGCGGCCCGCTTCCGCGAGAACTTCAAGCTGTTCCTGGACGGCTGCCCGGCCGAGATCGTGAAGGCGGGGCCGCGGCGGTTGAAGGACGTCGAGAAATAGGGAACGCTTGGACCATTGCCGGCCGACAGGTGGCCGTGGACGAAGACGAAAGCCCGGGCTTGCCCGGGCTTTCGCTTGTCACGGCCTGCAGGTACGGGTGGCGACTTCGTCGACGAATTGCGCCGGCGCAAGTGGCGCGCGGCCGAACGATTTACTTGATGAAAACGAGAACCGCGATCGTATAGTCGGGACGGCAATTGTCGATTATCAGCCGCCAGGTTTCCAAGGCTGTCTTCGCTAGATGGTGCCGCACCTTAACTTTCGGCGGGTCGCCGCCTGCGCGCTCACTGTGGTCCTTTGCCTGGCCACCGCCCTGCCGGCCCGCGCCGCCCGCTACGCCTGGGGTCATCCCCGGTGGCGGGCACGCCGACTGCTGTGCGGCCGCTCCTGACGGTGTCGCCCAACCCCTTCAATCCCGCGACGACCCTGGCCTTCCACATCGAGGCGGCGGGCGACGTGCGACTGACGGTCCATGACCTGCGCAGCCGGCCTGTACGCGCGCTGACGCACCGCGTGCTGCCCGCCGGCGACCACACGGTGCGCTGGGACGGGAAGGATGACGTGGGTCGTCCGGTCGCCGCCGGCGTCTATCTGGCTCGCCTGGTGGCCGACCGTCAGGTGACCGCAGCCAAGCTGGTGCTCATCAAGCAGGGCGCTCACGAGTCGACGGCAGCCAACTCGGCACGGAGCGAGGTCTTCACCTCTTCGGTCTCGTCCTGGATCTCGGTGATCTTCAGCGCCCGCTCATAGTGCCGCCGCGCTTCGTCCGACCTGCCCTGCAGCCGGCTGACCCGTCCCAACTCGATGACGACTTCCAGGACCTGGACGCTGTCGTCGCCGTAGGCCGCCGTCCGGATGGCCAATGCCTCATCGAGTGCCATTCGCGCCCGCGCAGGCTGCCCGGCATCGCGATAGATGACGGCCAGGTTCACCAGGTTGTAGGCCCGCGACGGGTGGTTGGCCTCGAGCGTTTTGGACAGGATGCTGCGGGCACGCTCCGCGTCGGGCATCGCTTCGGCCAGGCGGCCCAGGCTGGCCAGGTCGCGGGCGCGGTTGTCGAGCACCATGGCGTAGGTCGGATGATCGGCGCCGACCGCCTTTTCCCAGATGGCCAGCGCGCGCTCGTGCAACGCCAGCGCCTGGCCGTATTCGCGATCCCCGCGCCGGAGATTCGCCAGGGTGTCGAGCGTCTCGGCCACGTCCGTGTGCTCGGGACCGAGGGCGCGTTCCTGCACGGCCAGCGCCTCCTCGCACAGCGCGCGGGCCTGCGCCCGCTGGGCCCCTTCCGCGTAGAACGTGCTCAGCACGGTCAGGCTCCAGGCCAGGTCCAGGTCGTCCGGCTCCAGGTGCCGCCGCTGGATGGTGACAACGCGCTCGAGCATGGCGCGGGCCGAGTCGGCCTCTCCCAGACGCCACTGAGCCAACGCCAGCCCCGAGAGCAGCGAGGCATAGCGCGGCGAGTCGCTGCCCGAGTGGTTCGCGGTGATGGCCAGCGCGCGGCGGTAGAGTTCGCTCGCCTCGACAGTGTGGCCCACGTCCACCTCGAGGTTCGCCAGCCCGGTCAGGCTGACCGCCGTGTCGTCCGGAGTGCCGCCCCGCTCGCGTATCGCCAGCGCCTCCTGGTAGTGCACGCGCGCCGCGTCGAATTCGCCCAGCCGCCGCAGCAGGCCGGCCAGCGCATAGTGGCTGCGCGCGAGGCGCGGATCGTCGGGACCGAGAGCCTCGCGCTCGAGCTTCACCGCTTCCTCGAGCAGCGGGCGCGACTCCTGGTACAGGCCGAGCTGTCGGTACGCATTGCCCATCGACGCCAGCAGCCGCCCGCGCACCCGCGGCTGGTCGACGAGCTGCGTGTCGACGTCGGCGACCGCATGGTCGAGCAACTCGCGAGCGGTCACCGCGCTGCCGCGGGATTCGCCGGGGTCCGACACCCGGAACACCGATTCCAGGAAGGCCGCCGTTTTCTCGGCGGTGGCCGTCTCGGCGCGCGCGACGGCCTCGGCCCGACGGGCCCTCACAAGACCGAAGGTGGTGCCGCCGACCGCGGCTACCAGGGTCAGAAGCAATGCCGCGGCAAAGGCGATCACGGCCCGGTGCCGCACGACGATCTTCCGCAACTGGTAGGCGGTGCTGGAAGGGCGGCCGAAGATCGGCAGGTTGTCCCGCCAGCGGCGGATGTCTTCGGCGAACGCCGCGACACTCTGGTACCGCTGCGAGGGGTCCTTGGCCAGCGCCTTCAGGACGACGGTCTCCAGGTCGCCCCGCGCCAGGCGGCAGGATTCCGCCGGCCGCGCCGGTCCGCGCTCCCGGATCAGCCGCACGGCCTCGGGAAGGGCCAGGCCGCGCACGTCGATGGGCAGGTTGCCGGTGAGCATCTCGTAGAACAGGACGCCGAGCGAGTAGAGGTCGCTGCGCACGTCGAGGTCGCGCGCGTCGCCGTCGGCCTGCTCGGGGCTCATGTAGGCCAGCGTGCCCAGGAAGCTGCGCGCTCCGGTGCCGCCGGTGGTCGGCCCCGCCTCGCCCTCGATGAAACGGGCGATGCCGAAGTCGAGCACCTTCACCGCCGGTGGTTCGCCCGCGTCGGCAGGCGCCAGGACCATGACGTTCGTCGGCTTCAGGTCCAGGTGGACGACGCCGCGCTGGTGGGCGTGCGAGATCGCGTCGCAGATCGCCAGGCAGACCGTCACGCGCGCCAGGATCTCCGCGCGCGTGACCGCCGGCGGCCGCGCGCGCAGCCAGGCGTCAAGGGTCTGTCCTTCCACCCGCTCCATGGCGAACCAGTGCAGGCCGTCCTCGGTGCGCCCGGCATCGTGGATGGCGGCAATGCCCGGGTGGTTGAGCCGGCCCAGGCTTTCGGCCTCGCGCCGGAACAGGCGCAGTTGCTGTGAACCCGCGAAGACACCGGAGCGAAGCACCTTGAGGGCCACCGCGCGGTCGGGGTGGGTCTGCCGGGCCTCGAAGACGACGCCCATGCCACCTTCGCCGAGGCGGCCCACGATCTGGAAAGGCCCGACCTGTCGACCGGCCAGGTCCGCCAGGGCCGGGGCCGCCGACAGCGCCTGGCCCGCGGCTCCCAACAGGGCGTTGAAGTGCTCGGAGGCGGCGTGGTCCAGCAGCGTGTCGTCGATCTCGTCGCGCCGAAGCAGGTCCTCGACCTCGTCACGCAATTCACGATCGCCCGCCGTGAGTTCGGTCAGGCGCCGGGCGCGTTTCCCCGACGGCATCGACAGGAGTTCGTCCAGGATGGCGTCGAGGCGACGCCAGCGGGCGGGATCGTCCGTGCTCATGGCTTCCCGGGCGCGTCGGCGCCGACGAGTTCGCGGTGAAGGAAGGCGCGCGCCCGTCGCCAGGCCCGCTTGACGGTGGCGTCGCTGACAGCCAGCGCCAGGGCGGTCTCTTCGATGGTCAGGCCGCCGAAATAGCGAAGCTCGACCAGGTGCGCCAACTGGGGGTCAAGTGCGGCCAGGCGCGACAGGGCCGCGTCCAGCGCCAGGATGTCGCGTGCCTGGCTTTCGACCGCCGCGTCGATGTCCGTCAGCGGCACGTGGGCGGCGCCGCCGCCGCGCCTGGCGCTCAGGTGCCGGCGCGCGTGGTCCAGCAGGACCTGGCGCATGGCGGTCGAAGCGACGGCCAGGAAATGCTGCCGATCTTCCCAGGCCATCTCGCCGTGGCGCGCCAACTTGAGATACGCCTCGTGGACGACGGCGGTGGTGTCGAGCGTGGAGCCGCCACCTGCGCGCGCCACCCGGGCATGGGCAATGGCGCGCACCTCGTCGTAGACGAGTTGGAATGCCTCGTTCAATGCCGAGGGGTCGCCGGCGCGCGCGGCATGCAGCGCCAGCGTCACCTGGTGGGTGCGCGCGGCGGCGTCGGAGGGTGTCGGTGAATTGGCCATGGCAACATGGTATCAACCACTTGGTGAACGGCTACAAAATTACTCCGGAAAACGACCGAAAAGACACCTTCATTCCGTTCAGTCTTCCCGATCGCCCGGTGCACGAAGGTCTTCTGCAAAACCCTGCCACGGCAGGCCGGCCCGGCCGCCAAATACGGGGGTGGATTGACGGGCGGGGGAGGGGCGTGTCACTATTGTCAGGCGGCTCCAGTCGTCGCGCCCGCCACGACGAGCGCCAACAACGCAAACGAGGAACCCCCCGCCATGGAACCAGCCGTGCGCCTGCGTGCGGTGACCAAGACCTTCGGGGCCACCGAAGCGGTCACCGACCTCGACCTGGACGTGCCCCGCGGCTCGTTGTGCGGCTTCATCGGCCCCAACGGCGCGGGCAAGACCACGACGATCCGCATGATCATGGCCATCCAGTTTCCCGACCGCGGCGAGCTGGAAGTTCTCGGCTGCCGGCGCGCGCTGGACGCCAAGGACCGGGTCGGCTACCTGCCCGAAGAGCGCGGCCTCTACCGCAAGATGAAGGTCGGGGCCTTCCTGAGATTCATGGGGCACCTCAAGAACGTACCCGGTGATGAGCTGGACCGACGTGTCGCGACGTGGCTCGAGCGCGTGGACCTGGGCGGCGTCGCCGACAAGAAGTGCGAAGAGCTGTCCAAGGGCATGCAGCAGAAGGTGCAGTTCGTGGCCGCGGTGCTCAACGAGCCGCAGCTGCTGATCCTGGACGAACCGTTCAGCGGGCTGGACCCGGTCAGCACGCGGCTGCTGCGCGACCTGTTCCTGGAGCAGCACGCCCGCGGCGCCACCATCCTGTTTTCGACCCACCAGATGGCCCAGGCTGAGCAGCTGTGCGACCGGATCGTCATGATCGACCGCGGCCGCAAGGTGCTGGACGATTCGCTGGCGGCGATCCGCGCCCACGAGGATGTCCGGCAGGTCGTCTGCGAGCCGCTGGACAGCGAACCCGACCTGGCGCCGCTGCGGGCCCTGCCGTTCGTGGCCGTGGCCGAACGAGACGGCCCCGAGGTGCGGGTGACGCTGCAACCGGGCGCCGACGCGGCCGCAATGTTGCCCGCGGTCGCCGCCGCCCTGCCGAGTCGCCGCGTCGAGCTGCGGCGCGTCACCCTGGAGGACGTGTTCGTGAAGATCGTGACCCGGGAGCGCGCGCATGTCGAATGACCAGGGCAGGCGGAGGCCGCGTGTCATGCTGAACAAGGTCGGCTGGGTGGCTCGGCGCGAGTTCGTCGCCACGGTGATGACCCGCAGCTTCGTCGTCGGCGTGCTGGTGTTGCCGGCCATCATCGGCCTGATGGCCTTCGTCATGCCGCGCATGATGGACGAGCGCGCGCCGCGCGTCGTGGGCACCATCGCGGTGATCGACCCCACCGGCGCGATCGCCCCGCGACTGGGGCGCGAACTGTCGCCCGCCGAGCTGGGCCGCCGGCGGCTGGAAGCAGGCGCCCGGTTGCGCGAGGAAGTGGCGACCCGCCTGCCGGCCGGCGCCCAGGCCGTGGGCGGGGCGGCGGCGTCCGTCGCCATGGACCAGGCCCTGCGCACGGCGATGGGCGAGGCGCCCGCGCTGCGGTTGACGGATGCCGAGGCCGCATCGCTCGACGACTGGAAGGCGCGCCTGGCCGCGCGCACCCGCGACGCCGCGGCCGACACCAGCGCGCCCCTGGCCGTCATCGTCATCCACGGGAACGCCGTCGCCGCCGCGGACGGCGGTATCTACGGCGCCTACGACCTCTATGTGCCGCCGAAGCTGGACGATCGCCTGCAGGATGAACTGCGCGGCGCGTTGTCGCGGACGCTGGTCGAGGCCCGCGTCGAGGCGGCGGGCCTGGAACCGCAGCGCGTGGCCGCCATGACGGAAGTCAGCGGCGCCGCCACCCGCGTTGTGACGCCAGAGGGCGAACGGAAATCGAACGAGGCGCTGAACCTGCTGGTGCCCGCCGGCTTCATGGCGCTGCTGCTGATGTCGGTCATGTCGACGGGCTCGCAGCTGATGACCAACACCGTCGAGGACAAGTCCAGCCGCGTGGTCGAGGTGCTGCTGGCGGCCGCCTCGCCGATGGAACTGATGTCGGGCAAGATCCTGGCGCAGATGGGCGTCGGCCTGGTGATGCTCGGGATCTACGCGGCGATGGGGCTGGCGGCGCTCGCTTCGTTCGCCGTGCTCGACCTGGTCGATCCGTCCCTGCTGGCCTGGCTGGTCGTGTTCTACATCCTGTCGTACGCGATGATGGCGGGCCTGATGGGCGCGATCGGCGCCGCGGTCAACGACGTCAGCGAGGCCGGCACGCTGATGAGCCCCGTCATGATGATCAACATGCTGCCCTGGCTGCTCTGGCTGCCCATCACCCGTCACCCGGACGGCGCGCTGGCCGTGGCGATGAGCTTCCTGCCGCCGGTCAACCTCTACGCGATGCTGCTGCGGATGAGTTCCAGTTCGCCGCCGCCGCTGTGGCAGACCTGGCTGAGCGTGCTGGTGGCGGCCGTCGGCGCGGTGGGGGCGTTGTGGTTCGCGTCGAAGGTGTTCCGCATCGGGTTGCTGATGACCGGGAAGCCGCCCAGCTTCCGGACGCTGGTGCGGTGGGTGCGGATGGCCTAGGACAGGGGCGCGACCGGCGGTGTTGCCAGCTTGTCCCGCCGTCTCGTTTTCCCGTCTTGCGAAAGATTATCATTTTTATCCACTATCGCGGAAAAGTGGTATCATAATGGAAAGCAGCGGTGCCGCCCGGTGCCGTTTTCTTTTCAACTTATTGCGGCACTGACAGTTGCGATGAAAGCGTTGCGGCCGCATCGCTTTGACCAGGGAGTCGCTGACGAATGACCGCACGCAAGACGATAGTGCTCGCGTTCACGCTCGCCGCCTTCACGGCCGGCGCCGCCGGCGCCGCCGACCGCCCGGCTACTCGCCCGGCTGCCCGCAAGGCCGCCCCAAATATCGGTGCGCTGCTCGAGCGCGCGACCGCCGCGCTCGACCAGCGGCGCGTCGGCGAAGCGGACAGCCTCGCATCGCTCGCGGTTGCCGGCCTCGACGCGTCGGCATCGCCCGACCGGATGCAACTGGCCTCGGCGCTGGTGACGGTGGCGCGCGCGCGGGCCGTCCAGCGCTCGTTCGCCGACTCGGTGGCCGTGCGCAGCGCGCGGCGCGCCCTGGCCCTGGAACTGCCGGCGACGCCCGAGGCCGACCTGCAGCGCGCGCTGGTACGCGATGCCCTGGCCCTGATCCTGACGGACACCGGCGCCCGCGAGGAAGCCCTGGGGCATGCGCGCCGCGCGCTGGCGCTGCGCCGCTTCCGGCTCGGCGATGAGCATCGCGACGTGTCCGAGTCGTGGTATCGCCTGGGCAACTCCTTCATGATGCTGGGCCGGCCGGACTCGGCGCTGGTGGCGGCGCGGGCGGGCCTGGCCGTGCGCGAGCGCCTCGACCTGCCGCGCGACCGGCGCCTCGGCGACTTCCACGCGCAGATCGCCTCGCAGCTGGAAAAGCTCGGCGACATCGACGGCGCGCGCGCCGAACTGGACGCGGCGATGGGCGAGTACGCGCGCCAGCTCGGCTCCGAACATCCCGCCAACACGCTCGGCCTGCAGCGCGCGTGCGCGTTCGCCTACCGCAACGGCCAGCTCGCCCGCGCCGTGGACCTCGGCCTGAAGGCCGTGGCGATCGCCGAGTCGACGCCCGGCTACAGCGCGTCGGACCTGGCCCTCCACCGCGGCAACCTGGTGATCGCGTTGATGGAGATCGGCGACTTCGCGCGCGCGAAGCGGGTCATCGAGCAGGTGATCCCCGTCTACCTGCAGAACCTCGGGCCCGACCACGAGCAGACGCTGTGGGCGCAGGTCCTGCTGGCCAACGCGAACGCGGCCCTGGGGGACACCACGGCGGCGGTCGCCGGGTACCGCGCGCTCCTTGCGCGCAACGGGGCCGGCGACGGTTCGGTGCACGTCGACGGCGTCACCGAGGCGCGCGCCGGCCTGGCCGAGATGCTGGCCGAAACGGATCCGCGCGCCGCGCTGGCCGAGGCCGAGGCCGCCGAAGCCAACGAGCTGGCGCTGGCCGAGCCGTTCTGGACCTCCGTGGTGACGCTCAGGACCCGGCAGCTGAGCCTGCAGTCGCGCCTGGGCGCCCACGCGGCCGTTGTTCGCCTCGACCGCGCCATCGAAGACGACCTCGATGCGCACGGGCTGCGCGGCTCGAAGGTGGAAGTCGAGGCCCTGGCCGAGCGCAGCGCCGCGGCGGCGCGCAGCGGCGACGACAACAAGGCGCGCCGCCTGGCGCTGGCCGGCGCGCGCCTGTCCCGGTCGCTGCTCGTGCGCGATGTCCGCGCCCTGTCCGAGCGCGAGGGCCTGGCGCTGGCCGCCGAACGCAACCAGCCGCTGGATGCGCTGCTGGCCCTGGCGCCGACGGCGGGCGCCGCGGATGCCGCCGCGACGTGGGACGAACTGATCCGCTGGCGCGGCCTGGTGGCCGCGGAGGCAACGCGGCGGCGCCCGCCCCTGGTCGCCGGCCGCGACGCGGGCCTGCGCGCCGCCCACGCTGCCTGGACGCAGGCCGAACGCAAGCTGGCCCAGCTGCAGGTGCGGCAAGCCGGCGGCGCTTCGGGCCAGGATGAGCAGCAGTTGGCGGAACTCCAGGCCGCAGCCGACGACGCCGGACGGCGCTGGGCTGCGGTGGCTCCGCGCACGGCGGCTGATGGCGCGCGTGCCGACATCGGGCTGGCGGACCTGAAGGCGGCGTTGGGCGCCGACGAGGCGCTGGTCGCCTTTGCGAGCGCATCCCGGCCCGGGCAACAGCCGCACATGCTCGCGTTCGTCCTGCGATCAGACGGGCCGGCCCGCGTGCGCGACCTGGGCCCGGTCGCCGCGATCAACGATGCGTTGTCCGCGTGGCTGGCGGCCTGCGGGCGCGCCCCGGCCGCGGGCGCCGCGGCGGCGGCCGAACGGACATGCCGTGACGCGGGAAAGCGCGTGCGCGCGCTCACCTGGGATCGCGTCGCTCCCCTGGCCAAGGGCGCGCGCGACGTGCACCTGGTCGCCGAAGGCCCGCTGACGCAGCTGCCGTGGGGCGCGCTGCCGGATGGGCGCAACCGTTACCTCGTCGAGTCGGGCCCGACCATCCACGTGCTGGCCGCCGAGCGCGACCTGCTGGCCGCGCCGGCGCCTCCTGAAGCCGGGACCCTCCTGGCGCTGGGCGACGTCGCCTTCGACCAGGCGGCGGTCCGCGAAGGCGCCCCGAAGCCGGTGGGCGTGTCGACGCGGTCGGTGCTGCGCGCCTGCGGCAGCGATCGCCCGCTGGCGTTCCCGCCCCTGCCGGGCACAGGCCGCGAGATCGATGAGATCGCGCGCGTGCACGGCGGCGACGAGATGCTGCTGCGCGGCGGCGCGGCCACCGAGGCCGCGTTCAAGGCCGCGGCGCCCGGACGCAGCCTGCTGCACCTGGCAACGCACGCGGTGCTGCTGGACGACGACTGCGCCCTGAACCCGCCCGGGATGCGCGGCGTGGGCGGCCTGGCGTCCGTGCCGGCTGCGAAGTCTGAGTCGGGGCCGTCGCCCTGGCTGGGCCGCCGCGCCGTGCTGGCGCTGTCGGGCGCCGATCGCGCCGGCGAGCTCGACGGCGACGAGAACGAGGGCCTGCTGACGGCGGAGGAAGTCGCCACCCTGGACCTGCGCGGGGTCGACTGGGTCGTGCTGTCGGCGTGCGAGTCGGGTGTGGCCGACACGTGGGCGCGCGAAGGGCGCCTGGGCCTGACGCGGGCCTTCCACCTGGCCGGCGCCCATGCGGTGATCGCGAGCCTGTGGCCCATCGACGACGACGCGACCGTCGCGTTGATGGCGCGGCTTTACGCTGCCCGGGCGGCCGGCGTCACGAGCGCCGGCGAAGCCATGCGGCGCGCGTCGTGCGACGTGATCGCCGCGCGGCGGGCGGCGGGGCTCGATACGCATCCGTTCGCGTGGGCCGCGTTCACGCCTTCCGGCGACTGAAGCGGACGGTTCGGGAAGGGAGGTGGAAGACGTGTCACAACATCCGGGGCAGCAGCCCAACAACGACATCTCGCTGCTGGCGACCAGTGAGCTGCTCCTGCAGGCCAAGGGCGGCGACGCGCGCGCGAGCGAGGCGCTGCTGGCGCGGTACCTGCCGCGGTTGCAGCGCTGGGCCAGCGGCCGCCTGCCGCATCACGCGCGCTCGCTGCTGGACACGTCCGACCTGGTGCAGGAGACGCTGCTGCGCACCGTGCAGGGCCTCGACCATATCGAGGTCCGCGGCCCCGGCGGTTTCCAGGCCTATGTTCGCCAAGCCGTCCTCAATCGTATCAGGGACCAGGTGCGGTGGTCGGCTCGGCGCCCGGGCCCCGGGGAGTTCCCCGAGGACATGCCGGATCCGGCTCCATCCCCCCTGGAAGCGGCCATCGGCAGTGCGGCGCTGGCGCGTTACGAACGCGGGCTGGCCGCGCTGGGACCCGCGGACCAGGAACTGCTGCACCTGCGCCTGGAGCTGGATTTCGACTATGGCGAGATCGCCGCCATGACCGGTCGGGCGAGCCGCGATGCCGTGCGCATGGCGGTGCAGCGGGCCCTGCGCCGGCTGGCGGAGGAGATGGGACATGAAGCCTGACCGCGAGCAGATCGACGACCTTCTCGGCTCGGTGTCCGACGGCGACAGCATCGACTGGGATGCGGTCGTGCGCGACATCGACCCGACCGAGCGCGCCGTGGTCGAGGCCCTGCGTGACCTCGACCGCATCGGCAACTACAACCGCGGCCTGCAGCGCACGTCCCCGGTCGGGGCGGACCCTGTCGACGCGGACCAAGAGGCGCTGCGTTGGGGCGACCTGCTGCTGCTCGAGCGACTGGGTGTCGGCTCCAGCGCCGATGTGTGGCGCGCCTGGGATCCGCAACTCAGGCGCGAGGTCGCCCTCAAGCTGGTCCGGCCCGGGGGCGCGGGAGGCGGGGCGGAGGCCGAGCGAGCACTGCTGCTGGCCGAGGGCCGGGCGCTGGCCCGCGTGCGCCATCCGCATGTCGTGACCGTGCACGGCATCGATGTGCACGACGGCCGCATCGGGTTGCGGATGGAACTGGTGCGCGGCGAGACGCTCGAGAACGCGATCGCCGCGTCGGGGCCGCTCGCACCCGCCGAAGCTGTCCGCCTGGGCCGCGAGATCGGCGGCGCCCTGTCCGCCGTGCATGCCGCAGGGTTGCTGCACCGGGACGTCAAGCCCGCGAACGTCGTCCGCGACGCGGACGGACGCTGGGTGCTGGCCGATTTCGGGCTGGGCCACCCGTTGCCTTCATTGGGCGATGCGACGCCGAAGCCCAAGGGCATCGCCGGCTCGCCGATGTACATGGCGCCCGAACTGCTGCTGGGCGGCGGCCCGGACGTGCGCACCGACGTGTATGCGCTCGGCCTGCTCGTGTGGTACGCGCTGGCGGGCGCGCATCCCTTCCCCGAGGGATCCCTCGAAGAGCTGCGCGCGGCCGCCGAGGCGGGCCCGCGGCCATCGCTTGCCGAGAAGCGCGCGGGGCTGCCGCAGGCCCTGGTCGAGACGGTCGAGCGGGCGATCGCGCCCACCGCGGCGCTGCGCTGCACCACTGCGCAGGCGTTTGCCGCGGCGCTCGAGGCCGTGGCGCCGCTGCGCGGGCCCGGATTCGACGGTCGGGTCGGCGCCGTTGAGCCGCCGCGTCCCCGGTCGCGGCGACGCGCCGCCGTGCTGGTCGGTATGGCCGTGGTCGCGGTGGCGTCACTCGTCATCCTGGCCGCGTCGAGAACCGGTCCGTGGCGACCCGAGACGATGCCTGCCGGCGCCTATGCCGTCGAGGCCTCCCTGTTGCGCCACGGCGCCGGCGCGCCGACGTCCGTGGCCACCGGCGACCGCGTGTCGCCCGGCGACCGGCTGTCGCTGCGCTGGCGCGCCTCGCGAAAACTGTGGGTCTACGTGCTGAACGCCGACGACCGCGGCGAGGCCTACCTGCTGTTCCCGCAGCCGGGATTCGCCGCGAGCAACCCGCTGCCGGCCGACGACGCCGTCGAACTGCCCGGCAGGATGGACGGCGGCGAGGTGGCCTGGACCGTGACCAGCGCCGGCGGACGCGAGACATTCCTGATCGTCGCCAGCCCCGAGCCGGTGGCCGAGCTCGAGGGATCGGTCGCGGGACTGGGCAAGCCGGTGGCGGGACGTCCCGTGGAAGACGCCGCAGCGCCGGCGGCCGCGATCGCGCGGCTGCGCGGGGTGGGTGGACTTTCGCCGTCGTCGTCGCCGTCGTCGTCGTCGCCGGTCGCGGGTGTCGAGGCGGGGTCTCCGTTGGCGCGTTTTCGGGCCCTTGCCGGTCGCGAAACCGGCGTCACGGGGGTCTGGGTGCGCGAGATCGTGCTGACCAATCCGGAGTGAACCCAGCGTCGGCATGCGCTTGCCGCGTTCTGGTGTTGAGGGCAGCGTTTCAACGACTTGCGCCGGCGCAACTCACCCCGCCATTTTTTGGCCACAAAAACAAAACAAAAATGGTATGCTATTTGGACGCACGGCCGACCGGAACCTCTGCCGTGGCGGTCCAACGCTTCATCCTGATCCCGGGGGAACTCGCCATGACGCTTCGCTCACGTCTGTTCGCCAGCCTGTCCCTGTCGCTGCTGCTGGCGCTCGTCGCCGGTCCCGCGGCGGCGGCCGTCACGATCTTCGTCGAGAACATCCACGGGCACGTGCCCGACACCGACGGCATCTTCGAGGGCGATCCCGATCCCATGGTCTTCGTCTGGGTCGACGGTTCGCTGGTCACGACGACGCCGATCATCAACGGCACCATCAACCCGAGCTGGTCGTCGTTCAGCTGTTCGCTGCCGATCACGCCCGGTGGGGGGAACACGCCGCTGGTGTCGGTCATCCTGCAGGTCGTCGATGACGAGGGATTCCCGAACCCGCAGCAGTACATCGGCGCGGTGTCGTTCATGTACGACTGGCAGGCGGGCGTGCCGGTCACGGTGACCGGGCCGATCGTCGGCCCCTTTTCGGCAATGGGCATCGACATGACCGCATCCATCCGCGTCGTCTCGGACGCCGTGCCGGCCGAGGCCACCGCATGGGGCGACCTCAAGGCGAGCTATCGCTGAACGACCGCAACCGGTATGCACAAACCACTCACTCGAGAATCTGGGGGGTTCGACAACATGATTCACATCTCAGCGTCCCGGCGCGCCCTGCTTCCCGCGCTGCTCCTGAGCCTGGCCCTGCTGGCCGCGCCGTCCGGCGCCATGGTCATGGGCCCCGGCCAGATCACGGCCTCGACCACGATCCCCAGCCAGGGCGGCTTCACGATCAACCAGATCTGCGACGGCCTCCTGACGGCGCCCGGCTGGTTCAACGGCTTCGCCGTGAACCCGGGCATCATCGGCACGATCCACCTGGACTTCGCGACGCCGCAGGCGCTCGGCGACTTCGTGCTGTGGAACGACGTCAACGTCGCCAGCGAGGGCATCTCGCAGTTCCGCCTGGATTTCTTCGACGCGTCCAGCGCGCTCATCGGCAGTTCGCCCGTGTTCGTCGGGCCGATCGGCTCGACCGCGCCGGCCATCTACCCGTTCCCGGTCGTCGAGAACGTGAAGCGGGTCGACCTGGTGGTGCTGTCGCTGAATCCCAGCCCGCGGTTGGAGATTCGCGAGGTCGCCTTCAACTGGTCGGATGTCGTGGCCGGCGAACAGTCGACGTTCGGCGCGGTCAAGGCGCTGTTCCGCTGACGAGGGTGTGCCCGTTGCCTGATGGAACGAAGCCCCGCCGCCCGGAAAGGGTGGCGGGGCTTCTTCATGCGTCGCCGCGCCTGTTGCGCCGGCGCAAGTGCCGGCGGCGCTAGTCCACGATGCTGACGGTCACATCGTACGTTCGCGTCGCCGAGCCGTCCGGGGCCGTGACGCCGAAGCGGAACGTCCAGCTGGAGCCCAGGTCGATGCCGCTCATGCCGCACGTGGACGAGCCCTGCTGCACGTACTCGCCGCCCATGGGCATGTACGTCCGGATCGACGCGACGTCGTTGGCCGCCGTGAACGCGATCGTGAAGTCGTTGCCGTACGGGGAACCGTTGGGGCGCTGGACGGTGTACGTCGTGACCTCCGGATCGAAGGCCGGCGTCAGCGGGAAGTACTGCAGCGGATAGCCTCCGTAGCAGGTGATGCCCGCCGCGGCGCAGCTGCTGCTGACAACCCCGGCGGCCAGGCGGTTGGCGACGATGTCATACGTCTTCGTCGTGACGCCGTCCTCGGCGGTGACGACCACGGTGATGGCGTTCGCCCCGTCGGCCACCGGGATGGCGGCCGAGTGCCCGCCCGACGCCACGACGGCGCCGTTCACGGTGATCAGGGCCGACGTGCCGGCCCGCGCGTAGGGCGTCACGACGACCGAGGTTGTGCCGTTGTTCAGCTCGACGGTGTAGGCGGTGGACGCCGGATGGAAGCCCGGCGAGAGATTCCCCCCGGACAGAATCAGGTAGTTGAGCGTCTCCTGGCCCGCCGCGGCCAGGCGCAGGACGGTCACAGTGCACGCCCCGGTCGTGTCCCCGTCGGCCGCGCGCGCCACGATGGCGACCGGGTTGGTGCCGACCGCCAGCGGGACTTCGATGACCTGGCCGGCGTTCGCGGGCACGCCGGCGATGGTGAGCGAGTCCGTGGCCGTGGCCAGCGTCACCGTGAACGACATCGTCGCCACCGCGTTGTCCACCTGGATGTCGCAGGCCGCGGTTCCCGGCGTGTAGGTGAGGTTGCCCGGCGAGATCGCGATGGCGGCGATGCCGTCGCCGTCGTTGCGTTGCGGGCCCGACGGCGAATCGCCGCCGCATCCGGCCAGCAGTGCGAGCAGGCAGAAGAGAACCAGCAGTCGACATGATGATCCGGACGTGACCCCACCCATGCGCCTCCCCCTTCGACCAGGACCGCGGCTCCCCGAGCCGCCGGGGCATTATCGCATGAGGCGGCAGCGGTGTCAGCGGTATCCTGTGCGGGGAAACAGGGGGCGCCTACCAGTCGAGCAGGACGCCGGCGATCTCCGTCCACGCCGCGAACGGCCGGCACGCTGACCCTTCGGCCGCCAGCCGTTTCGCGAGCTGCCCGGTCGCGAAGCGCCGCTCCGCAGGCACGAGCAGCGCCGGCGGCCCGTCGGTCAGCCAGCTGTCGCCCGCAAACGCGACGATGCTGTCGCGCTCCAGCGCATCGCGCACCACCGCCGCCTTGTCGATGCCCAGCGCGGGATGGATATAGGGCGAGCCCACAGCGCGCTCCATCACCACGCCGCGCTCGGGCGCGAACCAGCCCGGGTTGGCGAAGATGGTGAATGACAATCCGAGCCCCGCCAGCACACGCTCGATGTACCACCCGCATCCCGCCGAGGCCACGACGATCTCCCAGCCGGCGGACTGCAGCCTGCGCGCCGCCTCGGGCGCGCCCGGGGGAGGGTCCATCGCCGCGACCAGCGCGTCCACGCCGGCCTGGTCCGTGCGCAGGGCCCCCAAGACGCCGGAGATGCCCTCGAACGTCGTCAGCTCGCCGGCCAGAAAGCGATCCCACAGGGCCTGGGCGCCGGGCGGGTCGAACCGCTCGAGGATCAGGTCGAAGAAGTCGCGCCGGGTGAAGGTCCCGTCGAAGTCGGTCACGAGGATCGGCATGGTGTCGCTTCCTGGCCGCGGGGCGGTCACATTCAGATTGCGTGGGGGGCAGGTTCCCGCCAAGATGAGCCCCACCAAGGAAAGGCAGGGAGGCCCGCGTGTCCAACCGATTCCGCTCTCCAGGACTACAATCACCCTGGACTTTCGTGCCCACCCTCTACTTCGCCGAGGGCGTGCCCTACATCCTGATCAACACCGTCTCGGTCATCGTCTACAAGCGCCTGCAGGTGGACAATGCCACCATCGCCTTCATGACCAGCTGGCTGTACCTGCCCTGGGTCATCAAGATGCTGTGGGGGCCGCTGGTCGACACGCACGGCACCAAGCGCGGCTGGATCCTCGGCACGCAGCTGCTGATGGCCGTCTGCCTGGCGGGTGTGGCCGCGGCGCTGCACCTGCCGGCGTTCCTGCCGGTCACGATGGTGATGTTCGCGGTGGCGGCCTTCGTCTCGGCCACGCACGACGTCGCGGCCGACGGATTCTATCTCTACGCGCTGCAGCCCCAGCAGCAGGCCTGGTTCGTCGGCGTGCGCACGATGTTCTACCGCGCGGCGATGATCTTCGGCTCGGGCCTGCTGGTCACGCTGGCCGGCCGTTGGGAGACGCGCCTGTCATCCATACCCGCGGCCTGGACCGCCGCCTTCGCGCTGGCCGCCGGTCTCTACGCGCTGCTCTGGCTGTGGCACACGTATGCGCTGCCCCGCCCGGACGCCGACACGCGCGAGGCACGCGCCCTCGAAGCCACCGCCCGCCAGACCGCCGCGCCGCGCGCCGCCTGGTTCACCATCATCATCGACTGGTTCCGGCAGCCGCGCGTGGCGGTCATCCTCGGCTTCATCCTGCTCTACCGCCTGGGCGAGGCCCTGCTGCTGAAGCTGGCGGCGCCCTTCCTGCTGGACGCGCGCGCCGACGGCGGCCTCGGCTTCACCACGCAGCAGGTGGGCCTGGCCTACGGCACCGTCGGCCTGGGCTGCCTGGTGCTGGGCGGCATCTCGGGCGGCTGGCTCATCGCCAAGTTCGGCCTGCGCCGCATGCTGTGGCCGCTGGCGCTGACGCTCAACATCCCGCACGCGGCCTACCTCTACATGGCCTACGCGCAGCCGGGCCCGGCGCTGGCCTTCCCGCTGGTGGCCATCGAGCAGCTGGGCTACGGGCTGGGCACCACCGCGTTCATGGTCGTGCTGATGCGCCTGTCGAAGGGCGAGCACCGCACCTCGCACTACGCCATCGCGACGGGGTTCATGGCGCTGGGCATGATGCTGCCGGGGATGGTGAGCGGGAAGATCCAGGAAGCCATCGGGTATCGGCACTTCTTCCTGCTGGTGCTGGCGCTGGGGGTGCCGGGGTTGCTGACGCTGCCCTGGCTGCCGCGGGTGGTGGTGGAGGAGGAGAAGAAGGCGTAGGGGAGTTGCGCCGGCGAAAGTACGCAATGTGTTGCGTGTCAATATGTTACATGGGCGGCGTTGCCGCATGCGTGGCGCTTCCCTGATTTCGCTGTAGCCACGACGACGCCATCCGAACAATATGTATGCAGATGTAAGTATCTGGTGACATTTTGTTTGGAGGCGCCCGATGCCCCGTGCTGAAGACATATTCACTCGCCACGGTGGCACGCTGCGCATGTCCGAGGCCCTTCGACTCGGCCTGACGCGCCGCGAACTGTACGGTCTGCGGGATCGCGGCCTCATCGAGTGCGTGAGCCGCGGCGTCTACCGCCTGACCGCGCTGCCGCTGATCAGCCGGCCAGACCTGGTCACGGTTGGCCTCCGCTGCCCCGGGGCCGTTGTCTGCCTCACATCCGCGCTGGCCTTCCACGAACTGACCACGCAGGTGCCGCATGCCGTGTCGATCGCGATACCGCGCCCCGCGCGCGCGCCGACCATCGACTTCCCGCCCGTCGATGTGCATCGGTTCTCGAGCGCGGCGTACGAGTCCGGCATCGAGACGCACATCATCGACCGCGTGCCGGTGAAGGTCTACAGCCCAGCCAAGACCCTGGCCGACTGCTTCAAGTTCCGCAACCGCGTAGGCATGGATGTTGTCCTGGAGGCCCTGAAGCTGCTCGGCGCGCGCGATGATGCGAAAGTCGGTGAACTGCTGCGATTCGCCGCCGTTTGCCGCGTCGAGAAGGTGATGAGGCCCTATCTCGAGGTAACCTTCTGAATCCAGCCGGGAACGTGGCGGCTTCGGTTCGCCAACGACTGTTGACACTTGCCCGTGACGAAAAGCGCCCCTTCGCGGAAGTTCTGCAATACTTCGCGATGGAGCGGTTTCTCTATCGATTGTCCTGCTCGCCGAGCGCGGACGCGTTCGTCCTGAAGGGGGCGCTCATGCTTCGGGTTTGGCAGTCTCCGGGGCAGCGTCCCACCATGGACATCGACATGCTGGGCCGGGCGCCGGACAACATTGCCGAAATCGACCGACGGATGAGGTCCATCATCGGTGTGGCGGTTCCGGCCGATGGTCTCGTGTTCCAGCCGGGTGACATGCGAATCGATCGCATCCAGGGGAATGCCGAATACGGGGGATTTCGGGTGCGCGTGCCTGGACGACTGACAACCGCGCGCTTCGTGGTCCAGGTTGATATCGGATTCGGCGACGCAGTTCATCCACCAGCGAAGAGAATGGCATTCCCAGTCCTGCTCGACCATCCGATGCCAAGCCTGTGGTGCTACGGTCGCGAAACGACCATCGCGGAGAAGTTCCAGATCATGGTCAAGCTGGACGTCCTGAACAGCCGGATGAAGGACTACTACGATGTCTGGCTGTTGTCGCGACAATGCGCTTTTGCCGGCGACATCCTGGCGGAGGCCATTCGAAGGACCTTCGATCGCCGGCGCACGGCCATGCCGACGGAACTCCTGCAGTTCCGCGCACTGGCGGCGCAGGCAAGGCAAGCGCAGTGGGATGCGTTCCGCCGTCGTCTGGGGCGGGACGATGCGCCGCGCGAGTTTCTGGAAGTAGCCGCAGATCTCGACGCTTTCCTGGCGCCCGTCGCCACAAGCATCGCCGAGGGCCGCGCTTTCCTACTCATGTGGTCTGCGGACGGGGGTTGGAGATCTCCTGGAGCACTGTGAGTGGTCTGTTGTGGGCCTTGCGCCGGCGCAACTCTCCCGAACGCGTGATACTTGCGCCGCCCGCACTTGCGCCGGCGCAACTCCTCACCGCGCCCCAGCGCCCGGCCACAAATCACCCGTCGAAAACAAACCCACCCGCCGCTCATATCCCCGCAGCGCTTCGGCCGTCGCCGGCGAAACCGCCTGCAGCCACCGCGAGATCGACGCGATGGCCCCCGGCGCGATCTCCGGCATCGACACGACGCGCACGCTCACCCTGCCGGCCCCGGCGCCATCCCGCGCATCCGCGACCCCATGCGCCCGCAGCCACCCACGCGCCTCATCGGCCAAAGACTGATTCGGGTCCAGCACCCCGTCCACCGCGATGCCGCGCGCCGCGAACGCTGCCTGCCACGCCGCCAGCGCATACCCGAAATGCGTGCAGTTCAGGCTGACGTACAGCGGCGCCGGAACGGCGTCGCCGAAACCGGCCGTCGCATCCGAGACATACGCATCGACCAGGAACGTCGTCTCTTCGCTGTCGAATCCCGACTCGATGCACGACGCCAGCTGCGGGCAGGCCTGCGTGATGATGCGCTCTGCGCCATAGCCTCGCGCGACCAGCGCGGCCTTGTGCGTGCCTTCGCCGACGGTCGTCTCGGTGCCCAGCACGATGACCGCGCCCGGTCCGCCGGTCGGTAGCCGAGAGGCGATCAGGTCGACGCCGCAGTCCACGATGTCGATGACCGGCACGGCTCCACGCGCGGCGAACGCAGTGTCTTTATAAAGAACGGACAGAGTATTGCAGGCGATGACGACCAGGTCGGGCCGGCACTCGGCGGCCAGGCCGGCCAGTGCGCGGTCGAACATCGCCACCTTGGCGTCGCGGGAGGGAAGGCTGTTGTAGCCGCTGTCGGCGTCGAACAGGGCGTTGCCGAAGACGAGGTCGATGTCGGCGGTGACGCCGGCTTCGCGCAGGCTGCGTTCGGCGGCGGCGACCACGGACAGGCCGCCGAGGCCCGAATCCGTTACCGCGACCGTGAGATGCGGGCGGTCAGCAGCGGCGGCGGCAGCCCATGCTGCAGGCTGCCCCACGCAAGCCAGCGCCAGAAGGACCAGGCCCGCGATCACCGGATACCGCATGCAAAGCCCCCGTTACCCGCGACCCGCCCTACGGCGCCGCCAAATAGTCGCCCAGCTTGTGCTCGACCAGTTCCTTGGGATCGGGCCAGCCGCCCACCAGGATGGCGCGGTCCGGCACCAGGTCGTTGAACGCGCTGACGATCGCCGCGATGGCGGCCAGGTCGCGCGCGACGCGCACCTCGATGGAGATCCCGTTCTCGTCGAAGGGCACGCTGATGGCGCCGATCTTCGCGGCCTTGACGTACTGCGGGTCCTTGCCGATGGTCGCCAGGTCGGCGTTGGTGGGCCCGCGCAGGCGGCCCATCACCGCGCTGGCGGTTTCCAGCAGGATCGGCCGGGTCTTCGTGTGGTCGGTCCACTCGCGGTGGCTCAGGCCGTGGAAGTTGGGCGGCGACGGCTCGAGCGCGAACTCCCAGCCGTCCGACTGCAGCGAGATCGCCGCGTACGAGGCGACGTCCTGGCTGGTCTCCGAGGCCACGATGGCATTGATCACCGGGTATTCCGGCGACGACTCGTGGATGTCGAACGACAGGTCGATGCCTTCGCGGCGGATCAGTTCGGTGATGCCCCAGGCGATGCGCTCGGTCAGGTTGCCGTTCTCGACGCCGGGGAAGGCGCGGTTCAGGTTGCGCGTCTCGGCGCCCGCCAGCATCGTGCCCGAGCCGGGCTGCGCGTAGGTGATCGGGTCGGGCCACTGGTGCACCGGGTTGGTGAAGCGCGCGCCCAGCCGGAAGGCGCGCCGGCCGCCCGGCGTGTCGAAGAAGACGTGCCGGGGATGGGCTTCCTGGGGCTCGTCGTGCGTCATCGCGCTGGCGTTGGCGTGGGGGATCAGGAAGACCGTGCCGGCGTCGACCTTCAGGGTCTCCACCAGCAGCGCGACGGTCATGGTGCCGGCGATCTCCGACGCGTGCGAGCCGCCGATGACCAGCAGCGAGCCGCCCTTGCCCGGGCCTTCGTACATGTAGACGTCGGTGTCGCCGGGCGTGCCCTTCAGGTTCGGGTTGATCTCGCTGAGCGGGAACACCCGCTTCAGCGCCGGCGACGGATGCAGCGCCTCGACCTTGTGCTGCTCGATGAACGCGCGGGACGAGAACGCCACGACCAGCGCGACGGCCAGCAGGGTGCCGGCGGCGATCAGCGTTTGCCTCGAGGCGCGGAACGACGGGCGGGCCATGGACACACTCCTACTTGATCATCAACAGACGAAGCACCATCGGGACCAGCACGACCGCCGCGGTCAGCTGCCGCGCCAACTTCCGCTCATGGATGATCTCCCAGACCAGGAAGACGCAGAGCAGAAGGACGATGGCTTGGTAGATCCAGGTCTGCAGCAAGGCGTCCTCCTCAACGGGGAATGATGCGCGCAATCGGGTTGGCCAGCAGGATCATCCCGATGGCCCACAGGATGGTGATGATGCCGGGAATTGCCGTGTACTTCGCGACGCGCAGGTACTTCGGCTCGCCCACGACCTGGGCGGCCATGTAGCTGGCCAGCGCGGTCGGGGGCACCAGGTCGCCGAGGCCCGCGAACATCGACAGCGCGGCGCCGACGACGATCTCGTTGTGCCCGAGGAACGACAGCAGGAACGGCACGCCCAGCACCGAGGCCGAGCCGAAGCACGAGACGGCGCCGAACAGCGGCATCATCACGGCCACGCCGACGTACTTCCAGAACGAGGGCAGCGCCAGCGCCTCGACGACCATCATGCCGCGCACGCCCACCAGCGTCAGGACCTGGATGAAGGCGCCCACGCCCACGAGGATGCCCAGCACCGGCAGGGCCTGCCGCAGCGACCGCTGCGCCGAGCGGGCCAGGTTGAAACGGCGGCCGGTCACGGCGCCGGCCAGGGCGCCGATCATGAACACCAGCGCCACGCCCACCGAGGCCGAAACGGCCGGGATCATGCGGATGGCCGCCAGCAGGCCGCCGACGATCACCAAGGGCAGGAACAGGCGGAAGCCGTAGCGCTTGGCGTGGTCCTCGCCCAGCCCGGGCAGGACCGCCTGCAGGTCGATGCGCCGCAGGTGCGGCCAGGCCAGCGCCAGGTTCACGGCGAAGGCCAGGGGCAGCGTCGCGATGAGCAGCGGGATCTCGAAGCCCGTGTAGGGCATGTCGACGCCGCTGCCGATGATCATCGTCGGCAGGCTGATGGGCGGGGCGATCATGCCGTAAACCGCGGACATCGCGATCATCGCGCCCACCTTGGCGCGCGGGATGCCCAGCGCCACCAGCACCGGCGCCGAGATGGCGCCCGTCGTCAGCACCGTGGCGGTCGACTGGCCGGTGATCATGCCGGGGAACATGATGAAGATCGTCATGCCCATGATCAGCAGCACCGGTTGCCGGTGCAGGCCGATCATCAGGCTGCGACTGATGCTGCCCAGCGCGCCCGAGTCCTCGAGCGACGCCATGAACACCATCGCCGTGGCGATCAGCAGGATCGGGTCGATGTAGGCGAACGCGCCCTCGACCATGTGGTGCATCGGCACGCCCTGGCCGGCGGCCAGCGAGCCGGCAATGGCGGCCAGGACCAGGGCCAGCCCGTTGGGCAGGCGCGCCAGGACGATGCAGGCCACGAAGACGACCAGCATGATCAGCAGGAGCCAAAGCGGTGCGAGCACGGGGTCCACTCCTCGGAAACGTTGAGGGCCTTGTCCCGAGGTCTAAGGCAAAGGGCGTGCCATGCGTAACTTGTGGAATATCAGCGAAATAGCCCGTACCAGGGGCTCGAAGTGTGCTGATTCAGCACACCCTGTTGCCCGGTTGGGTCACAGGTCCGCTACCGGATCCGGTACTCCTTCATCTTCGTGTAGAGGTAACGGCGGTGCACGCGCAGCACCTCGGCGGTGCGGCTGCGGTTGCCGCCCTGCTCGGCCAGCGTCTCGCGGATGATCCGGCTCTCGATGTCGTCGAGGATCTCCTTCAGCGAGCGCCCCTTCTGCAGCTCGCTGCGGTAGAACATGCCCGTGGCGTCGTCGCCGGACCCGGTCATGCCGGTCTCGATGTTCACGTACTTGCCGTGGGAGAGGGCCAGGCCCCGCTGGACGGCGTTCTCCAGCTCGCGGACGTTCCCGGGCCAGTTGTGGTTCATCAGCCGCGCCATGACCTGGTCGGGCACCACGATGTCGCGTCCCGGCGCGTACTTCTCGACGAAATGGCGCACGAGCAGGGGGATGTCCTCCATCCGCTCGCGCAGGGGCGGCAGGATGATGCGGATGACGTTGATGCGGTAGAACAGGTCGGCGCGGAAGCGGCCGGCCTCGACCTCGTCCTCGAGGTGGCGGTTCGACAGCGCGATCAGGCGCACGTCGGCCTGCCGGCTCTTCTCGCCGCCGACGCGGAAGAACGTGCCCTGCTGCAGCACGCGCAGCAGCTGCACCTGCAGGCGCGGCGACATGCTCGTGATCTCATCCAGCAGCAGCGTGCCGCCGTTGGCGGTCTCGAAGTGCCCCAGGCGGATGTTCGTGGCGCCGGTGAAGGCGCCGCGCTCGTGGCCGAAGATCTCGCTTTCGAGCAGCGATTCGGACAACGCGCCGCAGTTGACCTTCACGTAGACGCTGCGGGCCCGCGCGGAGTGGCGCTGGATGGCGTCCGAGATCAGCTCCTTGCCGGTGCCGCTTTCGCCCTCGATCAGCACGGGGGCCTCGCTGGACGAGACCTGCCCCACCTTCTTGAAGACCTGCTGCATGCAACGGGCGTGGCCGATGACGGTGATGCCGCCGTCGTTCGGGCCCTTCCGCTCGGGGGCCTGGTGGCGCAGCGAGCTGAGCTCGGTGACCAGCCCGGCGTAGTCGACGGCGCGGTTGACGACGATCTGGATGTCGGTCGCGTCGAAGGGCTTCTCGATGTAGTCGTAGGCGCCCATCTTCATCGCTTCGATGACGCGCTCGCTGGTCCCGTAGGCGGTGAACATGATGACCGGCAGCTCGGGCCAGTGGGCCTTGATGCGCGCCAGGGTCTCGATGCCGTCGATGCCCGGCATGTGGAGGTCCAGCAGCACGACATCGACGTCCTCGGCCTGCAGCATCGTCAGCGCGGTTTCCCCGTCGGGGGCCTCGATGACGCGCAGCGTGGGGCCGGTGAGCAGGTCGATGACGTTGCGGCGCATGGCATTCTCGTCGTCGACGACGAGCAGGGTCTTGACGGTCATGATTCCTCCGCCGGGGCCTTGTCGAGGGGCAGGAAGATGCGGCAGTGGGCGCCCGGCGACGTCTCCGGATCGACGAATTCGATCGTGCCGCGGTGCGCCGTGATGATCTCGTAGGTGATCGACAGGCCCAGCCCCGAGCCGCCGTGCCTGGTCGTGAAGAACGGGTTGAACGCCTGCGCGCGGACCTCCGGCGACAGCCCGGGACCGTTGTCGGTGAAGTCGAGGACGACCTGCCGGGTGTCGCGGTCGAGGCGGCTGGCGATCGCGATCAGGCCGCCTTCCTCGACGTGGTCCAGCGAGTTGGTCAGGATGTTCAGGAACGCCTGGTGCAGCGAATCCGCATCGCCCAGGACCTGTCCGCTCGCCGCCGCCAGCCTCAGGTCCAGGTCGACGCGCCGCTGGACGATGCGCGGCTTGGCGAACAGCACCGTGTGGCGGACCAGGTCGTTGATGTCGACGGGCTTCATCTGGTCCTGCCTGACCGGCCGCGAGAAGTAGAGCAGCTTCTTCAGCAGCCCCGACAGGCGGTCGATCTCGGTCAGCACCAGCTGCATCGATTCGTTCTGCAGCGGCGGGGGCACGTCGTTTTCCTGGCTGTACCGGTCAAGGTCGCGCTGCCAGATCTGCACCCGGGTCTTGACGATGGCCAGGGGCGTCTTGATCTCGTGGGCGACGCCCGCCAGCAGGTTGCCCAGCGCGGCCATCTTGTCCTGCTGGTGCAGCTGCGCTTCCAGCGCCTGCCGGTGCCGGCTTTCCTTCTCGAGCGAGACGAGCACCTGGTTGATGGCGTAGCGGATGCTGCCGAACATCCCCTTGCGCTGGTCCAGGCGCAGCGAGGGGTCGCGCTCGATGAGCCGCAGGTTCTCGTTCAGGCTGTGGATCTCGCGTCGCTGGACCATGGTGGTCAGCAGCGCGGCCACGAAGGCCGCGAGGGTGACCAGCCCGGCCAGGTTGAGGAACGGCGTGAGCTTCGCGGCCGGCAGCTCTTTCTCGATGTGGATGCGGACCCAGGCCACCGCCACGACGCGCCCATCGCGACGGACCGGGTGCGTGGCCAGGGTGAAGACGGTCTTGCTGACGGACACCGAGTTGAACTCGTGCAGTTCGACGAGGGGCGCGCCCTTCGCCAGCGAGTCCCGGACCTGCTTGAGGATGACGGGATACGAGCGCGGCGGGGGGCCGAACGCGGGCGCCGGCGGCGGGGACCACGGGTCGGCGTAGCCCGTGAACTCGTCGATCTGGATCACCCAGAACCCGCCCTTGAGCGCGTGGCCGGACGAGAAGACGTCGTTGGCGATCGCCTTGAGGCTGCGATCAAGGTCCTCAGGCGTCAGGTCGACGACGGGAACGTCCCCGCTCAGGCCCAGGACCGGCCATTGCCGCCACTGCGCCTCGGCACGCGCGGCCATGTCCGCCGCCGCGACGCTCGTGAACGCGAGATTGTTCCGGATGACGTCGTTGCGCCAGTGGTGCAGGGCCCGGACGGAGAGCAGGCCGGCGGCCGCGAGCACCACCAGCAGCGCGCCCACCAGCGTCAGCGGCCTGCGGAAGGCTGAGCGTGTTTTCGTTCCAATGCGATGCAAGACAGCCCGTTCCCGTGGCGCCGAAGCGCGGTCCAACGTCCGGATTGGCCCCAACCCGACTGTGCGATATTAGCACACTTCTGGCTTTCCACCAATGCAAATGCTTTGATTGCAACGCGTGGGCCGTGGCATGGACCTTGTTATCTGGGACACACTGGCCCGTCGGGTCGTTTCCGGTGCCTGTCTGCGGACGGGCACCGGGACGTGCGGCGGCGGTGAGGTCCTGCGCGGCGGCGTGATGACGACTGCCGGGCTGCCGGCCACGGGACGGCGGGCGGTCGAACGACCAAGGGGAGATCGATGATCGCGAATCTCAGGAGACGGGTTGGCCTGGTTCCGCTGCTGGCGGCGTGCATCGCCGTCCTCGGCGGCTGCAACTTCTTCTTGGCCGATGGTGACGAGGAGGCCGGCATCCAGCCCAGGGGCGGGTACTTCTACCTCGTCGACAACGAATCCCAGCGCCTGGTGATGCTGGACCGCAACCTGGCCGAACGCCACGCCTGGCCGTTCGCCGACTTCACCACCGAGACCGCGCTGCAGGGCGTGACCTTCGACGGCGCTGCGCTGTGGGTCGCGATCTCCGGCGACGAGGACGCCATCCTGCAGCTCGACCTTGCGGGCGCCGATGGCGCCGTCGTCCTGCGGACGCTGGCCGCACCGCCGGCGGGTCAGGGCACGGTGCGCGACATCACCTGGGACGGGCAGTACCTGTGGGCGCTCAACAGCGGCTCGACGACGTATACCGTGCCGCCCACGCTGTACAAGCTCAACCCGGCCGACGGGGCCATCCTTGCCCAGTACCCGCTGCCGAGCAGCGAGCCCCGCGGCCTGTGCTACGTGGGCGCGAACGCGGACGTCTACGGGTCCGGAATCGTCGCGGGCTGCTACTACACGGACAAGGACGACGACACCGTCCACGTCTTCGAGACCGCTCGGGCGGTCTTCCACCCCGGGGTCCCCGCGCCGGTCGGCGCGCGTGGCGCGAACTACGTCTACCCGGTGGGCCTGACCTTCGACGGGCAGGACTTCTGGTCGACCAACAGCAGCGGCTTCGCCGACTACCTGTTCCGGATGGATTCGGCCGGCGCCGTCCTGCAGCAGTTCGACCCGCCGTACGCCCAGATGGGCGCGCTGGTCTGGGCCGCCGCCGACCTGAGCGTGCCCGCGGCGCCCGTGGTCGTGCAGGTGGCGCCCAATACCGGCGGTCCGCGGGCCCGCAAGACCGTCACGGTCACCGGGTCCGGGTTCCGTGACGGACTGACGGCGTCCTTCGGCGTCGGCGTCGTCGTCGACTCCCTGACCGTGGCGAACTCGATGTCGCTGACGGCCTACATCTCGATCGATGCGGACGCCGACCTCGGTGCGCGCGACGTCACGGTGACCAATTCCGATGGGAAGAGCGGCGTCGGCGCCGGGCTGTTCCATGTCGTCGATGTCGACCCGTCCACAGGGTTCCTGTGGCTCGTGGACAGCGGCGCGCGGCTGCTTTACCGCTATTCGATCAACGACGGGACCTTCGTCGCCTCGTATTCGACGGCCACGATCGCCCCGGGCGGCTCGGTGCAGGGCCTGGCCTTCGACGGCACGCGCCTGTGGCTGGCCGCGGCCGGCACCGACGACTTCATCGCCGCCATCGACACCACGGGCGGCGTCCTGTCGGTCACCGCGAGCTTCCAGGCGCCGCCCGCCGGCGCCGGCACCGTGCGCGACATGGCCTTCGACGGCACGGACCTGTGGGTGCCCAACGACGGCTCGCTCTCGGTCTACCGCCTGAGCACGGACGACGGCTCGGTCCTGGAGACCATCGCCGCGCCCAGCGTCGGCGTCCGCGGCACGGCGTGGGCGAACGGCGCCCTGTACGCCAACGACAAGGACGCCGACACGGTCCTGATGTGGAATCCCGGGTCATCCACCTGGACCACGGTCTTCACGACGCCCATTCCGCCCGCCGGTACAACCACCAACCGTTTCGCCACGGGCATGACGTGGGACGGCGTGAGTTTCTGGATCGTCAACAGCACCGGCGATTTCGACTACATCTTCCAGGTTGCGCCGGACGGCACGGTCCTCAGGACCGTCGAGGTACCCGGCAGGGGGACCGCAACACCGACCGGCCTGGCCTTCAGCCAGAACTAGGGGAGCAGGAATGCAGATGTCCAAGCACAGCAACCGTCTCATGGTCCTGGTCGCGGCGGCCCTGTCGCTCGCCGCGACTGCGGCCCGAGCCCAGTTCCAGTTGAGCGGCGACTTCATGACGCGCAACTACTGGGAGTCGTTCTCGGGCGACCGGGACAACCGCGAGAACCTCGAGTACATGCGGTTCATGGGCCAGCTGTCGGCGCTGGCCCCGCTCGGCACCAACGGCCGGTTCCGGACGGACCTCGTGACGATCAGCGACAACCCGGTCTACCCGTCGCGTTCGCTGGCCGGGCTCGGCGGCATCCGGTTCGGGATCAGCCAGATCTACGGCGAGTTCACGCAGCCGGACATCCTGGGGTTCGACATGGCCCGCGTTCGCTTCGGCCGGCAGCACTACGAGTTGGGCAGCGGCCTGACCCTGGGCGAGAGCTACTACCAGATCGACGACTACGACGGGATCCGCGTCGACTTCGCCCGCGATGCCTGGACGCTCGGCGTGTTCGGCGCCGTCACCGAGCAGGCGCTGACGCCCGACGGTTTCTATCCCGAGCCGCAGAGCGACCAGTTGTACGTGGCGCAGGCGCAGTACGCGCTGAAGGAGCACACGCTGCTGGCCTACACGGTCTACGAGAAGAAGCGCGGCGATTTCAATGACAACATCATCGTCGGCGCCGGCGCGTCCGGGAACATCGTCCTGCCCAAGCTGCTGTACTTCGCGGAAATCGCGCAGCAGACCTGGAACACGCCGGCCGGGCTGCCGGACAAGGGCGGGATCGGCTACATGGCCGGCGTCAGCTACGGTTGGTCGATGCCGCACGTCCGCTCGGCCAAGGCCGAGATCCGCACGGCCGCCTACCAGGGCGACGATGCGGCGACCGCCGACGAGGAGATGTTCAGCCCCTACTATCCCTCGTGGTGGTGGGGCGATCGCACGGGGTACGCCAACGGCAACATCGGCGGCGACTACCCCAACCACGACAAGCAGGTCGAGGGCAGCCGGGTCTGGTACGGCCGGGTCTATGTCAGCCCGACGTTCCTGCCGAAGTCGCGGATCCAGCTCCAGTACGTCACCGTCGCCGACTACGTGAACAACGACAACTACACCGAGCCCGACGACGAGTTCGGCGTGAAGCTCTACTACGACATCAACGACAACGTCTCGGTCCAGGGTCGCTACTTCAGGCGCATCCCCAACGGCGGCGACTTCGACCAGAACGGGGACGGCAACATCTCCCAGATCGAGGACAAGGTCACGGCCAACCGGTTGATGTTCGAGTTCAGGGTGCAGTTCTAAGTCCGGCATCCCCGCCGGCGCGGGGCCACCAAGAACAAGGGTAGGAAGACAACATGATGAAGAAGCTCCTCCTGCTGGCGATCGTGATTGCATCGCTGGCCGCGCTGTCGGCCTCCGCGGCCGAGACCAAGTTCCAGCAGCCGATCCTCCTGACGACCGCGGGCCAGAGCGTGGACGTCAAGCTGGCCGGCGTCCTGCTCGACCGCCTGAAGGTCACCTACACCTCGAAAGTGACGGCGACGGCCGCCGACCTCAAGGGCTTCAAGACCCTGATGGTGGTGCCGGGCTACAGTTCAAAGGGCCTGGGCTCGGCCGGCGTCAGCCGCGAGGACGAACTGGCGCGGGTCAGGAACCTGCTGGCCGCGGCCAAGGCGGCGGGCATTCCCGTGCTGACGGTGCACCTGGGCGGCAAGGCCCGGCGCGGCGTGCAGTCGGACGATTTCAACAAGCTCGTGGCCGAGGCGTCCGCGACTGTTATCATCGTGGACCAGGGTGACGAGGACGGCTTCTTTACTCAGGCCTGCGCCGGCTCCATGATCCCGCTGAAGCCGGTCAAGAACATGGCCGAGGCCATGAAGCCGCTGGAAGAGGTGATCGCGAAGTGATGCATCCGACTGCCGGGCTCCATCAGCGGCTTCGCGGCCGGTTCCGCCGGACCGCCTGGGCGGGACTCCTGTTCCTGATCCTGGCCTTCGTGTGGTCCACGGCGCTGGCCGCCGGTGCGGGCGGCGTCGCCGCCACGGCGCACCCGCTCGCGACCGAGGCGGCCAACGAGATGCTCTCCCGCGGCGGCAACGCCGTCGACGCCGCGGTCGCGGCGGCCTTCGCGATCGGCGTCGTCGAGCCCGACGGCTCGGGCATCGGCGGCGGCGGCGGCATGCTGATCTACCTGCACGACCAGCGCCGGACGGTGTACATCAACTACTACCCGCAGGCGCCGCAGGATCCCGCCTCGATCTCGTTCTCGGCCAGCCGGGAGCGCGACACCGCCAAGTCGGCCCTGGTGCCCGGCGCGGTGGCGGGCCTGTGCCAGGCGCTGCGCGACTACGGGACCCTGCCGCTGCCGGTGGTGCTGGGCCCGGCGATCCGCTACGCCGGCGAGGGCTTCCCCGTCGACCCGACGCTTGCCGGCCTGCTGCTGGACAACATGGATGCGCTGGCCGCGCGGCCGCCGCTGGCCGCGATCTTCATGAACAACGGGTTCCCGAAGATGGAGGGCGAGCTGCTGCAGCAGCCCGAGCTGGCCCATGTGCTGGAACTGGTCGCGGCCCAGGGGCCGGACGGGTTCTACAAGGGCGAGACCGCCGAGCGGTTGGTCGAGGGCGTCACCGCGGCCGGCGGCGTGATGACGCTGGCGGACCTGGCGGCCTTCAAGCCGACGCTGAGCGAGCCGCTGCGCGGCACCTATCGTGGCGTGGAGGTCGTAACGGCGCCGGCCCCGCATTCGGGGGCGACGCTGCTGGAGATCCTCAACATGATGGAGCACGTGCAGTTCGAGTCGAGGGACCATTTCTCGAGTTCGGCGCGCGACATCCACATGATGGCCGAGATCTTCCGGCGCACCTACGCGGATCGCAGCCAGTACCTGGGCGATCCGCGCTTCATGACCGTCCCTGCCAACGGCCTGATTTCCAAGCAGTACGCGGCGGCGCGGTTCGCCGAGATCAACCCGTACCGCGCCGAGCCCCGCGCCAGCAAGGACGTGCCTTACGGGTTCCCGGCCAAGTTCGAGAACCTGTCGCCGGCCGCCGCGGCGCCGACGTCCGCAGTGCGCCCGGGTCGCCTGCAGTGGGACGACGACAAGGACGAGGATCCCGGTTCGGCGCGCCAGGCCGACGACCCGTTCGACCGCTGGAACCGGCGCAAGGAGGGCAAGGACACATCGGCCCCGACCGCCGCCCCCGGCACCGCGCCCAGGCGTGAACCCGGCGAGGGCAAGAAGGACGACGACTTCGACGGCGGCTCGACGACGCACCTGTCGGTCATCGACGCGGACAGCAACATGGTGTCGCTGACCCAGACCCTGGGGAACTTCTTCGGGTCGAAGACGATGGTCAACGGGATCCTGTTGAACAACGGCCGCGTCAACTTCTCGACCGCATCGCCGGCCAACCTCATCGGCCCGAACAAGCGGCCGCGGTCGTCGATCACGCCGACGCTCGTGTTCCGCGACGGGCGTCCCCTGATGTCGCTGGGTTCGCCCGGCGCCGGGCGCATCATCGCCACGGTGGCGCTGGTGATGGTCAACATCATCGACTTCGGCATGGACGTGGAGGCCGCGAACGAGGCGCCCCGCTTCTTCGCCCAGAAGTTCGACGAGCACCTGTACATCGAGTCGCGCGTGGCGCCGGCGATCGTCGAGGAATTGAAGCGACAGGGCCACGATGTCCGCGTCCTGGGCGACATGGACCTGTATTTCGGCGGTGTCCAGATCGCGGCCTTCAAGGAGGACGGCACCGGCTTCGTCGGTTCGGCGGACAAGCGCCGCGGCGGCTCGGCGTCGGTCCTCGATGCCAAGACCCTGGAGACGGTGCCCGGTGACTAGAGTCCGGACGGCATCGGGATGATTCCCTGGGCCGTGCTGCTGACGGCGGCCTGGGTGGCCTTCCTGCTCTTCGAACAACGATCCCTGCGACGGGCACGCGAGAGCGTGCCCGTTCGCATCATGGTGACCGGCACCCGCGGCAAGTCGAGCCTGGTGCGCATCCTGACGGCGGGCGCGCGCGTGGCCGAGCCCGCCACCTGGGGCAAGATCACCGGTGACGTGCCGACGCTGCTGCTGCCGGGCGGGGACGAAGTGATCCGGCGGCGCGCCGGCGCGCGCCTGGCCGAGCAGGGCTGGCTGCTGCGGAAGTGCCGGCGCGGCGGGGTGCGCTGCCTGGTGGTCGAGGCGATGACCATCACCCCCGAGCTCATGAAGGCCGAGGCGCGGCTGCTGCTGCCGTCGGTCATCGCGCTGGTCAACGTGCGCGACGACCACCAGGAGACGCTCGGCGACGATCCGGTGCTGCAGCGTCGGGCCTACCTCGACTCGCTGCCTGCGCAGAGCCGCGTCGTGACGCGTGATTCCGCCCTCGTTGCGCTGTTGCCGCGCGTGGAAGACGCCAGGACGCCGGCGGCGGCGGAACCTGACGACGCGCTCGCTTCGCTGGCGCCGGTGCAGCGCGAACTCGTGCTGCTGGCTGACGAGGTGCTCGCGGCGCTCGGTTGGTCGTCCGCGGCCGCGCTGGAAGCGATGGTGGCGGCGGCCCGGCCGATGGAGGGCAGGCCGCGGCGCGTGGCGTGGCAGCAGGGCGAGGCCGTGCTCCTGGATGCATTCTCGGCCAACGACACCGAGTCGCTGGCCGCCCTGTGGGAAGGCTGGCGCGCCGCGCTGGGCGCCGAGCGCCGGTGGTCGGTGGTCCTGGCGACGCGCGCCGACCGGCCCCTGCGTACGCGCCGGTTCTGCACCTGGATTGCCGGGCGCGACGACGTGGAGGCGGTGTACGTCACCGGCTCGCACCGGCATGCCGCGCGCGCGTTGTTGCGCCGCAGCGGGGTGAAGGTCCACGATATCCACGGCGCGCGCGCTTCGCTGGCCCTGCTGGCCGGGCCCGTGGCTGCGCCGCCCGACATGGCATGCCCGGTGCTGGTCGGCATGGGGAACGCGCGGGGCCTGGGCCTGGCGCTGCGCGCGAAAGAGGCGGGAGAGGTGGCCTGATGTCCTGGGACCTGTTCCTGGTCGGCCTGCTGGTCGGGTTCTGCTACTTCGAACTGACCGGGTACTCGCCCGGCGGCGTCGTGCCGCCCGCCTACTTCGCGCTGTTCATCCGGCAGCCCGGACGCGTGGCGCTGACGGTCCTGCTGGCGTTCGCCGTGTACGGCGCCGTCAGGTTCCTGGAGTCGCGGACGTTCCTGTACGGGCGCCGCCGCCTGCTGACGGCTCTGCTGCTGGGCTTCGCCGCCAAGTGGCTCGTCGAGCGCGCGCTGGCGCCCTCGCTGCCGATGACCTTCGAGGCGCACACCATCGGCTTCGTCATCCCCGGCCTGATCGCCAACGACATGGTGCGCCAGAAGGTCGTGCCGACCGTGCTGTCGGTGGGGATCGTGATGGTGGTGACGGCGCTGATCGGCCTGCTGCTCGGCTGGGGAGCGACGTCGTGAGGACTGTGGGCGTGCGCCGGCTGCTGCTCGTGTTCGCCGTGGCGGCCGCGAGCTGGGTCGCCGTCCAGTCGTGGGGCTTCCGGCAGGTGCCCCATCCCCGGCAGGAAGCGATGCACCGGGCCGAGGACCGCACCCGCGCGGCCTTCGCCGCGGTCGATTCGGTCAAGCGCGCGCGCGGGTTGATGCCCGCCGACCCGTCACCGGTGCGCTGGCATGCGCTCATCGGCGAGGACTACACGCCCATCACCACCACGCTCGGCACGCTGTCGGCGAAGGAGGCGGCGACGAATCCCGCCTGGGCCGCCGTCATGGTCGACCTGCTCGACGGCGCCGGTGTGGGGCCGGGGGATGTGGTCGGCATCCTCGCCTCGGGCTCGTTCCCGGGGTTGGCCATCGCCACGCTGGCGGCCGCGCAGGAACTGGGCGCGCAGTCGTACGTGGCGGTGTCGCTCGGCGCGTCGACGTACGGCGCCAACGGCCGCCTGGCGACCTGGCTCGACATCGAGGACTGGGCCCGCGCCGCGGGGGCGGTGTCCGCCACGCAGGAACTGGTGACGCTCGGGGGCGAGGGCGACAACGGCGGCGGGATGGACGACGAGGGGCGGGCCTGGCTGCAGGAGGCCCTGGCGCGGCATGCCCGCACGGCGGTGGTTCCGCGCGACCTCGACGAAGCGTTCGCGGTGCGGCTCGCATTCCTGGATGTGCCACGCCTTGCGGCGGTCGTCAACGTCGGCGGCGGCCAGGCGGCGCTCGGCCGCTGCCCGCACGCGGAGTCCCTGCCGACCGGGCGCTGGCCCGCGGGCTCCGTCTGCAACTGTCCCGGGCGCGGTGCAGCGACGCGCTTGCACGAGAAGGGTGTTCCCGTCATCAACCTGCTGTCGATCCGGGACCTGGCGATGCAGTACGGGCTGGATCCCGAGCCGGGCCGGGATTACCGGGACACCGGCCGGCCGGACGTGGTGCGCCGGGTTGACCATCGACTGCTGCTGGGTGCGCTGGCGCTCATCGCGGGGGCGCTGTTCTGGTGCCGGCGACCGGTCCGCGACGCCCGCGCGGGCACGCGTTAGATCCTCGTCCTGCCCGCGGCCTCCATTCCATTTCATCCCCGGAACGTGGTCGGCAACTGTGCTGAATCGACACACTCGAGCTGTGTCGATTCCGTACAGAAATTACGTGTTGTGATACTCTAAGTCTTTTAAATGCAATGGATTCAGTGTGGCTTGCCAATTGCTCATGCGCCTTCATCTTGACCTGGGCGGAGCCGTGGCTGTACCGGCGCGCCACCCATCAACACCACAGGGAGAGTAACAATGTTCCGTGTGAACCTGCGCACTACGCTGCTGGCCGTGCTGCTGGCGGCCTTGACGTCCACGTTCGCGTGGAGTGCTCCCCTGAGGGTCGCCATGTACATCGACGACGGTGTCGGCTCCGGCTGGCCCAACGTGGCGGCTCCGCTGAACGACCCGGCGAGGTTCACAGTGACCACGGTCATGGGCGCGGACATCCGCGCGGGCATCCTGGCGAACTTCGACGTCCTGATCCATCCGGGCGGCAGCGGCTCGGCGCAGGGGGCCTCGCTCGAGGAAGCCGGCCGCGACAGCGTGCGCGCGTTCGTGCGCCGCGGCGGCGGGTACCTGGGCATCTGCGCCGGCTCCTACCTGGGGTCGAGCGACTACGCGTGGTCGCTGAACCTCCTGAACGCCAAGGTGATCGACAAGGCGCACTGGAACCGCGGCGACGGCCCGGTCGACGTCCGCTTCAGCGGCTTCGGCCGCGAGATGTTCTCCCTGGCCCAGGACACCGTCGTCATCGAGTACCGGCAGGGCGCGCTGATGGCTCCCGCGCAGATCGACTCGATGCCCGCCTACGTCGATGCCGGCGCCTTCGCCTCGGAGATCGCCCTGAACGGCGCGCCCACCGGCGTGATGATCGGCGCGACGGCGTTCGCGTTCAGCACGTACTACAAGGGCCGGGCGGTCGCCTTCAGCCCCCATCCCGAGGTCACGCCGGGCTACGAGTACATGGTCGCCGACGCCGTCGAGTGGGTGGCCTCGTCCGCCCCGTTCCTGGCCGTGTCCGCACCGCGTGAACTGGAGACCTGGAAGGCCGGCAGCATCCACGCCATCCAGTGGATCAACGAGGGCGCCAACGAGCCCGTCGCCATCGAGTTCTCGCCCGACAACGGCGCCTCCTGGCAGCCGGTGGTGTCCGGCGTGACCGCGAAGTACAACTGGACCGTGCCCGCGACGGCCTCCACGGCCTGCCTCCTGCGTGTCACGGCCCTGTCCGATGGAACCCTGACGCACACCGTGCCCTTCGCGATCGTGCCGCCGCCGCCGTCCATCCAGTCCGCGCGCGGCGGCAACTGGAGCGATACGGGCACCTGGGTCGGCGGCGTCGTGCCGGGAGCCGAGGACAACGTCGTCATCGGCAGCGGGCACACGGTCATCGTCGACGTGGCGTCCAGCTGCCTCGACATCTCGTTCCAGGACAACGCCGGCCGGCTGGGCCTGACGCGCGACCTGAGCGTGTACGGCAGCTTCACCATCTACGACACGGCGACCAACCCGTTCTACTCCGGCAGCAGCCTGTGGGGCTCGACGGCGCGCATGATCTTCACCGGCGACGCCGACGTCCAGACCATCGCCAACCTCGGCGTCACGAGCACCACGCCGTATCCCTGCCGGTTCCAGCAGATCGTCGTCGACAAGTCGAACGGCAAGCTCACGACCAATCCCATCGCGGGCCTGGAGTCGAACCTGAAGCTGGGCATCGGCGTCAGCCTGGAGATCATCAACGGCACCTTCGAACTGGGCCGCTCCGACGATCTCGAGGGCCGCACGGTGTCCGGCACCGCGACGAGCCCGACCATCACGGTCCAGGCGGGCGGCATCTTCCGCATGCTGGGCTCGTCCTCGCACATCCGCCGCGGCAACTTCGTCGGCGATGACACCGCGAAGTTCGGCAAGCTGACGGTCTTCGGCGAGGCCTACCTCGCCTCGTCGACCACGAACCGCGTCAACTTCGGCGGCATCGACGTCGAGGCCGGCGGGCTGCTGCAGGTGCCGTACTACAGCGCCGGCGGCAACATGGGCGTCAACTGCTTCAACCCGGGCGTCGTCACGATCAAGTCGGGCGGCACCTTCGTCAACTCGCTGAACTCCAACTACTGGTTCACCAACGTGACGACGCCGAACCAGCTCTCGCTGCTGGACGGCGGGACCATCGAGGCCAACAGTTCGGCGCCCTTGTATCCCGCGCTGACCGTGAATCAGGGCACGTTCGTCTACAGCCGCGCCAGCAGCGACCAGGTCGTGTTCGACATGAACTACCGCAACCTGGAATTGCGGAACTCGACCGCGGGGGCGCGCAAGATCTGGACGCTGGGCGCCGACCGCACGGTCAGCGGCGAGATCAACAACTGCTACTCCGCGCAGCTGGTCGTCGCAGCCGACGTCGCCCGCACGCTGACCATCGGCGGCAAACTGCGGCTGACCTCGGGTGCTGTCGATCACAGCGACCCGGACGTGACGCTGGCGATGGCCAACGGCAGCACCATCGCGGTGGCCACCGGCGCGATCACCAGGGCCCCGGCGTTCGTGGGCGCGGTCGACGTGGACTACACCAGCACCGTGGCGCGCGTGGCCACGGGCCTGGAAATGCCCGGTGTCGCGGGTGTGCTGCGCAACTTCACGGTGTCCGGTGACCGCGGCGTGGACCTGGCGACGGACATCACGGTCGGCGGCGTCTGCACGACCGCCGGCAGCGGCATCTTCACCGGCAGCCATGTCCTGACCCTCGGGTCGGGCGCGAGCCTGGTCGAGGCGCCGGGCGCCACCGTGATCGGGACCGTGGCTGCGACCCGGGCCGTGGGCCAGTCGGTGAACGAGGCCTTCGGCGGCATCGGCCTGGAGATCCTCGCCGCCGGCGCGGCCCCGGGCGCGACGCAGGTCGTGCGGACCACGGGCGCCAGCGTGGAAAAGGGCGCCAACGACGGCATCACGCGCTTCTTCCAGGTCGACCCGGCCAACAACGCCGGCCTGGACGCCACCGTGGTCTTCCACTACGACGAGACCGAACTGAACGGCATCAACGAGGGTTCGCTCGTGATGTACGCCGCCAACGGCCCCGGCTGGACGTCGCTGCCTTCGGTGGCGGCCCCGCCCGTCAACACGGTCACCAGCGCGGGCATCAACGCGTTCTCGCGGCTGGTCCTGGGCGCCGACGGCGTCGTCGCCTCCCTGCTCAGGTCGAGCGAGGTCCAGGCGGCGGGCGCGTCGATCAACATCTCGTGGTTCCTGTCCGAGGCGATCCCCGTCGCGGACTTCCAGGTCTACCGCCTCGACGGCGCGACCCGGACGCCCGTGCTTCTGGGCAGCGCCGTCGTCGCGACGGGCGACTCCGGCTACCGGATCGTCGACGCCGCCGGCGTGCCGGGCACCACATGCACGTACCGCGTGGACGTGAAGCGCGCGGACCGCACCTGGACGTTGTTCGAGACCGAGCCCGTGCAGATCCCGCGGCCGGTGCTCAGCCTCGACCAGAACCACCCCAACCCGTTCAATCCCATGACGACCATCGCCTACAGCGTTCCGGCAACCGGGCGCGTGACCCTCGACGTCTACGACATCGCCGGTCGCCTGGTCGTCCGGCTGGTGGACGGTGTGCAGGGCGCGGGCGCCCACATCGAGAAGTGGAACGGCCAGGACCGCGCCGGCTGCCCGGTCGCCAGCGGCACGTACTTCTACCGGATGACGACCGAGGGTCGGAGCCTGGTCAGGAAGATGCTTCTGGTGCGGTAGGGGCCTTCGCAAACGTCCGCCGGCCTGCGCCGACGGTGCCGCCCATCCGTCGCCAGACGGGTGGGCGGTTTCTTTTGTCGCGGGCCCGGTCGCCGGCGACTGCCGCCCTTGTGCCCCCAAACAGGCGCCGCACCGTGGGCCGGAAGGCCGGTCCGCGCCGGAAGCGAGGCGCCCCTTCCGGAGTGAAATCGCGTGCAGTAATCGCACACCGGCACTGTGACGATTCCGCCCATAAACCCCTGACATCACTCCCTAACTTGTGAAGAATGAACAACTAGCGCTGGCACGGAGATTGTAATCCCTACTGACGAGAATCCAGGTCCGGGCAGAGGTCGCCAGCTTGCTTTTGACCGGGATTCGAGGGTCGCTGCCGGCAATCAGGACAATTGTTGAAGGATTAACAATTGTTTCGGGCACATTGTGGATGGGTGTTATCATTGCCAGGCGCGGTCCTTTTGTTGATGAATGCGCGGATTCAACTGGGCCTGGCGGACTAGGATTTCTGCACAGCCCGTGTCACGTGGAGCAAGGTCGCAGACGCATTGAAGGTGTCCCTTGGGGGACTGTCCGCCGGAGGTTGGGGAAGATGAGAAAGATCGCTATCACCCTGTTCTGCCTGCTCGCGTCGATGGCCCTGCCGTTGGTCGCCAGCGCCCAGATCACGTCCGTGGCCAGCGGCAGCTGGACCGTCGGCGCCACCTGGTCGGGCGGCGTGCCCCCGACGGCCACTGACGACGTCCTGATCGGGGCCGGGCACACCGTCTCGGTCGATGACGGCACGGCCGTCTGCCACAGCATCGCCTTCGGCGGCGTCAACGCGCTGATCGACATGAACCCGAACGCGCTGCTTTCGGTGTACGGAGACATCACGCTGTTCAGCAACACGCAGATCGCGTTCTCGGCGGGCTGGTCGGCGACCAATGCCTTCATCAAGTTCACCGGACCGGAAGTGCAGACCCTGCGGGGCTGGAGCGCCACCGGCGGCTCGACGTCCCTCCGCGACGTGATCGTCGACAAGTCCGGCGGCATGGTGACCACCGACGGCACTGGCATGCGCCTGGGCATCCAGAACAGCCTGGACATCGTTGCGGGAATCTTCGAACTCGCGGCGCAGGACGACCTCGAGGGCCGCTGGGCCTCGAGCGGCATCTTCACCAACGCGGCCCTGCCGAACGTGACGGTCCGCGCCGGCGCCGAGTTCTCGATGGTCGACGGCGACGGCGCCCACCACATCCGCAGCGGCTACACCTCGGCGACCGCGACCCACCTGCCCATCGGCAGGTTCACCGTCTACGGCAAGGCCACGTTCGTCGACGCCAGCACCTTCCGGATGACGTTCTCGGGCATCGACGTCGAGAGCGGCGGCAAGATCATCACCAGCGTGGAGATGGGCGGCGGCGAGTTCGACTGCGGCCCGGTGCGCATCAAGTCGGGCGGCGAGCTGGAAAACTACACCACGTCCGACATCTGGGGCGCCAGCGCGACCATGACGCTGGACGCCGGCGGCCTGATCGACACGAAGTCCGCCTCGACGCTGTTCCCGGTGAGCTTCGTCAACAACGGCACGGTGCGCTACTCGCGCGACGGGCTGACGGACCAGTCGGTCGTGGCCATGAACTACACGAACCTCGAGATCAGCTTCGATGTCGACAACGTCAAGATCCTCGACCTGACCGGCAACTTCGCCGTCAGCGACACGCTGAAGATCGACAACACCGCGACCCTGAACTTGACGGCGGCGGCGCCGCAGACCCTGACGGTCGGCAGGTTCCTCTACCTGACGACCGGCCAGCTGAACAACACCAATCCCAACGCGGTGCTGACGCTGGCTGACGGCGCCCTGATCCAGCGCGCGGTCGGCGGCCTGTCGGCGGCGCCCGCGTTCGCCGGCCAGGTCGACCTGCGCTACTCGAGCACCGCGGCGTCCGTGACGACCGGGCCGGAAGTGCCGGCGGCGGCGGGCGTGCTGCGCAACTTCACGCTCTCGGGCGACCAGGGCGTGACGCTGGGTTCGGACCTCCTGGTCGGCGGCGCGTGCACGATCTCGGGCAGCGACCTGACCACCGGCGCCTACGGCGTGACGCTGGGCTCCGGCGCCACGCTGGTCGAGTCGGCGGGCACGACGGTGCTGGGCACCGTGCGGGCCACGCGGACGGTGGCGCAGTCGGCGGCCGAGACCTTCGGCGGCATCGGGCTGGACCTGACGGCGGCCGGCGCGGCCCCCGGCGTGACGACCGTGACGCGGACCACCGGGTCGGCGCAGGACGTCAACGGCACCAGCAGCATCGAGCGTTCCTTCTCCGTCGCGGCGGCGAACAACGCCGGGCTGAACGCCACGGTGGTCTTCCACTACGACGAGTCCGAACTGGCCGGCACGGCCGAGTCCGCGCTGAATCCGTTCACGGCCCCGGCCGCCGGCACGACGTGGACCAAGGTGACCGGCGTGCTGGACGAGGCAGCCAACAGCATGACGGTTCCCGGACAGGCCTCGCTGGCCCGCCTGACGCTGCGCGCCGGCTACGTCAGCGGCGTCGGCGGCGACGTTGTCGCCGCGCACACCGGCTTCGTCTCGCTGTTCCCCAACCCGTTCAACCCGACCACCCACGTGACGTTCGACCTGGCGAAGACGGGTCCCGTCGAGGTGGCGATCTACGACGTGCGCGGCCAGCTGGTGCAGAAGCTGGCGTCCGGGACGATGAACAGCGGCCGCCACGACCTGGTGTGGCAGGGCCGTGACGACGCCGGGCGGTCCGTGGCCTCCGGCGTGTACTTCTGCCGGCTGGCCGCCGACGGCGCCGTGCAGTCGCGGAAGATGATCCTGGCGAGGTAGACACAAACATGGCCCCTGGGGCTGCATCACGTCCAAGGTCAGCGAGCTCGGAGGAAACGAAGATGAAGAGAACATTCGTGACGATGCTGGTGCTGCTTCTGGCGACATTGCCGGTGGCAGCCCAGGCCCTGATCACGTCCGCGGCCAGCGGCAGTTGGGCCACGGGCGCGACGTGGGTCGGCGGCCAGGCGCCGACGAGCGCCGACGACGTCCTGATCGCCGCCGGCCACACGATCACGGTCGACACCCAGACGGCCACGTGCAAGAGCGTGACCTTCGGCGCCGCGACCGGCCTGATCAAGATGAACGCCAGCAGCCTGCTGACGGTGTACGGCGACTTCACGCTGTTCAGCACGTCGCACATCGCGTTTTCGGCGGGCTGGTCGGCCACAAGCGCCACCATCAAGTTCGCCGGTCCGGCCGTGCAGACCCTGCGCGGCTGGAGCACCTCCGGCGGCTCGACCTCGTTCCGCGACGTCATCATCGACAAGGACGGCGGCAAGGTGACGACCGGCGGCACCAACATGCGGCTGGGCATCCAGAACAGCCTCGAGATCGTCAACGGCACCTTCGAACTGGCCGGCGACGACGACATCGAGGGGCGCTTCGCCTCGAGCGGCGCCTACACCAGCACCAGCACCAGCCAGTCCAACCTGCCCAACGTGACGATCCGCAGCGGCGGCGAGTTCATCCTGGTCGGCAGCGGCGCCCACCACATCCGCAGTGGCAGCCTCGCTTCGCCCGTGACCCAGTACCCCGTCGGCAAGTTCACGGTGTACGGCAAGGCCACGTTCATGAACTCGAGCACCAACAAGATCACGCTGGCCGGTATCGACGTCGAGAGCGGCGGCAAGATCATCACCAGCACCAGCATGTCGCCCAAGCTGTTCGATTGCGGCGCCCTGCGCCTCAAGTCCGGCGGCGAACTGGAGCACTACACGACGTCGGACATCTGGGGAACGAGCGCCGTGGTGACGCTTGACGTCGGCGGCCTGTTCGATACGAAGTCGACGACGACGATCTTCCCGACGGCGTTCACGAACAACGGCACCGTGCGCTATTCGCGCGAAGGTTCCGCCCAGACGGTCACCGGCATGAACTACGCCGGCCTCGAGATCAGCCTGGAACCGGGATTCGCCAAGGTCTGGGACCTGACCGGGAGCTTTGCCATCAGCGACACGCTCAAGGTCGACACGGGGGCGACCCTGCAGCTGACGGCGGCGGCGCCGCAGACGCTGACGGTCGGCAAGGTCCTGTACCTGACCACCGGCCTGCTGGACAACAGCAACGCCAATGCGGTGCTGACGATGGCCGACGGTGCGCTGATCCAGCGCGCGACCGGTACGCTGGCGGCTGCGCCTGCCTTCGCCGGCCAGGTCGACCTGCGCTATTCGAGCACCGCGGCAGCCGTGACGACGGGGCCGGAAGTCCCGGCAGCGGCGGGCGTGCTGCGCAACTTCACGCTTTCGGGTGACCAGGGCGTCGCGCTGAACGCGGACCTGCTGGTCGGCGGCGCTTGCGCGATCTCGGGCAGCGACCTGACGACAGGCGCCTACGGTGTGACGCTGGGCGCCGGCGCGACGCTGGTCGAGTCGCCGGGCATGACGGTCATCGGCACGGTCCGCGCGTCGCGGACGGTGGCCCAGTCGGCGGCCGAATCGTTCGGCGGCATCGGGCTGGACCTGACGGCGGCCGGCGCTGCCCCGGGCCTGACGGACGTCGTGCGCACGACGCTGGCCGCTCCTGCCAAGTCGGCGTCCGACGGCATCCTGCGCCTGTTCGACGTCACGGCCGCGAACAACAGCGGCCTGGATGCGACCGCGGTGTTCCACTACGACGAGTCGGAGCTGAACGGCATTCCGGAGCCCGCGCTCGTCATGTTCACCGGCCAGGGCGGCGGCTGGGCGCAGGTCGGCTCGCTGCTCGATGACACGGCGAACACCGTATCGGCCGCGGGCCTGTCCTCCTGCACGCAGTTGACGCTCGGCGCCTAGGGTGTCGTGGCCAACCTGCTGGCCAATGCGGCAGCGGTCCTGCGCGGTTCGATCGTGGACGTCACGTGGAGCACGAACTGGCCGGCCGACCCGGCGAACTTCGTGGTCTATCGTGCGACCGGCGCCGGCGGGCAGACGCTGCTTCTGGGAGCAGCCGTCGTCGCCACCGGCGCCAACTCCTTCGCGATCAGCGACGCGACCGGCGAGCCGGGCGCCAGCTATCGCTACCGGGTCGAGGTCCAGGACGGCGATTCGGCCTGGGTGCTGTTCGAGACCGCGGCGATCGAGATCCAGCGGTCGCCGCTGCGCCTGGCGCAGAACCTGCCCAACCCGTTCAACCCGCAGACAAAGATCGAGTTCAGCCTGCCGCGCGCCGGGCACGTGGTCCTGGGCATCTTCGACGTCTCCGGCCGGCAGGTGGCGCGGCTGGTCGACGGCGCGATGACGGCCGGGACGCACGCCGAGGTGTGGACGGGCCAGGACGACGACGGCAACCCGGTCGCCAGCGGGACCTACTTCTACCGGCTCGATGCGGACGGCGCCAGCCTGGTCCGCAAGATGGTCCTGCTCAAGTAGCGTGCAGGATCGGCAACATGGAGATCGCCGGGCGGCGGCCCTCGACGGCCGCGCCCGGCGATCACGACAACGGCGGGCCAGCGCCGCCCCGGCAAGGAGACCGTTGTGAAGAAGTACGGCGTCGTGATCGGCACACTGCTGTTCCTGCTCGCGGCCACGGGGACCAACGCCCAGGTCTACCAGAGCGGGGACCTGGCGACCCATATCGACGCCATCATCGGTACCATGCCGACGGCGGTCGGCGGCGGGGACTACCTGCAGCCGGCCCTGTCATCACGCCAGTTGTGGCGCGAGATCGTCGACCACATCCTGGCCGGCGAGTATGCCCTGGCCCACACAGACGCGCTGACCAAGAGCTACCAGGTCGTGATCTGGACCGACACGGCGATCATCCCCAACCCTGTCCACGTCGTGCTGGAGAGGGTCCCCGGGGCCACTTCCCGGTATTGGGGCACCTTTGTCTTCAACACGGCCCCGAAGCGGCAGCATCTGGTGATCCAGAGCCCGCATCCCATCTACGACTCGAACACCGGCTACCAAGGCATCCGCATGTACCGGACGACGTCGGCGCGCGCGTTCTTCATCTCGGGAACGCATCGCTGCAACGGCACGTCGTATACCCCGTGCGACGGCACGACCTCGGCCTGCAGCGACGGCTACGAAGCCTACCGCTACTCGGACATGGCCCACGTGGTGGATTCGACCTACCAGGTCACGACCGAGGCGTTGCTCGACAACGACCCGTCGCTGATCATCGTGCAGGCCCATGGCTTCGCCCAGGGCACCGGTGACCCCGACCTTGTGATCAGCAACGGCACCATCTCGCGGCCCACCGGGACGGACTATGCGGCTTCGGTCGCCGCGGCCATCGAGGCGATCGACGGCACCCTGGACGCCGCCGTCGTCCACCTGAACCCGGGCGCCAGCGACCTCTGGGCCACGAACAACACCCAGGGCCGCCTGCTGAACGGCAGCTCGGAGCCGTGCGGCACCCCGGCGATCTCGGCGACCGGCCGGTTCGTCCATGTCGAGCAGGCGCGGGTGGGCCTGCGTGACACGGCGGCGAATTGGACGAAGCTGGCGAATGCCGTTGCGGCTGCCATTCCCGTGGATGCGAGCCCGGTCCCCGGCGATATCGTGGCGCCGGGCCAGGGGATCGCCATTGTCAACACCTACGCCAACCCGTTCCAGGGGCGCACCCGGGTCGAATTCAGCGTGAGCAGGTCCGGTCCCGTGGAGATGGATGTCTACGACATCGCCGGTCGGCGCGTCGCGCACACCGAAGTCGGCAGCTATGAGGCGGGCGTGCACAACCTCGAGTGGAACGCCGAGCAGCTTCCGGCGGGGACGTACATCCTGAGGCTGCGCCAGGGCGACATGAGCGACAGCCGTCGCTGCCTGCTCCTGCGCTAGTGTCCTGAGTCCGGAGTTCGCGCCTGAATTCGGCGGTCCTGCGCGGCCCTGGCGGCGTTGCTCCTCCTTGACGTACTCAAAGTACGCCGGCGTCGTCGCGCCTTGCCAGGACCACGCAGTCCCACCGAATTCAGGCGCGAACTCCGGACTCAGGACACTGGAGGAACAGCCGCCCATAGGCCGCCAACGCGCCGGCCCAGTGCCCGCGGATCATCACGTGATGATTCCCCAGCGGCCGGCGCAGCAGTTCGCCCAGGTCCGCGTCGACCTCGATCTCGAGCTGCGTGCGGCAGCGGTCCGGCGAATCCCCGCCCGCCACGATGCGGCCATTGGTGACCAGCACCGAACGAAGGTCGACGCCGCCGACCCGCGCGATCGTGACCGGCTGCTGCGGCAGGCGACCCTCGATGGCCACGCCCAGCCCCGACTCGAAATGCGAGCGCACGCGGTAGCCGTCCAGCAGGCTGCGGCCGATGGTGCAGTGGCTGATCCACAAGCGGTTGTTGGCCACATCGACCTGCTGCGGGTTGGCCACGAACGGGACCTCGCCGGCCAGCGCATGCAGCCACATCATCGTCAGCGCGGCGGGCACGTCACCTTCACAGCCGGCGATGAAGCCCTCGTCGTTCAATTGCGAGAGCGCGTAACAGCCGGTCGTGCGCAGCTGCGTGACCAGGTCGAAGCAGCGCACGGTGCAGGCCTGCAGGTCGTGGCGTCGGCATACTTCGCGCAGGGCGAGCAGGACCGTGGCGGCGGCCACCAGGTCGGCCGATGTGGGTTCCACAACCGCGTCGGCGGCGCCCACCAGGTCGGTGACCAGGTCCGCCACCTGCGGCGCGTTCGCGGGCACCGCCTTCATCGCCTCCATCACCTCGGCCAGCGGCACGTCGACCAGGTCGACGCCCCAGGCCTGCTTCACCGCGGCCGCCGAAGGCATGCTCGCCACCAGCCAGTCCGAGGGCTCGCCGATGCAGCCCAGCCGCCGGCCGCCCAGGATCGCCCGGGCGTGCGCGGCGGCGGCGACTTCCTGCAGCGCGCGATCGCCGTCCGGGCCGTCGCCCAGGAACACGATCTCGCCGCGGCGGCCCAGCTGCTGCAGGCGCGCCAGGATCTCCAGGCACGCAGGGAACGAGTTCTGCGAAGGGTGGGCCAGCAGCACCGCGGGCAACGCTGCGTCGCCGAGCGCCTCGAGGGCGGCGCGCTCGGTGCCGCCGGTCAGGATCAGCAGGACCGGCAACTCGCCCGGCGCCACCGGCAGCCCGGCCGCGGCCAGGCGGTGCCCGATGCCGAGGCCGCGCCAGCGCTCCGAAAACGCGGCGACCAGGGCGTCCCGCGCGCTCGCGGGCAGGAACTCCGAGGCGACGGGCGTGATCGTCAGCATGGTCAGCCCTCCTTGCGGGATGATTGTGCGAGATCGTGCACCAGCGGCACCAGGTCATCCAGCGTTTCGAGCATCCGCAACCCCGGCACGGCGCCGCCGCGGGCCATGCCCAGCGACCACGCCGGCGAGAACCGCGTGCGGGCCAGCAGGCACAGCGGGCGGCAGGTGGGATGGCCGTCGGCCCGCATCGTCAGCGGCAGGGCCAGGTCCAGCGAGAACACGTCGCCGACCACGACGTCGGGCGCCTCGGCCTCGAGCGCCGCGCGATAGAACGAGCGGTCGACTGCGACGGGACGCTCGCCGAACGGCACCGGGCGCGCCGGGTCGTTCGTCAGCACCTGCTTGCGGGCCTCGCCGCGCAGGGCCAGGCCGGGTGTGGCGTCGGGGCCGGTGAAGCTGAACCCGCGTGGCACCCAGCTGCGGGCCACCGCGTCGGGCGTGAAATTGGTGCAGAAGACGACATCGGCCACCTCGAGCAGCGCCCGCAGCACGGCCGGCGCCGTCGGCAGCAGGTCGTGCCCGTGGTCGGCCAGGTAGGCGTGGCTGGCGTCCATGAAGATGGTCGAGCCCAGTGCGCTGAGTTCGGTGTGGCCGTTCGCCGCCAGCGCCTGCTGCAGCGCGCGGCACCCCGCGTGTCCCCGGTCCGCCAGGATGCCGATGCCGCTGGCCGTCGCGTTGTGCCGCAAAAACGGATCCTCGTCCGCGTACGCCGTGATGCGCCCGTCCAGTCGCCACCCGTGCTGCAGCGGCTCGGCCGCGATCGCTTCCGAAACGGCATCGCAGCACGCCAGCACGTCCGCCAGCGGCATCCCGCTGGCCTCGGCCAGCTTCACCCCGCGCGCCGCGTCCACCGCCGCGGCCTGCCCGTCCACGGTCGTCCACACCCCGTCAAAGTCGACCAGCACCTTCAGCCGCTTCCCACTCATCCGTCACTCCTGTTTACTTTCCGCCGCCTCCAGCTTCACGATGAAGGGCCACCCTATCACGCGATGTCCTCAACGACAACGCCAGCCGAGCGAAGCGAAGGCGCCAGACAAACGTGTGGCGTGGACAGTCCTCGGCGCTTCGCGCCTG
>CAIWHK010000046.1 GCA_903912525.1 uncultured bacterium | reverse complement strand
GGCCCGGCATCCTTGACGGCCAGATCGTGAAGGGCTAGATTTTCGCCCGCAGTTCCCCGTCTGGCCGATCCGGTGCTTTGTGTTCGATGACGGTAACGTTTGGGGAGCCAATCCTCTTTCAGCGGAATTCGACATACCTTCCGGTTAACGACGTGGCCCGGGGCGAGAGCTTTCGGGCTTTTCGTTTATGCCCAAGTCTGGCAACGGATTGCGCGATTTCGCCGGGTGGGGTCGGATTCTCTGTTTTGGGAGGAGAGTTTGGGGGTCGGTGGGAACAGTCAGGGTTTACGACCGGACCCCTGACCCTATGCAAAACCTCATCCATCACGCATTCATCACAGGCTTGGCGCATCCACGGCAAGACTGATCGTCCATTCTTCAGGATTTGAACCGGTAAAAGCCACGCAGATAGGTAAGATCCAGAAGATCGCACGATCATTCCCCCGGCGGCAGCATCCCATCGCGATGAACTGACAGACGCCGGCCCAGCCCGATGTGGTCGCATCGTTCTCCGCTCACTGATCGCTACGCAGCAGCCCGGTAATACCGACTATGAAGCCCGCCCACCATCGGCCGCCGCTGCACCGGTCCCAATTCCACCGGTTCGACAGCCCGCCCATCCGGCGCATCCTTGTCGAGCCCAAGGTGCGTGCGCGATCCATGGTAGTACTCGAGGTAGCCGCGAAGGATGCGGCGCGCGTGCGCCTCGTTGAACACGATCATGTGGTTCAGGCATTCGCGCTTGAGCGTGCCGACGACGCGCTCGCAATACCCGTTCTGCCAGGGGCAACGCACGGCGGTCACAACCTGCTTGATGCCCAGCTCGTCAAGAGCAGCCACGACGGCATCGCCGTAAATCTTGTCGTGGTCGCGCAGCAGGAACCGCGGTGCATCATCGAACATGAACGCTTGCCGTATCTGAAGCGCCGTCCACTCGGCAGTCGGATGCGTCGTCACATTGAAATGCACGATGCGCCGCCGATCCAGCGACAGCACCACGAAGACGTACAGCGTGCGGAACGTCACGGTGGGCACGGTCAGGAAATCGATGGCCGCCGTTTCGTGCAGGTGGTTCCGCAGGAACGTCTTCCAGTTCTGCGTCGGCCGGCCGCGCCGCTTGAGCATGTAGCGTGCGACGGTGGACTCGTGCAGGAAGTACCCGAGCTTCATCAACTCGCCATGGATGCGCGGCGCGCCCCACATCGGATTCTCGCGCGAGAGCCGGCGAATCAGAAGGATGGCTTCCCACGGAATGCGCGGCCGACCCGGCTGCTGCAGTGGCTTGCTCTTCCATCGCCACCACATCCGCCATGACTTGCGGTGCCACTTGATCACCGTCTCGGGTTGGACCAGGCGCAGCGGTCGGCGCCACCCATCCCACAGATGGCGGAGCACGACCCAGAACGCGCGGTCGCGGTTCCGGAATGGCGGCTTCGGGTTGGTTCGTTGCAGCACCAGGATCTGCTGGCGCAAGGCCAGGTTCTCCAGGAGCAGGTCGTGACTTGGGCGCAGGAGGTCGCGCAGGGTGGCGATAAGGAGGTTGAGCATGGGGAAATATCGGCTGCGTCTGCCGTGCCATAAGCCATAACACGTTGTGGAATGGGACACTTATGGCTCGGCGCGACGGCACTGTCGTCGCCGCGGGACCATCGAGAACTTCTGCCGGCGCTGTCGCATCACGCGCCTTGACGTGTTCGGTTCGGCACTGCGCGGGGACTTTCGGCCCGGCGAGAGCGATCTCGACCTGTTAATTTCTAACTGGAATCGATTGATGGGTGCAATAGCCCACTGGAGGTGATATTTGGTATGATGTGTCACGCAAGGAGGAACTCGTGAGCGGCCAGAAACTCCAGGTTGATGAAACCGTGCTGAATGAAGTGACCAGGCGGATTCGCGATGCCGCCAGTCCGGATCGCATCATTCTGTTCGGTTCCGCCGCGACCGGGGACATGAACCGCGACAGCGATCTGGATCTGCTGGTCCTGATGGATTCCCCTCGGAACACTCGGCAGGAGAGCGTTCGGATCAGGAGTCAGCTCCGGGGCCTGGGGTGGCCGATCGATATCCTGGTCATGGACACGGCCAGGTTCGATGAAACCAAGAACATCATCGGCAGTGTCGCGTATCCGGCCAACCGATACGGGAGGGTGCTCTATGCCCTCACGTGATGAGCTTGTCCGGGAGTTGACGAACCAGTGGCTGGACAAGGCCGGGGACGACCTGAACGCGGCACAGGCTTTGTTCGATCACGGGGCGGAGTTGTGGTCTATTGTGGCCTTCCACTGCCAGCAGTCGGTGGAGAAATTTCTCAAGGCCATGCTTACTTCCTTGCAGGTCGAGTTCAGCAAAACCCACGACATTGCCGTACTGCTGGACTCCCTGGAGGGACGTGATGGCGATTTCGCTCAGGAGCTTCGCCTAGCCGAAATTTTGACCGTATACGGCGTTCAGGTCCGATATCCCGGGGATAGTCCCGAGGTGGACCGGGAGGAAGCCGAACAGGCGTTGAACCTGGCCAAGGATGTGGCCACCGGGATTTCGGCAAAACTAGGCCGGTAGGATTCCAGGGAATTGGTTCGAAGAGCGCCTTGCCCGAGCAGCCAAATCTCTCCAGCCTGGAAATCGTCGCGCGAGAGGTTAACAGCGGCCTCGATCCTGATGCGGATCGGGGTCGTTTTTGTCGTTTGTGGGTGTCCACCACTGGCGGAGCACGACCCAGAACGCGCGGTCGCGATTCCGGAACGGTGGCCTCGGGTTGGTGCGTTGCAAGACCAGGATCTGCTGGCGCAGGGCCAGGTTTTCCAGGAGCAGATCGTGGCGGGGGCGCAGGAGGTCGCGCAGGAGGGCTAGGAGGGTTGTAAACATGACCTGGGTATCGGCCACGGTGCGTGTCGTTTGAGTCTTAAGCTACTGTTGGACAAACGATTATTGTCGAATCATGGCAATATGTTAAGAAACTTGTGACACTTGGACGTAATTAATCTGGCAATTGGACGCAAAAAGGTTGATGCTCAGCCGCATGGACACACCCAACCTCCATCCCCGTCTGGTCCAGGCCCGCCTGTGCGAGGCCCTCGCCGATTCCCCGGTGGTGCTGCTGCACGGGCCCCGCCAGTGCGGCAAGACCACACTTGCACGGAGCTTTGGCGCAGATGGTGCCCGCCGGTATCTGACCCTGGACGACTCGGCAACGTTCCTCGCGGTACAGGCTGACCCGGCCGGATTCGTGCTCGACCTCGAGGGCCCGGTCACCATCGATGAGGTGCAGCGGGTTCCCGAGTTGTTCCTTGCTATCAAGCAGTCGGTCGATCGCGACCGTCGGTCCGGACGCTTTCTGCTGACGGGCTCGGCGAACGCCCTGTTCGTTCCCAGTGTGGCCGATTCGCTCGCCGGCCGGATGCAGATCGTTCGCCTCCATCCCCTGAGCGAAGTGGAAATCGCCCACCGTCAGCCGACGTTCCTCCACAGGATATTCGCTGCCGATTTCAAGGTGACCCAAAGCGAACGGCTGGGGCCGCGGCTGGCCAATCTCATCGTCAGGGGAGGATTTCCCGAGGCTGTGCGACGGGACACCGCACGCGGTCGACGGGCCTGGGTTCGCGATTACCTGGAAGCGATCATCCAGCGGGATGTCCGTGATCTCGCGCGCATCCAGAGACTCGACATCCTGCCCCGCCTGCTGGAACTGGCCGCGAGCCAGACGGCACGGCTGGTCAACGTGAGCGAGATCGCCGGCCCGTTCGGCGTCAGCCGCACGACCGTGCGGGAGTACCTGACCCTGCTGCGCCATGTCTTTCTCGTGGAAGAACTGCCGGCCTGGCATGTCAATCGCCTGAAGCGCCTGGTCAAGACACCGAAGCTCCACATGACCGACACGGGCCTGGCGTGCGCGCTGCTCGGTGTCGAGGCCGCTGATCTGAGCCGTGACCGAACGCTGCTGGGGCAATTGCTCGAGACCTTCGTCGTCCAGGAACTTCGCCGCCAGGCCAGCGGCTGGGAGCACGACGTGCGCTTCTCCCACTACCGCGACAAGGACCAGCAGGAAGTCGATATCGTCCTGGAACGTGGCCCGAACCGCATTGTCGGCATCGAGGTCAAGGCCGCCGCTACTCTCCGCGATGCGGATCGTCGCGGGCTTGAGCGCCTGCGCGACGCTACCGGCGAGCGCTTCTGTTGCGGTGTGCTGCTGTACGACGGGGAGACATTGGTCCCCATGGGCGACCGCATCTACGCGGTTCCGCTGGGCGTGGTTTGGGGTGGGTAGGCCTCATCGCTGATCGCCGGAATCGCCCAAGTGGTCTGAAGGCGGTTCGAGGAGGGTAGCCCTTGGGGAGCCAATCCTTTTTCAGCGGAATTCGACATACCTTCCGGTTAACGACGTGGCCCGGGGCGAGAGCTCTCGGGCTATTCGTTTATTCCCAAGTCTGGCAACGGATTGGGCGATTTCGCCGGGCGGGGTCGGAATCTCTGTTTCACAGGGTGGGGCCCTAGAGATAAGTGATTGCTAAATATGATGGTTGCTTGCGGAATTGCGCCGGCGCAAGTCGATGGGAGGTCTATCGGTCGGCTGGGAATCCGGCCGAGACATAACTCGTTGTTTAGCAATTAGTTAATGCATGTTGCGGCTGATGTGCAGTGAAACTGCATTTTGGACGAGATTGCCGGTGAGCTAATGCCAAACCCCATCCCCATCACGCACTCATCACCGGCATGGCGTCCGATCGTGCGACTGGTCTGTTGACCTGACTCCGGAGCAACTTTCATTCAGACGCGATATAAGGTTGCAAATGGACGCCAAATAAATCTACAATTGGCCAGGCAATAACCTTTCATTTGGCCGCTCTTTCAATCCGGAGCAGGAACGTGAGCCAGCCGCCCTACATCACGAGGTTCATTCAGGACCGTGTCGAGGAAGCCCTGGCCGACACCCCGGTCGTCCTGATCCACGGTCCCCGTCAGAGCGGGAAGACCACGCTGGCCCGTCATGTCGGCAAGCTGAAGGAATACGCGTACTACAGCTTCGATGACGTCGGCGTCCGCTCGGCGGCGAAGGACGATCCGGCCGGGTTCATCGCCGGGTTGCCGGACCGGGTCATTCTGGACGAGGTCCAGCGGGTTCCGGAGCTCTTCTCGACCATCAAGCTGGCGGTCGATCGCGACCGCACGCCGGGGCGCTTCATCCTCACCGGCTCGGCAAACATCCTGATGATCCCCAGGGTGTCCGACTCCCTTGCCGGACGGATGGAGATCATCAGCCTGCATCCGTTGTCCCGCTGTGAGATCCTGGGCCGGAGGTCAGGGTTCATCGACGATCTCTTCGCCGGCGCGGGCTTGATGCACCAGGCCGAACGCCTCGGTCATGGGATTGCGGAGATCGTCGCTGCCGGAGGCTACCCGGCCGCGCTATCCCGCACGAACGAGCGCAGGCGGACCGATTGGTATCGCGAGTATGTCGAGACCATCGCCCAGCGCGATATCAAGGATCTCGCCCGCATCCGGGAGATCGAGGCCCTGCCTCAGATCATGGCGCTGGCGGCGGCCCAGACCGCTCAACTGTTCAATCTGGCCGAGCTCGCCAGCCCGTTCCGCCTGAGCAGGCCGACGATCGGCGACTACGTGACGCTGCTCGAGCAGGTCTTCCTGATCCAGCGGTTGCCTGCCTGGCACAGCAACCGCCTCAGCCGCCTGATCAAGACGCCGAAGCTCCACGTGGGAGACACGGGCGTCGCCTGCGCTGTCTTGAACCACTCAGCCGCGGCGCTTCGCGAAGACCGGCCCTTGCTCGGTCACCTGCTCGAGACCTGGGTGGTCCAGGAACTCAGGCGGCAGGCCGGCTGGTCTCAGGAGCGGATCCAGTTCCATCATTTCCGCGACAAGGAGGGCGCCGAAGTCGATGCCGTTCTCGAACGCGCCGGACGACAGATCGCGGGGATCGAAGTCAAGCTGTCCGGAACCGTCGTGGCGAAGGATTTCCGGGGCTTGAAGAAGTTGCGGGAAGCCGTCGGCAGCCGCTTCACGGCCGGTGTCGTGCTGTACGATGGAGAGGTCTCCATTCCGTTCGGGGAGGGCCTCTTCGCCGTGCCGTTGAGTCGGCTCTGGACCGGGAAGGTGTGACCGCGGGGTTCGAGGATGGGACCGTGCGGGGACCCAGCCGTTCTGGATAATTGCGAGTTGATCTATGCGGCCGCCGCATCCACTCCGGCGGCGTACAACGACGCACGGATCGCTGCGGCAATGAGAAAGCGAATCGAAAGTGAAGTTAATTGATTGTAGGGTATTTAGTTAACACCAAACGCGGCCGATTTTCAATATGGCCGTGCTTTCGATTCCATTCGTCCCCGGTCGAGAGATAAAAGCAAGGTATACAACAATATAGCACGTGACGCGTCCATTGTGCATCAGCGTTGCACTTCGGACGAAATCGGCTGCGCTACGACAGTGAAATGAGCCAAAGCATTCGACAAATGGCTCAAGTTGATGCAAAATGATCCCAAAAAGACGAAGTGAGCCAATCCGGCGACGCTGGAAGGAGCCCTCATGCATTCCCTGACGCCAGGTTACCTCGACGGCCTGCAGTTCTCGGCACTGCAGCTCGAGACGCTGAATCGCATCGGCGAATACCAAGGCAAACAGGCTCTCTATGCTGACCGCCTGCCGGAAGTGCTCAAGACGATGCGCAGGATTGCCCAGGTCGAATCGGCCGAGTCGTCCAACCGGATAGAGGGCATCCGGGCGCCCCGCAAGCGCATCCAGGGCATCGTGATCGAACACACCACGCCGGACAACCGGTCGGAACAGGAGATCGCGGGATATCGCGATGTTCTGGCCCTGATCCATGATTCGGCCGCCGACATGGACATGACGGCAAACGTCATCCGCCAACTCCACGCGGTCATGTATCGCTACCTGCCGCAGCCCGGCGGCAACTGGAAGATGGTGGACAACGAAATCGTCGAGCGCGATCCCACTGGTGTGTTGTGCGTACGATTCAAGCCCGTGCCGGCCGTGGCCACGCCTCAGGCCATGGATGACCTGGCATCCGGTCTGCGCCGTGCGCTGTATGCGGAAGAACGTCCCGGTCTGGTGGTGGCGCCCCTAGCCGTTCTCGACTTCCTGTGCATCCACCCCTTTGCCGACGGCAACGGTCGTGTGTCGCGGTTGCTGACGCTGCTTCTGCTCTACCGAATGGGTCACCAAGTCGGCAGGTACATCAGCCTCGAGCGTGTCATCGAGGAATCGAAGGAGACATACTACGAGGCACTCGCGCGAAGCTCGCGTCAATGGCATGACGGTCGCCACGATCCGCACCCCTGGCTGGACTACTTCTGGGGTGTTCTGCTGCGGGCCTACGCCGAATTCACCGAGCGTGTGGGCGAATTGAACCGCGGAGGCGGCAGCAGGGCCATGCTCGTCCGTGAAGCGGTCGCGCGAATGGTCGGTCCGTTCGCCTTGGCGGACATCAAAGCCCAATGCCCCGGCGTCAGCTTGCCAACGATCAAACGGGAATTGGTCGCGATGCGGGATGAAGGCCTCGTAGTGTTGGATGGTCGCGGACGTGGGGCGCGTTGGAGGCGTGTGACTTGATTGGACTTCCCCCGGTTCTGCAGACACCTCATAGGGTACAACCGTACCTGGATGAGGAGTCCCTGAGCAGCCCGGAATATTCAGGCCGGGAAGTCCGGCCGCGTGTTCGCGCCTGTTAAGTGGTTTCCCACTAGTCAGATACACGATCTCTGTGGCTAAAAGCCATTGTTCATGTTATCTTGTGGTGCGCTCAGGATGAGTTCGATCCGGGTGCTGCTTACGGGGGCCATCCTCGTCTGCACGGGAATCGACGAGCACGAAGTTTACTGAGGCCCTCGGCCCTGGTGGCACGAGGGTCTTTTTATGTGCCTGCAAAGCGACGCGTTACGATTGCGGATGTCCGCGCTCGCGCGCAACGCAGGCCACGAGATTCCCCCGACCGTCGGGGGATGGGGCCGATGGCGCCGCACAGGCGCCCCGGCCATTTTTGAAGCGCGACGGATCGGCTGGAATACTCCGGCCACCCCGAGTGCTTGGTTAAGCGGGAACGCCCGCACTTGGAGCGAACGTTTTGAAGAAACTGTACATCGGTAACCTGCCCTTCACCGCGACCGAAGACGAACTCAAGCAGCTGTTCGGTCAGCATGGCACCGTTCACTCGGTGGCGCTGATCAACGACCGCGAGACCGGTCGCCCGCGTGGCTTCGGCTTCATCGAGATGGATGACGACGCGATTTCCGGCGCCATCCAGGCCCTCGACGGCAAGGAGCTGGGCGGCCGCGCGCTGCGCGTGAACCAGGCCGAGGACAAGCCCCGTGGCGCCGGTGGCGGCGGCGGCGGCGGCGGCGGCTACGGCGGCGGCAGCCGTGGCGGCTCGGGCGGCGGCGGGAGCCGGTGGTAGTCGTTTAAGGCAGGGTCAGCCTGCGGGTTGATGCTTGTATGAGGCCCCGCTGCTCGTTGGAGTGGCGGGGCTTCTGCATGCCCGGGCGCTTGACTTGCCAGCTCAGCTGAACCGCCCCTGCCCGTCGGGGCGATTCCACCATTCGGCTTGGGCTGGATCTAGGGGGTCAGGTCAGTCTGCGGCCAGACCCTGGTGCGCTGGACGAAACCCGATACCGGCACTATCATCCCGCGGCCGAACACATCCCGGACCGGAACCCGAGAGGAATGCCTACATGTCACGAGACGGCAGCAGCAGCAGTGGCCGTTCGCTGGGATTCGGCGAAAAAGTCGCCGGCTACACGATCCCCGTCCTCAATGAGCGCGAGATCCGGGCCGCCGCCGGCCTGCTCTTCGTCCTGATGTTCGTCGCGATCATGACCGCGGTGCTCAAACACAACTTCCTCCTGCTGAAGTACACCGTCACGATCTTCCTGACCGATATGCTGATCCGCGTCCTGTTGAGCCCGCGCTACGCGCCCTTCCTGATCCTCGGTCGCCTCATCGTGCGGAAGCAGACGCCCGAGTACGTCGGCGCCGCGGCGAAGAAGTTCGCCTGGATCATCGGCGTCGTGCTGGCGTCGGTCATGTTCGCGCTGGCGGTGGTGGCCAACACGTACAGCCCGATCACGGGCCTGATCTGCCTGGCCTGCCTGGTGTTCCTGTTCTGCGAGACGTCGTTCGGCGTCTGCATCGGTTGCAAGGTGTACGCGCTGATCTACCGGGAGAAGGCGCAGTACTGCCCCGGCGAGGTGTGCGACGTCAAGGACCGGCAGGAGATCCAGAAGACATCGAAGGCGCAGGTGGCCATCGTCCTTTGCTTCGTGGCCTATGTCGTGGCCGTGGTCGTGCTGCTCCAGGACACCTACCGCGTGCCGCCGCACGACCTGTTCGGCGGCGCGGATGCTGCCGCGTCGTCGGCCGAGGCCAAGGCCGGTTCGTAGGCGGCATGGTCAAGCGCGCCTACCTGCCGTCGATCTTCACCTACCCGCCGCCCGACGAACAGACGTTGGCCACCGTGAGGCGCGTCATGCAGGTGTTCCATGGGCTCGAGGTCGGGGATCGTGCGATCGCCCGGGGCGTGTCGGACGAAGGCGGGCTGCGGATGGAGTACCTCGAGGCCCGCTAGGATTGTGCGGGTGTCCGCATGGCCGCACGGGCGAATCCAGCCTAGCATGTGGCAACCCTCTGCTATGCGTCGCCGGGACCCGCGAGGTTTGCCATGCCCTCGATTCTGCACCGTCAATTTCCGTTCGTCGGTACGCGAAGTCGCGCCCGGATTCTCTGCTTCGTGCCCTCGTCGTGCATCGCCCCGCTGTGCGCCATCGCCATGCTGCTCGCGTGCGTGACGTCGGCGTCGGCCCAGTTGTCGACGCGGGTCGTGGTCACGGGACTCGACCAGCCGGTGCGCCTGGTGGCCCCGCCCGGCGACAACCGGTTGTTCATCGTCCAGAAAACCGGGAAGATTCGCGTCTTCGACCATGACGGCGGCGACCGCGGTGTCTTCCTCGACCTGGTCGGTGGCATCACCAGCGGCGGCGAGCGCGGGCTGCTCGGGCTGGCCTTTCCGCCCGACTACGCGACCAGCAAACGATTCTACGTCGACTACACTGATCTGTCCGGCAACACGCGACTCGTGCGCTATCTCGCGGGCGCGAACCCGGACCGCGCCGTCGCCGCCAGCGCCGACACGCTGCTGACCATCGGCCAGCCCTACGCCAACCACAACGGCGGCCACCTCGAGTTCGGGCCCGACGGCATGCTCTACTTCGGGCTCGGGGACGGCGGCAGCGGCGGCGACCCGGGCAACCGGGCGCAGGATGGCCAGACGCTGCTCGGCAAATTGCTCAGGCTGGATGTCTCGGGACCGGGCTACGTGGCGGCGGCGGGCAACCCGTTTTTGGCCTCGCCGCCGCGCGACGAGATCTGGGCGCTCGGGCTGCGCAATCCGTGGTGCTTCTCGTTCGACCGGCTGACCGGCGACCTCTACATCGCCGACGTGGGCCAGGACCTGATCGAAGAGATCGATGTGGCGCCGGCCGGCGCCGCGGGGCTGAACTACGGGTGGCGGTTGATGGAGGGCAATGCCTGCTACAACCCGGCCACCGGGTGCAACAGCGGGTCGCTGACTTTGCCGGTGCACCAGTACACGCACGGCGGCACGCCGTACCGGTGCTCCATCTCCGGCGGCTACGTGTACCGGGGCGCTGCGATCCCGTCGCTGCAGGGCACCTACCTGTTCGCCGACTACTGCAGCCGCCAGATTTTGGGACTGAAGTGGACGGCGGCCGGCGGGCTCGGCGCGGTCACCGAACTGACGGGTTCGCTCACGCCGCCGGGCGGGTACACGTCGATCTCGTCGTTCGGGCAGGACGCCGCCGGCGAGCTCTACATCCTCGACCATGGCGGCGGCCGCGCCCTGCGCATCGAGGCGCCGTTGAGCGGGGAGGGCCCGCCGCCGGCATCCCGTTCGTGGCTGGGGCAGAACACGCCGAACCCGTTCAATCCCGGGACGAGCATCCGCTACGCAGTGGGGGAGAGCGGCAATGTGACGCTGACGGTGCACGACCTGGCCGGGCGCTGTGTGCGCACCCTGGTCCGGGAGCGCGTCGCCGCCGGCGAGCACGTCGTCAACTGGGATGGCCGGTCGGCGGATGAACATGAATTGCCGAGCGGCGTCTATGTGGCGCGGCTCGCCGCGCCGGACGGGCTGAGCGCCAGGAAGATGATCCTGGCGAGATGACAAGACTGGTGAGCGGGTACATCACGTCGAATCGAAGGAGCATGAAGCCATGTCGGACCGCATCTACAAGAAGATCGAGATCACCGGCACATCCCCGAACTCGATCGAGGAGGCCGTGAGCCGCGCCGTCGACCACGCCGGCAAGACGGTGCGCAACATGCGCTGGTTCGAGGTCGTGGAGACGCGCGGCCGCATCGACAAGGAGAAGGTCTCCGAGTGGCAGGTCACGGTGAAGATCGGGTTCTCGGTGGACGACTAGCCCTTGCTGCCGGAGTGCGGCGGCGGGCGCTGTCGCCGCCGCCGCCGCTCCAGCAACCCGCCTAGCCCAGGACGACCGGCGCCGCCGCCTTCACGCCATCGCTTGCCACCGACGCGAACGCCTTGAAATTCTCGTTGAACAGCCCGGCCACGTGGCGCGCCTGCGCGTCGTAGGCCGCCTTGTCCTGCCAGGTGTCGCGCGGACGCAGCACTTCCTGCGGCACGTCGGGGCACGACCGCGGCACCAGCACGCCGAACACGGGGTCCGCTTCGTAACCGGCCTTGTCGAGTTCGCCGTTGAACGCGGCACGGATCATGGCGCGCGTGTGCTGGATGCTGATGCGGCGCCCGGTGCCGTACGGGCCGCCGGTCCAGCCGGTGTTGACCAGCCAGCAGGCCGACTTGTGCTCGGCGATCTTCCGGCCCAGCAGTTCCGCGTACACCGTCGGGTGCAGGGCCATGAACGGCGCGCCGAAGCAGGCGCTGAACGTGGCGGCCGGTTCGGTCACGCCGCGCTCGGTGCCGGCGATGCGGGCGGTGTAGCCGCTGAGGAAGTGGTACATCGCCATGTCGGGCGTCAGCTTCGACACCGGCGGCATCACCCCGAAGGCGTCGGCGGTCAGCATGACGATGTTCTGCGGATGGCCCGCGGCGCCGCTGCGCACGACGTTCGGCAGGTGCGTCAACGGGTAGCTGGCGCGGGTGTTCTCGGCCATGGTCGCATCGTCCAGGTCGGTGCGGCGCGACTTCATGTCCATGGCGACGTTCTCGAGGATGGTGCCGAACTGGCGCGTGGTCTCGTAGATCTCGGGCTCGGCCTGCTCGTCCAGCCGGATGACCTTGGCGTAGCAGCCGCCCTCGAGGTTGAAGACGCCGCGGTCGGACCAGCCGTGCTCGTCGTCGCCGATCAGGGCGCGGTCCGCCTCGCTGGACAGGGTGGTCTTGCCGGTGCCCGACAGGCCGAAGAACAGGGCGACGTCGCCCGCGGGTCCCTGGTTCGCCGAGCAGTGCATGGTCAGCACGCCGCGCTGGGGCAGCAGGTAGTTCATCACCGTGAAGATCGACTTCTTGATTTCACCCGCGTAGCTGGTGCCGCCGATGATGACGTACTTCCGGTCGAAGTCGACCAGGATGAACGCCTCGCTGTTGGTGTGGTCCAGCTCGGGAATGGCCTGGAAGTTCGGGCAGTGCAGCACGGTGAAGTCGGCGTCCCACTTCTCGAGCGTGGCCTGGTCGAATTCGCGGATGAACATGTTGCGCACGAACATGTTGTGCCAGGCGGTCTCGGTGATGACGCGCACGCGGATGCGGTAGTCGGGGTCGGCGCCGCTGTAGGCGTCCTGCACGAACACCGTGCGGCCCTGCAGGTAGGCCTGCAGGCGGCGCAGCATGGCGTCGAAGAGTTCGGCTTCGTACGGCTTGTTGTGCTTGCCCCACCAGACCTTGCCTTCGCTGCCGGCCGACTTGACCACGAACTTGTCGTTGGCCGAACGACCGGTGTACTGGCCGGTGCGCGTGACCAGGGGACCCAGGTGCGAGAGGTGGCCCTCGCGGCGGCGGACCGCTTCCTCGACGAGCGCGGGCGTCGCCAGGTTGTGGTACACGTTTTCGAGGTTGGTCAGGTTCAGGTAGCTCAGGTCCAGCATGGTGACTCCCGGGACGTGCGGCCGTGACGTTGACGTCTTCGCAGGATAACCTAGTATACGCGGGGGGCTGACGCCCCGCACACGCACGAGCAACAACTTGCGCAAACCGGGCCCGTTCGTCGACATGAAACAGAATGTCGACATGAATCAGAGTGTCGACCTGAAACAAAGTGCCGACCTGAAACAACGCGTCGATCACGATCACTCGCGGGCAGCCAGAAAGGCGACGAAACCATGCAGGTTATCCGGTGGGGCATCCTCGGGCCGGGGCGCATCTCTCGCAAGTTCGCCGCGGCGCTGCGCGAGGCCGAGGGCGCCGAGCTGGCCGCCGTCGGTTCGCGCGACGCCGCGCGCGCGGCCGCCTTCGCCCGCGACTTCGGCATTGCGCCGCTGCACGCGCATGCCGGCTATGAGGCCCTGGCCGCCGACCCGCTGGTCGATGCCGTCTACATCGGCACGCCGCACTCCGGCCACGAGGAGCACACGCTGCTCTGCCTGGCGCACGGCAAGCACGTGCTGTGCGAGAAGCCGCTCGCCGTCAATGCCGCCCAGGCCGGGCGCATGATCGACGCCGCGCGCGCCGCCAACTTGGCCCTGATGGAGGCCGTGTGGACCCGGTTCCTGCCGTCGATCGTCCGCGTGCGCGAGATGGTCGCCGCCGGGCACATCGGCGAGGTCCGGATGATCACCGCCGACTTCGGCTTTCGCGCCACCTTCGACCCCGACAGCCGCCTGTTCGCGCCGGACCTGGCCGGCGGGGCGCTGCTGGACGTGGGCATCTATCCGTTGACGCTGGCCTCGATGCTCTGCGGCGACCCCGTCGACATCCAGGCGACCGCCAACCTCGGCGCCACGGGCGTGGACGAGGAGATCGCCGTTATCCTGCGCCACGCGCGCGGCGAACTGGCGGTGCTGTCGGCCTCGCTGCGCGTGGACACGCCGCGTGAGGCGCACATCCTGGGGACGAAGGGCCGCATCCGGATCCTTTTCCCGTGGTGGGCCGGCACGCGCATCGGCGTGCGGGTGGGCGATGGCGACGAAGAGATCTTCGACCTGCCGGCCCGCGGCGACGGGTACACGCCCGAGGCCGAGGCGTTCATGGACCTGATCCGCGCCGGGCGCATCGAGTCGCCGGTGATGCCGTGGCACGAGAGCCTGGCGATCATGCGCACGATGGACGCCGTGCGGGCGCAGTGCGGGGTGCGGTATCCGGCGGATGGGGACGGGCGCTGACGGCGACCCGGCCGGGTTCCCGCCGCTGTTCGGGTACAACTGACGGAAAACCGCGCATTTACAATGGTTTTCGCACCTCGTGCACGACCGCGCGCCGACCAGTCACGAATCGGTCACGATCGCGTTGTCGTCGCGCATCAAGTGGCCGGATGTCAGCCACACACCGCATGCCTATTCCCCTCGCGATCAATTCGGCGATTGAGATCAACCCTCAAATAGTGCTACGGTACCGACAGGGATTAGCACGTATTCAGCGGGGACCGGCGCCATGCCGACCCCGGGGGAGGCTGACATCATGACCCTTCGAAGAATGATCACTTGTCTGGCGATCATGTGCCTGTTCGCAGTCACGTCGCTCGCCGCCACGCCGGATTACACGGCGCTCGGCATGACAAACAACCAGGATCTCGGGCTGACCGTCCTTCGCCATGCGGACGGCAGCGTCAGCAAGCTCGTCAACGACCATCGTGTGCCGAATGCCGGCACCCCGGCGGAAATCGCCGCACAGTTCGTCACCCAGAATTCTGAGGTCCTGTTCGGCTCGCCCGCCGCGAACAAGGCCGGCAGCGTGCAGGTCGGCGCGGTGACCCTCCAGTTGCTGCGGGTCAACCACTCGACGACCGGCGAGCACGTGTGGATGCAGGGCGCCGTCGACGGCGTGCCCATCCTCGGCGCCTACGTCGTGACGCACCTGACGCGCGACGGCCAGGTCCTGTTCGTGACCAACGACCTGGGCAGCGTCGACTTCTCGCTCAAGAACCGCGCGTCGCTGGATCGTGCGGCCGCGTTGGCCTCGGCGCAGCGCCTGATCGGCGGCGACGGCGCCACGCGCACCGAGCCGGAAGCCGAACTGGCCATCCGGATCGACGGCGGCCAGGCTCGCCTGGTCTGGCGCACCGTGACCGCCAGCTACGCTCCGTACGGCGACTGGGAAATCCTGGTCGACGCGGCGTCCGGCGCGGAAGTCTCCCGCCGCGACCTGCTGATCTGCATCAAGCCCGAGAAGAAGCCGGCGAGCCTGAGCCAGCCGACCGCGTCGATGGTGCCGGATGCGCGCAATTCCAAGAGCGCGAATGCCACGGGCACCGGCTATGTGTTCATCGCCAATCCCCTGAACAACCACGCCGAGCGTTACGCCTGGCGGGACGGCAACGCCGGCCTTGACGGCGTGCGTGACGCGGTCAGCCTGACCAACCTGAGCGGCTCGGGCCTGCTGGCCGGCAGCTGGGTCGAGGTCTTCAACACCGACGCCGCCCGGGCCAACGAGCCCTCGCTCGTCTATCAGTACAGCGCAACGCCGGTGAACGGCCACTTCCAGGAAGTGAACGCGTACTACCACATCAACGGCTGGCAGGAGTACATGCGTTCGCTGGGCATCCTCAATGCCCGCAACCGCGTGACCAACGTCTACGTCCACCAGGGCGAGGACGACAACTCCGACTACAGCCCGGCGCAGGACCGCATCCGCTACGGTGACGGCGGCGTCGATGACTCGGACGACGGCGAGATCGTCGTGCACGAGTACGGTCATGCGATCCACAACGAGATCGTCCCGGGCTTCGTCTACTCGGGCGAGTCCGGCGCCATCAGCGAAGGCTTCGGCGACTACCTGGGCGCGGCCCTGGGCAACAATGCCCTGGTCGGCGAGTGGGATGGAACGTCCTACAATCCGGGACCGCCGCCCTTCCTGCGCCGTACGGATACCGCCAAGCACTATCCCGAGGACATCGTCAACCAGGTGCACTCCGACGGTGAGATCATCTCGGCCGCGTGGTGGGACCTGCGCAACCTGGTCGGCCCGACCGTGGGTGACCAGCTGGTCGTCGAAGCCATGTTCTACACCGGCCCGAGCGCGACCTTCCAGGACTACGCCGACGGCGTCGTGGCCGCGGACCAGGCCCTGTACGCCGGTTCGCACATCGGCTACATCTACCAGGCGTTCGGCGGCCGGGGCATCGGGCCCTCGTACCTGCTGAACTTCGCGCACACGCCGCAGGGGGACACCGAGAACCTCGTCGGCCCGTACAGCATCGTAACGACCATCACGCACACCAGCCCGATCGTCGCGGCCGACGCGGTGAAGCTGTTCTACCGCTACGGCAGCGCGGGCGCCTTCACCGAGGTCGTGCTGAACCCGACCGGCGGCTTCGACCAGTGGGGCGGCGCCCTGCCCGGTCCCGGCGCCATCGGCACGGTGGAGTACTACCTGACGGTCACCGACGCCATGGGCATCGTGGCGTCGCTGCCTTCGACGGCTCCGGCCGGCGTGTTCAGCTTCTTCGTGGGGCCGGACTCGCAGGCGCCCGTGATCGCGCACACGGCGATCACCGACAAGCCGCTGCTGGTGTGGCCGGCGGTCGTCAACGCGACGATCACCGACAACGGCGCGATCTCGTCGGCGACGGTCAACTACTCGATCAACGGCGTGTCGCAGACGCCGCTGGCGATGACGGACTTGGGCAGCAACGCCTACTCGGTGGCGTTCCCCGAAGCGGCGGCCAGCCTGACCGCCGGTGATACGTTCACCTACTCCATCGTCGCCGTGGACGGCAGCAGCCTGTCCAACACGACGACGAGCGGCCCGCACACCTTCGCCATCATCGATGCGCTGGGTGTCGTGCTGATCATCAACGACGACCTTGTGGCCAAGGATGACGTCAAGTACGACGACGGCAAGGCTGAGCTGCCGGCGCACCAGCGGACGCCCGAAAGCAAGGGCGCGTCCGCGAACGCGATGGCGACGATGCTGACGACCGCGGGCTGGGTGGTCACCCAGGAGGCGGCCGCCACGAGCGACCCCGCCACGTGGCCGACCTACAGCTTCATCATCTCGTCGTCGGGCGCCAACACCGGCCCGGTCGCCAGCGCGACCTACCGCGCGGCGCTCGAAGCCTACGTGGCGGCGGGCGGCAAGCTGCTGTTCGAGGGCGGCGAGGTCGCATATGACGTGATCAGCTCGCCCGGCTACCCGACGTTCAAGACCGGCGTCGTGCACGGTTCGGCCTGGAACTCCGACAATGCCGGAGCCCTGGTCGTCGCGGCGGGCCAGGCGGCCCATCCGATCCTGACCACGCCGTTCGCGGTCACCGCGCCGTTGGCCATCGGCTACACCGGCTACGGTGACGAGGACGCTTACACGGTGTCGGGCGGCGCCTACGCCGTGCTGGGCACCACGAACTACCCGGCAGCCGCCGGCGTCTCGGTGTTCGATAACAACCCCGATCCCGCCAGCGCGCAGATCGTCGGCTTCGCGTTCAACTTCGCGGTGCTCGCCAACCAGGCCGAGGCCGCGAAGCTGCTGCAGAACGTGGCGCTGTACCTGACCACTCCCGAAGTCGGCGGCACCGCCAGCATCTCGGGCGAGTGCACGGTGGTCGGCGGCTCGAACGCCGGCGTCCTGATCACGGCCAACCCCGGCAACTTCACCGCGCTGACCGGTCCTGACGGCCGCTACACCATGACCGGCCTCTACGCCAACACGTACACCGTGACGGCGACCCTGGCCGGTTTCGGTTCGGCGCCCCAGACGGTCACGCTGGCCGCCGGACAGCATGCGACCAACGTCGACTTCGGGCTGGACGCGATCGTGAGCGTCTCGTATTGCGCGAGCCCGGCGCTGGCGATTCCCGACAACAACACCACCGGCATCAACAGCCAGGTCCTGGTCACCAGCGGTGACATCCTGGTCAGCCTGACCTGCTCGGTGAACATCACGCACACCTGGAAGGGTGACCTCATCGTCGAGTTGACCTCGCCGAAGGGGACCACCGTTCGCCTGCACAACCGGACCGGCAGTTCGACGGACAACATCGTCGCGCATTACGGCGTCGATACGAACGTCGACGGACCGGGCGCACTGGGCGACTTCAGCGGACAGCTGCCGATCGGCCTGTGGACGTTGCACGTGCGCGACGCCGCCAGCGGCGACTCCGGCATGCTGAACAACTGGTGCCTGAACACGAAGGTCGCGAACATCGTCGTGGCCAACGAGATGCCCGACCTGACGGTCGCGCAGAACGGTGGCCGGCCGCAGCTGAGCTGGACCTTCGCGCCGGGCGTGGCGGACGGCTTCAACGTGTACCGTCGGGCCGAGATCGGCTCGCGGACGCGCCTGAACGCCGACCCGTTGACGGGCCGGGACGGCCGCGTCGAGTTCACGGACGCGTCCGCGAACTTCGCCGAGGGCACGATCCTGTTCTACAGCGTGGGCCTGGTCCGCGGCGGCGCGGAAGTGTTCGTCAGTGACGAGATCCAGTACCGCGTGGGTACCGGCTCGCTGCCGATGGCCTTCGCGCTCTACGGCAACTACCCGAACCCGTTCAATCCGCTGACGACCATCAAGTTCGACCTGCCGCAGAATGGCCGCGTGGCGCTGCGGGTGTACGACCTGAGTGGTCGCGTGGTGCGCACGCTGGTGGACGACAACCTGGTCCGCGCCACCCACTCGTACCAGTGGGACGGCACGGACGACTCGGGTCGTCGGGTGGCCAGCGGCACCTACTACTATCGGATCGACACCGACCAGAGGACCGCGTCGGGCAAGATGATGCTGGTCAAGTAGTCCTTCGACCCGGAGCGGTGTCCCGGCTTCACGGCCGGGACACCTGCTCCGTCAACTCGCAAGTGCAGAGATTGGCAAGTGCAACCATCGGGAGCCGCCGGCCACTCAACGGGCGGCGGCTTCCCGTTTTCCGGGGGAATCTTCATGTCTTCGTCGTCCATGCTTCGCCGCCTGATCGTGTCCTCTGCTGTGATCGGTTCTCTGCTCCTGCCGGCCGCCGCTTCTGCCGCCGGCATCGCCTTCCTGCCCGGCGCCGCACGCCGGGACGTGCTGTCCGGCAATCCCGATCTCTCGGTGCTTGCGCGTGAACTGCCCGGCGGCCTGCTGGTCGTCGACCGACTGGCGCCCGGCGCCGCCAACCGTTTCGGCACGGCGTTCACGCCGGTGGCGAGCGGTTCTGAGTGGTACCTGCTGCGCGCAAAGGGCCATCGCGAGGAGATGGCCGGGGCGCGGGCGCTGCTCGAGGGCGTGGCGCACATCCATCTCGACGCCGGTTCGTGCCTCGTGGTCGAGGTGCCGCCCGCGAACGGCGACGCGTTCGCGAACCTGGACCTGTGCCGCGAGCGCCTGCCGCTCGAGGCGCCGCCCGCCGGTTGGGACCGCGTGAAGCCCGCCATCGTGGCGCCGCGGTCGGACAAGGACCTGGCCCTCAAGACGGCGTTCGTCGACAAGATCAGCCAACCGGCGATCTTCCAGACGATCCAGGAGATCAGCGGCGCCGCCATCTTCTGGTACAACGGCTCGTTGCAGTCGGTGAACAACCGCCACATCAGCTCGGCCAAGCACACGCTGGCGGCGGACTACCTGGCCTCGAAGCTGACGGCGCTGGGCTATACGGTCACGTTCGAGTCGTTCACGCAGGGCGGTTCCGCCTGCCGCAACGTGGTCGCCACCAAGCTGGGTACCGTGACGCCGTCGGAGTACGTCGTCGTGGGCGGACACTACGACTCGACCTCCCAGAGCACCTCGACCAGCGCCCCCGGCGCCGAAGACAACGGCTCGGGCACTGCGTTGGTCATGGAACTGGCGCGCATCTCGGCCGGCCGCGATTTCGAGCGCTCCATCCAGTTCGTGCTGTTCGACGCCGAGGAGCAGGGCCTGATCGGCAGCCAGCGCTTCGTGAGCACGGCGGTGGCGCAGGGGCGGAACATCGTCGGCGCCATCCTCCACGACATGGTTGCCTACTACAGCGCGAACTACGCCATGCGCATCGAGGGCGAGACGGCGTGGGAATGGCTGATGTCGATCATGGCGACGAACGTCGACACCTTCACCGACATCGGCAGGCAGAAGGACTACTACAGCTTCGGCAGCGACCACGTGCCGTTCCAGGATGCCGGCATCGCCGCCTTCCTGTCGATCGACTACGACTACGACTCGTACGCTCCGTACCACCGGACGAACGACACCTGGAGTTCGATCGCCGCCACGGCGCCGATCGCCACGCAGATCGCGCGCGCCGATGCGGCGACGCTGGCGGATGTGGCCGGGCTGCTGCCCGACTATGTCGCGGGCGCCGGCGATGTGCCGGGCCGCGGCCTGCCGGTGCTGACGGCCGCGCCGAACCCGTTCAACCCGCGCGTCGAGATCTCGTTTACACTGGAGGCGGCGACAGGAGCGGCGCGGTTGGCGATCTTTGACCTGTCCGGGCGGCGCGTGCGGGATCTGGCCGGCGGATCGCTGGAGGCGGGTTCGCATCGCTTCACATGGGACGGAATGGATGACTCCGGGCAGGCTGCGGCCAGCGGCACCTACGTGTGCCGTTTGGACCTGGGCGGCGATGGGGCCGGTGAGGTGAGCGTAAAGCTCAACCTGGTGAGGTAGTGTCGAGGGGAAGGGGGGCGACATGTGGCGTTCAGTGCTGGTCGCAATGCTGCTCGCGGTGCCGGGCTCAGCGGCCGTCGCGGATTGCGATCCCAACGACCCGGTGACGGGCCTGCCTGATCTTTCCTACAGCTTTGTCGTCTGGAGCGCGGCGCTCGGCGGATCGGCGACGCTTCTCGTGGTCCCGGACGGCACCGGTGCGGCGTTTGGCGGGGCGCGCCGGCCCGGCGGCGCAGTGGTTGACGCGACGATCGAACTGACGATAGGCGGCCCGTGCGGCGTCATCGCGCACTTCCCGCGCGAGGACATCTGGCTGGAGGTCCTGGGCGGCGGCTTCGTGGCGTGTGCCGGGGGCACCATTGCCGATGCCGACACCGACGTGAACGGCGTCACGCACTGGTCGCAGCCGCTGCGCGCGGGCGGGCACAGCCAGGGGCCGTGCACGATCGTGATCATGGGCGCCCCGGTGCCCGGCATGCCCGCGCTGGACCTGCATTTCAACAGCCCGGACCTGAACGGCGATCGTGTGGTGTCGCTGGCCGACGTGCCGCTGTTCGCGGCGGCGTTCAACGGCGCCTATGCGTTCGCGGCCGACCTGCACGCCGATGGGGCCGTCGACCTGTCCGACATCCCCATGCTGGCGCGTTCGCTGGGCGCGGTTTGTCCCTGAGGCGCGTCAGCCCCTGACGCGGTGCGGCAGCGTCGCCGGGATCACCAGCGACAGCTCGACGAAGCCGCGGTACTCGCCATTCTCGAACCAGGGCGACTGGTGGATGAGCTTGTGCACGCCGTTCTTCTCGATCGTGTAGGAGTTCGGCGCCCGCTCGGCCAGCATGGCCGCCAGTTGCGTCCGCGAGGGCTCCGGGTGGCACTCGAGCACGTTGCGCCCGATCAGGTCGGCGCCGCCGTCGCTCGCGAACGTCTCCAGCGCGCGATTGTTCATCTCCAGGATGATGCCCGTGGGGTCGCAGACGGTGACCGCTGCGGGAAATTCGCGGATCCAGGCGTGTGGCGTCAATGCGGGCTCCTTCGTGCCGATGGTTCGCGTCCCAGTGAACTCCACGCCGGCGGCCGGCGGCAACACAAAAGCAGGTTCACCCCTCTTTCCGGGCAGAGACATGGTGAAGGACCGGGGCGCCGCGGGGCACTTGCGCCGGCGCAAGTGGTGGTCCCGGCGCCAGGGCAGGAGAGTGCTGGCCGTTCGGCCGGTGGATGCCTACCCTGACGGCGACATGGGAGCGCGTCGGGGAATCGTCCGGAGGTTGGATGGCCATGTTCCTGAAGAGAGCGGCGGCGTTGGGCGCTACGGTGATGATGATTGGTCTGTCGACGGCAGCGGCGCAGGCCCCGTCCGCGCCCGCCCCCGAAGGCGCACCGGCCTGGGCGTACCTGGTCAAGCCCCCCGGCTACAAGCTGCCCCCTGACGACGGCGTGCCGCGGCACGTGCCGGGCAGCACCGTGCGCTACAAGGTGTCGCAGCTGCGCGACTCGTTTCTGGCGCCCGACTGGCACCCGCAGGAGCACCCGGCGATGCCCGCCGTGGTGGGCCGCGGACGCCGGCCGGACGTGATGGCCTGCGGGTTTTGCCACCGGGCGACCGGCACGGGCGGGCCCGAGAACGCGAACATCGCCGGCCTGCCCCGGGCCTACATCGTGCGGCAGTTGCGGGAATACCGCAGCGGCGCACGAACGTCCGCGGTCAAGGACCGCCTGCCGACCGACTTGATGATGGCGACGTCCAAGGCGCTCACCGACGCAGAGATCGAGGCGGCGGCGGACTACTTCTCGGCGATCAAGCCGACGCCGCACATCCGCGTCGTCGAGACCGCACGGCCGCCGAAGCTGGTGCAGGCCGGCTGGCTGATGGCGGTGGCGCCGGGCAAGGCCACCGAGCCTCTGGGCAGGCGCATCGTCGAGGTGCCCGAGGACCTCGAGCAGTTCGAGGCGCGCGATCCGCACGCCCGCTTCGTCGCCTACGTGCCGCCGGGCAGCCTGGCCCGCGGCGAGATGCTGGCGAGGACGGGCGGCGAGTCGGCGATGTCGTGCGCGACCTGCCACGGCGAGGACCTGAAGGGCATGGATGACATTCCGCCGATCGTGGGACGGTCGCCGACCTACATGGTGCGCCAGCTGTACGATTTCAAGGTGAAGGCGCGCCGCGGCGAGATGGCCGACCAGATGGAACCGGTGGTGGCCAACCTGACCATCGACGACATGATCGCGCTGGCTGCGTACCTGGCGAGCCGGGAGCCTTGAAGCACATCCTCTTCTACGCCCTGACGCTCGGCGGCTCCGTGGCCGGACTCGTGTTGAAGTTCCGGACCGACGGCATGCTGCGGGGCACCGTGTACGATGTCGTGCTCGTGGCCGTCCTGGCGTCGACGACGTTCAGCGTCAGGAACCAGCAACTGGTCACATCGACCGCGGCGGCTGTCGCCCCGTCATTGCGGCGGCGCTCCCAGGTCGCGATCAACAGGTCCAGCGTCGCGGCGTGGCTGGTCATTGCCTGTGCCGCGGAGTTGATCCAGGGGCTCCTGAAGCTGGCGACGGGCGACAACGTCCTGGGGACGTTCGATCCGCTCGACCTGGCGTGCTATGTCGCGGGTTCGCTGCTGTCGTATCTCAACAACAGGCTGCTGCTGGTCGACACGCCCTAGCGCGCCAGCAGTGCGGCTCCCCGCTGCAGGTCCGTCACGCCGATACGGTCGACGCCTGCCTTGAGCAGGTATTCCCAGATGCGCCGGCGCTCGGGCACATGGTGGACGCGCACCAGGCAGCCGGGTGCGCGATGCGCGGCGTCCACCACGGACGCGACCAGCCGGCACACGTCGGGCGGCGGATCGCCCACGCCGTCCCACTCGATCTCTTCCCCGTAGTCGATGCTCAGCAGGGCATACGCGTGCGCATCAGCGACCGGCGGGGCCGGATGTCCGCGGCTCACGCGCCATTGCAGGCCGGCCACGCGCTTCAGTTCCTCCGGGACGGAGGCAGGCGTGGCGGACTCGTCGACCAGGATGAACGCTGCCGTCGGCGCCCCTGCGGCATCGCCCAGCAATCCCCGGTAGCGCTCGAGCAGCGTCGCCATCGCCGCGCGACTCTCGGCCGTGGGCGCCTTGTCCTCGATCGTGATGACGAACGTTCGCGGGTCGGGCTGGAGCCGGCCGCACTGCCGTGCGCGGGCCAGCAGGGGGCGCAGGTACGTGGACTCGAGGTCGAAGCCGGGCAGGACCTCCTTGCGTTCGTGGGCCAGGAGGAACACGCCGTCGCGGAAGAAGACGTCGGCCTCGACGCCCAGGTAGCCCAATGAGAGGGCGTCCTCAACGGGGTGCGCGTTGCGGTAGTCGTTGTGGGCATAGGCGGAAAGCGCTCGCGAGGGACCGCAGGTGTCGGCGCCCGTGGCCGCCGCAGCGGTCGCGGCGAGGCCAAGGGGCAGCAGGGCGGCGAACCGCCGCGCAAACCTGGGGCCATGGAACATGGGACTTGGTCTCTCCCGGCGTTGGTTGTGCGCGGCATCGTAGCACAGTTGACCGGCGCAACCCGCGCGGAGATCGTCACGAAAATGGACCGGGCCCCTGACCAGGGCCCGGTCCGCGTTCAGCCTCGGCCCAGCCTCAGCGCAGCACCGTGATCCGCTGCGTGACTTCCCTCCCGGGATAGACCAACCGCGCGATGTAGATGCCCTGCGCCACGCGGATGCCGTGCTCATCGTTGCCGTCCCAGACCGCGACCGTGTCCTTGGTCGAGGTCATGCCGTTGTACACCTCGCGCACGCGGCGGCCGCGCACGTCGAAGAGCTCGAGCGTCGCATTGCTGTCGGCCGGCAGCGAGAAACGGAATTCCGTCTGGCCGTACGTCGGGTTCGGCGCCGGCTTCAGCAGGATGCCCTTGGCCAGCGACTCGGGCGGCGTCGCGGCCGAGGCGGGATTCCAGTTGTAGGTCATGGTGGTGCCCTGCACCACGTCGGTGATGGTGATCGCCGAGTAGTTGAAGGACATGCTGATGATCGGTGCGTTGTCGCCGCCGCTGCTTCCGGATTCCTGGGCGTCGATGAGGCGCGCATTGGCCAGTTCGTAGCGGAACAGGATCTCGCCCGTGCCGGCATCGATCCATTCCATCTTCAGGGTCGTGAACAACTCCTGGTTCGCCTGGGCGCGGAACAGCTTGATCGTGGAGCGGTCGAACTTCCCCATGACCGACAGCGGCGATGTGACGGCCGGGCCGGTGGGAGCGCCGCCGGCGCCGGTGGGCACCGACACACCGTGCGAGAAGCTGAACACGTCGATCCAGTTCTCGTGGGCCCGGGCCGTCGACGCGCCCTGGATAACGCCCTGGGTGGCGCCCTGGGCAAAGATCGCGAGGTCGCCGGAAGCGGCAGCCGCGCCGGGCAGGATCGCGAACAGGAGGACGAGGGACAGAAAAGCGAACAACCGCGTTTGGTGACGCATGGTGACTCCTGATGGGTGGGGATCGCGCCGCAAGAGGCACGTTTCGGCGCAAGGGCAATCTGGAGGAAAAGTATCACATATTGATGGAGGTCGGTGGATATATCAGTGTGTCGCGAAAAAATCGCCCATTGATGGGCGCTGTTCAGTTGCGTGACGCCGCCAGCGGCAACCGGATGCGGAACAGCGCACCGCCCAGCGGCGAATCGCCCACCTCGACCTGGCCACCGAGCCCGTTGGCGCACGCCTTCACCGAGAACAGCCCGAGCCCGTTGCCGCCCGGCTTGGTCGTCGCCAGCGACGTGAACAGGTCGGCGCGCCGGTCCGCGGGCACTCCGGGGCCGTTGTCGTGCACTTCGATCACGGCGTGCCCGGCGTCGGCGCGCACGCGCACCTCGATGACGCCATTGTCGCCGGCCGCCTGCGCGGCATTGAGCACGAGGTTGCCCACCAGTTGGTGCATCAGCACCGGGCTGGCGGCGACGACGACACCGGCATCGCCGACGCAGGACACCCGGCAGCGACGCATGTCCGGCTGGGAGCGCATCACGACCAGCACTTCCTGCGTCGCCTCGAGCGCGTCGAGCGGAGCGCCCTCGCGCAAAACGTAGGCCTGCGCCAGGTCCAGCAGCCGCTGGTTCAGGCCTACCATGCGCGTGACGGCGTGGTGTATCCGCGTCAGGTCCTCGCTGCCGCTGCCATCCTCTTCCATCATCTCGATGTCGGCCAGCGCCACGGTCAGCACGTTGTTGGCGTCGTGGGCGATGGCGGCTGCGGTCAACCCGGCGAAGACGCGGCCTTCGTTGGCGACGAGCGCCTGTTCGCGGCGCAGCAGTTCCTGCGCATCGCGCTCCATGCGGCTCATGGCCCAGCGGGCACCGGCGAAGATCAGCAACGATGTCACGGCGACGTACAGCACGCCCTTGATGGTCTCGATGCGGCGCAGTTCCTCGACGCTGTGCGAGGCGCCGGCGGCCAGGTAGCCCGAGAGGATGATGTAGACGCTGGCGAGCAGGACGTAGGCGCCGGCCAGCATGGCGGCGTAGCGGGTGCTCTTCATGGGTTCGTCCTCCTGCGGCTCGGCGCGTCGCCAGGGCGGCGTTCGAGCGGAAATCGCCCGGTCAAAATCAGCGCGATAGAGCGGGCGGCGGCGAGGGCTGATACTAGGCACGGTCCGGCAGCGGCGTCAAGGACCCTGCCGGTTCAGGCGTAGGTGTTGACGATGGACAGGCCGCGCACCCCGAGCACCGCGCTGACGCCGGCGTTCGTCGAGCGCACGCTCGCGTCGAACAGGTCGAGCAGGCCGGCCTTCTCGCCCTGGCCGACGAGGAAGTCCTGGATGCGTTGGGAGTCCTTGCGCATGGCGCCGGCGAGCGTGTCCTCGTCGATGGCGACCTCCAGCCCGCCGTCGAGGCGGAAACGCAGGGTGAGCCCGAAGTCGGTGCGCAGGACATCGTCGCTGGCGGCGATGCCGGCATCGGTGAAGTAGCGCTGCACCGAGGCGCGCAGCATCGAGTTCAGGCGCGCGGACTGGGTGGCGGCCGTGCCATCGAAGCTGCCGGCGAACTGCTCGTTCCAGGTGCGCTTGAATTCGCCGAGTGCCTTCGTGATGTCGTCCGGGGCGCCGAAGCCCAGGGTCTGGTCCTCGTGCTCGCCGGCTTCGATCCCCAGGGCGGCGAAGAATCCCGTGTCGCCGTCGTCGAGCGTGACACTGCCGCTGCCGTGCAGCGTGAAGCGTTCGCCGTCGGCATCGTAGTCGAGCGTGACGCCGATGGCGGACAGCCTGGCGCGGATGTCGTTGAGCGAGTCCGCGCTGACGTCGATGGCGATCGCGGTCCCGTTGACGCTGATCGTCCCGCTGCCGATGTCCGACAACACCGAAACCTGGTCCATCGACGCGGCGAAGTCGCTGGCGGCGCCGGCCTGCAGCGTCGCGTCGTCCAGTTGCGTCGCGGCCAGGAACCCGCTGGTGTCGTTGGCCACCTGGATGTCGCCGTCGCCGCCTGCGGTCGTGCTGGTGAGGACGATGCGGCTGGTGGCGGCGTTGAAGGACGCCGTGACGCCGGCGTCGGCGGCGTTGATGCGCTCGAGCACCGCGTTGAGCGAGTCCGTGGCGTAGACGTCGATGGCCACGCCGTTGATCTCGAACGAGCCGTCGGCGATGGTCGCCTCCTGCAGCCAGGCGGGGCTGCCGTCGAAGGCGGCGTCGGCGTCGACCGACGCGCTCGTGCCGACCGTGACGCCGAACGTGTCGCCGACGGTGGCCTGGCCGGCCGTGAGGCTGAGCGTCAGGCCGTTGGCGAGGGCGATCTCGGCCCCGGGCGAGTAGTCGGCGGCGACGGTCAGTTGTTCCAGCACGTCGCCGTTTGCGTCGAGGACGTCGATGAGGACCTCGCCTGACCCGATGTCGCCACCTTGTGCGACGCGCAGCGTCAGGTCCTGCGACCCGTTCGAGCCGTCGTACTGCCCGCCGATCGTCGCCGTGGGGCTGGACCCGGTGTTCCAGCCGGTGGTGTCCGGCGTGGCCGAGCTCTGCACACCGCCGGCGTTGAACGCGACGTCGAGCGTGAACGCATCGCCCACGCCCACCGCCCCGGCGCCCAGGGCCAGCGTCAGCCCGCCGCCGAGCGCGATCTCGTCGCCCGGCGTGTAGCCCGCAGCCACGGTGAACTGCGTCAGCACCTCGCCGTTGGCATCGAGCACGTCGAACTGCAGGTCGCTCGAACCGGCTATGCCGCCCGCCGTCGCGCGCAGGGTCAGTTGCTGGCTGCCCCAGGTTCCGTCGTAGGCGCCGCCGATCGTCGCGGCGGACCGCGCGGCCGGCGTCCAGTCGCTGCCCACGGGCGTGAACGCGTTCTGCGCCGGTCCGGTCGTCTCGGACACATCCACGGTGAACGTGTCTCCCTCGAGGGCGGTACCGGCGCCGAGGCTGATGGTCAGTCCGTTGTTCAGCGTGATGGCGTCACCGGCGACGTAGTCGGCGGCGATGTCGATCTGTTGCAGCGGGTCGCCGTTGGCGTCGAGCACCTCGATCACCAGGGCGTCGGTCCCGACCTCGCCCGCGGTCGCCACGCGGAAGGTCAGCGTCTGGCTGCCGTTCGAGCCGTCGTAGGCGCCGCCGATGGTGGCCTCTGTCGTGGAGCCCGACGACCACGCCGGCGTGCCGGGCGTGAACGTGCGCTCGGTCGCGCCGGGGGTGCTGGAGACATCCATCGCGAATGTGTCGCCGTTGCCCAGATAGCCTGCGGCGAGCCCCAGCGTCACGCCGTTGGCCAGCGTGATGGCGTCGCCGGGGGTGTAGGCGCCGTCCACGCTGAGTTGTTCGAGCTGGTCGCCGTTCTGGTCGAGCACGTCGATGACCAGGTTGTCGACACCGACCGTGCCGCCGCTGCTGACGCGGAAGGTCAGCTGCTGCGTGCCGTTCGATCCGTCATAGGCGCCGCCGAACGTGGATGCCGGTCGCGGCGTCAGCGACCACGACGGCGCGGCGGGATCGAAGGAACTGGAGGGATCCGTCGACGCGTACGCGACCGCCACGGTGAACTCCGCGCCGACGCCGACGAGACCGCTGCCCAGCTGCATCGTCAGCCCGTTGGCCAGCGTGATGTCCTCGCCGGCGGCATAGCTGCCCGCGACGGTGAGCTGCTCGAGCGTGTCGCCGTTCTGGTCGAGCACGGCGAACACCAGCTCGTCCTCGCCGATCACGCCGCCCTGCGTGGCGCGCAACGTCAGCGTCTGGTCACCGTTCGAGCCGTCGTAGGCGCCGCCGATCGTCACCTGCGAACGCGACGCGGCGTTCCACGTCGGGTCGGTCGGCGTGAACGAGTTGGGCGCGCCGCCGATCGCGCCGCTCGAGCGGAGGGTTGCGGCGCTCGCCGTGGCGTTGAGCTGGAGCGTATGCGTCGCGGCGAGGTCGATGGCGCGGCGGTGCCAGCTGTGGCTCGCGCCGTCGATGCTCTTCTGCGTTCGGTCCAGGACCGTGCGCATGTCGTAGAGGAACTTCCCCAGGTTCTGCAGGGAGAGATCTTCGGCGGCGCGCGAACGCGCGGAGCTCGACGCCGTGGACGACGTCCGGCTGTACGGGCTCGTGGTGGGCCCGATGTACATGTGGCCGAGGGACCCGATCCTCACGTCACCCTCGACATGGCATGGCTCTGCATCATGGCAGGACGCACCTGGGTCTCCATTTCATAGATATTGATATTTCGTCAGTTTTGTTGACTATATTTAGTATTATGTATGGGCGATAGATAATGCGGTACAATCGTTCAATTGATTATCGGTCAACAAGTTATGTCACCGTTCACAGCGGAATGCCGCCGTGAACCAGAAGCAGGGAGCCGGCAACGCTCAGGGCGTGACAGCCCCGGCCGCCGGCCAGTCCGTGGTCCCGACACGGGTCAACCGCATCTCGATGAACCGCACCGGGTCCTTCCCGGGCATGACCCGGTCCCCGGTCTCGGTCCAGATGCCGTCCTTGACCACGGCCTGGTACCGGATCGTCATCGGGCCGGCGGGGATCTCCCAGCTGAAGCCGTCCGCCGTCAGGGTGACCGGGAAGTCGCCGGTGTTGCCCTGCGCGTGCGACCGCATGGTGTAGGCGCTCTTGGCCGGGTCATAGGAAATGACGCCGAACGCGTTGAACGCCAACGTCCCGTCCGCCTCGTAGCCGCGACCTTCCACGACGCGAACGGCGCCGTCCAGGAACGGACCCACACGCTCGGTCTGCACCAGTTCATGCGCGCCGCCCGGGCCGGTCATGGTGGCCGAGCCCTTCCAGATGCCGTCCATGAACGAGAACTTCGCCATCGCTTCGCGCTGGGCGGCGAGCAGCTTCGCGGGATCCGGACGCCCGGGCTGGGCCAGGGCTGTGGTCGCCAGGCCTGCCACGAGGGCGGCCGTGAGCAGGGTCCGTAATGATTGGGTCGTGAACATCCTGATCACCTTTGGTTGGGGGGGCGAGGTTGTGGCCGGCTGATGCCGGACATGATCAGTCTTGCATATGGCCGACCGCAGGGCAAGAGGGTGCGCCGAGGATGATGTCGCAACAGGTCGCATCCCTGTATCGGCGTCATCGGCACGGCATTGGTGGGACAAATCATGCTACCATCAACGCGTGCCGCCCGATGGCTTTGTCGACAGGGAACCGCGTGACAGAGACGGGCGTGGCTGGAGAAGTCATGACCGACACGATTGCCCGCCAAGAGCGACTTGCGCCGGCGCAAGTCCCGCAGACGCAGGTCCCGCAGACGCAAGTCTCGCGCGATCGGAGGGAGCACCCGATATGAAGCTGCGCCTGTACCCGATCGTCTGCGCCGTCATGGCCACACTCGTCGTCACTTTCTCCCCTGCCGCCGCCACCCTCCCCGCCGACGCCGACTGGGTCGCCGACTACCACCACGCCGGCGTGCAGGGCACCGTGTCGGCCATGCTGTCGCGTCCCGGTGAACTGATCGTGGCCGGCTCTATCGTGGCAGTGGGCGAGGTCCCCGCGCGCAACGTGGCGCGGTTGGTGACGACCGGCGGCGTGATCACCTCGTGGTCCGCGCTCGGCGACGGGTTCGACAAGTCCGTGTGGGCGCTGGCCGAGCACGACGGACAGGTGGTGGCCGGGGGCTATTTCAACCACTCGGGCGCGACGGCGTTGTCCAGCGTCGCGCTCTGGGACGGCGCCGCGTGGCAACCGCTGGGCGCCGGCCTGCCCGGCGTGTGGGTGCGCAGCCTGGCCAGCTATGGCGGCGACCTGTATGCGGGCGCCTATCGCTGGGACGGCAGCGCGTGGACCAACGTCCTGCAGGTCAACGGCACCGTGCGCACGTTGGTGGTGCGCGACGGTCTGCTGTACGTGGGCGGCGATTTCACGACGGTCCGCGGCGACAGCGTGGCGCATGTCTTCGCGTGGGACGGCGCGCAAGTCATTCCCCTGGGCGAGGGCCGGCCATACCCGGTGACCGACGGCGTCGCGCTGCCGGACGGCATCGTGTTCGGCTCCGACGCTGGCAACGGGCTGGGAAGCGTGGAGCGCTGGGACGGCCAGTCGTGGGTGAACCTGGCGCAGAACGTCGCCGTGCAGTCCCTGGCCGCGTACGATTCCCATCTCGTCGCCAGCTATTGGCACCTTGTGAGCGGCTACTTCTACGAGCAGTGGACCGGCCTGCTCGTGGACGGCGCCTGGTCGGGGATCGGCGCCTTCGTTTCCGAGGCGATGGTGACGCACGAAGGCCGCTTGTTCGCCCAGGCTCCCGAGGGCACGACCGGCGGCATCGTCTCGCCGGGCCTGGTTGCCTGGGATGGGACCCAACTGCAACCGCCGTTCGCGCCGGGCGGCGGCTTCGATACCGGATTCGGCGCCTTGCTTCCGGTCGGCATCGATATCCTCGTCGGCGGTGATTATCGCATCGCCGATGGGCAACCGTTCGCGGGCATCGGCATCGCCTCGCAATCGGCCTGGGCGCCGCTGGGTCGCGTGGACGATCTCGCCAGGCACGGCGCATTCGTGGACCTGGCCCTGGCGAACGGCGTGTTCTACGGCATCTGCGAATACCCGGAAACCGACATCATGGCGCGCGTGCTCGGCAAGCTGACCTGGGCGACCGACCACTGGCAGTGGCAGCAGATCTACGTGGACATGTGGCCGTCGCGCCTCGAGACGATCGGGCAGGACCTGTTCGTCATCGACTACGACGGTGTGTCCCGCGTTTACCCGTTCAATGGGGTGCAGGCGCCGCTGCCGGGCCTGGACCTCGATCGCTATATCTACGGTTCGTGCGTGCACCTGGGCGACCTCGTGATCTGCGGCAACTTCTCGACCAACGCCGGCGTGCCGTGCGGCCAGGTGCTCCGGCGCGTGGGCGACACCTGGCAGGACCTGGGCTCGCCGCCCGGGAGCATGCACGTCGACCAGGTGGCATCCCTGGAGGGCGGTGGGCTGGTCGCAAGCTACCGCCTGTCCGCGAGCTCCCCGCACCGCGTCGCGTTGTTCGACGGCGCGCAGTGGACGGACCTGGGCGGCGACTTCAACAGCGACATCACGCGGCTGGTCATGCACCGGGGCCGGCTGTTCGCGGGCGGCAACTTCTCGCGCGCGGGTGACGCCGCCGCCGCCGGCATCGCCATGTGGACCGGCTCGCGGTGGACGCCGGTGGGCTCGGGCCTGGCGGGCGGCTACGGGACGCGCGTCGCCGACATGGCCAGCACGGCCGCCGGCCTGTGGGTCTGCGGCGACATCACGATGACCGGCGGGCACCCGAGCGCAGGCCTCGGGCGCTGGGTCGGTGATCCTGACCATCTGGCGGAGGTGAGCGCGGCGCCGCAGTTCGTGCCGCAGGTGGGGCGCCTGCTGCTGCCCGCGCAGCCGAACCCGTTCAATCCGCGCACCGCGCTGACGCTGGTAATGCCCGCGGCCGGCGACGCCAGCCTGCACATCTACGATGCGCGCGGCGCGCTGGTGCGACGGCTATTGGACGCCGACCTGGACGCCGGCGAGCATCGGCTGGTGTGGGACGGGTGTGATGACGGCGGGCAGGCGCTGCCGTCGGGCGTGTACTTCGCGCGGCTGCGGACCGGCGGCGGTGTGGAGGCGGTCAAGTTGACGCTGGTGCGCTAGCCGGGTCATCCGGCCCCCGTTGCACGATTGCCAATAAGGGAGGCAACCTTCCCGCCTCCCCGTACGTCTTTCCCCCTGTTGATACGCCATTGTCGGCCGCCGGGCCCGCACCCGCCGGCGACATCGGCCTGTTGCGTCCACGGGCGGTTCCCCGCCGCCCCAGGGAGGGACTCCATGAAACGCTGGATCATCGTGGCTTCGATCCTGGTCGTGGCCGCCGGCACGCTGGCTGTCGTCCGTCGCGGGCAGGCCAAGGCGGAGATGGCGCCGCAGACCGTCCTGGTCACGCGCGGCAACGTCGTGCAGGAGGCGCTTGCGATCGGCAACGTTGTGCCCGAGCAGGAGATCGCCGTGAAGTCGCAGGTGCCGGGGATCGTCTCGCGCATGTACGTCGCGGTCGGCGACCTGGTGCGCGAAGGCGACCCGCTGTGCGAGATCCGGCCCCACCCGACGCCCACCGAGCGCGCCGAGGCCCAGCGCAACCTGCAGATGGCGCAGGTGGACGAGGCCGCCGCGGCGAAGAAGCTCGAGCGCGACCAGCAGCTCTTCAACGAGGGGCTACTCGCGGACAAGGACCTCGACACCTCGCGGCAGGCCTTCGACAACGCGCAGCTGCGCGCCAAGCTCGAGGCCGAGAAGCTGCAGTTGCTGCGCGACGGTCGCGCCAACCTCGAGGGCAAGGAAGTCAGCAACCGCATCGTGGCGCCGGCCACCGGCACCATCCTGACCCTCGACGTGCACCCGGGCGATTCCGTGGTGCCGCTGACGTCCTACCAGGCCGGCACCGCGCTGCTGACGATGGCCGACATGAGCAGCCTCATCTTCCGCGGCACTGTCGATGAAGTGGACGTGGGCAAGCTGGCCACCGGGCTGCCCGTGCGGTTCACCGTGGGCGCCATCCCGCAGGCCGGCGTCACGGGCACGCTGCGACGCATCTCGCCGAAGGCGCGCAAGCAGGACTCGGCCACGCTGTTCGACATCGAGGCCGAGATCGCGCCGAGCACCGGCAACGTGCTGCGGGCCGGCTATTCGGCCAACGCACGCGTCGTCATCGCCCAGGCCGACAGCGTGCTGGTGCTGCCCGAGCGCGTCGTGAAGTTCGCCGATGGCAAGGCCACCGTCCGCATCGCCGGCAAGGACGGCAAGCCCGTGTCGAAGGACGTCACCACGGGTCTTTCCGACGGCCTGACCATCGAGATCAAGGATGGCCTGGCCCTGAACGACGCCGTGCTCGAGGCGGACAAGAGCCCGCTCGACCGCAAGTAGATAACGTTCCCGGGGAAGGCAGGGCAGGGCCGTGCAGCTGCGCATCGTGGTGTCCCAGTTCTGGCGCGACCTGAAGGCGCATCGCCTGCGCACCGGGCTGACGCTGTTCGGCCTGGGCTGGGGAACGTTCTGCGTGATCGTGCTGCTGAGCTTCGGCGAGGGCCTGAACCGCGAAGTGGTCAGGAAGAGCTCGGCCATGGGCGACCAGATCATCCTGATCTGGGGCTCGCGCACCGGCAAGGCGTACGAGGGCCTGCCGCAGGGACGGTATATCCGCCTGGAGGACAGGGACGTCGACGCGCTGCTGGCCGAGGTTCCCGCGGTCCTCAACGCGAGCCCCGAGTACCAGACCCAGTCCGCGATGAAGGGCCCGGCCGGGGAATCGACGCCGTCGATCTCGGGCGTGCGCCCGTCGTTCGGCAAGATGCGCAAGCTGGATGTGCTGCCGGGCGGCCGCTTCATCAACGAACCCGACGAGAAGGACCGCCGCCGCGTCGCCGTGCTGGGCGCACAGGTGAAGCAGGACCTGTTCGGCGAGGGCGACGCCATCGGCAAGACGGTGGAGATGTCGGGCGTCCCGTTCCTGGTGGTCGGCTCGCTGCCCAAGAAGGACCAGGACAGCAACTACAACGGGCCCGACGACACCAAGGTCTTCATCCCCGCCGCCACGGCCCATGCCTCGCTGGGCATCGAGCGCCCCGGCAACTTCGTCGTGGAGCTGCAGAAGGGTTCCAAGGGCAAGGTTGTGATGAAGGACATCAACCAGGTGTTCGGGCGCCTGCACCACTACGACCCGACCGACGAGGAAGCGCTGATGACCTGGGACGTGGGCGAGATGATCGGCATGCTCACCACGGTCTTCCTGGGCTTCAAGGTCTTCCTCGCGCTGATCGGCGCGCTCACCCTGGCCGTCGCCGGCATCGGCGTGGCCAACATCATGAGCATGGTGGTGGAGGACCGCACGTCGCACATCGGCATCGCCATGGCGCTGGGCGCGCGCAACCGCTGGGTGCTCGGGCAGATCCTGCTGGAGACCCTGCTGGTGACCACGGTGGGCGGCGGCGCGGGCGTGCTGCGGGCCGTGGTCGTGGTGGGCGTGGCCGGCCACGCGCCCATGGGCGAGATGGGAGCGCCGGTCTTCTCGTGGCAGATCGCGGCGCTGACCGCGGGGCTGCTGGGCATCATCGGCATTGCATCGGGGATGGGGCCTGCGCGGCGCGCGGCGCGCCTGAACCCGGCCGAAGCGTTGAGGAGCTGAGCCATGGGATCGACAAGGCAGGGTTTCGCGCTCATGTGGAAGTTCCTCGGGCGGGGTCGTTCACGGCCCGCGTCCATCCTGCTGGCCGTGGCCTGGGGCACGCTTTCGATGATGCTGCTGATGGGCTTCGGCGAGGGCCTGCGCCGGCAGATGGCGGTGGGACAGCAGGGGCTGGGGAACGACCCGATCATCCTGTGGTCAGGCGCCACGACGAAGCAGTGGGAAGGATTGAAGGCGGGCCGCGAGGTGCGCTTCACGAAGGAGGACGTGGCTGCGTTGCGGCGCGGCGTGCCCGCGATCGACGACCTGGCCGGCGAGTACAGCCGCTGGGCCGTGGACCTGCGCTGGGGCACCACCTCGGTGAGCGCGCACCTGACCGGCGTCATGCCGTGCTACGAGCACGTGCGCACGCACATTGCGCGGCCCGGCGGCCGCTTCATCAACGACCTCGACCAGGCGCAGGGGCGGCGCGTGCTGTTTCTGGGGCCCGAGCTGGCGACCAAGCTGTTCGGCTCGGCGAAGGCCGTCGGCCAGACGGTGTTCGTGCGCGGGGTGCCGTTCACGGTCATCGGCGTCATGATCAACAAGCAGCAGAACGGCATGTACGGCGGGCCCGACATCGGCAAGGCCAACATCCCCGTCTCGACGTTCGAGAACATGTTCGGCGAGGGCCAGTTCGACAACATCCTCTATACCGTGAAGGCGCCCGCCACGCCGAAAGAGGTGGAGTCTCAGGTGCGCGAGGTGTTTGCGCGCCGCCAGCACTTCGACCCGACGGACGAGAGCGCGCTCCACTTCTGGGACACGGTGAAGAATCGCGAGGATGGCGACAAGATCGCGCGCGCCATGGAAATCTTCATGGGCGTGGTCGGCGGCATGACGCTGCTGGTGGCGGGCGTCGGCCTGGCCAACATGATGTTCGTCATGGTGCAGCGGCGCACGCGCGAGATCGGCATGCAGATGGCGATCGGCGCCCACCGCCGCGCCGTCACGTCGCAGATCGTGGGCGAGGCGCTCGTGCTGGCGGCCCTGGGCGGCTACCTCGGCATCGGGCTGTCGTGGCTGCTGGTCGAGGCGCTCATGCGCGTGCCCGTCCAGAGCGAGGCGCTGCAGTTCCTGGGCAAGCCCACCCTCTCGATCCCGATGGGCCTGATCACGGCGCTGGCGCTGGTGGGCATCGGCTGCCTGGCCGGCGCGCTGCCCGCCCGTCGCGCCGTCAAACTGAACCCGGTGGAGGCGCTCCGTCATGAATGACGATCTCATCATCAGGATGCAGGACGTCACCAAGGTCTACAAGAGCGGCTCGGTCGAGCTCGAGGCGCTCAGCGGCCTGAATTTGTCCATCGCGGCCGGCGAGATGATCTCGATCATCGGCGCTTCGGGATCGGGTAAGTCGACGCTGATGAACCTGATGGGCTGCCTCGACGTGCCCAGCCGCGGCCTCTACGAGTTCGGCGGCAGGGAAGTGGCGAAGCTGAACCCCGAGGAGCTGGCCGACCTGCGCAACCGATCCATCGGTTTCGTCTTCCAGGCGTTCCACCTGCTGCCGCACGCCACCGCGCGCGAGAACGTGGAGATGCCGCTGCTGTTTGCCGGCATGCCCGCGAAGAAGCGGCGGGAACGTGCGCTCGAGATGCTCAACAAGGTGGGCCTGGGTCCGCGCGCCGAGCACCTGCCCACGCAATTGTCGGGCGGCGAGATGCAGCGCGTGGCCGTCGCGCGCGCGCTGGCCAACGGGCCGCGGGTCATCCTGGCGGACGAACCCACCGGCAACCTGGACAGCCGCTCCGGCAAGGGCATCCTGGCGCTGTTCCACCAGCTGCACCGCGAGGGCGTGACCATCATCCTGATCACCCACGACCTGCAGCTGGCGCGCACGTGCTCGCGCATCGTCGAATTGCGCGACGGGCGGCTGGTGCATGACGGGGCGGATTTGCCGCCGGCGCCGACCGGGGTCGACGAGGATGAGGGCGGGTTTGGGGAGAGGGCGGCGGGGTAGCGCGGGAAAGGTGTGGGGATGGGACGGCCCCGCTGCCCGGGAAGGTGGCGGGGCTGCCGCTTTGGGGGACAGCCACTTGCGCCGGCGCAAGTGGCGTATGTCGAGGCTGCGGCAATATGGAATTCTCGAAGATGACAATGTGACCGGCATAGCTGTAAAACAGCAAAATATTTAGTTGTGATATTCGCGATTCGCGAATAGCATATTCACATGACAAACCTGAAGCCACACGACATCTACCTCCTCCTGTACCTCCTCTCGCGGGACGGCACGAAGTGGACCTACGCCTCGGTTTCCGCGGCCTGTGGGCTGAGCGCCTCCGAAGCGAACGCCGCTGTCCGGCGCATGCTCCGCTGTGGGCTGATGCGCGAAGCGCTGGGTGACGAGCCGAACCCCCAGCCCCAGCGAACCGCCTTCCTCGAGTTCATGACCCATGGGGTGCGGTACGTGTTCCCCGCCGAGATCGGCAGTTGGGTACGCGGCATTCCGACGGCGTTCGGCGCCCCGGGCCTCGAACACCTGACGGTCGCCGACCAGGAACACATGCTGGTGTGGCCCTCGGTCCGGGGGACGGTCCGGGGATTGGCGCTCACGCCGCTGCACGCCAAGGCGCCCGTTGCCGCGCAGCAGTCTCCCCGCTTCCACGCCTGTCTCGCGCTGGCCGACATCTTGCGGCAGCCGTCGCCGAGAGCGCGCGAAATCGGGGTGCATCAGCTGAGGACGATGATCGACGGGAATGGCTGAAGAAGTTCATCAGGCTATCACATTGCTGGAATCGGCGGCGACGGCGTTGGGGCCGCTGGCAGCGGAAACAACGCTGGTCGGGGGCTGTCTGGTCCCATTGCTGATCACTGACCGCGCGGCGCCGTCGCCGCGTGTTACCGTAGACGTCGATTTCGTCATCTAGGCGGTGACACTGCATGAATACGCGCGGTTCGGCACCGCCCTGCGCGCGCGCGGATTCAACCAGGGAACCGTCGCCGCTGATCCGATCTGCAGATACCGCCAAGGGAATCTGATCCTCGACATCCTTCCCGTGTCGCCGACCGTCCTGGGTTTCGGCAATCTTTGGTACCCGCTTGCGGTAGAGACAGCCGTGCGCAGCCGATTGCCGGGTGGCCTACGGTTGAAGCACGCGACGGCGCCGTGCTTCATGGCCACGAAGCTCGTTGCATTCAGGGATCGCGGCGGCGGCGACTTCCTGGCCAGCCGCGATTTCGAGGATCTGGTCGCCGTAGTCGAGGGGCGTCCCGAGATCGTCGACGAGGTGCGGCGTGCGCCCGCGGAACTCCGCACCTGGTTGCGCCACGAAATGGGCGCGATGATCGGTGAGCGCGGGTTCGCGGAGGGGCTTGTCGGGATGATCCCCGGGTTCGCCGATGTCCGGGCGCGGGCCGAGTTGGTTCGCGGTCGGTTTGTCGACATTGCCGAAGGGTGACGAGGCCGCCACTTGCGCCGGCGCAAGTGGCCGCCGCTGAAGGACCCTCGCGGTGCCTCCAAACAGGTAAATCCGACAATTTCCCTCAGACATTTCCCCATTCCGATGCTATGATGCTTCCGATTCTCATTTCCAATTCGCCCGCGCGCCCCATTCGGCCGGAGGTCGGCATGATCGGCAAGTCGTTGCTGCACTACGAGATCAAGGCCCAGCTGGGCAAGGGCGGCATGGGCGAGGTCTTCAGCGCCCGCGACACCAAGCTGGGCCGGGACGTGGCCATCAAGGTGCTGCCGATCGAATTGGCCGGCGATCCCGAGCGCGAGGCCCGCTTCCAGCGCGAGGCCCGGGCCCTGGCCAGCCTGCAGCACCCGAACGTGGCGACCGTGTACGGCTTCGAGGAAGTGGGCGGCATCCGGTTCCTGGTGATGGAACTGGTCGTCGGTTCGGAACTCACCAAGCGGATGGACGCCGGGCCGGTGCCGGTGGCCGAGACGCTGAGCATTGCGCGGCAGATCGCGGCGGGGCTCGAGGCGGCGCACGAGAACGGCATCGTCCATCGCGACCTGAAGCCGGCGAACATCATGGAGACCACCGAGGGCGAGGTGAAGATCCTCGACTTCGGGCTGGCGCAGGCGTGGTTCGGCGACGGCGCGAAGCAGGGCGAGTCCTCGTCGATGCCGACCATCACCGGGGCGATGACGCAGCTGGGCACCGTGCTGGGCACCGCGGCCTACATGAGCCCCGAGCAGGCGCGCGGCGGCAGCGTCGACCGGCGCACCGACATCTGGGCGTTCGGCGTTATCCTCTTCGAGATGCTGACGGGCAAGCGCCTGTTCCAGGGCGAGACCAACTCCGACACGCTGGCCGCGGTGCTGCGCGCCGAGCCCGAGTGGAACCTGCTGCCGGTGGCCGAGGCGCCGGCGCTGTGCCGGCTGGTCGAGCGCTGCCTCGAGCGCAACCCGAAGCAGCGGCTGCGCGACATCGGCGAGGCGCGCATCTTCCTGCAGGACGGCAGCGGCTCCGGTTCGCATCTCAGCTTCTCGAGCCTGGCGCCGGCCTCGGTCGCGGCCGACGCGGTGCGCGGTCGCGCGCCGGCGTTGCTGCTGATCGGCGTGACCGTCGCGTGCCTGGCGGTGGGGCTGCTGGCGGGATGGAAGGTGCTGGGCCGGCCGGCGCTCGCTCCTGTGCTGCACGCGATGATCCCGCCGCCGGACAAGACGACGTACTCGCTGGGCTCGACACACCCGGGCGGGGCTGTGATCTCGCCCGACGGTACGATGCTCGCGTTCGCGGCCACGAACGCCGAAGGCGTGACGCAACTCTACCTGCGACACCTGGACAAGGGCGAATCGGGCGCGATGTCGGGCACCGAGTCGGCGGCGTATCCGTTCTGGTCGCCGGACAACAAGTATCTTGGCTATTGGGATGAGAGCGGCAAGAAGCTCAGGAAGGTCGCCGTGGCCGGCGGGCCGCCGGTGACGCTGTGTCCCGCCGAGAGCCTCAAGGGCGGTTCGTGGAACAGCAGGGGCGAGATCATCTTCGCGCCCGGCGCGAACAGCGGCATCTTCATGGTGCCGGAGATCGGCGGCGAGCCCGTGCGGTTGACGAAGGTCGGCGCCGACTACAATTCCCATCGGCACCCGCGTTTCCTGCCCGGCGGTCGGGAGTTCCTCTTCGTTGGGCGCTCGTCCAGCGACGCGGGTGTGCACAGCGTCTTCCTGGCGAGCGTGGACTCGACGAAGGTCCCGCGCGTGATCTCCACGTCGCAGGGCCAGGCCGAGTACATCGACGGCAACCTGCTGACCGTGCGCGAGGGCGTGCTGATGGCGACGCCCTTCAAGCCCAGCCAGGAGAAAGCGACCGCCGGCAGCACGCCGCTCGTGGAGAACGTGCTCTACATCAAGTCTGCGGTGGTGGGCGTGTACAGCGTCTCGCAGACGGGCATGATGGTGTACCAGACGGGGGCCTCGAGCGAGTCCGCCCGCGTGCTGTCGTGGACGGACATCGCGTCGGGAGGCGCGCAGCCGCTGGGCGAGCCCGGCCAGATCTACCACCCGAAGATCTCGCCCGACGGCCAGCGCGCGGTGGTCGAGGTGCGCAACTCCTCGAACGAGGGCACCGACCTGTGGCTGGTCGACCTCGTGTCGGGCCTGCGCACGCGGTTCACGTTCGCGCCCGGCGACGAGGTTCACGCCACCTGGTCGCCCACGGGAGACACGGTGTTCTACGAGTCCAAGGAAGGTGGCGGCTTCCGCATCATGGAGCAGCCCGTCGACGGGCAGGGCGGCGCCTCGATCGTGCTGGAATCGAAGCGCGAGATCCTGCCCACCAGTGTGGCGGCGGGCGGTCGTTACATCCTGCTGGACTTCGAGCGCGAGGACGGCAAGGCCGAGATGCAGCGGTTGTCGCTGGACGGCGGCAGCACGAAGCCCGTGCTGGTGGCGTCGGGGGACAAGTCCAACCTGGGCGGCGGCGTGCTGTCGCCGGACAACCGCTGGATCGCCTACCACACCCAGTCCGCCGCGGGCTGGGACGTGTTCGTCATGCCCGCGGCCGGCGGCGCGCGCAAGTGGCAGGTCACGACCGACGGCGCCGTCTATCCCAAGTGGAGCCGCGACGGCAAGGATCTGTGGGTCTCGCGCTTCAGCGGCGACCTGCGCGCCTACGCCGTGGACGGCAGCGGTGACACGTTCCACATCGGCAACTTCCGCAAGACGCAGTCGGTCAGCTCGCCCGACGGCACCGGCAGCTACTACGACCTGGGCCCGGACGGGAAGCGCATCCTGCAGGCGGGCACCGACCCGGCGTTCCGGGCGCAGGTGTCTTACCTGCACCTGGTGACGGACTGGAAGCGGGGGCTGGTGCAATAGGACGATCCATCCGCAAACGGGCCGGAAAGCCTCTCCCGGGGCCATTCCGGCCCGTTTGCACATAAGTCTCCGCCTCAAGTTGCTGCTCGGCGTCGGCGCCCCAGGACTCGCATCGCAACTGATCGGCTTCTGACGTCGCCCGACGTGCGGAACACCAGGGCATATTGACAACCCATTGAAATAATATGCTTTTAATATGTGTGAATTGCTGACATAATGTACATCTCTATCCAGTTCCGGCGCGGTCGGCTTCACCAACGAGGCGGGCCCGTTCCTTCATGTCAGGGCAACATCGCCGGACCATCGGTCGAAGAGGACGTGTCCCCATGAAGATGTGCCACCGATTCCTCATCATGGCCTCGATCTGCGGCCTCGCCGTAGCAGCGTTCGCCGCGGACGACCCCCAACCCAAGGAACCGCAACCGGTTGCTGTCGCCGGCAAAGCTGATCCTGTCCAGGAGGGCGGCACCTCCGCCGGCCGTCCCGTGGCGTCGGAAGCGATCGTCGGCACCGCGGACATCCCCGTGAGCCAGGCTGGGCTCGACGCCCGCCGCCTCGCCTTCGACGCTGTGCTGGCTGAACAGCAGGCCAGGATCCAGGCGCTCACCGATCGCTTTGCTGCGGTCGGGAATTCCCCAGCCGGCGTCGAGATCCAGAAGGAAATCGAACGCGAGAAGATGGCGACCAATCGGCGCCTGCTGGAAGTGCAGTTGGACTTCGCGACCCGCGACGGCAGCGAAGAACAGGTGAACGGCATCAAGGCGGCGCTGACCGCCATGGACGCACCGCAGCCCGTGCGGCAGCTGGTCGATCGTCCCGCCCCCACCAGTCCCGGCCGCTAGCCGACAGGAGCCGACAGATGCGCAGATTGATTTGCCTCCTGATGGCAGCCGTGGCGCTGTGTGGCGCCGGCGGCGCGCGGGCCACCGTCGAACCGCCCGTGCAGGTCAGGATCCTCGGCACGCCGCGCGCTGCCGAGCCCGGCGTGCCGTTCGTCGGCCAATTGCAGATCGAGTCGGGGATCGACGCCACACTGGTCGGCCTGAAGTTCGGCGGCAACGGCTGGCGGCAGCTTTCATTGGCCGCCGCGTCCGCCGAGAGTATCGACAAGGGACGTCCGCTCGTCTTCGACTTCTCGGTCGTGACCGACGACCCCGGGCAGTGGCTGGAACTCACCTTCGACGTGGACGGCACGGCCATCACCCGATCCTTCATGCTCTCACCCGAAGCGGCCGCCATCGCGCTGCACCCGGGTGCGACGATCCCGGTGAAGCCGACCGGCGACGTGCCTTCGTTGACCGAGGCGACCCGCGTCTCGCCTGAGCCCCTGCCTTCGGAACCCACCGCCACGCCGGATGCGGCCACTGCGGGGAAGTCGCGCAGCATCCGGGTCCACGGACGCTTCACCTACCAGCGGAGCGACGGCTTTACTGCCGGCGCCGATGGCATGACGGTCCGCGTTTACGATGACAACCTCCCCTTGCCGCCCGTGGAACTGGCCGTCGACGTGACCGACGCGCAGGGGTGGTATGACGTGACCTTCACGTGGAACGGCAATGTGTTCGACAGTGAACCGGACCTGTATGTGAAGTTCGAGACGGCAAATAGTCGCGTCCAGGTCGAGTTCCCCGTTTGGCTGGCCAGCTATTCCTGGCAATCCGGCACGAGTTGGAATGACAACAACACCGACAAGGACTTCGGCTGGATGCAGCCGAGCGATTTCAACCAGCACGCCGCCGTGCATGCGCAGACCACCCTGACGCGGACCTGGCGCTGGTGGATGGGTTACGGCTATGACACGCCGTTCGTCAGGTGCAACTGGCCGGGTCCCGACACGGGCTCCTTCTATGCCGGCGAAATCTACCTGACCGGTGGCGCCGGCTGGAAAGAGGACACGATAAGCCACGAATACGGGCACCATTGGATGGAAATCTACGCATCCAGCCCGGCGCCGGTCTATTGCAACGGGTTCTGCGACAACTCGCCCCTCGATTGCGGGCACTGCCTGTGGTGCCCGGAGACCGAGACGGTCGCGTTCACGGAGGGCTTCCCCGACTGGATGGGGGATGTCATTCCCGGCAGCTTCGGCGCGGCCTACGGACGCGACGCTCTTTTCGTCCGCGACACGGAGGACCTGAATACCTGCGATGGCGTCACCCCCGACGATCCCCTGCGCACGGAGGGTTTCCTGGCGGCTGTCGTGCGCGACATCGGCGACGACACGAACGACAATGACCCGCGCTTCGCGGGCGCCGACCAGCTTTCGGTGGGTTGGGCGCCCTTGATCGCCTGCGTCGACCTCGATGCGCCGACCACGGCTGCGGGCTTTCTCGACGCGTTCAGGAATCGCTATCCCGCGTGGGGCAAGGACCTGTGGGCAACGGCCAGGAACTGCAAATACGAGACCGATCTGCAGCCGCCGACGGCCGTCACCGGCTTGCATTCGACGAGCCACTCCACCAGCGGCGACTCCCCGGACGGGACGATCGACTTCTCCTGGATCGCCGCGACCGACGACATCTCGGGCATCGTCGGCTACGGCATCTCTGTCATCGGCACGCACTTCATCCCGTCCGACCTCCTGGACATCTTTGACGTGACGAGCTACACGACCCCGACGCTGGCGCCGGGAACCTACTATTTCAACATCCGCGCAGTCGACAATTCCGGGAAGTGGAGCGACACCTACGCCTGGTGCGGTCCCTATACGATCCGTGGCCCGCTGGCGGCCAACCTGGCCGTCTACCAGTTCGGCGGCTGGAACAACGTGCTGGTGCCGCGCGCAACGAACGACGCGAGCTTCGGCAGCGTGCCGGCCCCGGCGACGCTGCCCGGCAATGCCGCATCGACGTACTGGAACGTCGGCCTGTGGAACAGCGGTGAATCTGCGACGGGCGCCGGGTTCGACATCCGCGCGTACGTGGATGGCGCCTGGAACTGGTGGGTGTGGTCCAACGAGCTCGGCATTCATTGGAGCCAATACGGCTGCAATCTCGGTCCCCTGACCGTGCGCGGCGGCCGGCACACGCTCGAAACGCGCCTGGACGGCACCGAGGTGATCGCCGAGATCAACGAGAGCGACAATCGCTGGGCCCATCAATGGGTCTGGTCGCCGCTGCAATTGACCGCGGGTACTCCGGTGGTGCGGTCGGCGCCGCCGCTCAAGACCGCGGGCTGGGATGCCGTGGTTGATGCCTCTCCGGTCTACTACAACTCCGACGGCCTGCGCATGGGCGCCGCTTCGTATTGGGATGCGGCCGTGTTGCGCCCGCTTTCGGCGACGACCGACGACGACCTGTACCTGCACACCGCCAGCACCGGCGCCACCGACGGCTTTGCCGGCACGCTGGCCGGCTCGGCCCGCGGCAGCGGCCTGATCGAAGCGGTCGTCGTGAACCGCAATACGATGGGCTGGAACAGCCAGGATGTCGGCGTGATCAACAGCAACGGCAACGGTTCCAGCTACGAAGTGGTCCATGCCGTGAACGCCTCGCTGGCCTTTGGCGATTCGGTGAACGTAGCCTTCTCGCAGAACCAGATGCTGAGGATCTTCGAGTTCTATGTCGGCGCGGCGAATACCGGCCCGGTCAGCTTCACCGTCAAAACGGACCCGAACAGCGGCCCGCTGTACGCCCAGTGGCTCGACAAGAACTTCCAGACCGGCGGCCTGTACACTTATGCCGCAGGCACGATGACCGATGCCGCAGGCAGTGCCCGGATGGATGTGACCATCGCCGGCGCGGGCTACAATGCGCTTCTTGTCTATCGCGATCCCGACTGGAAGCTGGGCAATCGCCCGCTCAACGTCACGATCGAGATCGAGAAGACGCCGCCGGACTTCCAGCCCAAGTACATGGCCGGCTGGTACGCACCCATCGTGCCGCGAGCGGCATTCGACGGCACCGCCGCGTCGGTGCCGGCGCCGACGACGCTGCCCGGCAATGCGCCCTCGACCTACCTGAACATGGCCTCCTCCAACGAGAGTCCGTCGGCCTCGCCGCTCGGGCTGAAGGGCCACATCTACTTCGACGGCAACTATTCGGCGTGGGTGGCCTGGGGCGGCTACCCGGCCTACGGCTACGGCCTGTACATCTGGGATTTCCCGTGGACCATCAGCGGCGGTCGGCACACCCTGGCCTGGAAGCTGGATGCCGACCACGAGATCGAGGAGATCCACGAGGACAACAACGACTATGCCGAGCAATGGGTCTGGTCACCCCTGGCGCTGGCCAACGACACGCCGGTGGCCCGCAACATGCCGGCCGATCCCTACGGCGGCTGGACGGGATTGAGCACCGGCGAACCGTTCTATCCGAACTGCGACGGCCTGCGGATGCCGAATGCCGGCGGGTACTGGCGGGCGGTGGCGGTCATGCCCGGCGCCGGCAGTGACGTCGACCTGCGGTTGCACCCGGCCAGCACGGGCGCCAAGAACGGGTTCGCGGCCAATGTGACCGGGTCCTACTGGAGCGGGGATGCCTCGGACTATGTCCTGGTGAACTTCAACCAGGCGCCCGGCGGCTTCGCGTCCTACGACGCCGGCGCGGTCCGCTACCTGGGTGGGGCGGGCTACACGACCGAATCGACAGCGACGACCAGTTGGCTCTCTAACCCGAACGGGGTCTACGGGCCGTACAGCCTGCCCGCCAACCGCATCCTCAACCTGGTGGAAGTCTACCTCCCCGCCGGACAGACCGGCATCCACCTGATGAACGTGACCGGGACGGTGGACTGGGGCGTGAGCCTGCATCTGGCGACCGCGGCCTACCAGGGCAAGTCCGATGTCGTGGGCACGTCCTATTACGGCGGCGGAGCGGGGGGCGATGAAGTACTTGTGGCCAATGTGCCGGCGGCCGGCTGGTATTGCATTGCGGTCTGGAAGACAACCGCGAGCGAACTGGTGAAGGCCGGTACGTACAAATTGCTGATCAAGCCCATGTGGGCCAGCGGCGTGGACGACCAGGTGCCGGCACCGAAGGTGACGGCGCTGGTCGACATCACGCCGAACCCGTTCAACCCGCAGACGAAGATCACGTATGATCTCGCCGGCGAGGGATCGGTGCGCCTGGAAGTGTACGATGTCCAGGGCCACCTGGTGCGGACGCTGGTCGACGGCCCTCGCTACATGGGGCGCCACACCGAGACCTGGAACGGGACCGACGACAACGGTGGCCGCGTCGCCAGCGGCGTGTACCTGGCGCGGTTGACGGCCGGCGGCGTGACCGGCATGATGAAGATGATGCTCTTGAAGTGAGGGGCGCTGGCAGGCAGGTCGGCGCACCGGAAGGGTCCGCATGACCGCATCGACCATCATGAAGCGCCTGCGCGCGGTCGCCACGCCCGAAAAGGCTGCGGTGCTCGCGCGCTTCTTCAAGACGGGTCCCGGGCAGTACGGCGAGGGCGATCGCTTCCTGGGCGTGATGGTGCCCGAGCAGCGAAAGCTGGCGAAGGAATTCCGGGACCTGCCGTTGCCCGAGGTGGAGACGCTCCTGGCCAGCCCGTACCACGAGGCGCGGTTGACCGGGTTTCTCGTGCTCACCTGCGCGTTCGAGCGGGCCGACGAGTCGCGCCGCCGCGAATTCTACGAGTTCACGCTTGTCCACAGGGCCGCGCTGAACAACTGGGACCTGGTGGACGTGATCGCGCCGGTCATCATCGGCGGCTGGCTGCTGGAGCGGCCTGCCGACCGGAAGCTGCTGCGGAAGTACGCGAAGTCGACCGACCTGTGGGAGCGGCGCATCGCCATCGTCGCGACGCTGGCGTTCATCCGCGCGGGAGACTTCGGCGACACGCTGGCCATCAGCGAGGTGCTGCTGGGCGACAAGCACGACCTGATCCACAAGGCGACGGGCTGGATGCTGCGCGAGGTGGGCAAGCGGGACGTGGCGGTGCTGCGCGGGTTCCTGGGGGAGCATGCGGCGCGGATGCCGCGCACGGCGTTGCGCTACGCGATCGAGCGGTTGCCGGAGGCGGAGAGGAAGGCGTGGCTGGCCGTGCCGCGAGCAGCACAGCCCCGTGCGGCACACCGGAAGACCAGGCCCACGCCCCGCCCGTGAGACTTGCGCCGGCGCAAGTGTCCGCCGGGCCGGGGGTGGAATGTGTTGTTGATCTTCCTCCCCGCAAGGCCGGGGTTGCCTGCCGGGCGCATCGTTGCGATGCTACCGGCGGAACACCCGATCACGGCGGAGGAACCAGTGCTGCTGCTCGTCAATACCACCAAGCTCATGGTCCTCGACGCGCCGACACCGCCCCGTCTGGCCACGACCGACCCGTTGTTTGCCGACACGGCACGTGGACTCGTGGATGCCCTGCGGCGACACGACGCGCGCGCCCTCGGTCGCCTGATGGACCTGAATTCCGAGCTGGCCGACGAGACCCGGTTGCGCCTGCAGCGTTGGGGCGGGCCCGACTCCCCGGTCGTTCCTGCGTTGTACGCCTTCTCCGGCCTGGTCTTCAGGCATCTCGATGCGTCGACCCTTGACGCCGCTGCCCGAAACCACGCCCGACGCCGGCTGCGCATCCTCTCGGGGCTCTACGGCCTGCTGCGTCCCTTCGACCGCATCGAAGCCTACCGTCTGGAGATGGGCTGCCGCTTCGCACCGCCGGGCGGCGCGAACCTGACCGGGTTCTGGCGGGAGCGGCTCACCGACGCGCTCAACGCGGATCTGCAGGACGACGAACCCGTGCTGAGCGTTGCCTCCCAGGAGTACCTGAAGGCCGTCGACGCGAAGCGGCTGCGCGGGCCGATCGTGCGCCCCGTCTTCAAGGAGCGACGGGCCGGCGGAAGGCTGGTCACGCCGGTGGTGCACGCCAAGATGGCCCGCGGCGCCCTGCTGCGGTACGCCATCGACACCGGAGCCCGCGTCCCGGCGGACCTGCTCGGGTTCTCGGCGATGGGGTGGGAGGCGGCCGAGGCGCCGCCGCAGGCGGGCGAGTGGCTGTTCGTCCGCGCACCGCAGTAGTGGTGCTCGTGCGGCCGGCGCAACTCTCACACATCCGTGAGGACTTGCGCCGGCGCAAGTCGTCGAAACAGCCGACGCCGAGCCCAAGCCGGACAACCGCCGCAAGCTGGCGCGC
>CAIWHK010000045.1 GCA_903912525.1 uncultured bacterium | reverse complement strand
CCGCTGGGTCGGTTGCCGCACGAGCTCGATGAATGGGCCGAATTTCGCCGAGGTGAAATAGTTCACGGGCGGCCGCAACAAGGGTCGGCAGTGGTCGGTAGGCGTCCGGCGCCAGAAATTCCCTGGCCGTCACGCGCCCCCTCGACCCCTCCTGCGTGAGGCCGGCCAAGAAACCATCAATGGCATCGGGGCCCATAACGCGCACGCCGTTCACCGTGCCATGGTCACCGCGCGAGCGGGTTGGCACCAGCAGGGGGATCACTGGCATTTCGGCGCAGGCCTGGTGGTAGCACGTCAGATCTCGCGCATAGGCCTCAACCTGGTCGATATCGGCCTGCGAAGGGAACAGCTTGCCCTTGAGCTCCAGGACGACGACGGCCGCGTCGGTCAGGAATACCACGTCGGGGCGACGGCTCTCCAAGGGAAGCTCGTATTCAAGGATTGTGTCGTATTGCTGGGTTCGCGGAACAGCCGCCATGACCTCAGCGACTTCACGTTGGAGGGGTGGAATGGCGTCCTTCCAGGCGCGGAGCTGCTCTGGGCTGGCATTGGCCACGAAGCCATTGAGGCTCGCCGTTACGTAGGCCGGGGACGCCTCGCGGAATGTAAGGAAGTCGGATTGCCAACCGCAGTTTCCGGTCTCATCTGAATTGCGCATCGGCAAGTTCGCCTCTCAAAGTGAAGACTATCGCGTCCATTCATCGACGATGAGTCCCATCCGTTTGGACAGGTAAGAATACGGGGGCGAAATGAGAGCGGTCGCGGCATCCAATGTGCCGGACTCGAAATCGACTGTACCACATGCCAGCACGGATAGGCTACGAACTGGGCGCTGGCGTTGCTCAGAACACACCGCCCGGGCTATTCCACGCCGTTCACTTCCGAGAACCACCCCCCAACCGCATTCCCCTCACTATCCTCCATAAACCCATCCCGCAACATCTGTGCGTCCAAAATCCTCTCCACCCGAAACGTCCGCATCTCATGCCTTAAATGGCACCAGGCCCGGCAATACCCCCCTTGGATATCCCGCACCTCGATGTCGCGCTGCGTCGCCTCGCCCGACCCGGACTGGTAGCGGATCCGCAGCACGAGCCTCGCCGCCATCGACTGGTGCACGATGCGGATGACATCACTCGGGATCATGAACCGCCCTCTGGTCCTCGGGGCCCCTGTATGGCTCCGCCCGCCACACCGCCCGGTCGTGCTTCCGGCGCCGGCGCGGCGCCACCGTCGATCCCGGCGGCCGGATCGCTCCTGCCGCCGAGCGGCGAACGACGGTCGTTCGCGGGCAACCGCCCGCGGGATGGTCGCGATGGATGAGTGTAACCGACGGCCGCCGCGTTCTCTACAGCGGCGGCGGCGAGGTGCGGCGTGATCTTCGGCGGGGCGCTTGCGCCGGCAAGTCGTGAGGCGCGTCATAGGCGTGGATTCACGCGGCCGTCGCCGCCCGTCGCCTGGATCCCGGTTTCATGGCAACCACATGCGACAAGTTCGGCGATTGGGCGAAATTGGGCCGTTGCGGGGAGGCGCACAGTCTCGTCAGCTTAACTGGCTATTTTTGAGCGCCTTGCGCGCCAAGACCTTGCTCAAGCAGGCAGCCAAACATCAATAAAACAATCTCCGCGGCGGCTCACCGATCAGTTGAATTCCCCCGGCACGACAGGTGCTGAGTCCCGCCAAAGCCCTTGAAGTTCGTGCCCGGTATCCATATGCTGGAGGTGACACGTTGTCCCGTCGTCTCAAGACAGTCCCGGTGATTCCCGTGAACGAATTCCAAGGCTCCGCCCTGCGGTTACTCGGCCCTTTCAATGAGGTCGAGCGGCGCTATGCGCCGGAGTTCCTGTTCGGCGCCGGCCGGCAGGAGCTTCTGGACCGACTCCCCTTGGTTTCCGTCGTGGGCACACGCTCGCCGTCCGGTGAGGGCGCCGAGCTGGCAGCCGAAGTGGCACGCACGGTCGTGACGCACGGTGGCGTCGTGGTGAGCGGACTGGCGCGGGGAATCGACACCATCGCGCATCGGACCGCGATGGCGTGCGGTGGCAACACGATCGCCGTCCTCGGAACGCCCCTGGACCGGGCGTATCCCAGCGAGAATGGCGCGCTTCAGCGCGAGCTCATGGAAAACCACCTCGTCATCACCCAGTACCCGAACGGCCACGCCGTGCACCGTTCGAACTTCGTGCTGCGCAACCGCACGATGGCGCTGGTCTCCCACGGCACCATCATCGTCGAGGCCGGCGAAAAGAGCGGCACCCAGCACCAGGGCTGGGAAGCAATCCGGCTGGGCCGCATCCTCTTCATCCCCCAGCATCTGCTGTCGGCGACCTTCGACTGGCCGCGCAAGATGCGCGACTATGGCGCGATTGTGTTTAGCGGCTGCGACGAACTCGTTGAACTTCTCGACGAGTTCCTTCCTAGTTCTCCGCACTCTGAGGATATCAGTGGCGCTTGCCCACTAGTCGGCGGGTGAGTTCGACTTGCGCCGGCGCAAGTGGTACATCATCAAAACATGTCCCATCCGCGCAAAAGTCGTATACTCACGATCTAGAAGTGCTGATGGGATTGTCCGGCTTCAGACGCAGGCCAGAGACCTGTATACTGCCTGCACATCGCGCAAATTCGGCGTGCTCACGTGGATAAGGAAGAAATGGTAGACCAGGTGCTCAACGAGAAACTGATCGAGGACGGCAGAGTCCTCCTGCAGAACCTGGACGACAGCGGGCTTGCTGTCAAAGCGGCCCTCTGGATCTACCTTCCTGATCTGCGGTCCTGGCGTTTGATGCTGAGCTTCCCCGATGTCAGGACCAAGGGCCCGAAAGCAGCCTACACGCGCGTTCAGTCTGCGCTCAACAAATTGAAGAAGCGCGGCTGCACGCTGGCCCTTGATGAAGTGTCTGTCGCGGCCCCCGATGCGCCCCTCATGAAATTGCTTCGTGGCGAAATCACGACGAATAGCGGCATCCATGGGATCCGATTTACCCAACACGTGATTGATGGACAGCTGGTTGAAGACGCGTACATCTATCGGCTCATGGCGGGTTAGAGTCGCCGGTACTCATCTCTAATCGCGTGCATCTCAGGAAGCCCCTATCGGTCCGCCATCGCGGTCACGACGAGATCGCGCCAAACCTCGTGCGGGAAATCGCCGGACTCACCGCTTAGACTGATACCGCAAGTCAATATTGCAGCCGCAAGTCATTGCTGAGGGCTTGCAGGGCGGCACTTGCGCCGGCGCAAGTCCGACCGATCCAATAGCAATCCGCACCACACCGCGCGAATCCACCAGGAATTCACAGTACCGGGAATAGCGTGTATGTACTCTTGGAGTACATTTGCGTATAATAGACTCAGCGGCACGACGAGAGAGGTGACCATGGCTTTGAAATCAAAATGCCCGGCCTGCGGCTCGACCAACGTACGCGTCGAGAACCCCAGGGACTACTACTACAACCACTGCGGCCTGACGGGCGTCCACCTGCTCGGCATGGGCGTTGCGATAACGGACTGTGCGGCGTGCAAGCAGAAGACGACGACGATTCTCCAGGAGGCGCAACTCCTGCAGGTGCTCGGAATGGCCATCGTCACGGGCAAGCCCGGCCTGACCGGTGAGCAGCTCCGATACCTGCGCAAGCTGTTCGAGATGACGCAGGGTGAACTGGCCGACTCGTTGGGCAAGGGCCGTCGTGAAACGGTTGCCGAGTGGGAAGCCATGGGAAGGAAGCGGCTGTTCAAGACGCCTTATGAGGAAATCGGCCTGCGCGCCGTCCTGATGTCGCTGTTTGCGGCCCGCGTCCTCGAGTCGGAGTTCAATTGCCTTTCCTCGCAGCACAAGGCCGAGTACGCCAATGCAGCGGGCACGTTTGTCGAACGCGTGAGTACGTTGCTGGCCGGGCGCGGCACGAACAAGTCGATCGAGATTCGGCGGCAAAGCCGCCGCGCCGATTGGTCGGCGACTCACTGCTCTGCGTGCTAGCCGAAAGCTGAATCGCTCGCAACCCGGGGCCGCTGTCCTCATATGTAAGGCAGCGGCCCTGACTTGTCAGCGCCCGCCATCCCCCACCAAATCCCACATGCTCCGCACGAAATCCGACCCCACCCATCCATGCGGCATGTCGCCGATGAACCGGGCCTCGGTCTTGTCCCGGTGCACCACTTCGCCCCACACCTTCCACCCCGGCACGGCCCGCTGCGACAGGAACCACTCCACCATCTGCCAGGCCTTGTCGTCCTGCCCCAGCCGCGCGAAGGCGCCGATGCAGCGCATCTCGTAGGGAGTGAAGTCCTTCCAGGCCGCGCCGTCGCGGCGCTCGCTGAAGAACGTCCAGTACTTCTCGAACGTGCGGTCCAGCGCCCCCTCAGGCAGCAACGCCCCCGCATCGCACGGGTCCAGCGCGATGGTCGTCGAGGTGGCGTCGAAATCGCCCAGGTCGGCGCAGCCGGGCACGTAGTCGATGTCGTGCGCCTTCATCGCGGCGGCCACCGAGGCCTGCAGGTCGGCGGCGAACTGGTCGCGCAGCACGGCCAGACGCTTCGCTTCCGGCGCCATCCCCTTCACGCCGGCCGCCTGCAGTTCGCTGGCCAGCCAGGCGGCGTCCTTCAGCCCGCGCAGGCAGAAGAAGTCGTCCCAGTACGAGTGCATGGGCTTGGCCGAGTAGCCCTCGTGGCTGATCGACGGCGGCAAGATGCCGTAGAACTCGGCCTTGTCCCGGGCGCGGTATTCGGCGGTGCGGCGCTGGTCCAGCAGCGACTCCAGGTAGACCACCCCGCGCACCACGCGCGGCCACATCGCCTCGGTCACGGCGCGGTCGTGCGTGTGGCGCCAGTACTGGGCCACCAGGTAGATGAACTCGCCGGTCGAGTCGTGCTCGGGCACCGGGTCGGCCCCGCGCGCATCCACCACGCAGGGGATCTTCCCGTTCTCGTACTGGTTGGGCGCGAACCACTGCAAAAAGTCGCGGGCCTCGTCGACCAGGCCCATGCGCATTAGCGCCTCGCCCGTCAGCGCGCCGTCGCGGATCCACGAGCGGGCGTAGCTGCGCGTCCCCGGCTGGATGGCCGGCCCTGCCCGGTTCACCAAAATCCACCCGATCTGCGCCTTCACGGACTTGATGGCTTCGTCGGCGATGGCCGCCCGTTCGGGGGTCAGGTTCCGCGGCGCCTTCAACGGCACCCGGTCCAGCTTCGCCTGCCAGTCGCGGATGATCGTGATCAGCTCGGCGTTCGCATCCACTTGCGCCGGCGCAAGTGTGCCGTGCAGCGGCACGGCCACGGCCACGTCGCGCGTGCCACCCGCCTCGACCACCAGGTCCCACCACAGCGCGCCCGAGGCGGCATTCATCACGCAGCTGGCCTCGCTGGCCTTCGGCAGCCTGCCGTGCTCCAGCCAGTCGGCCACGATGTCGCCGCCGAAGAACGAACTGGCCGCGAAACCACTGGGCTTCGTCAGCACCTGCACGCGGGGCTGGCCGTTCACGCGCACCAGGCGCTCGCTGTCCTGCCACTCCAGCTGCGCCACCTTCGCCGTGCCCCCGCGGATGTTTAGGAACTGCGACGGCGGGTTCACCTGCATCGGCCGCACGGCCAGGTACAGGCGCAACGTGTCGGTGCGGGCGCTGCGGTTCTCGACGCGGTAGCGGGCCAGCATGTACGACTTCTCGGCCTCGCCCGCGCCCGCCGCAGTCAGGGTCAGGCGCCAGTTGTCCTTGTCCCAGCTTACCTGCGGGATGGGCAGCACCTCGTTCACCAGCGATTGCGACACCTCGGCGTCGTTCCACGTCACCAGCTTGCCGCCGGTCGACAGGAACGGCTCCAGCGAGAACTCGCCCGGCCCGGCTTCGAGTGCGCCGTCCTTGCCGATCAACCCTTCGCGCGTGTCGAAGTCGCGGCCCACGACGGTCCAGCCCGTCGGCTCGCCCAGGAACCCGCGCGGGTACAGCCCGCGGCGCGCCTCTTTCGCGATGTTCATCACGAAGGCTTCCTTCGTGGCCGACCACGGCAGCGGCTGCACCTTCAGCTCGCTGATCGCCGCCGGCTCGGAGCCCTCGACCAGTGCGCGCAGCCGCAGCCGCGCCGCTTCCGATTCGGGCAGGTACAGCTGGTCGCGCGTGCCGCGGCTGCCCTTCACCTGCAGCATGGGTTTCCACTTGCCGCTGCCGTCGTCGCTCTCGACCAGGTACTCGACGGGCGCGTGGCCCGGCACCCAGTCGACGGTCAGGCCGCCGAACTCCTGCTCGCCCGCGAACTCCAGCGTGAACGTGGTGCCCACGGTGCCACGACCGGCCTCCCACCACGTGTTCGGGTCGCCGTCCATCGCCTTCTCGGCCGGGTGGCCGTTCACCAGCGAGTTGGCCATTGGGGTCGGCGGCGGCACTGGGCCCGTCGCGACGGCCAAAGGCACAACCTGCAGGTCATCGATCCACACGCTGCCCGCGCCGCCACTGCTGGCGGTCACCGCGAACTCGATGGCCTTGATGTGGTGCAGCCCGCGGCTGCCGTCCGGACCCCACGCGAACGTGATCTGCCGCTTCTTCGAGCGCAGCTGTTCCCACTGCTGGGGCCACATCACGTCGCGCCGCACGTGCCACCACACGTTCTCGTTCGTCTCGTCGATCAGCTTCATCTCCAGGGTCTGCGGCAGCGCCTGGCCGCGCACCTTGAAGGTGATGGCGTAGTTCTCGGGCAGGTCGATGTCGACGTCCCTGCGCGCGATCGCATAGCCGCCGCCGGTGAACTTGAAATCGAGCCGGAGCGCGCCGTCATCACCCGCAAGCTTCAGCTTCACGCCGTCGGCCGGGTGCGGCGTCCAGGCGGCGATCGAGGTGAAGTCGTCGATGACGATGGGCGGGGCGACGGGTTCGGCTGGGGTCGCTGGCCGGGCCGGCGGGGCTGGTGTCGTGGCAGGCGTGGTCGCTGCGGTCGCTGCCGGCTTCGGCCCGGTCACAGCGCACCCGGACATCAGCAGCGAGCCCGCCGCCAGCGCGGTCGCCACCCGCATCGCATTGCGCATCATCCCTTGACCCCTCCCGACATGATCCCCTGCACGTACGCCCTTTGGAAGATGAGGAACACACCCAGCGCGGGCAAGGTCGTGACCACGCTGCCGGCCATCATCAGTTCGGTGTCCTGCACGTGCTCGCCCACCAGGTTGGCCAGGGCCACCGGCAGGGTGTACATGCCGCTGTCCGCCAGGATGATCAGCGGCCACATGAAGTCGTTCCACGCGCTCAGGAACGTGAACGCGGCCAGCGTGACGCAGATGGGCTTGATCACCGGCAGCGCCACCAGCCGGAACACGGTCCACTCGCCGGCGCCCTCGACGCGCGCGGCATCGAGCAGGTCGTCCGGCACGCTCAGCGCGTACTGCCGGATCATGAAGATGCCGAAGATGCTCGCCAGGTACGGCACGATGACGCCGGCGTAGGTGTTAACCAGCCCCATCTGCCGCAGCAGCAGGAACAGCGGCAGCATCCCCACTTGCGCCGGCACAACCAGCGCGGCGGCCAGGCCCTTGAACATCTTCTCGCGGCCGGGGAACGGCAGCTTCGCGAACGCATACCCGGCCAGCGAATTGACCAGAACGCTCAGCACCGTGGCCAACGTGGTGACGATGGCGCTGTTCAGGAAGTGCTTCAGCAGGCTCAGGCGCGTGAACATCGTCGCGTAGTTCTGCAGCGTCGGATGCGCCGGCAGCAGGCGCGGCGGCAGCGAGTTCGCCTCGCCCGGCACCATGAAGCTGGCGGCCACCATCCACCCCAGCGGCACCAGCGTGGCCAGGGCGCCCACGACCAGCAGGGCGTAGAGCGCGGCGTTGCCGGCCAGGCGCTTGCGTCCGTGGTGCGATCGGGTTCTGCTTGCCGCTGGCATGGTGTTGCCGGCCTTCCCTGGTCTATTTGCGAGTTGTGGGGGCGTTCAGCGCGCCCCGGCCCGCCAGCAGGCAGGCGATGATGGCCGCCGCGGCCACCACGTTGATCGCGGTGCCCGTTACCGAAGGCTTGCCGTAGAGCACCGTCCCGTTGACCGCGCCGCCCATGACGAACGCGATCGTGGCCAGCGCGCCCAGCACCCACGCGGTGCGGCGCCTCATGATGACGCCCACGCCCGATACCACCAGCAGCGCGCCCAGCAGCAGCAGCGAGGCGCCGGCGCTCACGACGGCCGCGCCGGCGGCCTGGATCTTCGGGTCGGCCGCGCCACCCTTGGCCACCAGCGCCACGCCGCCCGCGCCGCGGGCCGCGCCAAGCAGCACCATCATCACGCCGGCGGCCAGCAGGAACCGTTGATGCTTCACGTACTGCTTCACGTCTTGGTTCACGTCCAGCACCCTCGTCAGGCTTCGCTTCGCTTGGCCGCCCGCATCTGCGCCAGCGTGCCCACCAGCGTCACCAGCAACAGCAGCACCGCCACCGCCGACGACGTCCCCATCCGCCACCAGCGGAATCCCTCTTCATACATGTAGAGCACCAGCGTGCGCGTGGCACCCAGCGGCCCGCCCTGCGTCATCACGTACGGCTCGGCGAACACCTGGAAGAACCCGATCATCGTCGTCACCGACACGAACAGGAACGTGGGCGCCAGGCCGGGCAGCGTCACGTGGCGGAAGCGCTTCAGGGGGCCGGCGCCGTCCAGGGCCGCGGCCTCGTACAGGTCCTGCGGGATCACCTGCAGCCCCGCCACGAAGATCAGCATGTTGTACCCGAAGTTCTTCCACACGGCGAGGAAGATGATGGCCGGCATCGCCCAGTGCGGATCGCCCAGCCAGTCGACGGGCCCGATGTTCAGCAGCCCCAGCAGGTAGTTCAGCAGGCCGTACTTCGGGTGGTACAGGTACCGCCACACGATGGCCACCGACACCAGCGTCGTCACCACCGGCGCGAAGTAGATGGTCCGGAAGAGGCCCCGCAGTTTGATCGTCTTGGAGTTCAGCAGCAGCGCGGCCGCCAGCGACACGCCCAGCGACAGCGGCCCGCCGATGACCACGAACGTCAGCGTGTTGCGGGCGGCCTGCCAGAACGTCGGGTCTTTCAGGAGGTGCGCGTAGTTATTGAGGCCGACGAACCGGGCGGTCTTCGGGCTGCCGATGGCATAGACGTCGAAGTCGGTCAGGCTCAGCAGCAGGCCGGCGCCGACCGGGATGACGAAGAACATGAAGATGAGGATCATCGCCGGGGCCAGGAAGCACCAGGCGGCGCGAGCCTTGCGGCGTTCGAGGGAGTTGGCGCTCATGGGCGGGGCCTTTCGGCCGCGGCGGCCACGACTTGCGCCGGCGCAACCGGGACCTGCGAGACCTTCGTCGCCGACTTGCCCAACTGCCCCTTCTCCAGCATCCACTTGCGCTTTACGAGCATCCGGTCGACATCCTCGTCCAACGCGTCCAGCGCCTGCGCCGCCGTGTGCGAGCCGCGCACGGCCTGCTCGGCGGCCACCCACACGCGGTTGGCGATCTGCTCCCACTCGGGAATCTTGGGCGTGGCCACCACGCGCTCGAGCTGCTGCTTGAAGGCCAGCGTGCGCGTGTCGTTCACGAACGCGCTGTCACCCCACACGTCGCGGTGCGCGGGCAGGTTGCCGGTCAGCTCGAAGAAGCGGCGCTGTTGCTCAGGCGCGCTCAGGTACTCGACCAGCTCCCAGGCACGATCCTGGTGCTTCGACCCCGAGAACACGACCAGGCTGGCGCCGCCGGCCAAAGAGACGCCCGGCAACGAAGCACCAGCCGAGCCATCCGGCCCGGGCAACGGCGCCGTCGCCCACGCATCCTGCAGCTCGGGCGGCAAACGCCGGCGGAACTCGCCCAGGTTCCAGGGCCCGCTGATGTACATGGCGAACGTGCCGCGCGTGAACTCCTGGTAGAGGTTCGCCACCTCGTTGTTGGCCACCGGCGGGGCCAGGCCGTCGCGGTACAGGCCCAGGTAGAAGTCGAAGGCGCGGGCGAAGTCGGGAGAGGCAAACGCGCCGCGAGTCTCGTGCTCGCCCAGCAGCGGCGAGCCGGCCTGCAGGCCCAGGATCACCGGCTGCGTCCACTCGTTCAGAGGCAGCAGGATGCCGTAGTGGCCCGCGCCGCCGCGCTTCGCCACCGCGGCCAGCGCGCCGCGCCAGGCGGTCCACGTCGTCGGCATGGTGTCGTAGCCGGCGGCGGCCAGCAGGTCGCGGCGGTAGAAGATGACGCGCGTGTCGACGTACCACGGCACGCCGTACAGCGTGCCGTCGATCACGTTCGTATCCCAGATGCCGGGGAAGTGGTCGGCGGGGCGCACCACCGCAGAGGAAGCCACGCGCGCATCCAACGGCGCCAACGCGTTCAAGGCCGAGAACTCCGGCACCCACGTGTTGCCCAACTGCGCCAGGTCGGGCGTGGCGCGGCCGACGTGGGCGGTCAGCAGCTTTTCGTGCGCGGCGCTCCAGGGGATCTGCTGCACCTTCACCGTGACGTCGGGGCGCGCGGCATCCCAGGCGGCGATCAGTTCGCCGACCACCTCGCCTTCGCGGCCCATCCCCCAAAAGGTCAGCTCAGTGACGTTGGACGGTTTGCGCGAGCACCCGGCCAGTGCGCACATCGCCACCGTGGTCGCCAGCAACCGCACTTGCGCCGGCGCAAGTCGACGTCGTTTGCCTGCAGACGGCCGCCTCACGGCGTCGCCGGCGCGGCGTCGAGCCAGCCGCCGACGAACCCGGCGCGCCGCAATCCGCGCACGATGTGCGGGTTGCGCTGCAGCGTCTTCCAGATAAGACCAGTGCGCCAGTTCTCGATCATCGCCACGATCGGCCCCTGGTCGATGCCCAGGTAGTCGATGTCGTACCAGCCGTGCTCGGGGTCGACCCAGCCGTGCTGCACCTTGGTGTCCAGGCGGAACGTGGGATTCAGCGCATCGACGAAGCCGTACTGACGGTACAGGCGGTCGCCGTGGTCCTGCTTCATCGCCAGCAGCGTCGGCACCACCAGTTCGGGCGCGAACGCGATGGAGCCGCCGGCGGCCGACGGGCAGATGGTGCCGTCGTCGTTGATCTCGGTGAACGAGGCGCCGCGGGCCCAGTACGTCTCGAAGCGGCGCTCGCGACCATCGATGGTGAACGTGCCGCCGACCGGGCCGTCGCAGGCGGTCAGGCCCCACAGCCGGGGGCCGTAGCCGCGCCAGCCGCCGGGGTTGCGCAACGCATAGTCGTGCTGCGCCAAAGTCGCACGTCGCGAGTTCTCGAAGTAGTCGAGCCCGCGTTCGCGGCCGAAGTCGTCGCGGATGCCGCGCAGGTCCAGCCACACCTGCGAGTACTGGTGGCCGAACAGCGCCGAGAATCCCAGGTGCTCCTGCCCACCGAACGTGCCCCAGCGGTAGCCGCGACCGAAGGCGCCCCACAGGTCGCCCTCGACCGGGTGCGTCGTCGAGCCCAGCGCCATGATGTAGACGATGGCCGCCTCGTTGTAGCCGCCCCAGTCGTAGGGCAGGTGGCCGTTCTCGGGCGACCAGCCGTGGCCGATCAGCGGCGCGCGCGGGCTGGCCCAGGTCCAGTCGGCGTTGTCGTAGAGTGCCTCGGCGGTCAGGCGGATGCTGTCCTCGACGGCGCTCGGCCCGTCGAAATACGTCTGGCAGAACAGCGCCCCGGCCAGCAGCAGCGCGGTGTCGACGGTCGAAAGCTCGACATCCCGGAACCGCGTCCCGGTCTGCATGTCCACGAAGTGGTAGTAAAAACCGTGGTAACCCGATGCGCCCGAAGCAGTTGTGTCCTGCCGGGCGTCCCGGAAGAAGGCCAGCGTGGTCAGAACCCTGCGGGCGGCCTGCTGGCGCGTGACCCAGCCGTGCTCCACGCCGATCGGGTAACTCGTTAGGGCAAAACCGGTTGCGGCGATACTGGCGAACGACTGGCTGGGCGCGCGATCCGGCGCCAGGCCCGTTTGGGGGTTGCACAGGTCCCAGAAATAGCGGAAAGTACGGAGTTGCAAATCGTCGATGAAAGCGGTTTCATCGGGTGACATTGAAAAAGCCGACTCGCCAGGGATGGCGGCGGCTCCTTCGCGGCCAGGACGGGCATTCGCGGCGCAGCCGGCCGCGGCCCAGAACGTCAGGGCAACCGAACCGGCCACGATCAGCACACGCGCCCGGGCGCGGCGGCAGGGATGTCCCGCCTGGTTTGTTCTCGCTTTGTTCATGGCGCGATTATCCGCAGCCCGGCTGGGCCGCGCAACAGAAAACGGCCCGGCATGCTGTCGCGGCGCAGAATGTGGCTGCTGATCCGGATCGCCGTCTACCTGGCGGTGATCCTCGGGATCATGCTTTACCGGGGCGGCGTGCCGTTCAAGCGCTTCCGCTCGGCGCTGCGTTCGGCGGGCGATGAGCACCCCACGCTGGTGCTGGCCGGGCGCGACCTGGCCCCGCCGCTGGTCGAGAAGCTGGCCGCCGAGTACCGCCGCGACTATCCGAAACTGCAGGTGACCGTGCTGCCGGGCGGCACCTACCGCGCCCTGGACCAGCTGCTGGCGCGCGAGACCGACGTCGCGTTCCTGATGCGCCGGCCGACGGCCGCCGAGCAGGAGCTGTTCCGGCAGGCCGACGGCGACACGGCCGTGACCGAGGCCATCGGGCTGGGCGGGCTGGTACTGCTGGCGGGGGCGCAGGCCCCGGTCGGCCCTGTCACCTTGGATGCGTTGAAGGCCGCGCTCGCCCCGGCAAGTGAAGGCGGCGCGCCGGGCGCGGGACTCGCTGCGTTCTGCGGTCGCTTCTACGCGCCCGACCCGAACGAAGGCGCCTGGGATGCGCTGCTCGGGGCGCTGGGGCTGCCCATCATCGATGCCGCCGATACGAGCGGCACGAAAGCGGGCCCCGTGGTGTTCCTCGCCGATGCTGCGGCCGTGATCGCGGCCGTGGCGGCGGACCCGGGCTCGTGGGGCGTGGTCAGCACGCTGAACGCCGGCCTGGATCCCGAACTGGGGCCGCCGGCCGGCACACGTTTCGTCGACGTGGTGACTGCGGACGGCGTGAAGGCGACATCGCCGACCGCCGCCGGCATCGGGACGGGCGCCTACCCGTTGAACCACTCCCTCTATGTGGCCTGCCGCGGCGCCGGGGGCCTGGAGGGCGTCAAGTTCGTGAACCACCTGGGCAGCGCGCGCGGGCTGCGCCAGGTCGAGAACGCGGGTGTGCTGCCGGCCCGGCTGGTGGCGCGCGAGATCCAGCTCAGCCGCGACGCAGTGGGCAAGGACGGCAAATAGGCTTAACGTCAGGACTGCGGCTGGACCGCAGCGGGGGAACGGATAGATCGTGATGGGCAAGAGTCGGCAGCACGAAGCAGGGCCGCGACGCCACCAGCGCCGGCGCCATCGTGCAACAGCCGCCGCCTTCGCCATCGCCCCGCTCCTGCTGACATCTTCTCTTGTGACCCTGATCCCCGCGCCCACCCACGCCGCCGAACGCACCGGCTACACGCTGGACAACGACCCCGTGCGCCAGGGCAAGCGGCTGTTGGACGACGGCGCCTGGGCCGACGCGAAGGCGCGCTTCAGCGAGGCCGTCACCGCGGGCTACCACCTGGACGAGGCGCAGTTCGGCCTGGGCCAGTGCGCACTGCGCGTGGGCGATTATGCAGACGCGGAGAAGTGCTTCACCGCGGCGCTGGCCGCGCGCGGCGGCGCCTGGAGCGACCCGCGCGCCGAGTTGGGCCTGCTGGCCCTGCGCGGCGGCAATGACAGTGATGCCGCCGACGCGTTCGACGAGGCGCTGGCCGCCGACGCCAAGTGCTGGCCGGCGAAGTACGGGCAGGCGCTGCTCGAGCTGAAGGCCGGGCGCTGGGAGAAGGCGCGCGACATGCTCGAGTCCGGCCGCGACCGCAAGGGCGTGCTGCGCGGCGAGGATCGCTACCATCACGGCAAGGCGCTGGTCTTCCTGGCCAACGGCGCCGGGCCGCAGGCCGAGGTCGAGGCGCTGCAGGCGCAGACGCTCGACCCCGTCGACCCGCAGTACACGGCGCTGCTGGCGCGCGTCTACCAGGCGCAGGGCAACAACGACCTGGCCATCAACGCCTGGGAACAGCTGCTGGCCACGCCCGGTATCACGCCGGATGCGCCCACGCTGACCGAGCTGGGCCGTCTCTACTCGAAGACCGGCCGCCACAACGACGCCCGCGCGCGGTTCGAGCAGGCGGGCGCCGCCGATTCCACCTACACCCCCGCGCTGCGCGAGCTGGCCGATCTGTTCAGGCGCGCCAAGCGTCCCGAGCAGGCCGCGCGCACCTGGCTGCGCTGCGTGCAGGTGGCGCCGCAGGATGTCGAGTCGCGGCTGGGGCTGGCGGGCGCGCTGCGCGAGCTGGGTCGCCTGGATGAAGCGGCGGGCGCCGCGAAGGTTGCGCACGAGCTGGACCCCGCCGGCACGGCCGCCTCCCTGCTGTTCGCCCAAACGGGCCTGCGCGCGAGCGACGAGGCCGTGCGCGCCGAGGCCGCCGCGCTGGCGGCCACGTTGCTGGCCGGCGGGGCGCCCAAAGGCTGGGTATTGGATGACCAGCTGGCCCTGGCCGAGTGGCAGGGCACGCACGGGCAGGCCGACGCCGCGCTGGCCTCGTTGAACGCCGCTGCCGCAATCGACTCCACCTCGTCGTCGGTGCCGTTCCAGCAGGGCCTGCTCGAATTGCGCGCCGGCCGCACCGCCGAGGCCGCCGAGCGCTTCACACGTGCTTCCGCGCTCGATCCCACCTCGGCCGCCGCGCACCTGAACCTGGGCATCGCCCGCTTCCAGGGCGGCGACCCGCGCGCGGCCATCGCCGATTTCCGCGCGGCCGTCGCGCTGGACGCGAAGCAGGCCACGGCGCGGCTGCTGCTGGCGCAGGCACTGGCCGCCGTCGACTCGCTGCCGGCGGCCGAGAAGGTCTATCGCGACGTGCTGGCCGCCGAGCCGGCCAACGCCAAGGCGCAGCGCGGGCTCGGCTTCTGCCGCCTGCGCGCCGCCGACTATCCGGGCGCCGCGCGCGCCTACGAACAGTCCACGCAGGTCGAGCCCGGCAACGCCGACGGCTGGGCCGGCCTGGGCAGCGCGAACCTGGGCCAGGGCAAGCTCGACGCGGCCGGCGCCGCGTTCACGAAGGCCCGCGCCATCGACCCGCAGAATCCCATGCTCAAGACCGGATCCGAATTGTTGAACCAGGCCCGTAATGCCGGAAAGGAAGCACCTTCGCGATGAAGAACTACGTCCTTGCTCCCATCATTGTTGTTTCGCTCCTCGTCTCGTGGCTCATCTGGAGCCAGACGCCCCCCTACATCAAGCAGGGCGGCCCGCTGCTCATCTTTGGACTGACGTTCCTCTTCCTGACGCTGACCTTCGCGGTCGAGCGCTCGATCGTCATGTGGCGCGCCGGCGGCCGCGGCAACGTTGCGGTGTTCATCGCCGCGCTGAAGAAGTCGGTGCATGGCGGCGACCTGCCGGGCGCCATCACGGCCTGCCGCACGCAGGGCGGCAGCCTGGCCAACGTCGTGGGCGCCGGCCTGGAGAAGTTCCGCAAGGTGCACGGCACCGGCACGGGCGGCGCCAGCAAGGAGACGCTCGAAGAGACGCGTCGCGCCCTGCAGGAAGCCAGCGCGCTGGAGAGCCCCAACCTGGAGCAGAACCTGAACTCGCTGTCGACCATCGCGTCGATCGCGACGATGCTGGGCCTTTTGGGCACCACAGTCGGCATGATCCGCTCGTTCAACGCGATGTCGCGCGCCGGCGCGCCGGACGCCACGGCGCTGGCCCTGGGCATCAGCGAGGCGCTGATCAACACGGCGCTGGGCCTGTTCACCGCCATCATCGCGACCGTGCTCTACAACCACTTCACGACGCAGGTCGACCAGTTCAACACGCGCGTCGAGGAAACCTCGTACGAGATCCTCAAGCTGCTGGAAGTCGGCAAGGAGTCGTAGGCCGTGATCCGACGCAATCGAGTGCGCATCGACATGACGCCCATGGTGGACGTGGCGTTCCTGTTGCTCATTTTCTTCATGACCACCACGCAGTTCAAGCCGCCCGTGCAGGTCGCCATCGAGCTGCCGTTGTCGCGTTCGGAGATCCACGTGCCCGAGACCGGCACCATCTTCCTGACGCTCAACCGCACGGGTCAGTTGTTCATCTCGGGCGAGAACCAGGCCGACGTGCAGGAACTGGCCCCGGACAACATGCTGCAGGCCCTGGTGCAGTGGCGCGAGCGCAATCCCGGCTCGGTGGTCGTGGTCAAGGGCGACCGCGACGCGCCGTTCGGCGCCATGTCCGACCTGATGGACACCCTGGCCAAATCAAGAACGCTGCGTTTCAACCTCATGACCGACCTGCGGCGGGAGGGCAACGAGCCCGGTCCCGGCGGCGCACGGTCGCGCGAAGGGGGTCGCTAGATGTCCGACGTCGTTGTTGCCGACAAGGGCAAGTCCGCGCACCCCGGTCGCGGCCTGCTCGGCCTGACGAGGAAGAGCAAGCGGGTGGGCGTGCGCGTCGACATGACGCCCATGGTCGACATCGCGTTCCTGCTGCTCATCTTCTTCATGGTCACGACCGTCTTCCGGCGGCCGCTGGCCATGGAAGTGAACCTGCCCGAACCCGACGCCCGCGTCGAGGTGCCCGAGTCCAACGTGATGACCGTCTACGTGGACAAGGACGAGGCACTGTTTACGCGCACTGGCCGCTCGCCGCTGCAGCCGCTGGCCTGGGGCGACCTGCGAGCCACGTTCGAGAGCGGCGCCGCCGCCAACCCGAACCTGATCGTGCTGGTGAAGATCAGCCGCGGCGCGCGCTATGAGCCGATGGTCGACATGATGGACGTGCTTGAGGACGCCAAGATGCAGCGCTTCAGCCTGGTCGAGATGAAGGACGCCGACGTCGCAGCCGTGGCGGCCGTGCGATGAGCGGGCGCGGCAACAAGGGCGGGATCGTCCACGCGGCCGGCGCCGTGGCGCACATTCCCGTCTCCCATATTCCTTGGGCCTTCACGCTGGACAACGCACCCAGCCTGCCGTTGACCGGCGAATCGCATCCGCTGCGCCGCGAGCGCGCGCGGTGGCTGCGCTGGGCCAACCTGGGCACGCTGGTGCTCGGCCTGGTGATCTTCGCCAGCTATGTCGGGTGGTCGCACCGCAAGGCGTCGGCGCCACCGGTCGCCCGCTCGGTGAAGATCGTCCGCTACACCGACCTGGGCGTGCCGCCGTCGATCGCCAAGCCGGCCGCGCCGCAGATCAACGTGGCGCAGGCTGTGGCCAGGATCACCGCGCCGCCGCCGAGGATCGCCATCCCCGAGCCCGTGGCCGACGAGAAGGCCACCACGCAGACCATCGCCACCAAGACCGAGATGGCCGAGGCGCTGGCCCCCATCACGTTCGCCGGCACGAGCGGCGCCGGAACCGGCGACTCGCTTGTCGTCCAGACCGACATCGACACCGCGCCGTCGCCGGACGAGTTCGTGGCTGTCGACGAGGAACCGGTGCGCGTGAGCATCGCCGCCCCGGATTACCCGCAGGTGGCGCGCGCGGCAGGCATCGAGGGCACGGTGCTGGTGCGCGTGCTGGTGGGCAAGAACGGGCGCGTGAAGGACGTGATCTTCATCGACGGGCCGGCGGCCCTGCGCAAGTCGGCCGAGGACTGCGCCCGCACCGCCGTGTTCCGGCCGGCGCAGGTCGACCACAAACCGCTCGAGGTCTGGGTCAACATGCCGGTGACGTTCAAGCTGCGGGGGTAACGGTGCGCGGTTTGTCGCGCCTTTCTGCGGATGGCGCGCGGGGCGCTCAGCCCCGCGGCCCGGCCTCGACCGGCACCGGTTCCTGGTGCTTCGCCCCGAGCCACTGCCCCACCTTGGCCTCCAGGTCGGAGCGCCGGACAGGTTTGGCGAGATAGTCGTCCATGCCCGATTCGAGGCACTTCTCCCGATCGCCCACCAGCGCATTGGCCGTCATCGCCACGATGGCGATGCCGCGCGCGTCCTCGCCGGCCTCGCCCTGGCGGATGCGCGCGGTGGCCTCGTAGCCGTCCACGACCGGCATCTGGCAGTCCATCAGGACCATGTCGTAGCGGGCGGCCAGCAGGCGCTCGATCGCCTCGGCGCCATCCTGGGCCACCTCCACGGCCACACCCGATCTCTCGAGCATGCGGACAGCCACCAGCTGGTTGGTCGTGTTGTCGTCCACCAGCAGCACGCGCCCGGACAAGACGGGCGCCGGTGCGGGGACGGTCACGGGGGTTGCGGACAGCTTCGGCGCGGACGCCGGGCCGGTCCTGGCCCAGGGCTCGACCACCTGGCAGCGGACCTTGAAGGTGAACGTGGAGCCGCGGCCCGGCGTGCTGGTGGCGCCCAGCGTACCGCCCATCAGCTGCACCAGCTGCCGCGAAATGGCCAGCCCCAGCCCGGTACCGCCGTACTTGCGGGTGGTGGCGCTGTCGGCCTGCGTGAACGGCGTGAACAGCCGGCTGAGCACCTCGGGCTTGATGCCGATGCCGGTGTCCTGCACCTCGCCGCACAGCCAGCCGCTGTTGTGGCTGCCGGCATCGCACTCGCCGCGCAGGCGCAGGGTGACACTGCCTGCGTGCGTGAACTTGATGGCATTGCCGACCAGGTTCGTGATGACCTGGCGCACGCGCGCGGGGTCGCCCGACACAAGCGCCGGCACCGTGTCCTCGATGTGGACGATGAACTCGAGGCCGCCGGCCTCGGCGCGCGGGGAGATCATGTCGACCGTATCGCCCACCAGGTCGCGCGGGTTCCAGGGGATGTTGTCGATCTCCAGCATTCCGGCCTCGATCTTCGAGAAATCAAGGATGTCGTTGATCAGGCCCAGCAGCGTGTCGCCGCTGGTGCGGCACACGTTCAGGTAGTGGCGCTGCACATCGGTCAGCTCGGTGTCCAGCAGCAGCGTGGTCATGCCCAGCACACCGTTCATCGGCGTGCGGATCTCGTGCGACATGTTCGCCAGGAACTCGCTCTTGGCGGTGCTGGCCTGCTCGGCGTGAACGGCCAGATCCTGCGCCTTGACGGTGGCAGCCTCAAGCCGGCGGTTGCTCTCGCGCAGGTCGGCGGTACGCTGGAATACCTGGCGTTCTGTCTCCAGCTGGCGGCCGCGCAGGAAGGCCACGAAGATGACCAGCAGCAGCGTCAGGGCACAGCCGGCGGCTGCGGCCATCTGCGCCAGCCTCAGCGGGTGGTGCGCCTGGAAGACGTCGGTGGGATGGATGCGCACCGCATAGGCGCGGTCGAACGCGAACAGGGGGTAGACGGCGCGCAGGTCGGCCAGCCCCTCGCCCAGCCTGGGTTTCGCGGCGTCCTTCAACGCGCCCGCGGCGTCATCCGCGGCGGGGCTCGGCGACGTCGCCGCCAGCGTCACGCCGCGACGGTCGCCGTCGAGATCCACCAGTTCCACTGCCAGGTCGTCCTTGCGCGAGAGCGCGTTGACCAGCGAGTGCTCAAGCAGTTCCTGGCAGTCGATCGCGTTGGCGACGAATCCCCGCAGGCGGCCCCCGCTGGTCGTACCCGGCTCGTGCGCGAAGACCGGCGTGATGGCCTGGATGACCGGCGGGCCGTTCGGGTCGGTGACCGGGCGCACCTGGTCGCTGGCCACCGGCAGGCCCGTGCGCAGCATCTTGTCGATGGCGGCGCTGCGCACCGGGTCGGACGCCAGGTCGAAGCCGACCGCCGCCTGGCTTCCGTCAGGCGCGGCGCGGTATTGAACAGGGAACTGGCGGGCTCGCACCGTTGCGGCCTGCGGCCGGCCGTCGTCGCCGTACTCCCAGGTCGCCACCTGCAGGGGCGGCACCACGGGGCCGTCGCCAACCAGCGGCGCCCAGTAGGTGGAGCGCGTCGGCGAGAAGCGCGACAGCGGCTGCGTGAAGTGGTCGAACTCGGTCAGCCCCACCTCTTCACTGCTCTCGAAGTATGTGGCGAGCAGCACCTGGTCGCGCTGGATCACCTGCAGCGCCTTGCGCACGCTCTCGGCCTGCGAGTCGGCCACGCGATTGAACGTCTCGCGGCGTTCGCCGCGCTCGACGCCGCGCGTCCACAGCGCTGCTTCGGCGGTCAGTGTCAGCCCCAGCGCGCCGACGACCACCGCGTCCAGATGGCGCGCCCAGCGGCGCCCGCCCCAGTGGCCGCGATCGCGCAGGTCGATCAGGACCGAACCGAGCAACGCCAGCAGCGCCGTGCCGGCGGCCCACAGCCACGGCGCATGGCGCGCATCATCGACGGTCTTGTTCCAGGTGTCGGCCAGCATGTCCAGCGCGACGACCATCACCACTTCACCGCTGTGCGGATCCATCACCGGCGCCAGCGCAGACACGAACGTGCCGTATTCGTCGGTGTACGGCCCGACGGTCTGCGGCGCGCCGGTCTTGAACACGGTGGCGAGCGCGGCAGGCGGCTCCTCGTATTCCATGCCGGGCGCACTGGCCAGCGGGTCCATCCGCGGGTAGTTCTCCGGACCGAACACATACTTGCCGTCGCGGGGCGCGATGGTGTAGATGCCGCGATTGGGGATGACGCGCCCATAGGCGGTGAGCTGGTCGCGCAACTGCTGGTAGGCGGGGGATTGCGCGTCGGAGTCGGAGAAATCCAGGCGCGCCACCAGGTCGGGCGTGATCGCGCGGGACAGCGATGTCATCCGCCGCAGCAGGTCGTCACGCATGCCGGCGTCGAGCATGCGCGCGCGCAGGTTGGCCGCCGTAGCGCCCAGCCCCGCGAGGGCCGCCAGACACGCCAGCAGCACCCACCACTTCGGTTTCATCAGGCCGACCATGTGAACGCTAAATCTCCCGGCCACAATCCTTTTGCGCGATGTAACAGCTGATCCGGTTATCGGCGTGAACCGGTCCCAAATAAGGGAAAACACGTATTCACAATCACCGAATAGGGCGGGGCGGGGATTGCGCCCCGCCCTCGCCGTCAACTTGTTGTTTTGCAGACTATTACCGAAGTCACCGGACTGTCGGCTACCTCCGGTACACCTCGGTGCGGTACCAGCCGGCAGCTTGGCCGTCGCGGGCCGCGTTGTCCTCGCGACTGATCTCCTGGACCGGACCCAGCGTCGGCGAGTACCACACGGTGTCGGCCATGGTCGTGAACCACGCGCCGTCGAGCGTGACACTCATCGAACGAGCCACCTTCCAGGCGCCCTTGTAGTAGACGCCGACCGGCGTCTTCGACGGCATGGCGAGGTCCTCCCGCGCCCACACGCGGCCGCTGAGCACCGCGTTGAAGGTGCCCTGTCCAGGCACGGTCACCGTCGAACTGGCCGTCCAGGTGCCGGCCGCCATCGGCAGCGGCAGGTACTTCAACGCCGAGTCGAAGGTGATCACTTCAACCGTGCCGCCGCCGTTGTCGCTGGCGAAGCCCAGCCAGTTGACCTGGTTCGCCAGGCGATCGAAGGCGTCCCAGCGACGCATCGTCACGTACGTCGAGTCGGTGTAGCCGACCATGCGCACGTCGCCGTTGAGCTGGACCTCGGCCTGCCGGAAGACTTCCTGCTCGCCCGTGCTCGTGGGCGTCGAGCTGCCATCCAGCCCGCGGGCCCAGGAGCCGACGAACGCATACTGCAGCAGGTCGGCCATCGGGTAGATGTCCGCCGTGCCGGCCACCTTGGCCGTCCACGCCGTCTCGGTCGCCTGCGCGTTGCCGCTCAGGTCGGTATAGCCGGCCATCGTCACGGCCATCTCCAGGCCGGTCGGCAGCGGGCTCGGCAGCGAGACGGTCAGCACCGTGCCGCCCCCGCTCCACACCGGCTCGATGGCGGCCCCCATGATCAGGACCGCGAATTCGGCGTTCCACGACACCGGGCTGAACGAGTCCGGCGCGATCGGCTCGCTGAACGTGATCACCAGCGCGCCGACATCCGCCGACACGTTCGTGCTGCCGCTGGCGGGGCTCACCGACACGATGGTCGGCGGCGTAGTGTCGACATCGACGCCCGTCGTGAAGGTGAAGTTGTGCGGCGTGCCCAGCGTCGTCGACGGCGAACCGGCGGCGTTCACGTCCGCGCCCACCGTCACGGTGAACGTCATGGAGGCCGGCAGGTCGGCGGCCGGATCCAGCGTCACCCAGTTGTTGGCGCCGCCGCCCGTCACGGTGAACGGGTAGGTTGCCTTGGCGAACTCGGGGCTGGTGATCGTCACGTGGTCGGACAACGACGACTCGTCGACCGAACGCGAGAACTGCAGGCGCACGCTGGCGCTGCGGTTGACGCCGGTCGCGTTGTTGAGCGGCTCGTTGTTGATCAACAGCAGGGCCGTCGTGTCGGTGAAGAACGAGAACACGTAGGGCGCCGTCAGCGCGTTGCCCGCCGCGTCGGTCAGCCCCACGCCCAGCGTGACGGTGACCTGCACGCCCTCGGCCCAGCCGGTGCCGTGCGTGATGGACACAGTGCGCGTGTCCAGCCACGTGGTAGTGGCCAGCCCGCCGCTCGACAATTGCACCTGGCCGGTGGCACTGGCCGGCGCCATGTCCTCGTTGAAGATGACGGTGATCGCCGCGTTCGTCAGCACGCTGGTGCCGCCGTTGGCGGGCGACGTACTGGTGACCGTGGGTGGGGTCGTGTCGGCGGTGTTGTCCTCAGGTGTGTTGCTGCTGCTGCAGGCAGCGAGCGTCAATGCGACGACGGCCAGCAACGCGGTCATGACCTGCGGATTGCGTGACCTCATGTCTCTGCTCCTTGGCGCGGGGGAATTGGATGGGTACTATCGTTTATCGACAGGGGCCCGTTTCACCCAACGTTTTTCTGCGAACAAAACGTTTGAAATCAGAGTATAACGCTGGTGTTCGGCTAACCAGGACCATCGAACCGTCCCTGCGGGGACCGCGGAGGAACCGTCAATGCGCTGCCACGACCTCGATTACACCATCCTCGGCGACGACATGCAGATCGTCGAAATCGGCCTCGACCCGGGCGAGACGGTCATCGCCGAGGCCGGCGCCCTCAACTACATGGACGAGGGCATCACCTTCGAGGCGCGCATGGGCGACGGTTCCAAGCCCGGCGGCGGCGTCTTCGACGCCCTGCTGAACGTCGGCAAGCGCGTGCTGACCGGCGAGTCCATCTTCCTGACCCACTTCACCAACCGCGGCGCCGGCAAGCGCACCGCCGCGTTCGCCGCGCCGTACCCCGGCCGCATCATCGCGCTGAACATGCCCGAGCTGGGCGGCCGCTTCATCTGCCAGAAGGACGCGTTCCTGTGCGCGGCGCTGGGCACGAGCATCTCGATCACGCTGCAGCGCAAGCTCGGCACGGGCTTCTTCGGCGGCGAAGGCTTCATCCTGCAGAAGCTGGAAGGCGACGGCCTGGCCTTCGCCCACGCCGGCGGCACCGTCATCCGCAAGGAACTGCGCGGCGAGACGCTGCTGGTCGACACCGGCTGCCTGGTCGGCTTCACCGAGGGCATCGACTACGACATCCAGCGCGCCGGCAACCTCAAGAGCATGATCTTCGGCGGCGAGGGCCTGTTCCTGGTCACGCTGCGCGGCCACGGCACGGTGTACCTGCAGTCGCTGCCGTTCTCGCGGTTGGCCGACCGGATCATCTCCAGCGCGCCGCAGATGGGCGGGCGCGGGCGCGATGAAGGTTCGGTGCTCGGCGGCCTCGGCCGCGTCCTGGGCGGCAGCTAGCGGTCGCTGCAAGCAGTGGCTGAATAGGAACGGTGGTGGGCTATCCGCAGCGCCGAAGGCGCGAGGACTGCCCGCCACCGTTCCTATTCAGCCACTGCGTTCAGTGACGCATGCCATCCTGGGCCAACGCCGCCGCGAGATAGATGCAACGCGACTGCTCACACGCCTCGCGCTTGCAACCGCTGCTGCTGAACCGGCAGTACGCTGCTGCCTCGTTGTTGCAAAGCGTCCCTTCCACCGTCCAGCACATGACATCGCGGCGACCGAACATGACGCATTTGTCCTTGATACAGTGGAAGTACTCCCAGCACGGTTCCATTGCCTGCTCCCTGTGCGAACTTCGGGCCGGCATCCCGGGACGTCGGGGGCCTGGCCGCCGAAATGACGTATCGGCGGCGCGGGTTCAGGCCTAAAGTATTCCTTATTGTGCATTCATACCGCTTTGACAGGGAACGACTTGCGCCGGCGCAAGTCGACGCGCCCCATCGCGTGTAGAGCGGGCCACGGAAGGCGCATCATGGCGACCCGCTTGTGGTAGCAGACGCAGGCCGCATCGTGTTATCATGGACCCATGATCGACAAAACCATTACCACACAACCACTTGGGACAACGCCCACCCTCACCCGCGCCCTGGGCCCCCGCGAAGCGCTGTCACTCGTCGTCGGCCGCATCATCGGTTCGGGCATCTTCCGCACGCCCGGCCCCATCATGGCGCTGGTGCTGGCCCCCGGCCCGTTCTTCGCCGTGTGGATCCTGGCCGGCGCGATGACGATGCTCAGCGCCCTGTGCTACGCCGAGCTCGTGGCGATGCTGCCGCGCTCGGGCGGCCCCTACGCCTACCTCATCGAGGCCTATCCGCCGTGGTGGGCCTTCGTGCGCGGCTGGGCGATGTTCTTCGTCTCGGAGACGGCCTCCATCGCCGCCGTCGCATTGGTATTTGCACAGTACTCGGTGGTGCTGTGGAAGACGTCGGGCGGCGCGGCCTGGCCGCGCGGATTCGAGACGGCGCTCGCCGTCATCGGCGTCTGGCTGTTCACCTGGGTCAACGTGCGCGGCGTGCGCACCGGCGGCCGCGTGCAGAACGTGCTGACGGTGCTCAAGCTGGGCGGGCTGGTCGCTGTCGCGGTGGCGGGCCTGGCGATGGCTCGCGGCGCGGGAGCCGATGTCGCCGGCGCCGCGGCTGCCCTGCCGGTGCGCGCCACCGGCGCCTGGGCCACGTTCCTGGCCATCGGCGGCGCGATGCGCTACGCCTTCTTCGCCTTCAGCGGCTGGGAAGGCGCCACCTACGTGGCCGAAGAGGTGCGCGACCCCGAGCGCAACCTCCCACGCTCCATCCTCTGGGGCATCGGCGTGGTGTTGGGCATCTACCTGCTGGTGAACCTCGCCTACCTGAAGCAACTGGGCCCGGCCGGCATGGCCGGCTCGAAGCAGGTCGCCGCCGATGCGATGCGCGCGGCGCTGGGCCCGGCCGGCGCCCTGCTGATCGCCGTGGCCGTCGTGCTGAGCACCGCCGGCAACATCAACGCGCAGGTCATGGTCAAGGCCCGCACCTGGCACGCTATGGCGCGCGACGGCCTGTTCCCCCGCCCCTTGGGCGTGGTCGACGCCGTACGCCACACGCCGCTCGGCGCTCTGGTCGGCCAGGCGCTGTGGGCCACGGTGCTGCTGGTGGCGGCCGGCCTTGCGGGCCGCGCCTACGAGACGGTCATCGATTTCTTCGCCTTCACGTCGGCGATCTTCAACCTCTCGACGTTCGTCGCGGTCTGGGTGCTGCGCCGCAAGCTGCCTCATATGGCCCGGCCGTTCCGCGTGCCCGGCTGGCCGGTGACGCTGATCGTCGTGCTGGTGATCCAGGTGGCGTTCATGGTCGTCACGGTGATCACGGCGCCCATGCCTTCGCTTCTGGGCGTGGCGCTGACGGCTTCGGGGTTGATCTGGTATCGGTTTGGGCGGGGGCGGAGGGACGCACGCTAACGGGGGGCGCGTGCGACAGGTTGATTTGCGAGATGGTTGACCTATCAACCAATAGTCCGGCGGCAAAGGCGCCATTGGCGCGGCTGAATTGGTTGATAAGTCAACCGTCGGCCGCCACTAACCATGCGGCGCACGCCGTGCCCGCGGCACAAGTATCGCGGTGTCGTGAGAGTTGCGCCGGCGCAAGTCTCACCGATTCGTGAGAGTTGCGCCGGCGCAAGTCGTCTTCAACAGGTTCCCGCCAACAATTCACTTCATCTCGAACGTCACATAGACGTTCTCACCAATGCTGCGCTTCTCTGGTGACGTCGGCTCCGGAGCCGGGTACGGCGGAGGCGCGCCCATGCCGCGGAACGACCTGAACTCGTTGGTGGCTGGGGCGAATTCACTGATGCTGACCGCGCGGCCCAGCTTCTGGCCCAGGCGCGTCGCCATCGCTTCGGCCTTGGCGCGCGCGACGTCCAGCGCCTCGAGGCGCAGTTCGCTCCGCAGCGAGTCCTCGGCGCTGACGGCGTACGCAAAGTGCAACTCGACTTCGGCGCTGTTGATGAGTTCGTTCATGGTCACTTCGAATCGGGCCAGGTCGCGCTGCCGGGCCTTGATCGTGCGCCGAACGGAGAAGTGCGAGAACGCACGGATCCCGCCGTATTCATTGCGGGTGTACTGGCGATCGATCCAGACCGGGCCCGTCTCGATATCCTCAGGCGTGGCCGCCATCCCTCCCGCCACCGCCAGCGCGGCCTGGAAGCGCCGGTCATTGTCCTGCTTGGCGGCGACCAGGTCCGGATTGTCGGTATTGACGTTGATGGTCCAGTTCACGATGTCCGGCGTGACAAGGCGCACCGCATAGCCGGTCACGACGACTTCCCCTGCGCGCGCCGGAACGGCGGCCAGGACCAGTACGGCCGTCAGCAGGATAAAATTCTGGAATCGCATCGACCGACCTCCCGCGTGCGTGGCAATGCATCAGCGTACGGAATCGGCGGGGCCGGCGCCATGGCGGGGAGCTACCGCACCAGCCCCCGCACCGCTTCCACCCGGACCGGCGAATCCGACGACAGCTCGATCGCAGTGAAGGCCACCGTCGGCCCGGCGACCGGCGGATTCAGCGCGCCGATCAGGCAGACCATGCTCTCGCCGCGGCGGTCGTATTGCGGCGCCACGAGCACATGGCGGCGGCCGTCGGCGGTGACGAGCGCCACATGCAGGCAGTCGGCGGCGTGGCTGTCGCCGGGGCGGTCGAACTCGAAGGTGAGCTCCCAGATGGGGCCGGCCGCGGCGACGGGCTGCGCGAGGGGCACGTTGACGGGCGTTGTCGTCAGGTCGAAAGGACCACGGGCCGCCAACGGGGCGCGCGAGCAGCCGGCGGGCAACAGCAACGCCGCCGTGGCCAGGGCCAGGGCGGCGCTGCGGAATGCCGGGCGACGGCTCAGAACCACCGCTTCCTGAAGAACGTCCCCACGCCGATCAGCGACAGCGCGCCCGAGAGCAGGAGCGGGATCAGGTACGCGTGGCGGACGTGCTGGAAGGGCAGCTCGACGTTCATGCCGTAGATGCTGGCGATCAACGTCGGGAGCATCAGGATGATCGTGATCAGGGTCAGGAATTTCATGACCACGTTCAGGTTGTTGGCAATGATCGAGGCGAACGCATCCATCATGCCGCTGAGGATGTTGCTGTAGATGTCGGCGAGGTCCTGCGCCTGGCGGAACTCGATCTTGACGTCATCGACCAGGTCCTGCTCGTCCTCGGTCAGCTCGCGGCCGAAGATCTTGCGGAAGCGGTCCCACATCGGCTCGTTGCCCCGCAGCGACGTCGTGAAGAAGACCAGGCACTTCTCCAGGTTGAGCATGCGGATGAGCATCTCGTTCTTCAGCGAACCGTGGATGGCGAACTCGGCCTGGTCGGCCTCGTCCTTGATCTGGCGGATGTAGGCCAGGTACTGGCGGGCGACCACCATCAAGAGCGCGCTCATGAAACCGACGCGATCGACCGGCGACGGCAGGCGCTGGCGGCGGCCGCTGTTGAGAAGCTCGCTCCACAGCGGCGCCTCTTCCGAGCACACCGCCACCACGTGGGTCGGCGTCTGGATGACGGCCATGGCCAGCGTGATGTACGGGGTGTCCGAACTGGGGTCGTGGTGCGGGATGCGCAGGATCACGACGCGGCAGTTGTCCTCGACCTCGATACGCGGGCGTTCGTCGCGGTCAAGGGCGGCGACCAGGAAGTCCAGGGGGATGTCCAGCTCGGCCGAAAGGAACGCGAGTTCGCCCGGCTCGGGCGCCACGGCCCGCACCAGTTCGGCTTCAGGCAGGCCGGGTGCTTCGACGAGCTGTCCGGCATGATGCTTCAGGTAGTTGATCATCGTGACACCCCCAACCGGGATCTTCCGGGGTCCGTGCCGGACGAACCGGCAGCATCGGCGCGCCTAAGGTAGCCGACACGGGGCGAACCGCCAAAGGGGGAGTTGCGCCGGCGCAAGTTCGGGGGAGCACAGGTTCGGGGGGGAACAAGTTCGGGCGGGAAGCGGGGGCTCGGGTCGCTAGCCGATGTCGTCGACGATGCCCACGACCAGCGACCGGATGGGCAGGTCCTTGCCGCCGAGGATCTGGCGGGCGCCGTTGCCCTCGTCCAGGACCAGCACCATCTCGCCGGCGCCGGCCCCGGTGGCATCGACCGCGATCAGGTAGCCCCCGCCCGGCCGGCCGTCGGGGCCCAGCTTGTCCAGGACCAGCAGCGTGCGGCCGTCCATCCCCTGGTGGTGGATGGTCGAGGTGATGCGGCCGGTGACGCGGGCCAGGATCATGGCGCCTCATCGATCTGCAAATCATTGACCAGCCCGACCACCGCGTGGTCGACCGGCACGAAGCTGGGCTCCAGCGTCAGGGCCGCCTCGCGGCTGGCCTCCCAGTAGACCAGTTCGCCGGGGCCGGCCATGCGGGTGCCGTCGGCGCAGACGAACGCCTTCCCATCGGGCTGCGCGTGCTTGTCCAGCGGCTGCACCCAGAGCAGGGGGATGCCCTCCATGCCCGGCGTGATCGTCGCCGCCACCAGCCTGCCGATGACCCGGCCCAGGAACACGGCTACCCCTCCCCCGCTTCGACGATCAGGATCTCGGCGCCCGCCGGCTCGACGGCTGCGCAGGCGCGGAACGCCGTGCCGCCGTTGATGACGTCGCGCAGGGTTTCGTCCAGCCGCGGCAGCAGGGTGCCGCCCAGCCATTCGGCCGCGGCGCCCTTCGCCGCGCGGGCCAGTTCGAGCGCCACTTGCACGTCGGGCAGCTCGCCGCCCAGCACGGCCAGGGCGCGGCCGCCGAGGTCGTCGGCCAGGCGCAGCTCGACCAGCTCGACCGGCACCGCCTTGAGCACCGCGTCGATGGCCCGCAACAGGCCCGGCGACGTGCTCACCTCGATGATGCACACCGCATCGCCTTCACAAGCCCGACGTGCACCGTCGATCGCCGCGCTCAGCTGCGGATGCGGGTCGGCCAGGCAGACCTCGTCCACCAGCAGGGTGCATTCGCAGCCGCTCGCGACACCGGTTGCGTGCGCCTCCTCGGTCGCCGCCACCGTGCCGCCCACCAGCGCCAGGTAGCGCCCCGGGTGCACGGTGCCGCAGCGAAGCAGCGCCACCGGCGATTTCTTCAGCATGCGGTCGACGGCCAGGATGCCGGCCGCCGCGCCACCGAATTCGAGCAATGCCAGGGCCTGGCGCATGGGTGCCTACACGATCCTGAAGTGGTCGACCATCACGCACCGCCGCTGCCGCGAGAAACTGCGGGCGGTGGTCAGCCCCTCGCCGGTGGGACTGGCGATGGTGAAGCTGGTGAAACCCTCGCCGCCGGCGCCGAGGCCCGCGACGATGGGGGCGTTCTTGACGAAGATGCTGGTGTTGATCACGCGCGCCATGCGGCTGAGCGCGTCGATGTCGCGCGAGTGCATGCTGGCCGAGTGGCCGAAGCCGTGCTCGCTCTCCCTGGCCAGTTCGATCGCGCGCGCCACGTTGCCCACGCGCACCACCGGCAGCACGGGCATCAACTGTTCGCTCCAGACCAGCGGGTGGTCTTCGGCCACTTCGCAGGCGATGAGCCGGCACTCGGGGCCCACCTTCACGCCGATGAGGGCCAGGATCACCTCTGGGTTCTTGCCCACGAGGTCCTTGTTGATGGTGCCGTGCTGCCGCGGCCCGCGGATCTCGCTGAAGATGTGCTTCTCCAGCCGCCGCATCTCGGCCTGCGTGGCGATGTACGCGTTGGCCGCGCGCATCGACTCGAGCAGCTTGTCGGCCGCCGGCGCGGTGACGAAGCACTGCTTCTCGTCCACGCAGATGACGTTGTTGTCGAACCCGGCGCCCGTCACGATGTCGCGCCCTGCCTTCGCCAGGTCGGCCGTCTCGTCGACCACCGCCGGCGGGTTGCCCGGGCCCGCGCACACCGCGCGCTTGCCCGACTGCATCGCCGCCTTGACCACGCCCGGCCCGCCGGTGACCACCAGCAGGTTGATGCCCTTGTGGGTCATCACCTGCGTGGCCGACTCGATGGTGGGCTGCGCCACGGCCGTCACCAGGTTGGGCGGCGCGCCGACCGACGCGGCCGCCGCGTTCAGCGCCCGGACCGTGGCCAGCGACGAGCGCCGCGCCGACGGGTGCGCGTTGAACACGACCGCGTTGCCCGCGGCCACCATCCCGATGGTGTTGCAGATGACGGTGCTGGTGGGATTGGTCGTCGGCGTGATGGCGCCGATGACGCCGAAGGGGGCCCACTCCGTGAGCGTCAGTCCGTGATCTCCCGAAGTGGCGTCCGGCTTCAGGGCTTCCGTGCCCGGTGTCTTGTCCGTGACCAGCCGGTTCTTGATGACCTTGTCTTCATAGCGCCCGAGGCCCGTTTCCTGCCAGGCCTGCCGCGCCAGGTCAGCCCCCTGCTCCCGCATCGCCGCGCGGTACGCGGCGATGATCTCCTCGCGCTTGGACAGGGACATCCCCGCCAGCTCGTTGAACGCGCGCCGCGCCGCGGCCACGCACTGGTCGACGGTCTCGAACACGCCGTCGCCCCCCACCGGCAGCGACGTCACCGGGAACACCGGCAGCGGCGCCGCGCTTCCGCCAGCCGAGCCATAGGGCGAGCTGGCGGGCAGCGTGGGCGAGGTCCCTCTCCCCAGCCGTCCCGCCAGCTCGCGGGCAATCTGCTCGACCTGCTGATCGGACAACCGGTTCATCAGCCGTCGCCCTTCCGGTACTTCTCTTCACCCTCGATGTCCCAGCTGTCGACGATCGCCATCACCACGGCGTCGACCGGCCGCTTGTCCGTGACCACGGTCTGGCGGGCCGACGAGCCGGACGCGTACAGCACGTACTCGCCCTCGCCGGCGCCCATCGCATCGACCGCCACCACGCTGCCTCCGGTGAGCTTGCCGTCGGGCCCGGCAATGCCGAGCATCAGCAGCGACAGCCCGTCCAGGCTCGCCTCCTTGCGCGTGGCCACCACGCGGCCGAGGACCTTCGCGAGGTTCATGGCGGCCTACGCCTCGCCCTGGCGACCGAGGCGACCCAGGGGGATCACCGCGTCGACGTTGGCGTGCGGACGCGCGATCACGTGCACGGCCACCACTTCACCCACGCGGGTCGCCGCGTTCTGGCCGGCATCGGTGGCCGCCTTCACGGCCGCGACGTCGCCGCGCACGATGGCGGTCGTGTAGCCGCCGCCGGTCTTCTCGTAGCCCACCAGCTCGACGCGGGCGGCCTTGACCATCGCGTCGGCCGCCTCGACCGTCGCCGCGAAACTCCTGCACTCGATCATTCCCAATGCGTCTGCCATGTCCGTTCCTCCTCTGGTGCCGGCGCCCGTGGGCTACCGGCTGGTCGTCCGTCCCGTCAACGATTCCAGTGCCGCGACCGCCGCCGGCCGCGCCGCCTCGATATCCTTCTCTTCCCCACCGATATACACGCGACCGAAGGCGCCGAACGCGCGCACCTCCAGGATGTTGATGTTCGCGGCCTTCTCGGCCTCGTTCGCCGCCAGCGCCGCGTACGCCGCGGGCTCGCATTCCAAAACGAACAGCGTCTGGCCGGCCAGGATCAGGTTGCCGTGCCGCATGCGGTTGATGAGCATGCACTGGTGGTCGTCCAGGTGGCGCACCACCTGGTCCGAGATGATGCGCGGCTTCATCCGCTGGTCCTCGGTCAATTCGAGCGCCGCCAGGATCGCCGCGCCGGCCTGCCGCACGTCGGCCTGGCTGTCCGAGTGCACCTCGAGCATGCCGAAGTTGCGTTCGACGATCTGCATCCCCGGCGTCACGTTCGTGGATTTGAGCGCGATGTCCGTGACGCGGTTGATCTCGATGCCCGGCGCGATTTCCACGAACAGGCTGGCCTGCCCGACCTTGGGCAGGAACCCCTGCGCGACCGTCGCCTGGAACGAGGCGAACTGGGGTTGCAGGCTGTCGATCACGCAGTAGGCGCGCAGGTCGACGGTATTGTGACCGGCCATCTTCTCTCCTTAGGACTTTCCGCCCGACTTCTGGGCTTCCTGTACGATGGCGATACTGGCGCTGGCGCCCAACCGGGTGGCGCCCGCCTCGATCATCTTCCGGGCGTCGTCGAACGAGCGGATGCCGCCGGACGCCTTGACTTCCATCCCTGCGCCGCGCACGACCGACGCCATGAGCGCCACATCCTCGGCAGTGGCCCCGCCCGAGGCGAACCCCGTCGAGGTCTTCACGAAATTCGCGCGCGCCTTCTTCGACAGCTCGCAGGCGCGCACCTTCTCTTCATTGGTCAGCAGGGCGGTCTCGAGGATCACCTTGCTGACGGCGCCGCCGTCGCGGCAGGCCTCGGTGACGGCCAGGATGTCCTTCAGCACGAAGTCGTCGTCGCCGGCCTTCAAACGACCGACGTTGATGACCATGTCGATTTCCTTCGCGCCGTCGCGGATGGCCTTGCGCGCCTCCATCCCCTTGATCTCGGGCATGCTGGTGCCCAGCGGGAAGCCGACCACCGAGCAGGTGAGCACGCGCGTGCCGCGCAGGCCGTCGGCCACGCGCTTGACCCAGCACGGGTTCACGCACACCGAGCGGAAACTGAACTCGCGCGCCTCGGCGATGACCTTGTCGACCATCGCGGGCGTGGCGTCGGGCTTCAGGATGGTGTGGTCGATGTAGCGGGCCAGCTCGTCGGGGATGCGGCCGGGGCTGTCCGGGCCGGCGGTGAAGCGGTGGGCGCCCAGTTCGATGAAGCGGCGCGCCGTGTCGGGGCACGAGCCCACGCAGGGCCCGCCGTGGAAGACGTCGCGCGTGTAGCCCTGGTGGCCGCCCGCGTGCTGGCTGCCGAGCAGGCCCTCCAGCTTCTGCAGCACGCGCGCCATGTCGGTGTCCGACAGGCCCGCCATCGACAGGCCCGCCATCGGAATGCCGCCCGCGGCCACGGTCGCCGCGCCGGCGGTGTCGTTGATCATCGCCACGCGGCGCTGGTGCCGCGCCTCGGTGCAGTCGGTGCCCAGGAAGACGTCGACGATCTGCGCGGCCAGCGCGGCGCCGATCAGGCCCGCGCCGAGGGTCAGCAGGTTGGCGTCGTTGTGCTCGCGGCCGTTGCGGGCGCTCGAGACGTCGTAGGCCATGGCCGCGCGCACGCCCGGCACCTTGTTGGCCACCATCGACGAGCCGATGCCCGCGCCGTCGATCATGATGCCGCGGTCGGCCTGCCCGGCGGCGACGGCGTCGGCCACGCGGCGCGCGAACACGGGGTAGTCGACCGCCGCGGTCGAGTCCGTGCCCACGTCGCGCACATCAAAGCCCTTGCCGCGCAGGTGCTCGACCAGCTTCTGCTTCAGTTCGAACCCGCCGTGGTCCGCCCCGATGGCGATCTTCATGCGCTCCCTCTCCTTACCACACCCGCGAAGGGTCACCCGGGCGCGGCGGCATCCCGGCCGCCGCGCCCGATCCGGCGCCTACAGCCGCGCCCGGCCGGCCGGAGCCGAACGGACCTTCAGCTGCTTCGCGCAGGCGCCGGATCAACTCCACGAAGGCCAGGCGTCCCCGCTCCGTCAGTTCGAACCTGGTTACCGAGCGGCCCCCAAGCTGAACGCGTTCGCCTGTCAGGTATCCGGCCGCTTCCAGCTTCCGGGTCTGTACGTGGAGATTCCCGTCGGCAAGCCCGGTCTGCTCGCGCAACCCGGTGAACGTCAGGCGCTGCCCTTGCGCCAGCGTGGCCACGATGGCCAGGCGGGCGGGGATGCCCAGGTGATCGTCCACTTCGCTTGCCTTCATGAGATGAAGTGTTCGCCAAAACAGGCAGGGAATCAAGCACTATTTTCGGTATACAGGATTATTACTTCATATGATGAAGTTTATACAGAATACGACTGCGGGAGGCTTAGCGTGCGGAAGCCATCGCGCGCACGGCCAACCCGCCCACGCGGGCCAGCAGTTTGGCCTGGCCGGCCACCACGCGCGAGCGCACCACGGCGCCCGGCAGGGCCCCGGCGCGGTACCCCATCTCGAGCAGGATCTGCTCGCCCACCCACAGCAGGCGGCAGACTTCCCGCAGGCGCAGGGTATCGCGGGGTGTGGTCAACAGGTGCAGCAGGGCGGTGTACCCGGGGACGTCACGGGCCCGCCGCTCCAGGCAGCCGCCGACCACATCCAGGCCCCGGATCAGGCGGTGCGCGGCCGGGCCCAGGTCATGATCCAGGTCGTCCATCCACTCGGTCTGGACGCCGGTGACATGCTTCATCAGATGAAGTGACAAGGCCAGACTGCGGGCCAGGCCGGTCCGGCGGGCCAGATCCACCAGCATGATGCCCTCGGCCGGGCTCAGGGTCGGCGCCAGCAGGGCCAGGTCCAGCACCCGACGCAGGTCCAGGTAGCCGTCGGCGATGTTCTGGTAGGTCGCGTGCAGGATCTGGTCGACCGGGCACGGGCGCCACACCGGCTGGCGCCCCAACCGGTCGGGCTTGGCGCGGGCGATCACCCCGGTTGGCGACAGATGGTAGACCGAGCCGGGCACCGTCAGGTCCCAGTGCAGCTCGACACAGGCGCCGGCCGGGCCCAGCAGGACCCGGTGCAGGTGGTACTTCTCGTAGAACTTCGGGTCGCGCCCGCCCGGCAGGGGGCGGTAGCCGGCGGTCTCGAGCTCCTGACAGGCGGCCCGGACGGCGGCCCGCGGCACCAGCAGGTCCAGGTCCATGAACCAGCGCTGGCCGGGCTCGCGGTAAGAGCGCAGCGCCAGGGCGGCGCCCTTCAGCAGCACGGGGCGCTCGGCGTGGCGGCCGATCAGCGGCAGGATGCGTTCGCACTCCAGAAGCAGATCGATCGAACGGCCCCGCGAGGCCTCGACCTGGCGGTTGAACGCCTCGTCCTTGAACGCCTCGGGCAGCAGCGCGCCGAGGATCACCTCGACGTTGTGCGCCTCGAGCATCGACCGGACGGCGACGGGGTCGATCCCCGGCGGCGCCGGCACCGGGCCGGCGGCACCTTTTGCCCAGGCGTGGGACAGATCGATCAGGTATTGCTGTTCAAGCGAGCGAGCCATCGAGCCGACCTCGTTAGTGCCTGCGCGTCCCACACTATGCCAAAGAAGGTGCCGTCGCCGCCGGTTGTGTTAACATTTGCCGGCGCGAAGGGGATGCGCAACTTCGCTGTCCGGCCACCCGGCGTGTGCCCGGGCTTCCCACAATTGCAATCACGGGGCCATGACCACCGACGCTCACGCAACCGACTCGTTCGCCGCCCTCGACGCCGCCGGCCGCGCGGCTGCCGCCGATTTGGCGCGTCGCGCCGCGCAGCTTGATGCCTGGCTGGCGCTGACCGGCCACGCCCCGGTGCCGGGCGCCCTGGTGCGGCTGCCGATGCTCAGCGGCAGCATGGCGCCGTCGCTTCCGTGCGGCTGCGAACTGGTCATCGACCCGCTCGGCGCCGCGCGGGCCCGGGTGGGCGACGTCGTGGTGCTGGCGCTGGACGAGCGCCTGGTGGCCCACCGCGTGCTCGGCTGGCGACGGCGGAGCGGGCAGCGGTGGCTGCTTGAGCACGGCGACGCCAACGGGCGCGGCGCCTGGCAGCCGGCCGATCGCATCGTGGGCCTGGTCATCGGAGCGACGGGTCAGGACGGCGCCGAACTGCCGTCCCCGCACTCGCGGCGTCGCGCCCTGCGCGGCCTGTGGCGGCACCTGCGGGCGCGGTTCAGGACCGCAACGCCCACCACCTTCGATCCCGGAGTCTGATCGCATGACCGCATCGCCGCTGTCTTCGCCCGTGCCGGAGTACCGCCTGGAAGTCGGTGACGCCCTCTTCGCCCTGCGCTGCCCTCAGCCCGGCCTGGCCGAGGGATTGGCCATGTGGTTCGACCGCCCGAGCGTGCCGGCGGGCGCCGGCGAGCCGGTCATCTCCCTGGAAATCACCGTGATCGCGCACGACGACCAGCCTTCGTTCCCGCGCTCGCTGCTGACGACCAAGCGCCTGCTCGGTGACGGCGCCTTCGATATTTCGGACGGGCTCATCACCGGGCGGTTCGACCCGTTGACCGGCCGCGGCGAGGTGCGCGTGAAGGCCGCGCTGCTGACCGGGCGGTTGACGCGCATCTTCGAACAGGTGTTGTACCAGGCGCACATCTCGGCGCGCGCGCGGATGGGGCGCCCGGCGTGGCTGGTGCACTCGTCTTCCGTTATCGTCGACGGACAGGGATTCCTGTTCGTGGGGCCCTCGGGCTCGGGCAAGTCGACCGTGGCGGCCAACAGCCCGGGCCGGCACGTGCTGGGCGACGAGATGAGCCTGGTGCGGCCTCTGGCTGGTGGAGCCGGGGGCTGGGAGCTGGTCGGCACTCCGTTCAACGGCACGTTCCGCGAGAAGCGGCCCGGCAGTGCTCCCCTGCGCGCTGTCCTGCTGCTGGAACATGGCCCGGCCCATGAACTTGGCGATGCGCCAGAGTCCGCCGCGGTGGCCGTCCTGGCCGGCGAGATCGTGCCGCCGGTGGGCCTGGACGAGATCCCGGGGCCCGATACGCTGCCCCGGATGGTCGACGCCGCGCAGGCGATCGCGGCCAACACAACACTCAAGGTATTGCGGTTTACGCCCGATCCGGGATTCTGGAAGACTCTGGAAGGCGCTTTCGGATTGCCGCCACTGTCCTGAACCGTGCCGTTGCACGCGCGAGGTGACGCCGTGAAGTCCATCAACCTCGACACGATCCTGGTCCCGAACGCCGCCTGCCCCGTGCGGGAGATCGGCGACGGGCTCATCATCATGGCCCCCACGGGCACGGCCACGCACACGCTCGAGGAACTCGGCGCGTTCGTCTGGCGGCAGCTGGACGGGCAGCGCACGCTGCGGCAGGTCGCCGAGGCCATCGTCAGCGAATACGACGTCACCCTCGACGCCGCCGCAAAGGACCTCTGCGAGTTCGCCTCGCAGCTGGTGGCGGCCGAGCTGGTCGGCGCCCAGTAGAGTCGCGACCATCCCCCTGTTTAATGCGCGGCCCGCGGCCCCTCGGCTCCGGGCCGCACTCCATTTTGATGGCAATTTTCAACGAGTTAACGCGTGGATGATGTTGTATCATCAATGACCGGCAACTCCGTGGGCCTTGGCTGAAAGGCCCGCCGATCACGACGCCTCAGCAAGGAGTCCCGAATCATGACGTCCCCTGCCTGCCGCCGCGCGCGCATCGCCGGCCTGCTCGCCACGCTCGCCATGTTGATCGCCCTGGGCACCGCCAACTTCGCCTACTGCGCCGACCGCACCGTCATCGGTGAACTCTGGTCGGCCGATGGCTGACCCTACTGCCCTTCCGCGGTCGCGGGATTCAATGATCTGACGACGACGTACGGCACTTCGGGTTTCCTGGGCGTGACGTACTACCTGACCAACCCCTACACGACGCCGCTCGGCAGCGCGCGCTTCAGCAGCTACGGCTTCAGCGGCACGCCGTCGGTGATTTTCGACGGCGTCTCTCCCTACGTCGGCGGCGCCGCCAGCGGCAGCATGTACTCGACGTACCAGCCGACGGTCGCGGCCCGGCGCACGGTCAGCAGCCCCGTGCAGATGGCCGCTTCCTACAAGATCCGCGGCGACCAGGTGACGATCACGCTCGACGCGTCGCTCACCGCAGCGGTCGCGGCCGGCAACACGGTCCAGTTCCTGGTCTGCCTGGACGGCTACCACGGCCATCCGAACCTGGTGATGTCGACGCTCGCCTCCGAGGTGTTCACGCCGGTGTCGAGCGGCCAGTCGCAGCAGGTCACGCGCACCTTCACGCTGGACCCGGCCTGGAGCACCAGCCAGCTCAGCCTCATCATGTTCGTCCAGAACAACACGACGAAGGCGATGCTGCAGGCCATCAAGGCCACCCCCGCGTACGAGGCCACCGTGACCATGGACTGCGAGCCGAACGGCGTGGCGGCGACGTGGCACATGGTCGGACCGTTCGAAACGCGCACAGGCAGCGGCGACGCCGTCCTGCAGCTGTTCGACGCCGGCCAGTACACCGTGACCTGGGACCCGACGCCCTACTGGACGGGCCCGGCCGCGCCGCAGGTCGTCACGATCCCGCTGCACGGCAACGCCATGTTCAGCGGCACCTACACCGGCGGCCCATTCACGGCGCAGACCGCCGGCGGCCTGGCCGTCGCGGGCCAGAGCCGCGCCGGCGCACTGGTCGACTTCGACGAGGACGGCGACCTCGACGTGCACGTCGTCCGCAACAACGAGGCCGACCTCCTGCTGCGCAACGACGGCGCCTCCGGGTTCACGAACGTCGCGAGCGGCCTGTTGGCCGACACCGGCGCGGGCACTGGCGCAGCGTGGGCCGACATCAACGGCGACGGGCACCTGGACGTCTACGTGACGCGCGCGAACCAGGCGAACCTGCTGCTGCGCGGCGACGGCGCCGGCGGCTTCACGGCGATCACCGCGTACGGCGCGGGCATCGTCGGCCCGGTCGAGGGCGCCAACTGGGTTGACTACAACCTCGACGGCAAGCTGGACCTGTACGTGTTCCAGAACAACACGGCCTCGACGTCCAACTCGCTGCTGACGAGCCTCGGCGACATCGGCGGCGGCATGTGGCTGTTCTCGGCCCAGCCGTCGGCCATCTCCACGACGGGCAACACGAGCGCCTGCTCGTGGACCGACGGCGACCTCGACGGCCGCCTGGACCCGTACGTCATCCGGCGTTACGGCACCAACCAGCTGTTCCAGAACCTGTCCATCGGGTTCAACGAGATGACGCCCAGCAGCGGCCTGTCCGACACCGGCAGCGACGCGGGCGCCGCCTGGGGCGATTTCGACAACGACGGCGACTTCGATCTCTACATCGCCATCGACGGCGGCGCCGACAAGCTGTACCGCTGCATCTCACCCTTCCATTTCGAACTCGTCACGGGACCGAACCTGGGCGATGCCGGCCATGCGCGCGGCGTCTCCTGGGCCGACCTCGACAACGACGGCAGGCTGGACCTGTACGTGCCCCGCTACAACGAGCCGGACCTGGTCCTGCTGGGCGACGGCGCGGGCGGCTTCACGCGCGTGCAGGCGGGCATCGACGAGACCGTGGCCGGCAGCAACGGTATCGCCGCCGGCGACCTGGACGGCGACGGCCGCGTCGACCTCTTCATCCCGCGCACGGCGCTGCCCAACGTGGTGCTGACCAACGGCCTGGTGACGACCAACCACTGGTTCAAGCTGCGCCTGACCGGCGGCGGGGCCAACACGAGCGCCATCGGCGCCCGCGTGGTGCTCACGACCGGCGGCGTCGCACAGTCGCGCCTGCTGACCAGCGGCGGCGGACTGGGCGCGGTGCTCGAGCAGCACTTCGGCCTGGGCGCGGCCGCGGGCGTCGACCAGATCGACATCTACTGGCCGAGCGGCCTGCACCAGGTCGTCACGCCGAAGCCCGCGGACATCACCCTCGAGGTGACCGAGGGCCAGGCGCCGGTCGTCAGCGGCGTGCCCGGCGAGGTGCCCGCGGCCATGACGGCGCTCGGCGCGGCGTACCCCAACCCGTTCAACCCGTCGACGACGATCGCCTTCACGCTCGGCACGGCCGGGCAGGCGACGCTGTCGATCTACACGGTCGATGGCCGCCTGGTCCGCACGCTGCTCGACGGCGCGCAGGCCGCCGGTCCGCACGCCGTGACCTGGGATGGGCGCGACGACGCAGGGCGCGCTTCCGCGTCCGGCGCCTACTTCTACAGGCTCTCGACGGCCGGGTTCATGGGATCGGGGCGGATGACGCTCGTCAAGTAGGCTGCGTCAGAGGTCACACACGAAGATGGCGGGCAGTCCTCGGGCCTTCGGCCCTGCGGAT
>CAIWHK010000044.1 GCA_903912525.1 uncultured bacterium | reverse complement strand
GCTCGAGGTGGTCGCCGGATCCCAGCCGCGTCTGACGGTTCTGAGCGATGACCACAGGGCCTATCCGCAGGCGATCAAGGCGCTTCGATGCGAGGTCACCCATCTGGTGACCTCGAGCAGGGAGCGCCGGGACGCCGGCAATCCGTTGTTCCCGGTGAACCTGGCGGACCTGTTACTGCGGCACAGCAGCGCGAACCACAAGCGTGAGACAATAGCGTGGTCAAAGCGCCGGCAGGCGAGCGCGGAGCGGTTGGCGGTGTTCCTGGTGTGGCGGAACTACATGAAGAGCCGGCGGGAGAAGCGGCCGCGGGGGCCGACGCCGGCCGAGGTGCGGGGAGCGATGGATCACCGCGTGACTGTCGAAGAGCTGTTGGAGCGGCGGCTCTTCGTCAGTCGGACGAGTTTGCCCGCACGCTGGGTTGATTACTACTGGCGGGCGATCACGACGCGGGCGTTGCCGCGTCAGCGGCGCCATGAGTTGAAGTACGCGGCCTGATCAGTGAATGAAAACCGGCCGCGCCCATCTGCGGCGCGGCCGGACACAATTTCAGCGGCACAACCAGTTAGATCTGGCTGCGGCGCCGGCGCGAGATCTCGCCCGAGAAAGCCGCACCCTGCGACGCGAACTCGGTGAGCACCTGGTCCACCATCTGCGTCTTGTCCTTCAGCGACAGGAACGCCGACTTGAAGCCGTTCATCACCAGTCCGAGCACCTCGTCCTCGCTCAGGTCGTAGTTTTCCACGGCCAGCCGGTACTCGTTCGTCACCGTCGTGCCGGAAACCAAGCGGTTGTCCGTGTTCAACGTGACGCGCAGCCCCTCTTCCATGAAGCGACGGATGGGATGGCTCTGCAGGTCGGGGATCGCCTTCGTCTGCACGTTGCTGGCCAGGCACAACTCGACGGGGATGCGCCGGTCGTTCACCCACGCCATCAGGTCGAGGTCCTCGATCAGGTGCGTGCCGTGGCCGATGCGGTGCGCGCGGCAGTAGTGCAGCGCCTGGTGGATCGACGGCGCGCCGAAGGCCTCGCCCGCGTGGATGGTGATGTTGATGTTGTTGTTCAGGACATAGAGACAGGCTTCGATGTGGTCCTTGGCCGGATAGTCCTTCTCGGCGCCCGCAAGGTCGAAGCCCACGACGCCGCGCCCCTTCCAGCGCACAGCCAGTTCGGCCAGTTCAAGGCTCGACGCGGCCGAAATGTGGCGAATGCCGCAGATGATCTGCCCGCAGACGATGCCGTACTGCCGCCGCGCAAGGTCGAGGCCCTCCTGCACCGCGCCGACGATCTCGTCGTACACGAGCCCCTCGTTCAGGTGAAGCAGCGGCGAGTAGCGCACTTCCATATAGCGCACGTTTTCGCGGTGCGCGTCCTCGGCCAGCTCGTAGGCCACGCGAATCAGCGACTCGCGCGTCTGCATCAGCTTCAGCGTGATGTCGAACACGCGCAGGTATTCCACCAGGCTCGGACAATCCTCCGGCACCTGGCAGACCGCGCGTACGTCGTCGACGGTGTTGAACGTGAAGCCGGTGTCGCGATGTTTTGCGAGCTCGAGGATGGTGGCCGGCCGCAGTGATCCATCGAGGTGGACATGCAGGTCGGTCTTCGGCAGGGCGTGAAGAAAATCGAGGCTGGGCCGGACAGCGGCCGCGCGCGAGGACGACGGACGGACCAAAGCGACCTCTTCCCGTGTGCCGGCTCGCCAAATGGCGCCGGCTTACCCATTGGCGCCGACATCCCAACCGGGGCCGGCGGGCGCCGACATCCCGGGGATAAAAATTATCGATGCGGGCGAAGAAAGGTTCCCCAGCTTACAGAGGGCGACTCATTCCCCTGAGGCCTTCGAACCAACTTCGATCTCTCCACGCCGCGACCAGCCAAGCCCCGCCGTGAAAACCCGCATCGAAAAGTGGTCAGCAGGGGATTTCAGACCCCCCGCCTGCCAGCTAAGTATACCCACGGTTGGCGAGCGAGTGCAAGCCTGTTCTCCGAAGGCCCGGAGAATTCCCCGGGGGGCACCCGGCTAAAGGGCATTGGACAAGGAATTGCCCGAATTGTATATTCTCCGGACACCCCCAAAGCCCTTTGCAGGAGCCCTTCCAAGAGGAGATTGCCGATGACGCGGGGAGCCCGTCCCACGATTTTCTGCGCCCTGTTGGCCGCCCTGGTGATCGCAGCCCTGCTGCCTGCCAGTCAGGCCGCCGCGGCGCCCTCTCCCGCCGGCCGCTGGGTCGGCGAGGTCGACACTCCCGACGGCAAGAAGGCCCAGATCTACCTGGACCTCGAGGACAAGTCCGGGTCCTGGTCCGGTTCGCTCGAGGATCCCCTGCAGGGCACGGCCGCGCTCAGCGACCTGAAGGTGTCGGCGACCGCCGTCAAGTTCCGGTACCAGCCCGCCGGGGCGCCGTTCGGACTCGACTTCAGCGGCTCGTACGTGGCCGGTGAGGATCGACTCAGCGGCACCTTTTCGATGCAGGGCGACAGCCGGACCGTGACGTTCAAGCGCGTCAGCCGGCCCGCTGAAGCCGTGGCGATCAAGGGCGCCGGGATGCGGGTCGGCACTGCCGCCGTCGACACGACGAAAGCAGCGGTGCGCACGAAGCACCCCTACCGCCTGGCGGTCACCGGACGCCTCGGCTGGTGGGCCTCGCTGCACTCGGTCAAGGACGAGACCTACACGATCAACAACCTGACCGCGGCTGCTCCCGGCATGGACGCCGCGATCAAGCTGTATCCGCTGGACGGCATGGCCGTGTTCGTGCGGGGCGTTCGTGCGGGGCAAAACGTCACCGACGATGCCGCTTTGCGGGAACCGTTCGAGCGTAACGGCCTGACGGCCGACAGCTACCTCAGCCTTGACGGCATCGAGTTCGGCATGGCCGGCTACCTCGGTCGCAAATTGATGCCGAATTCGCACTTCAATCCGTACCTGACCGGTGGAGTTGGCCGCTACAAGTGGGCCATGACCACCGCCGGTCGCGGCACGGTCCCGGTCGAGATCGAACAGGTCCCGGTCGAGGGCACCGACATCGGCGGCTGGTTCGGGGCCGGCACCGAGTATGCGCTCGGCGGCAAACTTGCGCTCGACTTCGAGTGCTCGTGGCGCTTCTTCCTGACGCGCGACACGAAAGTCTGGCGCAACAGCGAGAGCACGTGGGGCAATACGCTCGCCTTGGCGTTGTCGGCCGGGGTAACCTACGGGTTCTGAGTCTACCCGCCCGGCGGGATCCCAAGATGACGGAGACGCCGCCCGCAGGGGCGGCGCCTTCTTTTTTCATGCGCGTTGCCCGCCGGACTTCAGTGCCCGGGCGTGGGGTGGCCTCCCGGACAGCCCCGCAGAGCGGCGAACCAGAGCAGGTCGCCCAGCGGGATGACCGGCGGCGTCGGGAACGGCAGCGCCGCGAGCGCATCGGCGATCTGCCCCAAGCAGCCCGGGTTCGCCGTCACGACAAGGTCGGCACCGGTAGCCGCCAGCAGGCACGCCTTGCGTTCGCCCAAGTCCGCGGACAGACCCGGGTGACGCAGCCCCCAGGCGCCGCCGCTGCCGCAGCAGGCATCGGCTTCGTCCGGCTCCAGCAACTCGAGCTGAGGCACAGCCCGCAGCAGGGCCCGCGGCTCGGCGATGATGCCCTGCCCGTGGCGCGCATGGCAGGGGTCATGGAGCGCGACCTTCAACGGCACCGGGCCGAACCCCGGCAGCCGCGTGCGCGCCAGCCACACGATGGCGTCGACCTGCGGGGCCGGCAGGCTCGCTCCGTAGCCGCGGACCGCGACGCCGCAGCCGGCCGCCTCGGTGACAATGGCCGCGGCGGCACCAGCGCCGCCCTCCCTTGACCAGCAGCCGAGGTTGCGGTCGCGCAGCACCGCCGCACGCTCCGGCTGGCCGCCATGCGACGCAAGCGCGCCGCAACAGGCAGCTCCCGCCGGCTGCAGCAGTTCTGCGCCCGCCCATTCCAGCAGGGCGCGCAGCCGGCGTGACGAATGTGGCAATAGCCCTTCGTTTGCGCAGCCGGCAAACCAGATCACCCGCTCGGAAGGCGCATCCGGCCGGGGCAACGATGCCAGGGGTGTCGGCGCGCCGCGGCACAGACCATCCAGGCGCCGGACCAATTCTCGGTCGCCGCGCGGCGCGCGGGGCACGGAACCGGCCAGGCGCGCCACCGAAGCCGCGACACCCCCGATCTCGCCCGCGCGCGCCCGCCAGCGGGAACCAAGGGCCATCCGCAACAAGCCGCGCCCGATGTACGCAAGCGCGCCGATGCCGCGCAGCAGTGCTGGCTGGTCGAGTCGACGCAGCAGCGCCTCGGGCGCCGCAACGCGCAAGGCAGGCGGCTCCCCTCCCATGGCGACGGCCCCTTCGAGTAGCGCCGCCGGGACGCCGCTCGGGCACACGGCGGTGCACGCCTGGCACCCGATGCATGTCCCCAGCGCCAGGCTCACCGACGGGTCGGGCGGCCCAGCGTCCGTCCGCCCAGCCAGGAGATCACCCAACAGGATAAGGCGCCCGCGCGGGGACATCGTCTCGTCACCGGTCGCCAGCCAGGTGGCGCACACCGGCAGGCACAGCCCGCATTGCACGCAGCGGCGCAGCAGCGCGTCGAGTTCGGCGCGCCGATCCATGGCGGCGGGCGTGGCGGGCTGGTCATGCATCGCCCGCCTCCACGAGCCAGGGTGGCCCGCCGAGCGCGCCTGCGGGATCGAAACAGCGCTTGAGGCCCTGCAGCACATGGCGGGGTACGCCCGCCGTCGGCGTCGGCAACGGTTCGCTGGCGCCGGCGCGGCAGGTCACATCGGCCAGCCACGCCCGATCGGAGGCCAGGTCCGTTTCGGGTGTCCACACCATACGGGGCGCGTGCTGCCAGAGCAGGCGCCGAGGGGCGCGCGGCAGGAATGCAGCGCCGGTGCCGGCCAGCGGTTGCCACGTCGCCCAGTCGCCGCTGTTGCGGCACCATGGGTCCGCTCCCATTTCGTCGAGCAGTTCGGCGGCCGCGGCAAACGCCTCGCGCCGGGCGGTGAGGGTGACGACGCCGGGCAGGTCAGGTGCTGCGGGCGCAGGGCCACCGCCGATCGCGACCGCGGACAGCCAACGCCCGGCCTCGCCGCGCTCGATGACCGCCTGCAGGCCCGCCAGCGGATCAGCGGCGCGCGCCAGGGCAGACAGCCACGCAATACCCGCCTCGTCCGCCAGCCCGCCGCCTTCCGCAGGCACCAACCTGCATGCCCAGCAACCGACGGCCGCTGGCCGCAGTTGCAGCGTCACGGCCCGCAGGCGTGCGAGGCGGCCGTCAGCGCCGCACAACAACCGCGGCAGGTCGTAGCCCGCGACGTTCTTGAACACGGCGGCGCCCACATGAAAGTCGCGACCATCGCCCGTCACGGCCCAGGCCTCGAGCAGCAGGTCGCGCGCGGTGGCGCGCGCCAGGAGCGACGGCCCGTCGAGCAGGCGATCGACGGCATCGCCGATCGTGCGGCCGGCGCCGAGCCCCCGACCCGGTGCGCGCCCGGCCAGGCCCAGGGGCAGCCAAAGTCCCCGCGCAAGCGCTGCCGCCTGCAGGTCGGCCACCGGCGTGTCGGCCGGCGCGCTGACCGTCAGGCTTTCCCAGTCGATGCGCACGGCAGTCGGTGCAACCGGCGCCGGCGCGAAGACAGAACCATCGCCGGGGGCGGGCAGCGCCTTGCCGGGATTCAGCCGGCCCTGCGGGTCGAACGCGCCCTTGATCCCATGCAGCAACGAGGCCGTCACCGCGTCGATCTGCCAGGGCAGCGCGTGCACCTTCTCGAGGCCGATGCCGTGCTCACCCGTCACGCTGCCGCCGCGGCGCAGCGCGGCGTGGATGATGGCGTCGGCCGCGGCGTGCGCGCGCTTGCGGTCGCCCTCGCGACGCTCGTCGTAATGCACGGCCGGATGCAGGTTGCCGTCACCCGCGTGAAACGCGGTGGCGATCTTCACGTCGAAGCGCGCGCGCACTTCCTGGATTTCGCGCACGAGGCCAGGCAGTTCGCCGAGCGGCACGACCACGTCCATGCTCACGTAGTTCGGCGACAACCGGCCGACGGCGCCGAAGGCGCGCTTGCGGCACTGCCACAGCGCGGCGCGTTCGGCAGCGTCGGCGGCGCCGCGCACCGCGCGCGCCCCCGCCTGCAAAAGCACGGTGGTCGCGGCCTCGGCAGCAACATCGATCTGCGGCAACGGGCCGGCCATTTCGGCGATCATGACGGCTTCGACATCCATCGGCAGCCCGAAGGCGAAAGCTTCTTCGACCGTGCGCACCATCGCCTGGTCGATGATCTCGATCGCAACCGGCAGCAGCCCCGCCTGCAGCAGGCGCGGCACCGCGGCGGTCGCCGCTTCGAGCACGGGGAACTCGGCCAGCAATGTCCGGACCGCCCCCGGTTCGGGCGTCAACTGGACCCAGGCGGCGGTGACCACGCCAAGCGTTCCTTCGCTGCCGCAGAGCAGGCCGCGCAAGTCGAACCCGCGCGCGACAGCAACCGGCTCGCCCGTCGTCCAGGCACGGCCCTCGGCATCGCACCAGTCGACCGCGCGCAGGTGGTGGCTGGTCACGCCCAGGCTCAGGCAATGCGGGCCGCCCGCGTTCTCGGCGATGTTGCCGCCGAGCGTCGAGGCGGCCTGGCTCGAGGGATCAGGCGCGAAATGCAGGCCGAAGGGCGCGGCGTGGCGGGAGATCGCGGCATTGAGCACGCCCGACTGCGCGCGCACGGCGCCGGCCGCGACATCGACCGCGCCGAGGCCCGTCAGGCGCGCCGTGCCCAGGACGACGGCTCCGGGCGCCGGCACCGCGCCGCCACTCAGGCCGGTGCCGGCGCCGCGC
>CAIWHK010000043.1 GCA_903912525.1 uncultured bacterium | reverse complement strand
GCGGGCTATCCGCAGCGCCGAAGGCGCGAGGACTGCCCGCCGCTTCTTGTGTGCCGGCGCCCCCGGCGCCGAACTCACTTGACCAGCGTCATCTTCCGGGCGGTCATCCCGCCGGCCGCGGTCATGCGGCAGAAATACGTCCCCGACGCCGCCGCATTGCCCGCATCATCCCTGCCGTCCCACGTCGCGGTGAAGGTGCCGGCCGAGCGCGGCTCGTCGACCAGGGTGCGCACGCGGTGTCCGGCCATGTCGTAGACCTCGAGCTTCACATGGCCGGGCGCGGCCACCGTGTAGTCGAAGGTGGTGTTCGGGTTGAACGGGTTCGGATGGTTCTGGCCCAGGTGCAGGACCTTCACAGGAAGGTCGCCCGTCACCGGGGCCACCGGCGAGTAGAGCGCGTTGGCCGCATCGGTCGCGGCCTGCAGGTCGGCAAGCGTGGCGCCGGTGACCAGCGCGTAGGCCACGAGTGCCTGGCCGCCGTTCGCCGGCAGGTCCACCACGCGCGACGTGAGCGCCGACCAGTCCTTGGCCGCAGCCGCCGTCGGTGTGCTGATCGTCGCCTTCAGGTGGCGGATCTTGTAGGTGTCGTCGATCGAGCTGGTCGGGAACACGTACGTCAGGTTGTTGATCAGCGTCAGGTTCGAGGCCGGCAGGGCGCCCAGCAGGGCGATGCCGCAGTACGGGCCGCCGGCATGGTACATGTAGGTCAGGTTCCGCGACGGGTCGGTGCCGCCAAGGTTGGCGTTCGCATCGATGATGTCGAAGTCGCAGAAGACGCCGGTGTACAGCGCGGGAATCGCCGCGGCGCCGCCGTTGGTCAGCAGGTACTCGAGGATGACGAAGCGGTCGTCGTCCGGGGCGGTGAAGGTCATGCTGGTCTGCTCGATGGTCAGCGGCTTCGGCTGCGCGTGGCCGGCATCGCTGAAGATCGCCTGGAATGTCTGGTCCGAACCGAAGTTGCCCAGGTTCCTGACACGGCCGTTGGGCGTGGATGTGACCCTCCACTCGAAGTTCTCGACACCGTTGCCACCGTAGTCGCGGTTGCAGACGTAGCCCGGGTCGGTGCCGGCCCAGAACGAGCCCACGTAGAGCGTGTTGTCGTCGTGCCGGTAGCTCAGGCCGACGCCCTCGGACGCGGCATCGGACATGTAGCCGATGATGCCCTGGTCGGTGACCGTCAGCGCGATGCCGCCGAGGTCGTGCGTCCGCCACTCGGGCAACCCGACGAACCACTCGAGGTCGAACGTGCGCACAAATCCGTTGGCGGCGTTCACCGTCAGCATCATCGTGAAGACGTAGCCCTGCGGCGCGCCGGCGGCGACGTTCAGCGTGAAGGGATCGGCGGTGTTGGCGCCCTTGCCGCCGTGCACCGGCAGGTCCGGGAACACGGCCGTTCCGTCGACGACCGTCACCCAGGGATTGTCGACCACTTCCAGCGTGGCGCTGACACCTGTCGCCGGCAGGTACAGGCCGGCGTTGGACAGTTCCACGGCCAGCGGCGTCACCTGCGCCGGGTCCAGCACCTGGTCGCCGGCCGGGTCGGGCAGCACGCGCGTCACCGAGATGTCGGCGCGCGGCGTCAGCGGCGTGGCCTGCACGGCCGCCAGCGCATTGATCAGTCCCGAGCCGAACGTGTTGTCCTTGCCCACCGGTCCAAGGTCGAGCGCGGATTTTTCCATCAGCGAGTCGATGCCCGCCGGCGACAGCGTCGGGTTCTTCTCCAGCATCAGGGCCGCCACGCCCGCAACCTGCGGGCAGGCCATCGAGGTGCCGTCCCAAGTGTCGCCGCTGTAGCCGCCGCCGATGGTCGTCGAGTTGATGCCCACCGCGGGCGCCGCGATGTCCGGCTTGGTCAGGCCCGGGCCCGGCAGGTACGGCCAGTCGTGATAGGGGGTGATGTCATCCCACTTCGCCGGACCCCACGACGATCCGCTGTAGACGACCGTGCTCTTGTAGGCGGTGCCGCCGACCGACAGCACGCCGCCGGTGCTCGAATACGGGGCCGCCAGCGGGTTCCACGGCGCGGGCACGCGCGCGGTCAGGCCCAGTTCGAGCGGCGGTTCGAAGTCGGCGTGGCTGTTGCCGGCCGAGTTGACCAGCAGCACGCCGGCGTCGCGGATATTCGCGCAGTTGTCGCGCTCCGCCGCCATGAACGCGGCGGGAATGGCGCCGAGGAAGCCCAGCGACATCGTGATCACGCGGGCGTTGTTCTCGACGCAGTACTGCTCGGCCGCCCAGATCAGGCCCAGGGTGCCGCCCGCGCCCGCGGTGTTGTACACCTTGACGGGCATCAGCGTCGCACCGGGCGCCACGCCGGTGACCGTGCCCACGGTGCCGTCGCCGATCACCGAACCGGCCGTGTGCGTGCCGTGGCCGGCGCTCGCCGAATCGTCGTTCGGATTGTTGTCGTTGTCGCCGAAGTCCCAGCCGCGCCAGTCGTCGATGAACCCGTTGGCGTCGTCGTCGATGCCGTTGCCGATGATCTCGCCCGGATTGCGCCAGATGCCGCCCGCCAGGTCCGGGTGCGCCATCCACACCCCGGTGTCGATGTGGCCGACGACGATGCTGGCGCCGTCGAGGCCGTACTGGCTCCAGACCTCGGGCGCGTGGATGAACTTGATGCCCCAGGCCGTGTCCGCCGAGGCCGGTTGCGCCTTGTCGAAGGGACGGACGCCGGTCGGGCCGACCGCGTCGTGGCTCACCCGCTCGCTGTCGTGGAACAGGGTGCCGTTATCAGGAAGGGCGCCGAGTGCGGCGATGATGGCCGGGGTCCCGTTGAACGCCATCGCGCCGGCCAGGTACAGCTCGCGGACATCGCTCACCTGGTCGCTGTTCGCCGCTCCGGCCAGCACGTTCATGGCCCCCATGTCGTTCGCGCGCAGGTGGCGCTTCAGCGCGGCCAGCATCTGCGCCTTGCGCTTCTTGGCCGAGACTCCCTGCAGTTCGGCGTAGAAGTCGTCGTCCAGGCGGGCGCCGCCGTCGAAGATCAGCACCACGGGCAACTGCTCGGGCCGATCCTTGGCGGCCATGGCGGCGGTCAGGCCGGGGTCGATCCGCAGGGCCCACGCGGGCGCAGCCGCCACCAGGCAGGTCGCGATAAGCGCAAGGTTCCAGAGATACCTGCGTGCCATCGGACGTCCCCTTTGCCCGCGATTCCGCGAGGCTCCCGCCAGTGCCGGCGCGAGTGACCCAGGCAACGCAAAAAAGCCGTCGGCACCCGGCAAACGCCGGGCGACGTCCCCACGAATGTGGTGCTCTTTTGCTGCGCCCCCTTAGTCTACCAAAATAATATCAATATTGCAATTAGGCTCACGGCGCCATGTTGGAAGCCGCCCACAGTGGTTCCGGCGGGCAGGATCAGGGTCGCGTCAGGGCAGGGTCAGGACAAGGTCAGGGCACAATCTCGATCGCGTGCGAGATCTCGACCTGCCCGGCCAGCATGGCCGCCACCGAGCAGTACTTGTCCTTCGACAGGGCGACCGCGCGCTCGACCTTCGCAGGATCGAGGTCGCCTTCGACACGATAGCGCAGCGCCACGCGGGTGATGCGGCGCGGGTGTTCTTCGGCGCGCTCGTATTCGGCGGTCACCTGCACGCCGCGCAGCGGCTGGCGCATCCCCTCGAGGATGCTGACCACATCCACCCCGGTGCAGCCGGCCAGCCCCATGACGACCAGTTCGAGCGGTGTGGGCGCGCGGTTGTCGCCGCCGGCCTCGACCGGCGTGTCGGTCACCAGCGCGTGGCCGGTGGCCGAGTGGTGCAGGAACTGGCGACCGGAGACCCAGGTCGACGTGATGATGCTCGCCATCGGGATGCCTCTCTTGGTCAGGGAGCCGGGTGCGCGCGGCGGAAGAACCGGCGCCGGCTCGGCCGGGGATGATGGTCTTCCTCATCCATGCGCTTCATCAGCGAATTGACTTCGGCGCCGAGCAGGAACACGAGGCCCGACAGCCAGAACCACACCATCAGGATGACCAGGCCCGCCAGCGAGCCGTAGGTGACGTCGTAATTGTTGAAGTTCCGCAGGAAGACGCGGAAGCCCGACGAGGCGCCCAGCCACAGCACGGCCGCCGTGAAGGCGCCCGGCAGGATCCAGCGGAAACGCTGCTTCGCCTCGGGCGCGATGTAGTAGAGGATCGCCAGCGATGCCAGCGTCAGGCCGAACGCCATGGGCAGGCGCACCGAGGTCCAGAAGGTGTTCGTCTCGCTGGCGATGCCCATCAGCTCGAACACGTTCTGGGTCACGCGCGGACCCACCAGCACGATGACGAACGCGATCAGCCACAGCACGGCCAGGACCAGCGTCAGCCAGATCGACAGGATCTTCTGTTTGATGAGGTTGCGCCGCGGGCGGATGTTGTAGGCGCGGTTGATCGTCGTGATCATGGCGCCGGTGGCCATCGAGGCGCCCCACAGCGAGGCGATCAGGCCGACGCCGAACAGCCCGTTGTTGGCCGTCGGCAGCAGGCCCAGCATGGCGTCGACGACGTACCTCGCCGCCTCGGGCGGCATCTGCGTGCCCAGTTCCTCGAGCAGCGACGGTTGCAGCGCGCGACCCAGCGGGAAGCGGCCGATGATGTTCAGCAGGAAGATCATCAGCGGGAACAGGCCCAGCAGGTTATAGAAGGCGATCTGCGCGGCCATGCCCATGCAGTCGTCGTAGCCGAACTCGCGCTGCAGGCGCACGAGGAACAGCCAGGCGCGCTTCAATCGCCGCAGGAGGTAGTTCATAGGAGCGCTAGGATGCGGCACGATGCGCGGGAACGCAACCCCTTAGCGGGTGGGCGAAAGACGGGAAAAAAGAAGGGGACCGGCCGGCGCCGGTCCCCGCTCTCGTCATCGCCGACGGCGTGCCCGGCCGGTGCTACCGCAGCAGGGCCGCCCGCAGGCTGACCGCCAGGCCGGCGCCCTCGATGCGCACGAAATACACGCCGCTCGAGACGGCCCGGCCGGCGTCGTCGGTGCCGGTCCACAGCACGTCCTGGGAGCCGGCGTCGAACATGCCGTCGGCCACCACCGCCACCCGGCGGCCCGCCACGTCGTACACCGAGACCTGCACGCGGCCGGGCTGGGCCAGGCTGAACATCACGTGGGTCTGCGGATTGAACGGGTTGGGCGCCAGCGTCGGCGCCGGCAGCTCGCGGGCCAGCCGGCCGCGCCCGCCGCTCGCGTTCACGGCATCCTGGCCGGTGATCTCGCGCCCCGCGAAGGTCACACCGGTCAGCACGGCGAACTGGTCGCCGCAGGCGATCTGGGCGTCCTCCTGCCGGAAGTGGAACACCAGGTCGAGGTCGCCGTCATGGTCGACGTCCTCTTCGTGGCGGACCATCACCGGCTGGCCACCGTCATGATCGCCGTCATCGTCCTCGTCGTCGTCATCGTCGTCGTGGCTGCGGGTGTCCCCGCCCCGGCCACCGCGTCCGTCGCGGCCGTCGCGGCCACCGCGATCGCCGTCGTTGTCGCCATGGCCATGGCCGCGGCCGTCGCCGTGGCCGTCGCCGCGGCCGTCACCGTGATCGTCGTCGTCATCGTCGTCGTCGTCGTCGTCGTCGTCGCCGCCACGGGTGAAATGCGTCTCCGACGCCAGACCCGGGCCGAAGCGCACGGTCGTGTGGTCGACGTCCAGTGCATTGAAATCCGCTGTCGTCAGGATCGCCACCGGAATCACGCCTTCGCGATGGCGGCAGTTGACGTGGTTCTCGCCGTCCCCGGGGCGGATGTCGATGGCCACCTGCAGCGGCTCGTCGCCGCCGCCGCCGTTGTCGGCGCAGTAGAGCGGCGCGATGTTCATGATGCCCTGGTCGGGCGACACGTACTGCGCGAACCACAGGCAGCTGCCGATGGCCGCCAGCGGCGCGTAGGTCTCGCTGCCGTAGGGCAGGCTGCCGACGAACGCGGGCGCCGCCTTGTCGGTGACGTCCACGACGTGGATGCCGTTCCCCTCGACATAGAGGTAGTTCCCGGCCAGCGTGAAGCCGTCCAGCGAGCCGGGCACGACGAGCGAGCCCAGCGGCGCGATGGATGCCGGGTTGGTCACGTCGAACAGCGCGATGCCGTCGTCATGCAGCAGGTAGGCCGTGTTCCCGTCCAGGATCAGGCTGCGACCGTAGAGTTCGGTCGGCAGCACGCCCACCAGGGCCGGCGCGGCCGGGTCGGCCAGCGAGAACGTCCGCACCTCGCCAATGTCGGCCGCCACGAGCACGCTGCCGAAAGCCGCCGCCGCCGGGCCGAAGCCGAGGCCCGACAGGCCGGGCAGGACCACGGGGTTGGCCGGGTCGGTGATGTCGATCGGGATCAGCACGCTGCCGCGCGCCGTGTAGAGGTGCCCGGCGGCCGCAGTCAGGCCGGCCAGGCGCGTCGAACTGACCGGGATGAAGCCGGCATCCAGCGGCGCCGTGGGGTTGCGCAGGTCGACCACCTGCAGCGCCGAACCCGAGCCCATGCGCACCAGGATGTACAGCCAGTCGCCGGCCACGACGTAACCGTCGTTCAGGCCGGGGACCAGCAGCGAGGCGACGTTCACGGGCGCGCCGCAGACGCTGGCGTCCAGCACGTCCAGCCCCATCTCCTTGATCGCCAGCGCGTAGTTGCCCAGCACGGCCAGGCCGGTGGGCGCCTGGTCCATCGCGAAGCTGCCGGTCGCCCCGGCCGCCGAACCGTCGCCCAGCTCGACCTCGCTGAAATCGTCCGAGATGCCGACCAGCGCGCGCGTGCCGCTGACCGAACCGGCGTGCACGACGTACGGGATGGTCGCCAGATTCACCGGCGCCAGGGGATCGGCCAGGTCCCAGAAGCGGGCCGGGAAGCCGTAGGCCGCGGCCTGCGCGCCGTCGAAGTCGACCGGCCGGTCGATGACCGGCAGCGCCTGCGCGAACACGGGCGCCAGCGGGTTGGCCAGGCTGTACACGTCGTAGGCCGCGCCGGCGTAAATGTAGAGGCGGCCGAAGGCCAGTTCGACGTCCTGCACTTCCGCCTCGGGCCACGAGGCGACGATCTGCGGCGCGCCGGCATTGGTCGCGTCGATGACGCGGACCGAGGCGCTGCCCAGGTCGTAGGCGTAGACGGTAGCGCCGGCGGCGTCGAATGCCGTGACGTTGCCCGCGGCCGCATAGCCGGCCAAAACAGGCGCCGCAGGATCGGCGAGATCGACGATGGCGACCTTGCCGTCGTCGGTGCGCACGTAGGCGCGACCGCCGGTGACCACCAGCGCGGTGGCGATGCCCGGCAGGTCCAGTGTCGCCGACATCACCGGCGCGTCGGGCGCCGACAGGTCGAAGACAGCCAGCCCGCCGAACGTGCCCCACGGCGCGGCGGTGAAGATCGCGACCAGCGATGAGCCGGAGACGGCCATGCCGCTGACGGTGCCGTCCGGGCCGGCGAACTCGCCCCGGTCCACCAGCTGGCCCGGTTGCGAGATGTCGACCGTATGCAGCGACGACAGGTAGGCGCGCCCCCCGGCGGTGGCCAGGTAGCGGGCACCCGCGGCGACGCTGGCGGTCACATGGACGCCGGCGCCGTAGTCGACGCAGTCCTGGGCCATGGCCGGTGCGACCAGCACACAAGCCAACGCCAATGACAACATGGTGTTAACGATACGCATGATAGCCTCCGGACAGACAAGGATTCCCGGGCGACGGGATGGCGACAGCAGTCATGATGGTGGGGCGACCGCATGCCGGTTCAGCAGTATAGCAAAAAGGACGCCTTCAGGCTCGATTTCGACGATGGATTATTGGTCGTGCGACGCAGGCGGTGCTGGGCAAGCCCGGCCGCATCACGCGTTGCCGCCGGCATCCCACTCCGAAGCCTCGGATTCGAAGCCTTCGCGCACCAGCACCAGCACGGCGCCATTGGGGACGATGAGGTAGCTGCGTTTCTCGAACGTGATCTCGACGGCGGCCTTGCGCATGAACAGGACGTAGTCGCCCTCCTGCGCCTGCATGGGAAGGTAGTGGGCGTGCGTGTGCCGATCGCCGTCCGACCACGGCTCATCCGAAAGGTCGAGCGGGCTGACGATGGGCACGCCCGGACCCACCGAAACGACCCAACCGCCGCCCGCCTGGCGTGACGCCGTTGCTGTCTGCGGCAGGTAGAGGCCCGCGTGCGTGCGTTCCTCCCCTTCTTCCGGACGTACGAGCAATCGGTCACCGACGACAATCAGCTTCTTCTTCAGGCGCGGCATGGAATCCACTCTTTCGCTGTGCAGAGATGGTCGGCGTCCCGTCAGGCGAACGGCATTCCGTCAGGCGAACGGGTCGAGGTGCTGCCCGCCGTCCAGGCAGATCGTCTGCCCGGTCACCGCCGGCGCGGCCAGGAGGTACAGCATGGCTTCGGCGACATCCTCGGGCGTCGGGAACCGGCGCAGGGGCAGGGCTTCGCGCGGCGTGCGCACGTAGCCGCCGGGACCTCCGGGGCCGCCGGGACCGCCCTCGGGCGGCAGCACGGCGCCGAGCGCCAGCTCGTTCACACGCACGCGCGGCGCCAGCGCCAGCGCCAGGCTCTTCGTCAACCCGTGCAGCCCCGCCTTGCTGACCGTGTAGGCGAAGTGGTCGGCGCCCGGCCTGAGCCCGCGGCCGTCGTTCAGGTTGATGATGTCGGCGGGGCCGTCCCCGGCCAGCTGCGCCGCGAAGCCCTGCGCGAGCAGGAACGGCGCGCGCAGGTTCACGGACTGGTGCGCGTCCCAGTCGGCGGCGCTGACGGTGCGCGCATCGCCCGGTGCGAAGATGGCGGCATTGTTCACGAGGATGTCCAGCGGCGCGCCGCAGCATTGCCGCGCGCGGTCGCAGAGCGCGGCCGCCGTGCGCGCGTCGGCCAGGTCGCCGTCCACCAGGAAGGCGCGGCCGCCGAGCACTTCGACGCCGTTGGCGGTGGCCTGCGCATCGTCGCGCGAATGGAAGTGGTGCACGACCACCGTGGCCCCCGCGCGCGCGAGCGCCGACACCAGCGTGCGGCCGATCCGCCGGCCGCCGCCGGTCACCAGGGCCGTCCGGCCCTGCAGGAATGTGCGGTTGTCGCGCGTCATCCTTGTCCCGTCTTTCGCATCAACGTTGAGCGGTCACTGCGGCCGCAGCCGCACCACGATGGCCCCCGCCCCGCCCCAGCGCAGCGGCGCCTCGCTCCAGGTCATCACCAGCGCCGGGTGCCGGTCGCACCACAGGCGCACCTCGGGTCCCAGCACGCTGATGCCGCCGATCGATCCCTGGCCCTTGCCGTGGATCACCAACACCTCGAGCTGCCCGTGCAGGGCGTGCGCCCGCAGCTGCGATTCCAGCCGCTCGAGCGCCTCGACCAGCTTCAGCTTGCGCAGCAGGATCTCCGGCGGCCGCGGCGGCTCGCGGCGCGGCTCGGGAATGACCAGCGCCTCGCCGTCGGGATCGTCGTCATCCAGGGCGGGGTCCATCGCCCCGTGCCGGATGGAACGCCGCTTGCCCTTCTGCGGGTGCTCGGGCGCGTCGTCGCGGCGCTGGCGGCGTGGCGACATGTCAGGGCTTCATCCGGATGACGGTGGCGCCCCACGAGCCGGCGTCACCGGCCAGGGTATACGACTCGATGTCGCCCCGCGCGTCCAGCGCCGCGTGCACCAGCGTGCGCAGCGCGCCGATGCCCTTGCCGTGGATGATGCGCAGGTCGCGCAGGCCCGCCTCGCGGCTGGCGTCGAGCCAGTCGTCGACCAGTTCGCGCGCCTCGGCCGGGGGGAACATGTGCAGGTCCAGCACGCCGTCCAGGACCAGGGACTGCGGCGCGGCCGCGGCCGGATCGTCGGCCGGATCGTCGGTGTCGTTGTCGTCGAGCACGCACATCTCCCTGCTGTCCCTTGCCCCCTTTGGGCATGATAACGCAGGCGCGGCTCGGCGCGCACGGGGGAAAAGCCGGCGCGCCGCCCACACGACGACCGCCGCCACGGTCAGCACGCGCGCGCACGCCACGAGGACCGGCAGCCCGACCGGGACCCCGGCCAGGCCCAGCAGGCTCCCGGCCAGGCCCACGAGGCGCGACGGCAGCAGCAGGCAGGCCAGGCCCATCAGCACGTGCTGGAGACCGCGCAGGGCCCGACGGGCCCGGCGCAGGCGTTGCGACGTCGATTCGTCCCGCGTGTCGTCGCCGGAAACGTCCTTTCGTGGTGCGTCGGCCAGGGCGTCGCGCAGCGCCCAGCCACCGTCGCTGCGCGGCAACGGCAGCAGCGCACCCACGATCGCCACGGTGGTCGCCGTCGCCGCCAATCCCATCGCGCCGGCCGCCGACGGCGGCAGCGATGCCCACCGGGCCAGGCCCGCCAACGCGCCGGCTGCACCCGCCTGGAAGGCAATCCCGGCCAGGTCGACGCGCAGCCGCCCGGCGCGCGACAGCAGGGCGACCGCGCTGACGTCCGCATAGAGCACCGGGACGAAGAAGAGCCAGCCCGCGCCGATGCCGCCGGGCGCGTAGCCTTCGCGTCGCAATGCCGCGGCGTGCCCCAGTTCGTGCCACACGGCGCAGGCGGCGAACATCAGCAGGGCCGGCGCGGGGCCGGACGACCCCGCAGCCACCGAAGCCCACGGCCGCGCCAGCGCCAGGAGCGCGAACCCTCCCCCACCGGCGACCGCCAGCGCCGGCCACGACGCCAGCGGCGCCAGGACGCGGGCCGCCGCGCGCACGGCCACCGCCGGGACCAATGGCGTCCGCAGCGGCAGGGAGGTGGGCCGGCGCGCCGGCGGTGAGCCCGCATCCCCGGCGAGCCAGCCGGCGACCACGTGCGCCGCGGCCGGC
>CAIWHK010000042.1 GCA_903912525.1 uncultured bacterium | reverse complement strand
GGGCTATCCGCAGCGCCGAAGGCGCGAGGACTGCCCGCCACTTCTTTGTGTCTGACGCCTGCCGCATCGGCTTTAGCAGGACCAGCCGCTGCGGGCAGCATTGCGGGCGGGGCTAGGCGGTGTGGGTGTGGGTCCAGTAGGTGATCTCCGGGGGGGCGGCCATGAAATCGGCGGCGCGCGCCTTGAAGGCCTGGATGTGCGGGGTTTCCAGGTGCGGGCCGGCGTAGGCCTCGCGGCTGGTCCAGGTCTCGATGAGGGTGAAGTCGGTGGGGTCGTCATCGCGCTGGACGATGGTGATGCCGGTGCAGTCGGGCTCGCGCTCGCGCACGGTGGTCACCAATGAAGAGAGTTCGCGCGCGGCCGTGTCCGCGCAGCCGGGCTGGGCGCGGTAGCGGATGATGACCCAGGTGTCGGTCGGGTTCATGGTGCTCCTTTTCCTGGCGACTGTTGCTTCAGGAACCTGACCAGGCCGTTCGTGCAGGTGGCCTGTCGGAGGGAATACTGGCACGGCGGGGAAGGCACGTCAACGCGGCCCGCGGGCAGCGACCGTGTCGGCGCTACGCGTCGGAGGCGGCCGCAAACGCGCGGAACATCGACAGCAGGCGCCGCTCGTTGTCGATCCACTGCTGTTCGCCGCCGTTCACCTCGAGCGACGACAGGCGATCCGCGTGCAGCGCCACGTAGTCCTGCGGGTCGTTCCAGGCGACGTTCTTGTCGCCGCTGATCGTCGCGTACTGCGGCGACGGCCCGATGAAGTCGAGGTAGTCGGACTCAGCCAGGGCGCCGGTCTTGCGCAGGCCGTCGGCGACGTCCACGAGGTCCGTGTAGGAGATGTTGCGCAGGTCGTGGCCGGCCAGCGGCGCCAGGGCCTGCTCGGCCGCGGCGGCCTCGGCGCGCGCGCGGGCCTCGGGCGAGATCGTCGCCGTGTCAACGGTCGGCCGGCCGCCCGACGGGGCGCTGTTCGCGGGACCGACGCCGGCGCGCGCGCGGGACGCCTGGGCCTGGCTCGCGGGCAGGGCCTGGCCCACGGAGAAGGCCTGGTGACGGTCGGCTTCGATGCGCATGCAGGGGCCTCCGCGGGCAGGATGGGCGAGCGGTCGGTGTCGGTTTGGTCCCGGATGGAACGCAAAGCCCATGCCGCCGTCTGCAGCCCCGCACCGCCCCTTAGTCGGCGCGCCGATTGCAGCTTACACCACAGAATCGCCCAACCTCGTTGTCCCCCAACGCATGGGGTGGTTCGGCATGCCTGATTCCCGCCTGCGGATGGTCGTTATCCTGTCAGTGATCGATGGCTGGCTGGACAACGGACGCCAGGACCTGCCATGGTCCGGCGATGATGACGATGGGCGACCGGCGGCGTCGGGCGTTTACCTGGTGCAGGCCAGGGCGGGTGGGCGCGTCGAGACAGCGAGGGTAACGGTGGCCAGGTGAACGTCGACGCGCCACGCACACGCTGTTGGGCCCTCGTGGCCGCCATCGCCCTGCCGGCGATGCTGGGCGCCGTCGGCGCGTTCGGCCTGCGCAGCCTGCCGATCACCTTCCTCCTCTACGGCGCCGGCGGCTGCCTGCTGGCGCCCTGGCTGCTGGTGGGCGCGCGGCCGTTCACGAACCGCGGCGGCCTGCCGTTCGCGCCCGCGCCCGCGCGGCAATGGCGCGCCGAGGTGATCCTCGGCCTGATCTTCGGCCCGCTGTTCCTGGCGATCTACCTCGTCGTACGCCCCTGGCTGGGCGCGATCACCGACTACCAGGCCCGCCTCACGGCGCTCGGCATCGACTTGCATGAGCCCACCGCCCTGCTCGTCACGTTCGCGGTCTTCAACCCGCTGCTCGAGGAATGGTGGTGGCGCGGGCACGCTACCCCGCGCTGCTGCGAAGCGTTCGGCCGGCGCGGCGGGCTGACGCTGGTGACGGCCGGGTTCGGGGCGTATCACCTGGTGCTACTGGGAGCGCTGTTCCCGTGGCCGGTGCTGCTGGTGCGGGTGGCGCTCATCACGGCGGCGTCGCTGCTGTGGTCGCACCTGGCCCTCAGGCGCAGCAGTTGGCGGGCGGCGTATGTGGCGCACCTGGCGGCGGACCTGGCGATGGTGGTGCTGTTCGTGAAGGTCGTGCTGCCGCAGTGAGGCGGCGCCTGCCGAAAGGATGATGATGAGCAAGTTCCGGACGTCCATCCTCCTCCTGGCCTGCGCGATCGGAACTGCGGTGGCGGTGCCGTCAACCGCGCGATCGACCGACATCGTCGATGAGCACTGGAACCAGGCCTTCTTGCGCCCGGGCGTCGATGGCCGCGTACAGGCCGTGGTCTGCTCGGAAGGCGGCCGCGTCTACGTGGGAGGCTCCTTCACGCTAGCGGGCGGCGCACCGGCCGCGAACGTCGCGATGTGGGATGGCGCACGCTGGAGCGCGCTCGGTGAAGGTCTTGACGGCCCCGTCGGCGAACTGGTCATCGGCCCGCACGGCAACCTGTACGCCACCGGGAGCTTCACCCACGCAGGCGGCGCACCGGCCGCGCACCTGGCCATGTGGGACGGCGCCGCGTGGAGTGCCGTTGGCAGCGGCGTCGAATGCCACATGGTCAGTTTGAGCGTGGACGCGAACGGTGATCTCTACGTCGGGGGCACGTTCCTCGACGGCGATGGGGCGCCCTTCTCGGACATCGCGAAGTGGGACGGCACGACCTGGTCCTCGCCCTGCCCCGGCGCCCCATATCCCGCGGGCATTCTAGCCGTGGACGACTGCGGCAACGTATACGCTTCGTACTACTATCTCCTTCCGCAATCCACGGTTTGGTATGGCGGCGTGGTCAAGTGGGACGGAAGCACATGGACCACACTGGTCGACCAGCAGTTCCTCTCGATAACGTCGATGGTCGTCGACCAGGGCGGCGGTCTTTGTGTGGGCGGCGGTTTCACGACAGTCGGTGGCGTGGCGGCGGCCAACGTCGCGAGGTGGGATGGGACGATGTGGACGGCGCTAGGCGCCGGCCTGCCCAGTTGGGTGGACGCCATGGCCGTTGGCGAGGATGGGCGCTTGTGGGCCGCGTGCGGTTCGTGGAACGCCGGAGGGTCCGTACGCACTTCGTCGTTTGTCACCTGGGACGGGTCGACATGGTCGAGCCGGGCTCCCGTGCCGCAGGGGAGTGTCGGCGCACTGGCGGTCGATGGTAGCGGCTATCTCTACGCAGGCGGTTCCTTCGCAGCTGTCGGCAACGTCCTGGCCTCGGGCATCGCACGGTGGGACGGGGCGACGTGGTCGGCGTTCGGCTCGGGAAGCGGCCTCAACGGCCCGGTGTACGCCGTGGCTGCCGACGGACAGGGCAACGTTTACGCGGGTGGCGACTTCACCGTCGCGGGCAGCGGTCCTGCCTCGCGCGTCGCCACGTGGAACGGCACAACTTGGACGCCGCTGGGCATGGGACTCAACGGACGCGTGGTCACCCTGGTGGCGGCTGCGGGCGGGATCGTCTATGCCGGTGGCGATTTCACGATGTCCGGCGGTGTCACGACGGGCCATGTGGCCCGCTGGGACGGGACGGCGTGGACGGCCCTCGGCAACTTGCCTGCCGGCATCGTGCGCGCCCTCGCTCTCGGGCCCAGCGGCGACCTCTATGCCGGGGGCGGGTTCGGCAATCCGAGGTACTGCGTTGTTCGCTGGGACGGTGCGCTCTGGTCCCGGGTCGGCACGGATCAATGGGACTCCGGGAGCACGGTCCAGGCAATCACCGCGGACGCCGGCGGTAACCTCTATGCTGCCGGCGCGTTCGGCGGTTACTACCCCTCACCGGCGTATTGCATCCGCAAGTGGAACGGAACGACATGGTCACAGCTCGACTCGTGGTCGGAGTTCAATTGCGGCGGCATCAACGCCGTGACAGTGGACGGCGATGGCAACCTTTACGCCGGAGGCCGCATCGCGCGCGACTGCGTCGGGGTGTACAGCGAATCCGCCTATCTCGCCAAGTGGGACGGAGTCGAGTGGTCATCCCCTACCGGCTGGACTGAGCCCCTGGGCAGTGTCAACGTTCTGGCGACCGATGCCGCCGGGCACCTCATAGTTGGCGGCAGTTTCACGACGGTGGATGGAATCCCGGCCAGCCGCCTCGCACGGTGGGATGGCTCCGCGTGGTCGAACTTCGGATCGGGCCTGGACGGGACCGTGCGCGCCCTGGCCGTCGACAGCCGCGGCCGCCTCGCCGTGGGCGGCGACTTCATCCATGCAGGCACGTGGTCCTCCGCCAACTTCGGCGTCTGGACCGAGCCGACGGCCGCGCCCGTGGCGCCATTGCCGAGACCGGCGAACACCATCCTCCACCCCGCCGCCCCCAACCCCTTCAACCCGCGCACGACGGTGCGCTTCGACCTGCCCGCCGATGCGCATGTCCGGCTCGCCATCCACGACGTCCGCGGCCGCCTGGTCCGCACGCTGGTGGATGCGGAGTTCCCGCGCGGCGCCCACGGCATCGATTGGAACGGCCGGGACGAGCGGGGCGCGGACGTCGCGTCGGGCAGTTACTTCGCGCTCATCGAGGCGGGTGACCGCCGCGAGGTGATGCCGCTTACTCTCGTGAAGTGAACCCGCACTTCCGGGCGCCGGCGCCCTCCCAAATTGCGCCGGCGCAACTCGCCCCACCGGCTTCTGGGCCTCGAAGGTCCTGCTCACGGCCGTCGAACTGAACCTGTTCACGGTGCTGGACGAGGGCTCGCTGACGGCTGACGAACTGGGCGGCGTCCTGGAACTGAGCGCCCGCGGCCGGCTCGACTTCTTCGACGCCCTGGTCGCCCTCGGCTTCCTCGAGCGCGACGGCGACGGGCCCGCGGGCCGCTACCGCAACACCCCCGAGACCGGTGCCTTCCTCAACCGGAAGAGCCCGACGTACATCGGGGGCATGCCCGAGATGCTGAACTCGCGCCTGTTCGGGTTCTGGAACCACCTCGGCGCCGCGCTGCGCACCGGCCAGCCGCAGAACGAAGTGAAGACCCACGGCAAGCACATCTTCGAGGAGCTCTACGCGCACGAGAACAAGCTCTACGAATTCCTCACCGCGATGACCGGCTTCCAGGCCGGCAACTTCACGATGCTGGCCGAGAAGTTCGCCTTCGGCCTGCTGATGTCGCTGAACATGCTGATCGAGTTCGGCGACGCCTTCGACTACACCGGCGCCGACTTCCGCGAGTGGTGCACCGAGGCGGGGTTCAAGCGGTTCGAGATCATCCCGCTGGCGGGGCCGAGCAGCGCGGCGGTGGCGTACAAGTAGGGACGCTGCGCAATTGCGGCTGCTGCACTTGCGCCGGCGCAAGTCGGGGTCCTGTCGGGACGCACCCCTAGCGCGTGGGACCCGGCGCGCCCCCGCGCACGTTCAGGCGGACCACGTAGCGATCAACGTATTGCCGCATCTTTGCCTTCTCCGGCTCCGGCAGCACGGCGACGCGGAAGTATTGCCCGTAAGGCGCGATGCGGTCGTAGATGATGTACTGCCGCAGGAAGCCGGACTCGTAGATGTCCTGCAGGGTGTCGAGGTCAGGGTCGTAGGCCGTGGGGTCGACGCTCTTCTGCTGCATGTACACGCCCAGCAGGTGCGCGATCTTGTAGGTCTCGATCGCCTCGAGGTCCCAGGTGTCGAACCCGTGCGCGGTCCGACTGCGGGAATGCTCCGTGACGATCTCGGCCGCCGCGTACCACAACCACGGTTCGAGGACCTTCTGCGTCTGGCCCTTGTCCACGGCGATCCGGGCCGACTCGGCGGCGACGAGCGTCCGGTTCTTGAACCGGTGGTCGACGATCTGGCCACCCTGCCCCGGCAGCAGGCAATCTAGCGCCAGCCAGGCCAGCAGGTTGTTCCGGCACATCATCACGGCCCCGGTCAGCGCCTCGACGGCCCTCGCCGCGCCACCCCGGGCCAGGTGGCAGAACGCCATGGAATACCCGAGCATCGGGTTCAGCGGATTGGCCGAGGCGCCCTGACGGTACCAGCGTTCGGCGCCGTCCAGGTCGCCCTCCGCGAAACAGGCGTTCCCCATCGCGACGTGCAGGAGCGACAGATGGGGATAGGCCGCGAGGTAGCCCTCGATCTTCTTGCGATAGTCGGCATACCGGCCGGCCGCGAACAGGCGCGCGCAGTTCCTGATTTCGGTCAGTTTGGCGTCGGTGATGTCCAGCCGATAGACGCGATCCCGTGACGGGTTCAGGCACAGGGCCGGATCATACCCCTCGACATCCTTGCGGTTGTACTTGTCCATGTCGGGCTCGATGTACTTCGTAAGCAGCGCGAGCATCGCGGCGCGGTCGCCGGCCTTGCTCAGGGCGTCGAACTGCAGGATCTCGGCCATGTCCAGCCCGGACAGGGCCAGGAGTTCCTTCGCATTCTCGATGGTCGGCAGGTTCCTCATCTGCTCGGTCGTCGAGCGCTGTGTGAAACTCCGCCCGTCGTAGTCCCAAGTCCGGTCATCGCGCGTTCCCAACTCGGCGATATAATAGGTGCAGTCCAGGCCGGTGCTGTTCAGGATCGTGGAGGCGTTGCGGCCGTTCAAGGCGGGGAAGTTCTCGCTGAAGATCCGGTCGACGATCGAGGTGTCGACATCTTCGACGGTGCCGGCACCGGGAAGCGCGACAGCGACCGCGGCCTGCGGCCCGGTCAGGCCGAGCCCGGCGAGAAGCGCCACGGCGCACCAGTAGGTCAATGTTCGAGCAGGCGAAATCCGGCCGGCAGGCCCCATGCGAGTGCCCTCCCTGCGTGATCAGCTTGGCGGCGCGGGCGAATATCGAATGGTGCACCATACCACGGGTCTTGCGGCACTTCCACCGTGAACCGATCCAGTTGCGCCGGCGCAAGTGCACCGACCGCTAGCGCACCAGCCCCATCCGCACGGTCTCCACCACCTTGCCGGCGAACTCCAGGCGCGCCAGATAGGCGCCCGAACCCAAGTCGCGCCCGTTCGCGTCGCGACCATCCCAGGTGACCTCGCCCCTGCCCGCCGCGCGGTCTTCGTCCACGAGAACCCGCAGGACCCGGCCCGCGACATCGTACACCGCCAGGCGCACGCGCCCAGCCTCCGGCAGGTGGAAGCGAAGGGTCGTCTGCGGGTTGAACGGATTCGGCTGGTTGGGATAGAGCCGCGCGCCCGTCAGCGCCACGGGAACCGCCGTCGGGGCGAACGACTTCGCGAACTGCAGGTCCCAGATCCCGAACTGGATGTCGTCGTTCCAGGTATTGACGATGTTCACGTGGGCGATCGGGACATCGGTGATCAGGCCGCCGAAAATCCCGGCCCCGAGGTCCACCTGGCCGATCACGTTGTGCGACGCATCGAGCGCCTCGAGGTAGCCGCCATCGCCCGACGGGCTGTCCAGCGGAAAGCGATTGGTGAAGACGCCGACCGCATTGGTCGGGATGTTGACGTCGAACCGGATCGCCCGGCCCATCAGGTCGCTGGTGGGATTGGGGGACGCGGCGTTCGTCAGCAGGCCGTCGCGGGCGGCGTCCGGGATCTGGTAGCCCTGGCCGCGGGAGATTTGCGGGTAGACTTCGGTGCCCCTGAACGGCAGGAAGTCGACGCCCTGGCTGGAGTAGGACGGCGTGACCAGCGGATCGACCGCGGTCCGGCCGTTGAGCTCCGTCGGCCCGTCGAAGTGAAACACCGTGACGTTCGCAGCGCCCAGGACAGCGGCCTGCCAGATCGCCTGGTCCGTGTAGGTGCGCGTGGCGGCCTGGACCTGGCGCGATGACCCGGCAACCAGGACGAGCGACAGCAGGACACCCACCCGGATAGATGAACGTGGTACGTGTTGCAATGGAACTCCTTCGGCGGATCCGGGCGCTTACAGCCGGAAAAAGCCCGGGCTGGGCAACGATCACTTGATCAACGTCAGCCGTTTCGTCTCGTGCACCGTGCCGAAATCGATCCTCGCGAGGTACGTCCCCGACGAGACTCCTGCCCCCCGCATGTCCTTTCCATCCCAGGTCGCCTGATGGCCTCCGCTGGACAAGTCTTCGTCCACGAGCGTGCGGACAAGCCTGCCGCGAAGGTCACAAATGGAGAGTCGGACGTGCCCGGGTTCGGGCAACTCGAAGCAGATCGTCGTCCGCGGGTTGAACGGGTTCGGGCTTGGTGAGCCGAGACGTAGACATGCCGACGGCGGCTCGGTGGAACCGAAGACTGCCGTGGCTGTGGGCTCGTACTCGACAATGTACCCCCGGCTGTCGGCGTAGCCGGATTCGGAGAAATCATTCAGTCCACCGGTTCCCCACCACGTGATCAGGTATTCTTCAGAGGTATAGTCAGAGTACGTGTTGTTGAAGCTGAAGTTCGGCGCTTCGGGACCGGAGCCGAGCCATGTCTCCCCCGTGATCCACTTCCATCCGTCAAAGGGCTCCGAGAAGTTCGGTGCCGAGCGGTCCTGGTAACCGCCCACCCAGCAGTAGTTGATCTGGGGACCTCCGCCCAGGCTCGCGATGACGAACTCCTGCTCGGCCAGGTTCGTGATGGTGGCAAGGTGGCCCTCCCTGCCGGCCCAACTCATTTGTGCCGCGGCATCGACAGCCTGGTGCCAGGTCAGGTCAGGGGTCAGCACAAGCTCGTAGGCATGACCGGTGGCCGGATCCGCAACCGGAGCCGCGTTGCCTGGCGTCGCAATCACGCATGAACCGGCGAGGAGAACGGCAGCAAACCAAGGCAAGATGTTCTTCATCCCATGTCCCTTTCAGCGGCAGTGATACGGTGATTCTAACACAATCACCATTCAATGATGGCGTGTTTTCATTTGCGCGGATGATGCTCGTCTTCTTTCGCGTGATCGAAGTCGTCACGGATTGGGCTGGTCCTATCTCACCAGCCCCATCGTCACCGACTCGACTTTACCGCCGAATTCCAGTCGCGCCAGGTAGCTGCCCGAGCCTACGTCCCGACCCGACGCATCCCGACCGTCCCAGGCGGCCTCGTGGTTTCCCTGGGGCATATTCTCGTCGAGCAGCGCACGGACCAGGCGGCCCGCTACGTCAAACACGGACAGGCGCACAGCACCGGCCTCAGGCAGATCAAACCTGATCGTCGTCCCCGGGTTGAACGGGTTCGGCCACACGCCGCGCAACAGGGCTGTCGGCAGGGCCTCGCCTGGGACCGCGGACATCGAGGCCGCGATGGCGACATCATCGACCAGCCAGTCGCTGCTGGTGCTGCCTGCGTCGCCGTAGGCGCTGAAGCGCAGGCAGAACAGGTCTCCCGCGGCTTCCGGCGGCGTGGTATGCGTCCACGTGGTGTAGTCCGCCGGCGTGCCGCCCGGCGCGACAATCGTATTGAGCAGGAGCCAGGCGCGGGTCGCCGTATCGAAGTACTCGACCTTCAGCCGCTGACCGGCCGTGACGCCGGATGGGCGGACCTTGTAGGAGATGTCGACGCGACCGGGCACGACGATCGGCAGGGTGCGGACGGTGCCGAGATAGAAGCTTGGGCTGTAGCCGCCGCCGTGGTTGAGGGCCAGCCGGCCGGTCGAAACAGAGGCCTGGTCGACGGCGGTCCACTTGGCCGGATCGAGACTTGCCGCGGTGAAGGCTTCCGTGAACGGGAGCGTCGCGTGCGGCAGGTCCAGTTCGGCCGTGCCCAGGCAGGAGAGGCTGGCCAGGCGGCTGCCGATGCGAGCCACCTCCCAGGGGCCGAACGAGCGGATCCCGGCTGAACAGCCGCCAATGCTGGGACACATGACGCGGCAGATGAAGTCCATGTAGTCGCAGTGGACACCGTCGCAGTTGTGGCCGAGTTCATGCGCCGACAGCGCAAAGCGGTTCGCCGACACGGTGGTGTAGCGCGACTGGACCACGCTGTAATTGTTGTAGTTTCCGCAGATGACCGCGTCGCTGAAGGCGATGCCGACGGCGGTGCCGTCCAGGTCCCGTCCCGTGAACAACTGCACCGCGTTGCGCACGATGTCGCCATGATTGGCCGTCCATTCGGTGCGCTCCTGGACCAGGAGTGCGGTGGGGTTCGTCGTCGTGTAGGGGTCCGGATCGACGGTCCGCACGATGATGTCGCCGATCTGGACGATCGTCTGCAGGTCGAGTTCGTACAGGTCGGACGCGCCGTTGACCACGGCCTCGATGTCGGCCACGGTCGCCGGCACCGAACTGCCGTTCGCGACGTAGAACTCGAGGTCGGTATCGCAGGCCAGGCGCAGCACCGCGGCTTCCGACGGGCTGCGGCGCGCGCGGATCTCGTTCCCGGGAGCCGGCGCTGCCGACGACGGCGCTTCGATCTCCTCGATACCGCAGGTAGCCTCCGACGGCGGCAGGTCTTCTTCGCGGAAGACGGCCGTCAGCGCACTGTCGCCGGCGCCTGTCAGGCCGGCAGCAGGCATGATGGTCCACCACTGCGTCTCCGCATCCCCCCGCCCCGGCAGAAGCACGGAACCCTGCAGTTGTCCGCGCACCTGGCTCATCAGCACCCGGCTGCCCGGTTCACCCGCAACAGTGCCACGCCAGGTGGCGGGCGGCGGCGCCGTTACTGCGCGCTTGACGCCGTCGCTGCCGATCACCATGACGCGAAAGTCCGGGGCGCGCACCGAGTGGGGCACGAGTTCCAGGGTGACGTTGCGTTCACCGAGAACCAGGTCGATGGTGCCGGGCCGGCCGGCCTGCGGCAGCGCGGCCAGCGACTGCAGCGAAATCGCCGACAGCGGGATACCCGTCGCCACGTTGGCCTGACGGTCAACGACAGGCGCTACGCTGCCTGTTGCTTCCGTGGCTGTGACGAGGAGTGTGATGGCCAGCAGAATGGCGACGCCTGACAGGATCTTCATGACGACCTCCAGCGGGCAGAGATCGTGAACCTAACATAATTGAATGGATGATATCAATAATGTTCGTCCTGAATTCAACCGCCCGCCCCCCCCGCGTGAGGCGTATGACAAGAATGGGCCGCCTCCCGGCAGGAAGGCGGCCCATGAAAGCGTCGCGTCAGGTCACCGGAACAGGGACTTGACGGCGCCCCAGGTGCGTTCGTCGTTCGCCACCGCTGCGTCATAGGTCTGCGCCGTTTCGGTCAGGCGGACGACCGGCTGGGCTCCCGAACAGCAGCCGGACGGATCGTCGGCGTGCAGTTCGACGTGCAGGGTGAAGGCGCTGCAGGCGCCGTTGGAGCACAGGCCGGTCTGTGCGGTCGCCTGGGTGATACGCACCCCCGGAGCCGTGGTCCCCCGGCACCGGTAGACGGTGTATTCGCGCGGGTTGAACATGACTTCGTAGGTGATGTCGAAGTACGAATCCGTCGACGTCACCTCGACAAGGTTCCGCGGATCCCCGGCGGGAAAAGCGTCGGAGACCGGCACCAGCTGGCCGGGCGAGCCGTCGGGCGCCCTGAGTTCGGTGAAGATGTCGAAGAAGCTGTCGGCCGCATAGTCGGGGCCGCCGACCGCGGCCAGGTAGGTGATGTCGAAGAACGCGTTGCTCGACCAGTCGGCGCCCGGAGGCCCGGCGACGCAGCTGACCGGCAGGTCGAAGCCGGCCGTGCCACCGCCACCGCCGCCGCCGTGCCCGGCGGAAAGCGAGCGGAAGCCCGAACCGGAGATCGTCAGCCGGATGCCGTCCCGGGAGCCGACGCGGGTTTCGACGGGCTGCGTCGGGTACGGGGGCGCGGTCACCGCAAGCTCGGTGAACACGTCGAAAAACGAATCTGCCGCCGGCGCTTGAGCGGCGGCGAACAGCGTAACGGCCACGATGGCAAGGGCGAAGCGGCGCATGGGGTCCTCCTGCGAAGGTGCCGAGGGCACGGACAGGACCCCATGGTAGGATCCTGCCTCCCCATTCTAGCTGATAAACAGGATCAATTACCACCCAATTCGCCCACCCGGCGCAGGGCGGCCGCCAGGGCGTCTGCGGCCCGCGCGGCGGCGGGGTCGGTGCGGGCGTTTTCGCGCAGCCGCGCCAGGTCCGCCGCGACCGCATCCAGGTCGCGGAAGTCCGGGTGCAGCAGATGCAGGAAACCACTGGCGTAGTCCAGCCGCGGATCCCCGGGCACGACCTCGCGTCGGTAACGGGCCAACCAGTTCGCCAGCACATCCAGGCCCGGATGGTCGGCGCGCCGGACCGCCGCAGCCTCCGGCCGCGCCAGCAAGGTCGCGGTCGCGGTGATGAAGGCGGCCACCTGTTCACGAGTGGTGGCCTCGAAGCTCCACGGGTCCTGCGAGTGGAACCACGAGTCCAGCCGCATCTGCGCGAGCAGGTCGGCGGCGTCACGGGCCTGTTGCGCCGGCGATGGCTCGCTCCCGATCGGCGCCATCACCTGCACCAGGCCCCGCGGCACGGCGGTGTAGTAGCGGCGAAAGCTCTCGTCCTTGAAGCCCGCCATGGCCACGACGCGGCGCGGCGCCAATCGGTCGAGCCAGAAGACGTTCTGCGATCCGGGCAAGCCGCTGTAACGATCATCGTCACCCTTGAGCAGGGACGCATGGCCCTCAGCCGCCAGTTCCGTCGCGAAGAGGTCCGGCGCCAGGTCGCGTTCGACCTGCGCTGCCTGGGCCGCGTCCAGGACCCGCCAGCCGGCCAGCGTCAGCAACGGCAGCGAATCCGCCGGTCCTTCACGCAGCTTCCCCGCCAGCGCCCGCCCATCGGCCAACTGTACGCGATCGGCCCGGTCCAGGGGCGGCAGCAGTGCCGGCTCGCGCACGCGCAGGCGCTTCACGTACCAGGCGTAGGTCATCAACTCCTGGTCGGCCCACGCCAGGTCCGGGCGCTGCCCCTGCACACCCACGGTGTAGGCCAGCCCGTTGTGCAGCAGATCGCCCTGCACGAACAGCGCCGCGCCCTGCGGCACGCTCACCAGCACGTTGTGCACGGTGTCGGCGTGGAAGGTGTTGTCGTGCTGGTCCACGGTGCGCCAGTGCAGGCCAAGCGGCCACGCAACAGCGATGATGGCCGGCAGCACGGCCGCCGCTCGCCAGCGGCCGACCGGTGCGGCCAGCGCCAGGCCCGCCAGGACGGCGAGTGCCATGGCAGGCAGCGCCTGGAAGCGCTCGACCACGCCGCGCAGGTGGGCCGGTTCCAGCGGGTAGCCGACGCGCGTGAAGAAAAGTCCCTGCAGGACGAGCATGCCGACTGCTGCCGCCAGCACGGGCCGGGCGCCCGCCGACCCGCGCACCGCGCGCGACACGAGCACGACGAGGCCGGCGACGACCAGCAGCAGGCCCGGATAGCCGATGGCGTGCGGCGCCGAGGCCAGCCACTGCCGCACATGGTCCGCCCCGCCGGCATAGCCCGCCTCGACGGGATCCAGCGAAAACGTCCCGTAGTCGCGGCGCAACAGGTGATGCCACAGCCCGGCCCAGGTCGATGTCCGTCCCCACACCGGCGCCGCGACGCCGGGCGGCAGCATCAGCGTCAGCAACGGCGACAGGCAGGCCAGCGCCACGCCCGCCGACATCGCCATGAACTTCCCGTCGCCACCGGGCCGTCCGCGGCGCAGCCAGACGATGAGCGCCGTCACATCCAGCGGCAGCGCCAGGATGAACAGGGTGTGATGATGCGACAGCCCCAGCACCGTCAACGCCAGCAGGGCCACCAGTGAACGACGATGCCCACGCGCATCGCCCGCAGCCAGCAGCGTGGCGAACGCCAGCCACAGCGCGGCGGCCAGCAGGCTGTTCAGCGCAAAGACCTCGGCGACCAGCGCCGTCTTCCAGGCCGGGGCACAGAACGCCCACAGCAGCGCGGCGCCCGCGGCCGCAGCCAGGCCGGTGCCCAACCGGCGCAGGGCGCCAGCGAGGAGGCCCGCGGCTGCGGCCTGGCACAACGCCGACAACAGCGCCAGGCGCAACGCAGGTTCACCCCAGGCGCACAGCCGCACCCAAGCGCCTGCGACCAGCGTGTACAGCGGATAGCCGGGAGGATGGGCGACGCCATGGCCCCAGGCCACGGCGATCAGTTCACCGCTGTCGCCGGCCGGCAGCGTGCGCTGCAGGGTTGCCGCGTAGACGACCAGTGCGACCGCCGCGACAGCAAGCGGCAGAAGGCGGGTGCTGCGGGCGGTTGAGGCCGTGGGTCGCAAGGCAAGGGTCCCCCGTCGGACAGGCACCTTCATTTCCGGGGACCGTGGCTGGTCTGCAGAGGGCTCTCCCGGCGTCCTGCCGGGATCCTAGCATGGTTCAGCGGCGCCGACACTCAGGGCCTGTAGCCCCGGATCATCACCACCCGCTCATACGAATCCGGATGCGTCGAGAACCACGCCGCGCCAGCCGGCGCCTCGGGATAGGCCTCCATCAGCTTCTCCATGATGCGCGCGTAGGCTTCCGTCCCCTCGCCCGTGCCGGTCAGCGCCCGGCAGGCGTAGAGGTCGGCGGCGCGTTCGAAGTTCCGCGAGTAGCCCTTCTCCATCAGCACCGCGGGCATTCCCGAGGCCAGGTGGCTGATGGTCCCCGCGTCGGGGCCGACCATCACCAGCATGATCGCCAGCGTCGAGCCCCGCAGCAGCTGCTGCAGGCCGTGGCGCTCCTCGACATGGCCGATCTCGTGCGCCATGACGGCGCGCAGCTGGTCGTTGTTGTCCACGAAATCCGCCATCTGGTCGGTGACGACGATGGTGCCGCCCGGCATCGCGAATGCGTTGGGGCCCATCATCCGGCCGTGACGCATGAGCAGCTGGTAGCGGTCCGCATCGAGGCCCAGCTGGTCGACCAGGCCGGCCAGCACGCCCTCCAGCTCCTGCCGGCGGTCATCCTCCAGGGTCGATGCCCCGAACGCGGCCTTGTCCAGGATGATCATCGTCTGGTCATCGATGATGCGGGCCCACTTCTGCGGCACGATCATCGCGGCCGGCTTCGCTGCGGCCGGCAGGATGACGAAGAAGAACAGCGCGGTCAGCGCCATCGTGGCGGCCGCGGCGATGATCACCGTGCGCCAGCTCTTCTCCAGCCGGGCGACGGGCGAATCCCCGACGCGCAGCGCGGCCAGCAGCGCGCGCGCGCCGGCATCGCCCGCGGTTGCGACGAACGATCCGCCGTCGGGGAAGTCGACCGACAGAGGATCGTCGAGGCCGGTGACGTGCACATCGCCGGGCGCAAACGTCGCCGCGGCATCGTTCGCGGACAGGGTCAGCACACCGCTGTCGAGGGACAGCGTCGCGACATGGCTCTTCGACGACCCGGCTGCGAACCAGGTGCCGGCCAGCGTGATCGGCGCGCCTTGCGATTCCATGTCAGAACCCCACGTCGATGTCGAAGGCGTCGGCAACCTCGTCGCCGGCCGCCGAGGCAGGGCCGCCGCGCGGGCCCACGACCGTATCGAAGGTCTCGGCGCCGCCGATGGTCGTGTGGGACGCCAGGTAGCGCAGGCGGCGCACCTCGCCCCACGGGTACATCATCCCGAGGGTCAGCAGCGAGACGAGCGCGTTCGAGCCCAGGATCCAGGCGTAGCGCGACGAGGCGATCGAACAGCGCATCCGCGACTGGTCGCCCACCGCCAGGCCGCCCAGGGTGGTCCCGACCAGGGCCGCCTGCGTCCAGAAGGCCGCCAGGATGATGACGATGTAGGTAATGGCGAAGCCGACGATCATGCCCGTCGACATCGCCGTGTCGGTCGCGCTGCCCTCATCGCCCTTGCCGCCCGTGACCGCGGCGACGCTGAACATGAAGAACATCACGAAGATGAGGATCACCACCGCGATGAACATCGGCATGTACGCGGCGTAGAACTCGCTGGTAAGCGCCCTGAGCTCGAGCCGCCGGTTGCCCCACGAGGTGTGCCGCGCCTGCCAGGCCCGCTGCTGGCGGATCGCCCACGGCAGCATGATGTACCCCGTGCAGCCGGCCAGCAGCATGAACCCGACGAAGTACTTCAGCGCGCCCTTGTAGTCGCCGTCGAAGCGGAAGCCGACGTTCCGGTACGCCGTCACACGGGCGTTGAAGCGCAGCGAGGCCACCACCAGCCACGGCACGATGAAGGCGGCCGGCACCAGCAGGGCCAGCTGCGCCACGGGCGAGATGTAGCCGAGCCCGGTCCACAGGCCGAACGCGCCCACAGCGATCAGGCGGCCCTTGAGGATGGCGATGGGATTGGCGTCGTAGGTGAATGGCACTCCGTCGACCAGCGTGTGGCCGCGCACGTACTTCGTCATGCGCACCTTCGCCCACGCCGAGTAGATGCCCAGCGTGACGATGGACAGGCAGGCATTGACGATCCAGATGCGGAAGTACTCGTCGGTGGTGCCGGTGAAGTGGAAACCGGCGGTGCGGGGCTCGGGCGGGGTGGCGGCGGCGGCGGCGTCCGTCCCGGGGTCGTCACTCGCAGGGGTATACCCGTCGAAGGAATCCATGCTGCCCCCATCCGGTAATGATTTCCGAATTCATCATCAACAGCGAGTGGGCGAAGGTCCGGCGCCAGTCTCCCCCTGAAGCCGGGATCGCAGGCTATCATCCCGGCTTCTTCGGCGTCCAGACGCGAATCCGTGTTCCCGACTTGCGCCGGCGCAACCCTCAGTTCGCCTCCTCCCAATGCCAATCCGTACTGCCCACGGCGATCACGAAGGCGACACCCAAGCCGACGACCGCGCCGCCGGCCAGCAGGAGCGTCCGCTCGAGGCTCACCTGCTTCTTCTTCACGGAGAGAATCTCGGCGCGCGGGATCACCTGGGTTTCGTGAACCCACTCGTACCCGACCTTCCGCTCGGTCTCGACGGTGACGCTGTCGCTCGTGAACGCGCGCAAATGCCCCGACACCCGGGATCGGTCCAGCCGTTCGACCGCGACGCGGTCGCCGATCTTGACCACGGGCAGCACGCGATTGTCGGCGGCCGAATCCGCCGGCGCATCCGCCCAGCGCGCCGGCCGCATGGTGCCGCACCCGCCGACAAAACAGGCCAGGACGATCAGCCACAGGATCCTCGGCGCCATGACCATGGGACTCCCCTTTCGCGACGGCCCACCGACAAGAACGGCCGCCGACTCATGGTCAACGGCCGTCCCGTGATCAACCCTCCGGCTGTTGCCGTTGGTGGTTACCTGAGCGCATCGATGACCGCATTGAACGTCGCGCTCGGCCGCATCGCCGCGTAGGCCTTCTCGTCGCAGGGGTGGTAGTACCCGCCGACATCCGTCGGCTTGCCCTGCGCCGCAAGCAGCTCGGCGGCGATCTTCGCCTCGTTCTCGGTCAACGTCTTCGCCACCGGCGCAAAGCGCGCCTTCAGCTCGGCGTCCTTGTCCTGGGCGGCCAGGGCCTGCGCCCAGTACATCGCCAGGTAGAACGTGCTGCCGCGGTTGTCGATCTCGTTGACCTTACGGCTGGGATACCGCGCGCCCTCGAGGTACGAGCCGATGGCTGTGTCGAGCGTCTCGGCCAGCAGCGCGGCACGCGCGTTGCCCGCCGCGGCGATCTGCTCGAACGACGGCACCAGCGCGCAGTACTCGCCCAGCGAATCCCAGCGCAGGTGGCCCTCGCTCAGGAACTGCTGCACGTGCTTCGGGGCCGAGCCGCCGGCGCCCGTCTCGTACAGGCCGCCGCCGTTCAGCAGCGGGACGATCGACAGCATGCGGGCGCTGGTGCCCAGCTCGAGGATCGGGAACAGGTCGGTCAGGTAGTCACGAAGGACGTTGCCGGTGACCGAGATCGTGTTCTCGCCGCGCCGCGTGCGGGGCAGCGTGAAGGCCATCGCGTCGGTCGGCTTCATGATCTGCAGGTCCAGGCCCTTGGTGTCGTGCTCGGGCAGGTACGCCTTCACCTTGGCGATGATCTGCGCGTCGTGGCCGCGCTTCTCGTCCAGCCAGAAGATGGCGGGCGTGCCGGCGGCCCGGGCGCGCGTGACGGCCAGCTTCACCCAGTCGCGGATGGCGGCGTCCTTGGTCTGGCACATGCGGAAGATGTCGCCCGGCTCGACCGCCTGCTCCAGCAGCACCTTGCCGTCCTTGTCGACGACGCGGATGGTGCCGTTGCCCTCGGCCATGAACGTCTTGTCGTGCGAGCCGTACTCCTCGGCCATCTGCGCCATGAGGCCGACGTTGGCCACGGCGCCCATCGTCCCGGGGTTGAACTGACCGTTCTTCTGGCAGTCCTCGATGATGGCCTGGTAGATGGTGGCGTAGCAGCGGTCGGGCACCATGGCGACGGTGTCCTGCAGCTGGTCGTCCCAGTTCCACATCTTGCCGCCGTCGCGCACGACGTTGGGCATCGAGGCATCGACGATGACGTCGTTGGGCACGTGCAGGTTCGTGATGCCCTTGCGCGAGTCGACCATGGCGATGGCCGGGCGCGTGGCGTACACGGCCTGGATGTCGGCCTCGATCTCGGCCTTCTTGTCCGCCGGCAGCTTGTCCAGCTTCTCGATGACGCCGGCCAGGCCGTTGTTCAGGTTGGCGCCGATCTCCTTCAGCGTCGCCGCATGCTTGTCCAGCGCGGCGGCGTAGAACACCGACACGGCGTGGCCGAACATCACGGGGTCCGAGATCTTCATCATCGTGGCCTTCAGGTGCAGCGACAGAAGCGTGCCGTCGCGCTTGGCCTCGTCGATGGTCTTGGCGTAGAAGGCGCGCAGGGCGGCCACGTTCATGCACGAAGAGTCGATGACCTCGCCGGCCAGCAGGGCCAGGCCTTCCTTGAGGACCTTCTTCTCGCCGGTGGCAGCGACGTACTCGATGTTGATCGACGTCGCCGCGCCCAGCGTGATCGAGGTCTCCGTGCCGTAGAAGTCCTTCCCGGTCATGTGCGCCACGCGGGCCTTCGACCCTTCCTTCGGCCAGTCCTTCATCATGCGGTGCGGATTCTTCTGCGCGAACTTCTTGACCGAGGCCGCCGCGCGACGGTCCGCGTTGCCCTCGCGCAGCACCGGATTCACGGCCGAGCCCAGCACCTTCGCGAAGCGCACCTGCAGCGCCTTGTCGGCGTCGGTCTTCGGCTCTTCCGGGTAGTTCGGGATGTCGTAGCCGTGTTCCTGCAGTTCCTTGATGGCGGCCTGCAGCTGCGGGATCGAGGCCGAGATATTCGGCAGCTTGATGATATTCGCGGCCGGCGTCTTCGTCAGGTCGCCCAGGGTGGCCAGCGCGTCGGGCAGCTTCTGCGCCTCGGTCAGCTTCTCGGGGAAGTTGGCGATGATGCGGCCGGCCAGGGAGATGTCCGAGGCCTCGACGTCGATGCCGGTGCCCTTGGTGTAAGCCTGGACGATGGGCAGCAGGGCGTAGGTCGCCAGCGCGGGCGCCTCATCGATCTTGGTCCAGACGATCTTGTGGTTGGCCATGGGCATCCTCGGCTTCGGGCTGGGGGTTTGCAGGCAGGTGATCCGCGATTCTCAACAAAAATCATCCGGCGTCCGGGCTGAGTCAAGCGGCCCACGCCGCCTGCCCGCCCGGGCGCCGGAAATCGAGCTAACTACTGGCCGTGGCACTCGTTGCAGTTGGTGGTCTTCCATTCGTCGCCGATGTCCTCGGGGTGGACGTATTCGACGCTCTCCAGGGAGACGACCTCTTCGCCGGTCTTGCGGACCTGCGAGACGATGGTGTGGCACAGGTCGCAGTCGCGCGGCAGGACTTCGCCGTCCTCGGTCTGGTGCTTGCCGTCATGGCAACGGAAGCAGCCCGGCGTGGTCAGGTGGCCGATGTGGTCGGGGAACCCGCGCCAGCTGACGCCCATCTCGGGGAAGATGTTCGTCTTGAACAACGTCTGCGCGCGCACGATGGCCATCTCGATTTCCCCGACGCGCGCCCGCGCCACCTCGGGATGGTTCTCGTCATAGAACTTGTGCGTGCCGACCTCGATGGCCTCCAGCGCCTCGTCCTCGGTCTTGTACGTGGCTTCCATCAGGCCGACCAGCAGGCTCTTGATGCCCGGCAGGTCCTGCGCGATGAGCCCGTTGGCGATGTCGCGGTTGACCAGGCGCGAAGGCGGCAGGTAATGGTGCGTCGGCCGGTTGTGGCAGTCGATGCAGTCCATCAGCCGCTGTTCCTTGGTGGCGGCGTCCGCGTCGGTCATCTCCGCCTCGGTGCTGCGGTAGATCTTCTCGCGGCCGTCCTTGCCGGTGAACTTCACCCAGGGGATCTCCAGCCGGCGATCGTCGGCCGCCACGTAGTTGATCGTGTTGACGGTGTGCCAGTGGATGCCGTGCGCCGGCTCGCCCGTGCCGCCACCGCTGCCGATCTTCATCAGCAGCTTCAGGCTCCAGTGCGTATTGCCCTCTTCGCGGCCGTAATAGTCGAACGTCTTCATCTTCTGGCCCGTGAAGTGCTCCGGCCAGTGGCACTGCTCGCAGGTATCGCGCGACGGACGCAGGTTGCGGATCGGCGTCTCGATCGGCTTGGAGTACTTGTTGAAGATCACCGAATACACCTGGTAGGCGCCCGACATCTTCGACCGCACGTACCATTCGGCGCCCTCGCCGATATGGCACTTCACACAACCCACGCGCTGGTGCGGCGAGTTGTTGAACGCCGTGTACTCCGGCTTCATCACCGTATGGCACGTTGTGCCGCAGAACTTGTCGCTCTCGGTATACTCGTAGGCCTGGTAGCTGCCGAACGCCGACAGCGCCAAAAACAGCAGGAAACCGCCGCCAACCAGGACCGTCCCGCGCAGGTGCGTGGGATCGTTCAGGTCGATGCGGGGCAACCGCTCGGTGTGCCCGAGGCCCAGCTTGCGCCGCCGCTGCTGCCGCAGCGCGCCGAACGCGCCCAGCGCCAGGCCGATGATCAGGAACACCGGCAGGATGACGAACGCGATGATGCCCACGTACGGGCTGCTGGTGTGGCTGCCGAACCGCTCCAGCGCGTACAGGAACAGGATCAGCGCCAGGCTGAGCGCCGCCATGGCGGCGCCGGTCAGCGAGATGGCGTTGTAGTACGACGAAGGCAGCTTGGGCTGCTTGCCAGTGGAGCTCGCGGGCCTCTTCGGCGGGGTCGGCTGTTTCGGCGTCTCGTTGTTGTCGGACACGGGCAGGCCTCCGGGGTTCAGGTCGCCGGAAAATTAGGACGTCCCAACGCTTGATCCCAGAAAAAAGACAGGTTTGTCGGGTTTTCACGGCAGGTGGCGCCGCGCTCCGTGACCGGAGGATGACAGACGGGCGGGGCGGCGGCAATCAAACAGTTGTTCGAATGTTTTTGTCGTGCTGTGTGTTGGCTGGTAATCGATATATTTCGCTTGCGGTTATTTAATATTTTCGCTATCTTTACGCCCTTAATTCATGGATACCCGCCTCCCCCGAAAGGCCGTGTCGCCATGCCGAATCTCGACCTGCCCGCCTTCGTTCCCGACCGCCCCGCCACCTCCGTGGATGCCTCCCTGCGCCAGGCCCTGCACGCCTGCGACCGCGCCCGCGAGTGCGCGGTGCTGTGGTTCGCCGAGGTGCAGCGCCGGGGGCTTTATCGAGACCTCGGGTATGCGTCGATGGAGTTGTATGTGGTTGAGGGCCTCGCCTGCTCGCGCAACCGGTACTGGCAATTCAAGCGGCTGGCCGACCAGTTGGAAGCGCTGCCCGTGCTGAAGGCCGCCGTAGTCGACGGCCAGGTCGGCTGGACGAAGGCCCAGCAGGTGGCCCGCGTGGCGACGGCCGCCACCGAGGCGGCGTGGGTCGATCGCGCGGTGAGTGGGGGGCGGCGGGAGTTGGAGGTGGCGGTGCGTTCCGCGTTGGGGCGGCGGCCGGTGGCGGCGCGCCGGGCCGAGGCGGCGGGGCAGCTGGCGCTGGAAGTGGCGCCAGTTGCGCCGGCGCAAGTCGCGGGTGCTGTCGTTGGCGAGATCGTTGACCTATCAACCAACATCTCGCTGCGCGCCGACGCCGTGCAGCTGGCCCGGTTCGAGGCCCTGCTGGAAAAGGCCCGCAAGCTGCGCCTGCTGCCGGCGGGCAGCGACCGGCTCGACGTGGTGCTGGCCGGCCTTGAGGCGCTGGTCGCGGCGGCGGATGCTTCTTCAGCGACGGCGCCCAGGCCCTCCGCTCCCACGTTCCAGGTCATCGTCCAGCAGTGCCCCGAATGCGGCGCTGCTGCCGCCGTGACGCAGCGCGGCGAGCGCCCACTTGCGCCGGCGCAAGTCGCGGCCATCGGGTGCGACGCGCGGGTGAAACGTGAAGGTGCGCCCAATCGCAGCGTGATCCCGCCGTCGGTGCGAACGGCCGTGCTGGCGAGGGACCGGCACCGCTGCACCACGCCGGGGTGCGGGGCGACGCATTTTCTCGAGGTGCATCACGTGGTGGCGCGCAGCCGGGGCGGGAGCAACAAGGCGGAGAATCTGGTGGCGTTGTGTGGGAGGTGCCATCGGTTTTTGCATGAGCGGGAAGGGGGAATTGCGCCGGCGCAAGTCGACAGAGCCACGGAAGATCGTGCCCGGTGATGGCACCCGGACCCAACCACAACACACGGCTTTGCCTGCCGCAGGCTCCGGCCAGGCCGGCGGGTCGCTATTCGTAGCAGACGCCGTTCACCTCTCGCAGTTCTTCCACGGTGCTGGTGATCTCGCCCGTCGTCCTGTCGACGCTGACGCGGGCGCGCCCGAGCCCGATCTTGTCGCAAAGGCCCCAGTCCGCACCGATGGTGTAGCAGAAGTAGATTTCCTCCGTGAAGCCTGATGCGGATTCCGCGAGCCCGCGCGACAACGGGCGGCCAAAGTCCACGAGCCGGCAGTTGGCCCACATGTACTCGATGAGCTCGCGCGCATTGGCCGCGTCGATTGGCCGCACTTCGAAGATTCCAAGGATGGGCGAAGGGTGCAGGCGGTCGTACATGGATCGATCCAGATAGCTGAGCTTGTGCACCCGGTTGAGGATGACGTCGCTGGGGTGTGCCGAATACACCCTCCGGAACTCGAAGTACTTCTCCGTCTCGGATTCCGAGACGAGATCGCGATAGTACGCGCTCAACCTCGCGGATCTCTCGGACCAGGCGAATGCCGAATCGCGGGTTGCGGCGGAAAGTTCGATCCACTTGTCGGGTTCCAGGCGCAAACTGATCGTGTTCTCGTAGTATGGGGCGCCGCGACTCGGAGCTTCCTGGTAGAAACCGGGATGGCCCCGGCTCCCCGAGTAAGCGAACGAACGCAGCTTGTCGTCCGACCATAGCGACGGGTCGGGCCATGTCTCAAGGTCGGTCCAGTCGTAGAGACGGGCCCAGTACTCCGGGCCCGGGCCGACGATTCCATGGCCGACACAATCCGGGCAATGGTCGCCGTCATTCGAACAGCCGGCCAGAAAGGCACACGCGGACGACGCGAGCAGGCACATGACGATGCGCCACTTGGCTCCCGGTTGCACCATGGCGCCCCCCTGATTCCCCACCCTACGTCACCTGTTACCTCGGTCATGATAACACAAGAGCATCTTTCCCGGCATTTGCGAGCGCTCCGCCGGGACCGACTTGCGCCGGCGCAACTCCCCCACAAAAAACCAGACCCCGGGAAACCACTCCCCGGGGCCTGATCTCAAGCTCAAATGCGCAGCGCAATCCTACGGCACGTACGGATCCCCACCAACCGCACCGCTACGCCACTCCCCAGTCGTCGCCCCCCAGGGATTCTCCCCAGCCTTCTCCCCGTCATGCAACGCCCCGAACAAATTCGAGATGATCATCACGAGCCCGGTCGTCAGAATCCACATCCCGATCGTCGCCACGAGGTCCGTCCCGCGCAACCCGGCCGGCACCGTCGCCAGCCCCTGCGGCAACCCGCGCGCGCCCTGGATCAACTGCGGCAGGAACGCCAGGTTGAAGCCGGCCATGTAGGTCATGCCCGACAGGCGCCCGAGCAGCGGGCTGTACATGTGGCCGAACATCTTCGGCCACCAGTAGTGCAGGCCGGCCAGGAAGGCCGTCATGACGCCGCCCATCATGATGTAGTGCAGGTGGCCGGTGGCGAAGACCGTGTTGGCCAGGTAGTTCGCGGTCGACAACGTGCAGAGCATCAGGCCGCTCATCACGCCGATGCCGGCGCAGAGCAGGAAGGCGACGACGAAGGTGGTCGGGGCGGCGCAGGCGACCGAGCCGCGGTACAGGGTCGACAGCCAGCTGAAGGTCAGCAGCGCCACCGGCACGGCCGTGACCAAGGCCAGAGCAGCGAACGCAAAACTCAAAGCAGGCGACTGGCCCTTGCCGATCAGGTGCACGCCGAAGGTGCAGAAGCCCAGGGCCAGCAGGGCGATCAGCGAGCCGACCACGGTGCGGTAGCCGACGACCGGGCGGCGGGACACGCCGGCGATCACTTCGGTGATGACGCCGGCGGCGGGCAGCAGGGCGAAGATCGCCAGGGGCTGCACGGCCAGCCAGAAGTAGCCCTGCCAGAGCAGCGGGTCGGCGTTGGCGCCAAAGGGGCCGGCGGCCGAGCCGCGCGCGGCGGCCAGGTAGATGACCAGGATGCCGAAGAGCGTGCCGGCGATGACCTGGGCGAAGGCGGTCAGGTACAGCGACCAGGCGAAGACGGGCATCTGGAAGAAGCCCATGCCGGGGCGGCGGCCGTGGTGCACGGTGACGATCACGTTCACGCCGCTGGCCAGCCACGAGCCGGCGAGCAGTGCGAGGGCGGTCGTCAGCAGCGCGAACGAGCCGGGGCCCGTCAGGCTGGCGGGCGTGATGAACGTCCAGCCGGCGCCGACCGGCTTGATGGAAATCGACAGGACCAGCGCCAGCGTGCCCAGGATCTGCAGGCGCAGCGACAGGCGGGTCAGCCAGGGCAGGCGGAACTCGCCGGCGCCCAGTTGCAGGGGCAGCATGTAGTTGCCCAGCACCGACGGGATGGCCGGGATCAGGAACAGGAAGACCATCAGGATGCCGTGCTGGGTCAGCATCTGGCGGTAGAGCGCGGGATCGACCAGGGCGCTGGTCACGCGCATGCGCAGGATGACGGCGTAGATGGCGCCCAGCAGGAAGGCGCCGAGCGTCCACCACAGGAACTGCAGCGCGACCTGCTTGTGGTCGGTGGTGGTCAGCCAGTTCGCGCCGGCCGCCTTGTTGACGGGGCTGCTCATCTACTTGCCTCCATGGGGCGTGGCGGGCGCGGCGGGTGCGGCAACCGCGGCGACTTCCTTGCCCGCGGGCTTCGCGGTCGTCGAGTCGGCCCCGGCGGGCTTGCCGCCCAGGTCCGACAGCGTGCGCAGGTACGCGGTCAGGCCGGCGATTTCCTTGTCGGTGATCTTGCCCTCGAACGGGGTCATGACGGGCTCGAAGCCGGCGATGACCGAGACGTTCGGCTTGAGGATCGATTCCTTGATGTACGCCTCGTCGGCCGTGATGCGCACGCCCTCGCGCGTGTCGAACTGGTGCCCGAAGACGTTCTTGAAGCTCGGGCCGACCAGCTTGGAGCCGTCGATGGAATGGCACGTCTTGCAGCCCTTGGTGACGTAGAGCAGCTCGCCCGCCTGTTCCATGGTGCGGCCGGCAAACACGTCCGAGACGCGGATCATCCAGGCGTCGAAGTCGGCCGGGTTGTGCGCGACGACGGCCGTGCGCATGTCCTGGTAGCGGTCGCCGCCGTAGACGGCGCTGCGCAGCTCGTAGGTGCCGGGCGTCGTGGCGTTGAACCAGGCCTGCGCCGTGCGGCCGGGCAACACGGGCTCGTTCAGGCGCAGCGCGGGCGCGTGCAGGGTGTGGATGACGTCGGCCGTGGTGGCGTCCAGGCGCACCGGGCGGTTGATCGCCACGTGCAGCGTGTCGGCGATGTGGCCGTTCGGGTAGGTGAACTTGTAGCCGTCCTGGCTGGTGGCCACCAGCACGCGGTACGACATCCAGGGCGCCGCGTTGGCGTCCAGGAAGCCGGGCAGGCCGGCCGTGAAGGCGTAGATCGCGACGCCGAGGGCCGCGAGCACCCAGGCGGCCTGCAGCTTCACGTTCGGGCGCGCGTCGCCGAGGCCGCGCTCGTTCTCACCCTTGCGGGGGAACTGGCGGACGAAGGTCATCGCCAGGCCGGCGACGAGGATGACCGCGAAGGCGCCGACGACGTAGACGCCGTAGAACGCCGGGTCGACGCCCTGCGACTGCGTGGAGGCCGCCTGCGGCAGCCAGCTGGAAGTGGTCGCGGTGGCGATCATGGCCGCACCTCTTTCCCGGCCGTCGCCATGCGGTCCATCGCGGCGTCGATGGGCATGACCGCCTTGGTCTTCTGCTCGTCGAGCCAGCGCGGCGACTCCTGCAGGCGCGCGGCCTGCTCGGCATCGGCCGCGCGCAGCGGCTCGTTGACGGGCGTCACCGTCTTGGCGTTCGTCTCGCGGGCCTGCGCCGCCAGGTAGCCGCCCTGCATGAACAGGGACAGGGCCACGACGAAGAGCAGCGCCGCCACTGTGCAGCAGACCACCGCCAGGGCGTTGAAGCCGTTGTTCGCTTTCGGGTCGGCCGAAGCCATCACTTTGCTCCCGGGCGCCGCGCGGGCGCCTTGATCGAGGCCGTTTGGATCAGGCGTTCTCGAACCGCAGGGACTCTTCGAGCCGCGGATCGCGGGTCGGCACCAGCGAGTTGCCCATGGCCAGGCGCGTGACGCCCGCGAACCAGAGGCCGCCGATGCCCAGGAACAGGGCCACCGCTGCGGGGCTGAACATCGCGTGTTCGCTGTACTCCGGCATGATCACCCAGTAGAGGTTCAGCCACTGCGCGACGATGATCCACATGGCCCAGAAGGCCATCACCTTGCGGTTGCGCTTGGCCCAGCGCGAGACCAGGCCGCAGAACGGCAGCGCGAACGTGCAGAACAGCGTGGCCAGGCCCACCTTGCCCCAGCCGTTGGTGGAGCGCATCAGGTACCAGGCCGTCTCCTCGGGGATGTTCGCGTACCAGTACAGCATGTACTGGCTGTAGGCGATGTACCCCCAGAAGAACGTGAAGCCGAACATCAGCTTGCCGTAGTCGTGGAAGTGCTCGGCGCTGACGATGCGCGTCAGGCGGCCGCTGTTCTGCAGGCCCATCGTCACCAGCGTCAGCACGGCGAAGAACGAGACGAAGCTGCCGGAGAAGTAGTAGACGCCGAACATCGTGCTCGACCACAGCGGGTCGATGCTCATCACCAGGTCGAACGAGGCCATCGCCAGGCAGATGGCCGTGGCCATCAGCGCGAAGCCGCTCAGGTTCTCGAAGCGGCGCGTGATCTTCAGGTCGCCGCTCTTGTCCTGCGCCACCGAGCTGCGCCAATAGAACAGCGAGTAGCCGCTCCACACCAGGAAGTAGATCGCCCAGCGCAGCGTGAAGGCGCCCTGGTTCAGGTAGCCCGCCTTGTGCGCCATGGCCGGGCTGGCCGCGATCTCCGGGTCCATCCAGCCGTAGACGCGGCCCGCCAGCACGATCACCGGGATGGCCAGCAGCGCCAGCAGCGGCGTGACGGCGGCCATCACCTCGGCCAGGCGGCGGATGACCACGTTCCAGCTGGCGCGCGTGACGTACATGATGCCCAGGAAGATCAGCGCGCCCAGGCTGATGCCCAGGAAGAACGCGAAGTTCAGCACATAGGCGAAGGCGAACTGCTTCAGGTTGTCGCCCTGCGCCGAGCCCAGCCCGAAGGCGGCCAGCATGCCGACCACGCCGACAGCCAGGCTGACGCCGAACACGCGCGGGCCCAGCCCGTCGAGCGTCGTGCGCGTGTCCTGCAGGGTGGGAACGTGGGTGTGAGCCAAGTTCATTTCTCCCGTGCTGGCCGGCCCCTGGGCCGGCGACTTCCAATTCGGTCCGTCTAGCGCCCCAGCGCCGCGCGGTTCGCCGCCGGCACGTCGTTGATGGTCGCATTGCGGGACAACTGCAGCGCCCGCACGTACGCGGTCACGGCCCAGCGATCCTCCGGCGCGATCTGCGCGGCGTAGGACGGCATGTTCCGGATCCCCTTGCTGATCGTGTTGTAGATGTGGCCGGACGGGCGGTCGATGACCGCCTGGCTCGTCAGGTCGGTGGGCGGCGTCCAGGTGCCCTCGGCCAGCGCCTGCGCGCGCGCGTTGACGATGCCGTTGCCGTTGCCGCTGCCGCCGTGGCACGGCGCGCAGTAGATGTTGAAGCGCTGCTGGCCGCGCTCGAGCATCTGGCGGTCCACCTTCACCGGGATGTCCTGCACGAACGTCGTGTCGTGGGCCACGCCGCGGAAGTAGGTGTCGTCGGCCGCCAGCATGCCCCGGGCGACGGTGCCCGTGGGCGGCTTGTGCATCGAGACGCCGTCCGGGAAGAACGGGTTCTCGGTCTGGGCCTTGTAATAAAACTGCTGGTCCATGTCGTAGACGACCTGGATGCGCGGTTGGCTCTTTGCCTGGTGATGCGACCTGTAGAGCAGGCCCATCGGGATCAGGCTGAGCGCGACCAGCACCAGCAGCACGTAAAGGATCGGGCGCGGCATCGGTCAGCCCTCCACGATTTCGCGTACTTCCTCGACGACCGCGCCACCCAGCGAGGCCAGGAAGGCGCGTGTCTTCTCGGAGTCGAACTTCGGGTCACGGGCCTCGATGACCACATAGAAGCGGTCCTGCGAGGCGCGGCGGAAGCGGTCGTTGGCCAGCAACGGGTGGTGCCAGCGCGGCATGCCGTTCAGGCCCCACATGCCGAAGAAGCAGGCGAAGGCGCTGAACAGAACCGTCAGCTCGAAGATGACCGGAAAGGCGGCAGGCAGGCCCAGCAGCGGCTTGCCCGAGATGATGTACGGGTAGTCGACGGCGTTCATCCACCACTGCATCAGCAGGGCGGCGCTGAAGCCGGTGATGCCGCCGACCAGCACGATCCAGGGCAGGCGCGTGCCGCGGATGCCCATCGCATCATCCAGGCCGTGCACAGGGAACGGCGAGTGCGCGTCCCAGTGCTTGAAACCGGCATCGCGCACCTTCACGCAGGCCTGCATGAACTGCGAGGGACTCTCGAAGTCGGTCATCAGCGCGTGGAGCGCGCCGTGGCGCGGAGTGGCGCTCATCAGTGCTTGCCTCCGTCGCGGATGTGGGACGGGATGTCGCCGTGGTAGTCGCCCACCGAGCGCCGCTCGCCGCTGTGGGCGTCGGCGATCGGCATGACCGTCTTGACTTCGGCCATGGCGATCATGGGCAGGAACCGGATGAACAGCAGCACCAGCGTGAAAAACAGGCCGAAGCTGCCGATGAAGGTCATGATGTCCACGGGCGTCGGGCGGAAGTAGGCCCAGCTCGAGGGCAGGAAGTCGCGGCTGAGCGAGCTGACGATGATCACGAAGCGCTCGAACCACATGCCGATGTTGACGAAGATGTACATGATCCACATCACCACCAGGTTGGTGCGGATCTTCTTCGACCAGAACAGCTGCGGCGTGATCACGTTGCAGGTGACCATCGTCCAGTAGGCCCAGGCGTAGGGACCGAACGCGCGGTTGATGAACGCGAAGCTCTCGTTCGGGTTGCCGCCGTACCAGGCGATGAAGAACTCGGTCGCGTAGGCGAAGCCGACGATGCTGCCGGTCGCCAGGATGACCTTGTTCATGTTCTCGAGGTGGTGCTTCGTGATGATCTGCTCCAGCCCGAACCACTTCCGGGCGGGGATCAGGATCGTGCCCACCATGGCGAAGCCCGAGAACACGGCGCCGGCGACGAAGTACGGCGGGAAGATCGCCGTGTGCCAGCCGGGGATCTGCGACGTCGCGAAGTCGAACGACACCACCGAGTGCACCGAGAGCACCAGCGGCGTGGCCAGGCCGGCCAGAAGCAGGTACGCCTTCTCGTAGCGGTGCCAGTGGCGGTGCGAGCTGCGCCAGCCCAGGGCCAGCGCGCCGTACACGGCCTGCTTGACGCGGCCCTTGGCGCGGTCACGCAGCGTGGCCAGGTCCGGGATCATGCCGGTGTACCAGAACAGCAGCGACACCGTCATGTAGGTGCCGACGGCGAACACGTCCCACAGCAGCGGGCTGCGGAAGTTCGGCCACATCGCCTGGTTGTTCGGCAGCGGGAACAGCCAGTACACCACCCACACGCGGCCGACATGGATGCCCGGGAAGATGCCGGCGCAAATGACGGCGAAGATCGTCATCGCCTCGGCGAAACGGTTGATCGAGGTCCGCCACTTCTGCCGCAGCAGGAAGAGGATGGCCGAGATCAGCGTGCCGGCATGGCCGATACCCACCCAGAACACGAAGTTCGTGATGTCCCACGCCCAGCCGACCGGGTTGTTCAGGCCCCAGACGCCGACGCCCTTCATGAACAGGTACGCGATCATCAGGAACATGATGCCCGTCAGGCCGGCCGTCGCCGTGATGGCGATGTACCAGGCGCGCGGCGTCTTCCGCTCCAGGACGATATCCGAGACCTTCTCGGTGATCGACGTGAAGTCGTTGCCGCCAAGGATGAGCTCCACCGGCTTGGTGGGGTCGTCCTTCGTGTTGTCCCAGGCTTCGGACACCTGCGGTGTTCTCATTCAGGCTCCCGTTCGGATTAGCCGTGTGCCGCTTCCGTGTGGCCGCCTTCGTGGCCGGCCGGCGCCCCATGACCCGCCGGCGCCCCATGCCCCGCCGGTGCGGCATGTCCCGCGATCTCCGGGTTCGGGTTGCGCAGGCGCGCCAGGTAGAATGTGCGCGGCTTGATGTTCAGGTAGCCCAGCAGGTCGTAGGACCGGTTCAGGTCCCGCAGCTTGCTGACGCGGCTTTCCTTGTCGTTCAGGTCGCCGAAAACGATGGCGTCGGTCGGGCACGTCTGCGCGCAGGCGGGGGTGATGTCCCCGTCGCGGATGCCGCGGCCCTCGACCCGCGCCGTCACGCGCGCGGTCTCGATGCGCTGCACGCAGTAGGTGCATTTCTCCATGACGCCGCGCGAGCGCACCGTCACGTCGGGATTCAGCACCAGTCGCTGAGTTGCCGTCATGTCCTCGAAATTGTTGTACCAGTTGAACCGCCGCACCTTGTAGGGGCAGTTGTTCGAGCAGTAGCGCGTGCCGACGCAACGGTTGTAGACCATCGCGTTGAGGCCTTCGCGCGTGTGCGTGGTGGCGGCCACCGGGCAGACCTGCTCGCAGGGCGCCATTTCGCACTGCACGCAGGCCACCGGCTGCTGCGCCACCTTCGGATCCTCGGGGTCGCCCAGGAAGTAGCGGTCGAGGCGGATCCAGGCCATCTCGCGACCGCGGCTGACCTGGTCCTTGCCGACCACCGGGATGTTGTTCTCGGACTGGCAGCCCACCACGCAGGCGTTGCAGCCCGTGCAGGTGTTCAGGTCGACCGCCATGCCCCACTTGTGGCCGGTGTACTCCCACTCCTTCCAGAGCGAGAGCAGCGGCGGGCTGTGGATGCCCAGGTGGTCGACGAAGTGCGGCTCGTTCGTGTACTGCTCGAACGTGCCTTCGCGCGCCAGGCCCGGCACGCGCTTCTGGATCTCGGCGGCGCCCACCTTGTCGATGGCGAAGTGGTCCTGCGTGCAGGCCAGTTCGTACTGGCGGCCGGTCTTGCGCAGCTTCAGGCCGTCGCCACGGTGCAGGCCGTCCCACGTGCGCAGCTTGTAGGCGTTGAAGCCGGCGCCCTTGCCGACGGTGCCGGCGTCGTCGCGGCCGTAGCCCAGGGTCAGCGTGACCGAGTGCCTCGCCTGGCCGGGCAGCACGTAGACGGCGGCGTTCAGCGTCCGGCCCTTGTACTGCAGCTCGACGAGGTCACCGTGGCCGACGCCCAGCTCCTTCGCCGTGGCGGGGCTCAGGACGGCGGCGTTGTCCCACGTCAGCTTCGTCATGAAATCGGGCATTTCCTGCAACCAGGCGTTGTCGGCGAAGCGGCCGTCGTACACCGACTGGTCCTGCAGGAACGTGAGCTCGAGGTTGTCGCGACCGAGCGAACCGCCCAGCGACGGCGCCGTCAGCGGCGTGCCCGCGAGCGGCAGCGCCACGCCGACCTGAGCGCTGCCGGCCAGCGAGCCGTCGTGCAGGAGAGCGCGCCAGCGCTTCTCGAAGGCCGGGTCGACATCGACCGCGGGCGCCGGGCCCTGGCCGCCGCCCAGCTGGAAGAACGTGTCGCGCGCGACCTGGAAGCCCGTGCGCGGCGCGGCGCCGTCGACGAGCACCGACAGCAGATCGGTGGCGCCGTGGCCCGCATACAGCGGGTTGATCAGCGGCTGCACCGCCAGCAGGGAACCGTCCCAGCCCGTGGCCAGGTCCCAGTTCTCCAGGTAGTGGTTGGCCGGCAAGTGCCAGGTGCTGGCCTGGCCCGTCGCGTCGTCGCGCTGGCCCAGGTGGATGCGCTCGTTCGCGCGCGCCATCGCCGCGCCGAAGTTCAGGTCGGCCGGCGCGTCGTACACGGGGTTGCCGCCCAGGACGACCAGCGTCGAGACGGAGCCGCCGTTCAGCGCGGAGACCAGTTCGTCGACCAGGCCGAACGTCGGCAGGTCGAACGCCACGTAGCTCAGCGTGTGCCCCGTGTTGTCCAGGGCCGCGTTCAGGATGTGCAGCAACGCGTGCACGTCCGGGTCCTGCCGCACGCCCGCCAGGAGCAGGCTCTTGCCGCGGTGCGCCACCAGGTCGCGCGCCAGGGGGCCGATGTCCGGCCCGCCGGCGGCGTGTCCGCGCCACGTGCCCAGCTGCGCCGCACTGACGCCGCAACCGGACGGCAACGACAGGCCGCAGCCCAGCACCAGTTCGGCCGCCAGCGCCCACACCGCGGGGCCGATGTCACGCGCTGCGGTCGGATAGCGGTGGTCCGCCATGCCGCCGGTGATGCTGAACGCGTTCTCGAAGCTGTAGAGGCGGTTCATCCGGCCGGATTCGGCGCGACGGCCGACGGCGAACGCCTTCGAGTTGCGCACGGCGGTCGGGTGGTCCTGCAGGAAGTTGCTGTCGAAGTCGACGATGATGTCGGCCGCCGCCACGTCCAACTGCGTGCGCGCCACGGTGCCGAACGCCTTCTTCAGGCCGCGCATCTCGTTCAGCCGGCAGACGGGCTCGTGCATGTAGATGCGCGCGCCGCGGGCCGCCGCCTGCTTCAGCAGCAGGCCGACCGCGGGCGACGTCGTCGCGCCGGTCAGGATGGCCGTGCCGGCCAGGCCGGCCGCGAACCGCGGCTGCGCCCAGGCCAGGAAGGCCGCCCAGTCGGCGTCGCTGGCGAGCAGGCCGCCGCGACGCATGACCGTCTGGCTGCGGTCGCCGTCGTAGAGGTCGAGCACGCTCGCCTGTGCGAACACGCTGGTGGCCCCCGCGCTCAGCGGATGGTCCGGGTTGCCGTCGATCTTGATCGGCCGGCCGTCATAGCTGGTAGCCAGCACGGGCAGGGCGGTGGCGCCCAGTTCCATCGTGGTGGCGAAACGGATCGGCGTGCCGGGGTCGATGCCGGGCGTGTTGGTCGCGTACGGCACGATCTTCTCGACCGGCCAGCGACAACCCGCCAGCGACGTCATCGCGATCGACGCCGACATGATCTGCAGGAACCGGCGCCGCGACATGCCGTCGGGCGCATCGATGCCGCCGGGGAACTCGTGTTCCATCAGGTGGCGGTACTCGTCGGTATCGGCCAACTCCTGCAGGCTGCGCCAGTAGGGAGAGCCGCTGCCGGATTCCGGGCTGTAAGCGGACATGTGGTTCCTTTCCTACCGGTGACAGGTGGCGCAATCGGTGGACGGCGCAATCTTGCGCTCGGCGCGCAGTTTCGCACCCAGCACTGCCGCATCGCCCTCGGGCGCCCACTCCATGGCCGTCACGAACTCGCGCGGCCGCAGGTTGGGGTCCGGATTGCGATGGCAACCGAGGCACCAGCTCATCGTCAACGGCGCCACCTGCTCGACGACCTCCATGCGGTCGACGCGGCCGTGGCAGCTAACACAACCCACACCGGATTGCACATGACCGGCGTGGTTGAAGTACACGAAATCGGGAAGGTCATGGACGCGCACCCAGTGGATGGGCTGTCCGGTCTCGGCGCTCTGCCTGACCAGCGCCAGCTTGGGGCTGGTGGTGCGGATCGTCTTGTGGCAGTTCATGCAGGTGGCGGTCGGCGGCACGTTCGCGCGCGCCGACGTCTCGACCGTCACGTGGCAGTAGCGGCAGTCGATGCCCAGCTCGCCGGCGTGCAGCGAGTGGCTGTACGCCACCGGCTGCTCGGGCGCGTAGCCGATCGCCGAGTTCTTCGGGGCGAACACGCCGGCCACCAGCACGACCAGGTAGACGACGCCGCCAAGCGCGGCCAGGGCCACCGCTTCGCGCAGCCGATTGGTCCACTTGGGAAAGACGAACCTGTCATGGTGGTCGGAACCGTTGCCGGGGCTCTGCCCCGGGTCATGAGCGTGGTTGTCCGGAGCCAAACGACTCTCCCCCCTGCATCCGCGAAAAAGCCACACGGCAGCCCGGGCCGATTGCGCCCGCGGGGCCATGTCGGTCTGCGTAGTACGGGCTTGCAGCGGCCGATACTAGTAGCCACTGCCCCGACCTGACAACGTAAAACCGCGATCCGTCGCGGCTGATAATCCTGTTCGCCACCATGGTTTCCGCCCGCGGCGACCGGCGAAGCGAACCCGTCAGGCGAGCGGGTCGGCGAAGCTGGCCCCACATCCGCACGAACGCCCGGCGTTCGGGTTCTCGAACCGGTAGCCGCCGCCGACCATGGCGTCGACGTAATCGACCCTCAGTCCGTCCAGGCGCGGCAGGTCGCCCGCCGGGCAAAACACGGCCAGGGCGCCCGACTGCGGGAACGCGTGGTCGCCCTCACAGGGCCCCGCCACGGCTTCCAGCACGTATTTCAGGCCGGCGCAACCGCCGGGCACCAGCGAGACGCGGACGGCATGGCCGCCCGCCGGCAGGGGCTCAGGGTGCTCCCTTTGCCACTGTTCGACGGCTTCGGGGGTGAAAGTAATCATCGTGCGGACCCCGCCCTGCCGACCCCTCGCCTGATGAAACCGCAATTCCGGACCAAAACTATCCGATCCGGGGCGCGGATGCAACCGCGAACCAACAGACCGGGTGGCCATCCCCCCGGATCGCCCTAACATGGCGGCAGGACGCCGCTTCCCCCGCCCACGCCCCAGGAGCCCCCGATGCTGCCCAACCCCGCCGACAGCCCCCGCGCCACCGATGTTATCCGTCGTGATGGCAACAGATTGGGCGAAGAGGCCTCCCTTTACCTGCGCCAGCACGCGCACAATCCCGTCGACTGGTATCCCTGGGGCGACGAGGCCCTGGCGCGGGCGGCCCGGCTCGACCTGCCCATCTTCCTGTCGATCGGCTACAGCAGCTGCCACTGGTGCCACGTGATGGAGAAGGAGGCGTTCGACGATGACGGCATCGCCGCCTTCCTGAACGAGCATTTCGTGTGCATCAAGGTCGACCGCGAGGAGCGGCCCGACCTGGACGGCGTCTATATGGATGCCGTGCAGGCACTTACCGGACGCGGCGGCTGGCCGATGTCGTCGTTCCTGACCCCCGACGGCAAGCCGTTCCACGGCGGCACCTACTTCCCGCCGGCGGCGTTCGCGCAGCTGATCGAGCAGGTGGCCAGGCTGTGGCGCGAGCATCCCGGCGGCCTGCGCGCCCAGGCCGAGCAGGTGGCGGCCCACATCACGGCGGCGCCCGAGTGGGCCCTGACGGCGGCCGCGACGGTGACCGAGGCCCCCCTGCTGGCGGCCGCCGCGCGCGCGACCGAGACCTTCGACGACGAGCACGGCGGCTTCATCCAGAACCAGAAATTCCCCGTGCCGGTGAAGTGGCGCTTCCTGCTGCACCGCTGGCAGCGCACCGACGACGGCCACCTGCGCGCGATGATCGAGGACACGCTCGCCGCCTTCGCCGGCGGCGGCCTGCGCGACCAGCTGGGCGGCGGCTTCCACCGCTACACGGTGGACCCGGCGTGGACCGTCCCCCACTTCGAGAAGATGCTCTACGACAACGCGCAGCTGGCGCTGCTCTTCCTTGAGGCCGGGGCCGCGCTCGAGCGCCCCGACTTCACGGCGGTGGCGCGCGAGACGCTCGCGTTCCTGCTGCGCGAGATGCGCGCGCCCGAAGGCGGGATTTACGCGAGCTTCGACGCCGACAGCGGCGGCCACGAGGGCTCGTACTACGTGTGGACGCCGGCGGACCTGGCCGCAGTAGCGGGGCCGGTCGACGGGCCGCGCCTGGCCGCGTACCTGGGCGTCACCGCCGCCGGCAACTTCGAGGACACCGGCGCCAGCGTACTGACGCGAAGGACGTTCGGTCGCGGCGACGACGGCGTCGACCGCGATCCCGACGGCGCGGCGCTGCTGGATCGCCATCGCCCCGCGCTGCTGGCCGCGCGTGCACGGCGCACGCCGCCGGGCCTGGACCCGAAGGTGGTCACGGCCTGGAACGGGCTGGCCATCGCGGCCCTGGCGCGCGGGGCGCTCGCCTGCGACGAACCCGCGTTCGCCGACGCGGCGGCCGACGCCGCCGACTTCCTGCTGGCCCACCACCTGCGCGCGGACGGCCTGCCCTGGCGCGCCAGTTCCGAAGGACGCGTCGCGGGCGACGGCAACATCGACGACGTGGCCTTTCTGGCGGACGGCCTGCTGGAACTGTTCCTGGCCACCGGGGATGCCCGCCGCCTGGGCGCCGCCCGCGACCTGGCCGACGTGGCGCGCCGCCGGTTCAAGCACCCCGACGGCGGCTTCCACCAGGCCGCTTCCGGTGCCGCGACGCCGCTGGGCCGCGGCCTCGAACTGTTCGACAACGTGACGCCGACGGGCTCGGCCGTCATGCTGCAGGTGCTGCTCAGGCTGGGCGCGCTCACCGGGCACACGGAGTACGATGACGAGGCCGGCGCGGCCCTCGCGGCGCGCGCCGGATTGCTGGAGCGCGGCGGGCTGGACGTGGCCGGTTGGCTCGACGCCGCGGCGCTGGTGGTGACACCCCCGCGCGTCGTCGTGGTGGCCGGCCGGCAGGGCGATGAAGGCGCGCACGCCCTGCTGGCCGAGGCGCGGCGGGGGTTGCCGTGGGATGTGCTGGCCGTCGCCGTGCCGGCCGAGGGAGCGGAACCAGGCCTGGCGGCGCTGGCTCCCGCGGTGGCCGCCAAGAAAGCGCCGGGCGGTACGGCGACCGCCTATGTCTGCCGGGGGCGCACCTGCGGCGCCCCCGCGATCACGCCGGCAGCGCTGCGGGCGCAATTGGACGACTGACACCCGGGCCGGGCACGGTACCGACGGGCCGCTTGCCTGCGCTACCGCGCCGGGATAAGATCCGGCGGACGGGATGCGTCCCCTGACGACGCGCCACAGGCCTGCCGCCGGAGGTCTCATCCACTTGGCTGACGAGCAGCACACACCGCCGGACTCGACGACGACGCCTACCGCGGGCCGCAGCGCGTCCGTACCCGGCGGCACCCTCGCCTTCGACACACTCAACATCATCCACGACGCGCTGTGGGCCTGGAACCTCGAGACCGACGAGGTCTACTACTCCCCTGCCTGGAAACTGATGCTCGGCTATCGCGAGGACGAGTTGGCCGGCACCATCGACACCTGGTCCACCTTGTGTCATCCCGATGACCGCGAGAGCACCCTGAAGAAGGTCAACGACTACCTGGAGGGACGGGCCGAGCGCCTCGACGTCGAATTCCGCATGCGCCACGCCGACGGCACCTGGCGCCATATCCTCTCGCGTGCGCTGCTGGTGCGCGCCCCCGACGGGCAGCCCGCGCGGCCGCGTCGGCTGATCGGCACGCACATCGACCTGACCGCCCACGCCGAGGCCGAGCGGCGGATGGCGCGCTCCGTGTCCCTGCTGCGCGCGACGCTCGAATCGACGACCGACGGCATCCTGGCCGTCGACGCCCAGGGCAACATCGCCACGTACAACACGCGCTTCCATGAGCTGTGGCGCATCCCGGCCGAGGTGATGGCCACCGGCAGCGACCGGCAGGCCCTCGCCTATGTACTCGACCAGTTGACCGCCCCGGACACCTTTGTCGCCAAGGTCGAAGAACTCTACGACCGCCCCGGCGACGAGAGTTTCGACGTCCTTCACTTCAAGGACGGCAGGGTCTTCGAGCGCTACTCGCGCCCGCAGCGCGTGGGCGACGAGATCGTCGGCCGCGTGTGGAGCTTCCGCGACGTCAGCGATCGTGAGCAGGTGCAGCGGGCCCTGGCCGACGAGGTGCGCCGACGACAGACGCTCTTCGATGACTCGCGCGACGGCATCGTCGTGGTCGACCTCGAGGGTCGCGTCATCGACGCCAACCGGCGCTATGCCGAGATGCTCGACTACAGCGTGGCCGAACTCACTCAGTTGCACATCTGGGACTTCGACGACCAGCTCCCGCCAGACGAACTCCGGCGCCATCTGCGCCACCTGCCGCAGGACGGACTTCATGTTCGCTCGCGCAACCGCAGGCGCGACGGATCCACGTTCGAGGTCGAGATCTCGACGAGCGCCCTCATGTGGGACAATGAGCCGTTGGTGCTCAGCATCATTCGCGACATCACCGAAAGCGTGAGGGCCGAGCGCGACCGCGAACAATTGCGCGGGCAGTTGCTGCAGTCCCAGAAGATGGAGGCGGTAGGCCAGCTGACCGGGGGCATCGCCCACGAGTTCAACAACATGCTGGGAGTCATCCTCGGCTACGCCTCGCTGGCGGGCGAAATCGCCGACTCGCGCGGCGACCGCTCGCTGGTCGACTATCTCGGCTCGATCCGCAAGGCCGCCGAGAACGCGCGCGACCTGACGGCCAAGCTCCTGGCCTTCAGCCGCCACCACCCGGACACCCGCAGCCAGGCGCACGACCCGGCCGCGCTGGTCGAAGGCGCCCTGCGCCTGCTGCGGCCCACGCTGCCGGCCAGCCTGCGCATCGCCACCAGCCTGCCGCAGGGGCTGCCGCCGGTCGACGTCGACGTCGTCGAATTCCAGCAGGTGGCCGCCAACCTGCTGCTGAACGCCAGCCACGCCACCGGGCAGGTGGGCCGGGTCGAGATCTCGCTGCACGAACACGCCGGCGGGACCGCGTGCGCCGGTTGCGGGTTGCCGTTCTCCGGGCGATTCGTCGGACTGCAGGTTGCCGATGACGGCGACGGCATGGCGCCTGAAGTCGTGGCGCACATCTTCGAACCGTTCTTCACCACCAAGGATGTGGGCAAGGGCACGGGTCTGGGGTTGGCGGTGGTGCATGGCATCGTGCACACGGCGGGCGGCCATATCCTGGTCGACTCCCGCCCCGGCGGCGGCACGCGCTTCACCGTGCTGATGCCGGTCTCGGAGTTGGCCCCCGCGCGTGAGACCGAGCCACCTTCCTCGCAACCGCCGCTGGTGAGCGGGATGCGCATCATCATGGTGGTCGACGATCAGGCGGAAGTGGCCGAACTGCTGGGCGAGATGCTGGCCAGCCTCGGCCACCGATCACGCATCTTCCTCGAAGCCGACAAGGCCCTGGCGGCGTTCCGCGCGGCGCCCGAGGCGTTCGACGCGGTCATTTCCGACCAGACGATGCCGAGCCTTTCGGGCCGCGACCTCCTGCTGGCGATGCGCCAGGTGCGACCCGAACTGCCGGTGGTGATCTGGACGGGATACAGCGACAGCCTGGGCGAAGCGACAGCCGAAGCGCTGGGCTTCAGCGCGTTCATGCGCAAGCCCATCACGCTCGAGGACCTGGCCGCCATGTTGCGACGGATTTTCTGACGACCCGGTGGACGGAATCGCGGGGCAACCCCGCCTATTCCTCTTCGACCTCGTCGATCTCGACGACACAGTGCATGCCGTGTCCAGGCGACACCGCTTCCAGCATCTCCAGCACCTTCACGGACATCGTGCGGCCGAACTGCGCTTCCAGTTCGTCGTCGTCGAAGACGCGCCAGCAGAGGTCGCCCACGCCCTCGGTGCCGCAGTAGGCGTGCAGTTCCAGGTACAGCGACGAGCCCATGTCCGGATCGGTGTAGGAATCGACCATGATCTCGATGGCGATCGCGTCGTCGGACAGCTTGCCGCCCCGCTGGCGCACCTCGTCCTCCCAGAACTTCGTGACGGCGTCGACCAGGGCCAGGCGGAACCCGCCGTCGGCGGTCGCCGGCCAGACCTCGTTCATGTGGCGCGGGTCGCCGTGCGTCAGGTCGATGGCGATGTCGGCCCGCAGGCTGAACGGGCAGTTGTCACGGAGGTCCTCGAAGTCCCTGTACATGGAGCGTCCTTGGCCCGGGGGATGGAAAACGGTGCTGCCGGGTATGCTACCGCCCCGGCGGGCCGGGCGCAAGGCGGGTCCGAACACCGCCGGGCGGGGCGCAGTAGCCATCGGGCAGGATTTAAGCTAGAGTCACTCTTGAATCGGGTCCGGCAAGGACGAACCCCAGCCACCCCCGGAGGGCGCCATGCATACGGTCAGGGAACTGCTCGCCGCCAAGAGCCACCGCTCGATCATCTACGTCGGTCCGGACGACACGGTCTTCGAGGCGGTGACGCGGATGGTCAAGGCCAACGTGGGCGCCATCCTGGTCATGGACGGCCCCCGGGTGCGCGGCATCATGACCGAGCGCGACTACCTGCGCTTCGTCACCGAACTGGGGCGCACCGCGCGCGACACGCCGGTGCTGGACCTGATGACCCGCAAGGTCCTCTACGTGACGCCGGACACCAGCATCCCGGAAGTCATGGCCCTGATGACCGAGGCCCGCATCCGCCACGTACCGGTGATGGAGGGCGAGACGCTGCTGGGCCTGGTCTCGATCGGCGACTGTGTCAAGCAGCTGACCCACAACCAGGAAGTGCAGCTGCGCACGCTCGAGGCGTACATCGCCGACGCCTACCCGGGCCCCGCCATGCCCTGAGGGGCGGTCCAGGACGCCAGAGACGGCAACAGCCGGAAAACCGGGGCCCCGGCGATTGTCCGCCGGGGCCTCATCGTTTAGATTGCCCGCACGCCGCCCGGCCGCCGCCCCCGGCGCCGCCGGACCCGCTTCCCATCCCCCGCGGAGGAATTGCCGCCATGGCCCAGAACGTCATCGAGAAGATCGTCCAGGCGCACGCCGTCGGCCTGAAGCCCGGGCACGAGGTCCGCGCCGGCGACTACGTCACCATCACCCCCGACCACGTGATGACGCACGACAACACGTCGGCGGTGCTGGGCAAGTTCAAGGGCCTCGGCATCACGCGCATCCACGACGCCCGCCAGCCCGTCTTCACGCTGGACCACAACATCCAGGACCTGGGCGACGCCAACCAGGCGAAGTACCGCACCATCGCCGCGTTCGCCGCCGAGCACGGCATCGACGCCTACCCGGCGGGGCGCGGCATCGGGCACCAGGTGATGATCGAGGAGGGCTACGCGAAGCCCGGCGCGCTGTGCGTGGCCAGCGACAGCCACAGCAACACCTACGGCGGCGTGGGCGCGCTCGGCACGCCCGTGGTGCGCACCGACGCGGCGGCGCTGTGGGCCACCGGCGCCGTCTGGTGGCAGGTGCCCTTCGCGGTGAAGGTGACGCTGCTCGGGAAGCTGCGGCCGGGCGTCACGGGCAAGGACGCCATCATCACGCTGTGCGGCCTCTACAACCAGGGCGAGGTGCTCAACACGGTGCTCGAGTTCGCGGGCCCCGGCGTGGCCACGCTGTCGATCGAGGAGCGCCTGACCATCGCCAACATGACCACCGAGTGGGGCGCGCTCGTCGGCTGGTTCCCCGTCGACGACGTGACGGTGGCCTACATGGAGAGCCGCTGCGCCTACCTGCAGTCGCGCGGCATCACGGATCGCATCACCGAAGCCGACATCGCGGCCTGGCGCGCGCAGCCGCCCTGCTCGGACCCGGACGCCGTCTACGCGGGCGAGATCACACTCGACCTGTCGCAGGTCACGCCGCACCTGAGCGGACCGGACACCGTGCAGGCGATGTCCTCGCTGGCCGAGCTCGAGGCGCAGCGGGTGAAGGTCGACAAGGCCTACCTGCTCAGCTGCACCAACGCGCGCACGCAGGACCTCGAGGCCGCCGCCGCTGTCGTGCGCGGGAAGAAGGTGGCCGCGCACGTGCAGATGTACGTTTCGGCGGCCAGCGCGCTCATCGAGGACGAACTGAAACAGAGCGGCGCCTGGCAAACGCTGCTCGACGCCGGCGCCATCGCACTGCCGTCGGGCTGCGGCCCGTGCATCGGGCTGGGCATCGGCCTGCTCGAGGACGGCGAGGTCGGCATCTCCGCCACCAACCGCAACTTCAAGGGGCGCATGGGCAGCCGCAGCGCGAAGGCCTACCTGGCCAGCCCCGCGGTGGTGGCGGCCAGTGCGCTGGCCGGGTACATCGCCGGGCCCGCGGGCCTGGACGGCGCCGGCGGCGAGGCGCCCGCACGCGACTTCCGCACGCCCCCCGCGGACGGCGCGGCCGCCCCGAAGGTCGACGTGCTCGACGGCTTCCCCGCGGTGATCGAGGGCCGCCTGCTCTACCTGCCGGCCGACAACCTGAACACCGACGGCATCTACTCGAAGGACTACACCTACCGCGAGGACATGACGCCCGCGCAGATGGCCGCCGTGGTGATGGAGAACTACGACCCGCAGTTCGCGGGCATTGTCCACACGGGCGACGTGGTCTGCGCCGGCTTCAACTTCGGCACCGGCAGCAGCCGCGAACAGGCCGCCACGGCGCTGATGGCCGCGGGCATCCGGCTGGTCATCGCCGGCAGCTACTCGCAGACGTACCTGCGCAACGCGATCAACAACGGCTTCCTCTGCGTGGAGTGCCCCGACTTCGCGCGCGCGTTGTTCGACCACCACCGCGGCGGCGAAGGCCGCAAGACGGTCGTCGATGACGAACCGCTGAAGCTGGACGTGGCCGGCTCGACGATCACCTGGCGCGGCCGCTCGTTCCGCTTCCTGCCCCTGGGCACGCCGGTGCAGCGCATCGTGCTGGCCGGCGGCGTGGAGAACATGGTCCGGGCCGGCACGGCGTGAACGAAGCCCAGATGATGGCCGGCGACGGCGTCCTGCTGCGCGTCTGCCTGTGGACGTCGCTGTGGTGCGTCTTCCACAGCCTGCTGGCCACGCACGGCTGGCGCGCGCTGGTGGTGCGCCTGTTCCCACGCTGGAATGCGTTCAGCCGCGTCATCTACGTGGTGGCCAGCACGGTGACGCTGCTCGCCCTGCTGGCCTGGCTGCGCACGCTGCCGCAGCAGCGGCTGTGGGAGTGGGAAGGCATCTGGGCATTCGCGCGCTGGCTGGGCCTGCTCGAGGCCGCGTTCCTGTTCTGGGCCGGCGCCCGCGCCTACGACAACCGCCACTTCCTGGGCCTGTCGCAGCTGCGCGACTACGCGCTGGGCCGGCAGCCCGGCGAGACCCCGCTGCGCACCGACGGCATCCTGGGCGTCGTCCGCCACCCGTGGTACAGCGCGACGCTGCTGGCGCTGGTCTTCGGCCTGCCCTGGACCGACATCAATGCCGTGTGGCGCGGCGTCTTCCTGCTCTACACGCTGGTGGGCTGCGAACTCGAGGAGCGCAAGCTGTTGCGCGACGTCGGCGCGCCCTACGCCGAGTACCGCCGGCAGGTGGGACGATACTGGCCGCGCCGTCGTCCCCGCTGAGGGCGGGAGCGACGGCGCGGCCGTCACGTCGTTCGATTGTCGCGCGCGGCGCCTAGAAGCGCAGGCCCACCTTCAGCCGCAACAGGCGTCCGTCCTGCCGCGCCTCGAGATCGCCGACCCGCGGGTTGCTGTAGCGTCCCTGGAACAGGTTGTAGGCGCTCAGCGACACATCGACGCCTTCGCCCAGCCGCTGGCTCACCAGCGTGGCGTTGACCAGCCAGTGCGCATCGTAGCCGCGGCTGAGCGCGTTGAGGCGATCGCTGACGTGCTGCACCTCGATGCCGGCCTGGGTGCGGCCCGGCAGGCCCGGCACGGTGGCGCTGAACTTGGCCAGGCGCACCGGGACAAGGTCCAGCGGGGCGCCCGTGGCCTTGTCCTCGGTCTCGGTGTAGGTGAAGCTGGCGCCAAGCCGCGCGCCGCCACCGACCTGCCCGTCGACCACGAACTCCACGCCCTTGGCCTCGACGTCGTCAGCCATGTTGGCGTAGTAGAGCAGCCCGTCCTCGTCTTCCAGCATGTCGATCAGGTTCGTGGCGCGGTTCGAGAAGCCGGACACCGAGCCGCGCAGGTTGCGGCTGAACTGTCGCTCGCCGACGACCTCGTATGTGCGGATCTCTTCGGGGCCCAGGTCGGGGTTTCGCCGGACGACCCCTTCTTCCTCGTAGTAGAATTCGTTCGCGTTGGGAGCGCGGAACGCCTTGCCGTACAGCAGCTTCAGCGTGGTCAGGTCGTCCAGGCCGACAACCAGCGCCAGGCGCGGGGTAAGCGCGTCGCCGAAGGTGTCGTAGTAGTCGTAACGCCCGCCGGCGGTCAGGCCCAGGTGCGACGACGGCCGGTACTCGTCCTGAACGTACATGCTCCAGATGCCCGTCGCCGGGTTGATGTCCAGCACGCTCGCGAACGGGTCCACGTCGTAGTTCTGCATCACCTGCTTGAAGTTGTCGCGATACTCAACCCCAGCCGTAGCCGAGTGGCCGGCCCCCGGGTGCAGGTTGACCTGCGCTTCGCCGCCCACCGACCCGGACAGGCTGAAGTCCTTGTTGGTCAGGAACGGCGGAGTGTTCGAAGCATCGAGGCCGTAGAGGTAGGTTCCGACGTACTTGTACCAGTCGTAGTACAAGCGAACCTTCACGCTCGCATCCTTCGGGAGCGCGTGCGTGTAGCTTCCTTCCACGAAGGCGCGCGCGTCCAGCGTGTGGCGCGGCAGGAACGGCACCGTCTCGTAGGCAGGCGGGCTGTCCTTGTCGCGTGACACATAGAATCCTTCGAGCGTCCAGTTCCCGCGCCGGGCGCTGGCGGCCAGGCGCGACGACGACTCGGCGTCACCGTTGTGCAGATGGCCGTCGAAGATACCGGGCTCCTCTGTGACGACGAGGCGCGGCATGTAGATGTCTTCCTTGCCGTCGCTCTTGTACCTGCTGGCCGACAGCAGCAGTTCCGTTCCATTCTCGCCGGTCGCGCCGAACGTCGCGCGCCCGCGGTAGGCATTCTGCGATCCGGCTTCCACGGCGGCCTCGAACCCGTTGACCTGCGGGGCACGCCGCGTGAACACGTTGACCACGGCAAAAAAGGCGTTGGTGCCGTACAGCGCCGAGCCGGGTCCGCGCACGATCTCGACACGGTCGATCAGGTCAAGGTCCAGGATGAAGTCCTCGACGATGGCCGCCGAGTCGTACAGGGGATCGTTCATGCGGTGGCCATCGATCAGCAGCAGGATGCGCCCGCCGAAATCGCCCGAACGCTCGAAGCCGCGCACGCCGACGCCGCCGTACGACCGGGTGTAGCTGACCCACATCCCGGGCACGCCGCGCAGCAGGTCGCTCATCGTGCGCCAACCGTAGGCCCTGACATCCTGGGACGTGATCACCGTCACCGACGATGGCGCCTCGGACGTCTTCTGCTCGCGCTTCGCGGCGGAATACACCGGGATGGCCATCAACTGTTCCAGGCTCAGGCTGGTGTAGTCGTCGGCCACTGCGGTCCCCGTGACAGGCAGTGCTCCCAGCGATTCCAGGACGACGACCAGCAGCGCAACCCGCCGCAGGGCGCCGTGCGCGCGCGGGCGGGTCGAGTCGCCGGCGCACGTGTGGGCGTGGCATCGGTGCTTCATTGCAGTCCCCCTTCGGTCTTCACGATCGTCGCCAGCGTCAGCAACGTGGAGCGGAGCTTGAGCCTCGCCTTGTCCGCCGCCGCCGGGTTCGCTTCGAATCGGATCCGCTGGTCTTCCTGGTACAGGTTCAACATGCCGCCCTGGGCACAGAACCCGGGCGTTTCACAGATGGTCAACACAGGGCGTCCGGCCAGTTCGGCGCGCAGCCCGGCCCAGGCTTCGTGCGCCGCCGGCGTCAGGTAGAGCGCCTGGCACGCGGCGCCATCGAGGCGCCACTTGGCGGCGTCGCCATAGACGCGCACAACCAGCTTGCGGCCCTGGATCTCCTTGCCGTCAAGCCCGGCCTCGAGCGCACCGGACTGGAGGTCCTCGCCGATGACGGCAACGACCAGCGGCGCCGAGGCGTCGCCCATCGCAGCCGCCGGCCACTCGGCGAACTTCAGGAAGTTGAGGACGAAGGCTGCGCGCAGGGCCTCGGCCTGCTGCGCGCCGGCAGCGGCAGGCGACAGGCACAGGAGCAGCACCAGCAGCCGCGCCAATCCGCGGTGGCCGGCCCTGGCGCGCCGGACCGACAGCAGGCCGGCACGTGTGCGCGCACAGGGGCGCGTCCTTTCCAGGGTCTGGTGGTGATGGTGCACGGAACTCCTCGAGGCGACCCGGGCGAACTTCGCAGCCGCGGCGCGCAGGGGGCCGGGGCGGAACAGGTGGTGGTGTCATCGTGGCCCCCGGACCACGCGCCCACCGCGTTGAGGAGATCGACCGGGTGCGGATGGGCTTTAGCGATTACCCGCGCAACCCCTCACCCCCCCGCCCGTTGCGCCCCTGGGGGCTTGCGGCTATCGTCATTCGGCACAGCCCACCCACCGGAGTCGGCCCCTGCGGCCCGAATTCGCGAATAGGAGATCCCATGCAATTGGCAGGAAAAACGGCCCTCGTGACCGGCGGCAGCCGTGGCATCGGCGCCGCCTGCGCCCGCCTGCTGGCCGAGCGCGGCGCCGCCGTGGTCGTCAACTACCACCAGTCGAAGGACGTGGCGCTGAAGGTCGTGGCCGACATCACCGCCGCCGGCGGGCGCGCCGTGGCCCTGCCCGGCGATGTGCGCGACGCCGAGCAGGTCGACCGCCTCTTCACCGCCGCCATGGCCGAGGTCGGGCCCATCGACATCCTGGTGCTCAACGCCGGCCCGGCCGTGCCCTGGAAGCCGGTCACCGAGCTGACGCAGGCCGAATTCGAGACGAAGGTGCTCGACGAGATGCGCAGCTTCTTCCTGCCGGCCAAGGCGGCCATGGCCTCGATGATCGCGCGCCGCAGCGGTTGCATCATCGGCATCAGCAGCGGCCTGTCGCGCTACCCTGCCTACGGGTTCAGCGCGCACACGACCAGCAAGTCGGGCGTCGACGGCCTGATGAAGTCGCTGGCGTTCGAGCTGGGGCCCTACGGCATCCGCGTCAACACGGTGGCGCCGGGCCTGACGCGCACCGACGCCACGGCGCACATGCCCGAGGCGCAGGTCACGGCCATCGCCGGCATGACGCCGATGCGTCGCGTGGGCGAGGCGGCCGACGTGGCCGGCATCGTGGCCGCGCTGGCGGACGACGCGACGGGATTCGTCAGCGGCGCCTACATCCCGGTCAGCGGCGGGATCCAGATGCCGTAACGCTTCGCGCGATACAGGGAACGACACGAAGGGCCCGGCGAGGCGGACATCGCCGGGCCCTTTCGCCGCCGGCCGGGGTCAGCCCATGGACGGACGCAGGCCCAGTGAATATCTATTTTCATTTAACGGAGCGCAAAAATCCGCGTCGGCGAGGCAACTGGTCGGGAACCGTGGACCGGCGACCCACGCTCCCGTATACTCTCCCCAGCGGCGGGACCCGGGCTGACCGGATTCACGCCGCGGGTGCCCGTTCCGCGCCGAACGCGCGGCGGCCCCGGAGGGCCTGGGCGGTCCGAGGGGCCGGGCGAGGTGGGTCTCGCCGCGATGGTCACGCCCGGTTTGGAGGTGATCCAGTGGGTAGTCATAGACTCGGCTCAGTGGAGGTGGCGTCCCCGCTCTGAGGGGCCACTGCGGCGACAGGCTGAGAGGTGACCCCGGTGGGGAAACCCGACGCCGCCCGCACTGAAGCTACGAGGGCGCCGGCGCGCGAAGTGCCGGCGCCCTCCGTTTTCCGGCAACCGGTGCGGGACAGACCTGTCGTTGTCCCTGCGCCCGCGATACGGTACAGTGCCGACCAAGCCTCGCCATCCGAAGGAGCCCCATGACCGCCCACCGAACGATCAGCGAGAACTTCGCCGACGGCATCGGCCAATCCCTGCGCCACAACTGGGATGTGCCCTGTTTCAGTGACCTGGGCGGCGGCACCCTGACCTACGGCGATGTCGCGCGCCGTGTCATACGCCTGCACCGCCTGTTCGACGCGCTGGAACTCCGCGCGGGCGACCGCGTCGGCCTGGTCGGGCGCAACTGCATCCACTGGGCGGTGGTCTACCTGGCGGCGGTGACGCGCGGGGCGGTCATCGTACCCATCCTGCCGGATTTCACCGGCTCGGAGATCGAGCACATCGTCCGCCACAGCGGCTGCAAGCTGCTCTTCCTGGCCGATGCGGCCGCAGACGCCGTCGACAGCGACAAGATGCCGTCGGTCGAGGCCGCGGTCCGCCTGCGCGACTTCAGCGCCCTGTGGGGCGAGGACAAGCACACGACGGCGGCCATGGCCGCGCTGGCCGCGCCGTTCAGCGCCTCGGACACCCCCCGTTCGGCGGCCGAATTGAAGCTGCCCATGGTGGGCGGCGACCAGCTGGCGACCATCGTCTACACCTCGGGCACCACCGGCTTCTCGAAGGGCGTCATGCTGACGCACCGCGCCCTGATGGTGAACGTGCGCTTCTTCCTGGACCACGTCTCGCTGCAGCCGGGCGACAACATCGTCTCGTTCCTGCCGCTGGCACACGCCTTCGGCTGCGCCTTCGACTTCCTGGCGCCCTACTTCGCGGGTTGCCACGTGACGTTCGTCGAGAAGATCCCCACGCCCAAGGTGCTGCTGGCGGCGTTCGCCGAACTGAAGCCCGTCGTGGTGATGTCGGTGCCGCTGATCATCGAGAAGATCTACCGCAACCGCGTCAAGCCGCAGCTGGAATCGGCCAACGTGCAGTTCATGATGAAGCTGCCGGGCCTGCGCGCCTTCGTGCAGAAGAAGATCCGCGACGCGCTCTACGAGGCCTTCGGCGGCAACTACCGCGAACTGGTCGTGGGCGGCGCGGCGCTGAACCGCGACGTCGAGCAGTTCTTCCGCAAGATCGGCTTCAACCTGACCTGCGGCTACGGCATGACCGAGTGCGGACCGCTCATCAGCTATTCGGCGTGGTCGGAAAACCCGCCCATCGGCAGCGTGGGCAAGGTCATCCCCTACATGGAATGCCGCATCGACGGCGCGCAGAAGCCGGGCGACATCGGCGAGGTGCTGGTGCGCGGCGAGAACCGCATGCTGGGCTACTACAACGACGACGAGGCCACGGCCGCGTGCATCGACAAGGACGGCTGGCTGCACACGGGCGACCTGGGCCGCTTCGACGCCGACGGTTTCCTGTACCTGACGGGGCGCTCGAAGAACATGATCCTGTCGGCCTCGGGACAGAACATCTACCCCGAGGAGATCGAGAGCCAGCTGAACAACATGCCGTGCGTCGAGGAGTCGCTGGTGATCGAGCGCGACGGCAAGCTGCTGGCGCTGGTCTACCCCGACCTCGAGTCGGTCGATCGCGCCTGCCTCAAGGGCGGCCAGGTCGAGACCCGCATGGAGGCCAACCGGCAGGAACTGAACCAGAAGCTGCCGGGTTATGCCCAGATTGCCCGGTTGAAGGTCCTCTACGAGGAATTCGAGAAGACCCCCACGAAGAAGATCAAGCGGCGCGTCTACGACGCCTTCGCCGGCTGACCGGTGAACACCGCCAAGGAGCCACGATGAAGGTCAACCGCATCCCCCACGGGGCCGCGACGGTGCTCGAGGTCTCGGGCAAGGTCATGAGCAACTATGACCTGGACATCCTCAAGGAGGAGGTCAAGACCGTCATCGACGCGGGCAGCCCCCATGTGGTGCTGGACCTGGCCGGCGTGCCCTGGGTCAACTCGACGGGGCTCGGCATCCTCATCACGATCCACCACTCGCTGAAGGCGGCCGACGGCACGCTGCGCATCTGCGGCCTGAGCGAGCGCGTGCTGAGCATCTTCCAGGTCTCCCGCCTCGAGCGCGTGTTCGACGTGTACCCCGACCGCGACAAGGCCCTGGCCGGACGCGCGTGAGGACACCGCGGATCCTGCGCGGGCTCGGAGCCAATGTCGTCACGCTGGGCGCGGTCTCGCTGCTGACCGACGTGGCCAGCGAGATGATCTACCCGCTGCTGCCGCTGTTCCTGACGACCGTGCTGATGGCCGGGCCCGCCACGCTGGGCGCCATCGAAGGCGTCGCCGAGTCGACCGCGGCGCTGGTCAAGCTGGCCGCCGGCCTGCGCAGCGACCGCGTCAAGCGACGCAAACCCCTCATCGTCTTCGGCTATGGACTGGCGGCGCTGGCGCGCCCCCTGGTCGCCATCGCCTCGACCCCCGGCTACGTACTGCTGATCCGCTTCACCGACCGCGTGGGCAAGGGCCTGCGCGGCGCGCCGCGCGACGCGCTCATCGCCGACTCGACGGCGCCCGACCAGCGCGGCCGCGCCTTCGGCCTGCAGCGCTCGATGGACCACACCGGCGCGCTGCTGGGACCGCTGCTGGCCACGGCGTTGCTCGCCGGCGCCCACCTGCCGCTGCGCACGGTGTTCCTGCTGGCGGCCATCCCGGGCCTGGCCGGCGCGGCGCTGGTAGTGTGGAAGGTGCGCGAGGCCGGCTCGGTCGCCGCCGCCGATGCCGCGCCGAAAGCGCCCGCGCGCACGCTCGACGCCATCCCCCGCGGTCCGCTGCGGCGCTACCTGATCATCCTGCTGCTGTTCACGCTGGGCAATTCCAGCGACGCGTTCCTGCTCTTGCGCGCCAGCGACCTGGGCGTGCGCGCGGCGCACCTGCCCCTGCTGTGGGCCTGGTTCCACCTCGTGAAGGCCGGTTCGACGCTGCCGCTGGGCGCGCTGTCTGACCGCATGGACCGCCGCCGGCTGATCATCGCCGGTTGGGCCGTGTACGCGCTGGTCTACCTGGGGTTCGCGCGCGCCACCGAGGCCTGGCATGCCTGGGCGCTGTTCGCGGCCTACGGACTGTTCTACGGGCTGACCGAGGGCGTCGAGAAGGCGTTGCTGGCCGACCTGGCCCCGGCCCACGCGCGCGCGGGCGCCTTCGGGTGGCACGCCTTCGCGCTGGGCGCAGGCGCGCTGCCGGCGAGCGTCATCTTCGGGGCCTTGTGGCAGGGAGCCGGGCCGCTGTGGGCCTTCGGGTTGGGCGCGGCGTTGGCGGGCGCCTCGGCGCTGCTGTTGTGGCTCGCGGTGCCGTCGCCGCGCGCGCCGGCTCAGGCGTAGGCGAGGCTGTCCTGCGCAAGCAGTTGCCCGATCACACGGGTGTCCAGGACGGGCGTCAGGCGCGGCGCCTCGCGCCACGGCCCGCTGCTCACGACCGTGGTGGTCACGAGGGCCAACCGGGCGCCGCAGGTCCCTGCGGCGCGCTCGATCCGCGCACGCGAGTCCGGCGACGCGCCGTGCAGGTCAGCGATGATCCACTCCGGCGCCTCGAACCCGTCGTGGCCCTCGGGCGAAACCACGGAATGCCCAAGGTGCCGCAACGAGTGCTCGTACCACCCGCGGCGCAGCGCATCAACCGCGAACACCGAGAACACGCGCGGCGCGGCTGGGCTTTCATCCGTGTCCTGCGGACGGTGCCCGGGGCCGCGCACCGTCGCCAGTAGTCGTCGCGCCTCGTCGCGGCTCTGCGCCAGTTCGTCGAACAGCGCGGGCAGGCGATCGACGCTCACCCCGCACATCTTCAGCAGGGCGAACGGGTCGGGCCGCGCAGCCGCCGGATAGAGCGTGTTGCCGCCGATCGTCGCCAGCACATCGGCCAGCGCCACGACGTTCACCAGCGGGTTGATGACGGCGTACTTGCGGTGCGGCGCATGGTGCAGACGCACCGCCTCGGCCAGCACTGGCGGCAGGTTCCACATCTCCAGCAGGCGCTGCCCCACCTGCGCGTGATTCACGCCCAGATGCCGGCGCTCGGAGGCCAACGGGTCGTCGGGAGCCAGCGCCATCACGTCGGCCATCTCGGCCGGCGCCGCGCGCGCCATGACAAGCAGGCCGATGTCGTGCAGCAGCCCCGCCACGAAGGCCACCTCGGGATCCACCTTCCGGTCCAGGCGCGCCAATGCACGCGCCGCCGCCGCACAATCCACCGAATGGTCCCAGGCCACTTCCTCGAACCCGGGCAGCAGCACCTGGCCCATCGATTCGAGCACGCTCACGCCGAGCACGAGTTCCTGCAGTTGGTTTTCGCCCATCAGCACCACGGCCTCGGCCAGCGAGGCGATGCGCCGCGATTTCCCGTACATCGAACCGTTCGCGTGCTTCAGCACGCGCGCCGTCAGTGCCTGGTCGTTGCGGATGACATGGTCGAGGTCGAGGGCCGACGTGCGGTCGTTGCCGAGCATGCCGATGAGATGGCGCGCCACCTGGTTGAGCGGCGGCAGGTCATGGATGGAGCTCAGGACCAGAGCACGACGGGCACCATGCGGCATCACGCCGATCCCCCTTCAGCGTCGATCACAATTCGCCAGTGCCATGGGATCGGCCCGAATCCCACCCGTTTGAGGGGCAATAAGGAAAAGACGCAGGCCCCGGGCCGGGCCCAGGGCCTGCAATAATCGCTAAACCGGCCGCGCAACGGCAGCTACGCCCTGCCGTGGCTCCATCTGGAAATGGGCCGCGCCAGCAGGAACAGGATCACGCCCGCCACGGCGGACATCGCCACGAAGATCACGAAGAACTCGTGCAGGCCGGTGATGCGGTAGCCCAGCAGAACCGGCGTCGGCTTGCCGGCCTCGGGGTAGAAGCCGCTCAGGACGCCGGCCATCTTGTTGGCCGCGGCGCTGGCCAGGTACCAGACGCCCATCATCAGCGAGGCGAACTTCGGCGGCGACAGCCGGCTGACGGCCGACAGGCCGATCGGCGACAGGCACAGCTCGCCGAACGTGTGCAGCAGGTAGAGCCCCACCAGCCACATCATGCTCACCTTCACGTCGGCCCCGACACCCTTGACGCCGAAGGCGATCACCAGGTAGCCCAGGCCCAGGAAGACGAAGCCGAGCGACATCTTCACCGGCGTCGACGGGTCCAGCTTCCGCGCGCCCAGCTTCTGCCACAGCCAGGCGAAGACCGGCGCGAAGATCACGATGGCCACGGCGTTGACGGACTGGAACCAGCTCGCGGGCACCGTCCACCCGAACAGCCCGCGCTCGGTCTGGCGGTCGGCGAACACGGTCAGCGAGGCGCCGGCCTGCTCGAACGCCATCCAGAAGAAGATCACGAAGAACGACAGGATGAAGATGACGGCCACCCGCTCCCAGTCCTGCCGGGTCAGCGGCGTGTCGTGGGCGGCGTTGCCGTGCACGGCGATGCGCTGCGCGCGCGGCAGGCCCAGCGGCCGGCCCTCGGCGTCCACTACGTAGCGGTCCTTGAAGAGCTGGAAGATGATCGTCGCGGCCGTCATGCCGACGGCGGCCGCCAGGAAGCCCCAGCGGAAGTCCGACGGCCGGCCCGTGTCGCCCAGGCCGCCGCACACGAGCGGCGCCAGGAAGGCGCCGATGTTGATGCCCATGTAGAAGATGGTGAACGCCGAGTCCTTGCGGCGGTCCTCCGCGGCGTAGAGCGAGCCCACCATCGACGAGATGTTCGCCTTGAACAGGCCCGTGCCGCAGACGATGACGCCCAGCCCGACCCACAGCATCGGCACGGCCACCGCAGCGTTCGCGTAGTTCGAGGCGCCCAGGAACATCAGGAACTGGCCCAGGGCCATGACCATGGCGCCGACCAGGATCGAGCGCCGGTTGCCCCACCAGCGGTCGGCGATGTAGCCGCCGGCCAGGGGCATCAGGTAGGCCATGCCCGTGAAGTTGCCGTAGACGCTCGAGGCCCGCGCCACGTCGAAGCCCAGCGCCCGGGTCATATAGAGCACGAGGATGGCGCGCATGCCGTAGTAGCTGAAGCGCTCCCACATCTCGGTATAGAAGAGGACCTGCAGGCCCTTGGGGTGTCCACCCGTCATGCGGTCTCCCGGTCAGGTTGCGCGCCGCGGGCGGCGCCTTGGTTGAAAACGGCGGCGGGGCCCGCAGGCCCCGCCGTCTCGCTCAGCAGTGTCGATCAGAACTCCGCCGACTTCGGCGCTCGCGGGTACGGGATCACGTCCCGGATGTTGGCGATGCCCGTGACGTAGTTGACCGCCCGCTCAAAGCCCAGCCCGAAGCCGGCGTGCGGCACGGTGCCGTACCGCCGCAGGTCGCGGTACCACCAGTACACTTCCTTCGGCAGCTTCATCTCGTCCAGGCGCGCGTCCAGCACGTCCAGGCGTTCCTCGCGCTGGCTGCCGCCGATGATCTCGCCGATGCCCGGCGCCAGCACGTCCATGGCGGCCACGGTGCGGCCGTCCTCGTTCAGGCGCATGTAGAAGGCCTTGATGTCCTTCGGGTAGTTCATGACGACGACCGGTCGCTTGCACAGCTCTTCGCACAGGTAGCGCTCGTGCTCGGACTGCAGGTCCATGCCCCAACTGATCGGGAACTCGAACTTGCGCGGCGCCTTGCCCAGCGCCTCGATCGCTTGCGTGTAGTCCATGCGCTCGAAGCTGCTCTCGACGAACGACTCCAGGCGGCTGACCGCCTCCTTGTCGACGTGCTCGGCGAAGAACGCCATGTCGTCGCCGCGCTCGTCCAGCACGGCCTTGAAGATGTACCGCAGGAAATCCTCGGCCAGGTCCGCGTCGGCCTTCAGGTCGGCGAACGCGATCTCCGGCTCGATCATCCAGAACTCCGACAGGTGCCGGCTGGTGTTGCTGTTCTCGGCGCGGAACGTGGGCCCGAAGGTGTAGACCCGGCTGAGCGCGCAGCAGTACGTCTCGACGTTCAGCTGGCCGGACACGGTCAGGAAGGCCTCACGGCCGAAGAAGTCCTGGCTGTAGTCGACCTTGCCGTCGGGCGTGCGCGGCAGGTTGGCCAGGTCCAGCGTGGAGACGCGGAACATCTCGCCGGCGCCCTCGCAATCGCTGGCGGTGATGATCGGCGTGTGGATCCAGTAGAAACCGCGCTCGTGGTAGAACCGGTGCACGGCCTGCGCCAGGCAGTTGCGCACGCGCGTGGCGGCGCCGATGACGTTCGTGCGCGAGCGCAGGTGCGCCACCTCACGCAGGTACTCCATCGAGTGGCGCTTCGGCTGCATCGGGTAGGTCTCCGGGTCGTCGACCCAGCCCACGACCTCGATCGCGATCGCCTTCAACTCGACGTTCTGGCCCTGGCCCTGCGACGCGACCAGCTCGCCCGTGACGATGACCGAACACCCGGCGCCCAGCTTCGCCACCTCGGTGGCGTAGTTGGGCAGCTCGCTGGGGGCCACCACCTGCAGCGGCGCGAAGCAGGTGCCGTCGTGCACGTTGATGAAGCTGAGGCCGGCCTTCGAGTCGCGCCGGGTGCGCACCCAGCCCTTGATGGTGACGGTCTCGCCGACGGGCACTTCGCCCTTCAGCAGCTTCGAGATCATGTGGTGGGCCATGGCCGCTCCTTGGGGATACCGGGATGAGGGCGCCGCCGCGCCGGCAAGCGCCCTGACCGCCGAAGATAGCGCAACCGGGCTGGGCCGACAAGCGGCCGGCGCCCCCCGGGGCCCCGGTCCGGGGGCGTGAAACCTGCCGGTCAAGTGGCGTCGCAGGGTGCCGATAATCTTTTCGTCAACTGACTTGTGGCGCCCGGCCGCCCCTTCGCGGCCGGCAACCCGGGAGTATCGTGCTGATGGATGACCTGCGATTCAGCGAAGCCTTCGCCCAGTTCCTGGTCGATACCAACGTCATCTCCGCCGAGGACGCCCTCTACGCGCTGGACGAGCAGCGCCGCCGGACGCCGCCGTTCGGCCGCCTCGCCCTCAAGAAGGGCCTGCTGAACATGAAGCAGGTGTTCGCGATCCTGGCCGAGCAGCCGGAGACCGGACTGCGCTTCGGCGAGCAGGCCGTCTTCATGGGCTACCTCGAGCGCCGCGACATGGAACAGGTGCTGGAAGACCAGCGCAGCGTGCGTCCGGGCCTGTGCGAGGTCCTGACCGAGATGGGCGTGGTCAAGAAAAGCGTCCTGCAGAAGAACCGGCGCGAGTTCGCCCACCACGTGGAGACCGTGCTGGTCTGATCCCCGACGCGCGAGGGCGCCCGCAGGCGCCCCCGTCGTCCGTTTCCCGGCCGCCTTCGCCGCGACCCTAGGGGTGCGCAGCCAGGGCGGCCTCTTCATGCCGGCCCGCCATCTCCGCCAGGTTCCAGCGCGCATCCTCGTCGTCGGGGTCGAGCGCCAGGGCGGCTTCGAGCAGGCGTGCGGCCTCGCGGCCGCCGTCGCCGCGCGGGTCGCGCTGCCACAGCACGCAGGCCAGGTCGTTGGCCGCCCGCGACCAGTCCGGCCGCAGGCCCAGCACCGCCCGCAGCAGCAGCTCGGCCTCGCCCAGCGCCCCGCGCGCGAAAGCCGACTCGGCCCGGCCCAGCCAGGCCTGCGCTTCCCACTCGGGCAGGCGCACCTGCGCATAGTGCGTCGAAGGAGGCAGCGGGCGGAACTGCACCGGGGCGATCATGCCGCTGCCGATGATGCCGGCCAGATTGAACTGGTCGGCGCCCAGCTTCGTATCGTCGACGTTCCACTTACGGCGGAAGATCTCGTACTTGTCCGCGATCTGCGCCGCATAGTCCACGCCCGCGGCGTCGAAGCTGGCGCTGCCCACGTGGTGGATGAAGCAGTCATGCGCCACCACGGCACGGTAGCCTGCGAGGAAAGCGCGCAGGCAGTAGTCGGTGTCCTCGTAGTTGCCCTGCCCGAAGATCTCGTCCAGGCCGCCCATGCGTTCGACCACTTCGCGACGAATCAGCAGGCAGAAGCCGACAATCCACATCGCCTGTTCGGCGCGGCCCTCGTGTATGCGCGCGTGCTCTGCCGCGAACGCGTCCAGGCCCTCGAGGGTCGCCGTGTCGTAGCCTACCGCGGCCAGTCGCTGCGTGCCGGTGATGTTGTTGGTCACCGGCCCGACCAGGCCCACCCGCTCGTCGGCCACGGTGGGGCGCAACAGGCGGTCCAGCCAGCCGTCGGTCACGACGGTGTCGCTGTTGAGAAGCAGCATGAAGTCGCCGCCCGCAGCCGCCAGGCCCACATTGTTGCCGCCGGCGAAGCCCAGGTTGGCGCCGTTGATGATCACCTGTGCGCGAGGCTCGCGGCGCCCGAACTCCTCCAGCCACGGCACGGTGCCGTCGGTCGAGCCGTTGTCGACGAAGATGAGCTCGTGCCGGGCATCGGTATGGCGCAACAGCGAGTCCACGCAACGCTGCGTGTGCTCAAGGGCGTTGAAGGTCACGACGATGATCGACACGCGCGGGTCCGTCACGGTCGTGGCCCCGTGGCCCACGCGCCGCCGGTCGTGGTACAGAAGCCGCGGCGCGGCATACGGCCGGATGTGGTTGTGCTGCGTAGGCGTGAAGCGGTTGTCCTCGGACTGCTCAAAGTCGGGTTGGGCCCGGTCGAACCAGATGTCGTTGAACAGCTTGATGTTGTGTTCGACCTGGCTGAAGCGCTCCGGGCCGCTCTGCGATTCGTAGTGGTAGACCACCGACTCGCCGCGGTAGACAACGTCCCAGCCCAGTTCGCGCACCTTCAGGCAGAGGTCGACATCCTCGTTGCCGTTCCAGTAGCGGTCGTCGAAGCCGCCGACCTCCGCGAACACCCCTGGCCTGATGAGCAGGCAGGCGCCGGTGACGATCTGCATCAGCTGTGCGTTGCACGCGCCATGGTGGTCGGCCGGCTTCTGGTAGGACATGTGCAGTCCACCGATATGCGTCGAGCCATCCTTCGTGACGCGGACCAGCGCCACGCCGCCGTGCTGGATGGTTTCGTCGGCGAACAGCAGGCGCGCGCCGACGACAGCCGCGTCCGGATCGCAGTCCAGCGTGGCGACCAGGGGCTCCAGCCAGCCGGGGGTCACTTCCATGTCGTTGTTCAGGAACAGCAGGTACCGTCCGCGAGCCTGGGACGCCCCTAGGTTGCACCCGCGCGCAAAGCCCAGGTTCTCGGGGCTGATCACCGCGCGCAGGCGGCCTTCGGACTCCTGCCTGGCAAGCCACTCGCGGCTGCCGTCGGACGAACCGTTGTCCACGACCACGATTTCGACCGAAACGGTGGCCCCCTCCCGCCGGATCGACTCCAGGCAGGCGCGGGTCAGGGACAGTTTGTTGAAGACCGGGATGATGATCGAAACATCAGGTGTCGCGGCGCCGGCGTGGTCGTTCGGGACAAAACTGGACATCTGCGATCCCCCTCTGGCCGGATTCCGGGCAGCGCTGGGCCGCCCGCTGTACGCAAGACTTGCGTTTACAACGGCTTGAGAGCAACAAAGCAATATCCGTGCTTGTCTGCGCCCTTTCCGCTGCCGCCGGCGCGCTTGACAGGCTGCGGTCCTCCGGTTATCCTGCGGCCGCCCTTTAACTGACGTCTGAGAGCGTCAAAAGGAGACCCGCCATGATGACCGCCGCGAGCCCCTCGCCGGGGCCAGATCCCAGCGCGCCCAATCAGCCCAGCGCGCCCACTCCCCGCACATCCGTCATGTTCGAAGCGCCCGGGCGCCCACGCCCCCTGGCCCGTCGGCTTGCCATCCACAACCGCGTCGTCCGCCGCATCCGCGAGTTCTTCCTGGACGAGGGCTACCACGAGATGCCGGTCACGGCCCTGGCCGACCACCCGGCGCACGTGCAGCTGTCGGGCATGCTCGAGCTGGGCTTCGACGCCGTGTGGTGCGAATCGGAGATCCTGCCCCCCGGCGGCCGGATGGAGCCCAAGCACATGCGCGGCTTCAAGCAGATGGAAGCCGCCCGCTCCGGCATCACCCTGGACGAACTGGCTGCCGTGCAGCGCGACCTGCTGCGGTTCGTGGCCGCCGACCTCGGCGCCGACCTGCTGGGCGGCCGCGACGTGACGCGCCTGGACCGCATGCTGCGCTGCGAGCACGCCTGCCTCGAATACGACGAGGCCCTGGCCGTGCTGCGCACCAAGGGCTGGGACCTGCGGCTGGGCGAGCCCCTCCACATGGCGGCCAAGGCCACGCTGCTGCGGCATTGCGGTAATCTTCCGATCCAGGTCCGGCACCAGCCGCGCCCGCACATGCTCGAGGGCACGGCCGCGGCGCCGGCGCCGTCGATCCGCGAGGGCATCGAGTACATCCTGCCCTACGCCGGGGTGACGATGGAAGGCGAGGTTCTGGAAGGCCGCGCCCACCTCAGCCTCGACCTCGGGCGCCTGCTGCAGTACCTGATGGGCCTGGAAAAGGTCACCGACACGCTGATCGACCCGATGGACCGCATCGCCCTGGTGATGCACGAGGTGCCGCACGGCACCGGCTTGCGCGCGGCCGCGGGGCAGGGCTGATGCGCGGACATATCGTGCTCGAAGACGGCCGGATCTTCACCGGCCGGCTCCTGGGCGCACCGCTGGCCGCCGGCGGCGAAGTGGTTTTCCACACCGGGATGACCGGCTACCAGGAGATCCTGACCGACCCCAGCTATGCCGGCCAGGTCGTGGTGTTCACCGCCGCGCACATCGGCAACTACGGCGTGCACGCGGGCGACAGCGAGTCGGCGCGGGTGCACCCGCGCGCCGTCGTCGTGCGCGACTTCTGCCGCCGCAACTACCACCGCGGCAGCGAACACAACCTCGACCACCTGCTGCGGCGCGCCGGCGTACCCGCCGTGTCGGATATCGACACGCGCGCGCTGACGATCGCCATCCGGGACGGCGGCACCTGCCGCGGCTTCGTCGGCGCCGGCGACCCGCAGGAGCTGATCGAGCGCGCCCGCGCCCTGCCGGACATCGCCGCGGTCGACTGGGTGGGCCGCGTCACCTGCGCCACGGCCGCGCTGTACGAGCGCCAGCCTTCGGTGGCCGATCCCTGTGAAGTGGCCGTGCTGGACTGCGGCGTCAAGAAGAGCATCCTCGACTGCCTGGTCGACGCCGGCTGCCGCGTGCGCGTCTTCCCGGCGCGCACCCCCGCGGCCGAACTGCTGGCGGCCGGCACCGAGGGCGTGTTCCTGAGCAACGGCCCGGGCGACCCGGCTTCGCTGCCGCATCTGGTGCAGACGGTCGAGGACCTGCTCGCCGCGAACGTGCCCATCTTCGGCATCTGCCTGGGCCACCAGCTGCTGGCCCGCGCGCTGGGCGCCACCACCGTGAAGCTGCCCTTCGGCCACCACGGCGCCAACCACCCGGTGCACAACCTGGCCACCGGCCGCGTCGAGATCACCAGCCAGAACCACAACTACGCCGTGCCCGACGGGAGCCTGAATCCCGACCTGGTCCACATCACGCACATCAGCCTGAACGACCGCTCCATCGAGGGCCTGCGCGCCGTCGGTCGCGACGTCTTCTCGGTCCAGTTCCACCCCGAAGCGGCGCCCGGCCCGAGCGACAGCCTGCACCTGTTCCATGCGTTCGACGCGATGATGCGCGCGCGCCGTATGCAGTCCGCCACGGGAAGGAAGAGCCATGCCGCGGCGAACTGACCTCCACACCATTCTCGTCGTCGGCTCGGGGCCCATCGTGATCGGCCAGGCTTCGGAGTTCGACTACTCGGGCACGCAGGCCGTGCGCGCGCTCAAGCGCGAGGGCTACCGCGTGGTGCTGGTCAACAGCAACCCCGCGACGATCATGACCGACGACGAGGTGGCCGACGCCACGTACATCGAGCCGCTGACCTGCGACATGCTCGAACAGGTCATCATCGCCGAGAAGCCCGACGCGCTGCTGCCGACCGTGGGCGGCCAGACGGGCCTGAACCTGGCGGTCGAGCTGGCCGACAGCGGCGTGCTGGCGCGCCACGGCGTGGAACTGATCGGCGCCAGCCCGCGCACCGTGCGCCTGGCCGAGGACCGCGAGCTGTTCAAGCAGCAGATGGCGGCCATCGGGCTGGAGACGCCGCGCAGCCTGCTGCTGACGGCCGACGACCAGGTGCCCCGCGCGATGGCCGAGCTGACCTTCCCGATGATCCTGCGCGCCAGCTTCACGCTGGGCGGCGCCGGCAGCGGCATCGCCCACGACGAGGCGGAGCTGCGCGAGATGCTGCGCGAGGGCATCGCCGCCTCGCCCGTGGGCAGCGTGCTGGTCGAGGAGTCGGTGCTCGGCTGGAAGGAATACGAACTCGAGGTCATCCGCGACCACGTCGGCAACGGCATCATCGTCTGCAGCATCGAGAACTTCGACGCGATGGGCGTGCACACCGGCGACAGCGTCACCGTGGCCCCGGCGCAGACCCTGACCGACCGCGAGTTCCAGCGCCTGCGCAACGACTCGCTGAAGGTGCTCGACGCCGTGGGCGTCGTGACCGGCGGCAGCAACGTGCAGTTCGCGGTGGACCCGGAGACGGGCCGCTCGCTGGTCATCGAGATGAACCCGCGCGTCAGCCGCAGCAGCGCGCTGGCCAGCAAGGCCACCGGCTATCCCATCGCCAAGGTGGCGGCGCTGCTGGCCGTGGGCTACACGCTGCCCGAGCTGCCGAACGAGATCACCGGCACCAGCAGCGCCTGCTTCGAGCCGACGCTGGACTACACCGTGGTGAAGGTGCCGCGCTGGGCCTTCGAGAAGTTCCCCGGCACGCCCGACCGCCTGGGCACCACCATGCAGTCGGTGGGCGAAGTGATGGCCATCGGCCGCACCTTCCGCGAGGCGTTCCAGAAGGCGCTGCGCTCGCTGGAGCTGGGCCTGGACGGCTGGGAAAGCCGCGCCAGCGGCCGCACACACGAGGAACTGGCCCGCGACCTGATGCGCCCGCGGCAGGGCCGCCTGGCCGACCTGCACGAGGCGATGCGCCGCGGGCTCGAGCCCGAGCAGCTGCACCGCCTGACCGGCATCGACCCCTGGTTCCTGGACAACCTGGCCCGCCTGATGGAGGTCGAGGGCCGCCTGCGCAGCTACACGCTGTCCGAGCTGCCGTGCGACCTGCTGCGCGAGGCCAAGCGCGAGGGCTTCAGCGACCGGCGCATCGCGCGCCTGTTGCAGTGGGACCGCGGGCAGGCGCAGGCCGCCGACGAATCGACCACGATCACGCTGCGCACCGCGCTGGTGCTGGCGGCGCGGCAGGCACAGGGCCTGCGCCCGGTGTTCCGGCGCGTGGACACGTGCGCGGGCGAGTTCCCGACGACGACGCCGTACCTCTACTCCACGTGGGAGGACGGCCCGTGCGAGAGCCTGCCCACCGACCGCCGCAAGGTGATCGTGCTGGGCAGCGGCCCCAACCGCATCGGCCAGGGCATCGAGTTCGACACCTGCTGCTGCCACGCCGTGCAGGCGCTGCGCGCCGACGGCATCGAGGCCATCCTGGTCAACTGCAACCCCGAGACCGTCAGCACCGATTACGACCTCTCGGACCGCCTCTACTTCGAGCCGCTGCGGTTCGAAGAGGTGATGCACATCATCGAGGTGGAGAAGCCCGAGGGCGTCATCGTCACCCTGGGCGGGCAGACGCCGCTGAACCTGGCGCGTGCGCTGCACGAGGCGGGCGTCAACCTGCTGGGCACCGGCATGGAAGCCATCGACCGCGCCGAGGACCGCGCGCGCTGCGGGCGCCTGTTGGCCGACCTGGACATCCCCACGCCGCGCTCGGGCAACGCGCGAGACCTGGAGACGGCCTGCGCCGTGGCTGCCGACATCGGCTACCCGGTGATGGTGCGCCCGAGCTACGTGCTGGGTGGCCGCGCCATGCGCGTGGTCTACGACGAGGCACAGCTGCGCGAGTGGTTCCAGGTGGCCGCCATCGTCAGCGGCGAACACCCGGTGCTCATCGACCAGTTCCTGGAGGACGCCGTCGAGTTCGACGTCGATGCCGTGTGCGACGGCAACGACGTGTTGATCGGCGGCATCATGCAGCACATCGAGGAGTGCGGCATCCACAGCGGCGACAGCTTCGCCGTGCTGCCGCCCTACAAGACGAACGCGTCGGAACTGGCGTTGATGTCCGTGTACACGCGGCGCCTGGCGCGCTCGCTGGGCGTGGTCGGCTTGATGAACATCCAGTTCGCCAGCCACCAGGGCGTCATCCACGTCATCGAGATCAACCCCCGCGCCTCGCGCACGGTGCCGTTCCTGGAGAAGGCCACCGGCGTGCCGCTGGCGCGCATCGCCACGCGCTGCATGATGGGGCAGTCGCTGGTCAGCCAGGGCGTCGCGATGGGCGAGGCGCCGGTGCCCGCGGGCCGCGTCTTCGTCAAGGGCCCGGTCTTCCCGTTCCGCCGCTTCCCGCTGACCGACCACATCCTGGGCCCCGAGATGAAGAGCACCGGCGAGGTGATGGGTGTCGGTCGCGACTTCGGCGAGGCGTTCGCGCGCGCGCAGCTGGCCTGCGGGCAGGGCCTGCCCGACGGCGGCACGGTGTTCATCAGCGTGAACGACTTCGACAAGGAGGCGGTGCTGCCCATCGCGCGCGACCTGGCGCAGCTGGGCTACGCGCTGCTGGCCACCGGCGGCACGGCGCGGTTCCTGAACGAGCGCGGGCTGGCGGCGGCGAGCGTGCCGAAGGTGGGCGAAGGCGCGCCGCACATCGGCGAGCTGATCCGCGGCGGGCAGGTGCAGATGGTGATCAACACGCCGCTGGGCAAGAAGAGCCGCTTCGACGAGAGCGCCATCCGGCGCGAGGCGCGCGCGCTCGACATCCCGTGCATCACGACATTGTCGGGAGGGCGCGCGGCGGTCGACGGGATCCGCGCGATCAGGGCAGGGCTGGGCGGAGTGACGTCGCTGCAGCAGATGCGCGACTGATTCACCGGATCAGCGTTCGCCGCCGGGCAAAAAAAGACCCGGCCGTTCTGGCATGCGTGCTCGCCCAACACGCATTGCCGTCCCGGCCGGATCCCATCGATTCCGGGCTTGCAGGCTCCGGAAGCTCGTCATCCGCTGCGCATCGGCGGAGCGGGTCCCCCCATCCCCCACTAATGCTGTTCCTAGAAGTATATTGCGGGAATCCGTAAGAGAACCGGCAAAAGTTTCTGAAGATTCTTTGGCTTCCCGGCCTGAATCCGCATGAACCTCGCGCCTGCCCGGCAACTCATTATGAAATAAAGAAATACGGGTCCGATCGTTTTGAGGTGCATGCTCGCCCAACACGCATTCTCGTCCCGATCGGACCCGATTTACCTCGCCGGGAGGGTTTGCAGGCCTCGCCGACGATGCCCCTCCAGGGACCCCCACCGCGCTTGCCACAGGATGTCGCACCTAGTGGCGAAATGTTACTTAATGATTATGTACGTTCAAAGCGTCCCGCTGGCAAGGGCTCAGAGCCAGATTCCCTGATCTTTCAGTTGGACCAGCGCGGCAGCTTCCCAGCCCCGGTTGGCGGCGGGACTGGCCGGGCTCGGGTGCAGCAGGGTGCCGAAGGCGGCGGGCGTGTGTGCGACCGGCACGCCGGCGGCATACAGCGCCTCGAGCTTCTTGCGCGCGAATGCGCCCACGCCCACGGCGAACTCCGGTTGATAGAGGTCGATGACCCGGCGCAGCCACGCATCGCACGCCTTGAACAGCGGCGCCGCCGACGCGGCCGGCAGCTTGTCGGGCGTCAGGTTGCGCGCGGATTCTTCCATGAACACCAGCGGGCAGTAGTTCAGGACGATGTGCTCGCGGAAGAAGCCTTCGGCGCCGCCGCACTGCTGGTCGAAGAAGCCCCACAGGCGCCGGCCGCTGACTTCCGAGCGCGTGCAGGCCAGCCCCTCGACGATGCGCTTGGGATGCTCCTGCTTCGGCCTGCCGACCACGCCGTCCAGGTGGAGGATGTCCTTCACCGCGGCCACCTCGCCGAACGGCACGCCGGTCTGCGCCATCCCCCACGGCCCCGGGTTCATGCCCAGGAACAGCACGCGCCGGGGCGTGGCGCCCCACCGGGTGAGGTACTGCTCGTGCAGGGCCCAGGCGTAGTCGAGCGGGTTGTAGACATGGGCCACCGGCTCGGGAAAGCGGCACTTGTTCACGGCGTCGCGCAGGTCGACGGTGGCGGCCACGACGGCGGGGGCGATGTTCGCGGGCTTGCGCGGCATGGGGTCAGGTTCCTTCGGCTGGCGGTCGCGGTGCGGCTGTCGCCGCGCACTGTACACCGGGTGGCCGGGGCGGCACAACCGCGCGAGACATCGGGCCCGGTCGTCGTTATGCTGGCGGCTTGAACCTCATCCGAAAGGATCCCCGATGTCCCTGCTGCCCCGCGCCCTGGCCCCCGTCGGTCTGGCCTGCCTGCTTTGCGCCGCGGATGCGAGTTGCGCCGGCGCAAGTGAGTTTGCCGCGCCCCGCGCCGACCTGGTCCTGCACCACGGCCACGTGCTGACGATGCTCGATCCCGAGCCCGTGCCCGCCCCCACGGCGGTCGCGGTGGCCGCCGGTCGCATCCTCTACGTGGGTGATGATGCGGGTGCGCTGGCGCTGGCCCGGGATGGCGCGCGCGTCATCGATCTTGAGGGCGGCACCGTCATCCCCGGCTTCATCGACAGCCACGCCCACTTCGAGGGGCTGGGCAAGGCGCTCGCGCAGGTGGACCTGCGCGACACGACGTCGCCGACGCAGATCGCGCAGATGGTGGCGGACGCCGCAGCAGCAGCGCCGGGCACGGGCTGGCTCGAGGGCCGCAGCTGGGACCAGAACGACTGGGCCGTCAAGGAGTGGCCGACCCGCGCCGTGCTCGACGCCGTGTGCGACACGCGGCCGGTGCTGCTGCGGCGCGTCGACGGCCATGCGGCGTGGGCCAACACGGCGGCGCTCGAAGCGGCCGGCATCACGGCGGCGACGAAGGACCCGGTCGGCGGCGAGATCGTGCGCGACGAGCACGGCGAGCCCACGGGCATCCTCATCGACAACGCCGTCAGCCTGGCCACGGGCGCCATCCCGGGGCCGGACGAGGCCGAGATCCGCCGCCGCCTCCAGCTGGCCGCCGCGCACTGCCTGAAGCTGGGCGTGACCTGCGTGCACGACGCCGGCATTTCGTGGTCGCACGCGCAGGTGATGCGCAAGATGGCGGCCGAGGGCAAACTCGGGGTGCGCGTGTACGGGATGTACGCGGACGACCCGGCGACGCTGGCGGCCGCGTTGAAGGAAGGGCCCTACGCGTCGCCCGACGGCATGCTGACGCTGCGCGCGGTGAAGCTGTATGCCGACGGCGCGCTGGGCAGCCGCGGCGCGCTGCTGCTGCAGGACTACAGCGACAAGCCGGGCCATCGCGGGCTGCCGGTCACGACGCCCGACGAGATGCGCGCGATCATGCGCTCGATGGGCGCGGCCGGGTTCCAGGTCTGCACGCATGCGATCGGGGATGCAGGCAATCGGCTGGTCTTGGACTTGTACGAACAGGTGCTGGGCGAACTGAAGCTGAAGGATGCGCGCTGGCGCGTGGAGCACGCGCAGATCCTGGCTCCCGCCGACATCCCCCGCTTCGGCAAGCTGGGCGTGATCGCCGCGATGCAGCCGACGCACTGCACCAGCGACATGGACTGGGCGGATGAGCGGCTGGGCGACGAGCGGCTGGCGGGCGCGTATGCGTGGCAGTCGCTGCTGAAGAGCGGGGCGCACATGTGCTACGGCACCGACTTCCCCGTCGAGAAGGTGGAGCCCCTGGAAGGGCTGTATGCGGCGCGGACCAGGATGCATCCGGACGGGACGCCGGTCGGCGGTTGGCGGGCGGAAGAGGCCGTGGATGGACGGACGGCGTTGTGGCTGTACACGGCAGGAGGGGCCTGGGCGGGGTTTCAGGAGAAGGAGCTTGGGGTGATTGCGGTGGGGTATCGGGCTGATCTCGTGGTGCTGGGCGATGACCCGGTCAGCTGTCCGCCGGCGCAGCTGCTGCGGACCGGCGTCACCCGCACCTTCGTGTCAGGTGACGCCGTCGGTCCGCAATAACGGCGCTCAGGCCGCGGGCTGGTTGAACGAGTTCTGGACGATGGCCCCGCCGATGATGCCCAGGAAGAAGATGAGCAGGAACGCCGTCCCGCTGCTCATGCGGCGGGCGGTGACCATCTCGGCGCCCTCGCACCACTTCCACAGCCAGTAGTAGTTCACCAGCGGGAGGAAATAGAGCAGGAAGGTGGGGATGTCGGCGCCGCGCGCGCGCATCTCGTTCTTGGTCCAGTAGAACCAGAACACGGCGTAGAAGCCGAGGGTCACGATCGTCAGCAGGATCACCACGATGGGGTCGCGACGGGTCATTGGGATATCCTCCCCTGTCATCTATTATGTGTGTGCCGCGGAAACCGATCCGCAGCCGGGGCCCCGGGGTCCGGAAGCACTGGCATCCTGTTGACCATAGCTGATCAATGGCGGGCTGCCAGCCCCAATCTGCCGGCCGGCGGGCGGCGCGCCGAATATCGATGGCCGCCGCTCCTGACCGCTTGACACCCCCACCCCCTGAAGCATACTTTGATCGGCCACCGTACAAAGGCCACATCACCCCCGCCGAACAAAGTCCCGGCGTGGGGCGGCACCCCTTCCCGCGTGGAGGACCCCGTGAATACGACCCGTCGCCGGACCGTCGCGATGCTGCTGCCCCTGCTGCTGGTGGCCCTGGCCGCCGCCCTGGCCTTCCTGTCCGGTTGCGGCGCCCGCGATGTCGCCGGCCTGGATGTCGCGCGCGCGCGCATCGAGCCGGTGGTCTTCGACGAGGCCTTCGACGACGACGTCTATTTCCAGGCGTTCTCCGCCACCGACGTCTATGCGGCCAGCATCGACTCGCTGTACGCGTACAACAGCCGCTACTCGTGGAAGGTCGTCGTGCCGCCCAACGGCTCGGCGCTGGGCGGCTACGCGGGCGGCGTGCTGACGTCCGGTGCGCCGCGCGACCTGGCCGACTACAACGCGCTGGTGTTCTGGGTGCGCTCGAGCGCCAACACGCAGCTCAACGAGGTCGGCTTCGGCAACGACAACACCGGCACCTCGCTGCTGTCGGCCGGCCGTGCGTCCGTGATCGTCAACAATGCCTGGCAGCAGGTCGTGATCCCCATCCCGGCGCCGCAGAAGATGATCGCCGAGCGCGGCATGTTCACCATCGCCGAGGGCTACGAGGCCCAGCTGCAGAACGGCCACTCGCTCTGGTTCGACGACATCCACTTCGAGAACCTGTCGACGATCACCGAGGTGCACCCGACGATCACCGCGGCCACGAAGCAGTATTTCGTGGGCGGGACGGCCACGATCGACGGCATTTCGACGGTGTTCAAGGTGGGCGGCGCGGATGTGACCGTCAACCACATGCCCGGCTACTTCGACTTCGTGTCGTCCGACCCGGCGGTCGCCGTCGTGCAGGGCCGGAACGTGCGCGTCGTCGGCTCGGGCACGGCCAGCATCACCGGCACGATGCAGACGACCCAGCCGGACGGCATCCTCAAGACGGTGGACGTCGTCGGCGCCGTCGCGCTGAACGCCTACACGCCGCCCAGCGAGGCGGCGCCCGCGCCGACCCTGCCGGACACCAGCGTGATCTCGCTGTACAGCGACACCTACGGCAACTGGCCGGTCACCAGCTGGAACCCGCACTGGCAGTTCTCGACGACCCAGAACGAGAACTATGCCGTCGGCAACGATGTCTCGATCATGTACTCGACGCTGAACTTCGTCGGCATCGTCTTCCAGACGCAGACCGTCGACATCTCGCAGATGACGCACCTGCACCTGGACGTCTTCGCGCCGGTGGGCACCACGTTCAAGGTGAAGCTGGTCAACTACGCCACCAACAACGGCACGATGAACGGGCAGGCCGAGGTCACGCTGGACGCCGCCTCGACGCCGGCGTTCAACCCCGGCGGCTGGTCGTCGCTGGACATCCCGCTGTCCAGCTTCCCGTTCAACGTCAGCCTGGTGAAGAACCATATTGGCCAGCTGGTGCTCAGCACGACCGACGCGCCGCTTGTGCTGGTGGACAATATCTACTGGCACAAGTAGATTCGGCCGCGGGTGACGTGACCTGGGAGGGTCGAAGGCCGGATGTACAACGAGGATCTCAGCTGGAAGGGCCTGCGCCGCACGGACCCTGACCGCCCGCGTCCCCTCGCGGATGCCGTCCTGCGCCTGATCTGGCAGAAAAAGCGCATCTCGCGCGCCGAGATCGCCGGCCTGGCCGGGCTCTCGCGCTCCACGGTCTCGGAGATCGTGGGCGAGATCCTGCCCATGGGCATCGTCGCCGAGGTCGGCGAAGGCCCCTCGCGCGGCGGGCGCCGCCCCATCGTGCTCGAGTTCCAGGACGATGCCTGCGTGATCCTCGGCGTCGAGATGGGCGCCACGCACGTCGTGGTCGCCCTGACCGACCTGCGCGGCCGCGTGCTGATGTGGATCTCGCGCGACCACGACGTGCGCACCGACCCGGTCGGCACCCGCGCGCTGATCGAGGAACTCTGCGCCATCTGCCTGGCCGCCCCCGCTGCGGGCGACCGCCCCCTGGTGGGCATCGGCGTGGCCGTCGCCAGTCCCGTGGACCCCTCGCATCCCGACCGCGCGTCGACCGTTGTCCTGCCCGCCTGGGAAGGCCGGCTGGGCCTGGACGTCGTGGCGCGGAAATTCGGCGTGCCCCTGATGGTCGACAACGACGCCAACCTGGGCGCGCTGGCCGAACACTGGTGGGGCGCGGGCCAGGGCGTCGACGACCTCGCCTTCATCAAGCTGGCGATGGGCATCGGCTCGGGCCACGTCATCGCCGGCGAGATCTACCGCGGCGCCACGGGCGTGGCGGGCGAGATCGGCCACCTGTCCATCGACTCGCAGGGCAAGCCCTGCCTGTGCGGCCTGCGCGGCTGCCTGGTCACGCTGGTGGGCGCACCGGCCCTGGTCGAGCGCGCCGCCGAATTGGCCCCCTCGTTCCCCGACAGCCCCCTGGCCGGGCGTATCATTACGATCGTCGAGCTGGAGAACGCCGCCCTGGCCGGCGACCCCCTCGCGCTGCAGGTGGCCCAGGAAGCCGCGGCGCACCTGGGCCGCGCCGTGGCCGGCCTGTTGAACATCATGAACCCGTCGATGGTCATCATCGGCGGCATGCTCGCGCGCCTGGGCGACCTGCTGCTGGTGCCGCTGCGCGAGACGATCGTCAGCCGCACGCTGGTCAGCTCGGTGGCCGCGGCCGAGATCCGCGCCGGCGGCCTGGGCGACCTGGGCATCGCGGTGGGCGCCTCGACAATGGTGCTGAAGGCCGCGCTGGCCGACTCGCGCCTGTTCCCGCGCGTCGACGCCGGCGCCAACGGAGTGGCGACGTCATGAAGTACACGCGCCTGACCGCACTGTTTGCGCTGCTCGCGCTCGCGGCCTCTCCCGGCTGCAGCGAGGAAGCCAAGCCCGTCGTCTGGAACCAGGTGTGGTCCGACGAATTCGACGGCACGGCCGGCACCCGCCTGGACAACACGAAATGGCGCTACGACGTCGGCACCGGCTGGGGCAACAACCAGCTCGAGTACGACACCAGCCTCGCGTCGAACGCCTCGCTGGACGGCGCGGGCAACCTGGCCATCACCGCCCGCCGCGAGGACTACGCCGGCCAGTCCTACACCTCGGCCCGCGTCAAGACCAAGGGCCTGTTCGAGCGCACGCACGGCCGCTTCGAGGCGCGCATCAAGCTGCCGGTGGGCCAGGGCATCTGGCCCGCGTTCTGGCTGCTGGGATCGAACATCGACCAGGTCGGCTGGCCCACGTGCGGCGAGATCGACATCATGGAGTACCGCGGGCAGTACCCGCGCACGCTGGTCGGCACCATCCACGGCCCCGGCTACTCGGGCGGCAATCCCATCACGCAGGACTACCAGGCGGCCACGGGCTTGGACCAGGCCTTCCACGTCTACGCCATCGAGTGGGACGCCAGCGAGATCAAGTGGTCGATCGACGGCATCAACTACCACCGCGCCACGCCCGCCAGCATCCCCGGCGGCACGCAGTGGGTGTTCGACCATCCGTTCTTCATCATCCTGAACGTGGCGGTGGGCGGAAACTGGGTGGGCGCGCCGAACGCGGCGACGGTGTTCCCGCAGGTGATGCTCGTGGATTACGTGCGGGTGTTCGCGGACGCGGCGGAATAGCGCGAAGCTCCCGACTTGCGCCGGCGCAAGTGGCTGATCCACGCCCGGGGCGAAGCCGGAGGCCCATGAAGCCAACTCATACTCGCTCCGACCGCCGCGGCCTTCTCATTGCCCCCTCCCTCCTGCTGATGCTCGCCGCCCTGGCCCTTCCCGGCTGCGGCGGCGACAACGCCCCCGAAATCCGCAACGTCACGATCCGCACCATCGTCGCGGGCAGTCGTCCCTTCGGCAACGCCATCGATGCCGACGGCAACATCTGGGTGACGAACGGGGGCAACGGGATACCGGGGACGGAAGCAACGAACAGCAACGTCACGAAGCTGAGTCCCGCCGGTGAAGTGATCGGCACGTATGTCGCGGGCCGCCTGCCCATGGGCGTGGCCATCGATGACGACGGCAACGCCTGGGTGGAGAACTACGGCAACGGGACGCCGGGCACGGGCCCGCTCGAGAGCAACGTCACGAAGCTGAGCCCCGCCGGCGCCGTCATCGGCACGTACGTCGTCGGCAGCTACCCGGCCGGCGGCATCGTCATCGACGCGGCCGGCAACGTGTGGGTGACGAACTGGGGCGCACCCTCCGGAACGCCGGGCGTCCCCGGCACCGGACCAACCGACGCCAACGTCACGAAGTTGAATCCCGCTGGTGACGTCGTCGGCACATACGTCGCGGGAAGTTCGCCCGGCGGCATCGCCATCGATGCCGAGGGAAACGTCTGGGTGGCGAACAAGGGCAACGGGATCCCGGGACTGGGATTGATGGAGAGCAACGTCACGAAGCTGAGCCCGGCCGGCGCCGTGCTCGGCACCTATGTCGCCGGCAGCCATCCCGAGGGCATCGCCATCTCGCCCACGGGCAAGGCCTGGGTGGTCAACCACGGCAACGGCGCCCCGGGCCTGGGCCTGATGGAGAGCAACGTCACGAAGCTCGGCGCGTCCGGCGCCACCGTCGGCACCTATGTCGCGGGCAGCCTGCCCGAGATCATCACCATGGACGCCGCCGGGCACGCCTGGATCTCGAACAAGGGCAACGGGACCGCGGGGACCGGGCCTCTGGACAGCAAGGTCACGGAGCTGGATGCATCAGGGGCCACGATCGCCACCTACGGCGAGGGCAGCTACCCCTACGGCATCGCCATCGACCGCTCGGGAAACGTCTGGGTGACAAACTGGGGCAACGGGACCCCGGGCACCGACGCGGGCTGCAGCAACTACCAGGTGTTCGTGGGCGCGGCGAGGTAGCGCGGCGCAAGACGTTGCCACTGCAGGATGGTCCCACTTGCGCCGGCGCAAGTCGCGGCCTGATCCCGCTAACCCCGATCCACCAGCCCCATGATCACCGCCGGCACCGGCGCCTCGAACGCCATCAATCGCCCATCATGCGGATGCGGGAACGAAAGCGTCCGCGCATGCAGCGCCATCCGCGCGCTCCGATCCCCCTTCTTCCCGTACTTCGCATCGCCGACAACCGGATGCCCGGCCTCGGCGAGGTGGACGCGGATCTGGTTCTTCCGTCCGGTCAGCAGCGTGATGTCCAGCAGGCTGAAGCGGGGCGTCTCCCTGACCACGCGATAGAGCGTCTCGGACCACTTGCCCTTGGCGGCGTCGGGCGTGGAATAGACGAACTGGTCCGCGTTCTCCGCCAGGTAGCTGGCGAACGTCCCGCTCTTCTCGGCCAGGCTGCCGTGCACGACCGCGGTGTAGTGCTTCTCGACGGCCTCCCAGTTGTCCTTCAGTTGCTGCTGGATGAACCCGCTCTTCGCGAAGATGAGCAGGCCTGACGTCTCACGATCGAGCCGGTGGACGGTGTAGGCGCGGATCCACGAGCGGTTGCTGCCCTTGCGCAGGTAGCTGGTGAGCAGGCGCTCGGCAGTGGGGTTCCGGTCGCCGTCCCAGCTCACCGTGAGCAGGCCGGGTTCCTTGCAGACCACGAGGAGGTCCTGGTCCTCGTGCAGGATCTGGAGGCCCTTGAGGGGGTGGCGATGGGATCCTGTGTGCCTGCGGTTCATGGTGTGCATCGTAAACGTCCAGGCGGCCAAGTTCAACCACGGCAAGGAAATCCACGCCCGCTGGCGGCCACGGGCCCCACCCCGTTGTCTCACACCATCTCCGTATGATATCGTCAGGCGGTCGCTTACCCGACCCCGCGCCAGGCCGCCCTCACGGACGCGGGACCGCACCACCACCCAGGAGGAAGCCATGCCGCGCGCACCCCGCACCCCCGTCAGCCGTCGCCGCCCCCGCGCCGGGGTCGCGGCCATCGTCGGCGCGCTGGCCCTGCTCCTTGTCGCCGGCTGCGGCGGCGGTGGCGGCTCCGGTCCCGGGCCCGACGAGCCCATCCACCTGGTCGCCCCGCTGTAGAATGCCGTGGTCGACGTGCACCTGGTGGCGAACCAGCCGACCACGATCAACCTGACCCTGCAGCTGCCGCCGGACATCGGGAAGGTCGAGTCGGCCGTGATCGACGTCGCCGGCACGCTGGACCACGTGACGCTCAACAACCTCCCGCTGTGGAAGCTGGTCGCGCGCAAGCTGGCGCACCTGGCGGGCAAGGCCGTCGACCCGGGCGCCACGGCCACGATCCGCGTCGGCAGCAACCCGGACACGGTGTGCGAGTCGGGCGTCCTCTACGGGCCGTTCTCCGCCACCCTCGCGTCGACGCTGGTGGTCGAGCCGGCGACGGCGACGGCCGACGGCGCCACGCTGGACATCATCAACCTGGGCATGATGACACTGTGCGTGACGATCACGGCCAACTTCGACTGCACGCTCAGTGTCGACGCCGTGGCGATGGACATCCGCGAGGGGCGCTGCGCCGCGCCCGCCGACTTTGCCGGCACCTGGACCGGCACCTTCGAGTGCGGCAACTGGTGCCTGCAGCCGTACGGCGGCTATCAGCAGATGACCGTGGTCCAGAACGGCACCGACGCGAGCTTCGTCGATGACGGCGGCGATGCCTTCGCCGGCGTCGTCTGCGGCAACATGTTCCGCTTCGAGTACACCGGATCGGATTTCCGCGAACGCGGCACGCTCACGCTGAACGAGGACGGCACGGCCACGATGCGCTCGACCTGGCGCAGCCTGACACAGCCCTACTGTGGGGGCGACTGCGTGGACCAGGTGACGCGGTAGCTGCTGCCGGCGATGCCGATCCCCGGGCTCGAGGGCCTGACGGGCGGCGTGCTGGGGGGAACGCCGACGGCCGGGGGCCCGGGACGACCGGGCCCCCGCCCTTTTGCAGGACCGGTTGGCGGCCCTCGCTGGACGGATTGACCCCCGGCATGCGGATCGGGTATAATCAGGACTGTTGTTGTCTTTGTTTGCCCACGCCGACAAGGTCCTGGTCCCGGAGGTTCCCCATGTCCACGCTGCGTCGCCTCCACCTCGCGGGCGCCCTGGCCCTGATCCTGCTCGTTTGTGTGCTGCCCGCCACGGCCGCCGAGACGATGCTCCAGAACGACAGCTTCACTGCCGGCGGGTCGGCGGGCTTCCAGGCCGGGTTCACGGCCGGCGAGATGGGGGCGGTCCGCCTGGTGCCGACCGGACCCTTCCCGCTCAACGTCACGCGGGTGCAGCTGCTCTTTGGCGGCGCCACGACGACGCAGGTCGTCACGCTGCACATCTGGGATGACAGCGCCGGCGCCGCGGCCCCCGGCGTCGAGCTCTACACGAACGACTACTCACTGACCGGCTCGGACACGGCCCTGCAGGAGATCGACCTGACGGGGGCCGGCGTGCAGGTCTCCGGCGCCTTCCGTGTGGGGATCGAATTCCAGCACAGTGGGACACCCTCGATCGCGCGCGACAACGACGGCATCGCAGCCGGGCGCAACTTCGTCAACGCCGTGGGGCTCGGCTGGTTGGACTCGGCAGCGCTCGGCCTGACCGGCGACTGGATCATCCGCGCGGGCGTGACGACGCCGTCGGGCGGCGGCGGCGGGGTCGTGCAGAACGACTCCTTCCTGCCGGGGCAGTCGGCCGGCTTCCAGGGTGGCTTCGTGGCGGGTGAGATGGGCGCCGCGCGGTTGCTGCCGTCCGGCGCGTTCCCGCAGCAGGTGAGCGCGGTGCGCTTCCTGTTCGGCGGCGCCGCCGGCACGCGCACGGTCACGCTCCACGTCTGGGATGATCCGACCGGGGCGGCGACGCCGGGCACCGAACTCTACACGGGCGACTTCCAGGTCACGGCTGCGGACAACGCGCTCCAGGAACTGGACCTGTCGGCGGCGAGCATCAGCGTCTCGGGGCCCTTCCGGGTCGGCATCGAATTCCAGCACAGCGGCACGCCCTCGATCGCGCGCGACAACGACGGGATCACGCCCGGCCGCAATTTCATCAGCATGATGGGCTCCGGCTGGATCGACGCGGCCGCCCTCGGGGTGACCGGGGACTGGATCATCCGCGCGGTGATGGGCCCGGCGGGGCCTGGTCCCGGCGCGCCGGATATCATCTCGGTGGCCGACATCGCGCGTGACCAGGGCCGCAGCGTGCGCGTCCGCTTCGCGCGCTCGAACCAGGACGCGGCCGGCGCCGCGACGCCGATCACGGCCTATGAAATCTACCGCCGCGTCGACCCCCTGAAGGGCGCCCGGCCCGCGGACGATGCCGGCCGCACCTCGGCCCTCCTCGACGGCTGGGACTACGTCGGCAGCGCGCCCGCGCACGGCGAATCGGCCTACAGCCTGGTCGTGCCGACGCTGGCCGACTCGACGATCGCCGCCGGGCAGCACTGGTCGGTGTTCCTGGTGCGGGCGGCCACGGCCTCGCCGTACGTGTTCTTCGATTCGCCGGCCGATTCCGGCTGGTCGGTCGACAACCTGGCCCCCGGCGCCCCGGCCGGCCTGGCGCTGGCCGCCGGCGTGCTGACCTGGGCCCCGTCGGCAGCCGCCGACTTCGACTACTTCAGCGTGTACCGCTCGACCTCGCCCGTCTTCGACGGGACGGCCGTGCTGGCCACGCACACCACGGCGACCACAGCGGTGACCGGCGGCGCGGCGGCCCCCTACTGGTACGTCACGGCGACCGACTTCGCCGGGAACCGGGGACCGGCCGCGCAGGTGATGGCGGCGAGCGCCGTCGACGGCACCGCCCGGCTCACGCCGGCGCCCTTGACGGCCTGGCCGAATCCGTTCAACCCGCGCGTGACCATCGCCTGGGACCTGCCGGCTGCGGTCGACGGTACGCTCGAGGTGTTCGCGATGGACGGCACCCGCGTGCGGTCGCTCCTGTCCGGCACGGTGGCCGCCGGGCCCGGTGAGGTCCAGTGGGACGGGCGCGACCAGAACGGGCGCGACGTGGCCACCGGCGCCTATGTGGCGCGCCTGCGGACGGCGGACCGGGTGCAGACGCAGCGGTTGCTCCTGGTGCGCTGATCCGGCGCCCGGCAGGGATACTGCAGAATCTCCGACATCCTGTGTTCGCACGGCCCGCTCCGGACGTATGGGATCCATGCGCCGGTGCGGGCCTTTGCCCACCGGCCGGCCTTTTCACGGCGGAAGCCACGAACCAGGGAGCGTCCAGCACATGCCCAGGTACATCATCGAACGTGAGATCCCCGGCGCCGGGAACCTGTCGCCGGCCGACCTGCAGGCCATCTCGCAGAAATCCTGCGGGGTCATCCGCGATCTCGGCCCCGGGCTGCAGTGGGTCCAGAGCTTCGTCACCGACAACAAGGTCTATTGCGTCTACCTCGCGCCGAACGAGGACGTCGTGCGCGAACATGCGCGCCAGGGCGGCTTCCCGGCCAACGTCGTTGCGCGCGTGCTGACGATGATCGACCCGACGACTGCCGAATGAACGAGGAGTTCTTTGTGAATACACGATGGAATGCCGTTCTGGCGCTGGTCTCGCTGGTCTCGCTGCTCTTGCTGCCCGCAGCGGCACATGCCCAGTGCGAGGACTGGCTCCAGGGCCCCCTGAGCGACGGCGCCCTGACCAACGGCGCCAACGGCCCCATCAATGAATTCATTGCCTGGGATCCCGATGGCGATGGTCCGCTCCTGGAACGGCTGGTGGCGGCCGGCGCCTTCACGTCGATCGGCGGCGTGGCTGCCCTGAATATCGCGCAGTACGACCCGTCGACGGCGCAGTGGTCCCCCTTCGGCGCGGGGATCCCATTGACGGTGTTCTGCCTCGCTGTGTACAACGGCCGCATCGTCGCCGGCTGTGATGGCGGCTATCCGGATGCCGCCTTCGACCGGACCGTGCAGTTCTGGACGGGAACCATGTGGGCCATGATGTCCGCGACCAGTTCAGGCAGCGTGGAAGACATGATCGTCTATGACGGCTCCCTCTACATCGCCGGCGCCTTCTACACGGAATACGTGACGCCGACGAGCAACACGGCGCATTTCATCGCGCGCTGGGATGACGCGCTCCACACCTGGGAGGACGTCGAAGAGGCCGACTTCGGGTCCCAGAAGGGCTCCGTCGTTCACTCGCTCGCGGTCTACGACGGCAAGCTGGTCGCCGCCGGCAACAAGGTGAGCGCGGGCAGCACGACCGGCAATGCCGTCCACATCACGCACGGCTACCCCGGCGGATCCTGGACGGCCATGACCGACGGCACTGATCCGGGCACCATCCGCGACATGAAGGTGTACGGCGGCGAACTGCTGGTCGCCGGCACCTTTACGGAACTCAACGGCGTCACCTGCCGCAGCCTCGCCGGCTGGAACGGCAGCACCTTTCACGATTTCCAGGGCGGCGTCAGCACCCCGGGCATCACTGCCACGGTCTGGAGCGTGGCCATCCACGACGGCATCGTCATCGGGGGCGACTTCCTCACGGCGGGCGGGACGAACGTCAACCGCGTCGCCCATTGGCCTGCCGGCGGCTCGGCCTGGCAGGCCCTGGCCGGCGGCATCGACGAACGGGTCTATGAGGTCTGCACGTACCGCAACGAGGTGGTCGCCGGCGGCTGGTTCGCCAATGCGGGCGGCCCCGCCAGCAACATCGCACACTGGAACGGCGCTGCCTGGGCGCCGTTCGGAGGCGGCAGCGCCTCCTACGTGCTGGCCATGACGCCCTTTGCCGGGCGCATGGTCGCGGGCGGATCGTTCACCCAGCCCGCGCTCATGCTGGGCACGGCCAACAACATCGCCAGCTGGAACGGCGGCGAGTTGTCGGCCTTCGGCCTGGGCCTGAACAACGCGGTCTACGCGCTGGAAACATTCAAGTATACCGGCATCAACGGCTCGAACGAGCTGATCGCCGGCGGCGTGTTCACGACGGCCGGCGGCGTCGGCGCCCTGCGCATCGCGCGCTGGCGGGAACAACCGATCAGCGCCTACCCGCCCCCGGCCTGGGAGCCGATGGGCGCCGGGTTCAACTTCAACGTCTACGCGATCGAGCGCATGGGCGGCGCGACGTACGCGGGAGGCAACTTCACGTCCTCGGGGACCACCCCGGTCTCCCGCATCGCGCGCTGGAACGAGACGACGGACACCTGGGAGAGCATGGCCGGCGGCATGAACGGCACGGTCCGCGCGCTGAAGGAGTTCAACGGTTCGCTCTATGCCGGAGGATCCTTCACGACGGCAGGCGGCGTCGCCACCGGCGGCCTGGCCCGCTGGACAGGCACCGGCTGGGCCCAGGTCGGCGGCAATTTCCTCGGCCAGGTGCATACGCTCGAGGTCTACAACGGCAGCCTCATCATCGGCGGCCAGTTCGCCGGCCTGGCGAACGGCGCGAACATCGCCCGCTATGACGGGGTGAACTATTTCAACCTCGGCACCGGCGGCACGAACTCGGTCGGCGTGCGCTCGCTGAAGACGAACGGAATCCGACTGTATGCCGGCGGTGTCTTCACCAGCATCGGCGGCGTCAGCGCCGAGAACATCGCCTGGTGGGACGGGACGGCCTGGCACGCCGCTTCCGGCGGCGCCAACGGCGTCGTCTGGGCGCTCGGCAGCTTCTACGACGAGATCCACGCCGGCGGCGAATTCACGGCCGTGAAGGCCGGCGTGACGCCCAGCCTGCGCTGGGCCCGTTATTCCGAGACGGGCCTGCCCATGATCTCCGTGAACCCCTACCCGTTCCTGCAGACGGTGAGCGCGGGCGCGACGGTGACCTTCTCGGCATCGGTTGGCGACGGCAACCCGGCCTGGAACTACCGCTGGACGCACGACGACGTGCTGATGTTCAACGGGCCCGGCCCCGACGGTTCGACCGTCAGCGGCGCCGCGACGCCGGTGTTGAAGATCACCAATGTCCGCCCGTCCGACGCGGGCGCGTACCGGCTTGTCGTGACCAACGGCTGCGGCAGCGTCACGAGCGCCGCCGGAACGCTGGCCGTGGAGGCGACTTCGGGCACCTCGTCCGAGGCGCGCGTCAGCATCTTCCATTCGATCGGGCCCAACCCGAGCGGCGGCGAGTCGACGCTCTCCTTCTCGCTGGCCGTGGACGCCGAAGTCCGCTATTCCGTGTTCGACCTGCGCGGGCGCCTGGTGCGCCGGGTGGACCTGGGGCGGCTGTCGGCCGGTCGGTTCGAGGCGCGCTGGGACACCCGCGACGACGGCGGACGCAACGTCGCGGCGGGCGTGTACTTCGTCAGCCTGGAACTGGGCGGGCAGCGCCTGGGGGCGAAGAGGCTGACGATCGTGCGGTAGGCGGGCGGCGGGGCTTCAGCATGCGTCGGGGAAGCCGGGATGCGCCTGTTCGCCACGATCAAGCGCGGCCACGATGCGCATGCGCTCCATCGGCTCGAAGTCACGTCCGTACATGCGCAGGAAGATCCGGGCGCGCAACGAGTGGCCCTCGGGATTGGCCTCATCGGCAAGGCCGGCAATGACGAGCGCGCGGGCATCGCTGAACATCCGCGTGCACATGACCAGGCGCTCTTCCGGGGACAGGGCCATGACCAGGTCCCGGTAGCGGCGGCTCATCTCGTCGGAGGTGTCGCGGCTCATCGCAGCAGCTCCTGGAGCTTCGGACCGACGCCAAGACGCGCGGCCCAGTCCTCGAGATAGGCCATGTCCATCGCGGCGGTCGACTCCAGCAGCCACTGCAGGTCCTGGAGCTGGATCGCCGATTCGCCCTCCTTCCACCACAGGAGCTTCGACAGCACCAGGTCTTCGCGCGCCACGACCATCACATCCAGGTCCCCGATCCGCCGGCGCTGCCGTCGCGTGAACTCCACCTGACGGTATTCCTCGCTGCGGCGCACGATGAAATCAGCCTTGGCCACGCCTTCGGTGTGGATGATGTTGAACATCCCACCATGGGCAATCGCTTCCGACACGGCTTCCGGACTCACATAGCAATCGTCTCCGAACAGTCGCACCCAGTCTTCGGCCCGCGTGTCCGTACACTCGACGACCAGGTCGATGTCGCGGGTCATCCGCGGCTGTGAGTAGAGAGACATGGCCACCGAACCGGTCAACATGTACGGAATGCCGGCCGACTCCAACCGGCTGACGACCTGATGCAGGAATTCCAGCTGATCTTTCAAGCGTTGCTCCGCAAAACGAGGGCGTGCATTGTTGTCCCGCGTGCCGGGAAATGATACACGTGAAGCCCACCGCAGTCCACCGGCCCGTGACACCCCTATCGCCACCATGCGACTTGCGCCGGCGCAAGTCCCCTGACGATCCTCGAGCGCCGGCACGGAACCCGCCCAAACGAAAGAGCCCCGCCACCCTCCCGGGCAGCGGGGCTCGCTTCATCTCTGCGCCGACGATCAGATCGCCAGATGCAAATACGTCCTGATCTCCCACTCGTTCCCGCCCGCCAGTCCGTCCGGGTACTTCTCGTTCACGATCGGCTCGGGCTCGCCCTCGGGCATGTAGCGCGGCGACCAGCGGTCCAGCGTGCGGTACGTCGCGCGCACGCCCAGGCGCGTCTGCGGCAGGTCGAACCAGCGCGGCGAGCCCAGCGTGGTCGAGACGTCCAGCCAGGTCTGCAGCGGGTACGTCAGGTTGAAGTCGCGCTGGTAGTCGTACGGGCCGTAGTCGTTCAGCTTCAAGGCGCCGCTGACGACCACCGCCGGCCAGGCGATGCGCGAGTCGACCGAGAACATGTGCACCAGGCGCTGGTCGTCGCTGTTGGGCTCGGCCGTGCCCACCGCCAGGTGCGTGATCATGCGCGCCGACGTGCCGACCCGCTTGACGACGCGGCAGCGCAGCGTCCACAGGTCGCGTTCAGGCGTGGCGCCGGGGAAGGCGTACACGTTGCCGTCGGCCGCCACGAACAGGCCGGCGTCGGCGGTGGTGTGGTGGCGCCGCACCGACAGGCCCATGCTCGCGGCCAGGTCGGCGTCCTCACGCGTGTCGTTGTCCCACTGCCACATCCAGGTGGCGGGCGTCGGGTCGTAGGTGACCATGAGCTCGCCGGCGGTCGTCTCGCGGTTGCCCCTGACAGCAAAGGGGTCGTCGATCACATTGCGCGCCCGGCCCTGCAGGTGCTCCATGTACATCGCGTTGGGCATGGGGCCCACCAGCGGCTTCTGCCACAGGAAGTTCGGGCCGATCTGCCACAAGCCCCTGGTGACGGCCAGGCCGGTCAGGGCGTGCACCTGGTTGCCCGAGCCGCTGTCCTTCAGTTCCCAGCCGGTGAAGGTCGGGATCGCGGTGGGGCCGGCCTCGGCGGCCAGGCCCATGTACGCGCCCTGCCCGTACCAGTTGTACTTGCCCTTCTGCCAGGTCAGCTTGCCCTTCAGGCCCCAGGTGTCCTTGTTCCTGATCGTGTCGGTGCGGATGTCGTCCTGGGTGAGGTTCACGTTCGCGTCGACCAGGTCCTCGTCGACGATCTGGAACGACTCGCCCACGCGCGGCTGGCCCGACCACAGGGCGCCGCCCTCGAAGTTGAACGGGCCGACGCGCCGGGTCATCGTCAGGGCCGCCTTGCGCGTGGTGCGCGTGGGGATGGCCGCCGAGGTGGTGACCTGCGACTGTTCGGCGAAGTCCTCCTGGTAGATGGCCGTCCAGCGCGAGCCCGCGAAGTCGCGGCCGTACTTGGCGAAGATCGCCGGGTTGGCGCCCCACCACAGCTGCGGGCCGAAGGCCAGCTTCAGGCCGCCCAGCTGGCGCTTGCCGGCGATCTCGAAGCCGATCGGCGCCTCGCCGTTGTAGATGTCGATGTTCTCGCCGTAGTAGGCGTCGCGGTAGAGGCCGAAGAAGTCACCCTCGTACTGCCAGTGCAGGTGGCCGGTGCGGTAGAAGCCGTCCAGCGTGAACCAGCGGTCGTCCCAGGTGATGCTCGACTGGTACACCTTCACGCGCTCGTTCGACTCCAGGCGCAGCGGGGTGCCGTCGTTGCCCCGCGCCGTGACCGGGCGGCCGCGGTTCTCGTAGAAGATCTCGTCGATCGGGTTCAAGGGCACGCGGCCCAGGACGTTCAGCGACAGCCGGCCGGTGACCTGGTCGCTGGGCATGGCCTCGAACTCGGTCCAGAACGACTGCATGTGGTCGAAGCCGCGGAAGGCGGGGTAGCCGCCGCCGGGCACGGCGGCCTCGGGCGTGCTCGTGTTCTTCGCGCCGGTGGAGTAGGTCTCGAACTCCATGCGCACGCCGGCCAGGCGCACCTTGCTCAGCCCGTCGGCCTTCAGGGCCGCCGCGTCGCCGCGGGCCTCGAGGACCGAAATCGCCGGGCGGACACCCGCGAAATGCTCCACGACCCGCGCCTTGTCGACGCCGGGCGCGTAGGGGTCCAGGCTCCAGGCGTCGCGCAGGGCGTAGTAGGCCGCGCGCGGGTACAGGTCATAGTAGCCGGCCGCGTCGGGGAAGCCCTTGGCGGTGATGCCCCACCACTCCTCGTTCATGTTGTTGTCGCCCTCGCGGTAGTCGTCGGGATAGCCTGCGTTGGGCCACGAGGCGTTCGTGTCGTGCATGTTCAGGCGGGTTTCCTGCATGAACTTCCACCAGCCGTCGCTCCACTGGAAGACCAGGCCGCCGGCCGCGTTGCCCACCCGGCCCTTGCCCGCCGACTGCTCGTAGATCTCCTGCCACTGGCCGACCAGGAAGCGCGCCTGCATCGCCTGGTCCTCGCGCATCGTCCGCGCGTTGAAGGCGTCCGAGCCGAACTCGGTGAAGATGACCGGCTTGCCCAGCTTGTCCTTCACGACCTGGTAGAAGTCGCGCGCCGAGATGCCGCGGTACACGTTCGAGCCCATCACATCCATCTTGCCGCAGTACTCGGCCACCAGGTCGATGTACTGCAGGTCGCCGTTGGCGATGCAGACCAGGTGGTTGGCATCGCGCTGCTTGATGTCGTTGATGATCTCGCCGAACAGCGAGTACAGGAAGCGCGCGCGGGCCGTGTTCTGCTCGCCCTTCGGCAGCGCCTCGATCTCGAACGACGCCCACGACAGGCCGTAGTTGTTCTCGTTGCCCAAGAGCCACATCAGGAGGCCCGGCGTGTCCTTGTACTGGTCGACCAGCGCGGCCAGTTCGGTCTTCAGCATCGTGCGCACGCGCGGGTCGCTGTAGTCGGTCACCGGCACCCAGGCGCCGTCGATGGTCAGGCCGTAACGGCCCACGGTATGGTTGAGCACCGTGAAGATGCCGTACCGCTCGTAGATGTACTGGATCCACTTCGGCTGGATGCCCGTGTACAGGCGGATCGAGTTGACGTGCATCGCCTGCAGCAGCGGCATCTCGCGGTCGAGCACCGACTTGATGAAGTCGTCGGGCTGCACCCAGAGGCTGTAGCCGTAGTTGGTGCCGATGGGCACATAGTCCCAGTTCATGCCCAGCACCATGAAGTCCCGTCCATCGACCTGCAGGCGCGAGCCGCTGTCGTCGGCCAGGACCCCCAGGCGGGGCAGCGCGCCGCCGGCCGCCAGCGCGGCCATGGGCAGGGACAGCAGCAGCGCCGCGACCAGGGCGGTCACGCGATAGCGGGCGAAGCCGTCGAGCATCGAACGCACGGGACTCTCCTTAGCATGGTGGCCGCCGGGCGCTGTCGCCGTGGCGGTCGTTTGGCCCTGTCGGCCATGTGGCCTTGGGGACCGTCAGGCGCCCTGGTCGTCCGTGACGGCGTTGGCCGCCACCACATCGCGATACCAGGCCGCGCTCTGTTTGGGAATCCGCCGGCCGTCGCGCGGGTCCACCGCGTACAGGCCGAACTTCTTGGTGAAGCCGAAGCCCCACTCGAAATTGTCCAGCAGCGACCACTGGAAATAGCCCCGCAGCGGCACACCCTGCGCCGCGGCGCGCGCGCACGACGCCAGGTGCCCGCGCAGGTAGTCGATGCGCCGCTGGTCGTGGATGAGCCCGTCGGCATCCATCGGCTCGTCGTACGCGGCGCCGTTCTCGGTGACGTACATCACGGGCGGCGCGTACTCCCGGTGGATGCGCAGCAGCGTCTCCTCCAGGCCCGCAGGATACACCTCCCAGCCCATGTCCGTCAGCGACGGAACCTTCGGGGGCGGCACGGCCTCGGGCTTGCCGTTCGCGCCCGCCCGCATCACCACGCGGCTGTAGTAGTTGACGCCCAGGAACTCGAGCGGCGTCGAGATGGCCTTCAGGTCGCCGTCCTTCACGAAGGGCATGGCCCCGCCGTCCAGCTGGCCGTTGGCCGTGCGGTCGGCGATCGCGTCGGCCGGGTAGGCGCCGCGGAAGATCGGGTCCAGGTACCAGCGGTTGAAGAAGCCGTCGAACCAGCGCGCCGCGTCGATGTCGCCGGCGCTGCCGGTGGCCGGGTGCGCGGGGCTGTGGATGAGCACGATGCCCAGCTCGGCGCCCGGCACTTCGCGGCGGACGGCCTCGCAGGCCCAGCCGTGGGACAGCATGAGGTGGTGCGCGGCGGCCAGGCCCTCGGCGGGGCTCAGGTGGCCCGGCGCGTGGTGGCCCTCTTCATAGCCCAGGGTGGCGGCGCACCACGGCTCGTTGTGCGTGGTCCAGCGCCTGACCCGGTCGCCCAGGCGGCGGGCCACGATGGCGGCATACTCGGCGAAGGCCTCGGCGGTGTCCCGGGCCGCCCAGCCGCCGGTGTCCTGCAGGGTCTGCGGCAGGTCCCAGTGGTACAGGGTCGGGAAGGGCTCCAGGCCGGCCGCGAGCAGGCCGTCGACCAGCTTGTCATAGAAGTCCAGGCCGGCCAGGTTGGCCGCCCCCCGCCCGGTGGGCTGGATGCGGGGCCAGGCGATGGAGAACCTGTAGGCCCCAAGATTGAGGTCCTTCATGATGGCTATGTCGTTGGGCCACAAGTGGTAATGGTCGCAGGTGACGTCGGCGTTGCTGCCGTCGGCGATCTTGCCGGGCACCGTGGCGAAGCGATCCCAGATGGACTCGCCCCGCCCGCCCTCGAAACGGCCGCCCTCGATCTGCTGGCTGGAGGTGGCAACGCCCCAGAGGAACCCTTCGGGAAAGGTGTTTTGGCGCATCCGGAGGGCCCCTGTCTTTTCCGTCCGATCCTCAAAAATAACCTTTGTTCGGACGCCGAACATAGTGTATGATCTTCGTGGCCCTGTCAAGAGTTGTCTCCGCCTCGTTCATCCGGCGTGGACATGGTCGCAAGAGAGCCTTGAGAGCACAGAGAGAGGTCAACACCATGCGTCGTTCCGCCACCGCCATCATTGCTGTCGTTGCGCTGGCCTGCCTGGCCTTCGCCGTCCAGGCCGCGCCGGTCGCCACGTACAGCCAGAACTTCGAGACGCTGAACCAGCTGAGCCCCACCGCCTTGTCGGCCGACGGCTGGATCGTCTACGGCAACGTCTTCAACGGAGGCACCCTCGCCTACATGTACGGCTACGGCCCGTACCCCGCGCCCAACGGCGGCTCGTCGTTCTGCGACCTCGACGCCAACCAGGGTGGCATCGACCAGGGCCTGCAGCAGCTGGTCGTCTACAGCGACTACAACAACGCCGACCACGGCAACGGCAACATCGTCGAGTCGAACGTGTACCGCGAGATGGTCATCGGCGCGAGCGACATCGGCAAGACCTACACCTTCGCCTTCGACGCCAAGCGCGGCAACATCGCCGGCGCCTCGACGGCCCAGGCGTTCATCAAGACGCTGAATCCCGCTGCCGGCTACGCCTTGACCAACAACATCACGGTGCAGACGACGGCGATTCCCGACACCTGGGCGAACTACTCGCTCCAGATCACGATCGCTGCGGGCATGACCGGGCAGCTGCTGCAGATCGGCTTCTCGAATACGGCGACGTTCTACGAATCGTCGGGCATCTACTACGACAACGTGGACTTCCGCCAGTTCGTGAGCTCGGGCGTGCCGACGGCCGTCATGGCCGGCGCCGAGCTGCGCCAGAACTACCCGAACCCGTTCAACCCGTCGACGAAGATCGCGTTCGTGCTCGAGCGCGCGTCGAACGTGGACGTCGCGGTGTTCGACCTGGCCGGGCGCCACGTGGCGACGCTGCAGCACGGTTCGCTGGCCGCCGGCGACCACGCCGTGGTGTGGGACGGCAACACGGACGCGGGCAGCCCGGCTGCCGCGGGCCAGTACCGCTACGTGCTGACGACCGACGCCGGTCGGGTCTCCCGCAGCATGATGCTCGTCAAGTAGGACCTCTCCGCGCGCCGGGGCCCGGCAGGGCCCGGGTCCCGGCGTGGCGTTTGAGAATGGGCCTGCACCAGCGATCCGACGCGAGCGATCCGATCGAGCCGTCGAAACGGATTTCGACCCCTGACGCCATCCGAATGCTGCCCGTCATCTGACGAGGCCGGAGTCTATCGATGAAAGCCAGACTGGCGACTTCCTCCCCTGCCATAGCCAAGGAAACCGGCGGCCTGGGCCTGCCCGTGGGCGACACCGTCGTGCGCGACGGCGAGGTCTGCCACCGGATCTCCGGCTACCACCGGATGCCCGCCTTCCTGATGAGCCTGGCCAGCGACACCGACCTGTGGATGTTCGTGACCGCGGGTGGCGGCCTGACCGCCGGGCGCGTCGACGCCGACGGCGCCCTGTTCCCGTACCTGACGGTCGACCAGTTGCACGATGCGCACACCCACACCGGGCCGATCACCCTCGTCCGCGTCGTGCGCGGCCAGGGCCCCGCCGTGATGTGGGAGCCGTTCGGCGCCGCGGGCAACGACGACCCCGCCGTCGAGCGCAACCTCTACAAGAGCGCCACCGGCCATCGCGTCGAATTCGAGGAAATCCGTCGCGACCTGGGCCTGGCCTTCCGCTACAGCTGGGCGCCCGCCGACGCCTTCGGCTGGGTGCGCACCGCCGTGCTCGAAAACGTCGGCACGGGCGCCGCGCGCGTCGCGTTGCTGGACGGCCTGCGCAACATCCTGCCGTTCGGCGCGCCGCTGGGCATGTACCAGGGCTTCAGCAACCTTGTCGATGCGTACAAGCGCACCGAAGCCGACCCCGAGACCGGCCTGGGCATCTTCTCGCTGACCGCGGGCATCACCGACCGCGCCGAGGCGCTGGAAGTGCTGCGCGCCAACACCGTCTTCTGCTGCGGGCCCGAGTCGTTCCGCGTGCACCTGGCCGCCGGCGCGATCGCCGCGTTCCGCCAGGGCCGCGTGCTGGCCGAGGACGCCGTGCTGTGCGGCGCCCGCGGCAACTACCTGGTCAGCTTCGGCGCCGAACTGGACGCGGGCGCGTCCACGACCTGGCGCCTGGTCGGCGACACCGGTCGCGACCACGTGCAGGTGGCTGCCCTGCGCGACGAACTGCGGCGCGAGGGCGAGCTGTCGTCGCACCTGGACGCCGAACTGGGCCTGGCCGGCGAGAACCTGCGCCGCAACGTCGGCAGTTCCGACGGCATCCAGTTGACGGCGCGCCGCGAGGCCTGGACACACCACTTCGCCAACGTCCTGTTCAACAACATGCGCGGCGGCGTCTTCTGGCGGAACCACGACGTGCCGGTCGACGACTTCGTCCGCTTCCTGCGCGTGCGCAACGCCGCGGTGGCCGACCGGCAGCAGGCCCTGCTGGCGTCGCTGCCGACCACGCTGACGGTGCAGGCGCTGCGCGAGGCGGCGCTCGCTTCGGGCGACGCCGATTTCGCGCGCCTGTGCCACGAGTACCTGCCGCTGCATTTCGGCCGCCGCCACGGCGACCCCAGCCGTCCGTGGAACCGGTTCTCGATCCGCATGCGCGGCCAGGACGGCGAGCGCGAACTGAACTACGAGGGCAACTGGCGCGACATCTTCCAGAACTGGGAGGCGCTCGGCGCCGCGTTCCCCGGCTTTTTGCCCAGCCTGGTCGCGAAGTTCGTCAACGCGTCGACCGTCGACGGCTTCAACCCCTACCGCCTGACGCGCGATGGCGTGGATTGGGAGAAGGTCTCCGCGCACGATCCCTGGAGCAACATCGGCTACTGGGGCGACCACCAGGTCATCTACCTGCTGAAGCTGCTCGAAGGCCTGCGCCAGCATGACCCCGATGTCCTGGGTTCGATGCTCACGGCCGACATCTTCAGCTACGCCGAGGTGCCCTACCGCATCCGGCCGTACGAGGAGATCCTGGCCGACCCGCGCGACACGATCATCTTCGACACCGACCGCCAGGCGCGCATCGACGAACGCGTGGCCGCGATGGGCACCGACGGGCGCCTGCTGCAGGATGCGGCCGGCGGCGTGCACCATGCGAGCCTGGCCGAGAAGCTGCTGGTGCCGGTGCTGTCGAAGCTGTCGAACCTGGTGCCGGACGCCGGCATCTGGATGAACACGCAGCGCCCCGAGTGGAACGACGCGAACAACGCGCTGGGCGGCGGCGGCGTCTCGATGGTCACGCTGTGTTACCTGCGCCGCTACCTGTCCTTCCTGGGCGACCTGCTTGAGGAGAACCTGGTGCGCCCGCAGCCCCGGGCCCAGGCCGCCACGCTGCTCATCTCGCACGAGGTGGCCACGTGGTTCCGTAGCGTGCACGACGTGCTGGCCGACGAGATCGCCGTGCTGGTCAACCGCGATGTGTCTACGCGCGACCGCAAGCGCCTGATGGACCGCCTCGGCGGCGCCTTCTCCGATTACCGCGCTGCGGTGTACGACGGCGGCTTCACCGGCCGCGACGAGGTGGCGACCACCGACGTCGTGGCGATGTGCCGCGTCGCCCTGGCCTGGGTCGACCACGGCATCGCCGCCAACCGGCGCGACGACGGCCTCTACCATGCCTACAACCTGCTGGAGATCAGCGTCGATGGCGCCGCCGCCCACGTGGGGCACCTGCCCGAGATGCTCGAGGGCCAGGTCGCGGTGCTGAGTTCCGGCGTGCTGGACCCGCACGCGAGCCTCGAGATCCTCGACCGCCTGTTCGCCAGCGACCTGTACCGCGCCGACCAGCACAGCTTCCTGCTGTACCCCGCGCGCGAACTGCCGGGCTTCCTGGCGAAGAACTCGCTGCCTGCGACAAAGGCGGCCGAAGTGCCGCTGCTGCGCGACCTGCTGGACGCCGGCGAGACGACCATCGTCGCGCTGGATGTCGACGGCATCGTCCGTTTCCACGGTGAGCTGCGGAACGGCCGCGACCTCGCTGCGGCGCTGGACGCCCTGGCGACCCGCCCGCGCTGGGCCGAGGCGGCGACCAGGGACCGGGCCGACGTGCTCGAACTGTTCGAGGACGTCTTCAACCACAAGGCCTACACCGGGCGCTCGGGCGCCATGTACGGCTACGAGGGCCTCGGCTGCATCTACTGGCACATGGTGGCCAAGCTGCTGCTGGCCACGCAGGAAGTGTTGCTGCGCGCCGAGCAGGAAGGCGTGCGCGCACCGCTGCAGGCCGACCTGGCGGCGATGTACTTCCGCATCCGCGCCGGGCTGGGCTACGAGAAGTCGGTCTCCGAGTACGGCGCCTTCCCGGCCGACCCGTATTCGCACACCCCGCCCGACGGCGGCGCCCGCCAGCCCGGCATGACCGGCCAGGTGAAGGAAGAGATCCTCACCCGGTTCGGCGAGCTGGGCGTGCGCGTGCGTGACGGCGTCATCCGCTTCCGCCCGGTGCTGCTGCGCGCGGACGAATTCCTGGAAGCGCCGGCCGTGTTCCGCTGCTTTGACGACCAGGGCCAGGCCCATGAATGGGACCTGCCGGCGGGCAGCCTCGCGTTCACGTACTGTCAGGTGCCGGTTGTCTACCGACGCCTGGACGGCCCGGCGCGCATCACCGTCCACTACGCCGACGGCACGTCCCTCGAGCAGGCGGGCGACGCGCTCGACGCGCGCGCGGGCGCCGACGTGCTGGCCCGCAACGGTCGCGTGCGGCAACTGGAGATCGGCATCCCTGAGCACACGCTGCTGGCGGCGGGCGGCAGCCCGCGTCGCAAGGGCGATCGGTAGACCACGGATCGGAGAGAAGGATGTCCCTGCGCAAACTGATCGCGGCCGGCGCGCTGCTGCTGGCTTTCGGCGCTGCAGCAGCGCCGCGTGCGAACGCCCAGTGCATCCTGGCCAACCCCAGCTTCGAGATGCTGGGCACCGGCGGCGCCGTGTTCCGGGGCTGGAACCAGTTCGGCTCGGTCGGGTCGACGATCATCACCTCGCACGGCAACCGCGCCGCGCGCGTGATCGGGCAGAACCTCGGCGGCTGGGACCTGTCGGGGTTCTGGCAGGCGCAGGCGAGCACGGCAGGCGAGCAGTGGGCGATCACCGGCCACGTGCGCATTCCGTCGCTCAAGCCCCTGACCGGCCAGAGCACGGCGCTGGTGAACGTCGAGTGGCGCGACGCCGCGGGCACGCTGATCAGCTACGATTCGTTCACCGTCGCCACGGCGGCGACCCCGCTGGACCAGTACCAGGAGTTCTCGCTGACCAGCACCGCGGCCCCCGCGAACACGGCCACCGCGCGCCTGGTGATCGGCGTGCTGCAGGCCCCCGGCGCGACCATCCCCGACGCCTACTTCGACCAGGTGACGTTCAACAGCCTGACGCCGCCCACGCTCGAGACCGAGCAGTGGCTGGACTTCCCCAGCGGCCGCACCATCTCGTTCAGCGGCCGCGACTGGCGCGTCAAGGGCGGCGGCTGGTATGGCCCGGGCGTCAACTACTTCACGCCCTCGGCCAGCAGCTCGTGGGTGGACGCCAACGGCTACCTGCACATCACGCTGAAGAACGTCAACGGCACCTGGAACGCCACGGAAGTGACCGCGACCGAGGCGCTCGGTTACGGCGACTACATCCTGACGACCGAGGGCCGGCTCGACCTGATCGACCCGCAGGCGGTGCTGGGCATCTTCCTCTGGGAATACGGACCCTGCTACAGCGACGGCTACCTGTGGTGGAATCCGTACAACGAGATCGACATCGAGTACAGCCGCTGGACCGACCCGGCCGCCGGCATCGCGCAGTTCGTGGCGCAGCCCTACTGGTACGCCGGCAACATCCAGCGCTTCGACCCCACGTTCGCAGACGGAGAGGTCACCAGCCACGCCATGCGCTGGCAGGCGAACAAGGTCGAGTACCGCGTCTGGCGCGGCGGGCCCGGCGACGAATCGGTCGCGAACATGATCCATTCGTGGACCTACACCGGCCCGCACGTCCCGCGGTCCGAAGCCCCGCGCATGCACCTGAACTTCTGGAAGCTGGACGGCACGCCGGCCGCGAACCAGGAAGTCGTGTTCCGCAGTTTCCGGTACTATCCGCTGGGCGCCGTGGCGTCGGTCGGCGATGATCCCGTGCACGGCCTGCCCTCGGCGCCGATCGGGCGCCTGGACGACGCCGCCCCGAACCCGTTCAATCCGCGCACGACGCTGCGCTTCACGCTCGACCGCGCCGATGTGGTGCGGCTCGAGGTGTTCGATGCGGCCGGGCGCCGGGTGCGGACCGTGGTGGACGGGGCCTTCGCGGCCGGCGCGCACGAGGCCGAGTGGGACGGGCGCGACGACGCCGGCCGCAGCGTGGCCTCGGGCGTCTACCTGATGCAGTTGCGCGGCAGCAACTTCACCGAAAGCCGGCCGGCCACGTTGCTGCGCTAGTCGGCTGCGGGCAGGCCTTGTCCTTCCCGGGCGGCTCACAAGAATACTCTTGACCCGTACTTACGGGCCCGGGTACTTTGTTCGGAGTTCGTACAAAGTCAGTCACGGACCACCGGATCGGATCGCCGTCCGCCGGACGGCACCCAGCCAGGGAGACGACTGAATGAATGCCCCCGAGCGCGCGCAAACGGCCCCCGAGGACCGCATCAGTTTCCCGCAGCGGATCGCCTACGGCGCCGGGGCGTTCGTCAACAACCTGCTGTCGGCCGCCATCGGCGGCATGATGATCATCCTGAACCTGGGCCTGCACATGGACCCGCGGCTGGTCGGCTGGGTCAGCGCGCTGCCCCGCCTGGTCGACACGATCATCGACCCCATCATGGGCTACGTCTCGGACAACACCCGCTCGCGCTGGGGCCGTCGCCGCCCGTACATCTTCGTCGGCGCCATCCTGACCGCCGTGGTCTTCGCCCTGCTGTGGCAGCTGCCGCGCGACATGAGCCAGAACTTCTACTTCGTGTGGTTCCTGGTCGGCTCGGTCGTCTTCTACATCTGCTACACCATCTTCGTCGCGCCGTGGGTCGCGCTGGGCTACGAGCTGACCCCCGACTACCACGAGCGCACCCGGCTGATGGGCACGCAGAACTTCGTCGGCCAGTTCGCCTACGTCGTCTCGCCCTGGTTCCTGTGGATCATGAACGGCGGCCGGTTCGGCGACCAGCTGAGCGGCGCCCGGTGGCTGGGCATCGCCGTGGCGCTGTGCACGATCATCCTTGGCGTGCTGCCGGCGATCTTCCTGCGCGAGCGCATGGCGGTGCTGGCCGTTTCGGAGACGACGGCCCGCAAGGCCGAGGCGGTCGCCCGTAAAGGGAGTGCGCTCAAGCGCAACGTCTCGGAGTTCTTCACCGGGTTTGCCTCGACGATGGCGACGCGCCCGTTCCTCAAGCTGTGCGCGGCCACCTTCCTGGTCTTCAACGGCTTCATCCTGATCTCGGCGTTCTCCAGCTACGTGATCATCTACTACGTGGCGCAGGGCGACCAGGCGCTGGGTTCGCGGTGGATCGGCATCTCGGGCACCGTGGGCGCGGTCGGCAGCTTCGCCGCCGTGGCGCTGGTGACCTGGCTGGCCACGCGCATCGGCAAGCGGCGGGCGTTCTTCGTGTCGACCGGCATCTCGATGATCGGCTACGCGCTGAAGTGGGTCTGCTACAACCCGGGCGCCCCGTGGATGGTCGTGCTGCCGGCCCCGCTGCTGGCCTTCGGCCTCGGCGGCCTGTTCACGCTGATGCCGGCGATGATCGCCGATGTCGTCGACGCCGACGAACTGACGTCGCACCAGCGCCGCGAGGGCATGTTCAGCTCGGTCTTCTGGTTCACAGTCAAGCTGGGGCTGACCGCCGCCCTGGCCGGCAGCGGCTACCTGCTGAACGCGACCGGTTTCGACGTCGACAAGGGCGGCGCGCAGGCCGCCTCCTCGATCACGATGATGCGCCTGTTCGACACGTTCTTCCCGTTCATCACCTCGGCGGTGGCGATCTGGGCCGTGGCCAAGTTCCCCATCACCGAACAGAAGGCCTACGAGGTCCGCGCCGAACTGGAACGTCGTCGCGGCAAGACCGGCGTGAGCGACGCCACGAATTGACCGCGGCCTGATTGCTATTCGGCCGCGGCGGCAACACCGGACGAGTCAGGAGCCCGACATGATGCGCCCACGCGACCACGGGTTGCCGCTGCTTTCGGCGCTGACCATCGCCGCCGCCCTGACCAGTGACGGCGGCGCCTACGCCACGACGTTCGCGCGCCAGGAGCCGTTCGCCGTGCGCGGCTACCCGCACGCGAACACCGGGAACCCGTCGTACAACGCCATCTGCTACGGCCCCCATCGCGACGGCCAGCGGCCCGGCGGCACCGACCCGTCGGCCGCCGAGATGCGCGAGGACCTGCGCCTGCTGCGCGGCCACTGGCGGCAGCTGCGCGTCTACGGCTCGGTGGGCATGACCGAGACGCTGCTGGCGATCCTGCGCGAGGACGGCCTCGACATGCAGGTGATGCTCGGTGTCTGGATCTCCCCCGACGACAGCGCGGCCAACCGCGCCGAGATCGAGGCCGCCGTCCGCCTGGCCAACGCCTATCCCGAGCTCATCGACTGCGTGTGCGTCGGCAACGAGACGCAGGTGTTCTGGGCCGCGCACCGCTGCGCGCCCGAAGTGCTGGTGGCCGCCGTGCGCGAGGTGCGGGCGCGCGTCACGCAGCCGGTCACGACGGCCGACGACTTCAACTTCTGGAACAAGCCCGAGAGCATCGCCATCGCCGCCGAGGTCGACTTCATCACCCTGCACGCCCACCCGCTGTGGAACGGTCGCCAGCTGGCCGAGTCGCTGCCCTGGCTGCAGGAGCGGCTGGTCGAGGTGGCGACGCTGCACCCCGAACGCAAGGTGGTCATCGGCGAGACGGGCTGGGCCACGCAGCGCATCAATGAGGGCGACCAGGGCCGCCTGATGAAGGGCGTCGTGGGCGAGGCCGAGCAGAAGGCCTTCCACGAGCAGGCCCGCGCCTGGGCTGACAACGCCAAGGTCACCGTGTTCTTCTTCGAGGCCTTCGACGAGAACTGGAAGGGCGGCGACCACCCCGAGGAAGTCGAGAAGCACTGGGGGCTGTGGCGCGCCGACCGGACGCCGAAGGCGGCGATGCAGGCCGGCGACTGACCGGCGCGACGCCTGGGCGCCGTCGAAGCAGCGGGATCCCTCTTGTAACCAATTGCCCGACAGCACATTGAAAGTTTCATGTTGATTTACTCAATGTGTTGAGTAATATATCTCACCATGATGAGTAAATCAAAAGACACCCCCTTCCGCCGCCAGTGCGCCGACGACCTCGCCGGTCGCCTGCGCGAACCCCGGCACTTCATCCAGGTCGTCTCCGGTGCCCGCCAGGTCGGCAAGACGACGATGGTGGGCCAGGTCCTCGACACGCTGGGACGCCCCGGCATCTACGCCTCGGCGGACGAACCAACCTTGCGGGGCGCGGCCTGGCTGCACACGCAGTGGGATGAGGCGCGCCGGCTCGCGCGCAGCAACGAACCTGACGGCGCGGTCCTGATCGTCGACGAAATCCAGAAGGTGGACGGCTGGGCCGAAGTCACCAAGCGCCTGTGGGACGAGGATTCGCGAACGGCAACGCGCCTGCATGTCGTGCTTCTGGGGTCGGCGCCGCTGCTGGTCCAGCGCGGACTGACGGAGAGCCTTGCCGGCCGTTTCGAGACGCTGCACGTCCAGCACTGGTCCTATGACGAGATGCGCGCGGCGTTCGGGTTGACCCTGGAGGAATTCCTCTATTTCGGCGCTTATCCCGGCGCCATGTCACTACGCCACGACGCGGCGCGCTGGCGCCTGTATGTGCTCGACGCACTCATCGAGACGACGATTTCCCGCGACGTCCTGTTGCTCACGCGCGTCGACAAGCCGGCGCTGCTGCGGCGGCTGTTCGACCTCAGCTGCCGGTACTCGGGACAGATCCTGTCCTACAACAAGATGATCGGACAGCTGCAGGATGCAGGCAACACCACGACCCTGGCCCACTACCTGGACCTGCTGGCGGCTGTCGGCATGGTGCGCGGGCTGGAGAAGTTTGCCGGAGAAGCTGTGCGTCGGCGCGGCTCGAGCCCCAAGCTGCAGGTGATGAACACGGCGCTGATGACGGCGACGTCGGGCCTGACGCCGGAAGCAGCGCTGGCGGACCGGGAATTCCGCGGCCGCCTGGTCGAATCAGCGGTGGGTGCGCACCTGGCCAACGCCGCCGCGGCCGGCGAGTGCGAGCTGTTCTACTGGAGGGAAGGCTCGCGCGAGGTGGACTTCATCGTGCGCCGTGGCCGCGAGGTCACCGCCATCGAGGTCAAGAGTGGACGATCGCCCGCCGAACAGCCCGGCCTGCTGGCCTTCGAACGGCTGTTCCGGCCCCGATCCACGATGGTGGTCGGGGATGCGCACCTGCCTGTGGAAGAATTCCTGAAGCAGCCGGTGGCCCACTGGATCGAAGGCTGAGACTCCACGACCAATGGTGAATGTGCGACCAGGGCCGACCGGCATTGGTGATTGCCCGCCCGGGCGCCCGCTCCGCCGTTGATCGCCACCCCAATCTCCCCTATGCTGCGCGACACGCCGACGGGCGGCCCCCACGGACCGCCCGCTCCCGTTCCACACCCCGGCCGCCGAGGGGAATGCTGATGACCGACCTGCCCCTGCGCCGCATCGGCCTCTACGCGGCCACGTGCATCACCGTGGGCAACATCATCGGCTCTGGCATCTTCCGCAGCCCGCACACCGTGGGCCAGTACCTCGACTCGCTGCCGCTGGTCATCCTGGCCTGGGTGATCGGCGGGGCGCTGTCGCTGTGCGGTTCGCTGGTGCTGGCCGAACTGGCGGTGGCGCAGCCGAAGACCGGCGGCCTTTACGTCTTCATCCGCGAGAGCTTCGGCGACGCGCTGGGCTTCGCCTTCGGCTGGGCCAACCTGTGGGTGATCAAGCCGACGCTGATCGCCTCGGTGACCAGTGTCTTCGCCGAGTACTTCTGCAAGGCGGTGGGCCTGGGCGAGGCGACGCGCCTGCCGGTGGGCATCGCCGCCATCCTGCTGCTGACCTTCGTCAACTGGCTGGGCGTGCGCGAGGGTGTGCGCACGCAGACCATCTTCACGACGCTGAAGGTCATCGGCATCGCCGCGCTGTGCGTGTGCGCGTTCACGCTGCCGCACACCGGGCCGGGCCCCGAGGCGACGCAGGCGCTGGCCGATGCGGGCGCCGCCGCCACGCCGCCGCCGCTGCTGCTGGGGCTGGTCCTGGCGATGATCCCGATCCTCTTCGCCTACGACGGCTGGACCGACTCCACCTACGTGGCCGGCGAGATCAAGGACCCGCGCCGCGCGCTGCCGATCGGCATCCTGGGCGGCACGATCCTGGTCATCGGCGTTTACGTGCTGACGAACATGGCGTATTACGCCGTGCTCTCGCCGCGCGAGGTCGCGGTCATCCCGACCGTCGGCTCCGAGACCATCGGGCGCATCCTGGGCGACTGGGGCCTGCGCGCCCTGGCCGTACTGGTGGCCGTCTCGACGTTCGGCACGACGAACGGCTCGGTGCTGACCGGCCCGCGCGTGACGCAGGCGATGGCCGCCGACGGGCTGCTGTGGAAGCCGCTGGCGGCGCTCGACAAGCGGCGCGCCACGCCCGCGCTGGCGCTGTGGGTGCAGGCCGTGCTCTCCTGCGTGTGGCTGTGGGCCGCCGGCTCCTTCGAGGACGTTTCCGGCTGGTTCGTCACCACGTCGTGGCTGTTCTACGCACTGACCATCGCGGCGGTGTTCGTCCAGCGGCGGCGCGAGAAGCGCGATGGCCGGTCGCTTTCGGACTACCGCACGTGGCTGTACCCGGTGACGCCCGTGCTGTTCATCCTGGTGACCGTCGCGCTGATCGCCAGCGACCTGCACGACCAGGGCTGGCGCGCGGCGGCCGGCGTGCTGATCGCCGCGCTCGGCGTGCCGGTGTACTACCTGTTCTGGCGCGGGCGCAAGCGGGCGGCGTGAGGGGGCGTGACCATGTATTGCGAACATTGCGGCGGGACGATGAACGACGACGCGCGGTACTGCAGCCATTGCGGGGGCGTGCGGAAGGTGCGCGTCGAACCGCCGACGGCCGGCGGGGACTTCGGGCCGTTCACGGCGCGCCAACTGGACCCTGACCTGGTCGGCGAGGTCCGGCCCTGGCTGCGTTACTGGGCGCGGATGTTCGACCTCTCGCTGCTGGGCATCGTCGCCGGCATCATCCTGGAGATCTTCGCCCCCGGCGCGCTCGACGGTAAGATCCTCGGCAACCTCTTCGGCTTCGTCTGCATGGCCGGCTGGGTCCTGATCGAGCCGTTGCACCTGACAAGCAGCGGGACGACGCCCGGCAAGTGGCTGTTCAAGACGCGCGTCATCACGACGGACGGGCGGCGACCGACCTACGAGGACGCGCTCATGCGCAGCTTCCGCGTCTGGTGGCGAGGGCTGGCCGTGGGCGTGCCGCTCGTCAACCTGGGCACGATGATCGCCGCGCACGAGCACCTGACCAACCGGGGCGTCACGTCGTGGGATCGCGACGGCGGCTTCACGGTGGTCCACCGGCGGTTGGGGCCGGGCCGCGTCATCGCCATCATCTGCGTCGTGGTCGCCATCTGCGCCCTGATCGGCTGGGGCATGACGCTCGACGAATAGCCGCCGATTGGCAACGCCGGGATCGACAAAGGCGCGCCCACCGGGGCGCGCCTTCGCATCATCCGCATTGGATCACCGTCAGCGCAGGAACTCCTCCGCCCACGACTCGGGCAGCGTCCCTTCGGGCGCCACCAGCGCCATCGCCAGGTCGCCGTCGATCCACACGCGCGCATCACAGTCCCAGGCCCGGCCGATGAAGACGCGGCGACCGTCGATCATCGTCGACTCGGCGCCCTTGAGGTCGATGTTCGTCGACGGCACGGCGAACAGCAGCGCCCGCCGGCCGCCACCCACGTCGTAGGCCGCCAGCGCCGACAGCCGGCCGACCGTGTGCCAGACGCGGCCGCCCTCGAGGTGGAAGGCGCTGTTGGACGCCGGCACATGCACGTCGAAGCTGAGCGACTCGCTCAGCCAGGCGGACAGGTTGCTGTTGTCGGAACTCGCGATCTCGAGCGGCCGGCCGATGCGCGAGAACAGGTAGTGGTCGTGCGTGACGTCCTGGATGTAGTTGCCGATGTCGCGCCGGACCTCGGCCGAGGGCGCCGGGCCCCCGAAGTGGACGCGATCGCCGATCAGCATGCCGACCGCCAGCGTCGCCGCCAGCGTCATCGGGTAAAGCGCGCGGCGCGCGCGCGCGGGCAGCAGGAACACGTTGCTGCGCGCGGGCGGCGTCGCGGCCTCGTCCAGCTGCGCGAGCAGCCGGGCCCGCAACGCTTCGGGCATGGGCGCGTTCAGCGGCTCGTGGGCGCGCAGGCGCCGGCCCAGTTCCGCCGCGCCCTCCAGGAACGCCACACAGGACGGGCACTCGGCGGCATGCGCGCGCGTCGCGGCGTCCCAGGTCTGTCCCCGGGGCTCGTCGTGCACGTGGCGGCAATGCTGCTCGTGGTTGGTCACGTCGCCCTTTCCGTTTCCCCCGGCGCGTGGCCACCGGCCACCGCCGCCTTCTGCAGGCTCGCGTAGAGCGCCTTGCGCGCCCGGTGCAGCCCCGACCGCAGGGTGCCCGGAGCGATCTCCAGGCTCTCGGCCGCTTCTTCGTAACTCCAGCCCTCGACATCCACCAGCAGGACCGAGGCCCGCCAGCGCGGCGGCAGCGCCTGCAGCGCCGCGGCGATCTCGTCGTCAAAGGCGTCGCGGATGATGCCGGGCTGCCAGTCGGGCTGCGCCCCGCTCGTCTCCGCTTCTTCCTGCAGGTCGTCGTCCCAGCCGTGCTCGCCCTTCCGGGCCTTCGTGCGCCACTGGTCGCGGCACGTGTTCTGGACAATGCGGGCCAGCCAACTGCGGCTGTTGGTGCCCGGCTTCAACCCGCCGAATCCCTTGATCGCCCGCAGGAAGGCCTCCTGCGCGACGTCGTCGGCCTGGTCGCAGTTGCCGCACACGCTGCGCGCCATGCGATAGAGCACGTCGAGGTGCGGAACGATCTCCGCATCGAAACGACGCTTCTCGGCTGGCGACAGGAGGGGCGACTGGATGGGCGACAAAGGGACGGGTCCTCGCTGCTTGTGGTTGAACGGCCGACCACCATCTTACCCCACTCCCCCTCACCCTGTCGCGGGCATTTCCGGTGATCGGGCCGGGATCCGATGATGTCCCGGGAGGATCGACTCCTGCCTGCGCAGTTGATCCCGGCCCTTACCGGCGTCTGCCGCCGGACCGCCTAGCGGTACCCGGCCTTCAGCTCCGACCAGCTCAGCTGCTCCGTCGCGACCACTTCCTGCTGCGGCTCGACCTTGCCGTCCCAGCGCTCGGTGTACCCGGCCTGCACCTGCGACGCCGTGCGCGACACCGAGGTCAGGAAGGGCCAACCGGTGCGGTCCTCGAGCGCGAGCTGGCCCAGCAGGCTGCCGCCCGTCCAGTCCACGAAGCCCGTGCCGCTGCCCAGAGTGCTGGTGAACATCGACCGCTGGAACGTCGCCAGCGTGCCCGTCAGGATGGCCGTGCCGTCGCTGAACGTGGCGGGCGAGGCCCAGTCCGACGACGTCGCGCTGTCCTGGTAGATGGCCACGACGCCGCCGCTGAAGAAGCTGGTGGTGCCGTAGACATCGAGGGTCAGGCCCGTGACGACGATCGTGTACTCGTAGTTGGCGAAGTCCAGCGGGATCGGGGTCGCGACGGCCTGGCCGTTCACGATGCGCCCGTAGGCCGCCGCCGCGCCGCCGACGCCGGCGGGCATGGTCGCCTGCGCGTCGAAATCGAACATCTGCACCGCGAACGCGCTGGTCGCCAGGGCGGCCTGGCCGAGCAGCATCAGTGTGATCAAGGTCTTCTTCATCATCCCTCGTCCTTTGCTTCAGGCGTGGTGGTCGGCGGCGCGAAAGGCGCTCTTGCCGGCCGGATCTAGTTGTAGAGCTGCTTGAGCGAGCCCCAGTTCATCGTCTCGGCAGGCACGGCGCCCTCGAGCTCGAGCGTGCCGTCGACCTGCACGTCGTAGCCCGCGGGAATCTGCGCGCTGGTCGGCGCGCCGAAGGTGCCGGCGAAGGTGTAGGCACAGCCGCTGCAGGGGTACGCCAGCGCCGAGCCGCCGGTGCCGTTCAGCAGGCCCTCGTAGATGCCGGCGCCCGAGGGCAGCAGGCTGAGGGTGAAGCTCGTGAACGTGCCCGAGAAGACCAGGCTGCCGTCGGTGAACGTCGAAGGCACGGTGCCGTTGGCCGGGTTCGTGCCCCAGTCGTGGTTGCGCGACGCATCACCGTAGATGGCCAGCGTACCGCCGGTGTAGGTGATGGTGGTGACGCCCGTGCCCGGGTCGGTCACGGCGCCCTGGCTGGTCAGCCCGGTGATGTAGAGCGTGGCCTCGGCGCTGCCGAGGTTGACCCCGAAGCGCGGGTCGATCTGGGTGACGACGTTAGCCACCGAGAAGACATCGCCGGGCAGGCTGGCCGCCAGGCCGTCCGTCTCCCAGCCGAAACCCACATAGTCGACGATGGCGATGCCGGCGCTGGCGGCGCTGGGCGACAGCGTCGACAGCAGCAGGGCCAGCAGCGAGCCGGCCGTGAACTTTACCAACTTCATGCAACTTACCTCCGGATGCGGTCTGGACATCAGCGGTGGCGGATGCGGCAACCGATGCGCACGCGCCACGACGCTTGCGGGGGGACAACGGAATCGGTGGGCGGGAAAGTTCCCCGTGAGGGAGAAAAAGGGAGTGGATCGCACAAAATTTATAAGCTGTTTTCCAATAAACACTTATGCGACTGCGGCCATCCTTTGAGGGTCAGGCCCGTGGCGGGCTAATTCCCAGGAATTGAGACTGATTCTTATGGTCACAAAATCGGAATAATTCTATCATGTTTCGATGCTGAAACGGCGCCGCAGGAAAACGCAGCGCCCCCGGTAAGGCCAACCCCTGACCCGACGGCAGCAGGCGTCCCTGGCGATGGAGGCGTGACATGGCGCTGGCGGCCGGTACCCGGCTCGGCCCCTACGAAATCGTCGCGCCGCTGGGCGCCGGCGGCATGGGCGAGGTCTACCGCGCACGCGACACGCGCCTGGGCCGCGACGTGGCCGTCAAGGTGCTGCCGCAACACCTTTCGGCCAGCGCTGAACTCCGCGCGCGTTTCGAGCGCGAGGCACGCTCCGTCTCTGCGCTCAATCACCCCCATATCTGCACGCTCCACGACATCGGTCGCGAGGGCGACACCGATTACCTGGTGATGGAACTGGTCGAGGGCGAGACGCTGGCCGACCGCATCGGCCGTGGCGCGCTGCCCCTGGCCGATGTCCTGCAGATCGGCGCCCAGGTCGCCGACGCGCTGAACCGCGCCCACCGCGCCGGCGTCGTCCATCGCGACCTGAAGCCGGGCAACGTCATGCTGACCAGGACGGGCGCCAAGCTCATGGACTTCGGCCTGGCCGTGGCGACGGGCACGCCGGGGGCCGGCAGCGGCGCTGTACCCCCGCTGACCCAGATGCCGACCATGACGACGCCGCTGACCACCGCCGGGGCGATCATCGGCACGCTGGCTTACATGGCCCCGGAACAGCTCGAGGGCCGCGAATGCGACGTGCGCGCGGACCTGTGGGCGCTCGGCTGCGTGCTCTACGAGATGACGACCGGCAAGCGCGCCTTCGAAGGCACCAGCCAGGCGAGCCTGATCGCGGCCATCATGACCACCCAACCGGCGCCACTGCCCAGCCTGGCGCCGCTGACGCCGCCCGGGCTCGAGCGCGTGGTCCGGCAGTGCCTGGCCAAAGACCCCGAAGAGCGGTGGCAGCATGCAGGCGACCTGGGGCGGGAACTGAAATGGCTCGCGGCCGCCGGCAGCGAGGCCCACGCCGGCGAGCGCGGCGAATCGGCGGGGGCGCGCCGCAACGCCGGCCGCTGGCCCTGGCTGGTCGCAGCCATCGCCGTCGCGACGGCATTGGCGGCGTTCGCGGTGCCACGACTGGGCGGCAAGGACCTCCCGGCGCCGCCGATGCGCTTTGCCGTGACGGCGCCGACGGGGCTGTTGCTCAGTGACAGCGCCAACGCCTCGGCGATCTCGCCGGACGGGCGCTGGCTGGCGTGCACGGCAACCGACTCGACGGGCGCCACGCGCCTGTGGCTGCGTGGACTGAGCGCGCTGACGTTTCAACCCGTGCCCGGCACCGAGAATGCGCTCATCCCGTTCTGGTCCCCCGACAGCCGCTGGCTCGGCTTCTTCAGTGAAGGCCGCCTGAAGAAGGTGGCGATCGCGGGCGGCCCGCCCCAGGTGATCTGCGCCGCTCCGGACCCGCGCGGCGCCACCTGGGGCCAGGGCGGCGACATCGTGTTTGCGCCGACGACGGCCGGCGGGCTCTGGCGCGTGTCCGCCGACGGCGGCGAAGCGGTGGAGATCCTCAAGCCCGACGCCGCCCGCAAGGAGACGGCCTTCCGCTTCCCGGAGTTCCTGCCGGACGGGCGACATTTCCTGTACGTGGCCCTTCCCTACCGCCAGGGCGGCTATGAGGTCCAGTTGGGGACGCTCGGCTCGGACGACCGCACCGTGTTGACCAGCGCGGAAACCGCGGCCGTCTACGCCGCGCCCGGCCATTTGCTCCTCTCACGCAACGGACAACTCATCGCGCAGCCGTTCGATCCGCGGACCCTGAAACTCTCCGGCAAGCCGATCCCGTTGGGCGAGGCGCCCACGGTCAAGGGCTACGACGGAGCCAGCGCCGTGTCGATCTCGCGGAGCGGCATCCTGATGCACCCGAACGGAGTCTTGTCCAACACGACGCTCGTCATGCTCGATCGCGGCGGCCGCCGCCTGTCCACGTTGCCGGTGCCGGCCGGGCACTACGAGGAGTTCGCCATCGCCCCGGACGGACAGCGCGCCGTGGCGGGACGGCGGATTTCCCCGACCGAGATGGACCTGCTGCTGATCGACTTGAATCGCGGCACGTCGCTCCGGCTCCCGTCGCCTCCGGCGAACTACCTGCTGTCCTATGTGTGGTCACCGGACGGAAAGCGGATCGCCTACGGCTCCAACCCCACCGGCCCGCAGGACATCTTCGTCAGGTCCCTGGATCCGTCCGCGGCGCCGGAGCTTGTCTTCGGTTCCGACAACATCTTCAAGAACACGCACGGCTGGACGCCCGACGGGAAGTACATCCTGTTCGAGCAACCGGAGCCCGCGACGGGCTGGGACGTCTGCATGGTGCCGCTCGAAGGCGACCGCCGGCCGATCCCGATCGCGCACTCGCAGGCCAACGAAGGCGGCGGCTGGATTTCGCCCGATGGACGCTGGGTCGCGTACCGCTCCGACGAATCGGGTCGGGACCAGATCTACGCCCAGGCCTTTCCCGTCGCGTCCGGCCACCAGCAGGTGACCACGAACGGCGTCGTGCCCTTCACGGCCACCAGTTCATTCCACTGGTCGCAGGACGGCACCGAGGTCCTGGTCCAGGAGCCGGACGGCAACGTCCGCGCCATTGCCGTCCAACTGGCACCGGATCTCCAGATCGGCGCCTCGCGCGTGCTGTTCCGGGCGCCGCCGGGAACGGCTTACCTGGCCCCAAGCCCGGACCACCAGCGCTTCCTGGCCTCCATCGCGGTCGGCGACGCCGAACCGCCGTCGCTGTCGATCCTGCTCAACTGGAACCGGAAGACGGAGAACGAATGACGCTCAGCCCCGGAACACGCCTGGGTCCCTACGAAGTCACAGCGCCGCTCGGCGCCGGCGGCATGGGCGAGGTCTACCGCGCGAAGGACACGCGCCTCGGCCGCGAGGTCGCTGTCAAGGTGTTGCCCTCGCACCTGTCGGACAACCCCGAGGTGCGCGCGCGCTTCGAGCGCGAGGCCCGCGCCGTCTCGTCGCTGAACCATCCGCACATCTGCACGCTGCACGACATCGGCCGCGAGGGGAACATCGACTACCTGGTGATGGAGCTGGTCGACGGCGAGACGCTGGCGCAGCGCCTGGCCAAGGGCACGCTGCCGATCGCCGAGGTGCTGCAAATCGGCGCGCAGATCGCCGACGCGCTGGACCGCGCGCATCGCGCCGGCATCATCCACCGCGACCTGAAGCCCGGCAACGTGATGCTGACGAAGTCCGGCACGAAGCTGATGGACTTCGGCCTCGCGCGCGCGACAGGACTTGCGGGCCCCGCCGACGGCAGCAGCCTGACGATGGCGGCGCTGTCGCAGTCGCCCACCATCGCCGCGCCGCTGACGGCCGAGGGCACCATCGTCGGCACGTTCCAGTACATGGCGCCCGAGCAGCTCGACGGCCGCGAGGCCGACGCGCGCAGCGACCTGTGGTCGCTCGGCTGCGTGCTGTACGAGATGGCCACCGGCCGCCGCGCCTTCGAGGGGAAGAGCCAGGCCAGCCTGATCAGCGCGATCATGCGCGACGTGCCGCAGCCGCTGGGCCAATTGGTGCCCGTCAGCCCGCCGGCACTCGACCGGCTGGTGGGCGCGATGCTGGCGAAGGACCCGGACGACCGCATCCAGACCGCGCACGACGTGAAGCTGCAGCTGCGGTGGGCGGCCGAGGGCGGCCCGGCCAGCGTGTCGATGGTCGCGCCGACATTCCAGGCTCAGGCGGTGAAGCGGCGGCCGTCGTTCGTGCCGTGGGCAATCGCCGCGGTGTGCCTGCTGGCGGCCGGCTTCTTCGCCTGGCGCGCGCTGCACGGCGGCGGCAGCGGCGGCGGCAGCACTGCCGGCGGCGGCGTGCACGCCTCCATCCTGCCCCCGACGGGCGTCGTGTTCTCGTCGAGCACGGACAGCCCGATGCCGCTGGCCCTGTCGCCCGACGGGAAGCTGGTCGCGTTCTGCGCACGCAACGGCGAAGGCCCGGACATGCTCTGGGTGCGCTCGATCAACGCGAACGACGCGCGCCCCATTCCCGGCACCGAGGACGCCGAGGGGCCGTTCTTCTCGCCCGACGGCCGCAGCCTCGGCTTCTTCGCCGGCGATAAACTCAAGCGTGTGGACACAGGCGGCGGCGCCGTCATCACGCTGGCCGAGGACATCGACTCGCGCGGCGCCTCATGGAGCAGCACGGGCGTCATCATCTACGGCAGCACGGCCGTCGGGCCCATCTGGCAGGTGAAGGACGACGGCGGCAAAGTCACGGCGGCCACCGCGCTCGATGCGGCGCGCGAGGAGTCGACGCACCGCTACCCGTGGTTCCTGCCCGACGGGAAGCACTTCCTCTACCTGGCGCGGCGCAGCGGCGCCGGTGCAGGCCGGGAGCCGGCGATCCTGATGGGCGAGCTCGGGTCGACCAAGCGGACGCATGTCCTGGAAGTCGCCTCGAACGTCTGCTACGCCTCCAGGCACCTCCTCTACATCCGGGAGGGTGTGCTCGTCGCCCAGCGGTTCGACCCGGGTTCGGGCGCCGTCTCGGGTTCGGCCGTGCCCCTGGTCGATGATGCGCGCGTGGATGAGCGGTTCAGCCGCGGCGTGTTCGCGGTGTCGACCAATGGCGTGCTGGCCTGCATGACGGGGCACAACCAGACGCGCACCCAGCTGATGTGGCTCGACCGCGGCGGTCACGAACTGGGCGATGTCGGCGAGCCGGCCGACTACACCTACGGCGGCACGCCCGAGTTGTCACCCAACGACAAGTGGTCGGTGATGCCGATCGCGAACCGTGAACGCGGCGTCTCCGACGTCTGGCTGGTCGACCTCGGCAGCGGGCGCCGCACGCGGCTGACCGTCGACCAGTACGACCATCCCGGGGCCATCTGGCACCCTGTCGGCGACCGCATCCTGGCCTCAAACAACCGGGGCGCGGAATCGAATTCGCAGATCGACGAGATCTCGACCGACGGGCGGGTGCTGCGCAGCATTTCCTTCACACAGACCGGCTTCCTGTGGCCTCGCAGCGTCTCGCCGGACGGGCGGGACCTGCTCTACGACAACCCGGAGAGCGCGGAGCCCGCGGGCCGGGGCCTCGCCGTGATCCCCATGTCCGGCGGCGCGCCGACGGTGCTGGTGGGAACGGGCGTCAGCGACCAGTCGAACGCGCAATTCTCGCCCGACGGCCGCTACTACTCCTACGAGTCGATCGAGTCGGGGCGGCGCGAGGTCTACGTGGCCGCGCGCGCCGGTGGCGGCAAGTGGCAGGTCTCGCAGAACGGCGGCACCGAGGCGCGCTGGCGAAGCGACGGCCGCGAGCTGTTCTACGTCGACAAGGACAACTTCATCGTCGCGGTCCAGGTGGACCCGGCCGCGCCGTCGTTCTCGGCCGGGTCATCGACGAAGCTCTTCCAGTTCCACGGCGCCGGTGGCCACTGGCGCTACGACGTCAGTGCCGACGGCTCGCGGATGCTCGTCACGCGGGCCTTGCAGGAAGACCTGGCCTCGCCGGTGACGCTCATCACCGGATGGACCGCCAAGGTCGAAGGGAAGTAGGCGCGATGGCATTGTCACCCGGAACCCGCTTGGGCCCCTACGAAGTCGTCGCGCCGCTGGGCGCCGGCGGCATGGGCGAGGTCTACCGCGCCCGCGACGGTCGGCTCGACCGCGACGTCGCCATCAAGGCCCTGCCCGACGCTTTCGCCGACGATCCCGAGAGGCTGGCCCGGTTCGAGCGCGAGGCAAAACTGCTGGCGTCACTGTCGCACCCCAACATCGCCGGCATCCACGGGCTCGAGGTGGCCGAAGGGCACCGCTACCTCGTCCTCGAACTGGTCGAGGGCGAGACGCTGGCCGCCCGCCTGGCGAGGGGCCCATTGCCCCTGGACGAGGCGATGGACGTCTGCCGGCAGGTCGCCGCGGCCGTCGAGGCCGCACACGACGCCGGCGTCGTCCACCGTGACCTCAAGCCGGGCAACGTCATGCTCCGGCCCGACGGCACGGTGAAGGTGCTGGACTTCGGGCTGGCCAAGGGCGCCGCGGCGCACGGCTCGTCTTCGGACCTGCACCTGTCCGCCTCGCCGACCATGTCCTACGCGGCCACCGCTGCCGGGGTGATCCTCGGGACCGCGGCCTACATGAGTCCCGAACAGGCGCGCGGCAAGGCGGTCGACCGGCGCACGGACATCTGGTCGTTCGGCTGTGTGCTCTACGAGTGCCTGACGGCGCGACGTGTCTACGAGGGCGAGACCGTGTCCGACATGGTGGCACGGATTCTGGAGCGCGAGCCCGATTGGGATGCCCTCCCGGCCACAACGCCGCTGCAACTGCGCGAACTGTTGCGCCGCTGCCTGGCCAAGGACATGAAGCAGCGCCTGCAGGCGATCGGCGAGGCACGCATCGCCCTGGAACCCGGCGCGCTGGGCCTGGGGGGCCTGAGCGCGACCGCGGTCATCCGGAAGTCGCCCGTGACCATCTGGGCGCCCTGGGTCCTGGCGGCCGTGCTTGCGGCGGCCTGGCTCGGGAGCGGGCTCCTGTCCGGACCGCACGCGCCGCCGGTGGAAGAACGCCGCGTCGAGATCGAATTCCCCCGCGGGCAGCACCACGTCGCCAATACGGTCCCGGTCATCTCGCCGGACGGCCGCCTGCTGGTCCTGGTCGCCGCCGACTCCACGCGCACCACGCGCCTGTGGCTCCGTTCGCTGGACAGCTTCGAATTCAAGCCGCTGAAAGGGACCGAGGGCGCCGGCCCCCCATTCTGGTCGCCCGACTCGCGCTCCCTCGCCTTCCAGCGGGGCGACGCCCTGCACCGCCTGTCCATCGACGACGGCGCGATCCAGACCATCGTCACCGGCGTCACCACCGCGCGGGGCGGCGACTGGTCGAAGGACGGCGAGATCATCTACACGCCCGGGTCCAACTCCGGCCTGTGGCGCGTGCCGGCGGCGGGCGGAACGCCGCAGGCGCTTACGCAGGTCGACACCACGCTGGTGGACGCGTCCCACCGGTTCCCGGTCTGGCTGCCCGACGGCAAGCACTTCCTGTACACGCTCTGGAGCAACAACGCCCGTGTCCTGGCCGAAGTCGGCGGCATCTACCTGGGCTCGGTGGACGGCGGCGCACCGAAACGGGTGCTCGAGGATGACGGCGCCTTCCTGCTGCTGCCCTCGGGACACCTCCTGGTCCGGCGCAACGGCGACCTGACCGCCGTCCCGTTCGACCTCGGGTCGTTCGCAGTCGGCGCCCCGGCGGTCTCCGTCGCCAGGCAGGTCGGCTTCGGATCCAATTCCGGCTACGTGCGCGCGAGCGCCGGCGCGGACGGCGACATCGCGTTCACCATGGCCGAGGACCTGCCGCTGACCGACCTGGCCTGGCTCGACCGGGACGGTCGCCGCGGCGAACCGCTCGGCCTGCGCACGAAGTTCGATTCCATCCTCCTGTCGCCCGACGGCACGCAGGTCGTGGCCGAGATGGGCGATCCCTCCGGCATGTCGCAGTTGTGGACGGTCGACCTGGCGCGCGGGACGGTCTCGCGCCTGACACGCGACCAGAACGATTCCTACGCGCCGGCATGGTCGCCGGACGGTCGGCACATCGCTTTCGGCAATCGCGACACCGGGACCGAGGACTTGTACACACAACTCGCCGCCGGCACCCGCCCGAAAGAGCGGGTCGTCTCCGCCCGCGAGGTGGATACCGACAACGTCGAATGGTCGGCCGACGGACGCCTGCTGTTCTTCACCGGGAGGCCTCGCGCCGGCCGGTCCGACAGCCAGGTCTGGGTCGCCGACCTCCAGGCCGGCTCGGCCCGCGCCCTGCTGACGGGCGAATTCAATCAGTCGTCTCCGCGCCTGTCGCCGGACGGCCGCTGGCTCGCCTACGTCTCGGATGAATCGGGGCGCGCCGAGGTCTTCGTGCGCTCGTTCCCGGACCTCGATCGCAAGTGGCAGGTCTCGACCGGCGGCGGGTTGAGGCCCCACTGGCGCGACGACAACCGCGAACTCGTCTTCGCGAACGACGACGGTGGCGAGATCTCGTTCTGGGCCGTGGCCGTCACGCCGGCCGGCATGGACCTGAAGCTCGGTGATCCCGCCCGGATGTTCACCTTGCCGCCGGACGTGATCGATCTCTCGCCGGCCGCCGACCACCGGCGCTTCCTGGCTCTGGTCCAGCCGAACAGCCCGGAGGAGCCGGCGCTGCACCTGATACTCGGCTGGAACGGAAGCAGGCATCCATGACCCTGACCGCCGGCACACGCCTGGGCCCCTATGAAATCATCGCGCCCCTGGGCGCCGGCGGCATGGGCGAGGTCTACCGCGCGAAGGACACGCGACTGGGTCGCGAGGTCGCGGTCAAGGTCCTTCCGTCGCACCTTTCCGACAATCCCGAGGTGCGCGCGCGCTTCGAGCGCGAGGCCCGCGCCGTGTCATCGCTCAACCATCCGCACATCTGCACGCTGCACGACATCGGCCGCGAGGGCGAGGTCGACTACCTGGTGATGGAACTGGTCGATGGCGAGACGCTGGCGCAGCGCCTGGCCAAGGGCACGCTGCCGATCGCCGAGGTGCTGCGCATCGGCGCGCAGATCGCCGACGCGCTGGACCGCGCGCATCGCGCGGGCATCATCCACCGCGACCTGAAGCCCGGCAACGTGATGCTGACGAAGTCAGGCACGAAGCTGATGGACTTCGGCCTGGCGCGGGCGACCGGGCTGGCCGCGACGCCGGGCAGCGCCTCGATGGCGACGATGACGAATTCCCCCACGGTGGCTGCGCCGCTGACGGCCGAGGGCACGATCCTCGGCACGTTCCAGTACATGGCGCCCGAGCAGCTCGAGGGCGTCGAAGCCGACGCGCGCAGCGATCTCTGGTCGCTCGGCTGCGTGCTGTACGAGATGGCGACCGGCAAGCGGGTCTTCGAGGGGCGCAGCCAGGCCTCGCTGATCTCCGCCATCATGACCGTGCAGCCGGCGCCGGTGTCGCAGCTCGTGCCGCTGACCCCGCCGGCGTTCGACCGCCTGGTGGCGACCTGCCTGGCCAAGGACCCGGCCGACCGCGTGCAGAGCGCGCACGACGTGAAGCTGCAGCTGCAGTGGGCGGCCGAGGGCGGCTCGCAGGCGGGGGCGCCGGCCGTCGCCGCCGGGGCGCCTGCCC
>CAIWHK010000041.1 GCA_903912525.1 uncultured bacterium | reverse complement strand
GGTCACCCCTGGCGACGGCTGCGCGCCAGGCCCTCCTGCTGCTGGCCATCAGCGCGGCCCTGACGGCCGGGCGCTGGGCGCTGGTCGCCCCTCGCCTGTCGCTGAGGGCCGATCCCGTCGACTACGAAATCGAGTACGCCGCCCCGCTCGTGGACGTCGCCCAGGCCCGCAAGCTGTACGACGCGGGCATCCACCTGTTCATCGACACGCGTGAGTCGGGCCCCGAAGTCACGGACACCGTTCCCGGCGCCTTCGTGGTGCGCGCGAGCGCCTTCGATGACGACATGCTGGCCCTGCTCGACACCCTCGTTCCCGAGGACAAGCTCATCCTGTTCGGCGACGGCAGCCTGGCGGTGGCGAACAACATCGCCTCGCGGCTGATCGCGCGCGGCTACCCGGACGTCTCGCTTCTCAAGGGCGGGCTGGGCGCCTGGCGCGCGGCCGGCGGCCCAACGTCACCGCGTCAGCCGGCGGTGGCGCCATGACCCGCGCGTCGTCGATGCGCTGGTTGTCGCTGCTCTGCCGCGTGGGCGTCGGCGGTGTCTTCATCTATGCCGCGATCGACAAGCTGCTGCACCCGGGCGCATTCGCCACGGCGATCAGCCACTACCGCCTGGTCCCCTATGCGCTGCTGCACGTGTCGGCGATGCTGCTGCCGGTGGTTGAAGCGGTGGCCGGCCTGGCCCTGGTGATCGGCTGGCAGCGGCGGGGCGCGGCGCTCATCTGCGGCGTGCTGCTGGTCGTGTTCCTGGCGGCGATCGCGTCGGCGCTCTCGCGCGGGCTGGACATCAGCTGCGGCTGCTTCAACACCGACGGCGGCCATGCGGTCGGCGTCGGGCTCCTGTGGCGCGACCTGCTGCTGCTGCTGGCCTGCCTGCCGCCCCTGCTGGCGAGGCATGGCGGCTGGGGCCTGGACCGCGACCGCTGACGGATGCGACCGCCGCCGCGGAAACATGCCGGAACAGGCAGGGGCTGATTTCCATAATCAGTTGCAGCGACACGACTTGACCGTCCAATTGAGAATCGCAGTCGATTTGACACGCTTTGCTCAATGGGCCATATTCCCCCCCGTCAACCGCCGCCCCCTGGGTGCGGCAGCCGGAACCGTTCCCCCAGGAGGATGAAGCGATGCCCGCATTTGTCGACAAGAACCTGTGCAACACGTGCGAAGCCTGCGTCGAGAGCTGCCCCACCGAGGTCATCTCCATGGTCGACGGCAAGGCCTGGGTCAATCCCGAGGAGTGCATCGACTGCGAAGCCTGCCTCGACGCCTGCCCCGAGGACGCCATCAGCATGGTGGACGGCTGAGCGAGGCCTGCGCGCACGGTGCGTGAAGACGAAGAGGGCGCTCCTGACGGAGCGCCCTCTTCGCGTTTCGGAACCAGGCGTTCCTGGCGCTAGTCGCGGTCCTCGACGACGACCGCCGTGCCGTAGGCCAGCAGTTCGGCCGCTCGGTCCATGATCTCGGCCGAGGTGAAGCGCATGCCGACGATCGCGTTGGCGCCGTTGGCGCGGGCCTGGGCGATCATGCGGTCGAGGGCTTCCTCGCGCGATTCGGCGAGCATCTTCGTGTACTCGGTGACCTCGCCCCCGACGAAGTTGCGCAGCGAGGCCATCAGGTCGCGGCCGAGGTGGCGCGCGCGGATGGTGTTGCCGCGCACCAGGCCGATCGTCCGCACGATGCGCTTGCCGGCGATCTCGTCGGTCGTGGTCACGATGATGGGATCGTTCACGTCTGGCTCCTAGCGGACGATGTCGTCGTAACGGGTTCTCCGGCGCGTGAACACGCGTTCGCGCAGCACCGAGAGCAGCAGGACCAGCAGGCCCGTGGCGCCGGCCATGATCGCGGCCTTGACCACGATCGGCAACGTCGAGGCGAAGACGGCGGCGGCCACGAGCCACAGGCCGTAGGCGCCCGCCACCAGCACGCCGGCGGCGAAGAGAATCCAGCCCACGGAACGCTCGGCGCGGTTGTAGGCGCTCTCCCAGAACACTTCCCAGTCTTCGGGCGGGGCCTCGCGCAACTGCAGCCCGGCCGTCAGGCGGTTGAAGGCCCGCAGGCGCTCCACTTCGGCGCGGCCCGCGGCATCGGCCTTCAGGTGCGCTTCGACGCGCGCGATGTCGTCCGCCTCGAGTTCGCCGTCGACGTAGGCCGACAGGAGCGGCGCGTCGCGCACGGGGTCGAAGGGGGGCTGCCCGCTCATGGCGCCTCCTCCAGGCCGGCCGCCGGGCGCAGGCGCAGGCGCGCCGCGTGCAGGCGCGACATCACGGTGCCCAGGGGGATGGACATCGCGTCGGCGATCTCGCGGTATTTCTTGCCCTGGAAGTGGTACATCACGAACACTTCGCGCATTTCGACGGGCAGTTCGGCGATGGCCGCCGCCAGGCGCTCGCGCAGGTCATTGGCCTCGGTCATCGTCAACGCATCGGGCGCACCGTCGGGGCGCGTCACCCACTCCAGCGGCAAGTCGCCCTGGTGGCGCTTCTCATCGCGGCGCTGGTTGAGCGCGGTGTTGCGCACGATGCGGTACATCCACGGGAAGAACGGCTCTTCCAGGCGGAACTTGCCGAGCGAGCGGTGGATGCGCAGGAAGGACTTCTGCACCGCATCCATCGCGTCGTCGTGGTTGCCCGTCAGGCCCAGCGCGATGCCGTAGGCCGGCTGGCGGTTGCGGTTCATCAATTGCTCGAATCCGTCCGTGTCGCCCGCGAGAAAGCGTTCGATGTCGGCGCGGTCCCGGCGGCGCTGCTCTTCCCACGGATCGCTGGCGGCAGGCCCCGGTTCGCCGGTTGACGCGGGCATTACCCCGGCCTTCCCCGGCTTATTCACCCGTCCGCCGCTGAAAGCCGCGAGGAACAATCAGGCGTCCTTCCCGCCCCGCCACGGCACGTCGGGCAGCCCGGCGATGCGGTTGGCGGCGCGGGCGGCCGTGAACAGGTAGTCGCCCAGGCGGTTGAGGAAGACGACGGCCCCGCCCGGCACGGTCTCGACGGCGGCCAGCGCCACCAGCTCGCGCTCGGAGCGGCGGCAGACCGTGCGGGCCAGGTGCAGGTTGGCGGCGGCCAGGGTGCCGCCCGGCAGGATGAAGTTCCGCAGCTGCGGCAGGTGGGCGTCGTGGGCGTCGATCAGGCCCTCGAGGCGCGCGGCGTCGAACGGGTCGGCGGGTGCGCCGGCGGCGGACAGTTCGGCCGACTTCCGGGGATTGGCCAGCACCGCGCCCAGGTCGAACAGGCGGCTTTGCAGCGCGGTCAGATCCGAGGCCAGGGAGAGTTGCTCGGGGCCGGCCTCGGCCAGCAGGTGCGCCACGCAGCAACCCAGCACGCTGTTCAGTTCGTCGACGGCGCCGTAGGCGGACACGCGCCCGCCGGACTTCGGCACGCGCGCGCCGTCGCCCAGCGAGGTCTCGCCACTGTCGCCGCCGCGGGTGTAGATCGGGGTCATGCCGGGTCTCCCTGGTCAACGGTCTGCTGGCATCCAACACACTCTGGTCGGACGGCCATTCTGGTCGAAGGTGCGGGCCCGCGAAAGGGGAAATCGCGGGCCGCCTTACTTGAGCAGGGTCACCGAACGGGTCGCCGTCCCCGCCGCGCCCTCCATCACGACGCGGTACACGCCGGCCGGCAGCGACCGGCCGCCGTCGTCGCGGCCGTCGAACGCCCAGGCGCCCCGGCCGTCGGCGGCCAGTTGCAGCCGCGCCCTGGCGACGGCGCGCCCCGCCAGGTCGACCACCGTCACGTCCACCGGCTGCCCGGCCGGCCCTTCGACGTCGAAACGGGCCGCAGGGTTGCAGGGATTCGGGAACGGGGCTCCCACGCGCAGCGCAGCGGCCACCGGCAGGGGCGGCGCCGGGGCGGGTTGCGGGTCGGCGGTCATCACGAAGCTGAAGGGCGGCAGTCCGGTGGCCACCGGCACGGCGTTGAGCGGCGCACCCGTGCAGGCGTCGAAGGCGCGCAGGCCGTCGGCGCCGGGCGTGCGGTCGGCCAGGAAGACACTGCAGCCGCCGTCCCAGGCCAGATCGGCGAACACGAAGCCGGTGCCGGCGCGCGGGGTCGTGTGTGACGGTCCGCCCTGCCAGCGCACGAGGTTGGTGTTGTATGTCGTCACGTCGCTGACGATCGCCCACACGTTCTGCGGGCCGGCGCTCACGAACGCGCTGAGGTCGCCGCCCAGCTGCGCCTCGGTGACCACGTAGCCCAGGCTGGCCATTGATACGGGATCGACCTCGTCGATACCGCCGTCCAGCACGCCGTACCAGCCGACACAGCCGACGCGCAGGCGCTCGACGCCGCCGACGCCGACCGCTTCGATGCGCGTGTAGGGGTTGCCGCCCGCCAGCGTGACCGGCTGCGTGCCGGGCTGCGCCGGGTCGGCGTCGATCCACTGGCCGGTCGCCATGTCGAAGACGAGCAGCGCGCCCGGACCGGTCGGTGAGTACCAGTTGGCGCGATCGAGCTTCTGGCAGGCGATGAACAGGCGGTCGCCGCGCGCCAGCATCCAGGCGGTCTCGGGCAGGCCGTCATTGTCGGCGAAGGCCGCCGTGGAGTACGTCTGCGCAACCGTGCCGGCGGCCACGTCCACGCGCAGCAGCACTGCCTGGTCGTAACAGCTGACGAAGGCGCGGCCCTGCGTGTCGAAGGCGATGTCCTGCGGGTTGCGCCCGGCGCCGAGGCTGAATTCGCGCACGAGCGCCATGCCCGCCTGCGGATCGTAGACCTGCAGCAGGCTGGCCCCGCCGCGCCCGACGACGTAGAGCAGGCCGCCGTGCAGGCGGCCGACGGCATCGCCGGGCGTCGTCGCGAGGTCGGCGCTGGCCGCAAAAGGCGACGACTGCGCGTACGAGCGCAGGCGGCCGAACTGCGAATAGTCGCCGGTCAGGACCCAGGCGGTCTGGGCGTGGGCGGCGGCGGCCGGAACGCCGGCCAGCAGGAGCAGGAAGACCATGGTGCGCAGTCGGGATGCCAAGGCTGTCTCCTTCGGTCGTTCACACGACCAGTTGTCCGATCACAGGCAACGCCGTCCTTCGGCGTCGGGCCCGCTCCTACAGGTCCGCGAGGGCCACCGTCAGGCGCCAGGTGCGCCCGGGCAGCGGGAAGCCCTCGACATCGTAGACATCGTTGTCGGTCAGGTTCTCGACGGTGGCGCCGATGCGCATGGTCGCGTCAGCGCCCAGCCAGGGCGCCGCCAGCCGGCGCGAGACGCCCGCCCCCAGGCGCGCGCGGTCGGGTGCGCGGTCGAGCTCCGTGTCGGCGCGGTCGCGCGGGTTGCCCGACTGGTACGTCCACTCCAGCCAGGGCTCGAAGCCGCCGCAGCTCGCCGCGCCGTAGACCCGCGCCTCGAACGGCGGCAGGAACGGCAGGCGCTTGCCGTCCCAGGCGGGCAGGCCGCTGCGGTCGCGGGCGTCCTGCCAGGTCAGGTTGCCCGACAGCCGGTTGCCGCCGCCGTCGCGAACGGCCAGTTCGGTCTCGAGGCCGCGCGTGCGCGCGGCGCCGATGTTCACGGCCTTGCTCGTGCGCTGGCTGTTCTGCAGGAAGATGATCTTGTCGTCCGTGCGGGCGTCGAACAGCGCCAGCCTTGCCTCGAAGGAACCTGCGCCGGGTCGGCAGACGAGCGCCACGTCGTACGAGGTGATCGCCTCGGGTTTCAGCGCCCGGTTGCCGTCGAGCGTGCCACGTACGCCGAACAGTTCGGCCCAGGTCGGCTCACGGCTGGCGCGGGCGGCATGCGCCTCGAGGAACAGGCGGCCGGTGACGGCCTCGCAGACCAGACCAAGCGACGGCGAGCGGTCGTCGCGCACATGGACGATCGACGGCGGGGTCGGCAGCCATGGGTATGCCGGCACCGGCGGGAAGTCGTCGCTCGTACGTTGCCAGCGCCAGGCCGGGGTCGCGCGCACACGCCCGCGCTCGAGGTCGACGGCCGCGAAGGCGCCGTGCTGTGTGCGACGGCGCTGCGGTTCGGCGACGTCGTCGAAGCTGTCGCCCTCCCACTGCCGCCGCCACGAGACGCCCACCGACGGCGCGACGGCCCGGCCGCGGCGGGGCGACCAGACGACGCGACCGCCGAGGTCGTGCCCGACCGCGCGCCCCACGCCGCGGCGACCGAGCGCGACCTCGCCCAGTTGGTCGTCCAGGCGATCCACGCCGCGACCGCCCGCGAAGTCGGCGACGAGGCGGCCATCGTCCAGGTCGGCGCGCAGGCGAACGTCGGCCCGTTCGTGGCGCACGCTGGCGTGCGGGCTGGCGTAGCCGAGAGGGCCAGGTCGGCCGCCATCGCGCCGCAGCCAACCTGCCCCCGCGCGAAGCGTCAGCCGGCCGGACAGGCGGGTCGCGGCCAGCCAGCCGCCGTGCTCGCGCACCCAGGCGTTGGCGCGGACCGCCAGCGTGTCATCCTCGACGTTGTGGAAGGTCTGACGGTGGTCCAGGTACGTGAAGTCGTTGTCGGCGCGGCGCGCATAGGCGGCCGCGTCAACCCAGGTCATCCCGTCGGGGCTGCGCCAACCGGCGCCCGCGCGCAGGGAACGCGCGCCGAACGAGCCGAGGCCGGCGGCCAGGAACGGGTGTCCCGGGGCAGCGCTTGTCAGCAGGTTGATTGCGCCGATGCCGCCGGCGCCGCCGAGCGCCGCCGGTACCACGCCGCGGTGCACCTCGACCGCGGCCAGGCGCTCGGCCGGCACCACGTCCAGCGAACCGCCGCCCTCGGCGGCGTCGGGCAATGGCATGCCGTCCAGGAACAGGCGCACCTGCGCGGCCGACCCGCCGCGCAGCGACGGGATGGCCGACGCGCCGTCGACGCCCAGGCGCCGCACCTGCAGGCCGGCAGTGGCGGCCAGCACGTCGGCCACGTCGCGGCCGGCAGGTTCGCCCTGCAGGTCCACGCGCGTGACCACCGACGCCGTGGTCGGCAGGGGGATGGCCACCAGCGGGGTTGCCGAGACGACCAGGGTGTCGGTCCAGGCCAGGCCGGGCATCACGCCGGCGTCGCTGGCGGCGGCTTCGTCGGGCGCCGCGACGGTCACCAGAACCTCGCCCCGCGCCATGGGCGCAAGCAGGCACACGCCGACCAGCATCGCGGCAACGCAGCGTTTCGCAGGGGGGATGATGCTTGTTGGCGGGCCCACGCCGCCCGAAGGCGGGCGCGGAATAACCCGGCCCGGGGACACTGCCACAGCCCTACCTCGCCCACGAAGGTTGGTGGCAGGCCTGGTGCCGGTCTCCTGGCTCGCGGGTCGTCCTACCGCCTGCGCCTTCCCGGCCGAACGGCCAGTGGCTTTGATGCAGGTTTCGTCGCCGCTTACAGTGGCGGGGCCGCGCCGGTTTCTCACCGGACTTCCGCTGGCGCCCAGGCCTTGGCATGGAGTTTTTCAGTCACGCGACCCGGAGGCCGCGTCGGTCGGCAGCTTAGGCGCCCGGGTAGTCCCTGTCAAGGACGCGGCGCCAGATCAGCCGATGGTCGTCTTCCTCGGGGCTTGCGAGCAACAGCGTGTCGGCGTCGCCCTCCGCCTGGGGGGTGCGGGCCTGCAGCAGCGATTCGTCGCCGAGGGCCAGGAAGTCGTCGTGCGTCCACGGGTGGTAGCGGTGCCAGAAACCGCAGTGCCACAGGAAGAAGCGCTCGACGCGCCCGTGGCCCTTCTCGTCGTCGCCGAAATGTTCCAGGGCGAGGTCGACGAAACGGCGCATGATCGCGAAGCGCTCGGCCGCGGTCGGGTACCAGGGCTCGCCCTCGATCAGTTCGCGGAAGATCCACGGCTTGACCAGTGCGCCGCGGGCAACGAGAAACGAGCGCACGCGCGTCTGCTCGCGGCGTCGCTTCACATCCCATGGCGTGTAGATGTCGCCGTTGCCCAGCACGGGGATGTTCACGGCGGCGGCCGAGGCCTCGATCAGCTCCCAGCGAGCACTCTGCCGGTAGCGCTGGGCACGCGTGCGGCCGTGGATGCCCAGCGCATCGGCGCCGGCCTCCTCGCAGCGCTTCGCGAGGTCCACCACGTTCAGCTTGTCCTCGTTGTAGCCCAGCCGCAGCTTCACCGATACGGGCACCGCGACCGCGGCCCGTACGGCGGCGACGATCTCGGCCAGGCGGCCGGGACGCTGCAGCAGCGCGGCGCCGGAGCCGCGCTTGACGATGAGGTCGATGGGACAGCCGAAGTTGAGGTCGATGAACCGCGCGCCGGCCTCTTCGGCCATGCGCGCGGCCTCGCTCATGACGTCGACGTGCTTGCCCGCGAGCTGCACGCCGAACGCATCCTCGTCCGGATGGTGGCGCAAAAGCGGCTTCTCGCCGCCGGTGACCAGCTTGTGCGCGAGAACCATCTCGCTGCAGGTCAACTGTGCGCCGAAGGAGCGGCACAGGCGCCGGTACGGAAGGTTGCCGCCCTGCGCCATCGGCGACAGGGCGAGCACCTCGTGGAACAGACCGGCGTCCTCCGCGGCCACGCGACTAGCCGCCGTCCAGCATCGGGTTGCCGTCGAAGCCGGCGAAGCCCTCAGGGTCGGCCAGGTAGTCGTACGTGTTCTTCAGCAGCGCATAGTGGTTGCGCTCCTCGGCCGCCAGGTGCGTGAAGATGGCCTGCGCCTTCACGTTCTTGACCGCCGCGGCAGCGCCGTCGTACATCGCGAACCCGCGACGCTCGACTTCCATCGCGCCATTGAGGATCTCCAGCTCTTCGGGCAGGTAGTCGTACGGGTCGTGGGCCGCGGCCAGCGCGGTGTCGAAGATGCGGCGCACATCGGCGATGTGGTCGTCACCGACGTCCGGCAGCACGTCGAGGTTGCGCTCGCGCAGCAGGTCTTCGCGCATGCGCACGAGGTGAGCCTTGTGGCCGGCCTCGTCCTTGGCCAGGGAGTTGAACAGGTTGCGCTCGAACGTGGTCGGCGCGTGCTCGGCGCGGTCCTGGAAGAAGGCCATGCCCTCTTCCTCGAAGGCGATCGCCTTCTCCAGGATCTCCACACACAGCGTCAGGTCGTCGCTCATGGGACTCCTCCAAGGGTGGTTCCCGGTCGGGAATTGACCGGTCAATGGTAATCACCGGAGGGGCGAATGCCATGAAAAATCAGGCAGTCACGAGGCGGTTGTTGAAATACCCGCAGGCTGCTGTTAGTTTCCCGGCAGGATCATGTTGCGCCCTTAACAAGTGCAATACAGTCCCAAATTTGCGGATACGGCGACCAAGGTCCCGGGTCCGCCCGGTCCGCTTCGAAATCCCGGTGCGCCGCCCCTCGGGTCACGGCGTAGCCCAGCAAGGAGGGCGTGATGGCCAAGCTCCAGAATGCACTCGCCAAGAAGATTCCGGTGTGGCGCGACGAGATCAAGGAGATCAACAAGGTTCACGGGAACCTGAAGATCGACACGGTCACCGTCGGCCAGGCCTATGGCGGCATGCGCGGCATCAAGTGCATGGTGTGCGACACCTCGGAAGTCCCACCCGATAAGGGCCTGCTCATCCGCGGCATCCCCATCGCGGACCTCACCGGCAAGACGGCCGAGGACACGTTCTACCTGCTGTGCACCGGCGACCTGCCGTCGGCCGCGGATCGCCGCGCCCTGACCGAAGAGCTGGCCGAGCGCGCGAAGGTGCCCGCCTACGTGTGGAAGGTCCTCGAGGCGATGCCCAAGGATTCGCACCCGATGACGATGCTCGACACGGCGATCCTGGCGATGCAGCGCGAGAGCGAGTTCGCCAAGGCGTACGACAAGGGCATGGCGAAGGTCGATTACTGGAAGCCGACGCTCGAGGACAGCCTGAACCTGATGGCGCGCATCCCGACGATCGCCGCCGGCATCTACCGCATGCGCTTCAAGAAGGGCCCGCGGATCAGCCCGAAAAAGGGCCTGACGATGGCCGAGAACTACGCGCGCATGCTGGGCATCCCCGACAAGAGCGGCGAGTTCGCCGATTGCATGCGCCTGTACCTGGTGCTGCACAGCGACCATGAGGGCGGCAACGTGTCGGCGCATGCCTGCCACGTCGTCGGCTCGGCGCTGAGCGACCCGTACTACGCCGTGTCGGCCGGCCTCAACGGCCTGGCCGGCCCGTTGCACGGCCTGGCCAACCAGGAGTGCCTGGGCTGGATCATCGAGACGACCAAGAAGTTCAAGGGTGTGCCGACCGACGAGCAGCTGCGCAAGTACTCGTGGGACACGCTCAACAGCGGCAAGGTCATCCCCGGCTACGGCCACGCCGTGCTGCGGATCACCGACCCGCGCTTCACGGCCTTCCGCGAGTTCGGCATGAAGCACTTCCCGGACGATCCTGTGATGTGCCTGGTCGACAAGGTGTTCAACATCGTGCCGCAGGTGCTGGTCGAGCAGGGCAAGGCCAAGGATCCCTGGCCGAACGTCGACGCCGCCAGCGGCGCGCTGCTGTACCACTACGGCCTGCGCGAGTTCTCGTACTACACGGTGCTGTTCTCCGTGTCGCGCGCGATGGGCATGCTGTCCCAGCTGATCATCAACCGCGCGATGGGCACGCCGATCGAGCGTCCCAAGAGCGTCACCACCGAGTGGATGAAGAAGACCGTGGCGGCTGCGGCGGCGCAGTCGTAGCCTCGGCCTGATTCGTTCGACGTGCGTCCCGGGACGGCCCCGGCCCTTGGGCCGGCGGCGGTCCCGGGACGCTTCCTTTTGCGACTAGTGCCGGAGGCAGGAATGCGCGCGTTCTTCAAGCAGTACGGCGAAGTAGTCCAGATTGTCCTCGGGCTGCTCATCGCCGTTTCGGCAGCCATGGACATGATGGGCAAGCCGGTGCGCCTGGTGCAGGTGATCGCACTGACAGCCGGCATGTTCGGGGCCGGACTGGGCGCCGGCTTGGCGATCGGCAAACGGCGGGCTGGGCGTGGGCCACGGGTCGACGCCGTCCGCTGAGATATCCAGAGATCAATCAACTGGTTGTTTTGCAGCAAGTTAACGATGCCCCTGGACGTTCGGGAGCCGGCAGGATTATTTAATCATTTGTTTAAATCAAATGTTTGATTAATATGTCCCGGATTGCCCTCAACCAGGAGCCGGGTGCCATGACCGAAATCCCTGCCCCCTATCTGGCCGGCCGCGAACCGGTGACCGATCGCCTGCGCCGCCTGCTGGACAGCACGCCCGACGACCTGGCGCCGCCGGCGCCGGATTCGCCGCCGGCCCGCATCCTGGCCGCCGCGCGCGATCTGTGCGCCGAGCACGGCTTCACGGGACTCACCGTGCGCGCCGTGGCGCAGCAGGCGGGCGTCAACCCCGCCATGATCAACTACTACTTCGGGTCCAAGGACCGCCTGGTCGACGCGCTGCTGACGCAGCAGCTGCACCAGCTGATGAACGACGTCGTCAACGGGCTGGACCAGGACGCCGCGGGCGAGCAGGTGCTGGCGGAGTTCCCGCTGCGCATCCTCGAGTCGTTCCGGCGCGACCCGCAGCGGATGCACCTCATCAGGGTGGCCGTGTCCACCGAGCCGGACCGCTTCCGGCGCATCATCCGCTCGCTCGGCGAACACAGCGTGCTGGGCGTCAGCCGCGTGCTGCGGGACCTGGTCGCCGACATGCAGCAGGCCGGGCGCGTCGTTCCCCTGCCCCCGCGCTCGGTGCTGCTGTTCCTGATGGCCAACGCGTACGGCCTGATCTTCATGGAGCAGATCGCGCGCGAAGTGACGGGATTCGAACTGGATGACGACCAGCAGTGGGGCGAGCACAGGGACAGCCTCGGGTTGCTGCTGCGGCACGGCCTGCTGGCCGGGGAAACGCCAAAGGACGGCGCTCATGCGTGAGAACTTGAAGAACCTGGCGGTTGCGGCGGCGGTGCTGGGCGCGCTGGCGTTCGCCGTCGTCGGCGCTGCGCCCGCGGCCGAGGTGGCTGCGACCGACACATTGAAGCTGGACCTGGACGCCTGCCTGGCGCGCGCCGCCGGCACGGCGCCGGTGCTGCAGGCCGCCACGGCCGCGATCGACGAGGCGGCCGCGCTGGAGCACGAAGCGCGCGCCCGCACGCTGCCGGTGCTCGGCGCCGGTGGCGCCTACCAGTACACCACCGAACACATGCAGAAGCAGGTCACCATGGGGCCCGGCCTGCCTTCCCTGTCGCTGGAGTTCGGCGATGGGCACGTGGCGGACGTGAGCCTCGGGCTGGCGCTGCCGCTGTACACGGGCGGCGAGTTGTCGCATGCGGCGGCGGCCGCGGTGGCCGGCAGCCGGGCCGCCTCGCTGCGCGAAGGCAGCGCCCGCCTGGACCTGACGCGCAACGTGCGGCAGGCCTTCTGCGTGGCGCTGGCCCGGCGGGACCAGTTGCAGGCCTCGGACCTGGCTGTGGCGCGCCTGCGGCGCCACCTCACGGTTGTAAGCGAGGCGCGGAAGGCGGGCGGCGCCACCGACGAGGCCTGCCTGCGCGCCGAGGTGCGCCTGAACCAGGCCGCGCAGCGGCGTCGGGCGGCGGCTGCGGCCTGCGATTCGGCGGGGCTGGTCCTGGGGCGGCTGGTCGGCGCGCCCGGGGCCGTCGTGAGTCCCCTGGGTGACGCGGCGGCGACCCTGCTGCCGGCCGGCGACCCGGGCACGTCGACGGCGCGCGCCGATCTCGCTGCGCTGTCCGCCGAGCACGAACGCCAGGTGGAACTCGCGGCCTCGGCGCGCGGCCGCCTGCTCCCCCGCGTGCTGGCGGACGTGCGGGCGCACTACGCGCGCCCCGGCGTGGACCTGCTGGCGAACGACTGGATGGGCTACGGGACTGTGGGCGTCAGCGTCGACTGGCCGCTGTGGGACGGCGGCGCGCGTTCGGCCCGGTCGGGCCAGGCGGCGGCCCGCGCCCGCTGGCTCGAGGCGCAGCAGCGCGACCTCGGCGAGGCCGTCGCCACCGCGGCAGCCACTGCCGGCAGCGCGCTCGCCGCGGCGCGCGACCAGGAGGCGCAGGCCGGCGAACGCGCGCGGCTGCAGGCCCGGTTGCTGGAGATGGTCGAGGGCCGCTACGGGCAGCAGTCGGCGACCGAGACCGAGTACCTGGACGCGCAGGACGAACTGACGCAGGCGGAGCTGGAACGGGCGCTGGCGCGCGCGCGCGTGCGGCTGGCCGAGACGGCATGGCTCTGGACACAGGGGCGTTGAGATGACGACAGACGCGAACGGGACCACGCGGTCCCCGGACAGGAGTGCCAAGATGCGCGGGATGACGTTGCGGAGATCCGTGGTTGGACTGGCCCCGTTGCTTCTGCTGGGGTTGGCGGCCTGCGGCCACGGCCGCGTCCCGGGACCGTCCGGCACGTTCGAGACGACGGTGGTCGACATCGCCCCCGTGGTCGGCGGCCGTGTCCTGGCGGTCACGCGCCAGGAGGGCGAGCGCGTCGCCGCCGGCGATACGCTGGTCGTGCTGGACACCGAACTGGTCGCCCTGCAGCGCGCGCAGGCGGCGGCGGGCCAGGCCACGCTGCAGGCGCAGCGCGCTGTGGCGGAGGCCGACCTGGCCAAGGCGCGCCGTCAACTGTCGTTGATTGAGACCACGCTTGGCCGCGCGACGACGCTGCGCGAGCAGGGCACCGCGACCGGCCAGCAGGTCGACGACCTGACGGCGCAAAGGGATGTCGCGCGCACGGGCGTCGAGGCGGCCCGGGGCCGGCTGGCGGCGATCGACGCCGAGCTGGTCCACCTCGAGAGCGGCCTCGCCGTGTTCGACCGCCAGCTGCGCGACAGCGCCGTCCTGGCGCCCATCACCGGCACCGTGCTGACCCGCACGCTGGAACCGGGTGAAGTCGCGGCGCCGGGCCGCTCCGCGCTGCGGATCGCCGACCTCTCGCACCTCGAACTGCGCGTCTACCTGGAGTCGGGCGACCTCGAGCGCGTGAAGCTGGGCCAGGAACTGCCCGTGCGCGTCGACGCCCTGCCGGGCGCGCCGCTCAGGGGCACCATCGCCTGGATCGCCGATGAAGCCGAGTTCACGCCCAAGAACGCACAGACGCGCAACGCGCGCGCCCAGCTGGTCTATGCGGTGAAGCTGCGCGTGGACAACCCCGACGGGAAGCTGCACGTGGGCATGCCGGCGGAGATCGACCTGCCGTGAACGACGCCATCGTCCTGGACGGCCTCTTCAAGGGCTACGGCGCCGTGCCCGCGGTGCGCGGCCTGTCGTTGTCCGTGCCGGCCGGGACGATCTGCGGGCTGATCGGTCCCGACGGCGCGGGCAAGACGACCGCCATGCGGGTGCTGTGCGGGCTGCTGCGGGCCGACCGCGGCGCGGCGCGCGTCCTGGGCCACGACTGCGCGACCGCCGCGCTCGAGGTCAAGCGGCACCTCGGCTACATGCCGCAGCGCTTCAGCCTCTACCCCGACCTGACGGTGGGCGAGAACCTGCGCTTCTTCGCCGACCTGTTTGACGTACCGGCGGCTGAACGGAAGCGACGCGACGCCGAACTGATGGCCTTCAGCCGCCTCGAGCCGTTCCGCGGGCGCCGGGCCGGGCAGCTGTCCGGCGGCATGAAGCAGAAGCTGGCGCTCAGTTGCACGCTCATCCACACGCCCGCGGTGCTCATCCTGGACGAGCCGACCACCGGCGTGGACCCGGTCAGCCGGCGCGAGTTCTGGCGCATCCTGCGCGAACTGGCCGGCAACGGCCTGGCCCTGCTGGTCAGTACGCCGTACATGGACGAGGCCGCGCTGTGCGACGACATCGTGCTGATGCACGCCGGTCGCGCGCTGGCGCAGGGCACGCCCGCCGCGGTGGCCGCTTCGTTCCCGCGCCGGTTGCTCGAAGTGACGGGTGCCGACCTGATCGAGGCCGGCCGGCGCCTGCGTGAGGCGTCCATCGTCGGCCTGGATGTGCAGCGCTACGGCGACTGCCTGCACCTGGTGCACGACGACCAGGCGCAGGCCGACGCCGCCGCGCGGGCCCTGGCCGGGACGGGCGCCGTGCTGGCGCCGCTCGCAGCAGGCATCGAGGACGTCTTCGTCGAGATGATGTCCCGGGCCGACGCGGAGGTGGCGATGTGAGCGCGACCTCCTCCACTTCGACGTCCGTCGACGGATTGGCCGTGCATGTGCGCGGACTGACGCGCCGGTTCGGCGACTTCACGGCCGTCGACGGGCTGGACCTCGACGTGCGCGAGGGCGAGATCTTCGGCTTCCTCGGCGCGAACGGCGCCGGCAAGACGACGGCCATCCGCATGCTGTGCGGGCTGCTGCAGCCCAGCAGCGGGTCGGCCATGGTGGCCGGGGTCGAGGTCGGCCGCCACGCGCGCGAACTGAAGCGCCGCATCGGCTACATGAGCCAGCGCTTCTCGCTGTACGACGACCTGACCGTCGACGAGAACGTCGAGTTCTTCGGCGGCATCTACGGGCTGGAAGGCGCCCCGCTGCGCGAGCGCAGCGAGGAACTGCTGCCGCTGCTCGGGCTGGCCGACCGGCGGCGCACGCAGGCCGGCGCCCTGCCCCTCGGCTACAAGCAGCGCCTGGCCCTCGGCTGCTCGCTGCTGCACCGGCCGCGGGTGCTGTTCCTGGACGAGCCCACCGGCGGCGTCGACCCGGTGGCCCGCCGGCGCTTCTGGGACCTGATCTACGCGCAGGCCGCCGCCGGGACCACGGTCTTCGTGACGACGCACTACATGGACGAGGCCGAGTACTGCGGGCGCGTCTCGATCATGGTGCAGGGAAAGCTGGTCGCCCTCGACACCCCGGGCGGCCTGAAGGCGTTGACCGGCGGGCGCGACATGCAGGATGTCTTCCTCAGGCTGGTGGAAGCATGAAGCGCGTGCGGGCACTGGCGGCCAAGGAGCTGCTGCACATCCTTCGCGACCGGCGCAGCCTGGCCGTCGCCGTCCTGATGCCAGTCGTCATGGTTGCCCTGTACGGCGCCGTCATCGACATGGAGATGCACGACCTGCCGGTGGCGGTCCTGGACCAGGACCACTCCGACAACAGCCGCGAGCTCGTGCGCTCGCTGGGCGCCGGCGGGTTCATCGTCGAGACGGCGCGACTCGAACAGGCGGCGCAGGTCGAACCGGGCTTCCGGCGGGGAGCGTTCATGGCGGCGCTGGTCATCCCCCGCGGCTATTCCCGGTCCGTGGCTGACGGCGAGCCGGCCACGGTGCAGGTGCTGGTCGACGGTTCGGATGCGGCAACGGCGGCCATGGCCGCCAACTACCTGCAGGCAGTGGTCCAGCGCGAGGCGCGGCGGATCGCCGCCGGCTCCGGAGGCGGTGCGCCGGCGTTCACGGTGCGGCCGCGCGTGTGGTTCAACCCCGAACTGCGCAGCGCCCACTTCGTGGTGCCGGGCCTGGTCGCGCTGGTGCTGATGATGATTTGCGCGATCCTCACCAGCATCGCCATCGCCCGCGAGAAGGAGACCGGCACGCTGGAACAGATCCTGACGACGCCGATCCGCCCGGCCGAGGTCATTGCCGGAAAGGTGCTCCCCTACGTCGGGCTGGGGGCGCTGGACGCCGCGCTGATCCTGGCCATCGGGCGCTTCGCTTTCCACGTGCCCATGAACGGCTCGTGGTTCGCGCTGGCCGCCTACTGCCTGCTGTTCATCGTCATTGCATTGGGCGCCGGCCTGTTGATCTCGGCGAAATCCCCGAGCCTGCGCGTGGCAATGATGGCGGCCGTCACCGTGACCATGCTGCCCACGATGATCCTCTCGGGGTTCATGTTCCCGGTCTCCAGCATGCCGGCGCCGCTGCAGGTGCTCTGCCGCCTGCTGCCGGCCACGCATTTCCTGGTCGTGCTGCGCGGCGTGATGCTGCGCGGCGTGAACTGGTTCCCCCACGAGACGGCGATCCTCGCCGTCCAGGCCGTCGTGCTGCTGGTGCTGGCGATTCGCAGCTTCCGGCTGCGGTTGGAGTAGGTGCGATGTCGGTGTTGGGGACACTCGTGCGCAAGGAGTTCCGCCAGCTGCGGCGCGATCCGGCCCTTCTGCGCCTGGTCCTGATCCTGCCGGTGATGCAACTGCTGGTGATGTCGTATGCCCTGAACAACGACCTGCGCCACCTGCGCGTGAGCGTGCTGGACGACGACCGCACGCCGCTGAGCCGCCGGCTGGTCGAGGCCTTCCCTCACGGCGTCACGTTCACGCCAGGACCCGGCGCCGAAGGCGAGGCCGAGTTGGGCCGGCTGCTGCGCGAGGGACGCTGCGACATCGCCGTGCACATCCCGGCCGGGTTCGCGCGCGACGTGTCCGACGGGCGCAGCCCTGCGGTGGGCCTGGCCGTCGACGGGTCGAACAGCAGCATCGCCGGCCGCGGGGCCGGTTACGCGGAGGCGCTGTTGACGCGCGAAGCGGCCCGCCTGGCGACCGAGAACGGGCGCCCCGGCGGAACGCCGGTGAAGCCGGCCGTGCGCTTCTATCACAACCCGGAACTGGAGAGCCGCCTCTACATGGTGCCGGGGATCATCGTCATCCTGGTGACGATCATCTCGGCCCTGGTGACCGGCCTGGCGGTGGTCAGGGAGAAGGAACTGGGCACGCTCGAGCAGATCCGCGTGACGCCGGTCACGCCGCTGCAGATGATCGCCGGCAAGACGATCCCCTTCGCGTTGATCGCCCTGGTGGACCTCATACTGGCCACGCTGTTCGCGGTGGCGTGGTTCCACGTGCCGATGGCAGGCTCGCCCCTGGTGCTGCTGTTGGGCGTGTTCCTGTACCTCGTGGTCACCCTCGGCCTGGGCCTGCTTGCGTCGGCGGTCAGCGACACGCAGCAGCAGGCGGTGTTCACGGTCTGGTTCTTCCTAGTCTTCGCGATCATGCTGAGCGGGTTCTTCTTCCCGGTGCAGAACATGCCCCCGTGGGCGCGCGCCCTGACCTGGCTGAACCCGATGCGGTTCTTCATGGCCATCGTGCGCGGGGTGCTGCTGCGCGGGGCCGGCGTGGGCGACCTGGCCCGCGAATTCTCGATGCTGGCGCTGATGGGCGTGGCGGCGTTCGGGGGCGCGGTGGCGCTGTTCCGGCGCGCGTCCGACTGAGTGGACGGCCGGCTGTTGACGTTCGTTGGCTTCCTGACGTTCCTGTTGCTGCTCGGCGGCAGCGTCAGGCGCGGCGCGCCGCCGCCCGGCCACTAGCCGGCATCAACGAGAGACTCGAGCGGAAGGATGGGATCGTGACCAAGCTCTGGCTGATCGTGACCGGCGTGAACGGGTTCCTGGCCGTGGCGCTCGGCGCCTTCGGGGCCCATGGGCTCAAGAAGTTCCTGGCGGACGCACCCGACGGTGCGCTTCGCCTGCAGTGGTGGCAGACCGGCACGCAGTACCACCTGGCGCACGCGCTGGCGCTGGGCCTGGTCGCCGTGCTGTCCTCCCACGTCGCCGGGCGGTTGCCGGTGGCCGCGGGCTGGTGCTTCGTGGCGGGCATCGTGCTGTTCAGCGGCAGCCTGTACGCGATGACGCTGACGAACCTGCGCCCGCTGGGCGCCGTCACGCCGGTTGGTGGGCTCTGCCTGCTCGCGGGCTGGCTGCTGGTGACCGCTGCTGCGTGGCGCCTGCGCTGAGCCAGGGCGCCACCGTATCGACCCGATTGTTCAGCGACTGCAATTCACCCTCACGCGGATCTCGCGGCCGAGCGCTTCCACGCGCCAGACGTACGTCCCGGAGGGCAGGCGCCGTCCGGAATCGTCACGGCCATCCCAGGCGATCTCGCTGACCCCCGCCGCCAGGTTGCGCGTAACGGGCCCGCGCACCAGGCGCCCTCCCAGATCGTACACGCTCCAGGCCAACTGGCCGGCCTGCGGCAGCGTCAGCCGCCAGACCGTGTAGTCGCGGAACGGGTTCGGCCCCACCATGATCGTGGTCGGGTCGTCGGGCAGCACCTCCAGCGCGATCGCCCGCGTCACGGTGGTGCCGAGGCTCGGGTTGGTCAGCGTCAGCGTCGCCGTGTGCAGCCCCACCGGCAGCCGCGACGCGGGACCGGGCGCCAGGCTGACCGTCACCGTGTCGGCGCCGTCGGAGACGAAGCCCTGCGCAGGCGAAACCGCCAGCCAGTCCTGGTCGACGCTTGCGGTATAGCGGAAGGGCTCGCTGCCCACCGCCAGCAGTCGGAAGTCCCAGCCGTCGGCCGTGAACGGCCCGCCGACCGAAACGCTGTCGCTGATGTCGGCCACCGGAACGACGGTGAATTCACCCGCTGCCGGGTCCATCAACGGCACCGTCACGGCCCCGGTGCCCGCCGTGTCGAGCCAGCCCATCAGCGCGGTGTCGGGCGTGCCGCCGCCGTCCCACGAGCGGTTCAGCCAGCCGTACCAGTCCGAGAGGCTGTTGCCACAGGCCGCATAGCCACCGTGCAACTGGCCGACGACCAGGTGGTCCTGGTCGAACAGCGGCGACCCCGACGAACCGGGCTCGGTGGTGCCGGTGTCCCAGTCGACGATGCGCAGGTGCGAGCTGTCGCCGGGCTCGGCCGTGGCCAGGTAGCTCGCGAGATGCAGGACGTCGTTCTCGAACGAGATGCTCTTCTCGTCGCAGTTCGGGTGGTGGATGGCGACCGCCGACGACGGCAGCGCCGAACCGCGGTTCCAGCCGGCGTACGTGACGCCGTACGCGGGATCCGGCAGCTCGTCCAGCTCGATCAACGTGAAATCGCTGCCCGACCACGACGCGCGCAGCGTCGAGCCGGACGTGAACTGCGTGAGCGTGCCGCCGCCGTGCTGACCGCAGGTGGGGCTCTGGTAGTTCCAGTAGATGACCACCGAGGGCGCCGCCGGCCCGGTGATGCTGCAGTGGTTGGCCGTCAGGAAATAGGGCTTGCCGTCGTACGCCGTGTTGTTGACCAGCGCCCCCGAGCAGATCAGCGATCCGTTGATGGTGACCAGGCCCACGGCATCGATCTCGGCGCGCCAGCCGTCGCCCTCGGGACAGGCCACATCGACGTTGCAGAGGCCCGACTTCGCGGCCGGCGATTCGCCCAGGCCGCGGTAGCCGGCGCCGACGAAGCCCAGTTCGAGCAGGGGCTCGAGGCGCGCCCCGGCCGGCACGGTCAGCTCGACCACGAGCGCGTCGCCGGGAACGACGGGCGTCCACAACTGGCCGTGATCGGCGTTGTCACCGTTGTCGAACGTGAACTCGGGCGCCTCGGCGGTCGGCCGGCGCAGCGTCAGCGTCGCGCCGCGCGGCAGCCAGAAGACGGTGAAACCCAGGTTGAGCGTCAAGGCTCCCGGCGATTCCACGTCCAGCCGCCAGCGCCGTGAACCGTCGGGCAGCCGCTCCCAGACACCGTCGGCCGCCAGGGTGGCGCGCACATCGTTCGGGACAGCGAAGCGCCAGGGCTGGCCATCCTCGTCGCGGACGGCGTCCTCGGCCGCCAGTTCGGCGGCCGCCGGCATCGGGACCAGGAGCGTGCGGACCGAGGCGCGGGCGGGAACAGCCATGAACAGCGACAGGGCCAGCAGGGCGGCCGGCGTCACGCGGCGGATGGTCAACATGAGGACTCCTTCGGATCGGCAACAGTGACATCGGCGTCGATGGCGGCAGGCTGTCCGCCGCGGTACCCCACGGCGTTCGTGGCCTGCCAGGCGATGAACCAGCCCAGCCAGACCTGGGACAGGTAGTGCTTACGGTCGTTCAGGCGCGACCAGCCCGACAGCGTGGACCCCATCAGCAGCAACGGCCGCCAGCGGTGCAGGCCCGCGGCTCGGGCGGCGTTCAGCCACGGCACCGCGCCGATGAAGGCGTGTCCCGAGGCTGCGTGATCGGAGGCAAACGGACGCCAGTTCGGCGTGGGCTCGTCGGCGCTCGGCCGGTCGGCGCCCAGGGCGCGCTGCACCGTCCACAGGACGGGCAGGCCGACCGCCATCGTCTCGAAGTTGGCGCGCCCCCAGCGGGTCAGCGGGTTCGAGCGCACCCAGGCGTCGACAGCCGCCAGTCCGGCCCACGCCAGGAACCACGGCCGCTGGCCCAGTTCGTAACCCACGCGGGAGAGGCGATCGGACGACTTCGAGCGCACGTGCTTGTCGTGAAGGCGCGTGGCCGCCTCGTCCGCCCCTGAATAGACGACCGCGCCGGCGACGACCACCGCCGCCCCCAGCTTCAGGAACGAGCGCCGGCTGTACTGGCGACGCCAGTGGTCGCCGGTCCCGCGGAACATGGGCTGCGGATCGCTGCGCAGGACACTCACGTGAGCTCCGCTTCGTCCAGCAGGCGCGACACCTCGCGCGCCAGCGCCGCCGCGCTGGTCAGCCCAGGCGACTCGATGCCGACGAGGTTCACCAGCCCGGCCAGGTCCCCGGCCTCGAGCTGCACCACGAAGTCGGCGAAGCCCGTCGGCACCAGCTTCGGCCGCAGCCCACTCATCCCCGGCTCGAGGTCGTCGGCCGCCAGCCAGGGCAGGAAACGGTGGGCACCTTCCCAGAAGACGTCGCGCCGCGCGGGGTCCACGCGCCAGTCGAAGCCTGCGTCGCGCGGGTCGGCGGCGAGGTGCTCGACATCCGGGCCCAGCTTCATCTGGCCGCCCAGGTCCAGGCACACGTGCACGCCGAGGCTGGTGTGGTCGTGCGGCGGCGCCGGGTAGACCAGCCGGCTGACGCGACCAGTGTGCGCGGTGGAGACCGAGAAGTAGTTGCCCTTGACCAGGTGCAGGCGCCAGCCGCGGGCGTCGACGTCGATGCCGGCCAGCGCGGCGATGCGGTCGGCGTAGAGCCCGGCCGCGTTGACGACCAGCCGGCTCGTGTGGCTCCAGCCCTCGCGCCGACCGTGACCGGTGGCCGAGATGTCGACGCGCCAGCCGCCGTCCTCCGGGTGCAGGCCGCTCACCCGCGCGGAGGTCATCACCTGTCCCCCGCGCTCTGAGGCCAGCCGGGCCCAGGCGCGGGCGGCGCCCTCGGCATCGACAATACCGGTGCGCGGCGAGTGCAGCGCGGCACAGGCGCGAACCTCGGGCTCCAGGCGACGCAGCGCCTCGCCGTCGATCAGCGCCAGGTCCTCCACGCCGTTGGCCACGCCGAGCGCCAGCAGGCGCTCGAGTTCGGGCAGTTCGTCCGGCGTGGTGGCGACGATGAGCTTGCCGCACTCGTGGTACTCGACGCCGGCCCCGGCGCAGAACGCCTTCAGCAGCCGGCGCCCCTCGACGCAGAACCGTGCCTTCCGCGACCCTGTCGGGTAGTACATGCCGCCATGGGCGACCTCGCTGTTGCGCGAGGTCGTGCCGCGACCGAGCCCGTCCTCCATCTCGAGCAGGACGGTCGTCAGGCCGCGCCCCGCCAGTTCGGCGGCGACGGCGCACCCGACGATGCCGCCGCCGATGATGGTGCAATCGAGGTCGTGCATGCGCTCCTCAGCGGACCAGGTTGTGCGACAGCCACGTTTCGTAGTCGGTGTATTCCCACGCCCCGGAAGCCGCGTAGGTGCACACGCGCACGACGGCCGCGGGGCCGTGGAAGCCCCGCAGCATCGCCAGTTGCGTGCCGTCGGGGGCGAGCAACAGGATGGCCGGCGGCTCGGCGATGCCGAAATGCTTCGCGACCGCCGGCATGTCCTGCATGTCGACCGCCGCGGCGACGATGTTCTCGTCCAGGTACCGGCGCACGCGCGGATCACTCCAGGTCTCGCGGTCCAGGCGCACGGACGAGGCCTTCCAGGCGGCGCTGAAGAAGACCAGGAGCGGGCAATCGCGGTGGCGCGCCTCGGCCGTGGCCTCGCGGAAGCTGCGCCAGGCGACCGGCGGCGGGGCCGCCGCCTTGTCGGCCGCGCGGCAGGGCCAGGCCGGCAGGAGCGCCAGCGCCAGCAGGAGGATGGCCCCGGCGGCCCCGCGGCGGGCGGCGCTGGTGAAGGCGTTGTTCATCGTTCCTCCGGGCGGACGGCGGGCACGGGCCACGGCCAGTCCGCGGGCACGGGACAGGCGAATTCCAGCGGGCGGCCGCCCACCGGGTGCGCGACCGTCAGCGCCCGCGCGTGCAGCGCCACTCGGTGGTCGGGCAGCCGCCGCGGGCTGCCGTATTTCACGTCACCCAGCAGCGGGTGGCCGGCGCGTGCCAGCTGCGCGCGGATCTGATGGCGACGCCCGGTGATCGGCCGGACCTCCACCAGGCTGTAGCCCGACGCCGACTCCAGCAGGCGGTATTCCAGGACCGCCTCGCGCGCGCCGTCGAACGGCGCGTCTGCCGTGCGCGTCACGCCGTCGGCATCGCCCTTCTGGGCCAGCCAATGGCGCAGTTCCCCGGCCGCGGGAGCCGGCTGGCCGGCGCACACGGCCAGGTACCGCTTGTCCACCGCGTCGTCCCGGAACGATGCCGACAGCCGCGAGGCGGCTTTCGACGTGCGCGCCAGGAGCACCACCCCGCTCACGTTGCGGTCCAGCCGGTGCACCAGGCCCACGTAGACATTGCCCGGCTTGTCGTACTTCGCCTTCAGGTACGCGCGCGCCACGTCGACCAGCGACGGATCGCCGCTGGCGTCGCCCTGGACCAGCAGGCCGGCCGGCTTGGCGACGACCAGCAGGTGGTTGTCCTCGAAGATCACGTGCAGCGGCATCGACGTCTCCCCGCTTGGCGCGCCCCATACTAGGGGGCGGAGCGCCCCCCTGACAACCGGCGGCTGGTGCCCTATGATAGCCTGGCGCTCCGCTCAACGCAGCGCCGGACCTCCCGCCGGTCCCAAGGAGACGCCAGAGATGAGCCAAAGATGAGCCGGAGACGAACCATCCTGGTCCTGCTCGTGGCATGCGCCGTGCAAGCCGGCTGCCATGGTGGCGCCACGGTAACCACGGACGCAGGCCCGCGACTGACCCCGGAAACGGTGAACATGGCCGGACTGAACTACCCGCAGACGCCCACGGTCGACCTGGTCGACGACTACCATGGCACCCCGGTCGCGGATCCCTTCCGCTGGCTCGAGGACGTCGACTCGCCGCAGACCCGCGCCTGGGTCGCGGCCCAGAACAAGGTGACCTTCGACTACCTCCAGGCGATCCCCCAGCGGGCCGCCTTCGCCTCGCGGCTGACCGGCCTGTGGGACTACGCCAGGTACAGCGCCCCCGTGCGCGAGGGCGACCGCACGTTCTTCTCGAAGAACGACGGCCTGCAGCCCCAGGCCGTGCTGTTCGTGCAGGACACCCCCGACGCCGAACCGCGCGTGCTGCTGGACCCCAACACGCTGAGCGCCGACGGCACCGTCGCCCTCGGGGGCACCGCCGTCAGCCGGGACGGCCGCTACCTGGCCTGGTCGACGAGCGTCAGCGGTTCGGACTGGCGCATCTGGTATGTGCGCGACATCGCCACCGGGAAGGACCTGCCGGACAAGGTCCAATGGAGCAAGTTCAGCGGCGCCGCCTGGGACCGCAGCGCCGAGGGCTTCTACTACAGCCGGTACGACGCCCCGCGCGAGGGCGAGGCCTTCGAGGGCGCCAACTACTACCAGAAGCTCTGGTACCATCGCCTGGGCACGACCCAGGACCGCGATGTGCTGGTCTACGAGCGTCCCGACCGGAAGGACTGGGGCCTCGGTGGAGACGTCAGTGACGACGGCCGCTACCTGCTGATCACCGTCTGGCAGGGCACGAGTCGCGAAAATCGCCTCTACTACAAGGACCTGGCCGACAAGAGCAAGGTCATCCACCGGCTGTTCGACACCGGCGATGCCAGCTACGAGTTCCTGGGCAACGACGGCTCCGTGTTCTTCATCCGCACCAACAGGGATGCCCCGCGCGAACGCATCATCGCCGTCGACCTGGACGACCCGTCGCCGGAACGGTGGCGCACGATCGTGCCGGAGGGCCCCGACCCCATCGACGGCGCCAGCCTGCTCGACCACTCGCTGGTCGTGACCTTCATGCACGATGTCGCTGCCGTCGTGCGGCGCTTTGGGCTGGACGGCACCGCGCTCGGGACGATCGACCTGCCCGGCCTCGGCTCGGTGGGCGGCTTCGCCGGCCATCCGGGGGACACCGAAACGTACTACACGTTCGACAGCTACCTGAACCCGGGCGAGATCTACCACTACGACTTCCGCACGGGCCACAGCACCCTGTTCCGCAAACCGGACATCAGGTTCGACTTCACCGACTACCGGACGTCGCAGGTGTTCTTCACCAGCCGGGACGGTACCCGCGTGCCGATGTTCATCGTCCACCGGAACGACGTGAAACTGGACGGCACGAACCCGACACTGCTCTACGGCTATGGCGGCTTCAACGTCTCGCTGCAGCCCGGATTCTCGGCCACGCTGCTGCCCTGGCTGGAAAAGGGCGGCATCTACGCGGTGGCGAACCTGCGCGGCGGGGGTGAATACGGCGAGGACTGGCACCAGGGCGGCATGCTCCGGAACAAGCAGAACGTCTTCGACGATTTCATCGCGGCCGCCGAGTACCTGGTCATGGAGAAATACACGAGTTCCCGGCGCCTCGCGATCACCGGCGGCAGCAACGGCGGCCTGCTCGTCGGCGCGGTCATCAACCAGCGACCGGACCTGTTCGCCGCCGCGATTCCCGCCGTCGGCGTCATGGACATGCTGCGCTTCCAGAAATTCACGATCGGCTGGGCCTGGACCAGCGACTACGGCAGCAGCGACGACCCGGACATGTTCCGCGTGTTGTACGCCTACAGCCCGTACCACAACCTGAAGCCCGGCACCCGCTACCCGGCGGTGATGGTGACGACCGCCGACCATGACGACCGCGTGGTGCCCGGACACAGCTTCAAGTACGCGGCGCGCCTGCAGGCCTGCCAGGCGGGCGAGCGGCCGGCGCTGATCCGCATCCAGACGAAGGCAGGCCACGGCGCAGGCAAGCCAACCGCGATGGTGATCGAGGAAACGGCCGACAGCTACGCGTTCCTGTGGAGGGCGCTCGGCATGGGTGACCCGGAAAAGGACTGAGCGCGAGGCGCGCAGGTCAGGACGATGGGCGATGCGGCGAGCCGCCGGTCATGCGACCGGCGGCTCCTTCCCGATCGGCAACTGGCCACCGCGACCAGCCACGACCAGCGCGGCCAGCAGCAGCGCCAGCCCGGCCAGCCCGCGCGCGTCGGCCGCCTTCTCGTGGAATACGAGCCACGACACCACGACCGCAAGCGGTACCTTCAAGTTGTTTGCCGCGGCCAGGAAGCCCGGCGCCACCCGCGCGGCGCCGCGGTTCCACAGCCAGAAGCCGAGCGCCGTCGGCAGCAGGCCGAGATAGAGAAGCACCAGCAGCGAGCGCGAGGTCCAGCCCGCCAGCGCCGGAACGCCGAACACGCCCGCCAGCGGCAGCGCCGCCGTCGTGACGATCGCGGCGCCGGCGTACATCCAGGCAACCAGGCCGACGTCGGGCGCGTCCCAGCGCCGTCGCAGCGCGCCATAGCGCACCTGGCCGAGAGCGAAGCAGAGGTTCGACCCCTGGAGCATGAGGATACCCGGCCAGGCCCCGCCGCCCTCGCCGCCGCGCGCAGCCACCAGGGCGGCGCCGCCGACCGCCAGCACGACAGCGACCAGGCTGCGCGCGCGGAAGCGGCGCCCCGGCCCCTCGGCGATCAGGATCACGAACAGCGGCGTGAAGATGGTCAGCAGCGCGACGACCCAGGCGGAGAGCCAGCGGAAGGACGCCACATACAGCACGTACATCAGGCCGAACTGGACGGCGCCCAGCGCCGCTGCCTCCAGCCGCGCCCGGCCGGCGACGACGCTCCGACCGGCCAGCGGCAGGAACACGACCGCCGCGATGACCAGCCTGCCGGCGGCCACGGCCACCGGCGACAGCCCCGCCAACTGGCCCTTGATGAGCCCGAACGAGAACGCCCACAGCAGGGAAGCCGCCAGCAGCGCCGCCACTAGCGGACCAGCGTCAGCGGGACCGTCGCGATGTCGCCATCGGCACGCAACCGCGCGTAGTACGTGCCTGAGGCCGCGTCACGTCCCTGCCGGTCCTGTCCGTCCCAGGGCACGGCGTGGTCGCCCGGCTCGTACGCGCCGTCGGCCAGGACGCGGACCAGGCGCCCCGAAGCATCGAACAGATCCAGACGCACTCCGGCAGCGCGCGGCAGGCTGAAGCGGACCATGGTCCGCGGGTTGAACGGGTTCGGCGCCGCCCCGATCAACTGCACCGACGATGCCACCGTCGGCACTTCGGACGCGTTCTGGAACCGCTTCGTGCACAGCACCCAGTCGTCGGGATCCAGCGTCACCGCGGTCGGCGCCGCCGCGACGTCGAACGAGTACCACTGCGTTGCCTGCGAGTTCTCGACGACGAATGTCTGCGGGCCGGCCGCGGTCGTCACCATCACATCCAGCGGCATCGTGAACAGCCCGGTGTTGACCTGCGACTGCGTGATGCGCACGCGCACGCGCCAGCCGGCCCCGGTCGGCTCGGATTTCCAGGCATAGTCATAGCGCGGCGTGTACTGCCCGTAGATCCACTGCTGGAAGAACGCCGACAGGTCCCGGCCGCTGGCAACCTCCATCACGGCCCGGAACTGCTCGGTGGTGGCGCTGCCGTACCCGTACTGTGCCCGGTAGGCCTGCAGGCCCGCGAAGAAGGTCGGATCACCGAGGACATGGCGCAGCATGTGGGGCACCCAGCTGGCCTTCTGGTAGGAAAGCGAGAAATTGAAGATCTCGGAGAAATTGTTCGGGTCCTCGACGAAGATCGTGCCCGCCCCCATGTACCGCGCGCCCGCCATCTCCGTCTTGTAGGCGGCGAACCCGTAGTGCTGCTCCTTCCAGATCGCCTCCAGCCAGGTGGCGAAACCCTCGTTCAGCCAGATGTGGTGGAAGTCGGCGCAGGTGATGAGGTCGCCGAACCACTGGTGGCCCAGCTCGTGCGAGACGATGCCCTCGTCGTAGGCGCCGATGTAGATGCTGGTGCAGGTCTGGTGCTCCATGCCCCCGCCCCACGGGAACTGGGCATGCCCGTATTTCTCGTTCACGAACGGATACTCGCCGAACACGTTCGCAAAGGCGGCAATCATCGCCGGCGTGCTGGCGAAGCCCGCCGTGGCGCCGATCAGTTCCGACGGCACGACGTAGTTGGTCACCGGCATCGTGCCGCCGGCCAGCGTGTTGTAGGTGCCGTTGACGACCACGAACGGGTGCGCGGTCACCGAGACGAGGTAGGGCGCGATCGGATAGCGCTCCCGCCAGTGGAAGGTCTTGCGACCGGTCACCGGCACGGTCACCGAGGCGAGCGTGCCGTTGCTGACGGCGGTCATCGTCGACGGCAGGGTCACGTCCACGTCCACCGAGTCGGCCTTGTCGGTGCAGACGTCCTTGCACGGCCACCAGACGCGCGCGCCGTACGGCTCGCTCAGCGTCCAGACCAGCAACTGCCCGCCGTAGGTGCTCCAGCCGAAGTAGTCGCTCGTCGGGTTGCCTGCGTAGTCGACCTCGACCGAGACCGGCTCTCCCGTGGCATAGGTGCGATCGAGGTCGACCGTCAGCACGCCCAGGCTCCAGTTGAAGGTCGTGGCGGCGCCGCTCACGCGCGCACCCAGGACCGCGCACTGGCTGCCGAAGTCGAGTGTCATCTGCGTCAGCGAGGACCCCGTGACCGTCGCGGCGATCGTCGTCGTGCCCGACAGGATGCGGGTGGCCGTGTTCAGGTCGATCGCCAACCGGTAGTAGTGCACGTCGTAGTCAGCCATCGCCTTGGCCACGGATTTGTCGCGCGCCGCCTCGGCCTTCTGCCTCCGCATGCCCGCCCGGGCCTTGCCCTCGGCCTCCCGCACCCGGTGCTGCTGCGTCGCGTAGGCGCCGGTCCAGGGCACTCCGGCCGGCAGGGGCGCCAGGGGGCAGAGCGGGTCGCCGGCCGCACCGGCAGGAGCGGCGACGGCCACGGTGACGGCCAGGATGGCGCCCAGGGCGAGCCCGACCAGGGCGCGGCGCCGGGTCGGATGCGAACGGGAGTGGTGGCGGTCCATGGCGGCGCTCCGGGGGGCTCGGGCCAGACAGCGACGGGACGCGGGCCACCCGGGGCGGCCGCTCCAAAAGGACGAAATCTGTCCCTTGATCATACACCAACGGGCCCAATCCCCACAAGCCGCCCCGCCCGCCGGGCCCAACGGTCGCTGGCGCATCCGGCCCCCGGGCGCGATCATGAGCGCCTGTCATCAACCCCGCCCCCGGCGGAAAACCGCCGCAGCGGGGCCCTGGCGTCCCCCCAGCCGGCTTCAGGGAGAACCGGCCATGCCCACCTACGAATACGAGTGCACGCGCTGCGGCCTGGTCACCAGCGAGTTCAAGCCCATGTCCGCCCCGCGCCGCCAGCGGTGCCCCTCCTGCCGCGGCAAGGTTCAGCAGCTGATCACCGGCGGACTGGGCATCGTCTTCAAGGGCGAAGGCTTCTACGTGAACGACTCGCGCGCGGCCTCGCTGGCCAAGGGCAAGGCCGCCGGCGGCGAGGGACCCGCGGCGGCCCCAAAGCCGTCCGGCGGGGACGCGGCCCCGGCAAAATCGGAGACTGGCACGGTCCGTGATAGCGGGAGCAAGGCCAAGGACGGTAAGTAGGCAGTATCAGGAGGGTCACGGCATGGCGTCCGAGATGATCGCGGTCGAGATCGACGGCAGGCGGGTCGATGTCCCGTCGGGCATCACGGTCCAGCAGTACCTTGAGCAATCCCACCCGACCTCGCTGCAGGGCGACAATCCGGTGGCCCTGGCCTCGATCAACGGCCGCCGCACGCCCCTTGTCGAGACCCTGTCCGGGGATGAGCGCGTGCGCCTGATCCGCCTGCGCGACCCCCAGGCCCAGAGCACGATCCAGCGAACCGTCCAGTTCGTCGCCGCGGTCGCCGCCGAGCAACTTTTTCCCGAGACCCCCCTTTATTTCCACTTTTCCTACGACAGCGGCATGTATTGCGAGCTGGAGCGCCCCGAGCCGTTGACGGTTGATGAAATCGCGCAACTGGACAGCCGCATGCGCGATCTGGTGGCCCAGGACCTGCGCCTGACGCCGCAGCGTTTCGGCCTGCGCGCGCTGCTGAAGATCTTCCGCCGCCGCGGCGACGAGCGCGCCTGGCGCGCAGCGAAATACCTGCGCCGCGACACGCTGGTGATGTACACCATGGAGGGCGCCCAGTTGATGTACTACGGGCGCCAGTTGCCCTCGACCGGCTACCTCAAGGCGTTCCGCCTGGTGCCCGAGGCGCCCGGTTTCGTGCTGCTGACGAACGAGAAGGGCCGGCCCGACGCGGTGCCCGCCTTCAACCGCCAGCCCAAGCTGCTCGAGACGCTGCGCGAGGACGCCCGCTGGGTCGAGATGATCGGCGTGCCGGACACCGGGCGCCTGAACGAGCACATCGTGGAGGGCCGCACCGACGAACTGATCCAGGTCGCCGAGGCGCGCCACAACCAGTTCTTCGTCGAGGCCGCGCAGCGCGTGGCCGACCTGCCCCAGGCCGGGCGCCTGGTGCTGCTGGCGGGGCCCTCCAGTTCGGGCAAGACCAGCAGCGCCAAGCGCCTGATGGTGCAGTTGCGGGTGCTGGGCCTCAAACCGTTCGCACTGTCGCTGGACAACTACTTCGTCGACCGCGACGACACGCCGCGCGGCGACGACGGCGACTTCGACTTCGAGGCGCTCGGCGCGCTGAAGATCGACCTGTTCAACCGGCACCTCGAGGAACTGATGGCCGGCCACGAGGTGCGCCTGCCGGAGTTCGACTTCCGCAGCGGCACCGGGCGCGACTCCGGCGTGGTCACGCGCCTGGCGCCGGGCCAGCCGCTGATCGTCGAGGGCATCCACGCGCTGAATCCTGCGCTGACGCCGGCCATCCCGCTTGCGGACAAACTGCAGATCTACGTGTCGGCGCTGTGCCACCTGAACATCGACAGCCACAGCTACATCAAGACGACGCACAGCCGCCTGTTCAGGCGCATCGTGCGCGACGCCAAGTACCGCGGCTACACCGCCAGCCAGACGCTGGCCCGCTGGCCGAAGGTGCGCCGCGGCGAAGAGGCGCACATCTTCCCGTTCCAGAACAACGCCGACCTGTTCTTCAACTCGGGGCTCACCTACGAACTGGCCGTCCTGAAGCTGTGGGCGGAGCCGCGGTTGGCGGCGGTCGAGCCGGATGACCCGTACTACTGGCTGGCGCGCACACTGATCGAGCAACTGTCGCTGCTGCTGCCGATCGATGCGAGCCAGGTGCCGCCCACGTCGATCCTGCGCGAGTTCATCGGGGGTTCGAGCTTCAGCTACTAGTGTCCTGAGTCCGAAGGACACCAGGCACCGGCTACAGGACGCCGCCGCCCAGGAGTTCCCGGCCCAGGACGAACAGGCCCCCAAGCAGCAGAATCGCGCCCAGGACATGCATGATCCGGTCCAGTGAGCGCGCCCCCAGGCGATGACGCACCCCCGACAGGAGCCACAGCAGCGCGGCGAACCAGGCAATGACGCCGCACGTGACACCCATCGCAAACTGCAGGGCGTGCCGGCCCGGGTCCAACCCGAAGGGCACTGCGGCCGTGACCAGGGCCAGCCAATTCAAGGGTACGAGCGGATTCGCGCCGACCAGCAGCAGTCCGGTGCGGAATTCCTCGTGCAACCTGCGGCGGGGCGCGACGGGACCCTGGCCACCGATCGGCAGCGAGGTGTGCCGGCGCAGGAAGTAGATTCCCAATCCGGTCACCAGCACCCCGCCCGCGATCCGGGCGATATCGGCAGTCACCGGCCAGCGCTCCAACAGCCGGCCGGCACCGGTCAGGACCAGCAGGCACCACGCGCCTTCGAGCAGCGCCGCGCCGATGGCCATGGCCAACCCGTTGCGAAGGCGCCCGGCCAATCCCCGCTGCACGACGAACACGGACACGGCGCCGGCGATCGGCATGGAACCGAGCCAACCCAGCAGGAAACCCCATGACGCCGCGGTCATCATCGGCCGGCAAACGTCAACTGCGCGGCCGCCAGATCCGCGGCGGTGTCGATCTCCAGGCACGACAGCCCCGCGATGTCCACAGTCGCCACGGTCCAGCCGGCCCTGATCATCTCCAGGAAGGCGTCTTCATAGTATTCGTGGACGCGCTGCTCCTCCAACAGGCGCCGACGCAACACCGGCCCGAGCGCGGCGACGAATTCCGCGCTGAACATCTCGATGCCCACCGACTCGCCGGCTGCATCCGCGGGCGCCAGGCCCTTGCCGAGATCGACGACACGGCCGCCGGGGCCGATGCAGACCTTCATTTCCTCCTCGCCGATCTCCCCTTCGGTTCGCAGGGCGAGCCGACTCGGTTCCGGATGGGCGAGCATCCGATCCAGCACTTCATCGGCGAACACGATGTCGGAATCCAGCAGCAGCAGGGGCTCGTCCGGCGAGCACTCGGCCAGCATCAGTGACCAGGCGTTGTTTGTCGTCGCATAGCGGTCATTGCGGAAGAAGCGGAAATCGACCCCGGGGAACTCCGCGGACACGGCCCGGCGGATCATGTCGCCGCGATAGCCGTCAACGACGGTGATCTGCCGCAGGCCGCGTCCGGAGAGCTGCCCGACGCATCGCGACAGGATCGAGCGACCGGCCACCTCGAGCAGGCACTTCGGCCGATCATCGGTCAGGGGCCTCAATCGCGTCGCCTGGCCGGCGGCCAGCAGTACGACCTGCATGAGCGTCTCCTTTCGGGGGCCAGGCCGGCGTTCAGGATTCGCGGGCGGCCTGCAACCCCAGCACGAACAGGCCCCATGCGGTCCCGAACAGCAGTGCCGTCCAGAGATACCACTCGGGCCGTGCCGTCAGCGCGCAGACGATGATCAACGTGATATGCGTCGAGGGCCCCATCAGGACCGCCAGCCTGAGGACCGGCCGCCGCCGTTCCATCCAGTCGGCGAGCGGTTCCTGGACTGCGGCAACCGGACGGCTCGCGCGTCCGGAGTACCAGAGCCGGACGTAGACGGCGTAGGCCTGCACCAGCCCACGCTCAAGGTAGTGGCCACGTTCCCGGCGCCACCCGGCCGCCTGCCTGCTAAGTTCCGCGAGTTCACCATGGGGGTCACGCCGGCGCCCGTGGACGCGAGCGACCCACTCCCCCCGCAGCAGGTCGAGCCGCGAGCACCACCACGCCACGCTCAGGGCCGCGGGTACGCCGCAATACAGGCTGAGCTGCGGATCACCCTGGCGCACGGCGACCCCGTGCAACAGGCCGATGAACAGCGAGGTCTGGATCACATAGTCGGCCAGGCCATCCAGGATATAGCCGGTCACAGAACCGGCGCCGCGCACACGGGCCAGCATCCCGTCGACGCAATCAAGGACGTTGGTCACGAACAACAGGGCCGCACCGGCAAGATAGCCCTCTGGCGTTCCCCGCCAGAAGCACCAGGCAGCGGCGAGACCGGGCAGCAGGTTGACCGCAGTGATCTGGTTGGGTGTGACGGGCGTCGGTGCGACGGCCTTCACGACGAGGTAGGCCAGGGGGCGATAGAGGTAGACGTCGAAGGGCTCCTCCAGCTCCGGCCCCTTCAACATCCGGCGATAATCGGCCAGCCACCGGGCGATCAGGCCTGTCACGCGGGCTCCTCGCGAGCCTTCATGCCATCCTGTGTCCGGGCGACGAGCGACCGGATCGTCTCGATCAGGTGATCGGTCTCCGCATCATTGCCCAGGCTGATCCGCGCATGATCGCAGAAACCGGGTTCCTTGAGGAACTTGACGATCAGGCCGCGCGCGGTCAGTTCCCGCTCCAGGTACGCCGTCATTTCCGGCGGCATCTTCACGAGCGCGAAATTCGCGTCGGACTCGTAGATCTCACATCCCGGGAGCGCGCGGAAGAGCTCGTACAGGCGCTGCCGCGACCGGGACATGCCGGCCGCCACCTGCTGGTAGTAATCCTGACTGTCGAGCGCGGCCAGGGCCAGGCGTTCGGAAAGCCGGTTGTAGCCGAGATTGCGGGCACAGAACCGCCGGAAGTCCGCCATGCCGCTCCCGCACATCGCGTACCCGATGCGCGCGCCCGCAAGCGCGTAGAGCTTGCTGAACGTCCTGAGGACGAGCAGGTCGCTGTACTCCCCGGTGAGTTCTCCGTAGTCGTCCGGCCCGGACGGCACGAAGCCGTAGTAGGCCTGGTCCAGGACGAAAGGCACGCCGCGATAGGCATCGAGAAGCCGGCGCAGGTCCTCGCGCCGCAGGGAATTCCCGGTGGGATTGTTGGGAGACGCCAGCAGGACGAGCGACGGGTCGGCAGTCTCGCGCAGGCGGATCAGGGCGTCGACGTCGTATTCGTACCGCTCGTTGGCGGGCCTCAGCGGATACTCGACGGTCACGCCGCCGACCTCGGCCGCGATCGAATGATAGTACCACCAGGACGCCGATGGGATCAGCACCGCGTGGCCGGAGGGAAGGAAATGGTGAACCGCTTCCTTCAGGATGTCCTCGCAGCCGTATCCCAGGATGATCCGCTTCTCGTCGATGCCGTGGAGCGCCGAGAGTCTGGCGGACAACTCGCTGTAGTAGCCGTGCTGGAAGGAGCGGCTGTAGCTGAACAACAACTCGCCGTCGGCCTGCCGCAATTCCTGCATGCAGGCCGGAGCCGGGCCATAGCGATTCTCGTTACGATCGAAGTACACCGGTGTCGGTGATGTCATTGCCACCCTCGCGCGTCCCGGGGTCCTCCCCCGGGCAGTAAAAAACCGGGGCCGCTTGGTGCGGCCCCGACGGACGCCGGAATCTAACACGAATCGACCGCCAAAGTTGCGTTTTTCTTGGCCGGTGCCCGATTTCGCCGCCCCCCGGGCCGGCCGGGCGGCCCACGCCGGGCGGCTCCTACGGGACCAGGAAACGCTCCTGCAGCTTCTGTACGGCCAGGGGCGCCTGCTCCTCGCTCGTCAGGAACGACACGGTCGAGAACGACGTCGCGATCATGTGGATCTCGATGCCGGCATCGCCGGTCGACTGGAAGACGGCGCCGGCGATGGCCGGCCGCTCGCTGAAGTGGGGGCCGTAGATCGAGATGGCGCTGCAGCGGCGCTGGCATTCGATGGAACCCGCCTGCATCTCGTCCTGCATCGACTGCAGGATGCCGAGGGTCTGGTCCAGGTCGGCCGCACCGATGGCGAAGCCGAGGTTGTTGCGCCCTTCCCGGTCCAGGAACGACGACACGCAGGTCAGGTTGATGCCATTCTGCCCCAGCGCCGAAAGCACGCGGCCCGCCAGGCCGTGTTCCACGTGCGCGCCCAGGATGCGGATGAGCACCAGGCCGTCGATCTTCGTGATGCCGCCGACCGCGATCTTGCCGGTCATTCCCGCCCCGTCCTGTCCGTCGCTTGCGCGTCCCCCGTTGCCGCCGCAGGAACAGGTGGAGGCCGTCCCGGGCCCCCGAAATATGGTCACCAGGGCCCGCGAAACCAAGCCCGGGAACGGCGACCCTGCCCACCTGCCCCGTCGGCCTCTGCCGGCGTTGACAGGGAGGCCCCTGTGCCCGGATCATGCGTCCGCGCGGACATTGGGCGCGGGCACGGGATCAGGAGGCGGGAGCATGAAGAAGATCGCGTTGATCCTCAGCGGCTGCGGCGTCTACGACGGCGCCGAGATCCACGAGGCCTGCGCCGCCCTGCTGGCGCTGCACCGCGCCGGCGCCCGGGTAACGGCCTGTGCCCCTTCGGGCCCGCAGATGCACGTGGTCGACCACGCGGCCGGCAGTCCGGTCGACGGCGACATGCGCGACATCCTGGTCGAGTCCGCGCGCCTGGTCCGCGGCGAGATCACGCCGCTGGCCGGTCTTGTCCCCGGCGACTTCGACGGCGTGATGCTGCCGGGCGGCTTCGGCGCCGCGAAAAACCTGTGCACGTTCGCCGTCGACGGCGCCGCCTGCCGCGTGCACCCCGAGGTCGAGTCGTTCCTGCGCGGTGCCCACGCCGCCGGCAAGCCGATAGCGGCCATGTGCATCGCCCCGGTCATCCTGGCGCGCCTGTTCGGCGGCGACGGCGGTCCTGCGCTCACGATCGGCAATGATCCCGCCACGGCCGCGCTGGTCACGGCGATGGGCGCACGCCATGTGGACTGCGACGCGGCCGGCATCGTCGTCGATGAACTGGCGAAGATGGTGACGACACCGGCGTACATGCTCGCCGGCGACATCGGCGAGGTCTTCGCAGGCGCCGAGGCCGCTGTAAAGAAACTCCTGACAATGTGACGACTTCGTGACGTATTCAACGTCCGCTGGCTCTTGCTGTTACGACGATTTCCCATTGCCTCCCGCGGCGGTTGCTGCTAGCTTCGCAACCGCCGAACGGATCCGCATCCAAGGAGAGGCATCAGTCATGGACGATTCCCGCTTCGACCCCACGCGCCGCGCCACTGTGCGCCCGACCCTTCCCGAACTGCTGCCACGCCGCCGCTCGCCGTGGAACACGCTTGGTGGCCGGGTCATCAGCATGGTCAGCCGCAAGGGCGGTGTGGGCAAGACGACGTCCGTGGTCAACCTCGGCGCCGCGCTCGCGCTTTCGGGACACTCGGTGCTTATCATCGGCCTCGATCCGCAGTGCGGCGTTTGCCGCACGCTCGGCACGCGCCCGCACGAACTGCCGCGCTGCCTCGACGAACTGTGGACGATGCGCGCGCGCCTGGCCGACCTGGCGCAGCCGTCGTCGGTCGAGAACCTCTGGTTCACTTCGCCGCGCATCCTCACGCTGGAAGAGGAAGAGAATTTCCTGGGCCACCTCGAAATGCGCGGCGGCGACCTGATGCGCGAGATCGACCGCGCCCGCAGCCTCTACGACACGGTGCTGATCGACTGCCCTCCCGGCCTGGGCGCGCCCACACGCGCGGCGCTGCTGGCCTCGGACGGCTACCTGGTGCCGGTGCAGAACGAGGAACTCTGCCGCGACTCCCTCGACGCCCTGCTCGAGTTCATCGACACCTTCCGCGACCGCAATTTTGCCGTCGACCCAGCCGACGGCGAGCACGCCGCGCCCCTCCAGCTGGAGGGCCTGTTCCTGACCATGGCCGCCCAGGGTACCCGCGTGGGCCGCGAGGTCGCCGCCCGCATCCAGGACGACTACGGCGATCTTCTTTTCGACACGGCCATCCCCCGCACCGTGCGCCTGGCCGAGATGGCCACCAAGGGACAGCCGGCCGTCATTTACGACCGGCGTTCGGCCGGCAGCCGGGCCTACTTTGATTTGGCCGACGAGCTGGTGGCGCGTTACTGTGTAGACCAGTCTGCGGGACAACGCGGCGCCGCCGTGGACGCACAGGAAGCGCCTGAGCGTGGCGGACGGGCCGCGGGCATGGAGAGATTTGCAGCGGGCGGCCTCGAGAATTTTCTGGCCGCGCTGGCCGGCGGCGGCGATCGTGAAGACGAACAGGAAGCCGACCGCGGGCTTGAGACGGAAACTTTCGGCGCCCAAAACGCGGGCGCCTCTGACCCGGGCGATAATGCGTTCGAAGCCTTTGCGGGCCCCGAGATGGTATCGCTAGACGAACTCCTGGATGAGGAAGAGCGGCGCACCGGACGGGAAGACGACTGGGGCGACGACAACTGGAGTTCAGACTCGGACCGTTTGAACTGACGGACCCCGGGCGGTCGGACCCGGGGCACGGAGGTACCCCTTGTCTGCCAGCACGACCAATTCTGCCAGCACGACCAATTCCGCCAGCACAACCAGGTCCGCCAGTACGGCCCGGTCCGCCGACACGATGAAGTGCCTGATCTACGACAAGTCCAGCATGCCCTGGGACACGACGCGCGGTTTTCAGGCCAGCCGCCAGCCCATCCCCCGCCTCGACGAGTCCACGCGCCCCGCCGACGCCGAATGCGCCCTGGTCAAGGTCCTCTACGCCGGGTTCTGCGGCTCGGACCGCGGCATCTGGAACCGCGTGGCGTTCAAGGGCATGATCTTCGACTCCCTCAAGCGCGAGCAGAACACCGTCCGCATCATCGGCCACGAACTGGTCGGCGAGATTGTCGCGATCGGCTCCAATGTCGCCGCGCGCTACGGCCTGGGCGTCAAGGACGTCGTCTCGACCGAGAGCCACATCATCTGCGGCACCTGCTACCAGTGCCGGATCGGGCAGACCCACATCTGCAGCCAGGACGTGATCATCGGCATCGGCCGCGACGGCTGCTTCGCCGAGTACATCAAGCTGCCGGCCAACGTCCTGTGGGCGACCGACACCCGCAAGATCCGCACGAAGGTGGCCGCCGTCCAGGAGCCGTTCGGCAACGCCGTGCATGCCTGCACCGTGGCCGACCTGCGCGGACGGACGGTGGCGGTCTTCGGTTGCGGCACCATCGGCCTGTTCGTGATCATGGTCGCCCGGGCGCTCGGCGCCACGCGGGTGATCGGCATCGAGCCCAACGCGCGCAACGCCGAACTGGCGCGGAAACTGGGCGCCGACGAGGTCATCACGATGAAGTCGCCGAAGAACGGCGCCCAGCCCTGGGGTGCGGACAAGGACCTGGTGCAGGCCGTCCGCACCGCCTGCGGCGGCATCGGCGCCGACGTCTCGATGGAGATGGCCGGCTTCAATTCGAGCGTGAACAACGCCATCCAGAGCACGCGCCGCGGCGGCGACGTGGTGCTGTTCGGCCTCAAACAGGGCAATTTCCACATCCAGGCCTTCGACCGCATGATCGTCAACGGCCTGAAGCTCCACAGCGTGATCGGCCGGCGCATCTTCGAGTCGTGGTACATCACGCGGAACCTTCTCGAGGACCGCAGCAACGGTATCCAGGACCGCATCTTCGAGGAGATCCTCGGCGGCGGCGAGGAGTCGGTGGTGCACATCGACGAGTTCAACTTCGAGTCGTTCGAGAAGACGCTGGCAGCCTGGCCGAAGCCGCTGATCCAGTTCTGACGAAGGGAAATCCGATGAAGGTGTCGATCGAATACTGCCGGGTCTGAAACTACGAGCCGCGCGCCGCCGGTCTGGCGGACGCCCTGAGGGAACGTTTCGGGCTGGATTCGGAATTGATCCCCTCGAGCGGGGGCGTGTTCGAGGTGACCGTCGACGACGAACTGGTTTTCTCCAAGAAGGCGCAGGACCGCTTCCCCGACCACGGCGAGATCTTTGCGGAAATCGAACGCCGCCGCTGAGACCAGCGGCGGCGTTCGTCGTCATCCGGGTTGTACCGGGGCCGTCTGCAACTGCAGGCGGCCTTCTATTTGCCCGCCTTCGCCGCTTCCTCGGCGCTGAGCCGGCGCAGTTCCTCGCGCAGCCCACGCATCTCCTTCTGCAGCTCCCCCAGTTCCTTGCGAAGCTCTGCCTCGTCGCGCGCGTCGCGCGGCCCCTGCGAGGCCCACTCTTCCGTATCGATGTCCTTGAGCCCCGACTGAACGGCAGCAGCCACCTCGGTCATGATGGCGTCGAGGTCCACCTGGTAGGTGCCCTCGGCGGTCGAGACGTCGATGCGGTTGTCCTGCCCCACACGCACCTGCAGTTGCAGGTCCTTCAGCGCGGTCATGGCCTCACCCACGGCACCCTCGACGATGTCGCCCACCTGGTCGAGGTCGACGACGGTCGTCGTCAGCTTGCCGTCCTCGGTGGCGGTGACGGTCATCTGGCGACCATCCATCTCGATCTTGACGTCACCGTGGTCGCCGGGCTTGCCGGGTTCGCCGTGGATGACGCGGGTGACCGACGTCGCGTGCGGCGCTTTGGCCGGCGGCGGCGCCGACGGGGCGGACGGGTTCTCCATGTGGGCCGCGAACGCCAGGGACGCCACGACCAGCAGGGCCGCCACGGCCGTCGTCCGCAGGATAAGGGAACGGGAAACGCGAGGGGCTGGCATGATCGACCTCCGTTGCGCGGCGCCTGCCGGGGTTGGGAAATTTCCCGCCGGGCGGGATATCCCCCTCGTACGCAGGTCCCCGGCCCGGGTTGCACGCGACGCGCACGATGCCCCGCAAAAAGAAGGCCGGCCGCACCCCGGGGGGCACGGCCGGCCGTTCAGGGAGCCGGTTCGCCGGCGGTTCCGCCTCAGACGTCGCGCTCGAGGCCGAGCCGCTTGACCTTGTCCACGTTGCCCGGGGACTGCGCAGCCGCGTGCTCGTGCTTGAACATCTCCTCCGGCATCTTGCCCGTGATCCACGAGGGGTTCATCGGGTAGGCATGCGGGTTGAAGATCACGCCGTACATGTGCCAGATCAGGATGGCCAGGAAGGCCAGCCACGCCTCGTAGTAGTGGATCACCAGGAAGACTTCCAGGAAGCCCTTGCCGACCTGCGCCACCAGCATCTTCTCGAACCAGAGCGACAATCCCGTCAGCACCATCACGACGGTGCCCCAGATCAGCGCCCAGTACTCGGCCTTCTCGACGAACGAGAAGCGGCGCATCGCGGGCGGCGTCTCGCGCTTGCCCAGGTTGTACATGACCATGCCCATGGCCTGCTTCGCGTCCTCCATGTTGGGCGCGATGTCGCGCAGGAAGACGCGGCCCTTGGTGGTCAGCAGGTAGCCCAGGTGCCAGAACGCGCCGACGATCATCACGATGGCCGACCCGCGATGGATCAGGCCGCGGACCTCGGCGCCGCCCTCGCGGCCGAAGATCAACTTGGCCCACCACGCATCGTAGAACCGCAGCGAGAAGCCGGTGATCACCAGCACTGTGAAGCTGACCATCAGCACGGTGTGCTGGACGACCTCGTCGGCCTCCATGCGCCGCACCTGCTTCTTGGCCATGACGCGCGCGATCTGCCGCAGGTAGTCCAGCAGGCAGTACGCCGCCATGCCGCCGATCACCAGGAAGATCAGGACCTGGTAGATCACCTTGATGACGTAGGCCAGGCCGGTCCGGTGACCGCCGGCCTGGGAGTGGATCCGGGTCTTGGCGGCCTTCTCGGGCGACATGCCGGTGTGGCAGTGGCCGCAGGTCGTGATCAGGTTGGCCACCGCCACCGACGACTTCGGGTCGGTCGACGGCAGGATCGCGTGCGCGCCGTGGCAGGACGAGCAGTTGGCCACCGTCTTGTCGCCGGCGCGGCTCTTCAGGCCGTGGTACGAATCGACGTACGACTGCAGGCGCCCGGACGGCAGGTCGTACTTCTCGTTCAGGTTCGCCGAGTCGTGGCACGGCGTGCAGGTGGCCTCGGCGACGCGGAACGGGCTGACCGGCGAACGCGGGTCGCTCGCCGCCAGGATGCCGTGCTCGCCGTGGCAGTGCGTGCAGGTGGGCGCGTCGACCTCGCCGCGCGCGACCAGCTGCCCGTGGATGCCGGCCTCGAACTCCTCCTGGATGGTGCTGTGGCAGCGACCGCAGGTCTTCGAGATGTTGAAGAAGTTGATGGGGCTGTTCGGGTCGCCCGGCGGCAGCATCTTGTGCGAGGAACCGCCCGCCGAATGGCAGTCGTTGCAGCTGGCGGCGGTATCCTTGCCGCCGGCGGTGGCGAGACCGTGCACGCCCTCCTGGTAGACCTCGATCGGGTGCTTGAAGCGGATGCCCAGCTTCTTGAGGAACTCCTGGTTCTCGTGGCAGGAGCCGCAGGTCGCCGGCAGGTTGGACGGGCTCACCGAGGACTTCGGGTTGCCGTGCGGCAGGATCTGGTGGCTGCCGTGGCAGTCCTGGCACCGCGGCAGGCTGTCGGACTTGCCGACCATCGCGCGGCCGTGCTGGACGTACTGCTCGGCGACGTCCGCATGGCACACCGTGCAGTCGGGGCGGGCCAGCTCGGCGCCGTGCGGGACGGATGTGATCCCGGTGTGGCAGTCGGTGCAGGAGAAGCCCTCATGCACGCTGCCGACGAGACTCGTCAGGCTGACCTCGACCGGGTCGCCTCCGGTGTTCTCGTGGCAGTCGGCGCAGACCGCGTCGGGGATGTTGCCGGCCAGGACCGTTGCCGGCGCCAGGACCAAGGCAAGCCCCAGGACCAAGGCAAGGCCCAGGGCCACCCCGCAGGCAGCGAGCTTCTTCATCATCGTCCGTTCCTTTCGCCGGCACGGCCGGGCCTCGCCTGCTAAAAATCTGACAAACACGCTCCGGACCGCCCCATCAACGACGCCAGCGGGCGCCACCACCTTCCCCCTACACGGCCCTGTGGTTTCAAAAAACCTAAGTCGCGACGCCCCGGCAGGCAAAACAAAAGCTGCAATACCTTTTATATCAATGATTTAAAGCGGATAACATTCGTAATGATTCCGGACTGTCGGCAGCATCGGCGGCAAGTGGCGGCATGACAAGAGGATGACACGAAACGCCCGATTGGGGCGCGGCGTGTCGCATGTCGAAATTTTGACGGGTCTAATATGCTTTATTTCAGTGGGTTATCGAAATTGCGGCTGTCGGGACACCTCCGCAGGGACTCAACCGAACCGCCCGGTGATGTAATCTTCGGTCTCGCGCAGCCGCGGGTTGGTGAACAGGCGGGCCGTCGGCCCGTACTCGACCACCTGCCCCAGGTACATGAAGGCCGTGAAGTCGCTCACCCGCGACGCCTGCTGCATGTTGTGGGTGACGATGAGCACCGTGTACTCGCCGCGCATCGCCAGGATCAGTTCCTCGACGCGGCTGGTGGCGATCGGGTCGAGCGCCGAGCAGGGCTCGTCCATCAGCAGCACTTCGGGCTCGGCGGCGATCGCGCGCGCGATGCACAGGCGCTGCTGCTGCCCACCCGACAGGCCGAGCGCGCTGTCGCCCAGCCTGTCAGCTACCTCGTCCCACAGCGCGGCGCCCTCGAGCGCGCGCCGGCAGACCGCGTCAAGCACGCCGCGGTTGCGTTCCCCGTTGATCTGCAGCGCGTAGGTGACGTTGTCGCGGATGCTCATCGGGAACGGGTTCGACTTCTGGAAGACCATCCCCATGCGCCGGCGCAGTTCGATGACGTCCACGCCGCGTCCGTAGATGCTGTCGCCGGCCAGGCGCATGTCGCCGGTCGTGCGCACGCCGTCGATCAGGTCGTTCATGCGGTTGACCCCGCGCAGCAGCGTACTCTTGCCGCAGCCCGAGGGGCCGATGAGCGCGGTGACACGCCCGCGCGGCACCGCCAGGCTGACATCGTGCAGCACGCGCTTGGCGCCGTACCACAGGCTGAAGTCGGCGACCTCGAGCACCGGATCCTCGGCGCCCACCTCCGGGTGGATGACCGCGGGCACGATCGTACCGGCGGCGATGGCCGCCAGGCGGTCGGGGTGCGGAGTGGTGACGGGCTGCGTCATCAAGGAGTCTCCCTCATCAGAATTTCGAACCGCTGCCGCTGCGGCCCATGCGCGTGCGCAGCCAGATGGCCGTGGCGTTTAGCAGCAGGACGATGGACATCAGCAGCATCGTCGTCGTGAAGACCATGGGCTTCGCGGCTTCGCTGTTCTGGCTCTGGAATCCCAGGTCGTAGATGTGGAAGCCCAGGTGCATGAAGCTGCGCTGGGCGTGCACGAACGGGAAGTTCAGGTCGACCGGCAACTCGGGCGCCAGCTTGACGGCGCCCACCAGCATGAGCGGCGCCACCTCGCCGGCGCCGCGGGCCATCGCCAGGATGGCGCCGGTCATGATGCCCGGCAGCGCGCGCGGCAGCACGACGCGCCGGATGGTCTGCCACTGCGTGGCGCCGCAGGCGAACGATCCCTCGCGCATCGAGGTGGGCACCGCCGCGAGGGCTTCCTCGGTCGCGACGATGACCACCGGCAGGGTCAGCAGCGCCAGGGTCAACGACGCCCAGAGCAGACCGCCGGTCCCGAACGTCGGGTTGGGCAGCGCGTCGGCGAAGAAGAGCGCGTCGATGCGCCCACCCACCACGTAGCTGAAGAAGCCCAGGCCGAACACGCCGAACACGATGCTCGGCACGCCGGCCAGGTTGTTGATGGAGATGCGGACGATGCTGGTCAGCCAGCCCTGCTTTGCGTACTCGCGCAGGTACAGCGCCGCCATCACGCCGAACGGCACCACCAGGATGGTCATCGCCAACGTCATCACGACGGTGCCGAAGATGGCCGGGAAGACACCGCCTTCGCTGTTCGCTTCGCGCGGCTCCGCGGAGAGGAATTCGCGCCAGCGCGAGGCGTAGACCCCGATCCTGCCGGTGGTCGACAGGTGGTTGGCCGGGTAGCAGCGGACGATCGTGGCTGTCGGCAGGTCCTTCAGCACGCCGTCGGCGGTGCGCACGCGGACCGCAGGAGCCGCGGCGCCAGCCGGCGCGCGGGCCAGCATGGCGCGGACGGCAGCCGGGTCCTCCGACAGCACGCTTTCGCCGTCCAGGTACGCCTCCGGGACGCCGTAGAAGCGGCCCCACGCCGTGCGTTCGAAGACGTACGCCCACTCGGGGAGGCTCTCGCTGCCGGGCTCCAGGCGAAAGTCCTCGACCCAGCGGAAATGCTCGCCCGTCAGTTCGAAGTTGCCGATGCGCACCAGTCGGCGCCCCACCATGCCGTCGCCCGCCTGCATGGCGGCGACAACCTCGGGCGCCAGGGCGGCCGTCACGGACGGTTCGGGACGGAACCGCTCGCTGCGGGTCACCTCACCCATCGACACCACGCCGTCGGTCGTGCGCACGCTGACCACCGGTCCCGGCCAGAACGTGGCGAAGCCCTGCCAGAACACGAACCCGACCAGCGCGACGACCATGAGCAGGCCGACCACCAGGCCGGCGCCGGTCAGCCAGACCATCGGTTCATTGCGCGCGAGCAGCGCGTTGGCGGGGCGCGATGGGCGGCTCACAGGCGGGTCGTCTTCCGTCGAAAGTGCAGGCGCACGGCCTCGGCGACCGTGTTCAGGACGAACGTCATCGCGAACAGCATGAGCGCCGCCAGGAACAACGTGCGGTAATGGGTGCTGCCCTGCACGGCCTCGGGCAGCTCGACGGCCAGGTTCGCCGACAGGGTGCGGAACCCGTTGAAGATGTTCCACTCCATGATGGGCGTGTTGCCGGCGGCCATCAGCACGATCATCGTCTCGCCGACCGCCCGGCCGAGCCCGATCATCGCCGCCGAGAACAGGCCGCTCATCGCCGGTGGGATGACGACGCGCACCGCGGTCTGCCACTTCGAGGCGCCCGCGCCCAGCGAGGCGGCGCGGAGGTGATCAGGCACCGAGACCAGGGCATCCTCGCTGATGGTGTAGATGAGGGGGATGATCGCGAAGCCCATCGCAACGCCGACGACCAGCGCGTTGCGCTGCACGTACGTCCCGAACACCGAGCCGCGCGGGTCCCACCCGGCGGCGTTCGCCAGCCAGCCCAGCGCCAGGGCCAGGCCGACGGCCGCCAGCGCCGAGACCAGGAAACGCGCCAGGTCCAGCAGGGCGAGTTCGCGGTGGCGCCAATGCGCCCCGCGCGCGCGCAGCAGGCCGTCGCCGTACATGACGTTGAGCCAGGCCACGAGCAGCCCGCTGGGGGCCAGCAGCAGGAGCAGCCAGCCGGTCGCCCCCGATCCCACGCGCCCCTCGAGCCACGCCTTGAGGTTGCCGGCGAACAGCGCCGCCTCCAGCAGCGGCCCCGCGCGCCAGGCCAGGGCCGCGCCGCCCACCAGGCAGACCAGGACGGCCAGGGGGCGCAACGGCGCCAGGCGCGGCGCCACGTCACGCGGCAGCAACTGCCACAAGTGGGCGCCCAAAAGAACGCAGATCGGGCCCAGGAGCACCACCCCCAGCACGCCCGGGACGTGGGCCTCGACCAGGGGAGCCATGACCAGCGCCGCCAGGAAGCCCAGCACCACGCTCGGCAGGCTGGCCATGATTTCAATGACCGGCTTGACCCGCGAGCGCGCCCGGCGCGGCAGGAATTCGCTCGTGTAGACGGCCGCCAGCAGCGCGATGGGCAATCCGAAGAGCATGGAGTAGAACGTCGCCTTGATCGTGCCGAAGACCAGCGGCACCAGGCTCAGCTTGGGTTCGGCGCTGTCGGTGGCCGACGACGACTGCCAGACGTAGGCCGGCGCCGCATAGCCTTCGTACCAGACGGGGCGCAGCAGCATGCCGACGCTGACGTCGGCGTGCGGCGCGTCAAGGCTCCACAGGCCGCGGCCGGCGTCACCCAGCGCCAGCAGGCGATCCTGGCGCGGCGACAGGGCGATCTGCCGCACGGGGCCGGCGACGCCCTCGACGCGACCGAGCCGACGCCCGTTCGTTGCGTTGTAGACTTCCAGCGAGCCGTCCGCGCGCCCCACTGCCAGCGTGCGGGAGCGTTCAGAGGCGCCGAGCGCCGTGACGGCGGCGCCACCCTTGCCCAGCCGCCGCGCGCAGGCCAGTGCCCCGGCGCGGCCATCGGGGCCGGCGACCGGGAACCAGATGCCGACGCCGCCCTGCGCGTCGCCCACCGCCAGCGAGACCTTGCCCGCGAGCAGCGCTACGGAGGTGACCGCGACGCCGGGAGCCGGCGCCAGGTCCTGGCGACCGGCGACCGCGAAACCGCTGCCTTCGTCCGCCATCGTCAAAAGGCGGCCGTCCGCTCCCACCAGGAGGGCGAACGTGCCGGTGTCGTTGAGCTTGAGTGTGGCGAATCCCGGGCCGAGGTCGGCGCCCAGCGCCACGTCACCGCCGCGAACGCGCGCCGTCGTCTCGCCGGTCATCAGGTTGCGCTTCCACGTCACGAGCCGCTGGTGGAAGGTCCCGGCCGAGTCGAGCGCCGCGACCATCATGCCGCTGGTCGTCACCGTCACGTCGACCAGGCTGATCGGCGAGGGTCCCAGCGTCACCGGCGGGTCGACCGACAGCGTGGCTTCCTGGCGGCGCCACTGGCCTTCGGGCGTGCGCGTGACCAGCCCCGAGCCCATGGGCCGGCTGGCGTCGACGGCAAGGTCCTGCATCCCGGCAGGGACATCGTCCGGGGAAAGGTACTCGGTGGTGAACGCCATGGTGGCGGTGACGATCGACCCGTCGGCGAAGCCGAGGACGAGCCGTTCGCCGGCGGCCCCGACGGCGGTTGGCGCGACGCCGGGCATGACCGTCGTCCGCTGCAGGACGGCGCCGTCCCCAAGGTCCTGGACGACGAGTTCGCCGTCCGGCAGAAGGCTCCACGACATCGTGCCGTAGTTGTCGATGCGGGCGGCCACGGCGGCGGCCGCGGCATCGCGTCCCGCGGTGGCCGTCGCGGAGGTCGCCTCCGGAGCAAGCCGCGCCGGCCTCAGCAGGGGCAGCACGACCCACACCAGGAAAAGGCCGACCAGCGACACGGCGACGATACCGCCGATGCCGCTGGCCGTGATCAACCGGCGCGCGAACCGGTCGGCGATGAGTACGGCGGTCCGGGGCTTGCGGCTGTAGCGCCGGCCCGTGAACGAACTGCCCGTTTCCCTCGTCGACTGGTTCATGCGCGCGCCACGGTTCCTAGAAGTTCGGGGCGATCCCCACCGACTTGAGCTCCTCGCGGGCGACCGTCGCGGGCACCGGCAGGTAGCCGTCCTTGACCACTACTTCCTGGCCTTCCTTGCTGAACATGAACCGGATGAACTCCCGCTGCAGGTCATCCAGCTTGCTGCCGGGCTTGTAGTTCAGCGACAGGAAGAGGAAACGGGCCAGCGGGTAGTCGCCGCTGTAGGCATTCACGGCCTCAGCCTCGACGAACGAGGCGCCGGAGCCGGTGTCGCTCGACAGGGGCAGGGCGCGGACGTCCGACGTCTTGTAGCCGATGCCGCTGTAGCCGATGCCGTACTTGTCCGAGGCGACGCCCTGCACGACCGAGCTGCTGCCCGGCTGCTCCTTCACGTTGTCCCGGTAGTCGCCCTTGAACAGGGCGTGCTCCTTGAAGTAGCCGTAGGTGCCCGAGGCGCTGTTGCGGCCGTACAGGCTGATGGGCTTGTCCTTCCACTCGCCCGTCAGGCCGAGGTCGCCCCAGGTCACGATCTGCTTGCCGTAGCCGCCCTTGAGCGTCTTCGAGAAGATGGCGTCGACCTGCTGCAGGGTCAGGCCCTTGAGCGGGTTGTCCTTGTGCACGTAGACCGCCAGCATGTCGATGCTCGTGCGCAGCTGCGTCGGCTTGTAGCCGAACTGCTTCTCGAACTGGTCGATCTCCTCGCTCTTCATCGCGCGGCTCATCGGGCCGAAGTTGGCCGTGCCGGCGATCAGCGCCGGGGGCGCCGTCGAGCTGCCCTTGCCCTCGACCTCGATCTTCACCGCCGGGTGGAAGGCCCGGAAGCCCTCGGCCCACAGCGCCATCTCGTTGTTCATCGTGTCCGAGCCGATGCTCTTGAGGTTGCCGGTGACGGCGCCGGACGTCTTGTAGCCCGGGAAGGCGGCATCGACGACGACTGCGGCCGTGGCCGCGGCGGCTGCCACGATCGCCACCATGATGACCAGTGACCGTACAAGCTTATTCGAGTGCTTCATCTCGCGCTCCTCTCCGCTTCGCGTGTTCCGGCTACCCTGGCCGGCTGTTTTCCAGAACCCTTGACGCGGCACACGATAGAACCCTCGTATGAAAGGAGTGTACGCATAGTGTAAGGATTAGGTAAAGTGCGGAAGGGGGGCCGCGCCTGCCCCCCGCCAGAATGCGCTTTACAATTTCCTAACTTGCGGAATCATGACATTGAGCCGACCGTCACGGGCAGTCACGAGCCGAAGTTGTTGCGGCAAAGGAGACCCGACCGATGGCCAACGAGCACGTCCTGATCGTCGAGGACGACGAGGACATTGCCGAGCTGCTCGAGTACAACCTGCAGCGGCAGGGCTACCGGCCCAGCTGCGCGGCCACCGGCGAGGACGGCCTGCGCGAGGCGCGCGAAGGCATCCCCGACCTGGTCCTGCTCGACCTGATGCTGCCTGGCTTGTCAGGCCTGGACGTCTGCCGCGCGCTGAAGGCGGCGAAGGCGACGGCCGCCATCCCCATCATCATGCTCACGGCCAAGGGCGAGGAGGAAGACGTCGTCGCCGGTTTCAACGCCGGGGCCGACGACTACGTCACCAAGCCCTTCCGGCCGAAAATCCTGCTGGCGCGCGTTCAGGCCGTGCTGCGTCGCGGAGCCGCGGCGCGCCCGGACGGCGAGGAGCCCCTGCAGGTCGGCGCGCTGTGCATCCACCCTGGCAGGCACGAGGTCTCCGACGACAACGGATTGATCGAGTTGACGCGGACGGAGTTCAGCATCCTGCAGTTCCTGGCCTCGCGGCCGGGCTGGGTGTTCACGCGCAACCAGATCGTGCGCGCGGTCCACGGCGACGACTACCCGGTGACGGGGCGGTCAGTCGACGTGCAGGTCGCGGCCCTGCGCCGCAAGCTGGGCGCCCATGGCGAGATGATCCACACCGTGCGCGGCGTGGGCTACAAGATGGGCGACTGAGCAATGCGCCGCGGCACCCTACTCTGGGCAACGCTTGCGCCGCTCCTGATGATCCTGCTGGTGACCCTGGTCCTGGTCACGGCCCTGTCAGGGCGCGCCGCGCGAACCTTTTATCTCGACCGCACCGGCGACCACCTCGAGGCGCTGATCGCCGTGGCGACGCCGCGCGTGGCCCTGCCGGTCACGGCCGGCGACGAGCTGGCGCTGCAGGCCCTGTGCCGCAGCTTGTTCGACGAGACCGGCGCCCGGTTCACGGTGATCGCCGCGGACGGGCGCGTCCTGGGCGACTCGCTGGAACACCCCTCCCAGCTGGACAACCACCACGACCGCCCCGAGGTGACGGCGGCGCTCGGTGGCACGACGGGCCGCAGCATGCGCTACAGCGCCACGCGCAGTGAACGCCTGCTCTATGTCGCGCGCCGGGCTGCGCCGGCCGACGGTGCGTTCGTGGTCCGGGCCGCGGTGCCCATCGCGGCCATCGACCGCCAGCTGCGTGCGATCTACGGCCAGACCGCCGTGGCGGGCCTGGGCATTGCCGTCCTGGCGGCAGGCATCGGCTTTCTCCGCGCGCGATCCCTCGGACGGGCGCTGCAGCGGGTGCAAACCGGCGCCGAGGCCATCGCCGACGGCGATCTCGACGTTCGCCTGGCCGCGGCCGAGACGGATGAGATCGCAGCGGTGACGGCCGCCATGAACCGCATGGCCAACCAGCTGGGTGAACGCATCGCCACCATCGAGCGGCAGCGCGGCGAACTGGAAGCCGTGCTCTCGAGCATGGCCGAGGGCGTCCTGGCGATCGACGACAACGAGTTGGTCATCGGCCTGAATCCCGCGGGCGCGCTGCTGCTGGGCATCGACCCGGCGCGGGCGGTCGGCCGCAGCATCCAGGAAGTGGGGCGGCACCCCGAGCTGACGCGCATGGCCCAGGCCGTCCTGGCGGGCGAGGTGCCGGTCGAGCGGGACGTCCAGTTGGGCCCGCTGGCCGACACCTGGCTTCAGGTGCGCGCCTCCGGCCTGCGCGGCCCCGACGGCGCCCGCATCGGAGCACTACTGGTGCTGGACAACGTCACCAGGCTGCGCAAGCTGGAGACGATGCGTCGCGACTTCGTCGCCAACGTGTCGCACGAGTTGAAGACGCCGATCACCTCGATCAAGGGCTTCGTCGAGACGATTATCGACGAGCCGCCCGCCGACGAGGCCGACCTGCAGCGGTTCCTGGAGATCATCCGGCGCCAGTCCGATCGCCTCGACTCCATCATCACCGACCTGCTGGCCCTCTCGCGCCTGGAGCAGGACGCCGAGGGCGGCGGCATGGAATTCGAGGTGTCCTCCGTGTCCACCGTGCTGGAGCGCGTGGTGCGCGACCTGGCGGCGCGACGGCCGGAACAGGCGGCGCGCGTGCGCCTGGCCTGCGACGCGAAGACGTTGGCCCCGTTGAACGCCCCGCTGCTCGAGCAGGCCGTCGGCAACCTGATCGACAACGCCCTGAAGTACAGCCCCGCGGGATCCTTCGTCACGGTCGGCGGCGGCGTCGACGGCGACCGGGTGCGCATCACCGTGGCCGACGAGGGCCCCGGCATTGCCGCCGAGCACCTCCCCCGCCTGTTCGAGCGGTTCTACCGCGTCGACAAGGCCCGCAGCCGCCAGATGGGCGGCACCGGCCTGGGCCTGGCCATCGTCAAGCACATCGCGCAGGCGCACGGCGGCCGCGCCGAGGTCGCCAGCGAAGTGGGCCGCGGCAGCACGTTCACCATCACCCTTCCGGGAGCACGCAAGCCATGAAGATCCACCTGCAGCGCGAGCTCGACGACCTGCGCAAGCGCGTATTCCACCTGTGCTCGCTGGTCGAGGAGAACCTGACGCTGGCGATCCAGTCGGTGCAGAAGCCCGACGACGGCATGGCCGACACCATCCGCCGCCGCGACCGCGAGATCGACGAACTGGAAGTGCAGGTCGAGGAGGAGTGCCTCAAGATCCTGGCCCTGTACCATCCGGTGGCTGCGGACCTGCGCTACCTGGTCTCGGTGCTCAAGCTGAATGCCGACATCGAACGTATCGGCGACCTGGCGGTCAACATCGCCGGGGCCACGCGCCGGTTGGGCGATGCCGATATGCCGCCCGTCGTCGCCGACAAACTGAACGCGTTGGCGGCGAAGTCGCGCGCGATGCTGCGACTGAGCCTCGAGGCGCTGATGGACCTCGATCCCGCCCGGGCCCGACTGGTCCTGGCCGCCGACGACGAGGTGGACGGCCTCTACCACGAACTGGCGACCATGCTGCAGGAGTACATGGTGACGTCGCCCCGCGAGGCCAACGCCGTCTTCTGCTGGCTGCTGGCGGCCAAGAGCATGGAGCGCGTGGGCGACCATGCCACCAACATCGCCGAGGACACCATCTATACGGTTGAGGGCGAGATCATCCGGCACGGGCTGGGCTGACCCGCTCAGCGCCGTAGAAGCCCCATGGCCGCCGCTGTCGCCACGGGCGACGTCAGCGACGACAGCACGGGCAGGGACGCCTCGTACTGGCTTGTGGGACTCCACAGGCACCAGCCATCCGCACCGCCGCCTTGCGCCCCCTTCACCTGGGCCGCGACATAGGCGCCGTCGAAGTCCTCCACGTGCCACGGGAAGGCCTGCAGCCAGGGGCGCACCTGCGCGGCTTCGCCGGCCAGCGCCTGGAAACGGCGGACGCCCTCGGCGGCGATCCAGGCGGGTTCGGCGGCCGGCCGCCGGCGACCGGCGAAGCCGGGCGCGAACTGGCCGGGGAAGATGGTCGGGCACAGGATGTCCGCGCTGGACGCCAGCATCGCCACGTCCTGCCCGCACAATGCCGCATCGCCGCCGCCGTCCCAGCCGAGGTCGCCGCCCAACACGACGGACAGGGTCGCTCCCAGGGCATGCAGCGTGTCCCGCGCCGCCGCCACGAAGGTGGTGATCGCCTGGCAACGGTGCGCGCGCGTGGCCTCGAGGTCGTCACGCGCGTCGCCCGCCGCGCGGCCGACGCGCAGCCCCGCCGGATAGCGCACGTAGTCCAGCTGGACCTCGTCGACGCCGGCACGCGCCAGTTCCGCGGCCAGCGCCAGGTTGTAGGCGCGAACCTCGACGCGCGTCGGATCAAGCCAGGCGGCGCCGAGTTCGGCGCAACGCGTGCCGCCGGGCCCCAGTTGCGTCAGTTCAGGGCGCGCCGCCCCGAGCTCACCGTCCAGGAACACCGCCACGCGCGCCACGACGTGGAGCCCGCGGTCATGGAAGCGGCCGACCATCGCCGGCAGCGACGGGATGATCGGTTCGCCGCGCCCCTTTCCCCAGCCGGCCAGGGGCACGGCGCTGAGGTAGGTGACGGCGCCGTCCAGGTCCTTGGCGTCGAACACCACGGTATTGCCGCCGGCCAGGATGAAACGGTCGACGCGCTGCAGAACACTGCTCACGCCGCAGGCGGGGCCGGCCAGGTAGATACCGCGCACCGGCGCGCCGTCGACCACGCGCCGTTCGACCGTCGCCGACGGGGTGGCGACAGCGATCGGCACGAGCAGTTCGCGCCCCGGGCGCAACAGGTTCGTCTGCAGATGGTTGGCTCGGCGCACGGCTGTAAGCATGTCGTCGGCGGAGTAGTAGCCGGCCCGCTCGCGCAGCAGTGTGCAGATGCGGTCCAGGGTATCGCCGGGCTTGACGGTGTAGAGCAGGCCGTTGGGACGGGAGGCCGCGTGGACGGCTGAACGGCCGGGTTCAGGCCCCGGCGGCGGCTGGCCGGCGGTTGCCTCCACGGCGCCCAGCGCCAGGAGCGCCGCGACCGCGAACGATAACCCGAGGTGCCGCCGTGCGAGTTGCATGGGCCGACCGTCCGCATCCTGCAGGAGTACCGGTGAATCGGCGGAAACCGCCTTCCCCACCGTTTCCCGCAAGGATCGCGCCGCGGCCGCTCAGGAGAGTTCCAGCGTCACCGGGCAGTGGTCCGAGCCCATGACATGCGTCAGGATCCCGGCCGACTTCAGGCGCGGCCGCAGGGCCTCCGAGACCAGGAAGTAATCCAAACGCCAGCCGATGTTCTTCTCGCGCACCCCCTTGCGGTTGCTCCACCAGGTGTAGTGGCCGCCCCCCGGCTCGAACTCGCGGAACGTGTCGACGAAGCCGGCGGCCAGCAGGCGGTCGAAGCCGGCGCGCTCCTCGTCGGTGAAGCCGGCGTTGCCGCGGTTGGGGCCGGGGTTCGCCAGGTCGATCTCGCGATGGGAAACGTTCAGGTCCCCGCAGAAGACGACCGGCTTCGACTTTTCCAGGCGGCGGACGAAGCGCAGGAACTCGGGATCCCAGGCCTCGCTCCGGTAGCCCAGGCGCGTCAGCTCGCGCTGCGCATTCGGCGTGTAAACCGTCACCAGGAAGAGGTCCTCGTACTCGGCGGTCAGCACGCGACCCTCGCCGTCGTGGTCGGCCAGGCCGAGCCCCGGGAACACATGCAGGGGCGGCCGGCGGGTCAGGATGGCGGTGCCCGAATAGCCCGCCTTCAGCGCCGGGTTCCAGTGCATCGTCCAGCCCGGCCAGCAGGCCTCGACCTGCGGGCCGTGCGCGCGCACCTCCTGCAGGCAGATGGCGTCGGCGCCGCTCTGGACGACGAAATCCGCGAATCCCTTTTCCAGGCAGGCGCGCAGGCCGTTGACGTTCCAGGAGACGAATTTCATGCGAGCTTCCCGCGTTGGGTGGTGGGCTGCGGACCAGCGGCGACAACCGCCGCGGATGCGGCATGATGCCAGCGATGACGTCCGACCGCAAGCAGGGCCGGGCGCGAATCACCGACGCGCGCGGACGTTTCGCTGGCGGCGCGCCCCCCGTTGCCCGACAATGCCCACGATGGGCGCCGCCGGTGGCGCCCCGGGAAAGGGACTTGCGACCATGGCCTCCCCCGCGCGCAGCAACCTCTGGCGCCGCCTCGAGAAGCCCGGCACCGTCGCCGCGATGATCGTGTGCGTTTCGCTGCTGCACTACAGCACGGCCATGCACGTCCACGAGGCGCACGGCATCTACCGGCGGCTCTACTATTTTCCCATCATCCTGGCCGCGTTCCGTTACGGCGCGCGCGGCGGGCTCGTCGCTGCTTTCACCACCTGCGCCTTCTACGCGCCCCACGCCTTCGGCCTGATCGGCTTTGACCCGGCATACACCCTCGAGAAGTCGCTCGAGATGGTGCTCTACTTCGCGGTGGGCCTGGTGTCGGGCATCCTGGTCGACCGCGAGCACACCACGCTGAGGCAGCTGCGCCGCACGCTCGACGACCGCGACCGCATGGCCGGCGAACTGGTGCGCTCCGAGCGCTTGGCCGCGGTCGGGCGCCTGTCGGCCGGCCTCGCGCACGAGATCCGCAATCCGCTGGCCAGCATCTCCGGCGCCTCCGAGGTGCTGGGTGACGACTTCCCCGCCGGACACCCGAAGGCGGGCCTGGTCGGCATCCTGCGCGACGAGAGCCGCCGCCTGAACGATGTCCTCACGCGCTTTCTGGCCTTCGCCCGCGGCGCCCCGGGCCCCGCAGCGCCCTTCGACCTGGGGGCCGAGGTCCGGGCCGTGGCCGAACTGGCGCGGCAGCGCGACGTCGGCGCCGCGGTGGTCGTCACTGTGCCGACCGGCGGGCTGCCCGCCGCCCTCGGCAACCGCGAGCAGGTCCGGCAGGCGCTGTTGAACCTGGCGCTCAACGGCCTGGCCGCGGCCGGCCCCGGCGGCCGCGTCGAGTTGGCCGTACGGGCCGACGACGATGGCGTGGTTTGCCGCGTTGCCGACAACGGCCCCGGCTTCAGCGACGAGGCTGCGGCGAATTTCGGCACGCCGTTCTTCAGCACCACGGCCGGCGGCACCGGGCTCGGCCTGGCCACCAGCCTCAGGCTCATCGAGGACCTCGGCGGCACGCTCACCCTGGACCGCAGCGTGCCCGGCGGCTGCGTGGTGCTCCGGCTGCCGGCGACGGCCGTCGCGGCGAAAGGCTGACCCATGGCCCGCATCCTGGTCATCGACGACGACAAGAGCCTGCGCGAGGTGGTGCGATTCATCCTGGCCGAGGGCGGCCACGAGGTGCTGACGGCCGCCGACGGCGCCGAGGGCCTCGAACGCCTGGCCGACGAGCCCGACCTCGTCCTGTCCGACATCCGCATGCCGAAGCTGGACGGCATGGAGCTGCTGCGCCGTCTCCGCGAGACCGCGGCTCCCGTACCGCCGGTCATCATGCTGACCGCCCACGGCACGGTCGAGCAGGCGGTCGCCGCGATGAAGCTGGGCGCCTTCACGTACCTGCTCAAGCCGTTCCCGCGCGACGAACTGCTGCTCTCGGTCGAGCAGGCGCTGCACGCCAGCCGGCTGGAGAAGGACAACCTGGCGCTCAGGCGCCTGCTGCGCCGCCGCCAGGACGAGGGCGGGCTGCTCTATCGCTCGGGGAAGATGGGCCTGCTGATGCACGCGCTGAAGCAGGCGGCGCCCAGCGACATCAACGTGCTGTTGCTGGGCGAAAGCGGCACCGGCAAGGAGCTGGCGGCGCGCGCGCTGCACGACCTGTCGACCCGCTGGGACAAGCCGTTCGTCGCGGTCAACTGCGGCGCGATCCCCGGCGATCTGGTCGAGTCCGAGCTCTTCGGCCACGCACGCGGCGCCTACACGGGCGCCGACCAGGCCGCTCCCGGTCGCATCCGGGGCGCCGAGGGCGGCACGCTGTTCCTGGACGAGGTGGCGGAGCTGCCGCTGGCCGTGCAGCCCAAGCTGCTGCGCGTGCTCGAGACGCATCAGGTTGATCCCGTCGGCGGCGTCGCCCCGGTGAAGGTCGACTTCCGCCTCGTCTGCGCCACGCACCGCGACCTCGAGCAGGAAGTGGCCGCCGGCCGCTTCCGCGAGGACCTCTGGTACCGCCTGAACGTGCTGCCGCTGTCGCTGCCGCCGCTGCGCGAGCGACCCGACGACATCGCCTTGCTGTGGGAGCATTTCACGCTCATGCACGGCGGCCCCGGCATCGCCTCCGAGCCGGGCCTTGTCGAGGCACTGGCGAAACGACCTTGGCGCGGCAACGTGCGCGAGCTGAAGAACGTCAACCAGCGCCTGGTCCTGATGCGCGGCGGCGACACCCTGACCGAGGCCGCCCTTGGCGAGATGGCCCCCAACGCCGGCGCACTGGCCCCGGCCGCCGCGACCGCGTCCGAAGGCGCCGGCGGCCTCCCGTTGGGCCCCCTGCCCCCCGACGGCCTGTCTCTGGTGGAACTGGAAAAGGAAGTCATCCGCCGCGCCCTCGCCCTCTGCGGCGGCAACCAGAGCCGGACGGCGGCGTATCTGGGCATTCCTCGCCATGTGCTGCTGTACCGCCTGGAAAAGTACGACATCGGGTGACGGTGGGTGGAGACAAGGGTGTGGGCGGGCAGTCCTCGCGCCTTCGGCGCTGCGGATAGCCC
>CAIWHK010000040.1 GCA_903912525.1 uncultured bacterium | reverse complement strand
TGGACACCGAGACGACGAGAGGTCTCGGGACGAGCGACCACAGGCTGTACTTGGGTGGCCCCGAAAACGGCCGCTCGCACAGACTGGTGACGCTACTGTAAACTCACGCATGAGGTGTCTCATTCACGTTGACAAGTTCCGCGCTGCATCCTCGTTCTCTCCCACCCGGACGCACCGCCTCCTGAACTCATGACTACGATGCTGACTCGACAGTCGTCTATGGACTGTCGCACCGTTGGCACCTTCGTTACGGAATATCCCGAGGTGCATCTTGTGCCGATTGAGCCCCCATCAACTCCCAAACCCTCCCCACCAACCTCCGCAACGCCGCCCCTCCAACCTCCTCCCCAACATGCCGCGCCGCCCGAACACTGAAAAACATCGCGATCCTCAACTCCTCCACCGAGTCCCAATCCGGCGCCTCGGCGATCTCCGCACACCTCCGCAACGACCCCGCCACCCAGTACCCGTTCAGTGTGTACGCGAACGAGATGATCGGATCGAGCGGCCCGTCGGCCGCCGGCACGTCGGCCGGCGCCAGCTCGCTGGCCGGGCGGCGCCCCCGCCCCCAAAGGCGCCGCCCAGCCGCATCCTAGTACTCGTCGTCCTCCACCTTCTTCGCCTTCTTCTCCTCAACCGGCTTCTTCGCCTCGGTCGACAGGTACTGGATCTCCACCGGATGATCCACGTCCACCAGGAAGTCGCCGATCGTCATCGCCCTCACCTCGGCCCCCGACGCGATGATCCCGGTCTTCCCGTGGTTCAGCAGCGCGAACGGGCACAGGATCGCCCCGGTCGCCACCGTCGAGCCCACCTCCGACTCGCCCGCGTTGACCATCTGTCCGGTCAGCGGCACCGTCGTGCCGTCGACCGCCACCGTCGAGCGGAACGACACCGCCAGCCGCCCCGCGATGCCCGCCATCTGCGCGCCCTTCGCATCGTCGACGAACGCCACCACCGGCGCGCCCGCCTTGATGACGATGACCCCGTTGATCTGCACGTTGGTGGCCGCCACCATCACGACCTCCTGCCCCGTCTGCACGTTCTTGGTGCTGATCTCCTCGGTTGCCCTGACCGGCACCACGGTGCCGTTCGGCAGCTTCACCGGCTCGGCAACCGCATTCGCCGCCACCACCATGACCAGGCTCATCACGATCAACTTGGCATTCATCCTATCGACTCCCCGTTTGTGGACCCATGTGCGGGAATAGCGCCAGACACATGCCGATTCCGCCCGCAATACCCAGAATCAGCCGCAAAATGAGGTTGCTCGCGCCCCCGCCCAGCAGGTGCCCCAGCGGTTCGACCGCGGCCGCCGCCACCAGCGCCACGCCCGCCAGCCGCGCGTGCCGCCGCCATCCCAGGCGCGGAATCGCCACCGCCGCGATCACGATCCCCAGGTACCCCGCCGCACACCGCGCGCACAGCGCCATCGGCCGCCCCGCCACCCACACGCACCGGCTCGGATACTGGTGGCAGATGTTGGTCAGCGCGCGATACGCCCCCTCGCCGGCGGGATAGCCGTGGACCGACTGGATCAGCGGCGCCCACAGCGCGGTCAGCAGCACCGCGAACGCGCACGCGCCGAGTGCGGCGCGCAGGGGCGTCGCGCTGAGCCGAACCAGCGTGGCGGCGTGACAGGTAATTCGCGCGGGCATGAAGGCCTTTGGTATCCGGTCGGAAATGGGGCCGGGCCGTCATCATCCGTGGGGTCTGGGGCTCGGCAGGCGGAAGTGTAGGCGAGGGGCGTTCCGTCGTACGGAATGGTGGTGGGGAATTTCGCGGGAGGGGCTGGCGCGGGGGGGGACCGGTTGTCGATCAAGGCGCGGGGGCACTTGCGCCGGCGCAAGTCGGCGGCTCACGGTTCTGAGTCGTGACCCCGAAGAGGGCATTCGCGTGGGGCGCGAGATTTCACCGATTTGGTTGATAGGTCAACCAATCGGCCCGAAGACACATCCACCTCACAGCCGCCCCGGGTCTCAACCGTTGGCGCTGCACACTTGCGCCGGCGCAAGTCCCCGGCAGCGCCGGCGGCAAACCCGGTCATCCGTCGCTCTGCCGGCGCGACCGTCACATCCCCGGCGAAATCACCCAAGTCGACATCTTGGCCAAACGGCTCTGGATGCCCCGTGTCTTGCGACCGCAGACCAGCGCATGCGCAGGCCGCCCCGACTGCAGGAGCTCACGCCCGAGAATCACCGACATGGGCGTCTCGCCCCGGCCGTTGCTGAACGCGGAACTCGAAGGCCGCTTCCGGCCCAGGTTGTCGTCGAAGACAACCATGGCGGGTGGCACACGTCGCCACAGCGGATCCGGATCGGCAATGGTCTTGTCGTCGCCGTAGGGGATCAAAATGAGCGCGTCCTTGTCAGAAACCGCGCTGCGCCAGGAGGCGCAGGTGCATGTCTTTCGCAATGGACTCCGAGGTCAGGTCCGTCTCGGTCTCCACGCCTTCAGCATCATTGCAGAAATAGAGCCGAAAACGATCCGCACCCAGGCTCTCGATCTCCAGGTCGACGCCATGCGTGTGCCACTCGACCTGGATCCGGCCGTCGCACGTCGGCACGACACTGGGCCTCGGCAGGGGCAGTTCCGCCGTACGGTGGAGAAGACGAACGACTTCCTCGACACTCTTGGGCGATACCGCGCGGGCGCCGCGCGAATCCCAATTCTCGCCCAACGACAGAAGGCTGATCGTCGACCGCACGGTACTGTGAATCCAGTCCGGTGCGTCGCCGCCCACGGTGATCCTCATCTGCGGATGGGCGTAGGTCACGGCTGTTCCGACCTGCAGCGCGCGACCCCTCATCGAGCGACCAGTCATCGTGCTGCCGGAATCGAAAAGCGGCATCCACGCCTGGGGGGCGTAGTCCTGGTCGACCCTCATGCGTGTCGGTTTCACTGCCGTGGTGCTACTGGTTGTCACGGCGCCCCCACAGGTCATGCATCTCGGGCGTGGTCAGCGATGCGAAGGCGCGAACGATCGTTTCGCGGCCCAGGTCGAAGCAGGCCAGAATGCCTTCCACATCACCGGTTGCCGGCAGGGATCGCGCCACCAGGTCGAGCATGAGCCGGGACTGGCCGTCCGCGTGGGACACGACGGGCTTCGCGCTCACCTGCAGGCTCCCGGCCGGCGCCCCGGCCGCCCCGGCCACGGGGTATCGCAGGTCGAGACTCACGCTCGCGGGCGCCGCCAGATACCCGTCACTGGTGCGGGGTGCAAAGCACGTCAGGACCTTGTCCAGTTCCCCGGCAGCGTACTCGCCGTCCCCGGACGGGATGATGTTGACGTAAGCGACTTCACACAGGTTCGGCTCGATAGCAGCCTTCAGGTGCGTGGCGACAAACGTGCGGAACACGTCGAATTCGCGCTGGAAACGCTCGCGCACCTGGGAATACCGAGGATAGACATCGCCGGCGGCGGCACGCCAGTTGTAGGCGAACCTGTCGGGTTGCACCTGCACCAGTCCCGAACCGCTCTCGTCGACCAGCCACAACCGCGGGACGAACCCGCGCAGGACCTCGACCTGGATCCCGGGACTCTGGTTCACCCGACCGCCGAAACTCTCGATGATCGGCTCCAGCGGCGGCATCTCCTCGCAATGCGGGTACCGATCGCGAAATGCCGCCCACAGCAGCCCGAGGTCCACCGCGCGCATCGATTCCAGTCGATTGAACTGAACGGACAGCGCCACTTCAACGAGTGGCGGGCGTTCGAAATCCGGTAGTGGCGTCATATGCGCGTCCAACATGCCTGCCTGACCCCGGGTTCCGGGACCTTTGCCGTTCTGTCCAGATCCATCGCGATTCAAATTCTCTCCAACATCGGCGCAGGCCGCAACCGTTGATTGATCCCGCCGGCCTGACCCAGGGGACCGTGGGCCCAATCGTCAGCCCGCGCTGCTCCAACTGCCCAATAGATCGGGAGTTAGTCTTCGTTCGCCGGAAGGACGTCAGTCGGCCACATTCGGGGCACGCCCCCCAACCGCCCCTGCAGGTAGCTCTTCCGGATATCCTTGTCGTACCGGACATCCTTGTAATCGCTGAATGCAATCAGCGTCGACTCGCCCCGCCCGTTCCGCTCCGTCACCCACATCTCGTCCCGCCGCATCAGGCTCTGGTCCATCAGCAGCAGGTCATGCGTTGAGAACAGCAGTTGGCCGCGCGTGTCCGGCCCCGACGCCGCCAGGAACATCTCCAGGAGCCGCCGCGTCAGCAGCGTGTGAAGGCTCCGGTCCAGTTCGTCGATCACGTACACCCGCGACCCGTCGCCGCCGGCCAGGTCCAGGAACGCCGGCAGCAGGTCGAGGATACGCCGCGTGCCGGCCGACTCGCTGGCGATCTCGAACCGGGCCAGGCTGCCATCTTCGTGCCGGTGCTGGGCGACCACGCGCATACCGTCGAGATCAAGCTCCTCGCCCTCGAGGTGCACGATTCCCGTGTCCAGGCGCTCGAGCATCTCGTCCATCAGCTGCGAACGCGAGCTTCCTTCCTCGACGAACAAATCCATGCGGCCGAAGGTCGATTCAGGCGACACGAGCACGAGGCCGTTGCGGAACCAGTCGTACACCGGCTTGAAGCGGTCGACCTTCTGGCTGACGGCGTTGGTCAGGAAGAGTTGGTTGTCGCGCGTCCCCCGGTGGGCGAATTCAAGGAACGCGTCACCGCTCAGCGACGGTCCGAACTCGATCGCCTCGCCACGGCGTCGGTACAGCGGACGCTCGGAGCCGGACGTGATCTCCAGCAGCCACTCCTCGCGCACCGACGTGGCGTCCACCGCGAATCCGAATTCGTACACGATTCCATCGGCCAGGATCTCGAAGCGGAATCGCGTCGGCCTGTCCTGCGTGCCGCGCCCCAGGCGGAACGGCTCGACGCGGATGCGCGCATCGGTCTGCGTCCCGTCCACGATCAGCGCGCGCGCGAAGCCCAGGGCCCTGAAAAGGTTCGATTTGCCCGAGGCGTTGGCGCCATACACGGCGGCCACGGGCAGCACGCGCAGGTCCAGCTTGGGCAGTCGCGGCAGCCGATCGCTGTGCTGGCGCTCACGGCTGGCGACGAAGGAGAACTCCGTGCGGCTGCGGAACGACTGCCAGTTTTCCAGTTCGAAGCGGATCAGCATGACGGCCCCATGATCGTGAAATTTTCACGAGTTATGCCAGTATTGTACCACGATTTCGGAACACGACCAACGCGAACGAGAATTTTTCTCTTTAAGCTCAAGGCGCCGAGTCCGCCCGCCGCACTCACACCTGGCGTGGAGCGAACGAGTTTGACCAAACTTACCCCAGTTTAGCCAAATTGGATAAACTTGGTATTCAGCAGGGCCCAGCGGACAGCAGCGCCTACAACTTGTTGTCATATATGCAGTTGATCGCGCGGAACTTGCGCCGGCGCAAGTCGCCAGGCCGCAGGCTGGAATCAGGCCCCCGAAAGGACCGTCCGCGGCTCTTTTGCGCATCCCGCCCACTTGGTTGATAGGTCAACCAATCGCCAAAAAATGACACACACCGCTCTGCCGGCGGCCCCACCACACCGCAGGCACGTCCCCGTTAAACCTGCCGCCCAAACGCCTCCATCGGCACCTGAACCCCCTCCACCACCGACCGCTCCCACGCGCGCCCATGTTCGTCCGCAACAACCACATCCCGATGGACCGCCTTCACCCGGAAGCACGAGTTGCGCGGCGGCACGACTTCCATCTCGCCCGGCTTCTGCAACTCGCCCGTCATCGGCAACGCCGCCGCAAGACGGACATGGAGCAGCGCCCCATGCGGCCCGGCCGCGAACACCGCCGGCGACGGCAACAGCGATGCCGACACGAATCCAACCAGGCAGAAGTGCCGGCCGACCTCGAGCGGGAACGGGAACCCGCCGGCCTCGGGCGGCAGTTCGAGCCCGATCCACGCGCTGCAGGGCTCAGGCAGGAGCCCGGCCGCCCGGATCGCCTCGTCCATACCGATGATCATGCTGCGGATCTCTTCCGGCACGTCCCCGGCTGGCAGCGCCGGCGAAGGCAGCGAGGCTTCCGCTTCGGTCCGGAACTCGACGGCATCGGACGGCGCGCCGTAGCGACCCCAGTTGCGGCCGAACGCGGAGGCTTCGGCGGCCAGGATCGACCAGGCGTCGATTTTGTTGGTGGGCATGGTGGCTCCAAACACGATCAGGGGCGACGGCGCCGTGGTTTCTCGGACTCGCGCCACTTGCGCCGGCGCAACTCCAGCTACCGACTATTCAAGTTTCACCAGCATCTCGTCCGCATACTCGTAGGAGATGATCTCTCCATCCCTGGTCGCCCTGTACCCGCTCTCGCGATGCGAGACTTCGCTGATCTCGCCCGCCTTCGTCTCCTTGAAGTGCTCCGCCACTGCCGTCAGGACGCGCAGTTCGCGATTCGAGAACAGCGCATAGTCCGGCGCAACATTGCTCACGAGCACTTCCCATACATAAGGCCCGGCCGACTCCTCTCGGCACTGAAGGACGTCGCGCACGCTCGTCAGGTAGGTGAGCAAAGCGTCGTAGTTGTCCGGCGCCGGCCCATGCGGCAGGTGCGCATACCGTGCGCCAGAAATCGATACGGTACTGTCTCGGTAGTTGTTGAAATCGGCATACCACAGGAGCTTGTTCAGCTTCGTCCGCGGCACGCCGGGTTCTTTGCAGAAGTGCGCGGCCATGGCCGTGAATCGATCGGGATCGAACGCGCGGTAGCCGCTGCGGATGTCGGGCTCGTAGTCGGCCCGGTAGTCCCGGATGAATGAAAGGTACGCGGCCGATTCGTAGGTGCGGTTGCGAAGGCGCGAAAGGACGGCGTCACGCCTTGGCGCGCTCAGGGCATCGGGATTGCGGCGCACTTCCGCCATCAGCGCCTCGGGCCGCATGATCATGCGCAGCGCCCTGTCGTGCGCCTCGTCCTGAATCGCCCCGTTCTCGTAGCGGCTCAATGTCGCGATGCCCCATCCCAGCAAGCGGGCAAGCTCTTGCTGCGTCAGGTCAAAGGCCGCCCTGAACGCCCGAATGGCGTCGGGCGTCAGCAGGTCGGCTTTCGCGCGATAGGCGTGCAGCGCCATCTCGGCGATATCCTGGCCGAGTTCCGGGCTGTTGAACTCGTTCCCGCATTCCTCGCACTTCACAAGTTTGGCCTCGACGGCTATCTCGACGCCCTTGATCGTGTGCGGCACGACAGCGTCCACCACGGCCGCGCTCGTCGTCTTCTCGCAGTACGGGCAATAGGACCTCATATTTGTTCCCCCTCCGGTCAACTTACTCCTGGAATGGAAATGTCAGGCGCGACTTGGCCTCGTGGAACGACAGGCACTGCGCGCGCGCATACGGTTCTTCCAGGACGATCTTCAGCTTTATGTAGACCAGGTGACCGTGAATCTCCTTGCCGAAGATCCAGACGTGGCCGCCTCGGGTTTCGTCATCGTCGGGGAGCGGGCCGGCACAGTAGTCCTCGGGCTGCAATTCCAGCAGGCACTGGTCTCGCTTGCGTTCAGTCATTCCCAATTCCGGCAGTGCGCTCCGGTTCTTCTCTCGGCTCCAGACCTCGAACTTGGTTTGGTCCTGACCCGCGAGAGCCGCACGCTTGAAGTCTCGCAGGAAGTCCCGGACCTCCGACCTAGATGCGCCGCTCATTGTTCCGCATCCTTGCTGACATGGGTATCGGCCTCCGTCAATTTATCCAAAGGCAAATATTCACCACTATATTACCCCAAAGCAAATTTTTCGGCAACCCGGATTTGTGCGCGCCAGTGTGCGAATCGCGCCCATTTAGTTGATAGATCAACCAATCACTACAAAGAGACACACGCACCACTCGGCCCGCCGCCAAGCGCCGTGTTGGCCGGCCCCTACCCGAAAACCCGTCCTCATTGACGCCACCCGTCCGCCCCCGGTATGCTTTCCCATTCCGCCCCGGTGCCCCACTGACCCAGTGCCCCGGTGCCCGCCCCCTCGCCCCGACCTGAGGTCGCGCCCGGCCATGTCCCGAGAACGCTGGCATCACGTCGGCAAACTGCTGCTCTTCGCGGCGTCCCTGCTCATCGCCGCGCAGGCCAGGGAGTTCGGCTACTCCGTCCTCGACCAGGCCGTCATGTGGCTGCCCACCGGCGTCGCGTTCGCCGGCCTGTGGCTCATGGGCCTGCGTACCTGGTGGCTGGTCCTCGTCACGACCACCTTCGGCCGCCTCCTCATCGGCTACCATTGGAACGTGGCGATCCCGGGTGCGCTCGGCAGCACGGCCGAGGCCGTCATCGGCGTCGTCATCCTGCATCGCCTCGGTTTCCGTCCGCAGCTCGAACGCCTGCGCGACGTGCTGGCCGTCGTGGTCGCGGCCATCGTGGCGCCGGTCGGCAGCATCTTCTTCTCGTGGCTGGGTCGCTCCCTGTCGTGGACCAACCCGAGCATCCCGCTCTATTCCGGCTGGGGCGGCTGGTGGCGCATGAATGCGCTCGGCGCGCTGGCCGTGCTGCCGGTGGCGGTCAACTGGCTGGCGGCGCCACGGCCCGCGCACCGGCGCGACGGCGCGGCGATCGTCGTCTCCATCGCGCTGATCCAACTCGGCCTGGTCGCCGCCGTCTTTGCGGCCGGCCCCGACGGCGTCATCGGCATCATGATGCTGAACCTGACGGTCCTGGTGTCGCTCTACGCCGCCGTGCACTTCGGCCCCCGCGGCGCCGTCACCTCCGGCTCGTTCGCAGCCGTGCTCATCGCGCTGGCCACGGCCAACGGCCTGGGCCCGTTCCTGGCCGTCGCGCGGCAGGATCGCCACGTCGCGCTGCAATTGCTCGAACTCCTGCTGGTCGGCCTGCCGTTGTTGTTCGGGGCGCTGGTGGCCGAGCGTCGCGCCGCCGAGCGCGAGCGCGAGCGCAGCCGCGAGGAACTGCACGAGAGCCGCGAACTGCTGGCCTCCATCCACCGCAACGTGAACGAAGGATTGTACCGCAGCCAGCCGGACGGCCGCCTGCTCTACGTGAACGAGGCCTTCGCCCGCATGTTCGGCTACGACAGCCCCGAGCAGGTGCTGGCCGTCAACGCCTTCGACCTGCACGCCGACCGCCAGCGCCGCCACGAGCTGATGCAGATGGTGGCCGAGCGCGGCTTCACCAGCAGCGAGGAGATCCGCTTCCGCCGCCGCGACAGCTCCGAGTTCTGGGGCCTGGTCTCGAGCACCGCCGTGCGCGCGGTCGACGGCTCGGTCACCTGCCTGGACGGCGCCATCGCCGACATCACCGCCTGGAAGAGCCTCGAGGAGCAGCTGCGCCAGTCACAGCGGCTCGAGGCCGTGGGCCAGCTGGCCGGCGGCATCGCCCACGACTTCAACAACGTGCTGACGGTGATCGTCGGCTACGCCGAGCTCATCCGCACTTCGCTGCCGCCCACCGAGCAGGCCCATGCGTATGCGCAGGGCGTGTTGAAGGCGTCCGAGCGCGCCGCGAACCTCACCCGCCAATTGCTCGCCTACAGCCGCCGGCAGTTGCTCTCGCCGCAGGTGCTCGAACTGGGCGGCGTCGTGCGCCAGCTGGCTGACATGACGCAGCGCCTGATCGGCGAGGACGTGCACCTGCACATCGACGCCGACCCGCGCGGCAGCTGGGCCCTGGTCGACCGCGGCCAGATGGAACAGGTCATCCTGAACCTGGTCGTCAACGCGCGCGACGCGATGCCCGTCGGCGGCGCCATCACCATCACCACCGAGCCCGTCGACCTCGACGCCGACCACGCCGCCGAACACGTCGACCTGCACGCCGGCCCCTACGTGAAGCTGGCCGTCCGCGACACCGGCACGGGCATGCCGCCCGAGGTGAAGGCCCGCGCCTTCGACCCGTTCTTCACCACCAAGGAGCGCAGCAAGGGCTCGGGCCTGGGCCTCTCGACGGTGTACGGCATCATCAAGCAGAGCGGCGGCGGCATCGCCATCGACAGCGAGCCGGGCAACGGCGCCACCATCACGATCTGCCTGCCGCGCGTGGCCGCGGTCACCGAGGCCGAGCCGATCGCCATCGCCCCGCGCACCGGCCCCGTCGCCGCCACGCTGCTCTTCGTCGAGGACGAGCCCCTGGTCCGCGAGTTGAGCGTGAAGTACCTGGCCATGGCCGGCTTCCGCGTCCTCGAAGCCGGCGACGGCGTCGACGCCCTTGCGGTCAGCCGCCGCCACGACGGCGCCATCGACCTGCTCATCACCGACGTCGTCATGCCGCGCATGGGCGGCCGCGAACTGGCCGTCGCCCTGCTGGCCGAACGCCCGCGCCTGCGCGTGCTCTTCATCTCCGGCTACACCGACGACGCCGGCGACCTGCGCGAGGTGGCCGGCGACGCGGGAGATTTTTTGCAGAAGCCGTTCCGGCCCGAAGTGCTGATGGCGCGGGTGCGGGGGTTGCTGGAGAGGGCGGATTCGCGGGGGTAGTTGCGTGGGGTAGTTGCGCCGGCGCAAGTATCACGGACTCGCGAGAGTTGCGCCGGCGCAATTCAATGCGCGCGCGGTTCCCCGTTCAGTTTTCTCAAACGATCCTTCGCATCCGCGAAGGTCACGTGTGAAGCATCGAACGCCTCGGGATCGAACCCGCCGCCGCCCGCCTCGACGAGAGCCTCGTACCCCGGCACCCCACCGCAATCCTCAGGCGGGCAAGCGCGCTCGCCACCCACGCAGCGCGGGTACGTCAGGTCCGGCTCGGGCAGCGACAACGATTCGAGCAACACCGTGTGCAGCCACCCATCGCCGAAGTCGTATTCGTACAGCGCCCGATCGCCGGGCTTGTTGAAGTGGCGTTCCAGCGGGCGCTTCCATCCGGCGACAGTTGTGCTCGCGCCGTGCGGGTCGGGCACGCCGATCTCCGTGACGGCGCCCTTCGCATCCTCGATGCTGAACCCGTGCAGGTGGCTGTCCTGCCAGCCCATCGCACTCTGGATGGCGACATGCAGGTCCCAAAACGTGCCGTCGGCCGCCAGTTCGATGCGGCGCCAGATGGGTGGCGTGATGTCTTCCAGTTCGAGGCGGAAGCGGAGGATGATGGTCACGACTGCCGTCCTTTCGGCGCCCGTCTGGTGTGCCCCATCGCCGGCGGCGATTCAGCGATGCGACTGTCCCGATCCCCGAGTGGCCCATGGTAGGCATCCCTGACACGCTCCGCGACATACCCCGCGGCATTCAACTGCGCCGACGCTTCCGACAGCAGCGAGCACACGAGCGTGTTCAGCGAGACGCGTTCGCGGTCGGCATGCCAGGCCAGTCGCGCGTGCAACGTGCGCGGGATGCGGATGCGGAACTGGCCGCTGTGCGAGCCGTGGTCGAACGGAGCCGGCGGCGTCTCGCCGCTCGCCGCCATGTCCTGCAGCACCAGGCCGATCGCCACCTTCAGTTCGCGCACAGCGTCCTCTTCGGTGTCGGCCAGGGCGATGAGATGGCCCAACTCGGGACAGACCGCCATGTATTGCTGGTCTTCGTGGCTCCAGGCGACGAACTGGCTGTAGCCGGGCATCACTGGTCCTCCTCGTTCGGGGCAATCCATCCCTGGGCGCGTGCGTGGTCGAGGAACTCTCTGACCTGGGCGACCTTGGCCTTGCCGTCGGCATCCTGGAAATTGAACCGCCTGTGTCCTGCGCCGCGGGCAAAGATGCGGTGGCTCCCGCCTTGTCGAACCTGATGGTATCCGAAGAGCCCGACCAGCCTGACAAGTTCGCCAAAGGTCAGGGAGCCTGAATTTGCGCACGCCTTGTGGACGAGCTTTTCGGCGCGAGACATGCCATCTCCAAGGGATTATGGTACCACTTTTGGAACCAATTTGGCAAGTGTGTCTGCCGGTCATGATTGTGCGGGGAGCGGGTGCAATCTGCGAATCCATGGCGGGAGTCACGTTTATGGTGAATATTCTGAGTGGCTTACATTGACCAGGCCACCACGTTGCGCTTCAAACTTGAAAACGCCGGGTGCCACATCGCATGTGGGGAGTCTCCGATTCGGTCGTCACTTGCGCCGGCGCAAGTCCACAACCCTTAGATCAATTTTCCCGTTCGGGGTTTTTTTTCTGGACACCAGGTGCCGGTCGGTGAATTTTCCCTATCGGTAAATTTTCATTGATCCTCTCCACTTTTTGCCGGTAATTGTCCCTATCGGGAAAACTCATTAGGAGGCCACTATGTCCCAGCCACCCCAACCCCTCGGCATCGCAGACGCCGCAACCCTCGGCAAAGCCATCCGCGACCGCCGCAAGCAGGATGGCCTGACCCTCGTCGAAACGGCCGGCCTCACCAACGTCGGCATCCGCTTCCTGTCCGAACTGGAGAACGGCAAGCCAACGGTCCGCCTGGACAAGGTTCTGCATGTGGTTGCGGCGCTGGGCCTTCAATTGCAGATTGTGCCGAAGACCACGCCGGAGCAGTCATGGGAGCCATGACCGTCCATTAGGTTAAGCGACCAGGCCGCCACCCACTTGCGCCGGCGCAAGTCCAACGGCCGCACCCCCACTTGCGCCGGCGCAACTCCCCCTCCGCCCCCGCAATCCCCACCACTTTTATCCTCTTAATAAGAAATAACAACTTCTCATGTGATTCCTCACCTGAAAACGCCTCATCACTTATACTGAATGCCCTCGCCGCCACCTGCCCACCCGGAGGTCATCCCATGTCCCGGTCGCTGTCCGCGTTCGCCGTCTCTGTGTTGCTCTGCACCCTCGCGCTGACCCCGGCCCTGGCCGTCGACGACACACCGACCGCCGCAATCGCGCCCATGACCCCGATGATGGCCGACATCACCGCCGCCCTGCAGACCGAACAGGCGCAGGTCGCCGCCCTCGCCGCCCAGCTGGCCACCGCGCCCGACGATGCCGCCGCGCTCCAGCTGCACCGCGCCATCGAGCAGGCGAAGATGGATGGGCAGCTGCAGGTGCTCGGCATCCAGGCGCGGTACGCGCGCGCCGAGGGTCGCCTCGAGGATGCGACGAAGCTCGAGGCTGCGCTCACCGCCATGGGCAAGGTCGCCACGCCGATGAACGTCGAGCCGCGCCCCGCCCCCAACGCCGACGCCGCCGGGCGCTAGGGAGGCTCACCATGAAACGCATGCGCATGCCAGCGCGCGCCTTCGCGCTCCTGATGATGATCGCGCTCATCGCCACGCCGGCCTTCGCGAAGATCGCGCCGCCGGTGAAGGTGAAGCTGCTGGGCACGCCCGTCGCCGCCGAAGCGGGGCAGGCGTGGAAAGGCCAACTGGAGATCACCGTCGGCGCGCCCATGGCGCTGACCAGTTTCCGGCTCGAGGGCGAGGGCTGGTCGCAGGCGCGCACCGACACGCCGGCGATCACCGAGATGCAGAAGTCGGACGTGATGATCGTGAACGTGACGGCGACGCCGGCCGACCCCGACAAGCCGCTCACGTTCCTCTTCGATGTCGACGGGCAGACGTTCACCAAGACGCTCGACCTGTCGGCGCGCAATGCGGCGCGGGCGCTGAAGGCCGAAGCGTCGGCCGAAACGCCGACCGATCCCGCCGATCCCGGCTCCTGGACGCAGCCCAAAGTCGCCGGGCCCGGCCCCGTGGCCTTCACGCCGGCCGCGCCGGCGATCGGCGACAAGAACACAGGCGACAAGACGAACACCCGCTACATCCGCGTGCGCGGACGCATCATCTACTACCGCACGGACGGGAAGCCGGTCGGCGCCGATGGCTGCACCGTCACCGCCTGCGACGACAACGACTTCACCGACGCGGAACTGGCCCGGAGCACGACCGACCAGAACGGCTACTACGATTTCACGTTCCTCTACAACGGGTGCTGGAACTGCGGCGAGAATCCCGATCTCTACGTGCGGTACACGGCCGAGAACGATCGTGTGCGCGTCGAAGACGGCACCTGGGAGAACGCTTATTCCTGGGACACCCGCACCTTCTACAACTTCAGCGGCACCGATGCCAACTTCGACGAGGTCATCCCGTATCCCAGCACCCAACACCCCGCGCTGCACATCCTGACCAACCTCACGCGCACGTGGCGCTATCTGTACGCCAACCGCGGCTACGACACGGCGGCGGTCGACGTCCAGTGGCCCGACGGCGGCAATGCCTACTACGTCAGCTTCTTCGGCGAGATCCACATCGGCGAATCCCGCCAGTGGGAAGAACCCGTGTTCACGCACGAATACGGCCACCACTGGATGGCGAAGTACTCCTGGGACAACCTCCCCGGCTACTGCAACGGGATCTGCGACCCCAACTCCCCGTTCGAATGCGGACACTGCGCGTGGTGCCCCGAGGACCAGGGCATCGCCTGGAGCGAGGGCTTCCCGCAATGGCTGGCGCATTTCGTCGTGGGCACGTTCCAGGCCGACTACGGCCTGAAGCCGCTGCACACCGTCACCTGGCACACGACCACGAAGTGCGACCAGACCGCGGCCGATCCCTACATACCCAACCCTCTGCTGACCGAGGGCTCGGTGGCCGCGCTGCTGCAGGACATCTCGGACGCCGACTTCGACGAGGACCCGGAATACCCCGGCAACCCGGACGCGCTGGCGGTGGGCGACGGCCCCATCTTCCTGTGCACTGACTACGACGTGCCGAACAGCGCCATGGACTTCCTGGCGAAGTTCAAGAACCGCTACGCCGGCTGGTCCGAGCAGATCTGGCAGACGGCGAAGAACAACGGCTACGAGATCGACGTGTCGCCGCCCAACCCGGTGACGACCCTGGCCTCGACCAGCCACACGGCGGGCGTCTCTTCGCCCGACCCGACCATCGACTTCTCGTGGAGCCGACCGGCCGACGACGCTTCCGGCGTGGCGGGCTACGCCGTGCTGATCACCACCACGGGTCCGGCCCTGCCGCCCACGACGAAGACCATCGACAATGTGACCACCACCACCACGGCGATACTGGCTCCGGGCACCTACTGGTTCAACCTGCGCGCTGTCGATCGCGCCGGCCGCTGGGCCATCGTCCAGACGACGGCCGGCCCGTACACCGTCCGCGCCGCCGAGCCCTCGAACCTGGCCTTCAAGACGCTGTCGGGATGGGCCAGCGTCGTGGTGCCGCGCGGCGCCGCCGACGCCACGGCCGGCAACGTGGCGTTCCCAACCACCTTGACCGGCGAGACGGCGTCGACCTGGTGGAACACCGCGTTCCAGAACACCGGCGACGTGGCCACCTCCACCTTCTTCCAGGTCAACGGCCTGGTCGACGGCAGGCAGGCCAGCGGGTGGGGCGTGGGCATTCCGCTGGCCGGACTGACCTCCATGTCGGCGCTGAACCTGGGCACCGTGACGGTGAAGGGCGGTCGCCACGTCTTCGAGGTGCGCCTCGACGGCAGCGACGCCATCGCCGAGCTGAACGAGAACGACAACCGCTGGGGTCGCCAGTGGTCATGGGTGCCGCCGGTGATGACGGCGGCGACGACGTACACCCGCACGGCGCCGCCCGAGAAGCAGGGCGGATGGTCGTCCATCGGCGAAGGCGCCTACGGCAACAACTGCGACGGCGTCCGTTACAACTCCAGCGGCTGGTGGAACGCGGTGGCCATCGTGCCGGGCAGCAACACCGACGACTACGACTTGTACGGACACACGGCCAGTTCGAGCGCGTTCACCGGCTTCACGGCCTTCGACGGCGGCACCTCGGCGCGGGTGGCCGGCTTCCTGGATGCAGTGATCGTCAACCGCAACATCATCGGCGCCCAGAACTGGGACGTCGGTGTCGTCAACTACACCGGCGGCGCCAGCAGCTACACCATCACCCAGCACACCAGCACCTCGATCGCGTTCGACGGCGCGCCGGTGACGGTGACGCTGGCGGCGGGCGAGATGATGCGGCTGTGGGAATTCTACATGCTGCCGGGGCAGGTCGGCCCGGTCACGCTGTCGGCGACCACCGCCACGCCTGACCTGCCGGTGTATGTCGGCTGGCTCAACGCCACGTTCACCGCCGGCGGCATCACCAACGCCGGCGCGACGCTCCGGACCAACGTCGACGACGGCAAGGCCCGCCTGGACCTGACCATCCCGAACGACGGCTACCACGCGCTGATGGTCTACCGCGACCCGCGCGACGGCACCGGCGCCGTCACCGTGACCGTCGAGGTCGGCCGCAGCAAGCCCGACCTGGCGCCGATCACGCTCTCGGGCTGGGCCGCCCCGCTGGTCCCGCGCCCGGCGGCCGACGGCAACGTGTGGACGGTCGCGGCGCCCGACACGCTGGTGGGCGAATCCGCGTCCACGTACGTGAACTTCATCGTGACGAACCAGGGCGGCGTCGAGGCCGTGCCGCAGACGGTGAGCGTCGACCTCGACGGCCTGTCCGCCTGGACGTATCCGTACGGCGCGATCCCGTCCGGCAGCAACGCCATCCACAACGACCCGACCGCCCACACCGTCCGGGGCGGCCGCCACACGCTGGTCCTGCGCGCCGACGCCGGCGCCGTGGCTGCCGAAGCTGACGAGACGAACAACGCGTGGGGTGTCCAGTACTGCTGGTCGCCGACCACGCTGACATGGTTCGAGCCGCGCGGCCGCGTCGCACCGCCCACCCGCACCGGCGGCTGGACCGACGTGGGCACCGGCCTGCCGCTCTACTACAACAGCGATGGCCTGCGCCTGCCGTCGCGCAGCGGACGTTTCCGGGGTATGGTCGTCATGCCCGGGGCCGAGAGCGACATCGACCTGCGCATGCATGCGCCGATGGACGACCCGGTGTCGGCCTTCACCGCGCCGCTGGCCATCTCGGGCTGGGGTCCGGAGACCTGCGACTTCGTGCTGGTCAACGGCGCCGTCGCCGGCGGCGCCATCGTCGACGTCGGCGTGATCCGCGACCTCAACACCCAGGACTACCTGGCGGAGGCCGTGTACAGCGCCCCGATCACGACCACCCCGTCCGGCATCTACGGCACCTTCACGTTTGCCGTCAACCACCTGCTGGACCTGCGCACCATCACCCTCGAGGCCGGCACCTGGACCATCCGCCTGATGTCGCTGGAGAATATTGTCGACTGGGGCCTGTCGCTCTACCCGTCCGACGTGGCCTACATGGGCAAGTCGAACATCGTCGCGGGCGGCCTGGCCTTCCTGAACGGCAACGGCATGGACGAGTCGTTCACGGTGCATGTGCCGGTGACCGGATCGTACGGCATCGCCGTGTGGAAGGTAGGCACTGCGGACATCCCGAAGTCCGGCGCCTACCGCCTCTACGTCACACGCGCGGTCTCAGGGGTGCCCGACGACACGCCGTTCGTGCCGACATCCAGCGCATTGGTCGGCGTGAGCCCCAACCCGTTCAACCCGCAGACGACGGTCACCTTCGACCTCGCGGCGACGTCGCGCACCGTGCTCTCGGTCTACGACCTGCGCGGCGCCCTGGTGCGCCGCCTGGTCGACGAGACGCTGACCGCCGGCCGCCACACCGCCACCTGGGACGGCTGCGACCAGTCGGGCCAGGGCGTGGCCAGCGGCGTCTATGTGACCCGTTTCGAAGCCGGCACGGCGCGCGACATGAAGAGGATGGTGTTGATCCGCTAGGGATAGGCATCATGGATGGATGATCATGGGCGCCGGCCGTCTACCTATGGGGAGGCGGCCGGCGCCGCTTTGCGTCTGCGGACTTGCGCCGGCGCAAGTGGCGGGTGTTCTAGGGCGCCATGAAGAACACGACATTGATGATGATTCCGACCACCAGGAGGGCGTACTGCCAACCCGTCCATGGCGACGTCTTCGGTCGCGGAACCTGCGCCGCGTTGGCCCGGTTCACGAACCGCTGCGCCGGCAGCAGGCAGAAGAACGATGACAGTCCCAGGATGCCGCCGAACAGGGGCGCGTTGTTGTTGGGGATGCGCGACAAGACCCCCGACGCCAACGTCATCACGATCCACAACGTTGCGTGCCAGCTTGCCGGCGACGGCCCGCGCCCCGCAGGCTCGAGCTGCGGATCTTCCCTCATCCGGCGAAACAGCTCGTGGATGAAGAAGATGTTGAACCAGGCGCGCCAGAACGGGCTGATGTCCAGCTTGTCCCGGTCGCGCAGGTAGCGCCAGTTCCGGTAGAACCAGTACTGCTCGAAGAGGCTGGCGGTCAGCAGGTCCATCAGGATGAGGCGCAGGCCGCTGACATACAGGAAGCAGGGCGTTGCCCGGTAGCCCTCGCCGATGCCCACCGGCGCAGGCGGGACCGGCGTCTGGCGGTCCACCTGATCATTCTCGTCGTTCATGGTCTCCCCTCGGATCATCGGGTTTCGCGAACGGCGGCTCGCGCTGCGGACTGATGGTGACCACAGGACTTGCGCCGGCGCAAGTGCTGCCGCCCAGCGCAAGTGCTGCCGCCCAGCAAGTGGGCTTACGCCAATCCCCGCTGGTACCACACCGAGTCGTGCCACGCCCCGAACTTGAACCCGACTTCCTTGTACACGCCGATGCGCTCGAACCCCAACGCCTCGTGCAGCGCCACGCTCCCCTCGTTCGGCAGCGTGATCCCCGCGACGGCGCGGTGGAAGCCCATCGCGGTCAGCCGGCGCAGCAGCTCTTCGTACAGCGCGCGCCCGAGGCCCTGGCGATGGAATCCCTCATCGAGGTACGCCGACGTCTCCACCGTCAGCCGGTACGCGGCGCGCTCGCGGTGCGCAGTGCCGTAGGCATAGCCGGCGCACACGCCATCGACCTCGGCCACCAGCCACGCCCATCCCTCGAGCGACTTCGCGATGCGCGCAGCGAACTGCTCGACGGTCGGCGGCTCGGTCTCGAACGACACGGCGGTGCGCTCGACGTACGGGCGGTAGATGGCCAGCAGCGCGGGCGCGTCGGCAACGGTGGCGGGGCGGATGACGGGGGGCATGGCGGGCCTTTCCCCTGGCTGCGGGTGGAAGGGGACTTGCGCCGGCGCAAGTGGCGGCCGGGGTGGCGTGATGATGAGGGATGCGGGGCGGGGACGCCAGTGGGGGAATGGGTGCCGGGGGTGGATGGTTCGGCGCCGCGGGGACCGCGGACCGCAACGGGTAATCTTATTCAAACAAACAGCTTAGATCAGATTCGCCCGGACCGGGGTCCCGGGCCTGTTTCCTGTACATGGACCGCCCTGTGTGCAGTCGGCGCTGACCGCGTTACGACCGAAACTGCGCAATATTACCCACTTGTCATGCGGTATCGCCTGTGATACCATAAATGCGTTCGGAGGCCGCCGTGTCCCGGATCGAGAAGTTGCTCCTCGCAGCACGCGAGGGGCGCATGACGAACTTCTCCGACCTCATCATCCTGACCGAGGCGCTTGGGTTCGTCCGGTCAACGGCACCCAAACGGGGCTCGCACCATTTCAAGTACAAGTACCCGGGTTGGAACGGCTTCCTGAACTACCAGATACTCCCAGGTGGCCAGGTGAAGAAGTACCAGGTCCGCCAGTTGATGAAGGCCGTGGAATCACTCAACCTCACCATCGATCCGGAGTGAACCGTCCATGCTGAAATACCCAATCCGCATCTTCTGGTGGGAAGAGGACCAAGCATGGGTCGCAGTCTGCCCTGCATTCCCATTCGTATCGGTCCTGGGGGCGACGCGCGCTGAGGTTGCGCGTGAAATGGATGGCCTCCTCGAGGAGCTCATCGAGACTTGCGAGGAGGAAGGCAAACCCCTCCCCCCCGTCATCCCCGAACCCGTCTCCAGCGGCCAGATCCGCCTGCGCCTGCCACGCACGGTGCACGACCGCGCCATCGAGTGCGCGCAGGTCGACGAGACGTCGCTCAACACGTTCCTGGTCAGCGCCGTGGCGCAGCGCATCGGCGAGTCCACCGCGCTGGCCGAGATGCGCGCGCTGCGCGAGGATGTCGTCCGGATGCTGGCCGAGCAGAACGCCGCGATCGAACGGCTGCAGAAGGCCTGACCGGCGCGGCGCGGCGCACTTGCGCCGGCGCAAGTACCCGCCCGCCCACTTGCGCCGGCGCAACTCCTACACGCCAGACTTCCCGCCGTCGTAAGCATCCTCGTGCACGCCCACCGCACGCCCCGAAGGATCATCCCGCAGCCGCAGGCTGGCATCCCAAGCCAGCGCCGCCTCCGTCGAGCACGCCACCGACTTCCCATACGGCACCGTCATCAGCACCGACTCGCGGCCGCCGAAGTGCTGTTCGAACACCGCGCGGTAGAAGTAGGCTTCCTTCGAAACCGGCGTGTTCAGCGGGAAGGCCGCCGCGCGCTCGGCGAAGACCTCGTCGCTGACCACCTGTTCGGCGGTGGCCTTCAGCGCATCGATCCAACCGTAGCCGACGCCGTCGGAGAACTGTTCCTTCTGGCGCCAGGCGATGCGCGCGGGCAGCAGGTCGGCGAAGCACTCCCTAAGCACGCGTTTTTCGATGACCCCGCCGCCGCACATCTTGTCGGCCGGCGCGATGGTCATCGCCACGTCCATGAACTGCTTGTCTAAAAACGGCACACGCGCCTCGACGCCCCAGGCGGCCATCGCCTTGTTGGCGCGCAGGCAGTCGTACAGGTGCAGGTTCTCCAGCTTGCGCAGCAGTTCCAGGTGCAGCTCGCGCGCGTCGGGCGCCTTGTGGAAGTAGAGGTAGCCGGCAAACAGCTCGTCCGAGCCCTCGCCCGACAGCACCATCTTGATGCCCATCGCGCGGATCCGCCGGGCCATCAGGTACATCGGCGTCGCGGCGCGGATGGTCGTCACGTCGTACGTCTCCAGGTGCCGGATCACGTCCGGCACGGCGTCGAGCCCCTCCTGGATCGTGTAGATGACCTCGTGGTGCACCGTGCCCAGGTGCGCGGCCACCTCGCGCGCGCATGCGAGGTCGGGCGAACCGACCAGGCCCACGGCGAAGCTGTGCAGCCGCGGCCACCAGGCGGGCGACTTCTCGCCGTCCTCCACGCGCATCGTCGCGTGGCGCGCGGCCAGCGCGGCGATCACCGACGAGTCGAGCCCGCCCGAGATGAGCACGCCGTACGGCACGTCCGACATCAGGTGGCTGCGCACGGCGTCATCCAGCGCGGCGGTCAAGGCCGCGCGGTCGGTCACGCACCCAGCCACGCCTTCCCACGACTGCCAGTCGCGCCGCCACCAGCGGCGGGGCGCCTCATCATCGCTGGTCCACAGGTGGCCCGGCGGAAACACCGACACCTCGCGGCACACCGGCTCCAGGGCCTTCAGCTCCGACGCCACGTGCAGCGTGCCGGCCTCGTCGGTGCCGACGTAGAGCGGCACAATACCCATATGGTCACGCGCGATCAGCCAGCGGTCCTTCACCTCGTCGTACAGCACGAAGGCGAACATGCCGCGCAGCATGTCCAGGAAGTCGTCGCCGTGCTCCTCGTACAGGGCCAGGATGACCTCGCAGTCGGAGGCCGTCTGGAAGGCGTACGGCCGCGCCAGCTGCGCCTTCAGTTCCTGGTGGTTGTAGATCTCGCCGTTCACGGCCAGCACGTGCGTGCCGGCCGCGTTCTTCAGCGGCTGCGCGCCGCCGACGGGATCGACGATGGCCAGGCGCTCGTGCGCCAGGATGGCGTTCGGCGCGGAGTGGATGCCCGACCAGTCGGGGCCGCGGTGGCGCATCAGGCGCGACATCTCCAAAGCGCGGCGGCGCAGTTCAACGGGATCGGACTTCAGGTCGAGCAGGCAGAAAATCGAGCACATGGCGGGCGAACGCTCCCGGACGACGGTGATGGTCCGGGCGGCGGAACGCGGGCCGGAGCTCCGCGCACTCTACCATGACCACGGCGGGGAGGGAAGCAGCCGGCCGAGAACTACGGGCGGTCCAGGCACTGGCGCACCACGCGGGTCAGCTCGCCCATCGGGTACGGCTTCTGCAGGAACCCCCAGGCGGGATCCAGAGGAGTGCCGCCCAGCGCCAACTCCGGGCAGTAGCCGCTGGCGCAGATCACCTTCAATGCGGGCCGGCGCGCGACGAGCTGCTTCGCCAGGGCGCAGCCCGACACGGTGCCGGGCATCACCAGGTCGGTCAACAGCAGGTCGGGCGGCACGGGCAGCACGTCCCACGCCGCCAGTGCGGCCACGCCCGACTCGGCCTCCACCACCTGGTAGCCATGGCGCTGGAGAGCCAGCATCGTCACCGCGCGCACGGCATCATCGTCCTCGACCAGCAGGATCGTCTCGTGACCGCCGTTCGACATCGCGGGCCCGGACCGCTCGGCGTTGGTCGCCGCCGTGGCCATCGGCAGCACCGGCAGGTACACGCGGAAGGTGGTGCCTACCCCGACGACACTGTCCACTTCGATCCAGCCGTGGTGCTGCTCGATGATCCCGAACACGATCGCCAGCCCCAGGCCGGTGCCCTTGCCCACATCCTTGGTGGTGAAGAACGGCTCGAAGATGTGCGCGAGGTCGGCCTCCGTGATGCCGCAACCGGTGTCGCCGACAGCCAGGCACAGGTAGTGCCCGGGCGTGGCGCGCGGATGCGCCGGCACGTCGCCTTCGTCGAAGGCGACCTCGATCAGTTCGACAGTCAGCCGGCCGCCTTGCGGCATCGCGTCACGCGCATTGACGGCCAGATTCATCAGCACCTGCTCCATCATGCCCGGGTCGGCCTTGATCCGCGGCGCCGCGGGCGCCAGGCGCTCTTCCAGGGCGATGTTTTCGCCCAACACGCGCCGCAGCATGCCGGTCATCGGGCCGAGCACCTCGCGCAGGTCGATGTTCGCGTCGTGCTTGACCTGCCGGCGGCTGAAGGTCAGCAGCTGGCGCGTCAGTTCCGCAGCCCGCCGCGAGGCGCCCATGATGTGCGCGATGCCCCCGCGTACGGTCGCATCCATCCGGTTGTCGTCCAGCAGCAGCGACGCCTGCATCTCGATCACCGCGAGCAGGTTGTTGAAGTCGTGCGCGATGCCGCCGGCCAGCTGGCCCACGGCCTCCATCTTCTGCGACTGGCGGAACTGGTCCTCCAGCTGGCGGCGGTCGGTGACGTCCTCCGCGACGCCGGCAATGCGACGGACCGCGCCGTCCGCGCCGTGGATGGCGAACGCGCGGTACTTGATCCGGCGCACAGACTCGTCGGGGCGCAGGATGCGGAACTCCACCTCGAAGCTCCCTGTCGCGCCAATTGCCAGGGCGGCATCCTGCACGCGCAGCCGGTCGTCGGCGTGGATCGACGCCCACCACGACTGCGGGTCGTCGCGCAGGCTGGCGCAGGTGCGGTCCCAGATCTTCTCGTAGCCGGGGCTCACGTAGATGATCCGGTCGGTGGCGGCATCGATCAGCCAGAAGGCCTCGTCGATGGCCTCGCTGATCTGCGCCAGGCGGTGCTCGCTCTCGGCCAGGTCCTGCGTCGCGCGGTCACGGGCGGCCCGCGCGCGCAGCGCGCCGATGCCGAACGCCACATCGGCGGCCAGCTCCTCGAGGATCGCGATCTCCGTCACGTCGAAGGCATCCGCCTGCGCCGAGTAGATCCCCAGCGCACCGGCGGCGACGCCCTCGATCACCAGCGGCAGAGCGATCACAGACTGGAATCCGCTGCACACCGCGGCCTCGCGCCACGGCGCGAACGCCGGCTCCCGGTGCAGGTGGCGCGCCACGCAGGTACGCCCCGTTCGGATGGCCGTGCCACAAGCGCTGCGAACCTGATCGTCGTCGCCCCAGGTCAGGCCGGCGCGGGCGAGGTACTCGCGGTCGCTGCCCGCGAAGGCGACGGGCCGGATAGTCTTGGCGGCATCGTGTTCGGCGTACCCCGCCCAGGCCATGACATGGCCGCCCTCCTCGACGGCGATGCGGCACACTTCGGCCAGCAGCTGCTCCTCGCCCCCGGCGCGGATCAGCATCTGGTTCGAGTTGCTCAGCATCCTGAGCGCGCGGTTGACGCGCGCCAGCTCCGACTCGGCCTGCGTGCGCAGGTCCAGCTCGCTCTGCAACTGCGCGTAGGCGTGCTGCAGGTCGGAGGTGCGCACGGCCACCTCGGCCTCGAGGCCGTCGCGCGCGCTGCGCACCTGGTCGTAGGCCTGCTTCAGCTTCGTCTCGCCGAGGATTTCGTTCTTCAGCACGCTCGCCACCGACCGCAGCAGCGTCGGCAGGTGCCCCTGCAACTCGGCCATGGCGATGTGCAGGTTCTCCAGCCGCAGCACGCCGACCACGTCCGCGCCGGCCTTCAGCGGGCAGGTCCAGGTATAGGCGCTCGTGAACTCGGGCGATCGCATGTGCGTGTCGCCGAAGTCGTGCAGCCGCTCGACGGGATCGCCGGTGGAGTAGGCCCGGCGCACTTCCTCGTCGTCGAAGTCCTCCAGCTGCCGGGGCCCGCCCAGCAGGTCGGCGTGGTACAGGTCGTCGCCGATTCGGTAGTACAACCCGATGTTCGTGCCGCCGATCATGTCCAGGATGCCCAGCAGCACGGCCTCGACCACGTTGCCGAGGCCCTGCGCCGCGCTCACCCTGTTCATCAGGTTTATGACCAGCTGCAGGTTGGACTTTTCCCGGGCCAGGTCGCGCAGGCGCTCCTGGATCTGCTGCTGGGACTCGGGCGCGTCGGGCGCGGGGCTCATGGCGTGCCGATCCTCCCGAACTCGTACGCCGCGTCGAGCATCGTGCAGATGCTCTCCTCGGGAATCGAGCACGGCATGACCAGCGTGCCGAACAGGAAGTGCCCGCCCGGCATGCCGGCGTCGATGATCCGCTTCACCTCGGCGCGGATCTCGTCCCGCGTCCAGGTCCTGAGCATGATGTCGTTGATGATGCCGCAGGTCAGCGCGCGGCCGGCGATGACCGTCTTGCAGGCGGCGATGTCGTCATGGGGGCTCAGGTAGAACGCCGGCAGCGCCAGCTTGTCCAGGATGGTGTCGATGATCGCGCCGAAGCGCGCGCTGCCGCAATAGTAGACGATCCCCGCCGAGGCCGCCGACGCCAGGTCCCGCTCCATCCAGGGCACCGACAGCTCATGGAAGAACTTCAGCGGGATGAAATCCGTCGAGCCGAAGGGATTCGAGTAGACGACGATGTCGACGCCCAGCTCGTGGTACGCCGCCAGCCGCTTGCGACACAGGTCGGCGCACTTGGCCAGGAGCCGGTCGCGCACCTCGGGCGGTCCCATCATCAGCAACTGCATCCACTTTTCCATGCCCATGAGCATGGCCGGCATCGTCATCGACGCCGTCACGTAGGCGCAGATCGGTTGCTTGCCGCCCACCTCGCTGCGCAGGATGCGCAGGCACTTCATCTCCTCGGCGAACGCCGGGTGCGCGGTGATGTCGTCGGGCACGGTCAGCTTGTCGATGTCGTCATACGTGCGAACGACCATCTCGCCGACGTTGGGCGGGCCGTCTGCGGCGTAGATCATGCGGCCGCAGCCCATCAACTCGGCTTCCTTGCCGACGTAGAACAGGCTCCAGACGTTGTCGTAGCCGAACCGCGCGCACATCCTGAGCTGCGCCTCGGCGACGCATTCGCCACTGGCGTAGTACTCCTCCAGCGACATCCCCAGCTCGCCCGCGCCCTGGTCCAGCAGGTTGCAGAAGACGGGGATGCGGTCGGCCGGCGTGCCGTTGATCGCGGCCTTAAGGCGCTCCATCCCGGTCATCATGGCGTGACCTCGTGGATGAGATCGGTGATCACCTTGCCGGCGAGGATGCCGTTCTCGGCCCACGCGTCGGCCTCCACCGCCTTGTAGAGATTGGGGTCGAACCGGTACGGCGCGCCGCCCACGGCGATCCTGATGCGGCCTTCGAGGCCGCGCTCACGCAGGAGCCGCCGCACGCCCAGGCTGCCACCTTCGCCGAGCGCGGTGTGGAGCATCATGGTCGAAACCGCGATGACCTGCGCATGGCGCGCCACGGCCTCGTCGACGAAACGTTCGGCAGGGATGTTCAGACCCAGGTCGACGACATCGACCATCATGGCCTTGAGGCAGCCGGTGACGATCCGCTTGCCCAGCCCGTGGAAGTCGCCCGGCGCGGTGCCGATGATGACGCGACCGACCGTGGCCGGCCGCGCGGCGAAGCGGGGGATCATCTCCTCCACCACCTCGGCGCCGATCTGCGCGGCCATGTAGTGCTGGGCCAGGCTGACGCCCTGCCCCTCGCTCACGGCGGTCATCATCGATTCGAGCGAAGGCAGGACGATCTCGAAGACCACCTCTTCCGGCGAGACATGCGCCTCGACGGCGTCGGTGACGACCTGCAGCGCGCGATCGCGGTCCGTGTCGAGCACGGCATCCGCGTAAAGACGCATCACCCTTTGCAGCAAGCGGCAACCTCGTCCGCGTCTGGGTGGCGCCGTCGTTCCGGCGGACGGAACAGTTTCCGCGCGCCGGACCGTGGCCCGCGTGATCTTCTGTTGTTGTCGGCACGCTGTCAATTAGCCTGCACCTGTAATATTTATGTGATCATTTAACACAAAATACGTCCCGTTTTGGCGCCGCGGCGGCAATTCCGCCGGCCTCCGCACCCACGGCGCCCGCTGGCCCCCCGCGCCGGCATCTGCTAAGATCGCCCGGCGCAACCCCCCGACCCCGTCCCCAACCTCCGATGGAGCCCACCCATGCGCTCAAAGTCCGTCCTGCTCGCGGCCCTGTTGCTGATGGTCACGCTGGCCGCCCCCCTGGCCCGGGCCGCCGCCAAGGCCCCCGCGGCCGACCCCGCCGACCCGAACCTGTGGCTGGAAGAGGTCGAGGGGAAGAAGGCCCTGGAGTGGGTCAAGGCCCGCTCGGCCAAGGACACGGCCGAGCTCGAGAAGGTGGCCGAGTTCAAGCCCATCCACGCGCGGCTGCTCGAGATCTACAACGACCGCGCGCGCATCCCCGCTGTCAGCTTCGCGGGCGACTACCTGTACAACTACTGGCAGGACGCCGAGCATGTGCGCGGCATCTGGCGGCGCACATCGCTGGACCAGTACCTCGCGGGCAATGCGACGTGGGAGACGGTGCTCGACATCGACGCGCTGGCGAAGGCCGACAAGGAGAACTGGGTCTGGAAGGGCGCGGACTTCCTGCAGCCCGAATCGCGCCGCTGCCTGGTCTCGCTGTCGCGCGGCGGCGGCGACGCGGTCGTCGTCCGCGAGTTCGACGCGGTCGACAAGAAGTTCGTCGAGGGCGGCTTCAGCCTGCCCGAGGCCAAGTCGCAGCTCGGCTGGAAGGACCAGGACACGGTGTGGCTGGGCACCGACTTCGGCCCCGGCTCGCTGACCGACTCGGGCTACCCGCGGCTGGTCAAGCTGTGGCGTCGCGGCACGCCGATGTCGGCGGCCGAGACCGTGTACGAGGGCAAGCAGGCCGACGTGTCGGCCAGCGGCTTCACCATCATCAATCCCGAGGGCTCGTACGACGTCATCTCGCGCACGCCCGAGTTCTATCGCGGCCAGGCCTGGCTGCGGCTGGGCGGGCGCCTGGTGAAGATCGACATCCCCGACGACGCCTCGATGGGCGGCATCTTCAAGGAACAGATGCTCGTCACGCTGCGCACCGACTGGACCGTCGGCGGGCGCACGTACCCGGCCGGCGCGCTGCTGGTCATCGGGCTGGATGCGTTCCTGGGCGGCAGCCGCGAGTTCACCGAGCTGTTCACGCCCAGCGAGCGCGTCTCGCTGGCGGGCACGTCATCGACGCGCAACACGCTGCTGCTGTCGACGCTCGACAACGTCACCAGCCGCATGTACCGCCTGACGCTGAAGGACGGGGCCTGGGCGCGCGAGGAGATCAAGCTGCCCGGACTCGGCTCGGGCGGTCCCGGCGCCACCAGCGAGAAGGACGACACCTTCTTCTTCAGCTACAACGATTTCCTGACGCCGGCCAGCCAGTACGTGGTGCGCGACGGCCAGGAACCGAAGCTGGTCCAGAAGATGTCCGCCTACTTCGACGCCACCGGCATGAAGGTCGACCAGTACGAGGCCACCTCGAAGGACGGCACGAAGATCCCCTACTTCATCATCATGCCGAAGGGATATGTGGCCAACGGCGCCAACCCGACGCTGCTGTACGGCTACGGCGGCTTCGAGATCTCGCAGCGCCCGGGCTACTCCGGGACGACGGGCGAGGCGTGGGTCAGCCGCGGCGGCGTCTACGTGCTGGCCAACATCCGCGGCGGCGGCGAGTTCGGTCCCAAGTGGCACCAGGCCGCGGTGCGCGAGAAGCACCAGACCACGTTCGACGACTTCATCGCCATCGCCGAGGACCTGATCGCGCGCAAGGTCACCTCGCCGGCGCACCTGGGCATCATGGGCGGCTCGAACGGCGGCCTGCTCGTGGGCGCCACGTTCACGCAGCGGCCCGAGTTGTTCAACGCCGTCGTCTGCCAGGTGCCGCTGCTGGACATGAAGCGCTTCAGCCACCTGCTGGCCGGCGCCAGCTGGATGGCCGAGTACGGCAACCCCGACACGTCCGACTGGGACTTCATGCAGAAATGGTCGCCGTACCACAACCTCGACAAGTCGAAGACGTACCCGAAGGTCTTCTTCATGACCTCGACGCGCGACGACCGCGTGCACCCGGGCCACGCCCGCAAGATGGTCAAGCGCATGACCGACATGGGCAAGCCCGTCTACTACTTCGAGAACACCGAGGGCGGCCACGGCGCCGCGGCGAACCTGAACCAGCGCGCGTACATGTGGTCGATCACCTACGCGTACCTGTGGAAGATGCTGCGCTGACGCCGGCCTCGATCACCGGCTGGACGCGAAGAGGCCCGGGTCACCCCCGGGCCTCTTGCCTGCCCCTGAGCGCCGCGGCACGGGTCCCCGTGGGCCTGTCGGGGCTCGATATCGCGGCGGATCACCGATCAGGCGCCGTCGAAAAAGCCCACAATCAGCGGCGCTTTGGACAAATCTCCCTGCATATTGTGGCGAATATATCGCCGTTTCGTTATTATTTTCTTGCTCGTCACCCGTTCCGTCCGGTAGAATGGTTCAGAATACGCTGGGCTCTCCAACCTCGGGCCCCCACCCGGGGACTGACCAGCGCATGCTCCACGGGTTGGCCGCGCGCGCGGTATCGGCTGCTCTCGCCCGGCAGCTGTACGGCGCGCAGCCGCTCGTGGAGCATTTTTTTGTCCCCGCTACCGCCGCTTCGCCCGCTTCTTCCCACCGCGCGACACGCGCCGGATGCGCCCGCCCTTGTCGATGCGGATGACACCGATCGCGTCGAGGAACCCCGAGATGCCGCTCCAGGCCAGGATCAGCCCAACCGCGCCCCCGAACACGCCCCAGCTGCCGATGCTGTCGACACGTGCCTGCTTGGCGGACTTGCGCTCGAACTCGGTCAGCACACCGGTCTCGGCCGGGTCGGTGGGGATGTAGACGGTGGAGCGCTCGACCAGGCGCCGGGTGACGACCTCAAGCTTGCCGGCCGTCGCCCAGCGCGGCACCGAGACATCGGCCTCGATCGTGAACGCGCGCGGCGCGCCGGCCCCGGACGGCGGGAAGGTGAGGATGCACTCGAGCGGGGGCGGCACGCGCAGCACGGCCGTGCGCGGGGTGTAGGTGATGTTGTCGGGCCACCGCTGCTCGCGCCCCGGCGCCCAGCGGATGTCGGGCGCCGCCACGGCCGGATCCTCGGTGCCGGCCGTGATGTGGTCGAAGCGGCAGAATCCGAGGATGCCCGACAGGCTGTCGACCCCGCTGATGCGAAACGTCACCGGCGCCGAGGCCAGCGTGACGATGTCCGCCTTCGCGAACAGCGCCGCATGCTGCTGTCGGAACGCGGGCAGGTGCTGGCGATGGAAGATGGGCGCAAGCGTGAACCCCCACCCGGCGGCGCCCAGGCCGACCACTCCGGCCAGCAGCCAGGCGATGGCGCTGCCCCGGCTCTTCCCGTGGGTCGTGGACCTGTTCGACATGCGGGAATCCGCCTTCCTGCCGTGGGATCGCGCGCGCGTCGGTTGGCGCACGCCCGAGTCTACCACGGGTGGGGCGGATGCGAAGGGGCAATCGCGCCACTTGCGCCGGCGCAAGTGGGCGTGGCCCGTTGCCCTACGACCCGCCCTTCACCAGCCCCGCAATGAACGGCCCCACCCCGTTCATCACCAGCTGCACCGCGATCACCGTCACCAGCAGGCCCATCAGCTTCTCGACGATGCGCATGCCGGTGCCGCCCAGGCGGCGCAGCACGGTGTCGGCCGTCAGCAGGATGACGCCCGTCAGCAGCAGGGTCAGCAGCACGGCGATGCCCACGATCGCCGCGCCCGGCACGCCGGGCGACTGCGCGCGCAGCACCATCACGGTGGTGATCGAGGCCGGGCCGGCGATCATCGGGATGGCCAGCGGGGTCACCGACGGGTCGTGGTCGTGGTCGACATCCACTGGCGCAGCCTCGGCGGCCGACAGCTTGGCTGCCTGGTCCAGGCCGGTGTGCCAGCGGCGGGGCCGGCTCTGCAGCATGTCCAGGCCGATGCCGAACAGGATGACGCCGCCGGCGATGCGGAAGGCGTCGATCGTGATGCCGAACACGTGCAGCAGAAGGGTGCCTGCATAGGTGAACGCCAGCAGCACGCACAGCGAGACCAGCAGCGCGCGCACCAGGATCTTGCGCTTGCGGGCGCGCGTGAAGCCGGCGGTCTGCCCCGTGAAGAACGGGATGCAGCCGAGCGGGTCGATGACTGCGAACAGCGACGACAGCGTCAGCAGGGCGAATCCGGTCAGGTCCATGGCACGGGCTCCATCACGCAGGAGGCGGAAAGCGGCGGCCAGGCAGGGCCGCGCTGCGATCAAAAGTCGGGGATGGCGGGGGGCGCGTCAAGCGTAGTGCGCGGCGGGCGGGGCTTGCGCCGGCGCCCCCTACGTCCGGAACCGGCCCACCTTGTCCTGCAGCCCGGCCGCGAACACGGCCAGGTCCTGGGCGCTCTGCCGGATGCGGTCGCTGTTCTCCATCACGTCGGCCGACACGGCGCTGACGATTCGTCCGGTATCACCCCGCCAGGTGCCTCTCGATCCGCCGGTCCGGCAACAGCCACATCACGGCCACGGCCACGTACAGCGCGCACGCCGCCAGCGGCTCCACGAAGGCCACGCCGATCCCGGCCGCGTACATCACCAGCGAGATGCGCCCCTTCACGTCGGCGCCCACCGCCTTCGCCAGCACCGACTCGTCGCCGTGCCGCGCGATCAGGGCGCGCGTCAGCGAGAAATACCCGATGGCCGAGCCCAGCAGCACGATGCCGTACAGCGCCACCGGCCACTCGGCGAAGTCGTTCTCGCCCATCCAGGCGGTGGTGAACGGGATCAGCGACAGCCAGAACAACAGGTGCATATTGGCCCACAGCACCCGGCCGTCCACGTGGCGCACCGCCTGCAGCAGGTGGTGGTGGTTCATCCAATAGATGCCCAGGAAGACGAAGCTGAGCACATAGCTCAGGAACACGGGCAGCAGCGGCCACAGGTCGGCCAGCCCGGCGCCACCGCCGTGCGGCACCTTCAGTTCCAGGACCATGATCGTGATGAGGATGGCGATCACGCCGTCGCTGAACGCCTCGAGCCGACCCTTGCCCATCGTCGCCTTCCTTCCGTCGGGTGTTGAGTCCGACATGAAAGAAACGCGCGAGGCGGACCGCCACCCCTGGGCGGTCAGGCGCCGGGTTCGTCGGCCGGCGCCATGGCCCAGATGACGAGGCGGTCACGGCCGAGCCCCTTGGCGTGATAGAGCGCCTCGTCGGCCCGCTGCAGGACATCGTCGGCGGGACAGTCGCCGCCGGCCATCGCCAGCCCGGCGCTGACGGTGAACCCGAACTCGCCGCCGGGCGCGGACACGCGGATCTGCCGGATGGCCTCCAGCAGGCGCTCGCAGACGGTGATGGCCGTGGCCTGGGTGGTCTCCGGCAGCACCAGCGCGAACTCCTCGCCGCCGTAGCGCGCGGCCAGGTCCGTCGGCCGGCACAGCACGCCGATCGTCGCGCCCAGCCGCCGCAGCACCTCGTCGCCGATCCCGTGGCCGTAGGTGTCGTTGACGCGCTTGAAATGGTCGACGTCGAGCATCACGGCCGCGAAACCGCCGCCCTTGCGGGCAACACCGGCCGCTGCCCGCGCCAGCCCATCCTCCAGCGCGCCGCGGTTCTTCAGGCCTGTCAACGCGTCGATGTGCGCGTGGACGCGCAACAGCTCGATCAGGCGTCGCGTGCGCAACGCCGCGCGCACCCGGGCCTGCAGTTCGATCGCCACGAACGGCTTGGTCACGTAGTCGACGCCGCCAAGGTCCAGACCGCGGGCCACATGGTGCGTCGCGTTGTCCGAGGTCAGGAAGACGACCGGGATGTCGCGCGTCAGCGAAAGTTGCTTCAGTTCGCGACAGACCTGGAAGCCGTCCATGTACGGCATCTCGATATCGAGCAGGATGACGTCGGGCATGTCGTGCGTGGCCAGGGCGATGCCGGAGGCCGGGTGCTCGGCGTGCAGGATGCGGTCGACGACACCCTCCAGGTGGTAGTTGATCAGGTCGTGGACAACGGGGTCGTCGTCGATGAGGAGCGCCGTCAATGGGCTCACGTCTGGCCCCCGATGGTAGCGATGGCGTCACGACTGGCGGCGGCAGCGACCAGCAGGTTCTCCAATGCGTCCAGATCGGGCATCTGCGCGGGGTCCCCGCCCTGGCGAAGCCTGCGCTCGCAGGCGCCCGCGACCTCGCTGATCTGCGGGTAGCCGAAGCTGGTGCCCGTGCCGTGCAGACGGTGGACCAGTTCCAGGACCGCCTTGTCGTCGCCGGCGCGCCGGGCTGCGTCGATGGCCTCGACCTGCTCGGGCAGCCCCTCCAGATAGCGCAGCAGCAGCGGCAGGAAACGGGCGTCCCCGGCCAACCCCGAGAGCATTCCCCCGGGCTTCGGCATTGCGATCTCGGGCTCGGCGGCGGCGGCCGGGCTCAATTGCGCGGCCACCGTCGCGATGAGCGTCAGCGGCTCGATCGGCTTGGACACATAGGCATTGCAGCCCGAGTTCAGGCAGGCGCGCTCGTCGCCCTCCATCGCGTGCGCGGTCAGCGCGATCACCGGCGTCAGCACCCCCGCGCGCCTGAGTGACAGCGTGGCCTTGTAGCCGTTCATCACCGGCATGCGCATGTCCATCAGCACCGCGTCGTAGGGGCGCGCGGCGGCGATGGCCTCGTGCACCTTCCGCACGCCGTCGGCGCCGTCGACGGCCGTCTCGACCGTCGCGCCGGCCTCCTTCAGGTAGAAGGAGACGACCTCGCGATTGTCCGGGTTGTCGTCGACCACCAGCAGGCGGCGCTGCGCAAGGCGGCCACCCGTGATCTCGGGCGCGGCCGTGACCTCGTTCATATGAGCCACGATCTCGGCACCCTCGTCGCACGGGACCAGGGGCATCCGCAGCGTAAAGGCGCTGCCGAGGCCCGGCTGCGACACCACCGCGATGTCACCACCCAGCGCGCGCGCCAGCCGGCGCGAGATGTCCAGGCCCAGGCCGGTGCCGCCGCGCGCGGCCAGGTCCTCGCCCGGCGCCTGCATGAACGGCTGGAAGATCAGCTCGAGCTGGTCGGCGGCGATACCCACACCGGTGTCGCGCACGACCAGCGACAACACCGGGTCCCCGTCGCCCACGAGGCTGGCCTCGATGTCGACGCGGCCGCGGTCGGTGAACTTGATCGCGTTGGTGCCCAGGTTCAGGAGGATCTGCCGCAGGCGCAACCGATCGGACATGAACATGCGCGGCAACTGCGGGTCGCAGGTGACGCGCAGTTCGAGGTCCTTTTCCTGCGCCCTCGGCAGCAGCGTCGATTCGACGGAATCGAGCACATCGTGCATGGGCACCGGCCCGTTGCTGATCTGCAGCTCGCCGGCGTCGATCTTCGCCAGGTCGAGCAGGTCGTTCAGCAGCGCGATCAGGTGGTCGGCGTTGCGGTGGATCTGCTCCAGCCAGGCGCGGGTCTTCTCGTCCAGGTCGGTGCGCGAGCGGCGCAGCACATCGGCCAGGCCGACGATGGCCGTCATCGGCGTGCGGATCTCGTGGCTCATCCGCGCCAGGAAGGTGATCTTCACCTTGTTGGCCTGCTCGGCGCGATCGAGCGCCACGACCAACTGGCGGCGCGTCTGCTCGTTCTGGCGGTTCAGCTCGACGCGCTGCTGGGCGAACGCGAAGGCATCGCGCAGCACCCGCAGGAACTCGGCGTCCGGCGCCTCCCAGGCCGTCGCCAGCCGGCGGGCCGCGAACGCCACCAGGTAGCGCACATCCGATCCCACCGGGACGACCATCATGACGATACTGCGCGCGCCCTGGTCGCGCAGGTAGTCCCGCATCGCCGGCGGCAGGTCCACGCGCCTGATGTCGACCAGTTGCGGCTCGCGCAGGTTCTCGGTCAGCGGCCACCACGCCGAGAACCGGCCGCCCAGCATCCAGACCCGGGCCGCGCCACCGGCCGAGTCCGGCTCGGCCCCCCACGAGTTGATGACCCGCAGGCTCTCGTCGCTGCCGTCCAGGCGCACGATGAACGAGACCGCGGCGCCGACGAATCGCGCGGCGTCAGCCATCATCGACTGCGCTATTTCGGCGATCTCATCGAATTCCGTGCACCGCGCCAGCGCCTGGCTGATCCGCTCACGCAGGGCCAGCCCTGCCTGGTAGCGTTCGTTCACCCGGCGCAGATCGGTGATGTCCAGGTGCGTACCGGCCGCGCGCAGCGCCCGCCCGGCCCCGTCGCGCTCAAGGACGCGACCCCGATCCAAAACCCAGATCAAGTGCCCGTCGCGGTGCCGAAGGCGATGCTCGGTTTCGTATTGCTGCGTGGCGCCCTCAAGGTGCGCCTGCAGCACGGCCATCACCTGGGCCAGGTCGTCCGGGTGCACGAGGTGCTTCCAGGTGTCCACATGCGGCGCAAGTTCGCCGGGACCGTAGCCGAGCATGGCGGCAAATCCGTCGCTGAAGCGCACCTCTCCAGTGACCACGTTCCAGTCCCACAGCCCGAGGTTGGCGCCAGTGATGGCCAGATCCAGCTGTTGTTTGCTGATCTCCAACTGGTGGCGCACCTCCTCGCGCTCGGAGACGTCCTGCAGGTACCCTTCGTGGTGCGTGACCACGCCGTCGGCGTCGCGCACGAGGACCGTGAAGTCCAGAACGTGCAGTATGCGCCCGGAACGGCCAAACAGGCGGTAGCTCTGCTGGAAGCTCGCCTGTCCCGAGTCCGCCATCCGTCGCGCATTGTCCAGGGCGCGCTGACGATCCTCCGGCTGGATCAGGTCCAGGTAGTGGACGCTGCCGCTGATGAGTTCCTCCGGTTCGACCCCGAGCAGGTTGCGGACGTTCGGCGACACGTACTCGACCGGCCAGTCGCCGCCCACGCGCCAGCGGAACACAACGACCGGCCCGCCGATGAACAGCCGGCGTTCGCGGTCCCGCGATTCGTCGCTCAGCTTGGCTTCGGTGATATCCGTCAGGCTGGCGCGCTGGCCGACCAGGCCATGCTCCGGGTCCATGACCGGGCGGCTGCGGTGGCGCAACATGCGGCGGCTGCCGTCAAGCGCGACAAAGGCGATTTCGGCGGGCTCGAGGGCCAGTCCGGCCCGGGCCGCCTTCTGGCGGTGCTGCCAGCGCTCGCGGTCCTCGGGCGCCACCAAGGCGTCCAGCAGTCCCGGTTGCGCGTAGAACTCCGCCGGATGGTAGCCGGTGACGGCATGTGCGGCCGGCGAGACGTAATTCAGGCGTCCGTCGACGCCGCGCCAGTACACGAAGTCCGTCGAGAGGTCGGCCACGGTGCGCAGCCGTTCGTTCGACTCGCGCAACTCGGCGGTGCGCTCGGCGATCAACCGCTCGGCGTTGGCGCGACTGCGCGCCAGCATCACGAATGCGGCGCTGACGAGCCAGGTCAGGATCGCGCTGACGGCCAGCGCCAGCCACGACGCCAGCGACGCGGTCGCCAACCGCGGCGACACGAATCGCACCTGCCATTGCCGCCCGCCGACGGACATCTCCAGGTCGCGCGACAGCCCGCCGCGCGCCATCAGCTCATCGACGTCGTTCCCGAACACGCGCGCAGGCCCGCCCGCATCGAGGTCGGTGATCTCCATCGGCAGCGGGGCGTCGGGAACGGCCTGCAGCGCGTCGGCGATGACGTCCCCGGCGCGGAATACGCCCAGGACGTAGCCGCGGAGCTGATGCGACGCGCCGCCTGCTTCCTGTGCGCCCCAAACGGGCATGAAAGAGAGCCATGCGTTCTGCGCCCCCTGCTCCTGCAACAGGCGGACCGGCGCGGTGGCGGACAACTGGCGAGTCTCGGCCGCGCGCATGAGGGCGGCGCGACGCACCGGCTCCGATCCGAGATCGAACCCGAGGGCCTTGCGGTTGGACTCGAGTGGGAAGGCACAGCGTACCGGATAGAAAATCCCGCGCCCGGCGGCCGGACTCAGCGCATCGGCGGCATCGCGCTCGACGATTGAAAAGCCGGGGAAGTCGGCCGCAGCAACAGCCTGTTCGAAGGCCGCGCGATCGCCCGCGGGCACGGCGGGAATCCACTCGAGCGCCTGGATGCCCGGCACTTCGGCCACGAGCGGCGCCACGAAGGCGGCAAAGTTCTCCTGGTTGATGTCACCGGTGGTCTCGACGTAGCTGGCCAGCGCGTGGAGCACGACATTGTGCAACCCGAGGTTCTCGCGCACGGCCCAGTACTGCTGGCTGACGCGGTTATGGAAGTCATTTTCGGCGTGCCTGATCTCGCCGTGCTGAACGCTGCGAAACACAACCAGACTGACACCGCTGCCGACGAGGGCCAGCGCGGCGGCCACCCAGACGACCCAGCGTCGGGCAGTATGTTGTGCTGTAACGCCTTGGGGGGGCGTTTGCGGCTCCGACATTCCATCCTCCTCACCCCCCCGGATCGGCTGTCCTTACGCGAATCTTTAGGTCCAATGGCGCGCTTCGGACTATTGCCCGCGGACCTGCGCCAGAATCTGACGGAATTGCGCGTTGCCCGGCGCAAGCTGCACGGCCCGTTCGAGTTCACGGATCGCATCCTCGGGTCGCCCGGCCTGGGCCAGGAACCCGCCCAGCTGCCCGTGCGCATCCGCGTTGTCGGGCCACAGCTGCGTCATCCGCCGGAAGGTGGCGATGCCCCCGTCCAGGTCGTTGCTCATCGCCTGCGCCATCCCGAGGTTGCCCATCAGCATCGGGTCGGCCTGTCCCGCCGCGACCCGCGCCTCGGACGCCGCCTTCAGGTGCACCACGGCCTCGGCCGGCAGCCGCGCCTGCATCAGCACGAAGCCCAGCTGCCCTTCCAGCTCGGGCGCCGAACCGGCCGCCGACAACGTGCGCTCGAGCACGCCGCGCGCGCCGGCCACATCGTTGGTGTCGAGCAGCAGGCTCGACAGCGCCAGCGCGCTCTGCGCGTCGGTCGGGTCCAGCCCCAGCGCGCGCGTCAACTGGGTCTTCGCCACCGGGCGGTTGCCCGTCTCCAGCGCGATCACGCCGGCATAGAAGTACGAGCGCGCCATGCGCCCATCCAGCTGCTGCGCCTGCGTCACCAGCTGCGCGCCGTCCTTCGAGCGGCCCATGCGGTGCAACGCATAGCCCTTGCCCGCCAGGCCCCACGCCCACTTCGGGTCGACCGTCAGGCCCGAATCGTACACGGCCACCGCGTGCGTGAACTGGCCCGCGCCCATCAGCGCGTGCGCGTAGTCCTCGACCACGGCCAGGTCGCGCGGCTCGTCGTGCCGCAGTTCGCGATACAGCTTCAGCGCCTCGCTGGTGCGCCCACTGCGCGCCTGCGCCTGCGCCAGGTTCAGGCGCACCATCTTGTCCTTGGGCGACCGCCCGTACTCGGCCTCGAGCACCTTGATCGCATCAGCCAGCTTGCCCTGCCGCATGTAGATGGTGGCCAGGTTGACCGCGTTCTCGGCACCCACCGCCACGCCCGGCGAGGCGGCCGAGCCCGTGTTGTTCGCACCGGCCACATAGCCCAGCGAGCGCAGCATCTGTTCCATGCGCGCCGCCGCCTCGGGATCGTTGACGGCGCCCCCGCTGTGCTGCAGCGGCGTCGTTTCCCACGTCGCCACCTGCTTGACGGGGTGCTGCGTGCGGAACTCGCTGGTCAGCGCGCCGGCCAGCACCTTGCCGTTCAGGTCGCCCGCCACCGGCAGGTCCAGCAGCGCCATCACCGTCGGGGCGATGTCGTAGATGCTCGCGTCGTTGATCTCCGCGATCGGCCGCACGCCCGGCCCGTTCAGCACAAAGATGCCGTCGATCATGTGCGAGGCATCCGCCAGTTCGATGTCGGCCTGCTCCTCCTTCAACCGCTCGTCGCCCGTGCGGTACCCGTGGTCCGAGCAGACGACGATCGTCGTGTTCGGCCCGCGCCTGGCCAGCAGCTCGCCGACCAGCTCGTCCTGCCACGACCAGTACGCCGCCACCGCATCCTTGTAGGCCGCATAGTCCGCATCGCTGACCCACGCCTGCTTCGGCGGCGCAAAATTATTGAACAGGTGCATCGCCGCGTCGGTGCCCTCGAAGTAGATGCCCAGGAACTGCGGCCGCTCCTTCCCCAGCCGATCGAGCGCGATGTCGGTGTACCCGCGCGCCGTCGCCATCGCCTGCCTGAGGTGCGAGATGGGATTGCTGTACGGCCCGTCGGTCGCCGCCGTGGCCACCGTCAGCTTGTCGTCGGGCAGGTTCACGATGCGCTTGACCTGCTGCAGTGGGATCGACTCGGGCGCCGGCAACAGCTTCGCCACATCCTTCGCGTACGCCTCGGGCCACACCTTGCCCGCATCATCGACCCCGCGCCCGGTGATCCCGAAGCTGTGCCACCCCACATAGTCGCTGACCATGAACCCGTTGATCGGTTCGACCGGCCACGTCGCCCACCACCCGATCACGCCCGCCTTCAGGTTGTTCTCGCTGGCGATGTCCCACATTGCGCGCACCTGCCGGCTGCGACTGCTGATGGGAATCTTCTGCCCGTCGGGCGTCGTCGACATGAACCACGTCACGCCGTGCTTGTCGGGCGAGCGCCCGGTCGCGATGCTCGTCCACAACACGGGCGACAGCAGCGGCTGCTCGCTCCGCAGCCGCCCCCACGCCCCCTCGTCGCGCAGCTTCTTCAGGTTGGGCATGCCGCCCGCGTCGATCACGGGCCCGATGATGTCCCAGTCGCCGCCGTCGAGGCCGATGACCCACACCTCGTGCTGGGCGTTCTTGCCGCCGGAGCAGCCGACAAGCATCCCCAGGGCAACGGCCGCCATGGCCACGCGCGCGATCAACCTGTGCATGGAAAAACCGTTCTTCCCCCGCCCCCGGGCGGGACTGGCGTATGGAAGGACCCGTTCGCCGAAAGGTACGGGCGGGTCCAATGGTCCAGTCTAGCGGCACGGGGCGGCAGGAGCAAGGATGTGGTCGGCCGGCGCCGCTGCGTGTCAGCGACGGTCGGTTGCCTCGTCGGCGCGGCCGTGCGCCGGCGCCGGCGCCCTTGTTCCGGAGTGCTCGTGCGCGAATCGGTGGCACCGGCTACAAAGGGCGACCAGATTCGCCAATTGGTTGGTCCCGCCCTGTGCCCGCGGCGTGACGTGGTGCACTTCGAGGAACCGCGTTGAGGAACAGCCCGGTGTGGTGCATCGGTGCCGGTCCCGGGCCAGCACCGCAGCTCTCATCTTCGGTGGGGTGGTGGCCTTGTTCGCGCCCCCCGCGGTGCGAACCCGCGCGTCGCAGGCCGCGGCCGCCACTTGCGCCGGCGCAAGTGGGAGCTCGCCCCGATGGGTGACCGCCGCGGCGGCACCGCAATCGGGGCACTGGTGGATGACGATCTGCGTGGCGGGTCCGTGGGTGGCGGCCGCGCCTGCCTGACCGGTGACCAGCGATTCCAGCGCGGCCAGCACGGCCTCCAGGCGGTCAGTTCCGGCCGGGATCAGGTCCAGCTTGTGGGCCTTCTCAAGAAGCGCTTCGAAGCGGGCGACCTGGAGGCCATCGCCACGCAGGGTGATGGTGGCGGGCAGGGGGTGGGTCGGGGCCAGTACAGGTTCTGCAAATAGCGGAGTGGGTGACCCGGACCGGGCCGACTCAGGCTGGCCCGCCACCGACTTGTCCCGCCCTGCTTGGCCCATCCCCGACTTGCGCCGGCGCAAGTCCCGGACCTCCCGCTCCAGCTCCCGCCGCCCGGTCACCGCGGCTTTCATCACCCACGTCGCCTGGGTCTCGGGCGTCGCCACCCGCGCCACCTGCTGGGCTTTCGTCCAGCCCAGTTCGCCGGTCGCGACCGCTTCGCGCAACACCGGCAATCGGTCCAGGTCATCGGCCAATCGTTTGAATTGCCAGTATCGATTGGGTGAAAATCCCAACGCCTCGACCGCGTAGATCTCCAGGCTGGCGAACCCGAGTGCCCGGAACAGGTCCCGCCGCTGGATCTCGGCGAACCAGAGAACGGCGCACTCCCGGGCCCGGTCGCAGACCCCCAAGGCCTGGCGGAGAGAGGCATCGACGGCGGCGGCCGGCAGGTCGGGAGCGAATGCGTGGAGCGAAAGAACGTCCATGATGGCCTCGTTTTCCGGGAGGAAGTTGAGGTCGAAATCGATGGCGAAATAATAGCGAAAATAAGAGACAACCGCAAGGCGGAAAACACATTATTTTTAGCTGAATACTGTATACGGCGCGGGTGGGGGCGCCTCCGCGGCGCGGCCAGTCGCCGCCGCCGCCACTTGCGCCGCCGCCACTTGCGCCGCCGCCACTTGCGCCGGCGCAAGTGCGCCAGATGCCAGCGCCCCCGCGGCCCCCAAAAAACTGAAAAGGGAGCCCCCCGCGCAAAGGGGCCCCCTCATCATCATCATCAAGGCGGGCGGTCGGGGAGTGAAGCTCACCCCATCGTTGTCGTCCATCCCATCAACAGCCCAGGCATCGGTCCCTCATCACCCATGCCCCGACGCGCCATACAATAGAGTGAAGCGCGAAGCGGGGCCCGGGGCGGCAAGGAAACTTTCAGGGTTGGGGGAAAACCCCCAGATCGCGCAATACGGCCCGCCCGATCGGCGCATCGGCCGCGCCACCGGGCATCGTCATGTTCAGCGCGAAGAACACCGCGCCCTGCGGCGTCTCGACCCAGCCGACCCACCAGCCCACGCTTTCGTCGGCGGTGGCCTGGCGGCCGGTCTTCGCGCGCAGGATCCAGTCGCGGCCGGCCTCGTTGATCATGAGGTCCTTGACCAGGCGCTGGTGCTCGACCGCGAACGGCAGCTGGTTGCGGTACAGCTTCTGCAGGAAGGCGACCTGCTCGAACGCCGAGATGCGCAGCGAGCCGTCCAGCCAGAACGTATCAACACCGTCACCGATCACGCGATTGCCGTAGTCGCCTTTCGCGAGGTATTCGCGCTCCCGCTCGCGGCCGATCGCCCGCGCGAACTCCTGGTACAGCCACACCACCGAGTACCGCAGCGACGAGCGCAGCGTCTGGTCGGCGTTCCAGCCGGCGATGTCCCGCGAGGTCCCGTCCCACGGGAAGACCTGGAACTCGTCGCGCGCTACGCCGGCATCGAGGGCGAACAGGAGGTGCGGCACCTTGAAGGTCGAGGCGGGCGAGAACCGCGTTGCGGCGCGCTCAATGTTCCACCCATAGCGCGCGCCGTCGCGCTCATCGGCCACGACGATGGTCCCGACGACCCCGGCATCCTTGAAGTAGCGCTCCCAGTCAGGGCGCGGGGACCAGGTTTCATCGGCGGCAAGCGCCGCGGTTGCGAACACCACCACGACGGCCACGATGATGAGCGCCCGACTTGCGCCGGCGCAACCGGCCGTCTTCACGACCCGCCCCCCATCGCCACGTCCCACGCCGTGCGGAAGCACAGGCGCACCAGTTTCTCGTACAGCGGCCCGTTCAGCGTCCCGGGCAGGTCGGCGGGCGCGTGCAGGTGCGGGTAACTTTTGGTGGTGACCCAGTACAGCGTCTTGACGCCCGCCTGATGGAACGGCGTCGCGTCGGCGCCGCCGTCGGCCCAGGTGCGGGTGACCATGAACCTGTCGCCGGCCTCGTCCAGGGCGCGGGCACGGGCCCACAATTCGGGCGATGTCTTGCCCGAGCCCACCTGGATGCTGTCGCCGCAGGCCACGCAGTCGAGGTTGAACATCGCCGGGGTGTCCTTCAGCGGCAGGAACGGATGCGCGGCGTGCCACTTGGCACCCTCCAGACCCGACTCCTCGCTGGAGAACAGCACGAACACGACCGTGCGGGCCGGCCGCGTGCCCGCGCGCGTGAAGGCCTCGGCCAGGCGCAGCACCGCCGAGGCGCCCGAGGCGTTGTCGTTCGCGCCAGGGAAGTAGAGCCCCGGGCCCTGCCTTCCCACGTGGTCGAGATGGCCGCCGATCACCAGCGCCTGCGCGGCCAGCTGCGGATCGCTGCCGCGCAGCACGCCGACGACATTGCAGGTCGGGTGCTTCGCGCTGTAGTCGGCGTAGACCGAGACCTTCGCCGTCGCCTCCAGCGCGCGCGACTGCGGCTTCTTCGCCTGGTCGATCAGCCCGCGCAGCCGCGCGGCCTCGCCCGCGCCGGCGCCCAGCAGGTTCTCGGCCACGGCCTCGCTGATCTCCAACTGTGGGAACCGTTCCGGCATCACGCCCGGCCCGTGCAGCACGCTGCCGATGGGCGCGCGCGCCGGCTTGCCGGGCGCCGCGGTCTCGAACCACAGCAGCCCGATGGCGCCGTGCGCCTGCGCAACCAGCGATTTCTGCCGCGGCGTCTGGCTGTCCGGCGCCCACGTGGTGCTGTCGCCGGGCGCCCAGGACGGGTTGGGCTTGAAGCAGAGGACGATCTTCCCCGTCACGTCGAGACCGGCGTAGTCGTCGTACCCGCGGTCGGGCTGGCTCAGGCCGTAGCCGACGAACGCCACCGACGATGACAGGTCGCCGCTGCCGGAAAATCCGCGCGCGGTGAAGTCGGCCCCGATCGCGCAATCGGTGAACGCACCGTCGGCCCCGGCCACCGCCAGTGTCGGCGTCGCGGTGAACGCGTTGTACTCGATGTCGAACCACTGCAGGTAGCCGTCCTCGCCGCCGGGCTCGAGGCCCAGCGACGCGAACCGGTCGGCCGCCCAGCGCGCGGCCGTCACGTATCCGGGCGAACCGGCCAGCCGGCCGTCCAGCGCCGGGTCGGCCAGGTGGGCGACGTCGGCCAGAAGCTTGTCGGCGGTGATGACGGCCAGGCCCGCGTCGGGCGCCTGCGCGAACACCGGCGCGGCGATCAACAGAAGGACGGCAATGCACGAAGCGATGCGGATGGTGGACAAAGGAAGACCCCCCGTGGCTGCAGGCTCGTCACCGAGCATGGCACCACGGGGGGTCGGCTGTCCAGAGGCGAGGACTAGAACCAGAAGATGAACTTCAGGGACGACAGTTCGAAGCCGCCGAACGTCCGGAAATAGTTGGTGTGCACCGTCTCCTGCTCGTGCGTGTAGCCCGGCGCGGCGTCCCACCATTTTTCGTACTCGTTGGTCGATGTGCTGCGCGACAGGTGCAGCCCGCCCTCGAATTCGACCTGCATGCGCGGCGAGATCCTGACCGAGGGCCGGATCGAGAGCGCCAGCGCCCAGGTGTCGACATCGTAGTGATACCGACGGTTGGCGTAGTCCGGGTACGGGTTCGAGAACGTGTCGTACTCCCGGAACCGATCCTCCTGGGCGCGCCAGGTGTAGAACGCCGCGCACACGCCGCTGACCGAAACCCGGTCTTCCTGCCAGAACCGCCGGGCCGCGGCCAGGCGCACCCAGCCCGACTCCTCGCGGTTGTTCGTCAACTGGCCGGATGCCGCCTCGACGCCTTCCTCCCAGTTCTGGCGCGCGCTCTCGTAGTCGCGCCGGTAGTCGTTGGGCCCGGCCGCCACGGACAGGTCCCAGTCGGGCAATGGACGGTAACGCACCGTCAGGCCCGTCTGCGAGAGGCCCGGATCCCAACCGAACGCCCAGTGGCGCAGGCCGGCGGCAGCGGGTTCCGCGGCGGCGACGGTGGCCAGGGCGACCAATGCCAGTCCGATCACGAGACAGGTGGCAGGCCGGTGAAACGGGAGACGCATGGTTCACTTCCTGTTGAGCAGACGTCCGGATAATGAAGTGGGGATCATCCAGCCGGGAACGAATCTCGGAAAGCTATATCGTGCGACGGAGGCCGCGTCAAGGTGCACGCGGCCTCCAGGGGTCGGTCAGCAGGGCGGGGCGAATCGTTGGAGCCCGCGGAGGAACCTTCTGAAGTTCAGAACTGGAGCGACATCCCCACCTGACCCGCCAGCCCGCTCCACTGCCAGTACAGGTCGTTCGAGGACTGGTCGTTCCATTCCAGGGCAGCGTCCAGGTCCACCCGGGTGTCGCCCCACAGGCGGGCTCCCCGGCGCTCGACCTGCAGGCGCAGGCGTGTGACCGAATCGCTGCGCTCGCCTTCACCGAGGGCCAGCAGCGTGCCGTTGAGGAGGAACTTGTCGGTCACCGGGTCGTACAGCGCGGGCGGACGCCCGGGGTAGTCCAGCCACGCGCGTTCGCCCGACAGCTCGAAGGCCAGGTTCAGCGGCGCGATCACCTTGAGCGACATGCCGACGCGGTTGCCGTCGAACGAGAATTCGTCCATCAGCGGGTTGTCGAAGGCGGCCATCTGCGCCGCGGCATCGCCGTGCTGGAACAGGTGCGAGTTGGACCACCAGGAACGCAACGCCAGGCGCGTGGAGATGGATTGCGCCAGTTGGACGTTGAGTTCGCGCGCGCCCGCGTTGCTGCGCGCATCATCGACATAGGTCTTCCATCCCGTGCGCAGCGCCATGGTCACGCTGGTCCGCGTCGGCAGCGAACGCTGCACGCGCGCGGTCAGCCAGGCCTTGCGCGCATCCTCGGCCGACTGGTCCGGGTAGGTGCGCGCAGAGAGGTCGGCGCGCAATTGCGCGGTGAAGCTCGGGGTCAGGTAGTGCTTGGCGGAGACGTACGCGAGGGCATCACGGTAATCGAACGGCGCGTAGAGGTCGGCGTTCAGGCGCCAGGCGCCCGAAACGCCGGACTGCACTCGCGTTCGCGCGTTGGGGGCGCTGGGAATCGCCTCGGCGCTCAGCGTGAGGTAGCCGTGGTTGAGGTCGGGATTGTCCCGAAAATTGAGCCGACGCCCGTTCGCGGCGAAGCGCCACGCGGGGCTCGGCGTCCAGGCCAGCCAGCCGCGGCCGTCGGTGATGCCGTCACTCGGCGACGGCTCGGTGCCGAAGATGTTCTCGGTCCACACCTGCGTGGCCGATGCCCCGGCGCCCACGCCGGCCGCCGCGCCCAGCGGCAACGCCGCCACCAGCAGCAGCGCCGCCAGCAGGGTCCGTGCCGCGCGCGCGCTCACTGGTCGCTCCCGCCGAGAGGCTCCCAGCGCCAACCGCCGTTATGACCGAAGCCCGGGCCTCCGTCGCCGCCCCCACCACCAGCGCCGCCCCCCTGGCCCGTGCGCGCGCGGTGGTGCTGGAAACCGCCGTCCTGGAACCAGCAACCGTCGGCCATCCCGTCGCCGTCGCTGTCGATGAACCGGTCGCTGCGGCCGCGGCGCCCCTGGTCGGCCGGATTGTCGGCAAAGCCGTCGCCGTCTTCGTCCACCCAGGCAACGCCGTCGCTGACGAACCCGAAGCGGTCGCCATGCAGGTTGTCACGGGTGTAGCCGACGCCGGTGATGTCATTGCGGCTGTCACCGTCGAGATCGAGCACGTTCTCGTCGCGCCCGTCGCCGTCGGTGTCGCGGAACGCGACTTCGAGGTCGTTGACGCCGTCGCCATCGGCATCGCGGTAGCGGTCGTTCAGCTTGTCGCCGTCGGCATCGGCCCAGGCGAAGCGATGCGCGTAGACCTGTCCGTTCGCGTCGTTGATGCCGTCGCCATCGGCGTCGCTGAACAGGTCGTGGCGACCGTCACCGTCACGATCGACCCAACCGGCATTCGCCACAGCGGGCGCCGGCCTCGTCACGTCCTGGGCCAGAGCCGTCGACACAGTCATGGTGCAGAGCAGCAGGATGATGTACTTCATGACCGCCTTCTCCTTGTCGGCGGGAAGGGTGGGGAAGCCTCGCCTTCTCCCCCACCCACCCGTCGTCATCGGAACGCAGCAGACGCGCAGGGTTGCATGCGGCCCGACTCCGCTCCTGTACACCGCTTGCGCGGGCACAGGGTCCTTCATGCAAGATCGCGGCCCAACTGCGTTCGCTGCTTAATGTGTTGCTTCAGCGACTCTTACGTCTTCACCGAGGGCGCCTGGCACCGTCACGCTTCGACGATTCCGTCGAACCACTCGACCGAACCGACGGCCGGCCCACGCCCTACCAGCCCCACTTCTGGAGCTTGTAGCGCAGGTTGCGCTCACTCAATCCGATCGCCCGCGCGGCCTGGCTCTGGTTGCCGCCGGCGGCGTCGAGCGCCTCGCGGATCACGCGCTTCTCGATCTCCTCGAGGTGGCCCGGCAGGTCGCCACCGCAATCCTCGAGGCGCCTGGTCTCGGGCGCGCCGGCGCCGCCCGGCAGGTCGGCCAGCGTCGCCACCGCCCCCCGCGCCAGCACCACCATGCGCGTGACCAGGTTCTCCAGTTCGCGCACGTTGCCGGGGTAATCGTGCTTGACCAGCAGGTCCATCGCCTCGCGGCTGATCGACTCCACCGGGCGCAGGTACTGCGCCACCGCCTTGCGACGAAAATGCTCGATGAGCGCCGGGATGTCACCGCGCCGTTCGCGCAGGGGCGGCAACTGGATGTTCACGACATCCAGACGGTAATAGAGGTCCTGGCGGAAGGCGCCGTCGGCCACCATCTGCCCGAGGTTGCGGTGCGTCGCGGCGACGATGCGCGCATCGGTGGTGATGGTGCGATTGCTGCCGACGCGCTCGAACGAGCGCTCCTGCAGCACGCGCAGCAGCTTCACCTGCAACTCGGGCGACAGGTCGCCGATCTCGTCCAGGAACAGCGTGCCGCCGTGGGCAGCCTCGAAACGCCCCGCCCGCGCCTTGTCGGCGCCGGTGAAGGCGCCCTTCTCGTGGCCGAACAGCTCGCTTTCCAGGAGCGTGGGCGTGATGGCCGCGCAGTTGACGGCGACGAACGGCCCGTCGCGCCGCGGGCTGGCCTGGTGGACGGCGCGCGCCACGAGCTCCTTGCCCGTGCCGCTCTCGCCCAGCACCATCACGGTGGCGTCGGTCGTCGCCGCACGCGCGGCCATGTCCAGCGCCGCGATCATCGCCGGGCTGGTCGCCACGATGCCCGCGAACGAGTGCGCCACGGCCAGCTGCCGACGCAGCTCGTGCACCTCGGAAACCAGGTTGCGGCGCTCGACGGCCTTGCGCACCTGCATCAGGATGTCATCGAGGTCGACGGGCTTGGTCAGGTAGCCGGCGGCGCCGTGCTTCATCGCCTCGACCGCGTCGGCAATGGTGCCGAACGCCGTCATCACGATCACCTCGAGCAGCGGGTTGGCCTCGCGGGCGCGCGCCAGCAGTTCGGCGCCGTCCATGCCCGGCATGCGCACATCCGTCAGCATGACGTCGACAACGGCCGTCTGCACGATGCGCAGCGCCGCCGCGCCGTCGGCCGCCAGCACCACATCGTAGCCCTGCTTGACCAGGAAACCGCCCAGCGACTCGCGCTGCACGGCTTCGTCATCGACGATCAGGATCCTGGCGTCGGTCATGATGCATCCCGGGCCGCGCCGGACAGCGGCAGGTCGAGGGTGAAGGTGGCGCCCTGGCCGGGCTCGCTGGCAGCGAGCGCCCGACCGCCGTGCAGCGAGGCCACCTGGTCGACGATGGCCAATCCCACACCCGTGCCGTCGGGCTTGGTCGTGTGGTAGAGGTTGAACAGGCGCGGCAGGTCGGCCGGTACGATGCCGGGGCCGGTGTCGCGCACCGCCAGAAGCACGCGATCGCCCTCGACGCGCAGCTCGATCGTCGCCATGGCGCCGGCCGGACACGCATCCAGCGCGTTGTCGAGCAGGTTGTGCAACGCCTGGCTGATCAGGTCCGGGTCGATGATGGCCTCGAGATGCGCCGGGGCCACAACGGCCAGCGTGACCTGCTTAACGTCGAACCGGGCCCGCACCAGCGCGGCGATGTCGTGCACCAGCACCGCCAGGTCGACCGTGCGCGGGCTGGGCGCCGCCGGCCGGGCATAGCGCAGGAACTGCTCGATGATCCGGTTGATGCGCCCCACCTCGCCGCGCACGGTGTCGGTCAGTTGGCGGTACTCGGGCACGTCGGCCGTCGGCGTGAACTCGCGGCCCAGCCGTTGCGCGACCATGCCGATGGCGTTGAGCGGGTTGCGGATCTCGTGCGCCACGCCCGAAGCCAGTTCGCCCAGCGCGAAGCTGCGTTCACGACGCGCCTGTTCCGCCTCGAGGGCGGTGACTTCGCGGCGCGCCGCCTCCCAGGCGGCATTGGCCACATCCAGGCGACGGCTGGCCAGCAGCAGCGCAGCGCCGGCGCCCAGGGCGACCAACAGCAACAGCGAGTGGACGGCCAGGCTGCGCGCGGTGTCGCGCTGCAGCTTCCGGACCCCGGTCAGGTCCTGGCCCACGCGCAGCAGGCTGACCGAGCGCGCATCGACCGCGAGCATCGACACGGTCTCGAGCGTCGGCCGCCCGTCGAAGGTGATCTCGCGTTGCGCCGGTTGGCCGGTCGCCAGCACCCGGGCCAGCAACGTGTCCTCGCCGACAGACGACAGTTCGGTGACGTTCGGCGTCGCGGCCAGGATGCCGCTGGCGTTCTGCAGCGCCAGGAACACGGTGCCCTCCTGCCGGCCGAGCGCCTGCAGCAGGCGACCCGGGCCGATGCTCCGCCGCACCTGCGCCAGCGCCTTCTCGTCCATGCCGGCGCAGACCAGGCCGCCGTCGGGGCGACGGCGCGCGCCGATCAGACGGTAGGTCGAGCCGTTCCCGATCGACACGTGCTGCGCCCGCGACTCGCCGGGCTTCAGGTCGGTCAGCCCGCCGGTGGCCAACTCGTCCCAGCAGGCCGCTTCCTGGTGCTCGTCGTCGGAGACCTGCGCCGCCGCCAGCACGTGGCCATCGCCCGCGCGCACGGTCAGGCAGACCAGGTCGTTCGCGGTCGCCAGGCTGTCCATGCGCGCCTGCGTGCGGCGACCGTCGGCCACCATCCGGTCCGCGAGCGCCGCCACGGCCAGCAATCGCTCACCCGCCTGCTTCTCCCAGGCTTCGAAGGCGGTGACCGCGTGGGCTTCGCTCTCGCCCACCACCAACCGGACGCGTTCGGCGTGATCGGTGCTCAAAGCCAGCAGCGTGGCGCGCGTGGAACTGATCTCACGGAGCGTCGACACCACGAACACCGCGCCGGCCAGCACCAGGATGGCCATCACGAACGGCGCCCGCAGGAGCCAGGTTCGTCGTGGCGAGGGTTGCTTCATGAAGTTTGACGCTCCCATGCGCGCGTTCGCGAGGTCGGTGACCTGTTGCGGCACCCCGATGGTATCCCACCCATGGCGTGGCGACAAGGTTCGTCGAGCGGTTCGACGAGATCGTCGAGACCGCGTGGGGCGAACGGCTTCGCCGACGATGTCGCCATGTGCCTGAATTGCCTTTGGAAACAGGGGTTTCCGGCAATCGCGGACATGACTTCGGAAACTGGCCCGCCTGATGCTTGGGGTTGTCCCTGTTGGACCTCGCCGGTTCAAGACACGGACGACGCAAGGAGTAGACCATGAAGACCCGTAATATCCTCAGCGCCCTGGCGATCCTCGCGATCGCAGCTTTCAGTTCGCCCCTGTACGCGCAGTGTGACGGCAGCGGCACCGGCCTCGGCGACTTCGGCAACGGCGTCGGCGGCTTCCTCGACGAAAACGGCGACGGCTACAACGACCTGGCCCCCGACGCCGACGGCGACGGCATCCCCAACGGCCTGGACTCGGACTACGCTCCCCCGCTGGACGGCACGGGCTGCCGCCTCGATGCCGGCACCGGCGCTGGTGGCGAGGACGGCTTCATGTACCGCGAGAGCTACAAGTGGAAGTACCTGCAGGGCACGCAGACCGGCTTCGGCCCCGGCGACGGCACCGGCACCGGCGGCACGGGCCCCCGCGACGGCACCGGCTTCGGTCCGGGTGAAGGCCTGGGCGACGGCACCTGCGTCCCCGTGCTGGACGGCACCGGCCTCGGCGGCAAGAACTAGATCGCCCGTCGCGATCCGCACCGGGGGAACAGTAATACCTCCAAGCGCCGGGACGGTCGCGATAGACGGCGGGGGAGCCTTCGGGCTCCCCCGTTCGTTTTTTGTCGAGGATGGTCGGGAATCGTCAGTCGGGACTTTCCGCCTGTTCCGCAGTCGTTTCGTAGCCGCGCCCCATCTGCATCACCTCGTGGCGCAGCTTCTCGACCAGCACCGCCGGCTCGCGCAGGCGCGCGCAGGCCCCGAAGCCGAGCAGCAACGACATCACCTCGGGCTCGCTGGTCGACCAGAACGCCAGGCGCAGGCGACCGCCGGACAGGTCGGCGATCTCCTGGTCCGGACTCCACGTGCGCTCGCGCGCGAACGCCGCCGCCCAGCCCTCGAGCTCGACCACCACGCGGAACCGCTTCTGCGTCCACACGCCGAATCCCTGGTTCATCACCTTCTCGAAGCTGTAACCGCTCGGGCGATGGAACGGCACGTCGGTCGTCTCGACGTTCTCGAAACGATGCAACGCCAGCAGCGGGTCGTACTTCGGAGACTTGTATGGCTGCCCCGGCGTCCGGGCGCGACGCGCGTGCACATAGACGGTCTCGTGATGCGCGAAGATCTGCAGCGGCTTGATGTGGAAGACCTTGGCGGCGGGCGCGCCGAGGCTGCGGTAACTCACCTCGCACACGCGACGATGCTCCATGCCGGACAACAGCGCGCGCAGCACTTCCTCGTGCTTCGTGTAATCGATGACGCCCGAGCGCACGACACCGAACACGGTCCCGTCCTCGACGCCCGCGGGCAGGTGATGGCCGCTCTTCTCGATGGCACGCTCGATCTCGTCGAACGTGTCGCGGCCGAGCAGGTGCTCGGTGAACGCACGGCACATCTGCAGCGTGCGATGCTCCCCCTCGCTCAGGAGAGCCGCCGGTTCCTGTCCGGTATGGTGATCACCGCGCTCGATCCACACCCACTTGCGCCCGCCGCGCATCTCGTCGCGCAACGGCACGTCATAGGCGAGCGTGATGTCGTCGACCAACCGCAGCACGGTTTGCTTGGAACAGCCCAGGAACTTGGCGAGATCGGTCAGGGAGTGCTTCTGGCCCGTGAACATCAGGCGCGCGAAAAGCCGGATCAGCTTCTCCCCATAGGAGCGGTCAGGCGTCTTTTTCTTTTGCATCATGTCCCCAAAATATCGCTCTAGTGTTCCGTCATACGGAACGCTCGTCCATCATCATGCCCTCCATCCCCGGAGGCACTGGCTGAAGGTATATGGCAGTACATGATGCATGTATAGGAGAATCGGTCGGGTCGGGACAGTTTTGGGACAGTTAGCGGGTGGCGGCCCCATGCCAGCCACCCCGGCCAGGGGATCCGGGCCCCCAAGGCCCGGAACCGGCGCGGGTGGACCCCACTTGGGCGAGGTGGAGTTGCCCGCGCCGGCGTTTTTTTGGCCTCTTGCCGCTTGACGATGGCTTTCGGGTCGGGTAATGTCTGCCTTCCTCCCATCAAACATCACGATTCGGCAGCGCCGACCACCCGGTCAAGTGGGCCTTTTTGCGTCATTTGGCGCACAGCCCCTTGAAATCACAGAGTGATTTCGGGTACGATCATGTGCGTTCGCGAAGCCAGGATCGACAACTTAGAAGACGCGACTAGCAAGGCTTCCCCATCGGTCTTGCCATGCCAGGCCGACGGGAACTTCCTCCCGAGCCTTGTGGGGTTGATGAACATGATGACGCGCGTCAATAAACGTCGAGTAGGCTTGGTGCTGTTCCTTGCCATGCTGTCGTGGCTTGGTACTGCGGCTGTACCGGTGTGCGCTAGAGAGAACATCTCGATTGGGACGGCGGGGGATCCGGGGGATGGGTGGGGTATTGCTTCTGGGGGCAGCACTGACCGGCCGACCGAGGGAGACAATTCCTCTACACTGCCCAGTGGCGACAATTCCGCGCCTGCAGTCGCGCGTAAATTCGGATTCGTGCTGATCCCTTACTTTGATGGCGCTGGTTTGCATTTCTTGCTCGTTACAACCGATACGGCAAAGGCGGGCAGCCTCAAATGACACTTCCCGCCGGAATCAACTCAACTTGGTTTGCATCTCGCGTGGTTCCTGCGGGTGTGTACAAACAGGCTCTGCTGCTGCATGAGCGTGAGGAATTTGCGCAATCTAGCGCGTGCCTAGAGCCATTTCTTCGCGAATCGCATCAAAGCCCTCTTGGCCAAACTGGCGTCTCTCTCGGGCGCGCATTGGTGGTTCATGCGTGGAATCTGTTCCACGGCATGCAGCTCGACGAATTGGCTGACCTACTGCTTAGCCTAGACGACTCAACACGAGCAGAGTTCCCAGAGTTGCAGGTTGTGGAGTGCGCGCTTGCTACACAAAGCGACAGACTGACGGAGGCGCTGGATCTGTCGGCAGACTATATCCGGCGCCACCTCGACCCCATTCCGGCACACCTATTCGGCTTTCTCTTTGTCAACGGGATGGCGGCCAACCGGCTGGGCATGGTTGATCGGGCGTTGGAGTCTCTTGAGCGCGCGCACTCGCTGGCATCGCTGGTTGGCGATGAATACTGGTCTGGACTTGCCGCCAACTATCTTGGTTTCGTCCACATGCAGGCTTCGTCATATCGCGACGCCTTGCGATGGCTGGACCGTGCTCGTGTTGTGTTTCAGCAGCGCGGACTTACGCGCAAGATGTCGATGGTTAGCCTTAACTCGGGTATCACGTGCTACAAGCTAGCTGAATACACTCAAGCGCATGGGCATCTAGAAGCGGCACTTAAGCTCGGCAAGGCAGCTGGTGTTGTCCGGTCGCAATGTTTTGCGAACATTGCTCTCGGAAATGCCTTCCGCCTGACCCGAGACTTTGAAACCGCACGCCGCCACCTTCACACGGGCTACAACCAAGCCCAAGAGCTGCAATTCTCGCGCGAAGAGGCCCTCTCTCTTGAATTCCTTGGCGACGTTTATCGCGACGAGGGCCAAACCGAAGCTGCTCGACGATTCTACGCACGCGCCATGGCAATTGCGTCCAAGATCGCGCCCGATGGTGATGTGGTTATGGAATTGCGCCGGCGCAATGGAGAGTGCTTCTGTTTGGAGAACAGGCCGGCAGATGCCATGCCGGAATTGCAGCGCGCGCTTCACCTGAGCCGCGCACAGAAGGATCGATTTGAGGAAGGCGTTACACTCCGGGTTATGAGCGAGGTGGCCTATCGCTCTCACGACCTTGTTGGCGCACGCCGACTCATTGACAAGTCGTCCTCTGTTTTGCAGGAGATTGGCGCACGACATGAGGCCGTGATCGCTTTGCTGCACAGTGTGGATATTTGCCTAGGGGAATTGGACGCTGGACGATGTGCGATCCCTACACACGCCGTCTTGGACCAGGCGTGGCGGCAAGCCACTACGGCCCTTGACCTTGCTATCCGCATCGACGTCCGCTGGTGGACCGACCGTTGCCGCGCCACCGTGGCGCGCGTCTCGGCGATGCGCGCCGCAGCCGGCCGCACCACCACCAAACCCGGCTCCCCCTCCGCCTACGCTCCCGGCGATGTCGTCGTCCACGCCGGCAGCGCCATGCGCGACCTGCTGCAGCTTTGCGACATGTTCGCCTCCTGTCCCGATCCGGTGCTGATCACCGGCGAAACCGGCACGGGCAAGGAAGTGCTGGCGCGGCGCCTGCACAGGCATGGCTCCCGGGCCGATCGGCCGCTGGTCGTGGTCAATGTGGCGGCCATCCCACACACGATGTTCGAGCGTGAGTTTTTCGGGCACACGCGCGGGGCGTTCAGCGGGGCCGAGCGGGACAGTACCGGGTTCGCGGCGCAGGCCGACGGGGGGACGCTGTTCCTCGACGAGATCGGCGAGTTGCCGCTCGAGGTGCAGCCCAAGCTGCTGCGGTTGTTGCAGGAGGGGACGTACCAGGCGATCGGGGATCCGAAGCCGCGGTCCGTCGATATCCGGCTGATCGCCGCCACGAATGCGAACCTGCGGCAGATGGTGGCCGACGGAAGATTCCGGGCCGACCTGTACTACCGGTTGCAGACGCTCGAGCTGGATATCCTGCCGCTGCGCGAGCGGCCCGAGGATGTGCTGCCCCTGCTGCGGCACTTCCTGAGCCTGGCGGCCGAGCGGCAGGTCGACCTGGCCGAGTACTTCAACCGGCGCAGCCTCGCGGAACTGTCCCGGCACGACTGGCCCGGCAACGCCCGCGAAGTGGCGATCGTGGCGCGGCGCGCACACCTGGGCCTGTCGACGCGCGGCAGCGTGCAGGTGGCGGTTCCCCGCGCCGATGGCCCGTCCTTCCTGGCCGAGGGGCCGCACGACACGCCGGTCCCGCCCCCGCCGGCCCCTGCCGGCCTGACCGCCGAGGAAACCGCCGAGCGCACGCGCATCCTGCTGGCCATCGAAGAAAGCGGCGGCAGTCGGTTGCATGCGGCCCGCACGCTGGGCATGGGACGCAGCACGCTGTATCGCAAGCTGACCCAGCTCGGGATCGCCACGCGGCGGGACTGAACCGCGGCGCCGTCGGCCACTTGTGACCCGACCGGCACTTGCGCCGGCGCAAGTTCCGCCGCTGCGACTACGACTCCTCCCGCCTCGTGTTCGCCGGCTCCAGCTTCGCCAAGTGGCCCAGATTCCGCGCCACCCGCCGCGACAGCATCAGCATCATCCCGCCGACCGCCGCCACGCCCGCCAGGTCGAAGACCGTCGCGCCCACCCCGAACACCTTGAACGGCACCGGGCCCAGCAGCGCCGCGGCCGTGTTGAGGCCCATCAGGATCAACCGCGATTCGGTCGGTCCGACGACGCCGTAGCCAAAGCGGAAGTCGCCCAGCACCTGGCTTTCCAGATACACGTTGATCGAGAGCACCAGGTAGCCCGCGACGATCGCCAGCCCTACCGACAGCAGCATGTACGGCGACAAGCCCAGGCCCAGGCCGATGGCGATGGTCGAGAAGGCGTCGGTCAGGTGGTCCAGGTAGAAGCCGTAACGCGGGCGCTGGATCTTCCGCACGCGGGCGGTGGTGCCGTCGAGGCTGTCGCCGAACCAGTTGATGGCGAAGCCCAGGTTCGCGATCCACAGCCACCACACCGCCTGGTTGCTCAGCAGGTAGGCGGCCGTCACGATGGCCGAGCCGAACATCCCGAAGAGGGTCAGGTGGTCCGGCAGCACCCACCGCGGCAGGCGGTCGGCGATGTGGATGAGCAGCTTCTTCTCGGCCTCGCTCAGCACGAAGGTGGCGCGGCGGGTCGGGTCGCTGGTCATGGGGACTCCTGTCTATATAGAGAGGCGCGCAGCGTGGCACAGGTGATAAGAAAAGTTCAACGGGCGGGGGAGCGGCGGGTTCCGGGTTGATCCATGTTGTTTTGTGTTTCGGAAACATCGTGGACGGTATACACGATGTATGGTGTGTTTTGGGCGCGCACGATCGGCCGGCGGTGGGTTATATTGAGCGGCACGGTCGATGGTTGATAGGTCAACCATCTCCCTAAAAATCACTCACACACCGCGCGCCGCCAGACAAGTGAGGACCAACCAAATGAAGCAACGCCCTTCAATCATCGGCGCGATCATCCTGACGGCCGTCATGTCGGCGGCAGCCATCGCACCGGCGGCCGACGACGCCACGCCGACGGCCACCAAACCCGCCGATCCCACCGTCGAAGAGTCGACCCTCACCAAGCCCGGCCAGCCAGCGCCCGTATTCACGGTGCCGACCCTCGACGGCAAGCAGTTCGCGCTGGCCGACCACAAGGGCCAGGTCGTGCTGGTGAACTGGTTCGCCACCTGGTGCGGGCCGTGCAAGGCCGAGATGCCGCAGCTCAAGAGCCAGGTGTGGGAGAAGTTCGGCGCCAACCCGGGCTTCGTGATGGTGTCCGTCGCGCGCGGCGAGGATGCCGCGAAGGTGGGCCCGTTCGCCAAGGAGCGCGAGCTGCCGTGGATCATCGGCCTGGATGCCGACAAGGCGGCCTATGGGCTGTATGCGGCGGCGTATATCCCCCGCAACTACGTCATCGGGCGGGATGGGCGCATCATCTACCAGTCCGAGGGGTTCGCGGAGGCTGAGTTTGCGGCGATGATCGCGGTCCTGGAAAAGGAACTGGCGGCCCACTGAGCAGCGGGCCGCCAGGATCGTCGCGCCGGGCGCAGGTCACGTCCGGAAACTGGACACCGTGTCGCGCAGCCTGATCGCCAGGTCGGCCAGGCTGCGGGCCGAGGCCCGGTCGCCGCTAACGCCATCGCCATCGCCCGACAATTCCCGCATGTTCCCGCTGATGCTCCGCAGGCCGTCGACGGCGCCGTGCAGGCTGCGCGAAACCTCCGTCACCGCTGACGAAACCTCTGACACGCTGCGGCTCATCTGGGCGGCGCCGTGGCTGGTGCGCTGGATGCTGCTGGAGACCTCGCGCGCCGCTATCGACTGTTCGTTCATGGCGCCGGCGATGCTATGCGAGATGCCGGCCATCTGCTCGATGATCCCGGCGATTTCGCCGATGGACGTCGTCACCTCGCGGGTCGTGTTCTGGATGCCCTCGACGCGCGTGCGGATGTCCTCGGTGGCGCGATTGGTCTGGCGCGCCAGCTCTTTCACTTCGCTGGCCACGACGGCGAAGCCGCGTCCCGCGTCGCCGGCGCTGGCCGCCTCGATGGTGGCGTTGAGCGCCAGCAGGTTCGTCTGGTTGGCCACGGCGGCAATGAGCCCGATGACGTGGCTGATCTCTTCCGAGGCCCGGTTCAGCTCCTCGACCTTGCCCTGCGTCTCGTTGACGATGAACCCCGCGCGATTGGTGATGGCCGCCGCATTGTCCGTGTTGCCGGAAACGTCGGCCATGGAAGCGGACATCTCCTCGATGGCCGCGGCGATCGTCGAGATGGCGCCGTCGATGCTGTCCGTGCTGCCGGCCACGTTCACCATGCTGGCGGAAACCTGCTCCACGGCCGAACCGACCGTATGCAGCTCTTCGACCACGTTGCCGGCCACGGAGGACACCTGCCGGGAGCGCTCGAGCAGCGCATCCGCCGTCGTGCTGAGACCTTCAGCCCCTCGGGTGATCTCGCGCACGGTCCCCGACAGGCTCTCGGACATGCCGTTCATGCCGTCGGCCAGTTCGCGCAGCTCGCGGCTGCCGGTGCTCTTCATCCGCTCGGCCAGGTTGCCGTCCGCAACGCGGCGCGAGTAGCCGGCCGTCTGCACCAGCGGCACCACCAGTTGCCGGTGGATGAGCCACACCATCAACGCCGCCATGAGCACAGCCACGCCAACGGTCCCCACCTGGAAACGCGTGAGGGCCGCGCGTCGCCCGTCGCTGGCCACCTGGAACGCCGTCGTGATCGCGTCCATCGACTTCATCAGGTCGATATTGCGCGCGGCCAGTCGGGCAACGTCCGGCTCGGCGTTCGCGACCAGTGTCGCGCCCAGGCCGGCCTTCACCTCGCCCCACAGGGTGGTGCCTTCGTCGAGCGCCGCCTTGACGCGCGCATCGGTGGCCGGCGGCAGCGTGAGGTCCTTGCCGGCGCCGTCCTGCGTCACGCCGCCGTGCTGCAGGGCTTCCACTGTGCGGTCGAACAGGCCCACCGTTGCGACCAGCTTCGCCCGGGCCTCTTCGCGGGCCGGACCGGCGGGCGTGCCGCGCAGGACCAGCGCCTCCTTGGCCATCTTCTGGCTCAGCATCCGCTGCCGGCCCGCCAGGTTGATCTGCAGCCCGTCGGCCTTCTGGCTGTCGAGGGTGTGCGTGGTAAACCCGATCGAACCGATCAGCAAGGCCACAAAGGCCCCCATCGCCAGACCCAGCAACGACTTGACGGACATTTAGGATTCCTTCCAAAGTGGGCGTACAAAGCTAACAGGATATTGTCGTCCAAAGAACGCGGGGCTTGACCGCGACCGGCACGCCCGGCGACATTCGCCCCCGGAGGTCGGGCGCCACTTTGAAGACATACCTGCGCATGCTGAGGATGGTCCGCCCCTACACCGGGCAACTGGTGCTGGCGGTCACGTTCATGGTCATCTTCTCGGTGGCCAGCGTGTTCAGCACCGCGATGCTGTCGCCGTTCCTCGAGACGCTCTTCCTGAAGGGCGACGAGAAGCCGGCCGTGACCGCCCCCGCGCCCGACGAGGCGCTGACGACGACGAACTCCCCCGCGCTCCGCCTGGAGACCGACGCCGACCGGCGCGCCCGCTACGATGCGCTGCGCACCAAGGTGGGCGGCGTCGAGGAGATCAAGCTGCAGTTCAAGGCCTGGGCCGCCCAGAACCTGCTGCAGGGCACGCGGCAAGAGGCGCTGCTGCGCATCTGCCTGTCGTTCTTCCTGTTCACGCTGCTGAAGAACATCGCCTGCTACCTGCAGGAAGTGCTGATGGCGTACGTGGGCCATGCGGTCATCCGCGACCTGCGCGCCCAGCTCTACCGCAAGTTCACCGACCTGCCGCTGTCGTTCTACCACCGCCACAAGGCCGGCGAGCTGATCAGCCGCGCCACCAACGACGTGCTCATCGCCCAGCAGTGCGTGGGCGCCAGCTTCATGAAGCTGGTGAAGGAACCCATCTACCTGGTGATGTTCCTGGCGGTTGCGCTCATCATCTCGTGGCAGATGACGCTGCTGGCGTTCGTGCTGATGCCGATCTCGCTGGGCGTCATTCTGGCGATCAGCAAGCGGCTGCGGCGGCTGTCGCATCGCCAGCAGGAGCAGATGGCCGACCTGACCTCGACGCTGCAGGAGACGGTCTACGGCATCCGCGTCATCAAGGCCTTCGCGATGGAGAAGTTCGAGGGCGCCAAGTTCTGGGCGCAGGCGCAGTCGCTGTTCAAGCAGGTCTTCCGCATCGAGTACACGATGAAGCTGTCCTCGCCCCTGACCGAGCAGCTGTCGATGTTCGTCGGCCTGTTCCTGCTCTGGTTCGGCGGCAGCCGCGTGTTCACCGGCGGGCTGATGGCCCCGGACATGTTCATCGTCTTTTTGTTCGTCATCTTTTCGATGGTGCGGCCGCTCAAGAGCGTGGGCCAGCTGGGCGCCGAGCTGCAGGCGGGCCTGGCCGCCGCCGAGCGCATCTTCATGGTGCTGGACGAGCCGGCCGAAAACGTCGTTTTGCCGGGCACGCGCGAGATGGGCCGCGCCCGCGGCGAGGTCGAGCTTGAGGACGTCCACTTCAGCTACCTGCCGGGCGAGGCCGTGCTGCGGGGCGTGTCTTTAAAGGTCGGCGCCGGTGAAGTGGTCGCCCTGGCGGGCTCGAGCGGCGCCGGCAAGAGCACGCTGATGGACATGATCCCCGGCTTCTACGTGGCCGATGCCGGGCGCGTGCTGATCGACGGCGTGGATGTCCGCGAGCTGGACCCGCAGTCGCTGCGCCGCAACATGGGCATCGTTACGCAGGAAGTGATCCTGTTCCACGACTCGGTGCTGAAGAACATCGCCTACGGGCTGGATGATGTGCCGCTGGAACGCGTGCGCGAAGCGGCGCGGGCGGCCAACGCCGACGAGTTCATCATGAAGATGCCCCAGGGCTACGACACGGTGATCGGCGACCGCGGCGTCACCCTGTCCGGCGGCCAGCGCCAGCGGCTGTCGATTGCGCGGGCCATCCTGAAGGACCCCGCCATCCTGCTGCTGGACGAGGCGACCAGCGCCCTGGACACCGAGAGCGAGAAGCTGGTCCAGGAAGCCATCGACCGCCTGGTCCGCAACCGCACCACCATCGTCATCGCCCACCGCCTGTCGACCATCCGCGGCGCCGACCGCATCTACCTGATGGAAGAGGGCCGCGTCGTCCAGACCGGCACCCACGACCAGCTGCTGGCCGCCGGCGGCCGCTACAAGGAACTGTACGACCTCCAGTTCAAGTCCTGACCTTCGGAGGTTCCCCCATGGCTGAGTTCATCTACGTGCTGCGGCCGGTGCGGGCCGACATGCTCGAGACCGGCCTGACCGGCCGCGAAGGCGCCGCCCTGGCGGATCACTTCGCGTACCTGCAGGCGCAGGCCACTCGGGGTGTTGTCCGGCTGGCCGGGCGCACGGTGACGACCGGGCCTGAGACGTTCGGGATCGTGATCTTCGACGCCGCTGACGAGACGGCGGCGCGTTCTGTCGTGCAGAACGATCCGGCGGTCCGGGACGGGATCATGACGGCCGAGATGTGGCCGTTCCGGGTGGCGTTGGGGGGAGTGGCGGGGTAGGGCGGCGGGGCGTGGCCGTGGTCGGTACCGTGCAGATGGCCGGGGCGACTTGCGCCGGCGCAAGTGGGGTGGCCGGGGCCAGCAAGTGGATCCGCGGAGGCCAGCGGGTGGAGCCGCCGAGGCCACCCCCGATGCTTCGGCGAGGCCTTGGTCCGCCGCAGCCCAGGCCTCAGATGTTGTGGTATACAGTATTCCGTTGAAAATAATTCATTTTGCCCCTTGCGGTTGTTTGTTGTTTTCGCTATTATTTCGCCATTGATTTCGACCTCAACTTCCTCCCGGAGAACGAGGCCATCATGGACGCTTTTTCGTTGCCCGAGTTCGCCCCCGGCCTGCCCGCCGCCTCTGTCGACGCCTCCCTGCGCCAGGCGCTGGGGGTCTGCGACCGCGCCCGAGAGTGCGCCGTTTTGTGGTTCGCCGAGGTCCAGCGGCGGGGGCTGTTCCGGGCACTCGGGTTCGCCAGCCTCGAGATCTATGCCGTCGAGGGACTGGGTTTTTCACCCAATCGATACTGGCAATTCAAGCGCCTGGCTGACGACCTGGACCGGCTGCCGGTGCTGAGGGGGGCGGTCGCGACGGGCGAACTCGGCTGGACCAAGGCCCAGCAGGTGGCGCGGGTGGCGACCCCCGCGACCCAGGCGGCGTGGGTGATGAAGGCGACCGTGACGAGCCGGCGCGAGTTGGAGCGGGAGGTCCGCCAGTTGCGCCGGCGCAAGTCGGCGGCGGCGGGATCCCTGTTTGCCGGGCAAACGCCCACCCCCGCCGAACCCCTGCCCGCCACCATCACCCTGCGCGGTGACGGCCTGCAGGTGGCCCGGTTCGAAGCGCTGCTCGAGAAGGCCCACAAGCTGGGCCTGGTCGCGGCCGGGGTCGATCGCCTCGAGACGGTGCTGGCGGGGCTTGAGGCGCTGGTCGAGAGCGCAGCGGGCGGCGCGGCCCACGCGGGTCCCTCCACGCAGGTCGTCATCCACCAGTGTCCCGATTGCGGGGCGGCAGCGGCGGTCACCCGGCGCGGCGAGCTCCCACTTGCGCCGGCGCAAGTGGCGGCGGCGGCCTGTGACGCGCGGGTGCGCAGGGCCGGCGGGGCGAACAAAGCGACCATCGCGCCCAAGATCCGGGCCTCCGTGCTGGCCCGCGACCGCCATCGCTGTTCATCGCCCGGCTGCCGGTCGACGCGGTTCCTGGAAGTGCATCATGTCACGCCGCGGGCGCAGGGCGGGTCGAACAAGGCCGAGAACCTGACCACGTTGTGCAGTCGGTGCCATCGGTTCGCGCATGAAGTCGCGGGGGGAGTTGCGCCGGCGCAAGTGCTGGGACAAGTGGCGGCGCAAGTGGTTGGGCAAGTGGCGGGACAAGTGGCAGGACAAGTGGCGGCGCCATCGGCGGCAGATGTGGCGAGCGGACCGCGTTCCGGCTGAGATGGCCAGGCCGCCGGACAACAACGCGGCCAGGCAGGCTACTCCGGCGACCCGAACACGACCGCCAACCGGGCGCCCAGTTCGTCGCGCACACGGCGGAACGCCTCCAACCGGGTGGCGTCGTCGCCGTGGACGGCGGCGGGGTCGGGCAGGCCCCAGTGGACGCGGCGGGCGCGGCCCAGGAAAACGGGGCACTCTTCTTCGGCGCACAGGGTGATGACCACGTCGACCTCGTCGGCCGGGATGGCCGAGACGTGCTTGGCGAAGTGGGCCGAAGTGTCGAGGCCGACCTCGGCCAAAACGGTGGCGGCTTCGGGGCGCAGGCGCGTGGGGGTTGAGCCGGCCGACCACACCTTCACATCGACCGGCGCCAATGCGCGGGCGACCGCCTCGGCCATCTGGCTGCGGGCGCTGTTGGCCACGCACAGGAACAGGACGCCGCGGGGGGCGGCCTCGTGCAGGGCCAGGGCTTCGGGATACCAGGCGTTCATCGGGCCACCTTGAAGTACTTGCGACCGATCCACAGCGACACGTTAACCAGGCCGATCAAAACCGGCACCTCGACCAGCGGGCCGATGACCGCGGCGAAGGCGACGCCGCTGCCGATGCCGAAGGTGGCGACGGCCACGGCGATCGACAGCTCGAAGTTGTTCGAGGCCGCCGTGAACGACAGGGTGGCGGCCTGCTCGTAGGGGGCGCCGGCGCGGTGGCCCATATAGAACGAGACGAAGAACATCACCACGAAGTAGATCAGCAGCGGGATGGCGATGCGCAGCACATCCATGGGCAGCTGGACGATGACCTCGCCCTTGAGCGAAAACATCACGATGATCGTGAACAGCAGCGCGACCAGCGTCAGCGGGCTGATGCGGGGGATGAACACGCGTTCGTACCAGTCGCGGCCCTTCAGGCGCAGCAGGCTGAAGCGCGTCACGATGCCGGCCAGGAACGGGATGCCCAGGTAGATGAAGACGCTGCGGGCGATCTCGCTGATCGTGATGTGGACGACGGATCCTTCGAGGCCGAACCAGGTCGGCAGCACCGTGATGAAGATGTAGGCGTAGAACGGGTAGAAGATCACCTGGAAGATCGAGTTGAAGGCGACCAGGCCGGCGCAGTACTCGGTGTCGCCCTTCGCGAGGTCGTTCCAGACGATGACCATCGCGATGCAGCGGGCCAGGCCCATCATGATCAGGCCGGTCATGTACTCGGGGCGGTCGCGCAGGAAGATCACGGCCAGGGCGAACATCAGCAGCGGGCCCACGAACCAGTTCTGCACCAGCGAGAGCACCAGCACGCGGACGTTGCGGAAGACCGGGCCCAACTCCTCGTAGCGTACCTTCGCCAGGGGCGGGTACATCATCAATATGAGGCCGATGGCGATGGGCACCGAGGTGGTGCCGGCGTTGAAGCGGTTCAGGAAGGGCACGACCTGGGGGAACAGGTACCCGCCGCCGACGCCGACGGCCATCGCCAGGAAGATCCACAACGTCAGGTAGCGGTCCAGGAACGACAGGCGCTTCATCGCGTCACCTCAGGACGAGCCACGCTGCCGCGACCAGGACCAGGACGCCGGCGCCCTGGCGGAGGCGGCGCGCGGCGTTGGTCAGGCGCGTCGAGTTGATCAGCGTCCCGGCCAGGCCGACCGAGGTGCCGACGGCGATCAGCAGCAGGCAGTGGCCCAGGCCGTACAGGAACAGGAGCGTGCCCGCGCGCGCGGCGCCCACCTGCGGGACCAGGCCGACCAGCAGCAGCAGCACCGGGCCGGTGCAGGGCAGCGAGACCAGGCCGAACATGAAGCCCAGCAGCAGCACGCCAGCCAGGCCGGCCGTGCGGGTCAGGCGCTGGGGAACGGGGACCGACGGCAATCGCAGCAGGCCCAGCAGGTGGACGCCGAGCAACGCGCAGATCGCCGCCAGCACGTACTTCCACCAGGCGGCGCCCAGCAGGCCGACCAGCGGGCCGGCCATGACGAAGAGCAGGACCAGCTCGAGCGAGAAGCCGGCGACGAAGACCAGCGAGTAGCCCAGCGTGCGCGGCCAGACGCGCCGCTGCGGCGCCCCCTCGATGGTGCGGCCGGCCAAACCGGCCGTGACGCCGATCATCAGCGGGATCATCGCCAGCACGCACGGGTTCAGCGCCGTCAGCGCGCCGCCCAGGAAAGCGGCGATCGGCGCCAGCGCGGCGCTGCCTTCGGCGGCGCGGGCCAGGGCTTCGGAGGCCTGCTCGGTCCAGGACATCAGTCCGCCTTCGCTTTCACCGGGGCGAGGCCCAGTTTCTCCTGGAAGACCTTCTCGATGTCCTCGCGCGAGAAGAATCCCTCGTGGCGGAAGACCTCCTTGCCGGCGGCGTCGAGGAAGATCTGCGTCGGGATCAGGCGGATCTTGTACGGCTTGCCGGCGTCGGTGTCCTTCCAGACGTCGATGAAGTCGACCGTCACGATGCCCTCGTAATCCGTGCGGAGCTGCTTCAGAACGGGTTTCATCTTCTTGCAGTTGTCGCATTTGTCGGCGCCGAAGTCGATCAGGCGCGGCACGGGCGCCGGGTCGGCGGCCAGGGCGGCGCCGGCGGCGAGACAAAGCAACAGCAACGAGAGCAGCAGGTTCTTGCGCATGGTTCGGACTCCTTTACGAAGCAATGATCTTCGCCAGCTCATCAACGTTCGGGACGCGGCCCGCGAAACAGACCTTGCCGTCGACGACCAGCGCCGGCGTGCTCATCACGCCGAAGGCCATGATCTCGCGGATGTCGGAAACCTTCTCGACGGTCACCTCGAGATTCAACTGTTTCAGCGCCGCCTCGGTGCGGGTCGTCAATTCGCCGCACTTCGCGCAGCCGGTGCCCAAAACCTGGATCTTCATCGCGCGCCCCTTCAGAAAACGAGGTTGAACAGGTACCCGACGGCGAGGATGCCGAACGCCACGACGCCGACGAACGCCAGAATGAGCGGCATCTTCAGCACGCGGCGCAGGATCACCATCTCGGGCAGCGACAGGCCGATGACGGCCATCATGAACGCCAGCACGGTGCCCAGGGCGGCGCCCTTTTCCAGCAGCGCCTGCACGACGGGGATGATGCCGGCGGCGTTCGAGTACATCGGCACGCCCACCAGCACGGCCGCGGGCACCGACCACCAGGCCTGCTTGCCCATGATGCCGGCCATCAGCCCGTCGGGCACGTAGCCGTGGATGCCGGCGCCGACGGCGATGCCGGCGATGACGTACAGCCACACCTTGCCGACGATCTCGCGCACGGCCTGCTGCGCGCGGTCGAGGCGGTCGTTCCAGTTGAGGCGTTCGTCTTCCGCGGCGACGGCGCCCTGGCGCGTCTCGAGCACCCACGGCTCGAGGTGCTTCTCCAGCCGCAGGCGGCCAAGTACCCAGCCGGCGCCGATCGCGATGGCCAGGCCGGTGGCCAGGTAGAGGCCGGCCACCTTCCAGCCGAACAGGCCGAACAGGAGCACGAGCGCGACTTCGTTGACCATCGGCGCCGAGATCAGGAACGAGAACGTGACGCCCAGCGGCACGCCGGCCTCGACGAAGCCCAAAAACAGCGGCACCGCCGAGCATGAGCAGAACGGCGTGACGACGCCCAGCAGCGCGGCCATCACGTTGCCGACCGTCTCGCGCTTGCCGGCCAGCGTGCGGCGCGTGCGCTCGGGTGTGAAGAAGGTGCGGATGAGGCCGACGCCGAACACGACCAGCACCAGCAGCATCAGCACCTTCGGCGTGTCGTACACGAAGAAGGCGACGGCCTGGCCCAGGCGCGTGGCGGGGTCAAGCGGCAGCACACTGAAGGTGAGCCACTCTGAGAACGGCTTCAGGAAGCGGTAGATGAAGAACCACACGACCAACAATGGGAGCAGCACGAACCAGCGGCGCAGTTTCATCGCCGCTCCTGCAAGACCTGCAGCGAACAGCTGAGGAAGTTCAGCACGCAGGGCGTCAGCAGGCGGTAGATGACGGAGTTGCCTTCGCGGCGATCCTCGACGATGCCGTTCGCGCGCAGGACGGCCAGGTGCTTCGAGACGGTGGTCTGGTCGAGGCCGACCATCTGCACGAGGTCACCGGCGCTGCACTCGCCGCGGCCGAGCCGGTCGACGATGAGCAGGCGCGACTCGTTGGCCAGCGCCTTGAGGATGCGGGCCTGGCGGCGGTAGGCCGCGGGGGTGGTGGTCGGGGTCGTCATGGGGACAAGTATATGGCGACTTGGCCATAAACACCACACAAAACACAATCGCTTGCGTGGCAACATCTTACAAAATTCGCGCGCCCGGCGGACTTGCGCCGGCGCAAGTCCCTGCCGCCGCGGGCACTTCGTGCCGGGTCCGGGGACGGAACTGCCGCCCCGAAAACCCCCGCCGGGGCAATTGCGGCCCGTTGGGGGCCCTTGGGGCGCAGGACGCCCAGGGGCGCGTGTCTTGCAACCCGGTTTTGCCAGCCCGGCAAATGGGGTTTATGGTGGGGCCGAACAACAGCCCGCCCATCAACCCGGTTCGCCAGGAGGCTCGTCGACATGGCCATTCTCAAGGTCGCCCGCATGGGGCACCCGGTCCTGCGTCAGAAATGCACCGCCATCGCCCCCGAGATGATCCAGGGGCCGGAAGTGCAGCGGCTGATCCGGGACATGTACGAGACGATGGCCGAGTACGCGGGCGTGGGCCTGGCCGCGCCGCAGGTGCACCAGCCGGTCCAGCTGGTGATCGCCGGCGGCGAGACCGACCGCCAGGGACGGCCGAAGTTCCGGGTGCTGATCAACCCGGAGATCACGGTGCGCCCGGGCGCTGAACCGTTCGGGATGTACGAGGGCTGCCTGTCGGTGCCGGGTCTGCGCGGCTGGGTCGAGCGGCCGGACCGGGTGAACGTCAGGGCCTATGACGAGACCGGCAAGCAGGTCGACTTCGACCTGGATGGCTTCCCGGCAGTCGTCATGCAGCACGAGTGCGACCACCTGGACGGCGTGCTGTACGTCGACCGCATCGAGGATCGCACCCGGTTCGCGTTCGAAGAGGAAGCGAACCGATACCTCGATCTCGAGGACGAAGAAGAAGAAGAATAGACGGAGGGCCGACCCTCCGCTCCAGGAGGGGAATCGGCATGAACGACATCCTGAACAGGACCATCGGCGCCTTCAACAACCGCAACTTCGCGCAGGCCGCCAAGCTGGCCGCCGAGGGGTTGGCCGACGCCCAGGGCCGGGACGAGTTGTTCTGGATGGGCCTGCTCGAGACCTGCGAGGGCTACGACCTCCTGGGGCGCAAGCAGATGCCCGAAGCCGAGCGCAAGTTGATCTCGGCCATGCAGAAGCTGCGCAACTTCGGGTTCCGCTACAAGAACTTCGAGATCACGGTGGCGCTGGCCGGCGTCCGGGCGAGCGTCGAGCGCATCCGCCTGGTGCGCGACGGCAAGCACCGCGTGTTCGACGTCAGTTTGCACCCGACGCTGCGGTTGGCGGCCAAGGCGGACGATTAGGCCGGCCCGCACTGGCGGCGCGGCGTTTTGCCCCTAGTTTTGGGGGTCTGGAGCCACAGTGCACAGACCCCCTTTTTCGTTGGTGGTGCCCATGCTGTCGACCCGACATCCCCTGCACGACATCGCCCTGAAGGTCGAGGCCGGCGAGCGCCTGTCCGAACAGGACGGCCTGCGCCTGGCCGCGAGCGACGACCTGCCCGCGCTCGGGATGCTGGCGCACCATGTGCGCGAGCGGATGCACGGCGACGCGGTGTACTACAACGTCAACCGGCACATCAACCCGACCAACGTGTGCTACGTGGGCTGCGAGCTGTGCGCGTATGCGGATGACCCCAACGCGCCGGGCACGTGGTCGTACTCGCCCGAGCAGTGCGTCGAGATGGCCCGCAGGGACTGGTCGCCGGACGTGTCGGAGTTCCACATCGTCGGCGGGCTGCATCCGCGGTGGAAGTTCGAGGTGTACGTCGAGATCCTGCGCGCGCTGAAGACGGCGTTCCCCTCGGTGCACCTGAAGGCGTTCACGATGGTCGAGATCGACTTCCTGGCCAAGCTGGCGAAGAAGTCGGTGCCCGAGACGATCGAGATTTTGCGGGCGGCCGGGCTGGACAGCTGCCCGGGCGGCGGCGCGGAGATCTTCCATCCGGAGATCCGCGAGCAGATCGCCTCGAAGAAGATGAGTTCGGAGCGCTGGCTCGAGGTGGCGGGCATCGTCCACCAGCTCGGGTTGAAGTCGAACTGCACGATGTTGTTCGGACACATCGAAGAGCCGCGCCACTGGGTCGACCACCTGGTGCGGCTGCGCGCCCAGCAGGAACTCACCGGCGGCTTCCAGTGTTTCATCCCCTTGGCCTTCCATCCCAAGGACACGAAGTTCGCGCACCTGCCGGGGCCCGACCTGACGACCAAGCTGAAGGTCGTGGCCATCAGCCGGCTGATGCTCGACAACATCCCGCACGTGAAGGCCTACTGGGTGATGCTCGGGCGCGAGATCGCTCAGGTGGCCCTCCGGTTCGGGGCGAACGACCTGGACGGCACGGTCATCGACGAGCGCGTGACCCTGGCCGCCGGCGGCGCCGCGGGCAAGGGGATGACCGTCGAGGACATCCGCGCGTTCATCCGGGCGGCAGGTTTACGTCCGGTGCTGCGCGATACGGTGTATAATGAAGTCGAGGCGGCAGGGTAGGGTGGCGGTTGCCCCCGAGCCATCAACGTCTTAACCTTGGCGGACATGAATACGCGCATCCGCATCCTCCTGGCCCTGCTGGGCTGCCTGGTGATCGGGGCCAACGCCCTGGCCATCGATCTGGGCCATTGTGACCCGGTTTGCTGCGAGAAGCCCTGCGATCCGGTGGCGCCCACTCCCGTGGAATGCGGGTACTGCACCCTGACCGCCACGGCCGAGGCCAGCCCGATGCTGGTGTCGGTCGCCTCCCCCACACCGGCACCGGCACTGCTGCCTGTCCTGCCGGAGCTGGCGCCGGCGAGCGTCGAGACGTTCAGCCTGGACTCGCTCCCCTCCCTGGCGCCCCCCTCTGCGCCCGCGCGCTCGACCATCCTCAGGAATTGACCCTCCACCACTGCTCGCCTTGCCACGCCGGCTCACGGTGAGCCGGCCTGCGTCCCGTTGTGCCGTGGAGGAAACATCGATGAAGTCCCTGCTCACCCTGGTGGTGGCCGCCGTGCTGGCTGCCGGCGCCGCCGGCGCCGAACCGCTCGACCGCGACGCCGTGTTGCGCCTGGCCCGCGAGCGCTCGCCGCAGGTGCTGGCCGCGCGCGCGCGCCTGGACGAGGCCGACGGCGCGCTGGCGACCGCCCGTTCCTGGGCCCACAACCCCGAAGTGGAACTGGAACAGGTGCGGCGGGCGACGACCGACCGCGCCTGGCGCGTCGACCAGAAGCTGGACCTGGCCGGGCGCGGGCCGCGCATCGGCGCCGCGCGCGCCGATCGCGAAGCCGCCGGCTGGGAACGCCTGGACGCCGGGGCGCAGGCTGCGGCCGAGGCCGCTCGGGCCTGGCTCACCGCGACGCACGCGGGGCAGCAGCGCCTGCTGGCCACCGAAGGCGTCACCGTGCAGGAGCGGCTGCACGCCGCCGCCACCGCGCGCGAAGCGGCCGGTGAAACCGGGGCGCTCGATGTCGCCCTGGCCACCGTGGCGCTGGCGCGCGCGCGGGCCGGGTTCGCCGGCGATCGCGCCGCGGAACTGGACGCCCTGGCCGAACTGGCGGCGCTGCTGCAGTGGGACGAGGCCGAGCTGCCGCAGGTGGCCGGCGACCTGGACTGGCCCGCGCCGCCGGCGCTGGCCGACGTGCGCGAAGCCGCGCTGACCCAGCCGGCGCTCCGGGCGCTCGCGGCGGCCGCGGCGGCCGCCGCCAAGCGTCGCGGCGAAGCCGGCGCGCTGGCCTGGCCCGAGCTGGGCGTGTTCGGCGGCGGCGGGCGCGAGGAAGACACGGACCTGAAGCAGATGGGCCTGACCGTGACGGTGCCCCTGTTCGCGCGCGGCCAGGGCGAGCGCCGGCAGGCGGCCGCTGCGGCGCGTCTGGCCGACGACACCTTCACCGCGACGCGGCGCGCGCGCCTGAGCGCGGTCACCGCGGCCTGGCACCGGCAGGACGAACTGCGGGCGGCCGTCGAAGCCAACGGCGAGGCGGTGGCCGCCGCGCTGGACGCGAGCGTCCGCTTGGCCGAGAGCGCGTACCGACTGGGCGAGATCACGCTGGACGAGGCCCTGCTCGCGCAACGCGAACAGCTCGAGGCCCGTCGCGAACTGAACGACCTGCGGCTGTCGGCGGCTCTGGCTGCGCTTGACGTCGCGTACCTGGCGGCGCTGCCGCCGCTGCACGAAGGGGACGGACGATGAGCAGGAACACCATCATGCTGTTGCTGGCGGCCCTGCTGCTGGCCGCCGGTTGCGATCGCGGGCCGGTGAAGGCCGACAAGGTACCGGCCGCTGCCGCCGCCGACACGACCGCGGCGGTGGTCGACGACTGCTGCCCGCCGGTGGTCGCCGCCGACCCTCACGAAGAGCATGGCGAGGCAGAGGCGTCCGACCTCGACCAGCCCGTGGCGGCGCTGTTCGAGGCCTCGTGCGAGCACGACATGAAGACGTTCGCCTGCGACGAGTGCCGCTACGAAGTCGGTGTGACGAAGGCGGCCGCGGACCTGTTCACCGGCGGCCTGCTGCACACGGCCCAGCCGATGCGCGAGCCGGTGCGCGTGCCGCTGGCGCTGACGGGCGAGGTGCGGTTCGACGAACGGCGCGTGGCGCACCTGTCGCCGCCGGCCGAGGGCCTCGTGCGCCGGGTGCTGGTGGCCGTCGGCGACCGCGTGCGCCGCGGCGACGTGCTGGTCGAGATCGACAGCGGCGACGCCTCTGAGGCCGCGGCCGCGCTGCGCGAGGCGCAGGCCCGGCTGGCCGTCGCCGAGCAGGCGCACACGCGCGCAGGATCCCTGCGCGAGCAGGGCATCAACGCGACGAAGGACATGGACCTGGCGACCCAGGAGCTGGAGTCGGCGCGCATCCGGCTGGAAGAGGCGCGGGCGCGGGCGACGCGGCTGGGCCTCGGCGACCGCGACGGCGCCAACGGCGTGCTGCGCCTGCGCGCCTCGGTGGACGGCACCGTGCTGTCGCTGCACGCGGTCGGTGGCGAACCGGCCCACACGGAAGAAGTGATGGCCACTGTCGGCGACATCGCCACGGTCTGGGTCTGGGCCGATCTCTACGAGCGCGACCTGGCCAAGCTGCTGCCGGCGCCGCTGCCGGCCGAGGTGCTGGTCCGCGCCTGGCCCGGGCAGACGTTCGCCGGCACGGTCGACTTCATCAGCCCCTCGATCGACGAGACGTCGCGCACGGTGAAGCTGCGCGTGAGCGTGCCCAACCCCGACGGCCGCCTGCTGGCCGGCATGTTCGCCACCGTGCACGTCCTGCTGCCGGGCGACGAGAATGCGCTGGTGCTGCCGCGCGACGCCGTGCTCGAGGACGAAGGCCGCTCGTTCGTGTTCCTGCACCACCACGACGCGTTCTACGTGCGCCGGCCGGTGACGACCGGGCGCGCCTGGGGCGACCGCGTGGAGATCACGGGCGGGCTGACCGGGGACGAGACCATCGTCGCCGAGGGCGCCTTCCTTTTGAAATCGGACGTGCTGCGCTCGAAAATGGGCGCCGGCTGCGCGGACTGAAGGGAACTGACATGCGAAGCCTGACCTGGTTCCTGCGCAACCGCGTGCTGGTGCTGGCCGCCACCGCGGTGGTGCTCGCCGTCGGCGTGGCTGCCTGGGTGCGCCTGCCCATCGACGCGTTCCCGGACGTGACCGGCACGCAGGTGATGATCCTCTCGCAATCGCCCGGCCTGGCGGCGGTCGATGTCGAACAGCGCGTCAGCTACCCGATCGAGCTGGCGATGCGCGGGCTGCCGCGCGTGACGGGCGTGCGCTCGCTGTCGAAGGCCGGCCTTTCGCAGGTGGTCATCACCTTCGAGGACGGCGCCGACACCTACTGGACGCGGCAGGTGGTGTTCGAACGCCTGGCGGCCGCGCGCGAGCAGCTGCCGCCCGGCACCGACGCCGAACTGGGCCCCATCAGCACGGGCCTGGGCGAGATCTTCCAGTACACGCTCGAGGGCGAGGGCATGAGCCCGATGGACCTGCGCACCATCCAGGACTGGCTGGTGGCGCCGCTGCTCAAGCCGATCGCCGGCGTGAACGAGGTCAACAGCTTCGGCGGCCGGGTGAAGCAGTACCAGGTGCTGGTCGACCCCGACCGCCTGCTGGCCTACGGACTGACGTCGGGCGACGTCGTCGAGGCCATCGAGCGCAGCAACGCCAACGCCGCCGGCGGCGTCATCGTGCGCGGCTGGGAGCAGGTCTACCTGCGCGGCGTCGGGCTTCTGCGCGACATCCCCGACCTCGAGCGCGTGGTGCTGGCGGCGAAGGACGGCGCGCCGGTCTACCTGCGCGACGTGGCCGACGTCGTCGTGGGCGCCGAGCCGCGCCAGGGCGCGGTCACGCGCGACGGCAAGGGCGAGGTCGTCGCCGGTATGGTGATCATGCTGAAGGGCGAGAACTCGCGCGACGTGGTCGAGCGCGTCAAGAAGGCCGTGGCCGAACTGGGGCCGACGTTGCCGGCGGGCGCCCGCCTGAACGTGTTCTACGACCGCACCTCGCTGATCGAGGCTTGCCTCGACACCGTGATCCATGCGCTGCTCGAGGGCGGCCTGCTGGTCGTGCTCATCCTGTTCCTGTTCGTGGCCGAGCTGCGCACCGCGCTGATCGTCGTCTTCTCGCTGCCGTTGACCTACCTCATCACCTTCATCGTGATGGGCCGGGTCGGGCTGACGGCCAACCTGATGAGCCTGGGCGGCCTCGCCTTCTCGGTGGGCATGGTCGTCGACGCCTCGATCGTGGTGGTGGAGAACGTACGACGCCACCTGGCGCACGCGCGGCCGGGCGAGGCCGCGCGCGACGTCGTGGCGCGCGCCGTGGTCGAGGTGGCCAAGCCGGTGGCGTTCTCGGTGCTGATCATCGCGATCACCCTGGTGCCCCTGTTCACGCTGCAGGGCATCGAGGGGCGCATGTTCGCGCCGCTGGCGATGACGATGCTGATCGCGCTGCTGGTCAGCCTGGGCGTAGCCCTGACCGTGGTGCCGGCGCTGTCGGACCTGCTGCTGCGGCCCGCACCCGAACGCGAGTTCGCCTTCGTGCGCCGGTTCCACCAGGGCTACCTGCGGCTGCTGCAGGGCGCGATGCGGCGCCGCGGGACCACGCTCGTCACGGCCGGCGCCGTACTGGCCGGCAGCCTGGCCCTGCTGCCGATGCTGGGCACCGAATTCATGCCGCCGCTGGACGAAGGCTCGCTCGCGATCAACGTCGTGCGCTTGCCGAACGCCTCGCTGGAGGGCTCGGTGCGCACGGCCGAGTTCCTCGAAAAGCGCCTGCTGGCCTTCCCCGAGGTGGAAACGGTGGTCAGCAAGACCGGGCGCGCCGAGATCAGCGAGGACCCGATGGGCCCCGAGCAGACCGACCTGTTCGTGATGCTCAAGCCGCGCGGCGCCTTCGCGCGCGGGCGCGACAAGGCCGACCTGGTCGAGGCCATCGCCGCCGACCTCGCGCAGGTGCCGGGCCTGCGCTACTCGTTCTCGCAGCCCATCGCGCTGCGCGTGAACGAGCTCATCTCGGGCGTCAAGAGCGACCTGGCCGTGAAGATCTTCGGGCCCGACCTCGACCAACTGAAGGAAGTGGCCGACCGCGCCGCCGCGGCGATGGGCGGCATCCCCGGCGCCGAGGACATCAAGGTCGAGCAGGTGGCGGGCATGTCGCAGTTGGACGCAGTGATCGACCGCGAGGCCGCCGCGCGGCACGGCATCGACGTGGGGCTGATCAACGAGACCATCGAGACGGCCGCCGCCGGCCGCCTGGCCACCACGTTGATCGAGGAGGACCGGCGTGTGGCTGTCGTCGTGCGCTTCCCCGAGGCGGCGCGACGCGACGTCGCCGAGCTGGAACGCCTGCTGGTGCCGGCCCCCGGCGGTGAGCGCGTGCCCCTGGGCCAACTGGCCACGTTCAAGCTGGTCGAGGCCCCCGCGCAGGTCACGCGCGAGAACGGCATGCGCCGCGTGGTGGTCGAGGCCAACGTGCGCGGGCGCGACCTGGGCGGCTTCGTCAACGATGTGCGCGCGGCCGTGGGCCCGCTCGGCAAGGACCTGCCCCCCGGCTACCGCATCGAGTACGGCGGCCAGTTCGAGAACCAGCAGCGGGCGATGCACCAGTTGAGCATCGTCGTGCCCATCGCGCTGCTGCTGATCATGATCCTGCTGCACCTGGCCCTGGGCTCGTTCCGGCACGCCTTCCTGGTGCTGCTGAACCTGCCGTTCGCGCTGGTGGGCGGCGTGATCGCCGTGGTGGCGTTCGGCATGCCGCTGTCGGTGAGCGCCGCCGTCGCGTTCATCGTGCTGCTGGGCGTGGCGGTGCAGAACGGCGTCGTGCTGGTGGCGTTCTTCCGCCAGTTGAGCGACGAAGGCGCCGGCATCAACGAGACCATCACCCGCGGCTGCGACCTGCGCTTCCGGCCGCTGCTGATGACGGCGCTGACCAGCTTCATCGGCCACGTGCCGATGCTGTTCGCCACCGGCTCGGGCGCGGATATCCAGAAGCCGCTGGCCGTCGTGGTCATGGGCGGCCTGGTGACCAGCACGCTGCTGACGCTGGTGGTGCTGCCGGTGCTGTACGGGTGGGTCGAGGAGCGGCGGGAGCGCGTCGCGCGGTAGCGGTCAAGATATTGCGCCGGCGCAAGCGGGTGGCCTGCCCGCTTGCGTCGGCGCGGCACCCGTTCCGAATCTGTCGTGATGTCATGTGACTTTTTTTGGCGCGACGCCACTTGCGCCGGCGCAAGCGCTCTCCGCCTGCGGCTCACGCTTGCCGAAACGACGCCCGTGCCTCAGGATGCCCGCGAGACGACTCGCCCCCGAAAGGACCGCACCATGCCCGCCACCCGCTCCCTCCACGGCAAGACCCTCGTCATCACCGGCGCCAGCCGCGGCATCGGCAAGGCCATCGCGCTGCGCGCGGCGCAGGACGGCGCCAACATCGCCATCCTGGCCAAGACCACGACCGAGCACCCGAAGCTGCCGGGCACCATCCAGTCGGCCGCGGCCGAGATCGAACAGGCCGGCGGCCGCGCACTGGCCTGCCGCACCGACATCCGCGACGACGAGCAGGTGCAGGCCGCCATCGACGCCACGGTGGCCGCGTTCGGGGGCATCGACATCGTCGTCAACAACGCCAGCGCCATCAGCCTGACGGGGCTGGCCGAGACGCCGATGAAGATGTACGACCGCATGTTCGACGTGAACGCGCGCGGCAGCTACCTGGTGACGCAGGCGGCGATGCCGCACCTGCTGAAGGCCGCGAACCCGCACGTGCTGAACATCAGCCCGCCGCTGACGATGACCGAGCGCTGGTTCAAGGGGCACGCCGCCTACACGCTGGCCAAATACGCCATGAGCGCGTGGGTCCTGGGCATGGCCGGCGAGTTCCGCGAGCGCGGGGTGGCCTTCAACGCCCTGTGGCCGCGGACGGCCATCGACACCGCCGCGGTGCGCAACCTGCTGGGCGGCGACCGGGTGGCCAACGCCAGCCGCAAGCCCGGGATCATGGCCGACGCCGCCTGGTATGTCCTGACCCGGGACAGCCGGACCTGCACGGGCAATTTCCTTATAGATGAACGGGTTCTGGCCGAAGAAGGCCAGACGGACCTGGAACGCTACGCCGTGTGCCCCGGTACACCGCTGTTCCCGGATTTCTTCCTGGACTAGGAGCCCCATGAACAAGACGAAGATCATCTGCACGATCGGCCCCGCCAGTCGCAGTCCCGAGATGCTGGAGAAGTTGATGGAAGCGGGCATGAACGTCGCCCGCCTGAACTTCTCGCACGGGACGCTCGAGGAGCACGCGAAGACGATCAAGGACATCCGCGACGTCTCGACGCGCCTGTCCCGCCATGTGGCCATCCTGCAGGATCTGGCCGGCCCGAAGATCCGCACCGGGGCGATGGCCAACGGCACGGTTACGCTGGAGAACGGCCAGGCATTCACGCTGACCAACCGCGACGTGCCCGGAGACGACCACGAGGTGGGCCTGACCTACCCCGACCTGCCGGTCAACGTCCGCGCCGGCGACGCGCTGCTGCTGGCCGACGGCCTGCTCGAGCTGGAAGTCGTGTCGACCAGTGAACACGACATCCGCTGCAAGGTGATCGCGGGCGGGCCGCTGGGCTCGAACAAGGGCATCAACCTGCCCGGTCGGAGCATCAATGCCCCGATCCTGACCGAAAAGGACCGCCGCGACCTCGAGTTCGGCCTGGCGCACGAGGTGGACTTCATCGCGCTGAGCTTCGTGCGCACGGCGCACGACGTGGCCTCGGTCAAGAAGGTCATCACCGAGGGCGGCTACGATGTGCCGCTGATCGCGAAGATCGAGAAGTTCGAGGCCCTGGCCAACATCGACGAGATTTTGAAGGTGGCCGACGGCATCATGGTGGCGCGCGGCGACCTGGGCGTGGAGATCCCGCTCGAGACGGTGCCGCGCATGCAGAAGATGCTGATCGCCAAGACGAACGCGATGGCCAAGCCGGTGATCACCGCCACGCAGATGCTGCGCTCGATGGTCGAGAACCCGCGCCCGACGCGCGCCGAGGTGACCGACGTCGCCAATGCCATCCTGGACGGCACCGACGCCATCATGCTGTCCGAGGAGACCGCTGCCGGCGCCTTCCCGGTGCAGGCCGTGAAGGTGATGGTGAAGGTGGCGGCCGACATCGAACCGCTGTTCGACCACGCGGGCTGGAACGCGCGCCTGAAGGCCACGACCACGCTCAGCTTCGAGGCTGCGGTCGCCCACACCGCGGTCGAGATGGCCGACGACATCGGCGCCGCCGCCATCCTGACCTGCACGACCAGCGGCAGCACCAGCCGCCAGGTGGCGCGCTACCGCCCGCGGCAGCCGCTGCTGGCGATGACGCCCGAACCGCGCACGGCCGTGCGCCTGGCGCTGACCTTCGGCGCGGTGCCGGTGCTGATGGGGCCGACGGATAATGCCGAGGCGCTCGAGCGCGGGGCCATCGCCGCCGCGCTGCAGAACGGCTACGTCACGCCGGGGCAGGCGGTGGTCATCACGGCAGGGTTGCCGTTCCACCGCGCGGGCACGACGAACATCATCAAGGTTGCGACGGCGGAGTGGGACTAGGGTTGGCTTCCTCGGGCGCGCCCTTGACGCCCCTGGGCAGCACGTCGGCGAAGACGCGCCCGTAGATCTCCCACACGGTGATGAAGAGCGCCCCGAGGATGGGGCCGATGATCAGGCCCAGCATGCCGAACATCGCCACGCCGCCCAGTGACGACAGCATGATCAGCAGTTCAGGCATCTGCGTGTCCTTGCCCACCAGGCGCGGGCGCAGGACGTTGTCGATGCTGCCGATCACCCCCGCGCAGAACACCGCCAGCAGGATGCCGGACAAGGCGTGGCCCGTGGCCAGCAGCCAGATCGCCGCCGGCACCCACACCAGCCCGATGCCGATGCCGGGAATCAACGACGACACCACCATCAGCGCGCCCCAGAACACGGCGCTCGGGATGCCGGCCACCGCAAACGCGAGGCCGCCCATCGTCCCCTGGATCAGGCCGATGACCGCGACGCCCTTGAGTGTGGCGCGCGTGACCGAGCGGAACTTGTCCAGGAGCAGGCGCTCCTCGCTCTCCTCGAGCGGCAGGAAGTACAGGATGCGATCGACCAGCAGGTGGCCCTTGTCCAGGAAGAAGTACATCGCGTAGAGCATCATCGTCAGCATGAACAGGAAGTTCAGCGTGCCGCTGGTGGCGGACGACAACCCGTTGATGAACAGGCGGCTGAGGAAGCCCACGGCCAGCCCGGCTCGGGTCATGATCTCTTCGCGGTAGGGCGCGATGTGGTCGTAGAACGGCAGCGTCTGCAGCGCGGTCATGAGCTGGTCGGGATTCGCCAGCTTGTCCTGCACCCACGGCACGGCGGTGTCGCTGACCTTGACGGCTTCGGCCGTGACCAGCCCCATCACCGCGACCAGCGGCGCCAGCACCAGCACCACCATCAGCACGATGACGACCGCAGCGGCAGCGCGGCGACGACCGCGCAGGAGCCTGATGGTGCGGCGGTAGAGCGGCTGCGCCAGCGCCGCGAAGATGCCCGCGAGCAGCAGCGCCATCAGGAACCCGCGGATCATCTTCAGGAAGAAGAACGTGATGACCAGCGCGAGCACCAGCAGGAACGCCCGGCCGGCCCGGTTGTGGCCCCGGGGCGCGTCAGGCATCACCGATCCGTTGGTCAATGTGCGCCTCCTGCTCAGCCGGCGACTTCGTCGAGGATCTTCTGCAGGTCCTCGCGCTTGATCCCGAGCATGAGCTGGTTCCCGGGGAAGGACACGGCCGTCACGCCCTGCTCGCACGCGCCGAGGCACCCGCTCGTGAAGATCTTCACGCGGGTTTCAAGGCCCTGGTCCTTGGACATCTGCTTGAGTTCGTCGCGCAGTTCGGCGCCGCCGCGATCGGCGCAGCATGGCTTCGGCGAGCCGTCGGGGCGCTTGTGGGTGCAGACGAAGACGGAGGCGGGGAACGGCGCGGGAAACTTCAGCATGTGCGTATCTCCAGGACGCGGGAACGGTGGCGCAACTCTCCTTCACCAATAGCATGTCCCGCTGGAATGCGCACCCGGGATAAGTCACGGGGCCGGTCGAATGGTCCACAACCCTCGCCCAAGGTTGCGTCCCATCCTACCGGCCCCGAATCGTCAGCATGGCGTCGGTTACATCGGCAGCACCAGCGGTCAGGCAAATACCCATGCCATCTTCATCGATCGCGATACATGTATCCCATGATGTGCCCGGTGGTGCTGCCGATCATTGCCCTTACCCCCACCGACATACGGAAAGGCCCAGTCACCCCCGTTTGGCCGCAGCAGGGGCGTCATTTTGTTGAGATTTCTTTGTCGAATCCTGAGGAAAACAGGCGGGATTGCCGGCCGATCAGGCCGGCGGCAGCTCCTCGAAGACGCCCGCCTGCCGGTTCTTGCGGACGTTGTCCCAGCGGAAGTGCCTGCCATTCATGGCGATATAGACACCGGGGGGCAGGCTCTGGGCGAACGCGAGGGCCCCGCCCAGGTTGAACAGGCCGTCCGAGGACCCGAAGGCGTAGGGGATCATCGCCCCGGTCAGGACCACGGTCTTGCCGGTGATGTGCTCTCCCAGAAGGCGCGCGGTCACTTCCATGGTGTCGGTCCCGTGGGTGATGACGATGCGGTCGTGGGGGCACGAGCGGCACTGGGACAGGATGGCCTGCCGGTCGTCGTCGGTCATCTCGAGGCTGTCGACCATCATCAGCGTGCGCACCTCGACGGTGGCCAGGTTGCGCCCGAGCTTCAGCATCTCCGCCATGTGGGTGTCCTTGAAGAACAGCGAGCCGTCGCGCTCGTTGTATTCCTTGTCGAAGGTGCCACCGGTGACGAACAGGCGGATGGGCTCGGTCATGGCGCAGGATCCTTTCGCGGCGCGAAACGCGGCAAAACTCAGGAAATGACGATCAGGGCGCGCTGGCCCTCCAGCTCCGGGTGCGTCCACAGCAGCAGCCGGTAGGGGAAGCCGTCGTCGCGGCGCCAGGCCGCAACCACTTCGCCGCCGGCGCGCGGGCCGATGTCGTCCGGCTCGGGCATTGCGGTGATGGTCAGGTGGTGGAAGGCGGTCAGGAAGTCGCCCGCCGACTGCCGCCGCAGGATGTGCACCATGTAGGCGATCATCCCGGCATTGACCGGGCGGCCCTCCTGCCCCGCCAGACCTGCCTGCCCCGCCAGGCCCCCCTGCCCCACCAGGATGGAAACGACGCGGTCGGTGTCCGACCCCACGTCGGCCCGCATCCGGTCGCCGACGGCCAGGGAGCGGTCCGCCGAAGCCCCCATTTCCTCGATCACGCGGCCGTAGGGCTTGCCCACGGGCTCGTGCAGGTCGGCAAAAATACGGACCAGATGCGGCAGGATTTCGTGCGCCCCGAGGGTGTGGCGGGCCTCGTTGGCGGTGTCGCCGGTCGTCACGACATGCCGGAATTCGCGGGCCAGCTCAGGCAGGTAGACGTCGCAGCCGGGCAGCGGGCTGGGCTTGCCGGTGTGCGGATCGATGGAAATCAGCGTTCCGGCCATGTCCCAGAGCATCAGGCCCATGGGCACGGGATCGGTTGAAACCGCATTTTCGCTCGTCATCCCGGCACTTTCCGTCCGGCTGGAACACCGGACCGGTCTTTGCTATGCTGGCCTGACCCGACGGGTCAGGGGGTCCCGCCGGCTGGGCGGCCCACCCGAGGGGACGGGAAAGCAATCTATAACCGCCGTCCGCCCGTATCAACCAGTTCGCGGAGGGGAATACCATGTTCAAGTCTCTGGGGCGGCTCACCGCCCTTGGCCTGCTGGCGCTGCTGGCGCTGGGCGCCGTCACGACGGCATCGGCCGGGGACCTGCAGGGCGAGATCGAAAAGGTCGGCGAGACCTACGCGCGCGCCTACCTGGCGCCGTTCATGTACTCGTTCGGTCCCAACCTCAACAGCGGCATCTTCCACACCGCCGCCATCCCGAAGTCGCGCCTGACGCTCGACTTCGGCGTCAAGGCAATGGCCACACAGCTGAACGACGCCGACAAGGCCTTCCAGAAGACGATGACCGTCGACGACCTCGGCGACTACTCCGACGATCCCGCCATGCAGGGCGTCCCGGGCGACATCGTCATGAGCGGCCCGACGGTCTTCGGCGACGAGGATGCCGAAGGCTCGATCACCGGCTACGTCAACGGCGTGCAGGTGTTCAGCAATGCGACGATCGCGGGCCTGATCAGCTCGAGCTACTCGCCGATGGCCGTGCCCCAGGCCAGCCTCGGCGGCGTCGCCGGCCTGCGCCTGACCGTGCGCTACCTGCCCGAGATCGACGCGGGCGACGTCGGCAAGGTGAAGCTGTCGGGCTTTGGCGGCAGCTGGAACGCCAACTCGGTGATGCCGACCCTGCCGGTCGACGTGATGGTCGGCTACTTCAAGCAGTCGTTCAGCGTCGGCACGCTCGTCGACGCCGAAGCCACCAGCATGTACCTGGCCGCCAGTCGCAGCTTCTCAGTGCTGACGCTGTACGGCGGCTACGCGAAGGAAAGTTCCGAGATGACGATCGCCTACGTGCCGACCGACGGCAGCGCGGGCGTCTCGTTCACCGTCGACGACGGGCAGGAGAGCCGCATTACCGTCGGCGCCACCTTGAACGTGCTGGCCAAGCTCAACATCGAGATGGGCCATGGAGACCTGACCACCTACACCGCGGGCCTGCTGTTCGGGTTCTAAGCGGCGAAAGGACGACAACATGAAGAAGATGATCAATCCCATCGCGGCGCTGCTGATGGCCGCGCTGCTGGCGCTGGGCCTGCTGGCCGGCGGCTGCGAGAGCGACGCCACGGCGCCGCAGGATCCCGCCCCCGCGCTGTCCGAGGAGGGCGCCGCCACGCAGGCCGGCCTGGTGGCCATGGCCATCGTGCAGGTCGGGCCCGACATGATCAGCTTCAGCGAGCCCACCAAGCAGGTCTACTCGCGCACGTTCGCCGGCGACATTTCCGGCACCGTCTACCTGGACTTCCGGGTGGGGGCCAACGGCGTGCCCGCCACCTGGGCGGTCGGCAACTGGGTGCGCATGTACACCGGGGCCGCGGACCCGCTCATCGTCACCATCGGCAACGCCGGCGGCACGGCGCAGCTGGGCCTGGACGTCAACGCGGCGCTCAACCGCGTGGACAGCTCGGCCGTGGTCGGCGGCGGCGGCACGTTCTCCACGGGCCCGTACAGCGCGGCCTTCACGTTGACCGACCTGGCCATCGCGTCGGCGGCCGGTTACCCGACCGGCGGCTCGATGACCTTCACCGGCGCCGGCTACACCATCACCGTGACGTTCGACGGCACGAACATCGCCACGGTCACGGTCAGCGGCCTCGGCACGTGGTACGTGAACCTGGATACGGGCGTGGTGTCGCAGACCGGCTGAACCCGGCTCCGCGGCGACGCGACGAAACGCACGAACGGGGACCCTTCCTGGGTCCCCGTTCGCATCTCCGCTGCCACGACCCGAGCTCCAGCCCGGTTCCTTCCCTACGCCCGGACCGGACCCGATCGAATGATCGTGAGTCGCTGGTCCAGCCTGGAGCCTGCGCCCGACACGACTTTGCGCTGCCCGTGATTGGAGCAGGTGGTCGGTCCCGGGCGAGTCCGTCGCCGTGGTCATTCCGCTTATACCGCTCGGTGCCGCGGGCACGCCGGGCCCAAAAGGGCCCCGGGGTGGACACGCGACCACCCCATGATCCTCCCGACGCGGCGCGCGCGCAAGAGAGATGAATCACAAGAGAGATGAATCAAGAGAGATGAATCAAGTGGGGTCGGCTGGGCCCCGCAATTGCCAGCGGCGTCGGCCGGTGCTAGGCTTGCGCACGCACGCCCGCCCCGCGCGGGCCCACCATCCATGCACGCCGCCGCAAGGAACGTTGCCGTGATCCGTCGCCACGCCGCCATGCTCCTGCTGGTCACCGCCTTCGCAGCCGTGACCGCCCACGCCGCCACACCGGTGCCGGCCGTGCCCCCGGTGCCCGACGGCGGCGGTCGCCTGTGGGTCGAAGGCGGCTGGGCCGTGCCGCTGCGCGACCTGGCCGACGGCCTGGACGCCACGCCGGAAGGCGCCGGCGCCATCCCGGGGTTCGAGGCGGGGATGGGTTGGCGATTCGGGGTCACACCCGCCTGGTCACTGGCGCCGACGGTCCACTACGTGGGGTACGGCGATGCGACCGGCCTGGGCAACGACGGCGAGGCGACGCTCGGCGCGGCGTCGGTGCGCTACGGCGTGGAGCTGCTGTGGACGGCCAACCGGCCGGGCGCGCGCCTGATCTTCGGCGTGACGCCGGCGCTGGTGCACAACCGCCTGCACGGGGCGGGCAAGGACCATGTGACGGCCGTCGCCGGCACCGGCGAGAGCTTCGACGTGTCGGTGCGCAGCGGCATCCGCTTCGGCAACACCGAGATCAGCGCGGTCTGGCACCTGAACCGGTTCAGCTCGTACCGCTTCTTCGAGACGCCCACCGAACTGGATTACAACTGGGACACCGTCGTGCTGCGCTTCGGGTGGCAGCTGCCCTGAGTGCCCGCGGGCCCTGACGGAAAACAGACGAAGCCGCCGGCCCGCATGCGAGAGGCCGGCGGCTCGCTGTTTGCCCGGGGCCCAGCCCCGCGCTAGAACCTGATCGGTTTGCCTGGCGCGCCCGGCGCGCCGGCGTCCGCCACGTAGGCGTCGCTGGGAAGCGAGAAGACGCCCTGACGATTCGTCGCATCGACGCCCGCCACGCGGATGCGGTGCGAGTGGCCGGTGGTTGCGGCCAGGGTGTAGCTGTTGGTCGAGGTGGTCGCGACTTGCGCCCAGGCGCCCGTGTCGATGCTCTGCTCGACGACGTAGGTGGCCACGGTCGAACCGGTGGTCGGGGCGGTCCACGTGTACGCGACGTTGACCGTCGTCTGTGCTGCGGCCGGCATCGCCAACAGAACCGTCGTCAGGATGGCCAGGGCCAAAGTGGCTTTAGTGATCGGAATACGCTTCATCTGGTTGCTCTCCTGGCTGCCGCCGCTGGGGGCGGACCGTTGCTGCGGGTCCTTCGTCGCGCGGTCGCCCGTCCGTAGCTTGGCGACAGTCCAGAGGCTGCAATCGGGGTGCCATGGGTCGTTTCCGTCCCTTCGCGCCCCGCCCGCCTCGCCAAACCCCGGTGGAAATGGACGGTACGGCATCACTAAGCCGTGAAGCCCCCGGCAGGTCCTGCCGCGCCGGTCGGGCATTTTGCGAGAAGCCGCCCCGGGAACGGCCGGGTGCGCTGCCTTAACGCACGGATCGCTTGCCGTAACGGCGCACGCGCCCGACAATAGGGGCGATTCCGCGACCCTGAACCCCCCAAACCCGGAGCGTGCCCGCCGTGAACCAGGCTGTGCGTGACCTGTGGCCCGAACTCGACTGGATCCAGGACGAAGCCCTGCGCGAAGCCACCGCCCGCACCTGGGAACTGGCGCTCGAACGCAGCCCGCTGACGGCCCAGGACCTCCAGACCATCCCGTTCACCCTGCTGGTGCCCGGCCTGAAGGTCAGCTTCATGGCCCACAAGCGCTGCGTGGTGCACGTGGCGCGGGACGCGGCGATCAAGATGAACGAGTTCTTCCGCGACGACCTGCCGGTCGACCTGGACGTGACCATCGCCGGGGCCATCCTGGCGGACGTGGGCAAGTTGCTGGAATACGAGATCAAGGACGGGAAGTCCGGCCAGAGCGAGATGGGCCGCTATGTGCGCCACCCGTTCAGCGGGGTCGGGCTGGCCATGGAGGCCGGGGTGCCCCCCCGGGTGTGCCATATCATCGCCGCCCACGCGGGCGAGGGCGACATGGTCAAGCGGACGACCGAGGCTTACATCGTGCACCACGCCGACTTCATGACCTTCGAGCCGTTCCGCACGAAATAGCCGCGGGACGGGCTCCGAAAAATGGGCTTGGCGGTCCTGCAATTCTGGCTTATTTAGGGACCTGAATAGCCGATGACAGGGGCCGGTTCGCGCGGGCGCGTGACCAGCGACAACTGAAAGCCGGGGAGGCAAGACCATGGCTGACAATACGGACAAGGTGGGCGGCAACGTCGATGGCCAGTTCTACGTCGACAGCAACTGCATCGATTGCGACCTGTGCCGCCAGACGGCGCCGGACAACTTCCAGCGCAACGAGGACGAGGGCTACACTTTCGTCTCCAAGCAGCCCGAAAACGACGACGAGCACCAGTCGTGCATGGACGCCATGGAAGAGTGCCCGGTCGAGGCCATCGGCGACGACGGCTGATCGGCGGTCCCCCGGCAACCGCGCCCGGCCCTCGCGCATTTTCGACGCAGGCGACGGCCCGCCCCGGTGGCGGGCCGCTGCGTTTTTTGGAAACTTGTGGGGGCCGGTCCGGTTCAAGGGATTCTTGAGGACCTGAAGATCACCGGCGCGGCGCGGCCGCGCTTTTTCCCCTGACGACAAGGCGGGCGCCCGGCGCCGGCCGCTGCGAGGACAAACCCCATGAAGACCCTGAAGCGATCCCCCCTGGCGGCCGTCGCCCTGCTGGCGATCGGCCTGGCGGTCGGACTGACCCTGCAGGGCGCCCCCGGCGGCGCCACGGCCACGGCGGCTCCGGCCGCGGCCGTCAGCGGCGGCAGCGCGACAAGCGCCCCCGCGGCGCCCGCCGGCCAGCTCCGTTCGTACGCCGATGTGGCGGCGCGCACCATGCCGGCGGTCTGCAACATCCAGACGGACAAGCCGGTCGAGACCTTCCAGCACCCGTTCATGGACGACCCGGCGTTCCGCCGCTTCTTCAACGCGCCCGAGGGCGGCCAGGGCCAGGGCGACGGCCAGGACCAGGTCGAGAAGTCGATGGGCTCGGGCATCGTCATCTCGTCCGACGGCTACATCCTGACGAACAACCATGTCGTCGAGAACGCGACCAAGATCCACGTCACGTTCGAGGGCGAGCGCGAGTACGACGCCAAGGTCATCGGCACCGACCCGCCGACCGACGTGGCGCTGCTGAAGATCGAGGCCCGGGGCCTGCCCATGATCGAGACGGCCGACAGTTCGGTGCTGCGCATCGGCGACCAGGTGATGGCCATCGGCAACCCGTTCGGCGTGGGCCAGACCATCACGATGGGCATCGTCAGCGCGCTGGGCCGCAACATCGGCCTGACCGACTACGCGGACTTCATCCAGACCGACGCGTCGATCAACCCCGGCAACAGCGGCGGCCCCCTCGTGAACATGGAGGGCAAGCTGGTCGGCATGAACTCGGCCATCCTCAGCCGCAGCGGCGGCAGCATGGGCATCGGGTTCGCGATCCCGTCGAACATGGCGATGAAGGTCGTGACCGCGCTCAAGAGCGACGGTGAGGTCAAGCGCGCCTACCTGGGTGTGCTGCCGCAGCAGGTCGACCAGTCGCTGGCCGACTACTACGGGATGAACAAGCCGCGCGGCGTGCTGGTGGCGCAGGTCAACGACGACACGCCGGCCGCGGCCGCGGGCCTCAAGGAAGGCGACATCATCCTGGCCGTCGACGGGCGCGACATCAACACGCCCAACGCGCTGCGCAACCTGATCAGCCTGTCGGACGTCGGCCACCCCGCGCGCGTGCAGGTGCTGCGCGACGGCAAGGAGCGCGACATCATCGTCAAGCTGGGCCGCCTGCCGGAGGCCGAGGTCGCCGCGAATGCGCCGGCCCGCAAGGAGACCGACGACGACGCCACGCTGACCGGCGTCACGGTGCGCCCGCTGACCGACCGCATGCGCGCCATGGCGCAGCTGCCCGAGAAGGTGCGCGGCGTGCTGGTGACGGGCGTCAAGGCGACCAGCAGCGCGGCGAACGAGGGGCTGGCCGAGGGCGACGTGATCGTGCAGATCAACGGCCAGCCGGTCACCACGGTCGAGGAATTCCAGGCCGCGCTGGCGCGCACGCCCGACCGGCCGGTGTTCATGCGGGTGTACAAGCCGCAGGCGAAGCAGAACGTGTTCCTGGCGGTGCCGCGCTAGGGCCGCCTGATCAGTCAGGCCCCGGCGGTCGTCTCCCTGGGGTCGCGGGCCCGCGCCAGTGATGGTGCGGGCCCGCTGTTTTTTCCGGCGGTGGCGGGGCGGGATTACTTCTGCTTTTTCAGGTCGGCCATCGCGGCCAGCGTCTCGGCCGGCAGCAGCGCGGTCATCAGGCGCATCTTCATCGGTCGTTGATTCCATCCGCCGACGGCGCGCCGCCGACCTGCGGGTGTGTCCCGGCTAGTTCTCCGCGGCCTCGAGCGCCTGCTTCATCATCGGCAGCACGCGCCCCCAGGCATTCTCGAAATAGGTGAACGTGGTGTCCCAGTCGGCGCCCTGCCCGAAGCCGAGGTGCGTCAGGCGCAGGTGCGTGCGACCGGGCGCGGTTTCGGTCGTCTCGACGACGACCCACGTGCGCCGCTCGCGCGTGGCCTGGTCCGGCGGCGCGTTCCAGGTGAAGCTGACCATGCGGTCGGGGATGTAGCTGAGCACCTGGCAGCCGTTGCTGCCGATCGTGCCGTTGAACAGCCACTCGTAGCGGCCGCCGATCTCGAGGTCGAAGTTGGCGCGGCTCTCGCCGCCCATCAGTTGCGTCCACGCCGCGGCGTCGGTCCACAGCGCGTAGGCGCGCGCGGCCGGGGCGTCGATGTCGATTTCCTTCGTGAACGAGCGGAGGTCGCGGCCGCGGGCGTCGAAGAGCGTGGGATCGATGGGCGCCGCCTCGGCGCGGGCGCCGGCCGGCAGCAGGACCGCCAGCGTGAGCACCGCGGCGGCGGTGAAGGACAACGGACGGATCATGGGCGATTCCCCTCCTGCCAGGTGGCGACGTGCCTAGAAACGGTCGCGCGGCTTCTCGCCGCGGCGCTTGAGCATCAGGTAGATCTGCCGGAAGGCCGCGAACAGGCCCCACAGGATACCCGCCAGCGACACCCACGGCTTGCCGCCGAGCACGCGCTCGACCCCGACCCCGAGCAGGTAGCCGATGGCCGGGCCCACGAACATCATCATCGGGATGATGGTGTAGGCCCCGATGTCGCGGACGCGACGGCCCGCCTCCTCTTCCGTCGGCGCCCCCGCCAGAGGGAACGCGGGCGGCTGGCCGGCCCGCTCGCGGCGGTCGGCGCGCAGGCGGTGGCGCAGCTCGTGGACGCGGGCCAGGTCGGGCGGCTCGGGCAGGTCGCGGCGCCGTTTGTCGTCGTTGTCGTCGTTGTCGACCACCGCGGGCTCCCTCATGTGCCGGCTCCGGCCACCCCCGGCCGGAACCTCGCCCAAATGGTAGGCGGTCCGGTCGTGGCGGTCCAGAGGCATACGCCGGACGGGCTTACGGGTTTCCTGTCACCAGCTTGCGATTTTTTGTCAAAAGCGCTCGCCGCCTGCCGATATCGTGACGGGTCTTTCCCAGGAGGGCGTACGTGTCTTCGTTTGCCAATAATCCGCTGACCGGCCGCAGTGGCACCCAGGCCCCGGCCGCCCCGTTGGCGCCCGGACAACAGGCGCTGCTCGAGGCGCTGGACCGCCAACTGGCCGTCGTCACCTACTATCCGCAGGGGCACGAAAAGCATGCGCAGGCCGCTGCCGCCGTGCAGCGCGCCCTGGCGTCGGCCGCGGAAGAGCGTCCGACGATCGCCTTCGACGTCGACCAGCCCGGCCTGTGCCTGGACGGCGCCTTCGTGCCTGCCGAAACGCGTGAGGCCGTCCGCCTGCACGGACTGCTGGCGCCGCTGGAAGTAGGGCGGCTGGAGATCGATGTCGTGGCGACGGCCACGGACCTCGAAGCAGCCCTGAACACGCTGCGCAAGCTGGACACTGGCCGTGGCGCCTCGCGGGCCCGCCGCGCGCTCGAGGCCGCGGTGCTGCCCGCCTCGGTGCGCGCACTGTCGCGGATGCAGGCGCGTCGGCAGGGTCCGGTCGCGGGTGTCTCGCCCACGTCCGAGCCCACGCCCGCGCCGGTCGCCGCAGCGCCCGAGCCCGTCGCCCCGCCGGTGGCATCCGGCCCGGCCGCGCCGCGCGCGCCGCTGACGTTCACGCTGACCAACACCGACCGCCTGGCGGCCTGCACACGCCTCCTGGCGAACGAGGAGCGTCCCGAGTTCGAGGCCGAGGTCGTGCGCATGACGCGCGAGCTGATCGCCGACGCCGGCTGCACCGAACGCGACCTGCTGGTGGCGCGCGATGCGCTGCGGACGATCTTCCGCACCGGCTGGAACGGGCGCACGGCGCAGCGCGCGCGCGCGCTGCTCGAGCCGATCGGCGAACATCATCATGATCGTCTCGGCTGGCTGTGGCTGAGTACATGGGAAGGCCTGCTCGACCCGATCCACCGGGAGGCCGCCTGGCCCCTGCTGGTCGACGACCTGCTGGCCGGCATGACGTGGGACGACCCGGACGCCCGCGTGCAGCTTCTGACCGAGGTGTCGGACGTGCTGACCGGCGAGCGGCTGGACCTGCTGGTGCGGCTTGAGGCGCTGCCGACGCTGCGCGCGCATGTGGTGTCGGCCGACATCCTCGACGCCCCCGCGCCCGTGCTGTACCCGGTCTACCGGTTGATCCTGCGCTCGTCGCTGAGCGGCACGTTCGCCAAGCGCCTGGTGGTTCGCCTGGCCGAGCAGGAACCCCACCCGCTGGTCACGCTGTTGCTGGCGATGTCGGGAGAGTACGATCGCGCCGACGTGCGCCTGTACCAGGCGATGCTGGACCAGGGCGTCTCGACGCACCTGGATCCGCAGCTGGCCGACCTGGCCGGCCGGCACATCCGCGGCGTCATCACGCGGCTGGCCGACGACGAACTGTCGCTGCCGTGGGTGCCTGACGCCATCACCTGGCTGGCCGAGCTGCCGGTGTCGGGCGCCGAACAGATCCTGCGCGCGATCGTCGCCGAGAAGCGCTGGGGCATGATCCCCGTCTGGCCCGAGGCGTGCCGCGAAGCGGCGCGCGAAGGTCTCGCGCGGCTGGCCGCCCCGTCGTCGTCGTAGCCGACCTGCGCCGCCCTACATCCCTTCGGCGTCGTCGTCGCCCAGCGGCAGGCGCGCGTACTGCCCCACGCGGTGCTTGCGCAGCGCGGTGCGGATCTCGACGATGATCATGGGGTCGTCGATGGTCGGCGGCACCACGATCTGCTCCTCGACCGCCAGCTTCCGGATGGTCTTGCGCAGGATCTTGCCCGAGCGCGTCTTGGGCAGCCGCGGCACCACGATGGCCTTGCGGAACGCTGCCACGGCGCCGATCTCGTTGCGGATCACATCGACCAGCTCGGCCTCGATGGCCGCCTCGTCCAGGTTCACGCCGTCCTTCAGCACCACCAGGCCGATGGGCACCTGCCCCTTCAATTCGTCGTCGATGCCGACCACGGCGCACTCGGCCACTGCGGCGTGCGCGCCGATCAGTTCTTCCATCTCGCCCGTCGACAGCCGGTGGCCCGCGACGTTGATCACATCATCGGTGCGGCCCATCACGAACAGGTAGCCGTCCTCGTCCAGGTAGCCGCCGTCGGCGGTGTGGTAGTAGCCCTCGAACGACTTGAGGTAGCTGTCGCGGAAGCCCTGCTCGTCGTTCCACAGCGTGGGCAGGCAGCCGGGCGGCAGCGGCAGCTTCAGGCAGATGTTCCCGGTCTCATTGGCGGCCACCGGCGCGCCGTTGTCGTCGAGCACCTCGACCTTGAACCCCGGCACCGCGAACGTGGCCGAGCCGACCTTCACGCGATGCGGGTCCAGGCCCATCGGATTGGCGACGATGGGCCAGCCCGTCTCGGTCTGCCACCAGTGGTCGACGATGGGCACGTCGAGCACCTGGTTGAGCCACTCGTGCGTGGGCGGGTCCAGGCGCTCGCCCGCCAGGTACAGCGTGCGCAGCGTGGAGATGTCGTAGAGGCGGCGCAGGTGCGCGTCGGGGTCTTCCTTCTTGATGGCGCGGAACGCCGTCGGCGCCGTGAAGAACGTGGCCACCCCGTAGTCCTGGATGACGCGCCAGAACGCGCCCGCATCGGGCGTGCGCACGGGCTTCCCTTCGAACAGCACCGTCGTGCAGCCGTGGATCAGCGGCCCATACACGATATACGAATGCCCCACGACCCAACCCACGTCGGACGCTGCCCAGAACACCTCGCCCGGGTTCGTGTTGTACACGGTCTTCATCGAGTACTTCAGCGCCACGGCGTGCCCGCCGTTGTCACGCACGACGCCCTTCGGTTTCCCGGTGGTGCCCGAGGTGTAGAGGATGTAGAGCGGGTCCGATGACTGCACCGGCACGCAGTCGACAGGCTCCGCGTGGTGCATCAGCTCGTGCCAATCGAGGTCGCGGCCCTCGACCATCGTTGCCGCCACCTGCGGTCGCGGGAACACGATGACCTTGCCTGGGGGGAACTGTGCTTCCTCAAGCGCGGCATCGACCAGCGGCTTGTACTCGATGACGCGGTTGAACTCGAGTCCGCAGCTGGCGGTGATCAGCAGCTTGGGCCGCGCATCATCGATGCGCACGGCCAGCTCGTGCGGCGCGAACCCGCCGAACACCACCGAATGCACCGCGCCCAGCCGCGCGCAGGCCAGCATCGAGATGACGGCTTCGGCCACCATCGGCATGTAGATGATGACGCGATCGCCCTTCTCGACGCCTTGCGCGCGCAGCACCCCGGCGAACTTGGCGACTTCATCGCGCAGCTCGCGGTAGGTGTAGCTGCGCTTGAGGTGCGCCGAGGCCGAATCGTAGTACAGCGCCACCTGCCGGCCGCGGCCGTGGTCGACGTGGTAGTCGAGCGCCAGGTAGCACGTATTCAGGACGCCGCCTTCGAACCACTTGTAGAGCCCGTTGGGCCCCCGCGTGAGGACCTCCTTCGGCTCCTCGAACCACTTGATCAGGTTCATCTTCTGGCGCCAGAAGAAGCGGGGGTTCGAGACCGAGAGTTCGTGGACGTCCTGGTAGCGCATGCGGGTTCTCCTCCGGGGGCGCTGAAAGCGTGTGTGCCGGCGCAGTTGCGGGCCGCGCGCGCAGCATACCGGAGAAATCCACACCGTTGAAGGGGCTAAATCAGGATCATGAGGGTGAGAGGCGGTTTCAGTCGGGGTGGGCTTGGGCGTGCGAGCGCGGTGTGATTTTTTGGCGCTGGATCACTTGCGCCGGCGCGACTATCCCACCCGCGTGAGACTTGCGCCGGCGCAGCTCAACTCTGCGCCGGGGGTGGCGCCAGATGTCGCATCCGGTGAACATGGGCGGCGGGAACAGTCGCCGGCGGCGAACAGGTCGCGGCGGGTCGGCACACCCCTGGGCCCCCTTCCGCAGCGGGGAGCGGCGATGCCCGCGCGCCGTTGCGCCGGCACAAGTGCCAGAGGGGGCGCCGGCGCGGTTGCCCGAGCGCTTCAAGCCCGCCATGGGGCCACGTGGCACGCTGGCTGCCAGGAAGTTGACGCGCGTCCGCAACCGGCGTATCCTCCCTGAACCGATAAGAGGTCCCCGGGCTGCCGTTGCTTATCGAAGTGCAGGCCGGGGATCGCTCTTTTGGGGAACGACCATCATGTCAAAATCCGCCTACCAGGTGGCCGTGCTGATCGATGCCGGCTTCTTCCTCCATGAATCACATGCGCCGCTCGGGCATCGCCTGGTGGAACCCGAGGAAGTGATTGACGCCGCGCGCAGCACGTTGCGCAAGGACGAGCACCTGTTCCGGATCTACTACGATGACTGCCCCCCGTTCGAGGGCACCCGGAACAACCCCGTTGACCAGCGCGTGGTGAACTTCGCCGCGACCGATACGGCGCGCGCCAGGCAATCGCTCCACGGACGCCTCGAGGTCGCGCCGCACATGGCGTTCAGGAAGGGTCGGCTCGTGTTCGAGGGCTGGACCATACCGCGCCACCGACTGCGGGACCTGGTCAAAGCAAATCGGCCCGTATGCGCAGACGATTTCCAGCCCGAGTTCACCCAGAAGGGCGTCGACATCAAGATCGGCCTGGATGTCGCCTGGCTTGCCTCCATGCATATCGTCGACAGGATCATCCTCGTCACCGGCGACACGGACTTCGTCCCGGCCATGAAGTTCGCGCGCCGCCAGGGCGTGCAGGTGATCATCGCCACCGTATCGCCCGACGTCTCATCGCTCCTGCGGGCCCACTCCGACGAACATCGGCAGATGCAACTCGGGCGCGCATTCTGATTTGCCGCACTTGCGCCGGCGCAATTCGCTTCGCGATCAAGCCACCCGCGGCTCACCCTCCCGATACCGCACCTTCACCCCGGGATTCACGCCAAGATCGAGGATCACATCCACCGGCTTGAGCGATCCGGCCACCAGCCGCTTTTGGATGTCCGCCACCTGGAACAGCGCGCGGATGGCGCCTGTGGCCAGGCGGCGGCCGTCGAGGGAGGCGAGCAGGGCTTCGCGGTCGGCGTCGGCGACCTCGCTCAGGAGCTGGCAGTGCACGGCGATGTGCGGGGGGATGGCCACGTCCAGGTCGATGCCCTGCACCTTGTAGCCGGCCTTGCCGATGGCGGGGAGCAGTTCGTTGAGGTCGTCGGCGATGGTCTTGGCCATCTCGGCGCTGACCGGGCCCAGGGCGCCCAGGCGGCCGAGGGCGTCCCTGGCGGCGGTGGCGCCGTCGCCGGCCTTCTCCTGCGCCTTGCCCGCCAAGTCCTTGGCTGACTGGGCCATGGCGTCGATTTTGTCCTTCATTCTGCATCCTCTGCCGGGGTCCGCACGAAACGGCTAACTTGGCTCCCCATATAGTGACACGGCCCTGCGCGCCGCAACCGAAAGCGTATCGGCCGAACGCGTTACAAATTCATCACTTGCGGATTCGGACAATTTCCACCATCTTGTCCCTACATGGCGGACGTGCCTTTTGAGCAACGCAGCCATGCCGCTTGGGCGATTCCTCTGCCATCCTTCTGGCCTGGACCCGCACCGGGCGGGACCGCCGCGCTGCGGCGGGACACGGTGTTCCAATCCGACTTCGAATGGGACCTCAGGCTTACCGGCCTTGTCGGCTTTGTCTGCCTGTTCCCCCTGAACGAAGCCAGCGCGCACCTGGTGACGGGATACGCCCGTTCCTGTGTGGTGTGTGGGGACATCCGTGCAACCAGACCAACATCGGAGACCTCTACATTGAGTTTCACCAACTTCGAACTCGACCGTCGCCTGCAGGCCGCGGTCACCAAGGCCGGCTACACCAAGCCCACGCCCATCCAGGCCAAGGCCATCCCCATCGTGATGGAAGGCCATGACGTGCTGGGCATCGCCCAGACGGGCACCGGCAAGACGGCGGCGTTCATGCTGCCCATCGCCCATCGGCTGGCCAACGGGCCGCGCCTGATGGGTCCGCGCGGACCGCGCTGCCTGATCCTGGCGCCGACGCGCGAACTGGCCGAGCAGATCCGTGAAGCAGGCGCGCAGTTCGGCGGCGCCGTCGGGCTGAACGGCGTGGCGCTGTACGGCGGCATGAGCAAGCGTCCGCAGGACGAGAAGCTGCGGCACGGCGTCGACATCGTCGTCGCCTGCCCGGGCCGCCTGCTGGACCACGTGGATTGCGGCACCATCGACCTGCGGGCCGTCGAGGTGCTGGTCGTGGACGAAGCCGACCAGATGTGCGACATGGGATTTTTGCCCGACGTGCGGCGCATCATCGCGAAGCTACCCACGCAGCGGCAGACGCTGTTCTTCTCGGCCACGATGCCGAACGACATCCGCAACCTGGCCGACCAGATCCTGCGCAACCCGGTGCCGATCGAGATCGGCAACTCGCGTCCGGCCGCAACCGTGTCGCACGCGCTGTACCCGATGCGCGAGAACAGCAAGGGCGCGCTGCTGATCGAGATGCTCGAGCGCGTGGCCACCGGCAAGGTGCTCATCTTCACGCGCACCAAGCGCCGGGCGCGTCATCTGGCCGAAGTGCTGGAAACGAAGGGCCACCGTGTCAGCGCGCTGCAGGGCAACATGACGCAGAACCGCCGGCAGGCCGCCCTCGAGGGATTCAAGAAGGATCGCTACGATATCCTCGTGGCCACCGACCTGGCGGCGCGCGGCATCGACATCAGCGCGATCTCGCACGTCATCAACTACGACATGCCGTCGACGGTCGAGGCCTACACGCACCGCATCGGCCGCACGGGCCGCGCGGAGCTGACCGGCGAGGCGTTCACGTTCACGACGCCGGAAGATGAGCCTTTGGTGCGCGGCATCGAGCGCGTGCTGGGCACGAAGATCGAGCGCCGGTTGCTCGATGGGTTCGACTACGGCTCGACGCCCCCGCGCGGGAATCGCCCGGCGATGGCGCGCGACGGGAACTGGGACCGGCAGCCGCAGCGGGCTGAGCGGTCGGATCGCCCGGCGCGTTCGGACCGTAGCGCGCGTCCGGCCCGGCCGGCGGCGCGTCCGTACGCGGCGCCGCGCACGGCCGGCGGCAACCCGGGGCAGCGGAACCAGGGTTCGGGCGCCGCGGCGTCGACCAGTGTGCCGCGCAGCGCGAACACGCAGAATACGCAGAGCGTGTCCGCGCCGAAGCCCGCGACGAGCACGACCAGTTCCACCGGGCAGCGCCGCTTCGGGCGGCCGAGGTAGCCGGGATCGGTGAAGCGGCACGGGGATTCCCCGTGCATCGGGATGGGCTCGGGAATCCGGAGGGCGGGATGGCTGCCAAGGACAAGACGCTGTGCAAGTGGAAACCGCAGCAGTATGTGAAGGAACTCGAGCTCCTCAAATCCATCGTGGCGAAGCCCGCCTACGTCTGCCATGACTGCGGGCGGGCCGCCAACCAGAAGAAGTGGCTCTGCAAGCCCGAGAAGCTCTAGGCCCCCCGCCCCAGGAGCCTCTCCAGGGTGAGCTCGCCGGCCGCGGCGGCCTCGTCGGGACCGGGACGCCAGGCCGGTGCGCTTCGGCCGCGCCTCGCTTCAACCAACTGCTCGTAGTGGCCCATCAACCCGTCCAGGTTTCTTTGCCAGGTCATCTCCCGCGCATACGCGAGGGCGTTGCGCGCGAGCCGGTCCCGATAGGCGGCATCGATCAGCAGCCAGCGCACGAGCGTGGCCAGCTGCGCGCCGTTGCCCGGCTCGAACTGGTAGCCGTTGTGGCCGTTGTGGGTGTGGTCCTTCAGGCCGCTGTGGGCGGCGACCAGCGCGGGCAGGCCCGAGGCCATCGCCTCCAGGACGACATTGCCGAACGTCTCGTTCTCGCCGGGAAACACGAAGATGTCGCCGGCGGCATAGGCGCAGGCCAGGTCATCGCCACGCAGAAGGCCGGTGAAGACGGTGTTGGTGCCGGCGAACAGGGCCTCGAGCCCGGCCCGTTCCGGCCCGTCACCGACGATGGCGAGCCGGACTTCCGGCAGGTCGGCCATCACTGTCCGCAACACGTCGACGCGTTTCTCGATCGCGAGTCGGCCCACGTAGACCAGCAGGGGCGCCCCGGGATGGCCGGCGCTGAGGCGTTCGCGCCACTCCCGCGACCGCTTGGCCGGGTTGAAGCGCCTGCTGTCGACACCCCGCCCCCAGATCTCCATCCGCTCGAAACCCTGCTCCTCGAGCTGGCGCTTGATGGTGCGGGTCGGGCACAGGTTCAGGTCGGCCTGGTTGTGGACCCACCGGAAGTAGTTCCAGACGAAGTCGCGGAACGCGGTCAGGTTGTACTTGTCGAGGTAGCCGGGCAGGTCGGTGTGGTAGGACGCCACGACCGGCACGTTCGCTTCGCGGGCGCGGCGCAGGCCGGCGACGCCCAGCAGCGCCGGGTTCACCAGGTGGACGATGTCGGGCCGGAAGTCGTGGATCTCGATGCCGAGGTTCGGGCGCGGGGCCACCAGGCGCAGCGCCGGGTACCACGGCAGGGCGAAGCACGGTCGCCCCAGGATGGGCGTGTCGGCATAGCGCTCGGGGGCGCCCTCGGGGGCGATCATCAGCGACTCGTGGCCTTCGGCGGCAAGGTAATCCAGGAGATGACAGACGGTGTTGGCGACACCATCCCACTTCGGCAGGAACGTCTCGGCAAAAATGGCGACACGCATCACGGCCTCCCGGGCTCAGGGTCCGAGCTACCGTTGGCATGGTAGGGTTGTCGCGTCACCGGGACGTTATGGAACGATCAATAGTCGGTGAATTCCGGCGCCGGCCGGATCCCTACTTCATCCGCGACCGCAGCCGCGCCAGGTAATCGTGCGCGCTCTGGTGGTCGGCGTCCTTGTCCGACTCGACCCGGCGGTAGGTGCCGTCGGCCTGCATCTCGCGCACCTTGAAATTGTCGTGCTTGTAGGCCTCGAGCGCATGGTCGCGCAGGTAGCGGATGTGCTCGCGGCGTTCGACCGGGAAGACCACCTCGACGCGATGGTTCAGGTTGCGCTGCATCAGGTCGGCGCTGCCCAGATAGACTTCTTCATCCCCGTTGTTGAGGAAATAGAAGATGCGGCTGTGCTCCAGGTAGCGGCCGACCGTGCTGGTGACGCGGATGTTGTCGCTCACCCCGGGCACGCCCGGCCTCAGGCAACAGATGCCGCGGATGAACAGGTCGATGCGGACCCCGGCCTGCGACGCCGTGTAGAGCAGGCGGATCATCGGCGGGTCGACCAGCGAATTGGCCTTCAGGATGATGTGCGCCTTGCGGCCGGCCTCGGCGTACAGGGTCTCGCGCTCGATCAGCGCCTCCAGGCGCGTGCGCAGCGTGACGGGCGCGATCAACAGCTTCTGGTAGTCGTGCTTCGTGGAATACCCGGTCAGGTAGTTGAACAGGTCGGTGGCGTCGATGCCCATGGTCTCGTCGCACGTGAACATGCCGATGTCCTCGTAGAGACGCGCGGTGACGGGGTTGTAGTTCCCGGTCGCCATGTGCAGGTACCGACGGATGCCCTCGCCCTCGCGGCGGACAACCATCGCGATCTTGCTGTGCGTCTTGAGGCCGATCAGGCCGTACACGACATGGACGCCCACCTGCTCCAGTTTCTGCGCCCAGCCGATGTTGCTCTCTTCGTCGAAGCGCGCGTTCAGTTCGACCAGAACGGCGACCTGTTTCCCGCGTTCGTTGGCCTCGAGCAGGGCATCCACGACGGGCGAGTTCCGTCCGACGCGGTACAGGGTCTGCTTGATCGCCAGCACATGCGGATCACGGGCCGCGGCATTCAGGAAGTCCACCACCGGGTCGAACGAGTCGTAGGGGTGGTGCAGGAGGATATTGCCCTTGCGGATGGCGTCGAACACATCACTCGTCTGCTGGATCTTCCGGAACGGCCGGGGCACGAACGGCCGGTAGGGCGGGAACTTGAGCGCGTGATGCTCGACGCCGTTGTAGACCTGCCACAACGAACTGAGGCCGAGCGGGCTCTGGACCACGAACAGGTCCGTCGGCTTGATCTCCAGGTTGTCGAGCAGGAGCTCGCGGATGTTTTCGGGCATGCTGTCGTAGATCGAAACCTGGACGACCGAGCCGAACTTCCGGCGCCGGATCCCCTGCTGCATCGTCTCGAGCAGGTCGTCGGCCTCGATCTCCTGGATCTCGATGTCGGCATCGCGAACGACCCGGAACGGATGCGCGGACACCACCTCCATGCCCGTGAACAGCGGCTTGAGGTTCGCCATGATGACCTGCTCGAGCCACACGAAATAGTGGTGGTGCGGCACGGTGCCGTCCTTGCGCTCGCCTCCGGATGACCGCTTGAGCGGGATCAGCCGGGGCAGCGTGTCGGGCACCTTCAGGCGGGCGAAGCGCTCGCGACCCTTGTGGTCGCGGATGACGATCGCAAGGTTCAGGCTCAGGTTCGAGATGTGGGGAAACGGGTGCCCCGGATCCACCGCCAGCGGCGTCAGGACCGGGTGGACGACTTCCCGGAAATACGTGTCGGCCCGCGTCTTCTGGGCGGCCGTGAGCCGCGGGTAGTCCAGGACATGGATGCCTTCGCGGTTGAGGCGGACCAGGATCTTCCGGTTCAGGTGATGCTGCGCGGCTTCGAACAACTCGAGCGCCAGCTTGCGGATGGCGGCCAGTTCCTCGCGCGGCGTCATGCCGTTGAGGGTCGGCGCAACGACCCCGGCCTCCACCTGCCGAAGGATGCCCGACACCCGCACCATGAAAAACTCGTCCAGGTTGGACCCGAGGATGGCCAGGAACTTGAGCCGTTCCAGCAGCGGGTTGCGGGTATCCTGGGCTTCCTCCAGGACGCGGCGCTGGAACTCGAGCAGGCTCAGCTCCCGGTTGACGTACAGCGCGGGCGCGTCGAGCGCGGGACTGTGCTTGCCGTCGGTCATGCTGGATCCACCTTGTGACGGGGCGGCCGCCGGCTCCAGGGGAACGCCCGGTCGGGCGCGGCCCGCCAGAACGTCTTGAGGTCCGGTCGCTCTTGCACGAACGCCGCCAGCGCATGGCGCCGCAGTTGCTCGTAGAACGCGCGGGACGGTCCGCTGTCGAACTCCGGTTTCTGGTCGGCGAATTCCGCGAGGAGGACCAGGAACGAATCAGCGTCCTGGATGTCTCCCATCCTGGCCTGGAACGCGTGCATCCGCGCCAGGTGATCCTCGGGCAGGCCCGGCAGCGCCGGATGGATGATCTCGATGCGATAGCGGAACTTCTTGAACGCCAGGCGCAACCGGTGGAGGGTGACCGGTTGGTCCAGGTCGACCATGTCGTCGCAGAGGCGCGCGGCGGCAAAGGCGCTGTCGACGGCCTGGAACGGATGCGGCCCGCCGACAGGGTCGATCCGGCCGGCATCGAGCCGGACGCGGGTGCGGTTGATGCGCCGTTGCAGTTCCTGCAATTCCAGTTTTTTCGACGCCTTGCGCGCCGTGCGCAGCAGTTGCGATTCCTGCAGTTGCAGGTGTTCGCGCAACTCCGCCAATTCCGGCACTTCCCGGCTGTGATCGTCCAGCAGGGCCAGCATCACCTGAACGTCGCGCAGTTCGTCGAACCCGTCGATCAGGTCCTTGAGGGCGCGCCGGATCTTCAACAGGCGGGGGTGCGGATCCAGCAGGTGCGCAATCTCGACGAAGGCCAGAAGCCGGCGCGCGGCGACCCGCAGGTCATGGACGGCCGCCTCGGAAGACGCCTTCCGGCAGGCATCGAGCCGGATGCGAAACGTGTCCCAGCGGTGGTCGAAGGCGGTCAGGAACAACTGGACGGCTTCCATGGTGCATTCCTCAGGTGATCAGCAACTCCACGCCGAAGACATCCTGGAACAGGGTCCGGCGCTTCTTCAGGGTCCACTTCTCCAATGCCAGATCGCCCTCGCCGTCCATGACCAGGCTCCAGCGGTTCTTGACTTTCGCAATCCTGACATCGCGCACGCGTCCGGTGTGGCTGGTGTCGATGCCGTCGGCCAGGCGCAACAGGGCCGCCAGCTTGGTGACCAGCAGGCGGTCCTTCGGCGGCAGGTCGCTGTAGTGGTGGTGTTCGAGCGTAGGCGCGGTCTTCCGGTGGTAGCGGACGATATTGGCGATGACGGCCTGCTGCCGTTCGGTGAGTCCGAACAGGAAGTTGTTCTTGAGGATATAGTGGCCGTGCCGGTCGTGATCGATCGCATTGATGAAATGACCGACGTCGTGGAGCAGCGCGGCCACCTCGAGCACCAGGCGGTCATCTGCATGCAGGCCGTGCAGCCCCTCCGTCTGGTCGAAGATCCCGGCCGCCAGGCGCGAGACCAATTGACCGTGTCCCGGGTCGAACTGGTACTTCTCGCCCAGGCGCACGGCCGCCGACCAGACCTGGTCGCGATGCGGCAGGCGTGGCGACTCCTGCTGGGACACGAGATCCCACAGGATCCCGTCCTTGAGCCCCACGCCGGGAATCTGGATTTCCTTGACCGCGGCCATGCGGGCGATGCTGTGCATGACCAGGCAGGCGGGCACGATCACGTCGGCACGGTCCGGTCGCAATCCCAGTTCGGTGATGCGCTCCTGGACGGTCATGCCCTCGAGAACTTCGATGAGGTCGGCCAATTCCCGCACGGTGATCACCCGCGCGCTGTCGCGCTTGAACAGTTGTTTGCGCAACTCGCCCATTTCCTCGAGGTTACCGCCCGTTCCGATGCAGATGTGTACCTCCTTGCCGTCGATCTCGTGGTCGATGCGGCGGCGGGTCGCCTCGGCATAGTCCCGCACCAGCCTGGTGAAGGACGGGCGCGAACTGGCGGCTTCGTCGAATTTCTTGAGCAAGCGAACGGTTCCCATCCGGTAGCTCTCGGACGAGATGATGGCATCGTCTTCGGAGAGGGTGACCTCGACGCTGCCGCCGCCGATATCGACCAGGATCGCGCATCGGTCGCGCAGGTCGAGGGCGCGGCCGACCGCCAGGTGGATCAGGCGCGCCTCTTCCTCGCCGCTGATGACCTCGATGGCCACACCCGTCTCGCGGGCGATGCGGTCCACCAGGACATCGCTGTTGCGTGCCTCGCGCAGGGCGCTGGTGCCGACGGCGCGCAGTGGACCCACGGAAAAATCAGCCACTACCTTGCGAAAGCGGATGAAGGCGTCGACGGCGGCCTGCATTGTCGGTTCGCTGATCTGGCCGGCGGTGAACGTGTCGCTGCCCAGGCGCACCGGGGCACGGACGTTCTCGATGACCTCGATCTGGTCCGGTGCCGTAACGCGCGCCACTGCCATGCGAATGGCGTTCGAGCCGACGTCGATGGCGGCGAGGTGAACCATGGAACCTCTGGGCGCGGGTGCGGGTTGCGTCTTGCCTTGATGTTGTGTACCTGATGTCAATGGTATGACGTCAGGCAAGGCGGCGTCCATCCCCTGACCCGCGATTTGCACAACATTCACATTTCCCGGCAGGACGTCAACAGGGCGTCGGCAGGGACGTCAGGGACGGATGTCGCGGAAGTTCGGAGGCCCACCAATCATGCATCGGCGCGTCACTACCCACCCCGCCGTCTTCATGGCCGCGATTGCGGTCTTCATCCTGGCCTCGGTCGCCGCCCCCGCGCGCGCGACCGAGGTGCTCGACCGACGCGACGGCCAGCCGGGGACGTTCCCGGTCATTGCCGCCGAGTCGCTGCGCGGGCGCAGCGTGAAGATGCCGGAGCAGTTCAAGGGTGCGCGCAACCTGCTGCTGGTGGCCTACCAGCGCGAGCAGCAGGCGGACATCGACACCTGGCTGGCGGTCATCGATTCGGTGACCGCCGGCGCGCCCGATTTCGCCTACTACGAGATCCCCACCATCAGCAGCAGCGCCAAGTGGATGCGCGCCATGATCGACGGCGGCATGAAGCAGGGCATTCCCGACCGCGCGCAGCGCGACCGCACCATCACGCTCTATCTTGATGTGGAGTGGTTCCGCGGGCAGATCGGGACGGCGGGCAACGAGGGCATCGCGGCCCTGTTGGTCGATCGCGCCGGCAACATCAGCGCGCGCTGGTACGGGCCCTACACGGCCGAGGCCGGCGCCCAGCTTCGCGCAATCCTGACCACGAATTGAACGAATCCTAACCCGTCTTTGACGTTGGGCTCCTAACGTGGCGCTCACAGAACCGCGCGCCCGGCTCCCCGTTGAGCCGGACTGTGCGCCCCGCCGCGTTCCCCGTCCCGGACGGTGCCCATGCGTCGATTCATGCTGCTCGTGGCGGCCGCCTGCCTTGTCGCCGGCTCCGCCCTGGCCAATGGCCTGACGGGCCTGGTGCGCGACAAGGACTCCCTGCAGCCGCTGATCGGCGCCGATGTGGCCCTGGCGGGCACGGACTTCAAGGCGGCCACCGACCTGAAGGGCCGTTTCGACATCCCCGAAGTGCCGGCCGGCGATTACGAGCTGCGCGTGGCCTACCTGGGCTACAACGCCCGCTTCGTGTCCGGGATCCGCGTGACGGCCAGCCAGCCCACCGAGGTGCTGGTCGACATGGAGAGCTTCAAGGCCTACCAGACCGACGACATGGTGATCAGCGGCGCCCGGGTGCTGTCGACCGAGGGCGCCCTCCTGATCAACCGGCAGCAGGCCAGCGTCATCGGCGACGCGATCAGCGCCGCCCAGATCTCCCGCACCCCGGACGGCAACAGCGGCGACGCGCTCAAGCGCGTGCCCGGCCTGACCATCAACGACGGCAAGTACGTCTTCGTGCGCGGCATCGGCGATCGCTACAACGTCACTGAAATCAACGGCGTACAGATGGGCGGCACCAACGTCGACCGCGACCGCAAGAGCTTCAACTTCGACATGGTGCCGGCGAACCTGCTGGCCAACATCGTGGTCATCAAGCAGGCCACGCCCGACCTGCCGGGCGACTTCTCGGGCGGCCTGGTGCGCATCAGCACGCTGGAGTTCCCGGAGGGATCGACGACGTCCGCCAGCTTCTCGCTGGGATCGATCAGCGGCTCCACGGGCAAGACGCTGCAATACGATGCCATGCGTGGAGATACGGACTGGCTGGGCATCGACGACGGCGGGCGGGACTTCCCCCGCGCGCTGCGCGACAGCAGCGTCATCTACCAGTCGACGTCCCTGCGCAACCCCGACCTGGCCCGGGCACTGCCCAACCGCTGGACCACCACGGGCCGCGCCGCGCCGCCGAAACTGTCGTTCAGCCTCTCGCACGGCGACAAGCTGCACCTGCTGGGGGCCGATGTCGGCTACATGGGCGCCGTCTCCTACAGCAACAAGGCCGACCTCCAGGACGAGAACGAGGTCCGCATCGGCGGCAACGCCATCGAGGCGCGCGGCACGACGCACCACACCCAGGCGTCCCTGGGCGGCCTGGCCAACCTCTTCGTGCGCGCCGGCCGCCATCGCTTCGGCTTCACGAACCTCTACAACCGGCTGGCCGACAGCGACATCACGTTCATGAGCGGCCAGGACCAGAAGAAATTCGAGTGGCAGACGATGGCCTGGCACGAGCGCTACCAGTTCGTCAACAAGGTCGACGGCAACCACCACCTGCCCGGTCCCGGCGGCGGCTTCGACCTGGACTGGCAGCTGTCCTACGGCGAGTCGCACGCCGTCGAGCCGGACCGTCGCTACCTGGCGTACAACCTGGACTTCGAGCCGCGCATGATGGACGAGAACATGCGCACCTGGACCTGGCTGGACGAGACCCGGCGCGGAGGCGGCGCCGACCTGGCCTGGTCGCCGTCCGGCGACGCGTTCACGAAGGACCGCAAACTGAAGCTGAAGGCCGGCTACCGCGAGGACCATCGCGAACGGTCGTTCGACGTGGAGTCGTGGTACACGACGCCGTCGCAGGGCCGGCTGTTCGACGGCACCCTGGCCTTCATCTCCCCCGATTCCATCTTCCTGCCCGAGAACTACAACGAGGTTTCCGATCCCCGCCGCGGCACCAAGTGGGAGTTCGTCCAGGACACGAACCTGAGCGGCACCTACGTGGGGCGGCACGACCTGAGCGCCTGGTATGCGATGATCGACCTGCCGTTCACGTTCCGGCAGGAAGACCTGCGCCTGACCGGCGGCGCCCGCGTCGAGGACTCGGACCAGGTCGTCTATTCCACGCGAAACAAGCTGTTCCCCGCGCGCCAGGACACCGCGCGCATCGACAAGCGCGACGTGCTGCCGTCCGTGGCCCTGACCTGGCTGTATGACGAGGACACCAACCTGCGCCTGGGCTACTACGAATCGGTGAACCGGCCGGAGTTCCGCGAGATCTCGCCGATCCTGCGCCGCGACTACCGCACCTTCGAGAACCAGCACGGCAACCCGAACCTCAAGCGCGCCTGGATCCGCAACTACGACCTGCGCGCCGAGCACTTCCCGGGCCCCGGCGAGGTCGTGGCCGTCAGCCTCTTCTACAAGCGCCTGGCCGACGCCGTCGAGGACACCCTGCTGCCCGAGGCCGAGCGCCCGACGGCCAGCTTCACGAGCACGCCGCTGGCGAAGAACTGGGGCTTCGAGCTGGAGGCGAGCAAGAAGCTGGACTGGTCGACGCTGACGCAGGACGTCACGCTGGCCGCCAACTACTCGCGGGTGTGGTCGGAAGTCGTGTTCGACAACCCGCGCACGCTGGATGTCGTCGAGCAGAACAAGCGGCCGCTGCAGGGGCAGGCGCCGTGGTCCATCAACCTTTCGCTCCTCTACGACAACCCGCGCACGCATACATCCGTCGGCGTCATGGCCAACCGCGTCGGCCGCCGCCTGGACAAGCTGGCCGAGAACATGTTCGATTACGTGTACCTGGAGTCGCGCACGAAGCTCGACCTCGTGGCGACGCAAAAGCTTCCCTGGTCCCTGAAGCTGAAGCTGGCCATGACGGATGTCCTGGCCGGCGACACGGTGAAGACCAGCTCGACCGAGGACGGCGCGCACTACGTCTACTCGGATGTTTCGGAATCGACGACATATGCGATGGCGATCTCGGGAAAGTTCTGAGGTCGGCGCCACCGTCGTTTACGATTCCGGAACGCGAGCCTAACGCCGCCCTAACATCATGCTGGCCGCGAATCCACCATCCGCTGACCGTGCGCCAACACTGGCCGGCTACAATATGCCCTGTCGACGCTGGGGATGAGGCCAGTTCGAACGTGGGCGTCTCAGGTACTTCCTTCAAGGCCCCCGAATTTTCGACGACTCCTCTCATCCGGCCCGACAAGACGGCATTCGCTCGGCAGGCGGATCGGGCAACGATCCGGAATTTCTGGTGACGTGGCTGTCAAGGCCAGACCGCATCGCCGACCGCCCCGAGCGGAAGCCACAACAACCTTTCCACGACGACGGTCCAACACTTGACATGTGGCCACCGGAAGTTGGCGTCCGTAAAGGGCGCCGGTGAAAAGGTTCCGGGGCGGTCCCGTCCGCGAGGCGGGCCGCCCTCAGCATCCAAGGTTTCCCAGGAGGAAGCACCCCATGAAGAAGAACGCGATCGCCACCCTGCTCGGGCTGATCGCCATGGTCGCCGCCCTGCCCGTCTTCGCCTATATCGGGACGGCTGACCTCGGCACCGTGGACATCGATCCGTTGGCCGCCTTTCACCAGAACGCCAACCGCACCCTGAGCCCCGACACCCTGTACACGCTGCACGGCATCTACTACGTGCAGGCCGGCGCCACGCTGACCATCCCGGCCGGCACCATCATCCAGGGCGTGCCCGCGGCGACGCTGGTCGTCAAGCGCGGCGCCTTGATCGATGCGACCGGTACCTGGGACAAGCCCATCATCTTCACCAGCAGCCAGGCCGCCGGCAACCGCCTGCCCGGCGACTGGGGCGGCGTGGTCATCCTGGGCAAGGCCCGCGTGAACCAGCCGAACCCGATCATCGAGGGCGGCCTCATCGCCGAGGGCACCTACGGCGGCACGGACGACGCTGACAACAGCGGCGTGTTCAAGTACGTCCGCATCGAGTTCCCCGGCTACCGCTTCGCCCTGAACAACGAGATCAACGGCTTGACCATGGGCGGCGTCGGCAGCGGCACCGAGATCCACCACATCCAGGTCAGCTACTCGTTCGACGATTCGTACGAGTGCTTCGGCGGCACGGTCGACCTGCATCATCTGGTCGCCTTCGGCGGCACCGATGACGAGTTCGACACCGACTTCGGTTACCGCGGCAAGTGCCAGTTCCTGTTCGGCCTGCGCGATCCCATCTACTGGGATCCCACGGGCGAGAGCAACGGCTTCGAGTCCGACAACGACGCCGCCGGCACCACGGCCTGGCCGCAGACCGCCCCGGTCTACTCGAACGTGACGCTGGTGGGACCGGAATACGTCCAGTACCCCCTGCCCGCCGGCCAGCGCTACCAGCACGCGGCCCTGCTGCGTCGCAACACGCGCACCAGCATCTTCAACACGGTCATGGCGGGCTACCCGCGCGGCATCAGCGTGCGCAACCTGTCGGTCACCAAGGCTGTGCAGGACACGCTGCGCTTCGAGAACAACGAAGTCACCGGCGACTACCTGTACGTGGCGAACATGATCCACGACCGCGCCAACTGGCAGACCGTGGCCGGCAACGCGGGCCTGGGCGGCTGGCTGATCGCGCACGCCAACCAGGACACGATCGTCCGCGTGCCTTCGGTCGTCGGCCTGGGCGCGCTGGTGGCCCTGAACAGCCCGGACGCCGTGCCCCAGGCCGGCAGCGTGCTGATCGGCACCGCCAACTGGTCGGACAGCTACCTGGCCAACCCGACCTTCCAGCAGGTCAGCTATCGCGGCGCCTTCGACCCGGCGCTGCCGATGAGCAGCCAGTGGACGTCCCTGTGGACGAACTTCAACCCCCAGGCCACGGACTACGCGCTGCCCGCTTCGCCGGTCAGCACGCTGCCCTCGCTGCGGGCCAGCCTGAGCAACCAGCCGAACCCCTTCAACCCCAGCACCACGATCCGCTTCAGCGTGCCGAAGGCCGGTCGGGCGACCCTCGCCGTGTTCGACCTTCGCGGGCACAAGGTGGCCACCCTGCAGGACGGCGACATGGCTGCCGGCGATCACTCGCTGCAGTTCAGTGGCGAAGGCCTGCCGAGCGGCACCTACTTCTACCGCCTGAGCGGCGACGGCTACGAGGTCACCGAGAAGATGCAGCTGGTCAAGTAGCAACAGCTTACGCATCAAGGACCGCGCCGACAGGCCAGGCCGCCGCCCCGCTCACGCGGGGCGGCGGTTTTCATCTCACCTTACCGCCGCCCAGCGCAGGATTTGCAAATCTTCACCGTTTCCTAGCACGCAAATCACTCCCCCCTAACACAGCTCCGATAGTTTGAAGGGCGTCCGGGATGGCCTGCGCGCGGCCCCTGCCGCGCGCCCCATGCATCGAGTTTCCGAAGGGGTTGTTCATGGCGCGATGGAATGAATGGCGGCATTTGGCGACGGCCGGCCTGCTGATGGCCGCGACGACGGCAGGTGCGCAAACGCCGGCCGGGCCCGATTCGCTGGCCGCGACCGTCGGCAAGACGGTCGAGACTGCGAAACAGACGCAGACGAAGCTCGACGACTGGTCGAAGGATCGCAAGGACCTCGACCTGCGATACCGCAACGCCAAGGCCAACCTGTCCTACCTTCAGGAACGCCTGGCCCGCGAGACCGAGCGGGCGGCCGCCCTTGATCACGATGTTGCCGAGCTGCAGCGCAGCATGGATGAGTCGACCCGCCTGAAGGAAGGCATCGCCGACACGATGCGGGTCGTTCTCGGTCGGCTCGAGGCCGCTGTGGCCGCCGACCTCCCGTTCCTGCCCGAAGAGCGCCAGGCCCGCCTGGAGAACCTGCGCAAGCTGATGGCCCAGGAGGATGCCGAGTCCGCCGAGAAGCTGCGGATCCTGCTGGAAGCCCTGCTGGTCGAGGCGCAGTACGGCGCCACGATCGAGGTGACCCCGGCCGAAGTCGTGGTCGACGGCCAGACGATCCACGCAGACATCCTGCGCATCGGGCGGCTGGCCATCTACTGGCGCAGCCCGGACGGCAAGCGCGCCGGCACCTGGGATCCCGCGCGCCGCGCCTGGACCGAACTGCCCCCTTCGTCCAACCGGGTGATCGCCCACTCGATCGAAATCGCCGCCAAGCGGCGCGCGAACGAACTCGTCTCGCTGCCGATCGGGAGGATCAGCCGATGAACCGACTCGCCCACCGGATGCGGAGAGCGGCGCTCGTTCTGGCCGCGCTCGCCATCTTCGCCGTTCCCGCTGCCGCGCAGGACCTGCGCGAGGCCTTCCGCCAGGCCGACCAGGAACGCGCCGCCGCCCAGACCCGCGACGCCGAGAAGGAAGCCACCATCCTGGCCGACCGCGCGAACCTGGCCGCCGAAGTGGCCTCGCTCGAGCAGCAGCAGGCGACCATCGAGGCCCAGCTGCGCGCCCTCGAGGCGCATGTCACCGCGACCCAGGCGCGGCGCGAGAAGCTCAGCGCCGAATGGACCGTGCGCGAAGCCGACACCCACGAGATCGCCAGCAACATCCGCCTGGCGTCCCGCGACCTGCAGACGATGGTGCTGCAGTCGTACTTCACGGCGTTCGCACCCGAGCGCGCGGAGATCCTGGCGCCCCTGCAGGATCCGGCGCACTTCCCCGGGCTCGACGACGTCTCGGTCATGGCCGGTCTGCTGCAGCAGGAGATCGTCCAGTCCGGCCAGGTCTCGTTGCGCGATGCCCCGCTGATCGGCCGCGACGGCCAGCGCACGACCGGCAAGGTGCTCACGCTGGGGCGGTTCACGGCCGCCTACGAAATCCCCGGCGAGACCGGGTTCCTGGCGTGGTCGCCACAGGCGCTGGCCTTCATCGCCGGGGCCGAGGTGCCGGGCGGCGCCACCGGCCGCGCGCTGCGCGCCTACCTGGCCGGCGGACGGGACGTCGTCCCGGTCGACCTGTCCGGCGGCGATGCGATGCGCCAGAGCGCCTTCAAGCTGACCCTGTGGGAACAGGTCCTGACCGGCGGCCCGGTGGTGTACCCGATCCTGGCCCTGGCCATCGCCGCGGCCCTGCTGGTGATCAGCCGCCTGTACTTCATGAACCGGATCCACTCGAACACGGACAAGTTCATGACCGAGTTCAACGACATGGCGACCCGCGGCGACTGGGCCGCCGCCGAGCAGATGGTCCTGCGCAACAGCCGCCGCCGCATGCCGGTCATCGAGGTCCTCAAGGCCGGTCTGGAAGTCCGTGACCGCGATCGCGAGACGCAGGAAAGCGTGCTGCAGGAGGCGATCCTGCACCAGTTGCCGCGCGTCGAGCGCGGCCTGGCCATCCTGGCCGTCATGGGCGCCGTCGCCCCGCTGATGGGCCTGCTCGGCACCGTGACCGGCATGATCAACACCTTCCGCGTCATCACCATGTTCGGCACCGGCGACCCGAAGCTCATGAGCGGCGGCATCAGCGAAGCGCTGGTCGCCACCGCGCTCGGCCTGATCACGGCCATCCCGATCATGCTGCTGCACACGGTCCTGTCCCGCCGCGCCGAGCACATCATCGGCGACATGGAAGAGAAGGCCGTGCAGCTGACCAACATCCTGCAGCTCCGCCGCGACGGCGGACATAACACGGACGGCGGCCGGCCCCACCCCGGCGCCCGGGCGATGACAGCCATGGGAGGTGCGTGATGAGCGGTGTGTTCGCAAACGGATTCCACCCGATCGAGTCGGCCTGGACCACGTTCGACTACGTCATGAGCGGCGGCTGGGTCATGCTCCCGATGTGGATCGTGTCGGTGTTCATGTGGTTCATGATCATCGAGCGGTTCCGCACCTACGGCCGCCTGGCCGGTCCCGACCTCGAGACCCTGGATGCGCTGTCGGCCCTCGATGGTGCAGCGTTGCCGGACAAGTCGCACGGCGTGCGGCGGCAACTGATGGACCGGTTCCTGGCGGCGCGCACCGGTCGCGTCAGCATCGACCGGGCCGTGCTGCGGCACGTGAACGCCAACCTTCGCCGCCGCCTGCGCAGCCGCCTGGCCGTGATCGCGGTCCTGGCGGCCGTGGCGCCGCTGCTGGGCCTGCTCGGCACGGTCATGGGCATGATCGAGACGTTCGAGGCTATTTCCAAGTTCGGCGCCGGCAACGCCAAGGCGATGGCCGGAGGCATCTCTGTGGCCCTGGTCGCCACGCAGGCCGGGCTCCTGATCGCGGTCCCCGGCCTGTTCATCAGCAGCATGCTGGCCCGCCGGGCGAAGCAGCTGGAGGGCGCGCTCGACGAGTTCGCCCTGTCCGTGGATCGCTTCCTGCGCGGCGAGACCGACGACACCCCGTCCATGGAGGCCGCGTCTTGATCAACGTTCGCCGGGCCCGCTCCGCCCACCAGGGCGTGGAGATCAACACGACGCCTCTGGTCGACGTCACCATGTGCATCCTGATCTTCTTCGTGGCGACCAGCAACTTCGTCAAGGAAGCGGGCATCGAGGTGCAGCGCGCAAGCGCCTCCTCGGCGACGTCCAAGGAGAGCGCCACCATGATGATCGGCGTCACACCCGAGGGTGACATCTTCATGGAGGGCAAGCGCGTCGACATCCGCAGCGTGCGCGGCATGGTCGAGCGCACGCTGGCCGAGAATCCCGAAGGTGGCGTGGTCGTCGTCGCCGATCGCGCCGCCCAGACCGGCGCCGTCGTGGCGGTCATGGACCAGTGCCGCCTGGCGGGCGCCAAGAACCTGAGCCTGGCCGCGAAGCGGGAAGGCTGACCATGGCCGTCGCCATGCACGCCCCGCGTCCGCCGCTGTTTCGCCGTGTCGGCCGGGGATTCCTGCAACTGCTTGGCGCGCTCGGCGTCAACGTGGTGCTGTTCGCGCTGGCCGCGTACATGGTCAACAGCGTGGCTCCCGACGAGGTGGTCGAGGAGTCGCCGTCGATGAGCCTGGTGTCGCTGTCCTCCCAGAACCCGCCCGAACAGGAAGCCTCGCGCGACGAGGCGCAGGCCGCGCCCGAAGCCGAGCAGCCCGAGGCCCCGCGCGAGTCGGCGAACGAGGCCGTGGCCCAGGAGATGGCCCCGGCGTTCCCGTCGCAGGCGCAGGCTTCGGCCGCCTCGGACGTCGGTCCCCCGGACTTCATGGGCGACCTGAGCGCCGGCGGCGGCATCGGCGGCATCGCCGTGCGCGTGGGCACCGGCGGCGGTGGCGGCGGCGGCGGGCGCACCGGCGCGCAGGAATCGATCTTCGACTCGGTCGACCTCGACCAGGCGCCGACGCCGGCCATGCAGGTCGCGCCCGAGTACCCGCTCAAGGCGCGGGAACAGGGCATCGAGGGCTACGTCGCGGTGAAGTTCATGGTGCGCCCGGACGGCAGCGTCGGCAACGTCAACATCCTCGGCGCCAAGCCCGAGGGCACCTTCGAAGAAGCCGTGCGGCGCGTCCTGCCGCGCTGGCGCTTCCAGCCCGGGCGGCTGCACGGCGAACCCGTGGCCTCATGGGTCGTGACCACGCTGCGCTTCGACCTGAACTGAAGCGCGGCCTTCCGGAAGGCACGTCGATGGCTGGAATGATCCGTTCGCGGTGGCTAGGCCAAATGACGGCGGGCCTGCTGGCCGCAGGCCTGCTGGCGCTGGCGTTCTGTTCAATGCCCGCGCGCGCAGACGCTCCCATTGATCCGGTCCGCGCCGCCCGGGAAGCCAAGGAGGCGTACGCGCGCGCCAAGGCCGACTGGCCGGACTACTACGACGTGGGCCGCGCGCCCCGCCACACGCGCCGGGTCCTGCTCGATGCCGCCGCCCGGGTCAACAGTGACCGGCGCGACGATGCCATTGCCCTGCTCGAACGCCACCTGCGCGAGCGCCCCGACCAGGCCCACGACCTGCTCCACCTGCACCTGGCCCAGAACCTGTCCGATGCCGACCGCACCGCCGAGGCACGCGACCACTACCGGCGCGCGGCCGAACTGGAGCCGCGCCTGGATCGCGCGTGGTTCGGCCTGGCCGACGCCGCCTACGACCTGCAGGACTACGCCGTGGCCGCCGACGCCTTCGAGCGCGGGTACGCCGCGTCGTTCGAACATGCGCCGCAGGTGCTGTTCTTCGCGGCCTCGGCCTGGCTGCTGGCCGACCAGCCGGACAAGGCCATCCCGCTGTTCGAGCGCCTGACCGGCGACGACCTGGCGGCGGCGATGCCTCCGGGCTCCCTGCCCCCCGAGATTGACATCAAGTGGGCGCGAGGATTCCTGGCGGCGGCCAACCAGCTCGAGAAGCCGGAGCTGGCCGGCCCCTGCGTGAAGAAGCTGATGGATCTCAAGCCCGCCGATCCCGAGGTCTGGTACCTGCAGTACCAGTACGAGGCCGCGCGGCGCGACTTCAGCGCCGCTGTCGTCTCGCTGCGGGTGGTGGGCTACCTGCGGCCGCTGTCGTCCATCGAAGAGAAGCAACTGGCCGACCTGCTGATGGTGGCCGGCGCCTCGCAACTGGCGAGCGAGCATTACGAGCGCAGCCTGAGCCCCGACGCCTCGACCGCCGAAGTCGAGCGCCTGGCTTCGGCCCTGGTCACGGCCCACGAGACCGCCCAGGCGCTGCAGGTCCTGCGCGCCGCCATCGAGAAGAAGCCGGACACGCGCCTGTGGTCGCTGGTCGGCGACGTCCACTACCTGCGGCAGGAATACGCCGAGGCGCTCGACGCCTTCCACCGCGTGGCGGAAGCGGGCGACGACACGGGTCGCGCCTGGCTCATGGAGGGTTACTGCGCGCTGGAGCTGGGCCTGAAGAACGAGGCCCTCGACCTGCTGGCGAAGGCCTCGAGCTATCCCGAGCAGCAGGACCTGGCGCAGCGCCTGATCCAGCGCGCACTACGGCTGCAGGACAGCTAGCTGCCGCCGTCGGCGGCGGGCTTTTTCAGCATCCTCACCGTCCGTTGCTCCCCGTCGAACTCGATCACCGGCAGCGGCGACTGCCCATTGATGCGCCGCGCGATCTGGTCGGCCATGCGCGCGCCCGCCGCATCGTCGTTCAGGTTCGGCGCCTGCAGGCCCTCGATGGGATCGAACCCGTACTTCTTGGCAAACTGCTGCCGCGGCCAGGGATGTGTCAGCATCGCCGGGTTGTAGACGGCCAGGCCGGGCTTCTCGCCGTCGAGCACCTGCCACACCAGCAACTGGTGCACCATGTCGTTGTGCCAAAGCACGAAGGCCTGGTCGATGGTGACGGCCGACCACATGCTGCGCAGCATCTGCTCATGCTGCACGTACAGCGCGCGCCGGTCCGCGTTGATCTTCAGCCAGTAGCCGTCCAGGGCGCCGAACACCGCAACGATGACCACCAGCGCCAGCGCGGTGTTGCGCTTCAGCCAACCGAAGGCCGCCACGGCGGGCCCGAGCGCCACCAGGCCCACGCCCAGCACCGGCAGGAAGTACGAACCGGGATCGGGCACGCCGTAGGCCAGGATGACGCCCGTCTGGATGACGCAACCAGCCGCCACCGCCCACAGCAGCGTGCGCTTCGAGCCGTGCGGCAGCCGGCGGATCGCCACCGCCAGCGCGATGGCCGCGACGCCCACATACGGATAGACATAGCGCGCCAGGTGCGCGGCCTGCCCCGGCGACGGCTTGTAGGCGCCGAAGTAGCCGCGGTACTGCGCCGCGCTGATGTGGTCGAAAACCGCGGCCCACGAAGGCCCCAACGGCGCCCACTGTCCCGCCCCGGGATGGAACGCGCGCCACGCGACATAGCCGTAGCTGAGCAGCGGCGCCACGGCGCCGGCCACGACCAGCAGCAGCACATCGGACGTCAGTCGCCGGCGCCCGGCCGCGCGCGCCAGCACGAACGACAGCGGCGCGATGAAGAGCAGCGCCGTCAGGTGGTGCGCCAGCCCTGCGCCGCACACCAGGCCCCAGGCCAGCGCGCCGCGCCGCCACGCCGGGTGCCCGGCGGTGTGCGCGCCCTTGCCCGCCATCGCTTCCAGCAGACCCAGCGCCAGCAGCGCCGCGCCGGCCGCCCAGGCCACGTGCCACGAGCCGGTCTCGGCCAGCGTCGACTCGTAGGTCCAGATCGGGTTGAACGCGAACAGCAGCACGGGCAACCAGGCCTCGACGCCCGCCGCCGAACCCTCGTGCGGCAGCAGGCGCCGCGACAACCGGTGCAGCAGCAGGATCGCCAGCGCGCCGCCCAGCGCGCTCCACGCATTGGCTGCGTAGGCCCAGGTGGCGCCCACCGCGTGCAGCAGCTTCACGAAGGGATGGCCCAGCAGCGTGTAGAGCGGATAGCCCGACGGATGCGCCACGCCGCCCGCGCCCAGGACCAGCGTGAACTCGGCGGCGTCCTTGTCGCCGGTCACTGTCGGCGCCAGCACGAGGTAGGCCACGAGTGCGATCGCACCCGCCAGGAGCGACGACCGCCAGGACAGGGGATCGGTGGCGGGCGTGTGCTTCCGGGTTTCCTGCACGAAAGGCTCCTTCAGTCCTGGCGCGGGCGATCGGCGAAGAACGGCCGCGGCGGCGGCGGCGGTGGCAGCAGGCCGGCTGTCCGAAGGGCGTCGCGCGACAACAGGCGCGAACTGCGGCTCTCCTCGGCCAGCCAGAGCAGGGTCAGGTCGGCGCAACGCTGCTGCGGCAGCGGCGGCGCCTGGCCGTCGGCGCGCAGGCGCGTCGCCAGCTCGTAGAGGACGAGCGCCGCCGTGACCGACACGTTCAGGCTGCGCGTGAACCCCGGCGTGTGGATGGCCACGCGCACATCGGCCGCGGCAATGGCGGCCGGCGACAGCCCCGTCTCTTCGGTGCCGAAACAGACCGCCAGCGGTTTCTCGAGGGAAAGCTGTTCGAGCGGAATCGCATCATCGGCCGGGCTGGTCGCCACGATCACGTAGCCCTGGTCGCGCAGCGAGGCCAGGCAGGCCTCGACGCCGTTGCCCTGGTCCTGCTGCCAGCGGTGCAGGGTGAGCCAGCGCGCCGACCCGCGCGAGATGTGCGTGCTGGGGCGAAACAGCTTGGTATCCTCGACGATGTGCACATCCTGCAGCCCGAAGCACTCGGCGGTGCGCAGCACGGCGCTGGCGTTGTGGGGATGGTAGACGTCCTCGAAGACGACGGTCAGGTGCGCCGTGCGCGCGGCCAACACCGCAGCCATGCGCTGCAGGCGCGCCGGCATGACCAGTTCGGTCAGCTGCGCAAGCAGCAGCGCCCGCCTTTCGGCGGGCAGCTGCAGCAGGAGTTGCGGGTCAAGGACCGGCGACACGTCAGCCTTTGCTCAGGTGGATTTCTGCACGCGGAAGTTCAGCGTTCCGCTGTACCCGTCGAGGACCAGTTGGATGGTCCAGGTGCCGGCCACGCCTACCAGCGTGGGCTCGTTCAGGCTGGGCACCAGAACCTCGTTGTAGACCAGCGTGCCGGCGCCGTCGTGGATCACGACGCGCGCCGAGCCGGCGGTCGTGGTTGTCGAATGGTTGACCGACGCCAGCGTGCCGGTGTTCGACCAGTTGTAGTTGAGCGTGGCGGTGCGGCCCGTGACGCCGGTCGCCTGCAGTTGGAAGGTGTCGACGACATTGCTGATCTCGGGCTGGAACGGCGCGAGCGTGTTGTCCGAGCAGGCGGCGAGGGCCAGGATGGCGGCCAGGGCGACCAGGATGACGATGGGGCTGGTCTTGCGCATGTGGGTATCTCTCCCGGTTGAGGTATGGTCAATGATCCGGGGTGACTATGCACGAAAGCGGTGGCGGCGTCCAGAGGAGCGCAGGCTCCCATCACTTGCGCCGGCGCGACTCCTGGGCCCGGACACTCCAGAGCAGCCCGGCACCGCAAACCGCCACGGCCAGCCCCATCAGCCCCACGCCGAGGCTGAGGTGGTTCCGCTTCGTGAGGTGATCGAACGCCGTCAGGGCGATCACGGACGCCCCGACCGCGGTGACGAACACGCCGATGTTGTGCAGTCGCCTCAAATCCATTCCGCATCGCTCCCGGTTTGGCTGGTTACAGCGGCGCCCAGTGCTGCCCGAACAGCAGCTCCACGCCCAGGTTCAGCAGCGACAGCACGACGCCGCCCCACAGGGCAGTGCCGCACCCGTTGATCCGGATGCCCGGCACCAGCGCGCTGACCAGCCGCAGCATCATGGCGTTGATCGCCAGCAGGAACAAGCCCAGGGTGATGATCGTCAACGGCAGCGTCAACACCACCATCACCGGCCGCACGATGGCATTGGCGAAGCCGAGCACCAGCGCGCCGATGATCGCCGGGCCCCAGCCCTTCACCTCGACGCCCTTGACCAGCCGCGACAGCAGCAGCAACAGGGCGGCGGTGGTGAAGAGGTGGACGAGGAACGTGAGCATGGGCGGGCCTCCCCCGGGTTTCTTGGTTCGTGACATGATGGCGGCGTTGTTACCCGGCGCCGGCTTCGAATGTTCAGTTCGGTGCGTCCGACTTGCGCCGGCGCAACTCCGGCGGCGGCCTAGAACGCCCGGAACGTCGCCCCCACCCGCGCCGCCTGCCGGTCGGCCACACCGGCCATCGCCGCGTGCCGCTCCCACGCGGCCAGCGACGCGGTCACCTGTGTGATGATCGCCTCGGGCTTCTTCACGCCCACGTTCGCCGCCACGGCCAGAAGGTCGGCGCGCGTCATGCCGTCGCGCTTGCCGTTCATCGACATCTGGTGGCGGTGCGTCCACCGGCCGTCGGGATTGTAGGCCCAGATCATGTCGTAGGCCGGGGCCAGGCGCCATTCGCCGGTCGGATGCATCAGGAAAGCCATGTTCTTGGTGTGGTCGTCCTGGTTGCGCGCGGCCGCGTTGAAGACCATGCGCCGGTAGAGCTCGGCCAGGTCGGGATACGGCACGCGCAGCTCGCGCGCGACGGCAAAGGCCTGCTCGTACGTGTGCGCCAGCGGGTCGTTGAAATCCAGGTGCGCCAGCGCGCACAGCGTCTGCAGGTGCAGGCGATCGCCTTCGGGCGTGCGGTCGAAGCGGCGCGTCATGAAGTGCGCGCGGCCGCCTTCCTCGAGGATGCGGCAGGTGGACATCGTGATGCCCGCCTCGGTCGCCATCAGGTAGTACGCGTACTCCAGGCGACCGTAGCCCTTGGGATCGTTGAGCGCCTGGTCCTCGACGCCGTCGAACTTCAGCAGCCAGTGCGCAAAGCCGGGCGGCGCCTCGAGCTGGCCCGAGCGCACCTCGCCCGTCTCGTCGTTCAATGCGATGACGGCCTTCGCGCGCGCGCCGCCGGCCGAGGTGCCCACGCGCAGGATGTCGGCGATGGCCTTCGTGCGCTCCCTGATCGACGTCTCGAGCTGCGCACGCTCGTGAAGCACCTCGCGCGCCAGCGTGACGAGCTCGGCGATGTCCACGCGCGCGTCGTGCGCGGGCGTGCCGCGCAGCGCCGGCGCAAACGTGAGCGCGCCCATGCCGCGGTTGCCCACGTAGCACAGGCGTTCGACCGGGCTGAAGTCGTCGCGTCCGCGTCCCTGCGCCGCCAGCCAGGCGTCGATCAGGCGATGGCCGAAGCGGTCGGGCAGCGCGTCGGCCAGAAGGCCGGGCAGGCCCATGAACGCCGCGCGCGGCAGCGCCGGGAACGCGAAGCGCACGCTGCCGCGCCTTGCCGCGGCCAGCGGCATGTGCAGCGGCGAGAGGTCGAGGTTGCTGTCGAGGAAGACGGGGTCGTACTCGAAGGTGGCGTGGCCGCGCTGGTCATCCCACGCGACGGCGCCGGCCGTGCGGCCCCAGATGTTGACGAAGGCGACGTCGACGCGGCGGGCGGCGGCCATGGCTCAGCCCTCGTTCGTGGTTCGCGGCCGCGAGGCGCGCTGCCGCACGCGGCCCTGGCGGCGCGCCAGCTCCAGAGGGCTGGGTCCGGCCGCGGGCAGGAACGCATCGAGCTCGTCGAGGGCGCCCAGCGCGCGCAGCACCTGCACCAGCGTCAGCAGCGAGGCGCGGCCGTCACGTTCAAGCTGACCGATGGTCGTGCGGTCGACGCCGGCCTTCTCGGCCACATCGTGCTGGCTGAGGTTGCGGTCGAGGCGGCGCTGGCGCAGGCGGCGTCCGAGCTCCTCGAGGACGGTCTGGTCGGTGGCGGTGTAGAACGACATGATAGGAATCTCCCCTGTTGACATCATTCTAGAATATAATGTCGGAAGTTGCCATCAAAACATGATGGATATTTTTTAGATGTATCTTGCCATCAATATTATAATTATCGGCAACAATGATGGTAAATGCCATCGTTATGATATTATAAATGCGGGTCGGGTGGGCCTTTCGCGTGATCACTTGCGCCGGCGCAAGTGCCCATGGGCGGCCCCGCAGCACGGGCGGTGGCGTCAGCGCCCGGCCGCCACCGAATCCGCGCTGGCCGCCAGGCGGTCGAACACATACGGACCCTTGGTCGCCCCCCAGACCTGGGTTCCGTCGGCGGCGAATCCCTGGTCCCAGCTGGTGAGGCACTCCAGGGTGATCGTCACGGTGGATGTGGCGTAGACCGCCCCGCGCAGGTCACTGGCGCAGTCATGCCCCACGGTGCTGCCGGTGAAGCTGCCGGCCTCGTCCTGCTTCAGGATCACCACGCATCCGTCGCGCAGAGCCAGCGAATCGGGGGTCAGCGTTCCCAGCAGCTCCGGCTTCGCCCACGCCCCGGCGAAGCGCAGCGGCGCGGCCATCGTGAAGACCTCGCTGCGGAATGCCCCGTCGGTGGGACCCGTCACGTGGTACACGCGCTGCCGATAGGGCTTGTCCAGGCTGCCGGCGGCGGCCTGTTCCACGTACAGCCAGCGGCCATCGGTGCGGTCGAGCCAGATGGGCGCCATGTGCAGGCGGATGTCGCGGTACTCGGGGTCGGCGGCGGCCTGCGCGGCGCTGCTGAACGAGCCGGTCATGAAGACGCCGGCCAGGTCATCGAGAGCGGTCGGCTCGGCGGCGTGGGCGGCGCATACGCCCAGCAGCAGGGTCGAGACCAGGATCAGTAGCATCTTCTTCATGTTCCATCGCCCCCATCGGGAAGTGTCGACTGGCTGAGCTCCGCTTCGAGTTCCTCGACGCTCGGCAGGCTCGCCCGCAGGTCCTGCGGCAGCCCGGCAGCCAACTCGGCCTCCCAGCCGGCCACCCCGATCGGGCGCCTGAGGTGCCGGAGCGCGTACTCGACAACAATGCGGTTCCTGTCGCGACACAATAGCAGACCGATGGTCAATTGGTCATCCGGATGACGCATCAGGTCGTCGACGGCCGACAGGTACAGGTTCATCTGCCCGACGAAGGCCGGATCGAACGGGACCGCCTTCAGTTCAATGACAACGTAGCGGCGCAGCTTCACGTGGTAGAACAGGAGATCGAGCTGGAATTCCTGTCCGCCCACCTCAAGCGGCACCTGCCGGCCGACAAATGCGAAGCCCGCGCCGAGCTCCAGCAGGAGCTTCTGGATGTGGTCAACCAGCGCCTGTTCGACCTCGCGTTCGCGACGCAGATCGGCTGTTCCCAGAAAATCGAAGAGATACGGATCCTTGAAGGATTGCTCGGCCATGTCGGACTCGGCCAGTGGCATTGATTCTTGAAAATTGGTGATGGCGCGCCCACAGCGCTCGTGGGCGCGGTTGCGAATCTGCAACACAAGCGCTTGATGGGACCATCCACTTCGCAGGCACGCGCGCGCGTACCAGAGCCGGTGTTCCGCGTCGCGCACCTTCTCCATGAGCGCTAACAGGTGGTACCACGGCAATTGTGCAAGAACCTCTTGCACAATTACACGTTCCGGCCACGCTGCCGCCAAGGCCCTCATGTATTTGAGGTTACGGGCCGAGAACCCGCGCATGTCCGGGAACGCTTCCCGCAGGTCGGCCGACAGCCGATCGATGACGCGGGCGCCCCAGCCGGCCTCTTCCTGCCGTTCGAGGATCATCTGACCGATATCCCAATACAGCATCACCAGCGCCGCGTTGGCTGTCAGCACCACGCGCTGGCGTTCGCTGACGACCCGGCACTTGATCGCCGCCAGAACGGCGGCGTATTCACTGGGCGCCGGCAAGCCGGGCGGCGGGGGCACTGGAGATCGGCGCTTTGGTGGCAAAGATATCCTCCCGACAACGACCGTTGCCGCGTGATCGTATCCCGCCAACCGGCGGTCCCCGAATCACCGTTTTACGCATCTTTCACCTCACACCCCGCATCGCTTGTGCCGGCGCAACTCGCGCTGCCGCCGCGCGGCCTCCACGCGCCTGAGCGCATCCGACTGTTCCGCCTTGAACTCCACGCCGTCGCCGAGACGCTCCTCGGCGAGCAGCAGGTACATGTGTGTCTGGCGCTGCCAACGCACGGGATCGTCGCTCGCCGACAGCAGCAGCTCGTGCGCCTCCCTGGTCCGCTCACGGTCGTCCAGGTGCAGCCACACGACCCGGAAAAGCCGTGGCCACACCGCAGAGTCGTCCGGGTAGCGGCGCGCCAGTTCGGCCAGCATCAGTTCCGCCGCGTCCCACTCCTCGTTCAGCATCAGCTTGTCGACGAGCGAGAGCGGAGCCCGCGGCTGTTCGCAGTAGCCCGGGCGGTACAGGAAATCCGTCGCGCGTTCGCCGCAGGCCGCCGACAGGCTGGGCATGAGGATGAAGGCGAAGACCCCGAGGGACGGGATCGCCGCCAATGTCGCCCAGGACGCGTCGCCCGTCGTCCTCAGGACCCAGAACGGGAACACCATCGGGATCACCGCGACCACGCCCCGCTTGAGCGCGTCGCGTTCGGACGGCGTCAAGACGCCCTCGTGCCGGGGTCCGCCGCCTTTGCGGCCACCGGGGCGCGGGGTGCGGCCGGGAAACGTTCATCCTTGATGTTGAAGGTCTTGAGGATCGCGGGCATGGCCGCGCGCGCCGCAGGCAGGTCGAGCACGACGCTCGAGGCGTCGTCCAGGAGGATCGTGATCCAGCGGCCGCCGGCACCGTCGAGCAGTTCGTTGAAGTGCGCGAAATCGCGCACGGGCACGCCGTCAACCGACTCGACCAGTTCGGTGCCCCAGTCCTGGTAGCCGCGGTTCACCTCGTGCGGCAGGACGCGGCCGAGCGTGACGCGTTGGCGGCGGGCCGCCGTGGCAACCGCGCTGGTCTGCGCCGGCAACAGCACGTTCGTCGGCAGGTTTTCGCGGTTGGCGATGATCAGGTCCATGTCGACCGGTTGGAACACGAGCCCGCCGAAAATCCGGTAGGGCGCGCGCTCGGGAAAGTACGGCCCGTCGATCAGGGCACCGCCGGTCCGGAGCGTCAGGGTCACGTGCTGTGCGACGCCACCGCGCAGAATCCCCACATCCAGGCGATCGCCCACCTGCCGCCCATGAATGGGCCAGGCGAAGTCGATGCGACGCTCCCCATCCAGCGCCACGGTGCCGTCGTTGGCAACCGACTGATCGCCAATCGAGACGATGACGTCCCCGACCCTCAGCACGCCGTCACCGCTGCCGCCCGCGCCGATCTCGACGACTTTGACGCCCGTCTGTCGACCGCTCACCCCACACGAGGCGCGCAGGGCGTCGCTCTCGAGTTCCTGATAGCCGACGCCGATCCCCGGCACCCCATCCACGCGCCCATCGGCGGCATCCGCCAAGAACCTCCGGATCACCGGCGCAGGGATGAACTGGCCGGCGCCCTCGGTGTCGTCGGGCTTCTGCATCGCCAGGCCGACGATCTTCCCGTCGACCACAGCCGGGCCACCGCTGCTGCCGGGGTTGATCGATGCGTCCAGTTGCGCCATCAGCATCGTGTTGAACGCGTGCGCGTAGGTGTCGTATTCAACCCGCGACACGACACCCTCGGTCGTGCACACGGTCTGCGCGTTCAGCGGATAGCCGTACACGTTGACGGCCGCCTGCAACTGGGGCATGTCGCCCAAGGGCAGCGCCTCGGCGCCTGTCGCGAACTCGGCCTTCTCCACGCGCAGTAAAGCCAGATCGCTGGCGTGGTCGATGAACTCCACGTGCGCCAGATAACGATCGGGCAGTCCCATGCGTTTCAGTTCGATGCTGACGGCGTTGGCAACCACGTGCGCGTTCGTCAACACGCGGCCGCCCTCAAGCAAAACGCCGGAGCCGCTCAGCGACTCTGTCGGCCGGCACTGCCAGGGAGCCTTGTAGTCGGGGGGATTGATGACGGCGATGACCTGCACGGTGGCGGCCATGGCGCGCCGCTGGTCCGAATCGTCAAAGGCATAAGCGACGAGCGCCAGAGGCACGAGAGCGAGCATCAGGATCGAAATCGTCGCACGGAATGCGATGCGCCTGCGGCCGGGTCTGTCCATGAGGCCCTCCGATGGATGATGGTGGGAAGTCGGACATGTCGCGGAATCGATAGGTCGGACAGGAAAAAGCGGTCATGTCGGGTCACGTGATGAGGTGTGGACGGATGTCGGCACCTTGCAAGAATGATGACACCCGTAGCCGGCGCCGTCATCGCCCGCCACGGGGTGCGACGAGGACGTCCAGGGAACGCTGCGGACACAGCGAATATTTCTCCGTCAGGCACGGCGCCTGCAGATATGGCATATTTGCAGCTGTTTTCGTGCAGGATGCCGCGTGTCGCTGATGATGAAATGGAGCTTTGATGAAGATGCTCGAGTCCCTGAACCTGGCCGACCTGCGGGAACTCAGCCACCGCCGTGACCTCGACGCCGACGAGTGGACCGTCGTCCTGCTGGAGTGGCGGCGGCGCGAGTTGAGGGCGCGCGCGCCGGTCACGATGATGCTCGAGCGCTGGCTGCACGCCGCGAAGGACAAGTCGTACGAACGCTTCCGCGAGATGCATCGCCTGTTCCGGCCGTGGGTCGGCCAGGAGGCCGAGGCGGAGGCGTGCTGGCAGTGGTGGACCGAGGAAGGCCTTGCGCGCCCGGCGCCGGCGGCTTCGCGGCGCGCCCCCGCGAACGAACCCGCGTGGCACATCATCGCGCGCCCCAGCGAGCGCAACAATCGCACCGCCCGCGGCCTGCGCGACGAAAGCGCCATGCACCGCTGCGGCTACGTGGTCGGCGACACGCACGGCCTGTCCTTGGCGGCGCGTCACGCGCTGCTCGACCGGTTCTTCACCGAGCCGTTGCCCGCGTTCATCAAGTCGGAGTTCGGCGACGAGTACGGCGCGCCCTGGAGCGAAAAGCGCCTGCGCCGGATGGCGTCCATGCTGGAATACAACATCGAGCGCTTCCGCCGGCACGACCCGGCGCGCTTCGGCGCCTCCGTCGAGGCCTGGCAATGCGATCTGGACTACCTGCGCGCGCGCTACCACGACGGCTGGTTCCCGTTCCCGTGGCCGCGCGTGGCGGTGGCCGAGGCGCTGGATGTGTTGGAGTTCGAGATGGCCTGAGGTGGCGGGCGACTTGGAGCTTGGCGACTTGCGCCGGCGCAAGTCGGGATGTCATGCACCCCAGTCGCGCGCACCTGCTCCGCAAGAATGAGGAGGTTTCATGGCGCTCAATGAGGCCAACATGCACAACTGGACACTGGAACAACTCCGATACTACAGCTTCGCACCCGAGAGAACCGCCGATCAGCTGGCCCAGGTGATGCGCCACTGGAGCAGCGCGCGGCGGGATCTGCAGGCTGGTTGGTTCATTGATCGCATGCTCCAGAACTGGGTCCGCCTGGCGCCCAATCCATCATTGAGCACCTATGTTGAGCTGTTCAAGTTGTTCCGGACGGATCCGGATGATCTGGATTCCGCTCAAAAGGACTTCAATGTATTTCTCGCAGATCGATACCGGTCAGATCACCCGCCATCGCCATGGTGGAAGTCGTACCACCCAACTCGCAACATATCCGTTCCGTGGCGTGGATATGATGAATTCGAAGAAACCGGGGTGCTGGGGTTCCATGGCTATTCTGTCGGCAAGTCTAGCCCGCTCAAGTTGGCCGATCGGAGGCGGTGCCTGGATTCGATCTTCGCCAATGCCCTTCCCCCACAACCGAGCGCCGCTGCCGTAACCTTGTATGGACCCCCGATGAGCGAACAGCGGCTGCACCGCATGGCGCACGTCATTGCCGTCTTCCGGAATGCGCCCCGGGGCCGCCGCACGGATGAATACCAAGAGGCGATCGCCGACTGGGACAAGGATCTGGCGTATCTGGAATCGACGTTCCATGCCGGGTGGTTTGCGTTCGAATGGCCGTCGCCGCTCTTCGCCTGTGTCAGTTAGGGGAGTGCTGTGCCGACTTGCGCCGGCGCAAGTCGGTTCGGCGCACACCCGCACTGATGAACAAAGGCCCCGACCGCTATCGGTCAGGGCCTTCGCATTCCTGATCCGCGCCGCCCTCGCGGCACCGACATCACTTCGCCAACACCAACCGCTTCGTCGACGTGACCCCGCCCGCCTGCAGGCGGTAGAAGTAGGGGCCGCTCGGCACGCCCTGGCCCGCGTCGTCGCGGCCGTCCCAGCGCACTTCGCCGTAGCCCTGCGGGCAGTCGGCGTCGAGCAGGTGGCGCACGACTTCGCCGCGCACCGAGTAGATGGTGATCGTGGCGAGGCCCGCCGCGGGCAGCCCGTAGCCGATGAGGGTCGACGGGTTGAACGGGTTCGGGCGGTTCTGCATCACGAGCGCGCGGCCGAACGAGGCCGGCAGGTCGCCCACACCCGTGCTCGAGCCGATGTAGAAGACGGCGTTGCTCTCATCCTGCGCGGCCGCGCCAGCGGCATCGCGGGCCACCACGCGCACCCGCGCCTCGGACGTCGACGCGCTCGGGACCAGCCAACTGTAGCTGCCGTCATTGGCCTCGCCGCTGGCGATCGGGCTGTAGTTGGCGCCGTTGTCGGTGGAGAGATAGATGTCGACGGCCGTCACGGCCACGTTGTCGGCGGCCGACCAGGTGATGGCCTGCGTGCTGCCCGAAGGGATGGTCTCGCCGCCGTTGGGCGCGCTCAGCGTCGCGGTGGGCGCCGTCTGGTCGGCGATGGTGAACGCCGCGTTGCTCACGTCGCCCGCCGACAACGGCACCGCGTCATACGCCGTCACGCGGACCAGGCCCTGCGATGTCGGCGTGTTGGGCACGGTCCAGGCGTAAGTGCCGCTGTTGGCCAGCCCGCTGCCGAGCGTGGTCCAGGACCCGCCGTTGTTCACCGAGAACTCGACGGTGACCGAGACGACGGCCACGTTGTCGGTCGCGGTCCAGGTGATGTTGTGCACGCTGCCGCACGCCCACGTCTCGCTGCCGTTGGCGGCGCTGACCGTCACCGACGGCGCCTGCGTGTCGCCTGCGACGCGGGTGGCCCACATCGTCCCGTTCATGATCAGGATGCTGTCGTTGCCCGCCGCTTCGGCCCAGCCGTCGTAGATGCTGCTGTTGCCGGGCTGGGCGCTGCCGTCGTCGCAGGGCGAGCTGTCGCCGATGAAGAACACGCGGCCGCTGCCGTAGGTGGAGTGGGCCACCATCACGCCGGCGTTGCCGTGCGCGAGGCCGGTCATCCAGATGTCGCCGCGCACGCTGGGGTTCGCGGCGGGGTACAGGTGCATTGACGTGCCGTTATGGAACGAGACCGCGGCGGCGTTGCCGACAGCGCCGCGGATGACGGGGTTGTCCAGGGCCGTGTCGATGTTGTAGCTGTCCTGGACGAAGTTGTTGGTGGCGCTGGTGCCCTCGCCCGTGCTGTCGAAGTGGGCGCCGAACAGGTGCAACCGGTCGAGGCGTCCCCAGGCCTTGGGCGAGTCGACGCCGTCGCCGTTGCGGTCGGAGATGGCGTGATCGCTGACCGCGACCAGGCCGCCACCGTCGCGCACGTAGTTGAAGATCGCCGTCGACTCGGCGCGCGTGAAGCGCGTGTTCGGCTCGTCGACGATGAAGACGTCGTACTTCGACAGGTCGTAGGCGTTGCTCGCGTTCCCGTAGGTGATGCCGTACGCCGTCGTCAGCGTGGCCACCTCGTAGCCGCGCTTGACCAGGTCGACCGCCCACGAGGAGATGGCGCCCAGCCAGATGGTGCGCGCGGTGCCCGGCTTGACGGTGCTCTGCGCGGGGACCGGCAGGGGCTGGTCGGTATCGATGATCCAGTCGGCGTTGCCGGCGGTCTGCTGGTGGGTGTTGTCGAAGAGAGCCTTCTTGGCGGCCAGGCTGGGCGTGGCGGCGGCCAGAAGTCCGAGGACCAGGCAGACGGAGAGGCGACGAGGCATGGGGCGACTCCTCAGGTGGTGTCAAAAAATGGTTCTATTGAGCATAACAAATGATCCCGAGTGATTCAAGTCGGGATTAGGAAGGTGGGATCGGCGGCCCGGCCGCACCCGGCCGGCGATGGATATAACGTATTTATTTTGTTGAAGATACGCCGGTCGTCAGAAGACTGCCCTCGCCCCACGAGGCCGGATCCCGGACCGCCCCGTTCACCTCGAACGCCGTCATGGGCGGCAAGTACTCCTCCCACCAGTAATCGTGCATCCAGGTGTAGTCGTAGCAGGTGCGCAGCCTGGGCGCGGCCTCCGGAACATCCCCCAGCGCGACGCCCGGGAACGGAGCCGCCACACCCATCGCCTGCGCGACGGTCGCCGGGATGTCCGTCAGGCTCACGGGCGCCTCGGACACCTTCAGCGTGCCGGTCGCCTTCAGCGGCCGCACCAGCAGCAGCGGCAGCATCCGGGTGGGCGAGGGACGCCCCGCAGCGGCCGCGGCTTCGGCGGCGCCGGGGATCAGCTCGAGGTGGCTGCCGTGGTCGCCGGTCAGGATCACAAGGGTCTCGTCGCGGATGCCGAGGGCCTCGAGCCGGTCGAGGATCTCCAGCACCTGGTCCAGCCCGGCCGCACTCTGCGGCCCCACCGCCTGCGCCTCGGTCATCGCCTGGGACTGCTGCTGCGTCAGCTGCGTGCCGTCGGCCGCCAGGAAGTACGGCATGTGGGTGGTGAAGAAGTGCAGGAACTTGAACGTGGGGCGCGGGCTGCCGGCCGTCGCCTTCGCCAGCAGCTGCTGCTGCAGGATGCGGCCGGCCTGCTGGTTGGGCGAGGGCGCGCACCAGGGCTCGGCCGCGGCGTACGGCAGGGATGCTGACGACGACGCCTCGCCCCCGCGCAACAGCCAGCGCTGGTCGCGGTACACGCGCATCTTCAGGTGGTGCGGCGCATACCGGAACAGCGCCACGTTCCAGACCAGCAGCGCGTCGCGCCGGCTGCGGTTCTGCGGCAGCGCGTCGAGGAACGAGACCGTGCTCGCGCAGGGCACGTTCGCCAGGTACTCGCCGTAGATGGGCTCTGTGATCGTGGTGGTGGCGAAGCCGTGCTGCTGCAGCACCACCGGCAGCGACGCCTGCGACAGGCTCTCGCGCAGGAAGGCCTTCACCGGTTGCGCATTGTCGGTGGTGCGCCCCGACAGGATGGCGGGGATCGACGGCAGCGTGGTCGGGTACGCCGCCAACGCGTCGCGATACCAGGTGAAGCCGTCCAGCCGCGTGCGCCACTGCGGATCATCGGCCAGCATCTGCTCGAACACCGGCGAGGCAAACGCGTCCAGGACGATGACCAGGGCGTTGCGCTCGGGCGAGAACTGCGTGAACCGGTCGTCGAGGCCCGACGCGGTGGCGTGCGCAAACGTGCGGCCCGCCAGCAGGTGGCCGCCCAGCGACACGCCGCACAGCACGACCAGCGCCAGGGAAACCGCCGTCGCCGCTTTCCACAACCGCCGGTGCATCGCCACCGCCGCCGCCAGCACGCCCAGCCACGCCGCAACCTCCAGCGCGCCGGCCAGGCGATGCCGCGACCAGGCGATGTCGCTGCCGTCGAACTTGCCGTAGTCGCGGACCAGGACGTTGCCCTGCACGTACAGCAGCGCGGCCAGCGCGAGCAGCACCGCGGCCAGGATCATGCGCCCGCGCGCGCGGCCGAGCACGCCGACGATCGCGACGAACGCCAGCACGCCGGCCTGCAGCGGCCAGGAGGCGCCGATCACCGCGCCCAGCGGCGTGGTCACCTCGCTGGCGTTGAAGAGGTAGACGGTGGCGGGCGCGGCATAGAAGGCGCCCGTCATGAAGGCAAATGTCGCCGCGGCCAGCGGCAGCCACCCATCGCGCCGGGTCATGCGTTCTTCCGGCGCATGAGAAGCAGCGTCCGCTCAGTGTCGGCGATGGGCGCTTCCTTCACGATCGCGAAGTGCTCGCCGAAGGCGGCGCGGAAGCCCTCGAGGTGGTAGTCGGGGAAGATGTCGGCGCGCGTGGCCAGCAGGCGCTGCACCTGCGAGTCGGCTTTGGGGACGAACTCGACGATGAGATGGCGGCCGGCCGCCGCGAAGAACGACGCCAGCACCGGCAGCGGCACGTTGTTGCTGATCGCCAGGTGGTGCACCAGCGCCAGCGCCATGACGGTGTCGGCGGGCCCGCGCTGCAGCAGCGACATCCGCTCGGCGTGCGCCCAGCCCAGCGCCGGGCTGGGGTTCGTCAGGTCCGCCAGCAGCGGCAGCATCAGCGGTTGTTGCCCCTGCCGACAGGCCTGCCAGTTCAACTCGACGGCCACCGGGTCGACATCGGCGGCGATGACGAGGCGGCCCCTTTCGACGGCCAGTCGGCTGAACAGGCCGTTGTTGGCGCCGAGGTCCCAGACGATGCCTTCGTCTGTTTCGTCCAGGAACGCCGCGACCAGCGTCTTCTTGTGCTCGAGCGCGGCGTCGGAGTAGTTCGTGTCGCTGTAGTAGTCGCCCCACTCGGTGGCGCCGGCGCGCCAATGCAGTCGCTGCACGGCCTGGCGCAGGTTGTCGACGAGGCCCTCCATCGCGCGCCGCGACACATTGACTGCACGCGCGGAGCCCCCGCGATCGGCATGCTTCTTCTGGCTCGCCGCATGCGCATGGATGTGCATGAGCAGCGCCGGTTGCAGCCGCGTCCGCCAGGGCAGCAGGCGCGCGGCCAGGTCCAGCGGCACGCCGTCGATGTGCTCGCGCAGCAGGGCGCCCAGCCGGACATCGCACCGCGCCATCAGCGCGAGCGGGGCCAGGAAGTGCTGGCAGAACTGGCGGTAGGCCACCCACGGCTCGCCCTCGCGATACGCCGCGAACGAGAGCGTGTCGATGAACACGGGCCGCGCTTGATGGAACTGCACGTTGTAGGCCGAGGCATCCTTCAGCACCATCCCCCGCTCCAGCGCCAGCGACTGGATCCGCAGCGTGGCCAGCGCGGCATCCTTCAGTTGCGTGAAGCACCACTCGTACGGGTAGCTGATGAACGGGATGGGCCCGGGCTCGAGAACGGCGATGGCGTCGGCCGTGCGGGCCAGCGCCAGCGGCGCTTCGCGATGGGGGACCAGCAGGCCTTTTTCGGTGAGCGTTTTGCACAGGCCGGAGTCGTTGAGGAGCCGGAAGTCGTCCGCGTAGACGCGGTTCACCTGGCGGTAGAGGCGGCCGTCGTGCGTGAACAGGAATCCGCTGGGGTCGCGGAACGACGAGGCGAGGCGGCCGTCACTGGTCGGCATCGGTCTCATTGTCCCGGGAAGATTTTCCGGTCAACCGCCTGCGGATCCGGCGCCACGTGAGCTTGAGGGTCAGGCCGAGGCCCAGGACCGCGGCGATGATGCCCTGCAGGACCATGCTGCCGGTGCCGGGATCGACGTAGGCGTGGGCCGGGGCGGGGAACAGGACGGCGGCGATGAGCAGGACCAGGGCGAGCGACGTCATGAACGACATGTCTGCTTTCCCCCCTGTCCTGCGGAAATCCGGGCGCCCGTGTGACTTGAATCCCGGCGATTGTGGCACGACCGCCCGTATGGGTCAATCGACGACGGTGATGAAAGGGGGCGGATGAGTCGACTTGTGCCGGCGCAAGTGCGGGTCGGGTGCAATGGCAAGTCGCCCGGCACCCAACGCAACGAGGCCTGCCGCACCCGCCATCAGGCGACGGGTTAGGCAGACCTCGCTAACACAAACACACACGCAGATGCGGACGACCGCCGCGCCCGACGCCGATTGCCGGCCGTCACTTGCGCCGGCGCAAGTCGCGCCTACTTGATCAACACCATCTTCCCGCTGTCCGCGCCCCCGCCGGTCTCGAGGCGGTAGTAGTAGACGCCCGACGCGGCGTTGGCGCCCTGCTCGTCGCGACCGTCCCAGGGCACCGTGTTGATGCCCGCGCGGCCCAGCCCGCTGAACGTGCGCACCCGCGCGCCCGCGGCGTCGTACACGTTGATGACGTACTGGGCGTCGGCCGGCATTTCGAAGCGCAGTTCGGTCGAGGCGTTGAACGGGTTCGGCGAGTTGCTCATCAGCAGCGAGGAGCCGGGCGTGCCGGTCGGCTGGTCGGTGCCCGCGACGTAGCCGGCATCCCAGTAGATGTCGTCGAGGCCGAACTCGCAGTTGGCGCCGTACTGCTCGAGGATCACGAACGAGTAGCTCAGCATGCGCAGGTCCATCGCGGTGCCGCGGATGTCGATCACCGGGATCGCCGCCTGGCCCCACTGGCCGTTGCGCACCAGGCCGTACTTCGTCGTGTTCGCGGGGAACTCGACGTAGTTCTGGTTCCCCCACTTGTCGATGATGCCGATCTTGAACGTGACGTTGGCCGGGATCTTGATGCGGAACTTGAGCCAACCCGCACCGAAGTCGAACAGGTTCAGCGGTTGCACGTTCATGATGCCGGCGCCGAACCAGCCCTTGCCGTTGGTCTTCCAGGCCAGGACGTTGCTGCCCTCGTACGGCGTGGTGGTGCCGTTGATGAGCGTGCTCTCCCACACGTAGATGTTGGCGTCGGTGCCGATGGTGACCTGTTCGTTCGTCGGCGTCATGTCGGTGTACAGGCCGTACTTGCCGTGCTTGGCGACGGGCGGCCCCATGCGCACCTCGCCCTTGCCGTTCCACTCGTAGACGCGCACGTAGTCGACGTACATCGTCGCCGGCAGCGGCATCGAGATCGGCAAGCCGCTGCCCGGGTCGCCCAGGCGGTAGCAGTCGGTGTAGGCGCCGCCGATGGCCAGGTTCGCGATCAGGTAGAACGGCTTCTGGAACTCGTCCGAGTCGGCCGTGATCGTGAACGGATACTCGTACAGGTCGCGCTCGACGCCGCCGTCGGTGACGGTCATGCGCATCGTCGCGTCGTCCCAGTACAGGCGATAGATGACGAAGCGGTCGTTCAGCGGCGTGGTCATGCTGTAGTAGGGGCGATCGTAGATGTCGGTCGGGTCGTAGGCGATGCTCGCGGCGCCCGACGGATTGCCCGCATTGACCGCGCCCGGCGAGTAATAGATGAGATTCGCGCCCGTCATCTGGTTGACCGTCGAGTTGTTCAGCCCGTTGCCGCCGTTGTGCGTGTCGTGCAGGTCGCGGAACGCCTTCGAGGCGCCCATCTCGAACAGGTCGACTTCGCCGCTCATGGGCCAGTTGTACGTCGTCGTGCCCAGCATCCACAGCGCGGGCCAGCCGCCGTTGTTCAGGTTGGGCACGCGCACGCGCGCCTCGATCATGCCGTACTTCACCGACACGAACGACTCGGTCGTCACCTTGCCCGACGTGTAGCTGAGCGGGTTGCCCCACTGGTCGACGATGCCGGCGCCGCTCTGCGCCTTGGCGATGATGCGCAGCGCCTTGTTGCCCGTCTCGCCCGGCACGTCGGCAATCGACACGTTGTCGTTGTGGTAGTACTCGAGCTCGCCGTTGCCCCAGCCCCAGCTGCCGTTGCCGGTGATCTTCAGCCAGTTGTCCAGCGTGTCGAAGTTGTCTTCCCAGAGAAGGGAACCAACCTGGGCGCGGGCCGAGCCGGCGAGCGTGAGGATCATCAGGAGGGCGAGCAGCAGGGCGGGCTTGCGCATGGCTTCATTCCTTCGGCAGTGGCGATCGCCGTTGGGCGGCGCGGACAGAACTGGCGGGGAGCCAGGACAGAAGGCGTCGTCTTTTTTGCAGGAAGATCATATACTTTGTGCGGTCGCCGCACAATGATAAAGCGTCTTTCGCGGGGCCGATTTTCAGGGCTGCTGCAGGTATTGGGCGTAACGGTAGGAGATGGGCTGGCCGGGGGCGGTTTCGCGATAGGCGCGGTCGTCCTGTGGTGGGGCCGCGCTTGCCTTCGCGGCCAGCAGGGATTGCAGCTCAGGGTCCGTGAACATCGCCAGGTCGGGCGGTGCGGCGGCGCGCAGGGTCTCGGGGGCGGGGCCTTCAACCAGTTGGCTGGTGCATTCCAGCAGGTAGGCGAACAGGAGATGGTGGCGGTCGGCGACCGGGCCCCAGGGGCCGCGCAGGTAGCGGGCGCCGGTGATGGACGTCTTATGCTCGCGATAGTGCGTGAAGTCGGCGCGCCAGAGCAGACCGTTCAGGTCGGGGCGTGAGACGGCCTCGTCACGGCAGAGGAACAGCGTCGCGCCGAAGAACTTCGTGAGTGAAAACCGCCGGAATCCGCTGGTTTCGTCGGGTTCGGGCGTGATCAGCAACGCCTCGAGGTCCGCCAGCAGCCCGGGGCCCGGCGCGGTGGCCTCGTGCAGTCGGGCGAGGATCGCGCGGCATTTGTCCGCCGCCAGCGCCTCGGGATACCTTTCGATCAATGCCGGCAGGTTGCCCGCCCGCATCAGCAGGCGCAGCGCGCGATCGTGCGCATCATCCTGCAGCGCCCCGTTCTCGTACCGGCTGACGGTGGCGCCGCCCCAACCCAGCAGGCGGCCGAGCTCGTGCTGCGTCAGGTCGTGCGCCGTCCGAAAGGCGCGGATCTCGTCGGGAGACAGCAGGCCGGCCTTCCGGCGATACGCCTCGTGGGCGAGGGCCGCGGTGTCGGGGGCTCCCGGCTGGTCGAAGCTGGCGCCGCAGGCCTGGCAGGCCCGGTGCTCGCGGGTGACGGGGATGGCCTCGCCGCGCACGACGACGTGCTCGGTCGCCGTGGTCGACTGCACCTGGCGCGTCGTTTCGCAGTGGGGGCAGAAGATCTGGGCCATGGAGCCTCGGTGGTTGGTTTCGGGGACCGCTGGGGCGATGGTATTTTAAGATCCACTTGCGATCAATAATATATCATAAGATATGTGCCGCCTTGCGCGGCGAAAAGGCCCCCGGGGGTGGCGTTGCGCCACGGGGGCCTTTGGTTAATCTGTTGTTTTGCTTTGTGTTGCAGACTGGCGCCGGCGCAAGTCGCCCCTAGTCGCCGCCGCTGGAGCCGTCCGGCTTCGGCGTCCCCACGCGCCGCCACACCTCGTCGATGTTGAAGCGCTGGCCCCCGGCCTCGAAGACCGCCCGGTGGGTCCAGAGGTCATCTTTCAGGGAGCAGTCGAAGACGATGGTCCGGCCGACCAGGGCGGGCACCCAGTGGTACTCCACCGTTTCGGTGTACTGGCGGCCATCGTAGGCGCAGGTGCCGCCGCCGGCGGTCAACTGCAGGCCGGCCCCCGGGACCCCGAACGCGAAGTGGCCGTTGGCGATGACCTTGATCTCGCGCTGCTCCGGCGAGCGCGGGGCCGGCTGGATGCACTCCCAGGCGCCGTCGAGAGCGCCGCGCGTCGAGGCGCAGGCTGGCAGCAGGGTCAGGGCGGCGAGCAGGATCGGCAGGGCGATGGGCAGGCGAGCTTGGCGTGTCATGGTATGAGACCTCCCCCGTTGGATGGGATGGGACCACGGCGGCGGGGTGCGCGTCAAGAGCCGCGCGGCTGTCGCGGCGCCCGCCCCGTGGTATTGTAGTGTCGATCATGGCGGCTCACGGTGAGAGGCGAGGGCGCTTTGCCAACGCGAAGGGGCGCGCGTGGGAAGAGACGAAACGGTCGCCCTTCTTGATTCTGTGCTCGCCTTGGCGGGGCGGGATTCGTGTCGCGCGTTCTTCAAGTCCGGTTGGTGGCGCGACATGGCGGTCTTGCGGCAGTTGATCGGCGAGGATGGTCGCATCGTGGCCGACATCACCCCGGAGGAAACGCAGCGAATCACGGGGCTCTTGCTCTGCCACCCCCAGGCCGATCCGCCGCCGGCCGCGGAGGCCGTCTTCCAACTGACCTATGAGCTTCTCAACACGCTGTATCCCCGGGACGACCAGGACTGAAGCCGGCCGCGTGCGACCGGTGCCCGGTTCGGCGACTTGCGCCGGCGCAAGTGCCGGTTTTGGTCTGGCCGCTGCGGAACACACATGTCTTTGCGGCGGATGGTTGATCTATCAACTATTTCTCACCGCCCAAAGGAGCCTTTCGGCTTCGAAAATTGGTTGATAGATCAACCATCTCCCGCCACGACATCACCGCGCGCCCTCAGCCAAGCAGCTTCGCCGCCAACTCCAGCGCATCGACCGGCCAGTACTCCGGCGGACGGCGCCGCGACGACCGCGGCTCGCCCTGATCCGCGCGGCAGTTCGCCAGCGTGGTCGTCCAGCGTTCCGGCACCGCGTGCATACCGTACACAGAGCCCAGCAAAGCCCCCGCAATCGCCGCATTCGTGTCGGTATCGCCGCCGCGCATGATCGTGCCGACGATCCCCTCCTCCAGCGACGGCGCATGAAGCAGTTGCCACAGCACATTGTGAAACGCGATGAGCACCCAGCCGATCTGCTCGGTGTAAGTGGCCGGCGGCTGGGTGGTTGAAAGCGCGATGACTTCCGTCAAAGACGGGTCGACGCTGCGCGCGGCCGCCTGCGCGCTGATGAAATCGTGGAGCTCGGCCGGCGTTGGGCCCGTTTTGATCGCATGCGCGATGGCCATCGCGTAGAGCGCGTTCGCCTGCCGGCAGACCAGGTGCGGGTGGGTGATCGCGGCGTCGCGCTCGGCCCAGGTGGCGACCTCATCCAGGGTGGCGCGGCGGGCGCCGAAGATGCCGATGGGCGCCACGCGCATCAACGCGCCGTTGGCCTGACTGTTTGGCGTCGGCACGCCGGCCAGCGCGTTGGCGATGGTGGTGCCGCGGTCGAACGGGTTTGAGTTGATCCAGCGCAGGTAGGCGGCCTTGGCGTGGGCCGCGTCGTAGGCGCCGCGCTCGACCAGCGAACGGGCCAGGGCGAGGGTCATCTCGCCGTCGTCGGTGGGTTGGCCAGCCAGGGTCTTGAAGGTGCCGCCGTCGGCCATGGCGCGGACGCCGTCGGGGTAGACGCGATGGATCTCCGCGACGGGCACGAATTCTACAAGCGAACCGAGTGCGTCGCCCGAGAGGTGGGCGATGAGAGCAGCCTGGGCGCGGGAAACTTGCGCCGGCGCAAGTGCGGGATCGCGCGGCGCGCTCAATGGACCGACCCGCCGAGGATCTCGGCCCGGAAGTGCGCTGTCTCGGTTGCCGTCAGGGTGATCTGGGCACGCGAGTACGGCGGCGAGGTCATCGCGAACACCAGTATCCAGCCCGTTTCGTGGCCCTCGATGCGGAGCGAGCCGTCGCGATTCTCCCACGTGAACGTGCCCGCATGCGCGGCCGCGCGCAGGTCGGCCAGCGAGGCGGGGTTCAGGCCGATGGTGAAACCGTCGGCGATGCCGGCCTCGGTGGTCGTGATCAGCAGGATCAACTTGCCGTCCGAGGCGTCGGCGATGTTCATGAAGTGGCCGTCGCGTTCGAGGATGCGCTTGCCGCAGCTGGTCATCGTTCACTCCCGGTTTCCCGGCCGCGGCCGGAACGAAAACACCCCGGACGGCGCCGGGGTGTCTTCTTTGTTGCCATGCATCACGCCGCCCGCACTTGCGCCGGCGCAACTACTTCCGCAACGGCTCCACCGACTGCCCCGAAGCGGCCGCGGCCGCAGCCGGCGCCTCGCCTGCCAGCGGCGTGCGCTTCGTGCCGGCGCCCATCGAGCAGTTGCCCTCGAAGAAGACGCCCTCGTCGATGACCAGGCGCTTGGTCTTGATGTCGCCCTCGACGTGGGAGCCGCTCTGCAGCTCGATCTTGTTCTCGGCGATGATGTTGCCGAACAGCTGGCCGCCGATGATGGCGTTCTTCACGTTGCAGTTGGCGTGCACGACGCCGGTCTTGCCGATGACCAGGCTCTCGGGGGTGCCAATGGTGCCCCGGTACTCGCCCTCGATCCGCAGCGTGCCGCGGACGTCGATCTTGCCGTCGAACTTGCAGCCCTGCGCGATGATCGAGGTCTGGCCGCCGGCGATGACCTGATTTTCCGGTTCTTTCCCGAACATGGACGTCCTCCTTGGGCTCCCGGCGGTGGTCGTCGGGACGATGGGGGTACTATGCCTTACCTGGGCGCCGGGTCGCCAGCAATAAGTTTCCGCGGGTCCACCGGTTCGCCCTGTTGCCACACTTCGAAATGGAGCTGCGTCGAGGTGGCGCGGCCGGTGCGGCCCATCTTCGCCACCTGTTCGCCGGCGCGCACGTGCATCCCCGGGCCGACCAGGATCTTGTTGCAGTGCCCGTAGATGGTCAGCCAGTCGGGACCGTGGCGGATCTCGACGTGGTTGCCGAGCACGTCGTCCTTGCCGATGAACTCGACGATGCCCTCGGCCACCGTGAACACCGGCTGGTCGGCCACGCCCGCGATGTCGACGCCCAGGTGCGGTTCGATGTCGTTCGCGGCGTCGCCCTTCGCGAACCCTTCGACGATGACCCCGGTCGCGGGCCAGCGCGAGGGTGGCCGGTTTGGGATGGTCGTCCCGTCGGCCGACGTGGTCAGCGGCGTCCGGGCGCGGCTGGCCGGCACGCCCGCCACCGTGTCGGCGATGTCGCTGACGGACGAGTCGGGCTTGGGCACGCCGAGCATCTCGAGCAGTTGCTTCTGCAGCCGGCGCGACTGCTCCAGTTCGGCCTTCGCAACGTGCGCGCTCAGGGCGTCGAGCTTCGCATCGGCCAGTTGTTGGTCCAGTTTTTTGATGGTCGCGGTCTGGTCGCGGTGCGAGGCGACTTCCAGCGCCATCAGTACGACCACCAGGGCCAGCACCACGAGCGCGCCCAGCACCAGCAGCATGACCGTGCGCGAGACGCAGAACTCGCGGCACGGGGTGCCGGTCTTCTCGTCGATCACCGTCACGCGGGTGCGTCCGGGAAAGCGCATGGTCCCTCCTCCTTCGCCGGCGTTGCCCGCGGGCCGGGAAACCGCCTAGATATCCGTCTCGCCGTCGCCGTCCTCGATCAACGCGACATGCTTGCTGCCCTCGCGCGCGCGCGGCAGCCACACGTCGAAGATAGCGCCGTGGCCGCTTTGCTCGCGCAGTTCGATGCGCCCGCCGTGCTCGTGCACGATGCGCGCGACGATCGACAGCCCCAGACCCGTCCCCTTGCCGTAGTCCTTCGTCGTGAAGAACGGCAGGAAGATGTTCGCGCGCGTGGCCGCGGGAATGCCCGAGCCGTTGTCAGCGATGGTCAGGCGCAGCTCGCCGGAGCCGCCATCGGCCACCTCGAGGTCCACGCGCCCGCCCTTGCCGCCGGCTTCCAGCGCATCCATCGCGTTGACCAGCAGGTTGAAGATCACCTGCTCCAGTTCGTTGCGGTTGCCGAAGACCCACGGTTCGGTCGTCGCCGTCACGACCACCTCGACGCCCGCCACCGTCAGGTTCTTCTCCATCAGGTAGACGGTGTCGCGCACGGTCTCGGCCAGGTCCAGGCGCCCGCGCTCGGTGCCGGTCGGCCGCGCAAAGTTCAGCAGCCCCTTGATGATGCCGCGGCACTGCTCGGTCTGCCGGATGATGCGGCGGATGTCGTCCTGTTCGTCCTCGGTGCGCGCCGCATCCTCGAGCATCTGCGCCGACAACAGGATAGCGCCCAGCGGCGTATTCAGCTGGTGCGCAATGCCGGCCGCCAGCTGGCCGATGCCCACCAGCTTCTCGGTTTCGCTGAGGCGGCTCTCGAACTGCTTCTCGGAAGTGATGTCGCGCGCGATGACGACGAACGTCATCTCCTTGTCGGCCAGCGGCCCGCCGCCCGGAAGCACGCCCGAGAAGATCATCGTCAACTGGCGCGGCGCGGCGCCCTCGATCGGCAGCGTCAATTCGAAGGCCAGGCTGCGGTGCGCCTTGACGACGTCGGCAAAGATCTGCTCGGCGTCCAGGGCCAGCTGCGGCACCACGTCCTGCAGCCGGTGGCCCAGCACGTTGCGGCGCGGCTGGTGGAAGAGGTCCTCGGACTTCTTGTTCCACTCCAGCACGCGGCCGCGGTCATCCAGCAGGAAGATGGCCTCGCCGGCGTGGTTGATGATGTTGCGGTACTTCTGCTCGGAGCGGCGCAGGCGCAGTTGGCCCAGCTCGCGCGTGCGCAGGCGGAAGTACGAGCTCCAGCCGACGATCAGGATCAGGAACTGGAAGACGCCGCTGCCGAAGATGTCGCGCAGGATGTGGCCGCGATGCCATTCGGCCTCGAGCAGGCCGGGCAGCGAGCCGGTGGCCAGGTAGTCGCCGTTGAGCTCGACCAGCGTGGCGACGATGAACGCCAGCGACGCGGCGACCAGCACCCACAGCAGCAGGCGCAGGAGCAGCACGCGGCCAACCCATTTCGCCAGTTTGGTCATGCCACCAGTTTGCTCACTTGACGCTCATGTGGCCGTCGTCCTCACAGCTCCGTGTCCACGCCCATGATCTGCAGCAGGCGGATCAGGTCGTTGTCCGAGAAGAATCGCACTGACACCGTACCCTTGCCCGAGCGTGCATCGCGTTCGATCGACACCGGTGAACCGTACACCGACTCGGCGCGCGACGCGAGGGCGCGCAGCGCGGGATCATCGCCGGCGGCGGCGCGCTTCTTCGCCGCACCCTTGCGCGGCTTCGCGCCGCCGGCCTGCACGCGACGTTCGCAATCGCGCACGCTCAGTCCGCGCGTGCGACACAGCTTTGCCAACTGCACGCGCGCCGGCCCGGGCGGCAACCCGAGCAGCACCTTGCCGTGGCCCGTCGACAGGTGTCCATCCTGCAGCAGGTCGAGGATCTCTTCCTCGAGCGTCAGCAGACGCAGCAGGTTCGCGACGCCGCTGCGGCTCTTGCCCAGCATCGCGGCGATCTCTTCCTGCGTGGCGCCGTACTCGTTCATCAACTGGCGATACGCCGTCGCTTCTTCGATGGGGCCGAGGTCCTCGCGCTGGATGTTCTCCAGCAGCGCGACCTTCAGCGCCTCGGTCTGCTCATAGGAGACGACCAGCGCCGGCACCTCGACCAGGCCGGCCAGGCGCGCCGCGCGCACGCGCCGCTCGCCGGCGACCACACAGTATTCCAGCGGGGCGACGCTGCCTTCCTCGCCAGGCGCGCGTACAGCGCGCTGGCCGGGTCCCAGGTGGCGCACCAGTACGGGCTGCAGGATGCCGACCTGGCGGATTGACTCCGCCAATTCATGCAACTCGTTGTCGTGGAATATCTTACGCGGCTGGTCGGGATTCACGCCGATGTTCGCCAGGGGCAGCTTGGCGACAGTGCCGGCCGCCTCGGTGGGCCGTGGTGGAACGCCCGTCAGGTCGGCTCCCTGGATAAGTGCCGAGAGTCCCTTGCCCAATACGCGGTTCTTGCTCATGGCGACGTCCTTTGGCGGCGTTGTTCGTTGCGCCGCAACACATTACAAGATCACGTGTTGTCCGCGATGACTTCCTTGGCGAGGTCCAGATAACACTGCGAGCCGATGCACTCCACATCATAGAGACAGATCGGCTGCCCGAACGATGGCGCCTCGCTCAGGCGCACGTTCCGGGGGATGCGGGTCTCGTAGACCATCTCGCCGAAAAAGTCGGTGGCCTCGTCGGCGACCTGGTTGGACAGCTTCAGGCGACGGTCAAACATCGTCAACAGGACGCCCTCAAGGCGCAGTTCGCGGTTGAGGCCCCGTTGCACCAGCTGAACCGTGCTCAAAAGCTGGCTAAGTCCCTCCAGCGCATAGTATTCGCACTGGATGGGGATCAGCACCGAGTCGGCCGCCGTCAGCGCGTTGAGCGTCAGCAGGCCCAGCGACGGCGGGGTGTCGATGAGGATGAATTCGTAGCGGCCGCGCAGGGGCGCCAGGGCCCGCTTGAGAAAGCCTTCGCGGTCGTCCTCTCCCACCAGTTCGATCTCGGCGCCAGCCAGGCGGCGGTCGGTGGTGAGGATATCCAGGAACGGCAGGTGGGTGGTTTGGACGGCTTCGCCAAAGGCGGCGGTGCCGACCAAAAACTCATAACTCGTTTTTTCTCCAGCAGATGCGCCCACGCCACTGGAGGCGTTGCCCTGCGGGTCGAAGTCGAGCAGGAGGGTCCGTCGTTCGGCAACCGCCAGGCTGGCGGCCAGGTTGACGGCCGTCGTGGTCTTGCCCACGCCGCCCTTCTGGTTCGAGATGGCCACGATCTTGGTCACGGCGGTGGGCTGCCTTTCCGTTGGGACGCGGGTGCGCTGCGGAACTGACAATCTACCGGGGGGCGACCGGGCGCGTCAAGACGCCCCAGGAGTTGTCCTCCGGTTGTCCTCCGGGAATGTTCCACGTGGAACACCGGGGACGGGGTGACGCCGTGGAGTGACGGTCGCGGCGGGTCGCGGCGGCGGGTTCGGGCGGGGCGATATGTCACCCAAACATAAAGGCGGCACCCCCTCGGCGCCGCCCTCACAATCATTCATTGTTCCACGTGGAACATGTTCAGGGCCCCGGCCCCGGTCAGCCCGGTTCACCAAGCAGGACATGCCGCGACACAAACAGGCCCGCCCCATAACTGGCGTCCGGCGCCCCACGGACCGGCACCAGCAACCGCGAGCCCCGAGACTCGAAGCTCCAGAACCCGGCCCCGTGCCTGGCGCCCGCGGGCGGCGTCTCCAGGACCGCGGCCAGCCCGGCGACCGTCACGCCCTCGGTCGGCTGGAAGCGCACGATGTCGATCCCGACGCCCGGCCGCGGCGGCGGCGCACCCGCGGCAACCGCCAGGCCGCCCAAAATGGCTGATTCGGACAGCCGCAAAGCCTTGAGCGTGAACAAGATTGCCGATTCTTCGGCGACAGGCGCGATCGCCGCCTCGCCCCAGCGGGCCGCGATCACGTCGTATTCCGGCGCCCCGCGCAGCCGCCCGAGTCGCTCCAGGAACCAGGCCCGCTTTTCCCGCGGCTCCACCAGGGTGGTGCGCGCCCGCACGCCCCGCTCTTTCAGCAGCGCCAGCCAGACGAAGGCCGGCAGGCCGCCGCCCGAGCCGAGGTCGAACACCCGCAAGGTGGCCGTCGACCCCACCAGCTCGGCGCCCGAAGCATCCCACCATCGATCGAAGGCCCCGACGCACTGGCGGATCAATCCCTCGGCGATGGCTTCCGGGTTGCGTCGCGACACCAGGTTGATCTGCCGGTTCCAGCGCAGCAGTTCGTCCCGGTAGACGCCCAGCACCTGTACTGTGTCGGCGGCCAGCGGCCGTCCGGCGTCAAACCTGGCGTCAAACCTGGCCTTCATCGTCGCCCCCTGTCTCAACCGCGCGGCCCCGATGCCTCCGCAGGAATACCGTCAACACGGCGAGGTCGCCGGCCCGGACGCCATCGATGCGCCCAGCCTGTCCCAGCGTGGCCGGGCGCACGCGCGACAACTTCTCACGTGCCTCGAAACTCAAGGCGGACATGGAGTTGTAATCGAGGTCGTCCGGCATCGCACACTCCTCGAGCGTGCCGCGCTGCGCCAGCAGGCGCGCCTGTTTGGCAATGTAGCCGCCATACTTCAGGCCGTTCTCGACCTGGGCCTCGGCGCCGGCGCGGCCGGGCGGCGCGGGCGCCGCGACAGCGAGGGCGCCACGCAGGGCCGACAGCCGGTCGGCCGCCGCGGGGTCGTGCGCAACGGCTGCCGCCAGTGCGCCTTCGAGATCCACTCCCGGGTAGAGCATGTACTGGGAAGCGTGGACGACCGCGCCGCCCGTCGCCGGCCGGACCGCCGCCGCCGCCAGCAGCGCGGCCAGGCCTTCGGCATAGGCGGTGCGCGCCTGCAGCACGGCGCGGCCGCGCGCATCGAGCAGGCCCAGCTCCAGCGCCAGCGACCCCAGCCTTTCCTCGGCGTTGTCGCAGCGCAGGTGCAGGCGGTGCTCGGCGCGCGAGGTGAACATGCGGTACGGTTCGGTGATGTCCTTGGTCACGAGGTCATCGACCAACACACCCAGATAGGACGTGTCGCGCGGCAGCGCCAGCGGCGCGTCGCCAGCCAGCCCCCGCACGGCGTTCACCCCGGCCACCAGCCCCTGCGCGGCAGCCTCCTCGTAGCCCGACGTGCCGAGCACTTGTCCCGCAAGATAAAGCCCCGCAACGGGTTGCGCCTCAAGAGCGCCGGAAATCTGCCACGAGGGGATGCTGTCGTACTCGACCGCGTAGCCGTACCGGGCCAGCCGGGCGTGCCCCAGGCCCGGCAATGCGTGGACGATCGCCTCCTGCACATCGTCCGGCAGGCTCGTCGACAGGCCGTTGACGTACACCTCGGGATCGTCACGCCCCTCGGGCTCCAGGAAGAGCAGGTGCCGCTCCTTGTCGGCGAAGCGCACCACCTTGTCCTCGATGGACGGGCAGTAGCGCGGCCCCTGCCCCTCGATGATGCCGCCGTACAGCGGCGACCGCGACAGGTTCGCGCGGATCACCGCGTGCGTCGCCGCGTTGGTCCACACCTGATGGCACTCGACCTGCACCGGCGCGAACACCGCGGTGCGCAGCGAGAACGGCTTGGGCTCGGCATCGCCCGGCTGCGGCTGCAGTTGCGTGTAGTCGATGGAGTCGCGCCACAACCGCGGCGGCGTGCCTGTCTTCAGGCGGCGCAACTGCAGCCCGAGTTTGCGCAGGCTTTCGCTCAATCCCTCGGCACTCGCAGCGCCCTCGCGCCCGCCGATGGTCTGCCGCGCGCCGACATGCATCAACCCGCGCAGGAACGTGCCCGATGAGAGCACGACCGCGGCGCCCTTGATGTCGCGGCCATCAGCCAGGAGCACGCCCCGCACCCGCCGACATACTTGCGGGTGATGCGTGCCGCCGACAGGCTGAATTGCGTCACCGCAATTCAGCCTGTCGACGCCACCACCATCACCCACCAGCATGTCAGCCAGGATGTCGACGACATCGCCCTCAATCACGTCGAGCCCCGGCTGCGCCAGCACCACCTCGCGCATATAGCGCTGGTAGTCGTGCTTGTCCGCCTGCGCGCGCGGCGACTGCACGGCCGGGCCCTTCTTCGTGTTGAGCATGCGGAACTGGATGCCGGTCTGGTCGATGGCCTGGCCCATCTGCCCGCCCAGGACGTCGATCTCGCGCACGAGGTGGCCCTTGCCCAGGCCGCCGATTGCGGGATTGCACGGCATGCGGCCGATCTCGGAAATGGCATGCGTCACCAGCGCGCAGCGCGCGCCCAGGCGGGCGGCAGCGAGCGCGGCCTCGAGGCCGGCGTGGCCGCCGCCGACCACGACGACATCCCACGCGCTGCGCGCGAGCGGGGTGGCCGTGGTGGTGCTGCCGTTGCCGGTGGTCACGTCAAATTCCCCTATTTTCCCACGCAGAAACGGCGAAACACGCCGTCGAGCAGCTGTTCGGAGAACACGCGCCCGGAGATCTCGCCCAGCCGCGCCAGCGTTGCCGCCAGCAGCGTGCCGGCCACTTCTTCGCCCGGGTCGGCGCCGTCGTCGTACAGCGCCACCAACTGGGACAACTCGTCGCGACCTTCGAGCAGGCGCTGGCGGTGGCGCTCGTTCAGGACGACGCCCAGGCTGACGGCTTCGTCCAGGTTCCAGGTTTCGACCTGGTGTTCGATGGCGGCCCAGAGCGTGTCCAACCCGGCGCCGGTTACGGCCGAAGTGATGATGGGCGCCGATGCCATGGGCGCCGATGCCATGGGCGCCGATGCACTTGCGCCGGCGCAAGTGGAGTGCGGTGCGGTTGCGCCACCGGCGGCACCATCGCCACCACGACTTGCGCCGGCGCAACGCGACCCCGCAGCCGCCCCGTCCAGGTCGCCCTTCGTCGCCACCCGAAGCACCGGCGGCGCCCCCACGGCCGGCAGCGCCAGCGACGGCCACGCCTGTCCCGCCTCGGCCAGCAGCAGCACCAGATCGGCGCCCGCCGCGGTCTCGCGCGCCCGCGCGATGCCCATCGACTCGACGCGCCCGGCCTCGTCGCGCAGGCCGGCGGTGTCGTGCAGCACATACAGCCGGCCACCCCGGCGGACCGACGCGGCGACCACGTCGCGGGTGGTGCCCGGCTCGGCATCGACCAGCGCGCGGTCGTCGCCGACCAGCCGGTTGAACAGTGAACTTTTCCCCGCGTTGGGGGCGCCGGCCAGGGCGATGTGGATGCCCTCGCGCAGCAGCCGGCCGGCCGGGGCCAGGGCCAGCAGGCGGTCGATGCCCGCGATGGCCTCAGCCAGGGTCAGCCGGACTTCAGCGACGGGGACCGACACGCCGTCGTCGTCGCTGAACTCGAGCGCGCCCTCGAGGCGGACCAGCAGGTCCAGCAGCGGCCACTCGACGGCGCCCAGTTCGGCGTCGAGCCCGCCCCTCAACTGGGCGACCGCGGCGCGGGCCGCCTGCTCGCTGCCGGCGGTGATCAGGTCGGCCACGGCCTCGGCCTGGTCCAGGGTCAGCCGGCCGTTCAGGAACGCCCGGCGGGTGAACTCGCCCGGCGGCGCAGCGACCGCGCCAGCGGCCTGGCAGGCCCGGACCACGGCCGCGGCGACCTGCCGGCCGCCGTGGCAGAAGAACTCGACGGTGTCCTCGCCGGTGTAGCTGTGGGGGCCCGGCATGGGCAAAGCCAGGGCTTCATCGATGATGTCAAGTGCTTGTTCTTCAATGTCTTGCAAGTCGACCGGCGCGTGTAGTATACCGTATACAGCGCGGCGGGGGGTCGGCGGCAGGGGCGCCGCGGGGCCGAAGCCGGGGCCCAGGAAGACGCGACGGGCGATACTCATCGCCTCGGGTCCGCTGATGCGCACGACAGCCAGGCCACCCTCGCCCTCGGGGGTGGCGCGGGCCACGACCGTGGCGGTGACCGGTGCGCTGCGTTGGTGATTCATCCCGGAAACCTCCCCCATCACCGGTCCCGATAGTTATGACAAGGAGCGACGCCCTCGCGCCGCTCCCTGCCCAAACGGACCGGCGGTCAGGCGATCAGTCCTCGCCGTCCCCGCTGTCGTCGCCCTGGGTGCCGTCGTCCTTCACGATGACCACGTGCTTGCCGCCGGCGCCGACCACCGTGTAGGTGGTGATGTCCGGCAGGTCCTCCGTCGCCATGTGGACGATGCGGCGCTCGCGGGCGTCCATCGACTCCATGTGGTACGGCTCGCCGGAGGCGCGCACCTCGGCCACGGCTTCGGCCGTGTGCTCCCGGAGCTGCTCCTCGCGGCCGACCCGGTAGTCATTGATGTCCAGGTTCATCCGCACCCGGTCACCCGAGGCGTTGCTGGCCATGCGCTCGACCAGGTGCTCGATGGCCTCGGCGGTCGAACCGCCGCGACCGATCAGCATCCCGGCGCTGTCTTCATCGGCCGAAACCTTCACGGCGTGGTACTCGCCCGGGATGGTCTCGCATTCGCAGGGGAAGCCGGCGCGGGCCAGCATCCCGGTCGCCAGGTCCGCGAGCAGGGCCGGCTGGCCCGCTTCGTCGACCTGGGCCGCCGGCTTGGCGTAGTCCGTGGCGGCGATGTTCGCGGCGATGACCTCGTCACCGCCGTGGCGGCCACCGCTGGTCGTGCCGCCGCCGAATGAACCACTGCCGCTGTTGCCGTAGCCCGTCGAGCCGCCGGAACCCGAATGCGGCGAGTCGACCTCGCCGATCTGGGACGGCTTCACTGTCGGGTTGGCCGCCGCTGCGCGGGCCGCGGCCGTCCGCAGCGCCTTGGCCGACGGCTTGAACACCGAACCGGCCGTCGACGGGGAAACTTCCTCGACGCGCGCCAGCGGTTGGACCACCGGCGCCTTCTCGCGCCGCGCACCCAATCCACCCCACGCGCGCGCCTTGGCCTTCGGCGTGGTGTTGACGATGACGGCCGTCTCGATCACGGTCGGCTCGATGGCCGGGGGCGCCATCCGCTCACCGCCCGCGGCGCCGTCCTCCGCCGAGACCGGCGTCACCGGGACGTGCAGGTCGCGGCGCGACCGCTCCTCGCGGGCCCGCTCACGCGGTACCGCATCGCCGCGGGGCTGCTCGTCGGCAACGACGAACTCGTCACGCGGGATGTCGTTGCGCGCCTCGCGCGGCTCGCCCTGGTCGCGCGCCGGACGATCGCCGCGGTCCCGACCGCCGCGGCCGCCACGGCCACCGCGCTCGCCCCGCTCGCCCCGCTCGCCCCGCTCGCCACGATCACTGCGCTCGCCACGATCGGTCTCGGGCCGCGGCTGGCGCTCGGTCACGGCCGGCACCTCGAACTCGTCCGGTCCATTGAACGACACGCTGCCGGCGGCATTCATCTGCTCGTCACGCGGCTGTCCCTGGCCGCCACGGCCACGGCCACCGCGGCCACGGCCGCCACGGCGGCGACGCGAGCGCTGTCCGTCCGGGCCCATCTCGCGCCCGGCGCCGTCGCGATCCTCGCCGGCCGGCCGGGTGCGCGGCGCCTCTTCGCGCGCGCCGGGTGCGCGCGTCTCGGTCGAACGCGTCTCGGTCGGACGAACTTCGTCACGGCCGCCACGGCCACCGCGGCCGCCGCCGCGACTGTCATCGCGCGGGCCGCGTGCATCATCCCGGCCACCGCGGCCACCGCCACGGTTGTCGCCGCCGCGATTGTCGCTGCGCGGTTCGCCACGGCCGCCGCCGCGGTTGTCGCCACGCGGCTCGCCACGCGGTTCGCCCCGACCGCCACGGCCGCGGCCCGAGGCGCCGTTCGCGGACAGGTCGTGCGCGCGGTGGTCCTCGTCGCGTCGGTGGTCGCGACCGCCGCCACGGCCGCCCCGCGTCGACTGGCGCTTGCTGACCAACACCTTCGCCTGCCGCGCGCCAATGAAGCCCATGAGCCCGGCCCGGGGCTCCTCCAGAACCTTGATGTCGACTTCGTCCCGCCGCAATCCGAGCTGCAGCAGGGCTTCGGACACCGCCAGGTCGACGGTCTTGCCCTTGGTTTCGATGGAATCACTCATTTAGTTGCCACGCCTCCACTCTTGACTGCCGCCCTGTGGATCTGCCAGCTCTGGTAGGCCTGCATCACGTTGTTGATGAGCCAATAGAGCACGAGTCCGGACGGCATGTTGTAGAAGATGAATACCATGATCACCGGCATCATTGTGTTCATGGCGGCCATCTGGCCGCCGCCGGTGTTCGGGGTGAACTTGGTCTGGTAGTACATGGCGATGCCCATCAGGAACGGCAGGATGTTCAGGTCCGCCCCTCCCAGGAACGGCAAGGTCATCACCGAGTCGGGCTGCGAAAGATCGCTGATCCAGCCGAAGAACGGCTGCCCGCGCAGTGAAATGGTGCGGCTCAGCGCCTGGTACAGCGCGATGAACACCGGGGACTGGACCAGCAACGGCAGACAGCCGGACAGGGGATTGACCTTCTCCTCCTGGTACAGCTTCAGCGTCGCCTGGTTCAGCTTTTCCTTGTCGTTCTTGTACTTCTCCTGCAGCGCCTTCATCTTCGGCTGCAGTTCCGCCATCTTCTTCATGGATTCGGTCGACGTCTTGGTCAACGGGTAGAACATCAGTTTCGTCAGCACCGAGAAGATGATGATGACGACGCCGTAGTTCGGGATCACCTTGTACAGCAGTTCCATCCCCTTGAGCACCAGCGTCGAAAGCGGGCGCACCCACTTCCAGCCCATATCCATGGTCTTTTCCAGACCCTGTCCGTAGACACTGAGCAGTTCGGCCTGCTGCGGGCCGATGTACAGTTCGAGGCGCGAGGCGGCGACGGCGCCGCTTTCGTTGCTTCGGGCGGGAAGCTCGACAGCCCAGGTCTGGGCCATCCGATCCCTGTTTCCGCCGATGCGCACCGTGCCCTCGACCGGTCCCCCCTGCCCCTTGGGGACAATACCGATGATGGTGAAGTAGCGGTCCTGGAGACCGGCGAAGCGCGCCGAGCCGCGCCACTGCCCCTCCACCTTCGTGACGTCCTTCTTCATGCTCTGCCGCTTGCGGAAGTGGATGTCCTCGCCGATGCCCGCGAACGAGCGCAGCGCGGCCTCCTCCAGCTTCTGGCGGCGTTCGATCGGCGCGATGCCGTGGTTCCAGCCGAAGCGCACCGCATCGGCCGCGCCCGTCTGCACCAGCATGTTGCCGACCGCGGCGCCATCGCCACCCAGTTCGATGTCCACCGTCACGCCATACACGGCGGGGTCGAACGTGTAGATCTTGCGCACCTCGAGGCCGCCGCGCGTGGCGCCCTTCAGCACCAGCGTGCGCTTGCCCGAACCGGCGGCCAGTTGCAGGTCGCCTCCGTCGGCCGTGTACGGGAACAGCGACAGGTCCAGTTGCGCGGCGCGGAACACGATGGCGTCGCCGCCATCGGCGGGCGCCTCTTTCGGGACCAACTGCACGGGGCCGCCCTGCCAGGCCTTGTGCTGCAGCAGCTCCCAGCCCACGACGGCGCCGCCGCGCGTGTCGATGCGCGCGCGATACAGGGGCGTGGTCACGGTGATGATCGTCGAGCCGTCCGCGGTCGGCACCGGCTGCAGCATCTCGGCCATCGTCAGCGGCGCCACCGGCGCCAGCGGATCGATCACCTGCTGCTGCCCGATGCCTGTCGCGGCGGCCGCCGGTGAGGTCGCCGGCACGGTCTCCGCGGCGGGCGTCGCCGCTGCCGGCGTCGTCGCGGCAGCCACGGGCTTCGAAGGCAGCGGCTTGGGGTACATCTTGTTCATCAGGAGGGAGTAGCCGATGATCATCACGAAAATCAGCGCGAAGCCGATGACCGGGCGCCTATCCATGGGCAATGTCTCCGTGGGTAAAAGAACAGCAGGCATGCGTGCCGCGGTGGCCGGCCGGGCGGCCGTCATGCCGCGGCGGCACGGGATCGACGCCGCCCGGATGCCAGGGATGGCAACGGGCCAGGCGCCGCAGCGTCAGCCACGCGCCGCGCCCGAAGCCATGCGTGCGGAAGGCTTCCGCACCGTAGGCAGAACACGACGGGTGAAAGCGGCAGACGCTCGGAAGCCACGGCGACACAAGGCGCCGATAGGCCAGGATCAGCAGGTATGGCAAACGCCACATACGAACCCGTGTGGTGCTTCGCCCTGGCAGGAAATACAGGGGCGGGCGTGGCGCACCGGTTAAATGGCGAGACGGGATCCGGCGGCGGCGATGACGACGGTTGCGGACGCGACGGCGCGCAAACTCACGTCGTGTGATCGCTCAGCAGTCCGCGCAGCAGCGTTTCGAGCTCGTCCTGCACTTCAGAGGCGCCGGCCGCGAGGATGTTGCGGCGGGCGACGAGCACGACCCACAGGTTCTGCGCCGGATCTGCGGCGCCCGCGTCGGGCGCGGCGGCAGGAACCAGCCTCAGCGACATGCCGCTCAGGTCGGCGACGTTGCCGAGCGTACCCTTGCGGAACGCTTCGCGCAACAAACGCTTGGCCCGGTTTCTCTGGACGGCGCCCCCGACCTTGCGGCTGGCGACGATGCCCCGGGCGGCCTCGGCGGCGGGCAACAGGTACAACACCAAGAGGCGGCCCACTGATTTGGCGCCTCCGGTGTAGACCTTTTGGAACTCACTCTGTCGAGCCAGCGATCGCCAGGCGATGTTTCCGCTCATGGTCACCCGCCTGCGTCGCTGCGCCGGCCGCATCAGAAGGACCGGGGCGAGACTGGGGCCAGGGCGGTACTAGGCGGAAATGCGCTTGCGACCCTTGGCCCGGCGCCGGCTCAGCACCAGGCGGCCGCCACGGGTGGACATCCGCTTGCGGAAGCCATGCCGGCGGGAGCGCTTGGTGTGACTCGGTTGGAACGTCCGCTTCACGGAACTCTCCTTGGATGCAGTCAGCCCTTTGGCTGCGGTCAGATCTTGGCTGCGGTCAGATGATGACAGCGCCGTATGGTAGCCGTCTGCGGGTGCAGTGTCAAGGAAAACACCGGGTTATCCACAGGGCCAAAATCGCCAACCCGCCCGGGAGGGCGCGGGGTGGCGGCGGTAAAAATTTCGCCATGGCTCCAACCCGTTATCTTTTAACACCCTGCGTGTGCTGCGAATTTTCCGGAGAAAAATCTTGGTCGCCCGCGAGATCGCATGCTAGCTTCGCCCCCGGATAGGGAACAACTCAACAGGGCGGCACAACAAGTTATCCACAATGCTTTGTTTTTGTGGATAACTTTTTGTTCTGTCGGGCTGGATAACCCTATCCTATTTGGTGGCAACGGCTTCGCCGCTGGAGAGCCCTGTGGACAACCCGGGCTTGCTGGCGCGATTCTGCCCCTCGGGGTATGGGGAATCCATGTCCAATCTGGACGCCTACTGGCCCGAAATCCTGGATATCGTCCGCCAGAAGGTTGCCCAGCAGACCTTTAACACCTGGTTTGCGCCCCTCCAGCCGGAAAATTCGGGCAACGGGTCCCTCAAGGTGGCCTGCCCCAATCACTTCTTCATGGACTGGTTCAGCGAGCACCATTTGGGCGTCCTGAACGAGGCGGGCACGTCCTGCTTCGGGCGCGAGGTGGCGTTCTCCCTGAAGATCCAGGAGGGCGCCCCCAGTGCGCTGACGCCCCTGGCCCCGGAACCGGAGGAACGGCCGGCCGCTGGTCGAGTCGACGCCGCCGGCGGGGTCCGGCCGGTCATGGCCGAATCGAACCTGCCCCGGGCCGCCCAGACCGTGAACCTGAATCCCGACTACACGTTTGCCAATTTCGTGGTGGGGTCGGGGACCGACATGGCGTTCGCGGCGGCGACGGCCGTCGCCCGCAACCCGGGCAGCCACTTCAACCCGCTGTTCATCCACGGCGGGGTCGGGCTCGGCAAGACGCACCTGATGCACGCGGTGGGCAACGCCATCGCCGACGCGCACCCAGGGCGCCGCATCTCGTACGTGACGGCCGAGAACTTCATGAACGACCTGATCGGGTCGATCCGCGACAACCGGACGCCCGACTTCAAGATGAAGTACCGCAGCGTCGACGTGCTGCTGGTGGACGACGTGGCCTTCCTGGCCGGCAAGGAGTCCACGCAGGAAGAGTTCTTCCACACGTTCAACGCGCTGTACGACCTGAAGAAGCAGATCATCCTGACCAGCGACCGGTCTCCGAAAGAGATCACGACGCTGGAGGAGCGTTTGCGTTCGCGTTTCGAGTGGGGCCTGATCACCGACATCCAGCCGCCCAACCTCGAGACGCGCATGGCCATCCTGAAACGGAAGGTCGAGTCCAACAACATCTACATCACCGACGATGTCATCTCCTACATCGCGGAGAACATCACCGACAACATCCGACGCCTTGAGGGAGCGCTGATCCGCCTGCTTGCTTTCGCCAGTCTGACGGGCCGTGAAATCTCACTGGAAATGGCTTCTGAGGTCCTCTCCTCCTTTTTCCAGGGGAATTCTTCCGGGCCTGTGAAGATCGCCGACGTCATGAAGGTGGTGGCCGACGCCACCGACGTGACGTGCGATCAACTGAAGTCCAAAAGACGCACCCAGGACCTGGCCCGGGCCCGTCAGATGGCGATGTACCTATCACGCGAGTTGACCGGCGCCTCCCTCAACCAAATCGGCCGCGCCTTCGGCGGTCGCGACCACTCGACCGTCGCCCATGCCTGCCAGAAGATCGGCAAGGACATGGGCGACGACCCGCGCTTCCGCGGATTCGTTCTCAACCTGCAGGACAAGTGTCGCGGTCGCCGCAACTGACCTGTGGGATCAAGACGGTCGTGAGTGAGATCAACGCCGGCTCCGCAAGGGCCGGCGTTGGTCGTTGGTGCGGGTCGTTTCAAAGGCTGGTTTCACGCAGCGCAAAACTTTCCCGGAGGGTGCGGCGTGGCGTGCATCGGCAGGGGAAAACGTGGGATAACTTCGGGGATGTCCTTGGGACAACCAGGGGACCGTTCGGGGTCAACCGGGAGTCAAAATGAGTGTGGGGGATAGGTGCCGGGTTTGCCGTCCGCTGTCCCGGGTTTATCCCCGCCGGCCACCGCCGCGAAACCGCCGGTTGACGGCCAAGGGCGGGCGCCACCCCGGGTTATCCCGGTTATCCACTCCCTCTATATCTACATCGACCTTTTATATAAATACCATGAAGAAGAAGGCATCCGGAGGGCGCACGGGGGGACCATCACACGCTTGCTTGCCTGCCTGCGATCGCCTATCATGGCCCTCCCCGAAATAATGGCTGCCACACTCCCCGCGGAGGCCGAGTCGTGAAGTTCGAAATCCAGCAGGAGGACCTGCAGAAGGCCCTCGACGTCATCGCCAACGTGGTCCCGAGCAAGACCACCCTGCCCATCCTCAGCTGCGTGCTGGTGGAGGCCACGAAGGAGAGCCTGACGCTCTCGGCGACGAACCTGGACATCTCGATCACGACGTCGACGACGAAGGCCACCGTGAAGGACCCGGGCCGCGTCGCGATTCCCGCCGTGAAGTTCGTGCCGTTCGTGCGCAGCCTGCGGCCGGGCGTCGTGACGATCTCGCAGAAGGGCGAGCAGCTGACCCTGACGAGCGGCAAGTCACGCCTGACCGAGAACACGATGAACGTGAGCGATTTCCCGGCGCTGAAGAAGCCCGAGGAGAAGGCGGCGCTGGCGATCCCGGCCGATACGCTCATCGACATGATCAACGAGACCGCGTACGCGGTGTCGCGTGACGAGACGCGGCCGGCGCTGATGGGCATCCTGTGGGAAGTGCGCGCGGCCTCGCTGACGATGGTCGCCACCGATGCGCACCGCCTGGCGCGCAGCGTGCGCAAGATGGAGTGGAAGGTCAGCGGCGACAAGAACCTGATCGTCGACACGAACGGCCTGCGGCAGATCCCGCGCATCGCGGCGGCCGCGCGCGACGAGGACAGCGCCAACACCGAGGTCAGCATCTTCGTCGGCGGCAGCCAGTTGTCGTTCCGCGCCGGCAGCACCGTGCTGCAGGTGCGCCTGCTCGAGGGGCCCTTCCCCGATTACCAGGCCGTGCTGCCGAAGGACAACGACAAGCACGTCACCATCGACAAGGCCGACTTCGCGCAGGCCATCCGCCGCGTCGCCATCACCGCCGACCGCGTCACCAGCCAGATCAAGCTGGGCATCGAGGCCGGTCGCATGGAACTGACCGCGCGCGGCACCGAGGGCAGCACCGCCGAGGACGAGATCCAGGTCAGCTACCAGGGCGACCCGATCGAGATCGGCTTCAACTACAGCTACCTCCAGGACATCCTGAAGAACCTGCAGGCCGAGTCGGTCGTGCTGTCACTGAAGGATTCGCAGAGCGCGGCGCTGCTCAAGCCGGTGCACGACACGGGCGAGGATATGGGCGTGCTGTGTTTGCTGATGCCGTTGCGGTTGGCGGGGGACTAGAAGCGCCACCGCTCGTGAATGAAAGAACGGCCCCGCTGTCGACGTGACGGCGGGGCCGTTTTCTTTTCGTGGCGGCGCACTTGCGCCGGCGCAACTCAGCGTCCCGGCAGGCTCAGGCTAACGCCCCGTCATCTTCTCCAGCCGCTCCGGGTAGCGCTCGCCGACAACCGTGATCGCGGCCGCCGCGCGGTCGATCTCCTGCAGGTCGGCCGCCGTCAGCGCGACGTCCGTCGCGCCCAGGTTCTCTTCCAGCCGTTCCCGCTTCGTCGTGCCGGGGATGGGCACGATCCACGGTTTCTGCGCCAGCAGCCAGGCCAGGGCGATGCGGGCGGGCGTGGAGGCCTTCTGTGCGGCGATCGCGCCCAGCAGGTCGACCAGCGCCTGGTTCGCCCGCAGCGCCGCGGGCGTGAAGCGCGGCAGGGCACTGCGGAAGTCGCCGCTCTCGAACGTCGTGGACGCATCCAGCTTGCCGGTCAGGAAGCCGCGGCCCAGCGGGCCGTAGGGCACCAGCCCGATGCCGAGCTCCTCGAGCACGGGGATGATTTCCTTCTCCGGCGTGCGCGTCCACAGCGAGTACTCGCTCTGCAGTGCCGCGACCGGCTGCACGGCGTGGGCGCGGCGGATCGTCTGCGCGCCGGCCTCGGACAGGCCGAAGTGCTTCACCTTGCCCTTATTGATGAGGTCCTTCACGGCGCCGGCCACATCCTCGATGGGCACGTCGGGGTCGACGCGGTGCTGGTAGAGCAGGTCGATGGTGTCTGTACGGAGCCGCTTCAGCGAACCTTCGACCGCCAGGCGGATGTGGTCGGGCCGGCTGTTGAGGCCCGGGGCGCCCTTCATGCCGCGGGCATCGAAGCCGTGGATGAGGTCGAACCCGAACTTGGTGGCGATCACGACCCGGTCGCGGACGGGGGCCAGGGCTTCGCCGAGCAGCTCCTCGTTCAGGTAGGGGCCGTAGACCTCGGCGGTATCGAAGAAGGTGACGCCGCGGTCGACGGCGGCGCGCAGGAGGGCGGTCATCTCCTGTTTGTCCTTCGGGGGGCCGTACGAGAAGCTCATGCCCATGCAGCCGAGGCCGAGGGCGGAGACTTCGAGGCCGCTGGCGCCGAGGGTGCGGGTTTGCATGGCGGTGGGTCCTTTGGAGGTAGGCGGGGAACCGTTCCGCGTCCGGGCGCCATCTTATAGTGGCCCGCCGCGGCCGCACCGGCAAGCGGCGCCACAACTTGACAAATCGACCGCTTATTTACACACGGGCCACTTGCGCCGGCGCAAGTCGGGGCTGGCTGACAAAACATCCTTGTATTTTTGGGTTGTCATGCCGAAAATACAAGCATGATTCACCGTCGCGCCACTGCCCTCATCGCCGAACGCCTCGACCAGTTCCCGGCCGTGGCCCTGCTGGGCCCCCGGCAGGTGGGCAAGACCACGCTGGCTCGGAACCTGACGGCCGCACGCGGCGGCCTCTACCTCGACCTCGAGTCCGCGGCCGACCGCGCCAAACTGGAGGACCCGCGGGCCTTCCTGGCGCCGAACGCCGACCGGCTGGTCGTCCTCGATGAAATCCACCGGGTGCCGGAATTGTTCGGCGAGCTGCGCGGCATCATCGACGAAGGCCGGCGCGCGGGGAAGCGGACCGGGCGGTTCCTGCTCCTGGGCTCGGCGTCGCTGGACCTGCTGTGGCAGGCAAGCGAGACCCTCGCCGGCCGCATGGCCATCTGCGACCTGGCGCCGCTCGACGCGCTGGAAGTCGACGCCGCGGACCTCGAGACCTTGTGGGTGCGCGGCGGCTTCCCTGACAGCTTCCTGGCGCCCGATGGCCGCGCTGGTGCGGCGTGGCGGGAGAGCTTCCTGCGCACGTACCTCGAGCGCGACGTACCGATGTTCGGATCGCGCATCCCGGCCGAGACGTTGCGCCGCCTCTGGACGATGCTTGCCCACGAGCAGGGCGGCCTGCTCAATGCGTCGCAGTTCGCGCGCGCGCTGGCCACCGACAGCAAGGCGGTGGCGCGCTACGTCGACCTGCTGGCCGACCTGCTCCTGGTGCGTCGGCTGCCCCCCCACCAGGCGAACGTCCGCAAGCGGCTGGTGAAGTCGCCGCGCGTGTATGTGCGGGACAGCGGCCTGGTCCACGCGCTGCTGGGGCTCGAAGACCGCGACGCCCTGCTCGGCCATCCCGTGGCCGGCGCCAGCTGGGAGGGTTTCGTGATCGAGAACATCCTGCGTGTCGTGGGCCACCGCGCGCAGGCGAGCTTTTACCGGACCGCCGCCGGGGCCGAGATGGACCTCGTGCTCGAATGGTCGGGCGGCGAGGTGTGGGCCATCGAGATCAAGCGCAGCCTGGCGCCGAGCCTGGGCCGCGGTTTCCACAGCGCCCGCGAAGACCTGCGGCCCGCGCGGACATTTGTCGTGTATGGTGGCGCCGACCGGTACGTGAAGGCCGAGGGCGTCGAAGTGCTCGGCCTGCGCGAACTCTGTGAACGGATCCTCGCCGCGGCCCACTGATCCTCGCCGCGGCCCAATTGGCCGCCAACCCAGGAGCGAGCCCCGCCCGTGCGCATCCTCTCGGCCACCCTCACCAACTTCCGCAACCTGGCCGAGACCACGCTCGAATTTTCGCCCCATGTGAACCTGCTCCTGGGCCGCAACGGCGAGGGCAAGACGAACCTGCTGGAGGCGCTGAACTGGTTCGCGCTGGGCCGCTCGCACCGGGGCGCCAAGGCCGACGAGCTGGTCGCTTTTGGCCAGGACGCCCTGCATGTGGCGCTGTCCGTGGAGGAGGAATCGGGGGCCGTCGTGGCCTGCGAGTTCGGGCTCGACCGCAGCGGCGGCCGGCGGCTGCGGCTGGACGGCGAGCCGCTGAAGGGGAAGGCCGACCTGATCGGGCGGCTGGTGACGGTGGTCTTCAACCCTGATTCGATCGGCCTGGTGCGCGGGGCGCCGCAGCAGCGTCGGCAGTTCGTCGACCAGGGCATGGCCGAGCTGGACGCCGCCTTCCTGGCCCACCTCGGCGCCTGCCAGCGGGTGCTCAAGCAGAAGACGGGGCTGCTGCACGATTTGCGGCGGGGCTTCGGCGGCAATGGTCGCGGGCGCGAGGAACTCACGGCCTGGAACCGCGAGTTGGCGTACCACGCGGCGGGCGTGTGCCGCGGTCGGGCCGCCTATGCGGCGCTTCTCGAGCCCTACCTGCGGACCGGTCACGAGGCGATGGCGGGGTCCGTCGGGACCGTCGATTTCGACTACCGACCGCGGCTCGAGAGCGTCATGAAACACCTGATTTCCGGGGGTGGAAAATTGCCTTCGGAGGATGAATTGGCGGGCGCAATTTCCGCCGAATTCGACTATATTATGGACTCGGAAATCAGGCGTGGTCGGCCGCTGTCCGGACCCCAATTCGACGACTTCGGCATCACGCTCGAAGGGGTCGATCTGCGGACCTACGGATCGCAGGGGCAGACGCGCACCGCGGCCATCGCCATGATCCTCGGTCGCAGCGATGTGCTGTTCGGCCAGCGCCGGATGCGGCCGGTGTTGTTCTTCGACGACATCTTCAGCGAGCTCGACCGGGAGCGCACCCGGCGCCTGCAGGAGATGTCGTCGCGCGACCACCAGGTGTTCATCGCCTCGGCGCGGTCCGACGACATCACGGGCTGGCGGCCGGAGGGATTGCGCGCGTGGCGCGTGCAGGGCGGCCGCTTCACGGCGGTCGAGGGTGACGCGATAACGGCCGGGGACTGACCCGGCGCGGAGTCTGATTCGACCAACATGTCGACCAACAGAGACGGCCTGCAACCCGTATCCCGCATCCTCGAGGCCGCGTTGCGCGCGTCCGGAGTCAATGAACGACTCGCCGGGCGCGCGCCGCTGCTGCATTGGAGCGAGATCGTGGGGGCGGAGATCGCGGCGCATGTGCACGCGATCGACTTGGCCGACGGCGTGCTGGTGCTCGATGCCGACCATGGGGCCTGGCGCCAGGAGCTGACCATGCTGGCGCCGGAGATCGTCGGGAAATTCAACGCCAGGTTCGGCGAAGGAACCGTGAGCCAGTTGCAGTTTCGGCAAGGGGCACGTCCAACAGGGAGCAAGCCCTTGGCGACACCGCGCGGCAGGAAGCGTGAAACGGGCAGATGAGCGAAAACGAAAGCATGGAGGCGGCAGCCGCCGCGGCCGGTGAGGCCAGCGCGGCATTGCGCGCGGCGAACGGGTCCAAGGAGTACAACGCCGACGGCATCCAGGTCCTCAAGGGCCTCGAGGCGGTGCGCAAGCGGCCGGCGATGTACATCGGCGACACGGGCACCAAGGGCCTGCATCACCTCGTGTACGAGGTCGTCGACAACTCGATCGACGAGGCGATGGCCGGCTACTGCACGACCATCGAGGCGACGATCCTCGAGGGCGACATCATCCGTGTGACCGACGACGGCCGCGGCATCCCCGTCGATATGCACAAGGAAGAGGGCAAGCCTGCGATCGAGCTGGTGCTCAGCAGCCTGCACGCCGGCGGCAAGTTCGACAAGGACAGCTACAAGGTGTCGGGCGGCCTGCACGGCGTGGGCGTCAGCTGCGTGAACGCACTGAGTGAGTCATTGAGGGCCGAGATCCGCCGCGATGGGCACGTCTACAGCATCGGCTTCGAGCGCGGCATCCTGTCCGAGCCCTTGAAGCAGATCGGCGACTGCCCGGCGGACAAGACCGGCACCATCGTCACGTTCAAGCCCGACTACGAGATCTTCCCCGACCTGGTCTTCAACTACGACACGCTGCGCGGCCGCCTGCGCGAGCTGGCGTTCCTCAACCGCGGCGTGAACATCACGCTGCAGGACGAGCGCCAGGGGCACCAGCGCCGCGACCACTTCCACTTCGAGGGCGGCATCGTTGAGTACGTGCGGTGGCTGAACGAGGGCCGCACCGTCATCTGCCCCGAGCCCGTGTTCTTCTCCGGCGAGAAGGACGGGATCCAGATGGAGGTGGCCCTCGACTACAACGACGGCTACGCCGAGGTCCTGTTCACGTTCGCCAACAACATCAACACGCCCGAGGGCGGCAGCCACCTTTCCGGATTCCGCGCCGGACTGACGCGCACGCTCAACACCTACGCGACCACGGCGGGCTTTTTGAAGAAGGACGTCAAGGCGCTGACCGGCGACGACGTGCGCGAGGGCCTGACGGCCATCATCTCGGTGAAGATCCCCGAGCCGCAGTTCGAGGGCCAGACGAAGGCCAAGCTGGGCAACACCGAAGTGAAGGGCCTGGTCGAGGCGCTGGTGAACATGTACCTGGGCCAGTACCTGGACGAGCACCCGCGCGAAGCCAAGGCGATCGTCGGGAAGTGCCTGACCGCAGCGCAGGGCCGCGAGGCGGCGCGCAAGGCGCGCGACCTGACGCGGCGCAAGTCGGCGCTCGATTCGGCGTCGCTGCCCGGCAAGCTGGCCGACTGCTCGAGCCGCGACCCGGCCGAGTGCGAGCTGTACCTGGTCGAGGGCGACAGCGCCGGCGGCTCGGCCAAGCAGGGCCGCGACCGGCGCAACCAGGCCATTTTGCCGTTGAAGGGCAAGATCCTGAACGTCGAGAAGGCCCGCCTGGACAAGATGCTGGGCAACGACGAGATCCGCACCATCATCACGGCGCTCGGCACCAGCATCGGCGCGGGCATCTTCGAGGTGAGCAAGCTCCGCTACCACAAGATCATCATCATGACCGATGCCGACGTGGACGGCAGCCACATCCGCACGCTGATCATGACGCTGTTCTTCCGGCATTTCCGCGAGATCATCGACAACGGCCACCTGTACATCGCCGAGCCGCCGCTGTACCGCCTGAAGAAGGGCGCCACGGAGATCTACGTGAACTCGGATGCCGCCAAGGACCGCCTGCTGGCGGAGATGGGCGGCGCCAAGGGCGTGTACGTGCAGCGCTACAAGGGTCTCGGCGAAATGAACCCGGAGCAGCTCTGGGAGACGACGATGAACCCCGACTCGCGCACGATGACGCGCGTGACGATCGAGGACGCGGCCGAGGCCGACCACATCTTCACCATCCTGATGGGTGACGAGGTCGAGCCGCGGCGCCGGTTCATCGAGGAGAACGCGGCGCTGGTGCGCCTGGAAGACTTGGACATCTAACAGACTTGGACATTTAAGTCTTGGACATCTAAGGCAGAGGGAACTCATGGCAGACGACCAGATCCCCGGCGACGGCAACGAGAACGTGAACGAGGGCGGCGCTCCCGAAACCCCGCACGTCCCGGTTCCGATGCCCTCGCGCGGCGAGACGATCATCGACGCCGGCATCGTCGGCAAGATGCGCACGAGCTACATCGAATACTCGATGAGCGTCATCGTCAGCCGCGCGCTGCCTGACGTGCGCGACGGCCTGAAGCCGGTGCACCGCCGCACGCTGACGGCGATGAACGACCTGAACCTGCAGCCGGGCCGGCCGTACCGTAAGTCCGCGAAGATCACGGGCGATACCACCGGCAACTACCACCCGCACGGCACCACGTCGGTGTACGACACGCTGGTGCGCATGGCGCAGGATTTCTCGCTGCGCTACCCACTGGTGGACGGCCAGGGCAACTTCGGGTCGGTGGACGGCGACGCCGCCGCGGCCGAGCGCTACACCGAGGCGCGCCTGCAGAAGTTCGCCACCGAGCTTCTGGACGACCTCGACAAGGAAACCGTCGACTTCGTCCCGAACTACGACGGTTCGCGCATGATGCCGTCGGTGATGCCGGCGCGCGTGCCGAACCTGCTGGTCAACGGCTCCGAGGGCATCGCGGTCGGCATGGCCACGAAGATCCCGCCCCACAACATGGGCGAGGTCTGCGACGGCCTGGTCGCGCTGCTGGACAACCCGCACTGCCAGCCGCACGAGATGCTGCAGTACGTGCAGGGTCCCGACTTCCCGACCGGCGGCATCATCCACGGGCGCCGCGGCATCTTCGACTACGTGACGACCGGCCGCGGCCGCGTCATCGTGCGCGCGCGCACCGAGATGGAGATGCTCGACGGCGGCCGCGCCCAGATCATCGTCCACGAGATCCCGTACCAGGTGAACAAGGCGACGCTCATCGAGAAGATCGCCGGCCTGGTGCGCGCCGGGACGCTGGAGGGCATCAGCGACCTGCGCGACGAGAGCGACCGCGAAGGGATGCGCATCGTCATCGTCCTGAAGAAGGACGCCTTCCCGCAGGTCGTGCTCAAGGCGCTGTACGCGCACACGCTGATGCAGAGCACCTTCGGCGTGATCAACCTGGCGCTGGTGGGCAACCAGCCGAAGGTGATGTCGCTGAAGGAGGCGATGCAGGAGTTCCTCAACTTCCGCGAGGAAGTCGTCGTCCGCCGCACGCGCTACGAGCTGCGGAAGGCCGAGGAGCGCGCCCACATCCTTGAAGGTTACCGCATCGCGCTGGACAACATCGACGCCATCGTGGCGCTGATCCGCGCGAGCGCCTCGACCGAGGCCGCGCGCGAGGCCCTGATGGCGAACTTCGCGTTGTCGGAGATCCAGGCGCAGGCCATCCTGGACCTGCGGCTGGCGCGGCTGACCGGGCTCGAGCGCCAGAAGATCGAGGACGAGTACAACGAGCTGCTCTCCAAGATCGCGCACCTGAAGGCGATCCTCGACAGTCGCGACCTGGTGCTGGGCATCATCCGCGCCGAGATCGCCGAGGTCCGCGAGTCGTACGCCGACGCGCGGCGCACGCAGATCGTCGAGGACGAGGGCGAGATCGACCTGGAGGACCTGATCGCCGACGAGCCGATGGTCGTCACGATCAGCAACCAGGGCTACGCCAAGCGCATCCCGGTCGACACCTACCGCCAGCAGGGCCGCGGCGGCAAGGGCATCACGGCGATGGGGACGAAGGACGAGGATTTCGTCGACAACCTCTTCATCGCCACGACGCACCAGTACCTGCTGGTGCTGACCGAGAACGGGCAGCTGCACTGGCTGAAGGTGCACCGCATCCCGAAGACCAACCGCACCAGCAAGGGCCAGCCGCTGGTGAACCTGATCCAGATCCAGCCGGGCGACCGCATCCACGCCATCGTGCCGGTGCGCGAGTTCAGCGAGACGTCGTTCCTGGCCTTCGCGACCGACCAGGGCCAGGTCAAGCGGACGCCGCTGACCGAGTTCGCGCGGCCGCGGTCGGCGGGCATCCGCGCCATCAGCCTGCTCGAAGGCGAGCACCTGGTGTCGGTGCGGGAGACCGACGGCCAGAGCGACATCATCCTGTCGACCAGCAACGGCATGGCGATCCGCTTCCCCGAGGAGCAGGCGCGCTCGATGGGCCGCACGGCCCGCGGCGTGCGCGGCATCGCGCTGGACGAGGGCGAGAGCCTGATCGGCATGGTCGTCGTCAGCGAGAAGGACGAGACGGCGATGCTGCTGGCGGTGACCGAGAACGGCTACGGCAAGAAGTCGCCTCTGGCCGACTACCGCGTGCAGGGCCGCGGCGGCAAGGGCCTGATCACGATCAAGTGCACCGACCGCAACGGGCCGCTGCTGGCCATCCGCGACGTGCACCCGGGCGAGGAACTGATGGTCATCACCCGGCGCGGCATCATGATCCGCATCGGGCTGGACGGGGTCAGCGAGCTGGGCCGCAACACGCAGGGCGTGCGCATCATCAACCTGAACGAGGGCGACAAGGTGGCCTCGATCGCGAAGATCTCGCGCGAGGAACTGTCGCGCGAAGAGCTGTCGCGGGCGGACGCCGAGGCGGCCAGCGCGGGCGCGCGGGCGCTGCGCGAGATGGATGATGACGCGGAGCTGGACGTGGACCTGGACGACGAGTTGGTGGACGACGATGTGACCGACGAGTCGGGGGACGACACCGACGAGACGCAGGACTGACGCCCCATGTGCGGCCCCCGGGTCAAGGTGTGCTGCATCGAGAGCGTCGACGAGGCGCGCCTGGCCATCGCGGCCGGCGCCGATGCCCTGGGCCTGGTCTCGGCGATGCCGAGCGGGCCGGGGGTCATTTCGGAAGAACTGATCCGCACGATCGCGACCGGCGCACCCCCGCCGGTCGCGACTTTTTTGCTCACCTGCCTGACCGATGCCGACGCCATCATCGCCCAGCATGGGCGGTGCCTGACTTCGGTGATCCAGCTGGTGGCGGCGGTTGCGCCGGCGCAAGTGCGGCTGGTGCGGGCGGCATTGCCGGCGGTGAAGCTGGTCCAGGTGGTGCACGTCACGGGGCCCGAGGCGCTCGAGGCGGCCCGGGAGGCCGCGGAAACGGCCGATGCCCTACTGCTCGACTCGGGTCGCCCGGACGCCGCCGTGCCCGAGCTGGGCGGCACCGGGCGGACGCACGATTGGGCGCTGAGCCGGTGCATTGTCGAGGCGGCGGGGGTGCCGGTGTTCCTGGCCGGGGGGCTCCGGGCGGAAAATGTGGCCGCGGCGGTGGCTGCGGCTGGTCCGTTCGGGGTCGATGTCTGCAGCGGCGTGCGCACCGGCGGCCGCCTCGACCCCGCAAAACTGGGCGCGTTCCTGACGGCTGCCCGCGGGGGCCCGGGTGGCGCCGCAGGGCAATAAGGAATCCCGCAGCGCAGCACTGTGGGGAACACAAAAGACCTGTATTTCAGGGGTTTTCACGCTAAATGACATGATTTCAAGGCCTCGGAAGAGTGTCGCCAAAGGCGGCATTTTTTTTGGCCGTTGGTGCGAGATGCGCGCCGGAACAGTCCCGTAAGTGACGCAAGGAGACAAAATTTACCCGCTTTTACCGACATTGTGGAGCTATCGAGAGAAATAAAATGTAATCATATTGTTTTTTTCATGGACAACCGCGCTCATCGGCTAGTATGCTATATCACGTCCGGCATGAAAATTTGTTGTTCAGTACACCTTTGCGCTGCCCAAGGATGTGCTCGCTTGGGGGTTTATTGTGGAAGAACGTTACGAGCCTCTCAAAGAACCGTGGACCTGTTTCGTCATCGAGTTTCCGACGTATGCGAAGCAATTGATCCAGGGCCGAGAGGAAAGCCAACGGATTCTGTTCTATTGTCCGCGGGCTGAAACCAACACTACGGAGCTGTGCCTGGCTCTCTTCGGATCGCAGATCCTCATGCACCGCATGCAGGATGGCGAGTCGACCGAAGCGATCGCCGCGGCTTCGCTGGTCTTCGTCTATGCTGCCGACTCTCCCGATGCGCTGCGGGCTGGTCTGGTGGGTCCGACTACGATGGCCGGTGCGCCGATGCTCGTGGCCCGAAAGACGAATGTCGTCAAGGCCGCGCGCATGGTTACAGAATTCCTCAACGCGGCGAACGCCGCACAGCCCGGCAGCGCGCATCCGATGGGTGAAAAGCCCAGCGGCGCGATGCTGGATGCAGGACCGCACTCGATCCCCGGCGACGAGGATCTGTGGAGCGAGAACCTGCCCGAGATCACTCTTGTTGACGAGCAGGGCGCGACGATCCATGCGTCGCACACGCTGCAGGATTACCGGGCCGAGTACGCGTGCCGCTTCGTGCTGGCGCATTTCCACGAGAACATCAACCGCGACAAGATGGCCGAAACGGTCAACCTGTCGCCGGGTTACTTCTCGAACCTGTTCCGGCAGGAAGTGGGGATGAGCTTCAGCGACTACCTGATCCAGGTGCGCGTCGAGAACGCGAAGAGCCTGCTGCGCCGTTTCGACCTCTCGGTCGATGCGATCAGCAAGCGCTGTGGCTTCCACAGCCTGGCTCACTTCTCGCGGACGTTCAAGGATCGCTGTGGGATGTCTCCCCTGAAGTTCAGGAAGAGTCCGCACGCGATGGCTTAGATCGGGCCCGAGCAGAGAGAATAAAGGCCTCCCACTGAGTCTGGGGGGCCTTTTTCTTTGTTTCGCCCCTGTTACATGGCGCGTGGTTGATCCATCAATGCTTCCGGCGGCAGTCCTCGTCGCTGCGCTCCTGCGGATAGCCGCCGGAAGCATTGATGGATCAACCATGCCGCGCATGTAGGCGGGGGAACCAAAGAATCAAGTGGGCCAAATTGGGGGTGGGGGCCAAAATGGTGGCGGCGCAGGGCGTGCAGCGGTTGTGCGGCGGGTGTCGCGGTAGTAAAGTTGGCGGGAAACGCCGACCCGGAGGGTGAGATGCGGGGATTTTTGATGGCAGCGATGGTCGTGCTCGCACTTGCGCCGGCGCAAGCGCACGCGGCGGCCACGCCCGAAGAGACGGCCCACGCATTCGCGCAGTCTGTCGTGGCGAAGGATGGCGCGGCCGCGCGCGCCGTGTGCAACGGACAGATGGCGGCCGCAATGACGGATGCCGCCATCACCCAGTTGCTGGGTGGCGTCGTTGAGCAGGTCGGCGACATCACGGGCGTGGGCGCCGCGCGCTATGACGACAAGGTGGCGGGCTATCGAAGGTACCGCGTGCCGGTGAACGGCGCGAAGGGCGCGACCGACTTCCAGGTCGTCATCGACAAGGACGGGCTGGTGGTGGGGCTGGGCCTGCTGCCGCACGTGGAGCCGCCGACGGCGGCCGAGGCGAAGGCCGACAGTGCGGCGACGCCGAAACAAATCGATGTGAACATTGGGCCCGCGGGCAGCATGCTGCCCGGTTCCCTGGCGCTGCCCAAAGGTAAGGGGCCGTTCCCCGCGATCGTGCTCGTGCACGGCAGCGGGCCGAACGACCGCGATGAGAACATCCTGGGCAACCATCCCTTCCGCGACATCGCCTGGGGGCTGGCGGCGCAGGGCATCGCCACGCTGCGCTACGACAAGCGCAGCCTCGCGGCGCCGCAATCGTTGATGGACAAGGGCAACGCGCTGACGGTGAAGGATGAAGTGATCGACGACGCCGTCGCCGCGGTGGCGCTGCTGCGCACGCGGCCGGAGATCGACCCGAAACGCATCTACGTGCTGGGGCACTCGCTGGGCGGCATGCTGGCGCCGCGCATCGCGATCGCCGCGAAGGCCGACGGGATGATCATCATGGCCGGCGCCACGCGGCCGCTGCCCGAGGTGATGATCGAGCAGACGCAGTACCTCGTTGCACTGGACGACACGATCGACGCCGGCGAGGCGGCCCGGCTGGACGAACTGAAACTGGCCGTCGCGGACCTGCGCGCATCGCAGCGCGACGCGACCAGGGCGCCCTCGGCGGCGGCGCGCCTCCTGGGCGCGCCGGTCGGCTACTACACCGACCTCGAGGCGCACGATGCGCCGACCGACGCCGCGACACTGGACATCCCCATCCTGGTGCTGCAGGGCGGGCGCGACTACCAGGTGACCCTGGCGGACTTCGCGAACTGGAAGAAGGCGCTCGCGGGGAGGTCAAACGCGTGCCTGAAGCTGCACGACGACCTTGATCACCTGATGCGCAGCGGGGAGGGCAAGTCGAGCCCGGATGACTACGCGTTGCCGCGGCCGGTGGCGCCCGCGGTCATCGATGATATTGCCGGCTTCGTCCGCGAGGGCTGCCGGCCCACCCCTGGCGGAAGCCGCCCGTGAGCGACAGTTCGACACGCAACTGGTCCCTGGCCCGGCGCATCCGCGCGCGCCAGTTGTACCTGCCGCCCGCGCGCGGCGGCGAGGGCATCGGCACGCGCGTGGCCCGGGGCACGATGTGGTCCGGCGTCGGCGTGGCCGCCGGCGCGCTGCTGCAGTTGGCGCGCAGCATGGTGTTCGCGCGCCTGCTGATGCCGGCAGATTTCGGTATCGTCAACCTGGCGGCGGCCTCCACGCAGTTCGTCCTCATCTTCGCCAACTTCGGCTTCGCCGCCTCGGTGGTCCACCACGAGAACCTCGAGCGGCGCGACCTGGCGACGATCTGGTGGGGTAACGTCGCTGTGGATGCGGCGGCGGCGCTGGCCTGCTGCCTGGTCGCGTTGATCTCGGACCAGTTCACGGACCACGCGAAACTGCTGCCGATTGTCGCGCTGCTGGCGCTGCAGTTCGTCCTTACCAGCCTCGGCAGCGTGAACGCGGCGCTGATGCTGCGCACGTTCAAGTTCCGCGAGGCGGCGGTGGTCGAGTTCGCCGGCGCCGTGACGACCTTCGTCGTCGGCTTCACGCTGATGAAGGTGTTCCATTGGGGCGTGTACGGCCTTGTGACCGGCATGGTGGTGGCGACCGCCGTCATGTCGGCCATGAACATCGCGTATTTGCCATGGCTGCCGTCGTTCCGCTTCTGCCGGGAAAGCCTGCGCCGGCACGTGAAATACGGGCGCTGGTTCCTGGGCGTCAACCTGACGACCTACGTGAACGTGAGCGCCGACCGCTTCATCATCGCGAAGATGCTGAGCACGACGCAACTGGGCTTCTACGAGTACGCCGGCAACATCCCGATGCAGGTCGTCAGCCGGATCTCTCAGGTGCTCAACGGCGTCGTCTTCACCACGTTCGCGAGCGTGCAGAACAGCCCGGCCGAGGTCAGCGCGCTGCTGCACAAGTTCTACCGTTACAATTCGCTGCTGACGTTCCCGATCCTGGTCGGCATCGCCCTGGTGGCGCCCGAGTTCGTGGTCCTGGCCTACGGCGACACCTGGGCGCCGATCGTGCCGTCGGTCCGGCTGTTCTGCCTGTACGGCGTGCTGCTGCTCTATGTGCAGCCCATGCACTCGATCTGCAACGGCGTCGGCCTGCAGCACCTGCCCATGCGCTGGATGCTGATCTACCTGCCGATCAACCTGGTGCTGATCCTGGCCGGCGCGCACCTGGGGCGGCTGAACGGTGTCGTGCTGGCGCGCAGCGCGATGCCGATCTTCGTCGTCTTCACGCTGGGCGCCGAGGTGATGCGGCGCGTGAACGTGCCGTGGCGATCGCTGCTGGTGGCGACCGTGCCGTCGATGGTCTCGTGCCTGGCCATGTCGGCCGCGGTGCTGGGACTCGACCGGTTGCTGGTGGCCAACAAGGTCGCAATGGTGCCGCACCTGGTGCTGTCCACGTTGCTGGGCGGCGGCACGTATGTGGGGATGCTCCTGCTGTTCTGGCGGGAGGACCTGATGGAGATCCGGCAGTTCGTATTGCCGAAGCGGAGTGGCTAGCGGGGCGCGCTCGTCCGGAAGGCCACCCAGTTGACTAGCAAAACGGCGGGGACGACGAACGGGAAGACTCCGTACAGCGTGTCGCTGACCGAATGCGAGTTCCGGTCGACGGCCAGGAAGACCTGCACGCAGAACGTCAGGGCGCCAAGGGTGATGACCCCACCACCGATTGAGCGGGGCCGGTAGAACCAACCGAGGGGGGCGAACCAGTTCCGGGTCCTGTCCTTGGTGCGTGGTGGTCCGGTACGGGCAGGTGGCCGGACAGTCCTCGTCGCTTCGCTCCTGCGGATAGTCCGGCCACCTGCCTGTACCGGACCACCATTCACCTACGCCAGGGAACGGGAACTTGCTGACGCTGAGTGACGCGAATTTTGATTTTGGCCGGGAGCGCATCCTTCGGGGGGCCTCCTTCGCCGTGTACCCCGGGCAGAAGTGCGCCCTGGTGGGGCCCAACGGGGCGGGCAAGACGACACTACTTAATATCCTCGCCGGGGAGATCGCCCTGCAGGGCGGGTCGCGGTCGCTGCTCGGTGGCACCCGCATCAAGTACCTGCGCCAGGAAACCACCCTCGAAGTCGGCGCCCACGGCGGGCCCGGGCGCGTGGTCGACGCGGTGGCCGACGCGGCGTTTGCGCGCGAACGCCAGCTCGAGCGCGAACTGCACGACGTCGCCGCCCGGCTGGCCGCGCCGCACGACGAAGCGGCGCAGCACCAGCTCATCAAGGAACAGGGAAGACTGCAGGACGAGTTCGAGCGCCGCCACGGCTACACGATGCCGTCGCGCCTCGAGGCGGCGCTGACGGGCGTCGGCTTGCCGCGCTCGACGTGGGAGTTGGGCCCGGATCGGCTCAGCGGTGGCGAACGCCGTCGCGCAGCCCTGGCCTCGGTCCTGCTCAGCGACGCCGACCTGCTGCTCCTGGACGAGCCCACCAACCACCTCGACCTCGAGTCGTGCGAGTGGCTGGAGAACTTCCTGGACCAGTACCGCGGCGCCGCCATCATCGTTTCGCACGACCGCTGGTTCCTGGACAGCGTCACCAGGCGCACGCTGCACCTGGACCGCGGCCGCGTCACCAGCTACAGCGGCAACTATTCCTTCTTCGACGAGCAGAGCCAGCTGCGCTGGGAACAGGACGAGGCGGCCTGGCAGCGCCAGCAGGCGAAGCAGCGGCAGGCCGAGGACTACATCCGCCGCAACATCGAGGGCCAGAACACGAAGCAGGCGCAGGGGCGCCGCAAGCTGCTGGACCGGGAAGAGAAGCTCGAGCGCCCATCGACCGAGCCGGGGCTGTTCCGCTTCCGCATGGAGCCGGCGCGCCCAAGCGGCGGCACCGTCCTGGAACTGCGAGGGCTGGCGAAGGGCTTCGGCGGGCGGATGCTGATCAACGGGCTGGACCTGCACGTGTCGCGGGGCGAGCGGCTGGGCATCCTCGGGCCCAACGGGTGCGGCAAGTCGACGCTGCTGAAGCTGCTCGCCGGGCGCACGGTGCCCGACGACGGGCGCATCGTGATCGGGCACAACGTCGACCTCGGGTTCTACGACCAGGAGCTGTCGGGGGTCTCGGACCACAACACGGTGATCGCCGAGATCGGCTCGGTGGACCCGCGCGCCACCCTGGGCGAATTGCGCAGCTTCCTGGCGGCGTTCGGCTACGGCGAGGACCTGTACGATCGGCCCGTGGGGCAGTTGTCGGGCGGCGAGCGCGGGCGGCTGGCCCTGCTGCGCCTGATCAAGGAAGGCCATAACACACTGCTGCTGGACGAGCCTACGAACCACCTGGACGTGCGCAGCCGCGAGTCGCTGGAAGCGGCCTTGCGCGAGTTCGACGGGACGCTGATCGTGGTCTCCCACGACCGCCGCTTCCTGGACAAGGTCGTGCACAAGCTGCTGGTGTTCCCGCCCCTGGATGCGGCGGGGCTGCCGACCGGGCCCATCACGCTGTTCGACGGCGGCTGGGCCGAGTGGCTGAAGGACCGGGCCGGCCGGACGCAGACGGCCTCTTCGGGGCCGGCGGCCGCCACCGACACGCGGGCGAAGGAAGCCGCCTCGACGGGCGCCGCCGGCAGCGGCCTCAGCAAGAACGAGCAGACCCGCCGCCGCCAGTGGATCGCCGAGGCCGAAGAGGCCATCGCGCGGCTGGAGGACGAAAAGGTCGGGCTCTTCGCGGTCATGGCCTCGCCGACCGCCAGCGGCGACGAGCGCGCGCAGGCCGGTCGCCGTATCCTGGAAGTGGATACGGAACTGCATCAACACATGGCCGACTGGGAACAGTGGCACACCGAGATCGAGGGCTGACGATGGCGACCAGGCGTGACGAGGAATCCGGACACAGCACCGACGTGCCGCGCGAGCGGGCGATCGTCGTCGGCGTCAACCTGCCGGACGCCTGGCTGGGCGGCAAGGGCGGCCTGGCCGACCTGCCCGAACTGGCGCAGCTGGCCGACACCGCGGGGGCCGATGTTGTCGGGCGCATCGAGCAGACGCGACCCAAGCCGGAGTCGGCCACGTTCCTGGGTTCAGGCAAGCTGGAAGAACTGAAGGAGCTGGTCGCCGCGACCGAGGCGACGCTGGTCGTGTTCGACAACGACCTCTCGCCGGCGCAGGGGCGCAACCTCGAGAAGTTCCTCGACGTGAACGTGCTCGACCGCACCGAGATCATCCTCGACATCTTCGCCAAGCACGCCAGCTCGCGGCAGTCGCGGCTGCAGGTCGAACTGGCCCAGCTGAACTACCTGCTGCCGCGCCTGACCCGGCTGTGGACGCACCTCGAAAGGCAGGCCGGCGGTATCGGCACGCGCGGCCCCGGCGAGACGCAGCTGGAGACCGACCGCCAGCTGCTGGGCCGGCGTATCGCGGTATTGCGCGGAGAACTGAAGGACATCGAGTCGACGCGGCGCACGCAGACCGCCTCGCGCGACGAAGTCTTCAAGGCGACGCTGGTCGGCTACACGAACGCCGGCAAGTCGACGCTGATGAACGGCATCACGCAGGCCGGCGTGTACGTGAAGGACCAGCTGTTCGCGACGCTCGATGCGACGACCCGGCGCGTGGAGATCGACGAGCGGCGGCGGTTCCTGCTGACCGATACCGTCGGGTTCATCCGCAAGCTGCCGCACCACCTGGTCGAGAGCTTCAAGGCCACGCTGCAGGAGGTGCGCGAGGCCGACCTGCTGGTGCATGTGGTCGACGCCAGCGCCGAGGATCCCGAGCACCAGATTGCGTCGGTGGACAAGGTGCTGCGGGAGCTGGCGCCGAAGGTGCGCTCGAAGGAGACACCCATTCCGTTCGACAAGCCGACCCTGATGGTCTTCAACAAGATCGATCTGGTCGATGCCGAACTGTTCGCCAACCGCTTCAGCCGCCTGTACCCGGACGCCCTGTTCGTCTCGGGCGTGGACCCGGCTGGTGGATTGACGGTGCGCGACGCCATCCTGGACCGCCGCCTGGGCGGCGAGATGATCCGCACCGTGCGCCTGCCCCTGACGAAGCTGGCGGCGCTCAGCTCGTTCCACCGCACCCAGTCCGTCCTGGACCAGCAGTTCGACGGCGAATGGTGCCGCGCCACGCTCCGGCTGAGCGAAATCGAACTGAACCGCCTGCTGTCGCGCGAGGGCGCCGAGCTCATCGTCGACTAGTTTCCTCCACATTGCCCCGCCCGGGGCACACCCCTTGCAGAAAATCGCTGAGGTCGTGGGCTTTCCGGCCGATAACCGGCAGCAGGAAGGCCCCGCCATCGACCCATGGCGGCTCGTGGCCTTTGTGTCGGCCGCGCCCCGGGGAGAAGGTCCAAGCGATGAAACGTGCGACAAATAAAGGGTTTACGCTGGTCGAGACGATGCTCGTCATCTGTCTCGTCGGCGTCATGGCCTCGATGGCGGCGCCGCCGTTCTTCCGCTACCTGGCGTCCACCAAGCTCGCGACGCAGGCGGATCGCATGGTCGCCGACCTGCAATACGCACGCTCCCTGTCGGTAGCAAATTCCCAGATCCTGCGTTTTTCGGTCACGACCGGGGGCTATCAACTGACGAATCCGGTGACGGGACTGGTCATTCGAGACTCGAATTTCTGCGAGGGTCTCGGCCTCGATGCGGCGCGCGTTGCCGATTTCTACCCGTGGGGCATGGCGGACCCGGTCGTGTTCACGCTTTCGAACCAGGCCGGCACCAAGCAGATCACCGTGATGCCCACCGGTCTTGTGGAGGTGAACTGAGCCATGGTGAAAACAATGTGGGCTGCAGTCCGAAAGGCAGTCCGGGCACGCGCGGCGGGCCTCGACCGGTCAGGGTTCTCGCTGATCGAGATCATCATGGTGATGGTGATCCTGACGGTAGGGGTTCTGCCCATCGCGATGATCCAGCACCGGGCCCGCACCGAGGTCACCGAGGCCGATTGGCACACACGCGCCATCGCCGTGGCGCAGATGCAGCTGGAGAGGCTCAAGGGACGCGGGTTCGGCAACATCGCGGCGGAGAACGGCACCACCAACAACGTGACCTGGGTGGCCCAGGTGAACAACGTGTCCTTCGGGCTCGACCGCATCACGGTTACGGCCTCGTGGCGCAACAAGAGCGACATCGAGTCCCTGACGGTTTCCGATCTCGTCTCGATGCGCTGACTGCGAACTTCAAGGAGCTGTCGTGGATAGGGCAACTGACGAAAGCCGACCGGTGAACCAGCGCGGGCGCAGTGGCATGACGCTCGTCGAGCTGATGGTGTCGCTGGTGATCTTCGGCGTGATCATCGCGGTCGTCTTCGGCTTCCTGACGGAGTCGCGGCGGAGCTACCAGAGCACCCGCCAGAAGGCGCAATACCAACAGGGCCTTCGGGCCGTCATGTCCCTGGTGACGCGCGACGTGAGATCTGCCGGCTGCGACCCGGCCGGGGCGGGATTCGAGCGCTTTCCTGCAGGGGGCGTGCAGGCGTTTCGCTGCCGGATGGACCTGAACGGCGATGGTGACGTGACGGACACCGGACCGGACGAGGACGTCGCCTATACCTTCGATGCGAACACCGGCGAGCTCTCGAGGGCCGTAGCTGGAGGCGCGGCCGTAGTCATCATGCGAGGCCTCCAGAACTGCACGTTCAACTACTACGACAACCAGGGCGCTGTTCTGGGGAACGTCCCGTTGAACGCCACCGACAGGGCGCGAATCATGGCTGTCGATCTCGTGATCGCCGGCGAAACGGAACGGCAGGATCCCGTCCACTACAGCACGCGCGTTGCCGTGCGGAACAACTAGGCGGAGCACCATGGAGCAAACAATGAACTCGGCCACGATCAGCCGGAATGCACCCAACTCCACCGGCTCCGCGAACCGCGACGGCTTCGCGATGGTGACGGCCCTTCTCGTCGTGCTCGTCCTCAGCGTGCTGGCCGTGGGCGCCACGTGGCTTGCCGCGTCCGAAAAGAAGACGTCGGTGGCCGAAGCGTCGCACATGCGGTCGGTCTTCGCGGCGGATGCCGGCGGCGAGGCGGGGATCAACTTCGTCCGTACGTCCGACGATCCGCCGCTGGTGCTCGACTGGAGCACGATGTCGGTGCAAACGCTGGGTGAAACCGCATTGGACGGCAGCCAGGCCTACGGCTACGACATCCAGTATGTCCGCTGGCGCGCCAAGCCGGGCTGGGGACGGGAATACCGCGACTTCGATTATCGCGTCGCAGCCATTGGCGATGCCGGGACGCAGGGACAGAGCGGCGTCTCGGTCCTCGCCAGTCGCGTGTACAAGACCGGGTACTAGGAACCACTGCGGGCCCGCCCGGCCCGCGGGGACAGCGGTGTCCGGGTGACCAACAAGTCCGGAGATCCGGCAAAGGAAGCTGACATGAAGTCGATCATCAAACATCGCGGAACTTTCGCGGCGTTGACCATTGGCGCGACGGTCCTTATGGCGGCGAGCCCGGTCGTGCCCCAGACCTGCGAGGTGCCCCTCTTCGTCCAGCAGGGCAACGGCGGGGCCAAGGTGATGATCCTGGCCGACACGTCCGCATCCATGGACGAGTGCGTCTACAGCGATGCGTACAACCCCAACATCGTCTATTCGGGGAAATTCACGCGCGGGTCCGACTACAACGTGAGCACCACGAAGGCCTACACACCGCGCAGCTTCAAGAGTACCTGGGTGAACACGCCCAGCGTCACGCTCGTGACGTCGGCGGGCGGCAACTCGGCCGTCTACAACGGCAACTACCTCAACTGGATCTTCTTCAACGCGACGGCCGCCCAGCGGGCCGCCATTCCCCAGTTCACGCGGATTACGGCGCTCAAGAGCATCCTGAACCAGATTGTCACGCGCGCCTCCGGGCTCGACTTCGGCCTGACGATCTTCAGCGGCAGCAACGGCGGCACGATCAAGGCGGTTTGCGGTACGCCGAAGGCCACCCTGTTGACCACGATCGGCACCCTGAAGTCGGATTCCTACACCCCGCTGGCGGAAACAGCTGAAGATATCCTGGACTACTTCAAGCGGACGGACGCGACCGCGCCGATCACAATGCCGTGCCAGTCGAGCTTCTGTCTCGTGGTGACCGACGGAATGCCGACCATGGACGTCGATGTGAGTGCCTACCTGCGGGATGCCGACGGTGACGGACAGGATCCGGGCACATGCACGAGCCTCGGGGTGCCCTACCCGGATTCCTTCAATTGCTCGGAGTACTTCGACGACGTTACGTACTATATGGCGCATCATGACCTGCGCCCGGACATGGACGGAACGCAGTCGGTCAAGACCTATGTGGTCGGATTCTCGATCGACCACCCCCTGCTGGAATCGGCAGCGGCCAACGGCGGTGGCCTCTATTTCCGCGCCACCAACGCCGTCGACCTGTTCCTGAGCATCGAGTTCGCCCTGCAGGACATTCTCCGCCAGGTGTCCTCGGGCTCTGCCGTCGCCGTCGTGTCCACCGAGCGCGGCGTCGACAACAAGCTCTATCGCGGCAAGTTCATGCCCGTGGACTGGACCGGATTCCTGGAGTGCTACGAGTTGCCGTATGCGGCCGGCGACGATCCCATCTGGGAGGCCGGCCAGGTCCTTGCGTCCCGCCCCACGAGCGAGCGCAACATCTTCACCGTGTCCCAGGGCAACCAGTACGAGTTCACGGCAGGAAACGCCACGAACCTGCGCAACGCGCTCGAAGCAACGACGGACGCACAGGCGATTGACCTCATCAACTGGGCTCGCGGCGACGACGTGACCGGACTCCGGGATCGCACCGGTTGGTCGCTGGGGACCATCATCCACTCGACGCCTGTCGTCGTTGGACCGCCGGCCGAGTTCGCCGAGGATGAGAGTTACCAGACATTCCGCGAGAACCACCACGCGCGGCAGAGGATGGTGTACGTCGGCGCCAACGACGGCATGATGCACGCGTTCGACGCGGAGAGCGGCCGCGAAGACTGGGCCTTCATCCCGGAATTCGCGCTGAACTCGTTCAAGGTCATGGCCGACACGAACTACTGCCATATGTACTCCGTCGACCAGACGGTCACTGTCCAGGACGTCAAACTCGACGGCATTTGGCACACCGTCCTGATGTCGGGCGGTCGCGAGGGCGGGGACAGCGTCTTCGCTCTCGATGTGACGGATCCCGGAAGCCCGGCCTTCATGTGGCAGACCAGGCTGCCGAACGGTATCTCGTTCAATTCCGACGTCGAGATGACGACCATCGCCGGCCAAGCAGTGGCCCTGGTCGGCAGCGGCCTGGACACGACCACGAAACTGGCATGGCTGTACGGATACCGGATCAGCGACGGCGCGCTTCTGGGCTCCGTGCAACTGAGCACGAATGCGGCCGGGACGAGGAACAAGGCCACGCGCCCGGCGTCGGTCGACCTCGACCTGGACGGAAACTCGGACCTGGTCTACATCGCGGACATCACCGGCAAGCTGCACCGCTTTGCAGTGAATGGCTCGCCGGATCCCGACAACTGGACCCGGACGACGCTGTACTCGGGCACGCAGGAGATCACGGCCGACCCGACGGCGGCCTATGGCCCCAACGGAAACGTCTATGTGTACTTCGGCACCGGGGCCTACCTGAACATGGCCGACATCGACGTGATGACGACGCAGGACTTCATCTGCGTATTCGATCGCCATGACGGGGCGACCGTGACGAAGAGCGGCCTGGCTAACCAGACCTCGACGATCAACGTCATCGGCAGCTCCCATGGCTGGTACTACACGCTCAACGGCTCCCCGGGCCTGCGGGTCGTGGAGCGCGCCGCCGTCGTCGCCGAGACCGTCATCTTCACCGCCTTCGCGCCGACGCTGGAGACCTGCGTCGCCGGCGGCACCTCGTTCCTGTACCAGATGCGCTATGGCGACGGCGGCAATACCGATAGCCAGAACTCCCTTGACGACCGGGAGCAGACGCTGGGTGGCGGCGTGGCCTCGCATCCGGTGGTCGACTTGTCGACCGGCACCGTGGTGGTCCAGTCCAGCGACGCCACGATCACGGTTACGCCGATCGCTTCGCAGTTCCAGCGCATGAACGTGCGCGCGTGGCAGGAGAACTACGATCACGTGCATGCGGCCCCCGCGCCGACCGTGCGCCAATAGGTCCGAATACCCGGGGCCGACGGGCCGAAGCAGATGAGGAGGACTTCCAATGAAGTTCAGGAGATACCTGGCGGTTGCGCTTTGCCTGACCGCGCTCACCACGGTCGTTGCCGACGCACAGGCCGGGAGGCCGAGTCGTGAACGGGGCAAGCGCCTCAACGCAGGACAGCGTACGGAGAAGACGGCCGATCAGGCGAGGCCGCGCCGTTTCGGACGGGTTCCCGAGATGTCGTTCGTCCGCGGCACTCTGAACCAGTCCGGCCTGTCGACGTGGAGAGTCGACAGCACGACCATGCGCTTGCGCAAGGACTGCGTGATGACGAAGGCGGGCGAAGAGCTCTTGGTGCTCGAGGAGGGGCGCGAGGTTCTCGTGATGGGAGCGTGGCGCGGCGACGTCCTGGAGGCATGGGGAATCGAGGAATTGACGTCCATCGACGGCCCGGCCACGCCCAATCCGCTCAGGGAAATCGAGGTCAGCGACAGCGACCCCGCCGTCGGCAGGATACTGTCCACGCCCTATTGATGGGCCGCGGACAATGAGGCGTTGGGGGCGGCCGCGACAGTGGCCGCCCCCTCCGCATACATGGGCGTCTTCAGGCGCAGGCGGACGATCTCGTTGTCGTCCGGCTGTCCGGCGCGTCGCCCGGCGCTGAACGGGTAGTTGTTGTCGTTGGCCACGACGATAGTCGAGGCATCGAGCACGAGCAGGCATTCGGGCGTGATGAACGGCAGCGCGAAGCGGCGCCCCAGCCCGATGGCGCCGTGTTCGCGGCGCGTCAGGCCCCGGTCGTCGTCCAGCTTCAGCAGGTCGCAGACGAGGACCTTCACGAGGTAGCCGCCCGCGTCGACCTGGTCGGGCACCACGCGGTACACGCGCTTGATGACGGCGGTGCGGCCTTCGCCGGTGTCGCGTTCAAGCACGAGCAGGCCGCCGGCGCCGTCACTGTCCAGCGATGAGATCGAGACGCTGGACGTCGTCGCGTGGTAGGACCACCAGCGACCGGTGAAGTTGCGGCGCGCCGGGTCGAACTCGAGGATGAGGCGGCGGCCCGGGTCGATGTCCTCGAACAGGCCCTTCTCGATCGAGGCATAGAGGCGGCTGCCGTCATTCGAGCGGGCCAGGCCCTCGATGCCGCCGCTGCGCGGCAGGTTCGCCAGGTCGCGGCGGGTGGCGTCGGAGCTGTAGCTGCGCAGGTCCGGGTGGTCGGGCGTGCGCAGGAACGGCGAGCCGCGGGCAAAGGCGCGCAGCATGGACGGCACCGGCACGGGCACGGGCTTCTCGAGCAGCACGCCCTGGCGGTCGACGTGGACGAGCGAAGGGCCGAATTCCTCGCCGATCCAGTACGTGCCGTCATCCATCGCCACCATCGACTCGGGGTCGAGGTCGGCGCCCGACAACCGGCGCGCGCGCCGCATCTCGTCGGTGCCGGCCAGCGGGAACGGCAACACGCGACCGGGGTCGGTCATCGCGACCGTGGCCGCCACGGTGACGGCGCCGGTCGTCCAGTCGGGATGCAGGCGGTACCAGCGCAGGGGGCTGTCGTGGCTGTTGTCCAGCGTGCCCAGCCCGTTGTCCTGCAGGGCGATCAGGTCGTCGCCATCGACCAGCAGCGAACTGAAGCCCTGCACCGGCGAGGCCTCGAGCGGCAACCGGCGGCCGTTGACCACGGTGTCCATGCCGGCGCCGACCGGGCCCCGGCCGAAGAACGTGTCGGCCGGCAGCACCGCGCGCGCTTCCAGGCCGGCCCGCGCCGAGCCGGTCGAATCGCCGCGACCGCTGCAGCCGGCGACCACCAACGCGCACGCCGCCGCGATGACGGCAAGGGCGCCGAATGCGCCCATCGTTCGCTGGGACCTGGCGTGGCGGCTCATGGGACTCCCGGATAAGACGACATGGGCGATTGCCGCCGGCGCAAGGGCCGGTGGCCGCCGGAAATCTAGCACAATCGCGCCGATAGTCACGCCCGCGTGTGGCGACAGAGGCGGTTCAGCGGAAGAGAGCCTGCACCGATCCCCAGCTCGTCGCCTGCACGGGGACGGCCGAATGGTCGGTCAGGTCGTCGAGCAGCTGCAGCAGGACATCGCGCTCATAGCCGACGTGCCCGTAGCGCAGCACCATGTCGCGGTCGATGACCGCGTTGTAGGGCAGGCCGCCGGCGAAGGGGAACTGTGTGAACACGTTCCAGTTGGGGGCCATCAGGACGCGGTAGGTCACACCCTGGGAGGCGATCCACGGGATGACGACGGCCAGCTGTTCCTGCAGGTCGATCGCCAGCACCGTGACGCCGTACTCGCGGTAGGTGCGCCAGATCTCGTGCTCGAGGCTCTGCGCTTCTTCGTTGCAGCCGGGGCACCAGGTGGCGAAGAAGTTCACGACGATGACGTCGCCGGCGAACTGGTACAGGGAGACAGGAGCGCCGGTGGTGTCCAGCAGCGTGAAGTCGGCCATGACGTCGCCGACGTGGCTGCTCGCGCGCGCGTCCACGGGCGCGGACGCCAGGGCGATGATCATCAGCAGCAATGACAGGTGCGTCCGCATGGCGGCGACGGCTCCCGATGAGGCTCGAAGGAAGCTGCCCGGAATTTCCCACAAGGACGGGGGGGACTTCACAAGGCGAGATCCACCAATACGATACTACAAATACGCGTCGTTGTCCTGCGCCGTCAGGTCCAGGCGGGCGGGTGGGCCGCCCGCGAGCACATGCGCCTCGGTGTCGGCCACCATGGCGGCAAGGTCCAGCCCCAGTCGGGGGCCGGCAGCCCACTCGGCGTGCGCGCGCGCGTGTTGCACAAGTCTTTTGGCGCCAGTCGGTTGGCTGCTGACGACCTTCAGGTGGGCGGCGGCGCACTGGATGATGGCCTGCAAGGCGTGCCCGGCCGGGGTGCCCAGGCCGGCGGCCAGCCACAGGTTCTCCAGGACCTCGTGGCACTCCCACCAGTAGCCCTCGTTGAACAGGTCCAGGCCGTAGAGGTACTCCGGGCAGATGGACCACGGCGCCTGGTTCAGGTCGCGCACCGGCGCCGCGGGGCGGCCGAAAGAGTGGCCCTCAGGGCTCTTGGTGGGATGAGGGGTCCGACCCGGAACATGGCGGTAGTCCGGCAGCGGGCGGTCGGTGTATCTTGCCGGCGTTGCGTCGCCCATCAGTCCCCGGATCGCCAGAAGGTGTGGAAGCACCGGCACGGAAGCGGGTTCCATGATAGTGCCGGATGGCCGGACCAACAACTGCGCGCATCGCGGCGCCTCGGGCCAGGCGCCCGAGAACACACTCGGCGCGATCGAGCGTGCGCTGTCGCTGGGCGCGGACATGATCGAGATCGACGTCCGCCTGACGGCCGACGGTCGCTTGGCCGTCATCCACGACGCCAGCCTCGAGCGCACGACCAACGGCAACGGTCCCGTCGGCGCGCGGACGATGGCCGAACTGGGCGGGCTGGATGCCGGCTCGTGGTTCGGCGCGGAGTGGGCGGACGAGCATGTGCCCGAACTGGTCGACGTCATCGACGCCGTGCGCGGCCGCGCACGATTGAACATCGAACTGAAGCCGGACGATCGCCCCGAGGCCATGCTCGACGAACTGCTGCGCCAACTGGCGCTGCACGACTTCACGCAGCATTGCGTGGTGACCAGCTTCGACGCCGACCTGATCGACGAATTGAAGTCGCGCGCGCCGCAGCAGGCCGCCGGCTACATCTTCGGCAAGGGCGAGTTGCCGGGCTGGGCGTTCAGCGCGAAGGTCGAGGTGCTGAGCGCCGAGCGCTCGCTGGTCGACGCCGCGTTCTGCGAGTTCGCGACGGCCGCCGACAAGGCCGTGCACGTGTGGACCATCGACACACCCGCCGACATGCGCCACTTCGTGGACCTCGGCGTCGACGCGGTGATCACGAACCATCCCGAGCGGTTCCCGGCGCGATCGTCGCGGTGACCGCCATCCCGCAGGCCTGGCCCGACGCGAACCGGCAACCGGAGGAACCGACGTGCGCCCGATCGACCTGGTCGAGACCCTCAAGAGCCCGCCACAGTGGACCAGTGACGACGGCAGCGCCCAGTACTGGGTGCCGTCGCCGTTCAACGACGGACAGCTGTGGATCGGCCACTTCAAGGGCACCGGGCCGTGGACGCGCCACGTGGGCGGCGACGCATTGCTGCACCAGCTCTCGGGCCGCGCCGAGGTGACGCTGCTGGGGCCCGGCGGCGAGGAGATCGCCACGATGATCCCCGGCCAGGTGCTGCGCGTGCCGGCCGGCTTCTGGTACCGCGTGCACACGGCCGACTGGTCGGCGCAGTACGGCGTGACGACGGCCGCGACGCAGCATGCGCCCGGGAACGCGGCGCCGGGCGTCGAGTAGCGTCGGCGGCTGACTACAGCGCGCCCTCGAGCGTGAGCAGCTTCTGCTTCGCCTCGATCCCGCCCCCGAACCCCGTCAGCGAACCGTTCGAGCCGATGACGCGGTGGCACGGCACGATGATCGGCAGCGGGTTGCGCCCGTTCGCGGCGCCGACCGCGCGGCAGGCGCTGTCGTTGCCGGCGCGGTGCGCCAGCGTCGCGTACGTGATCGTGCGGCCGTAGGGGATCTTCCGCAGCTGCTGCCACACCTTCAGCTGGAACGGCGTGCCGCGCGGCTTCAGCGGCACGTCGAACTTCTTCCGCGTGCCGGCGAAGTACTCATCCAGCTGGGCGATGACCGCGGCGAACGGCTGCCGGTCGCGCACGACCTGGTCGTCCGGGCCCACGGCCGTTGCGACGGGTTCGTTTTCTCCCGGCAGGCGCAGGCGCAGCAGCGCCTTGCCGTCGCTCTCGAGCACCAGCTTGCCCAGGGGCGACTTGTAATCGGTGACGTAGACGATCGCCATCGCGGACTCTCCTTGGCTTGTGCCTTTCGGGTTCAGTCTCCCAGCCCCGCCCACAAATGCAGCGCCGCGTAGCCGCGCCACGGGCTCCACGCTGTGCTGCGCGCCGCCAGGTCGACGCCCGGCAGCGCATGCTTCAGCCCGAGGTCGCCCAGCGGGAACGCATCCGGCTCGCCGAACGCGCGCAGCGCGACGTACTGCGCGGTCCAGGGGCCGATGCCCGGCAGGGCCATCAGGCGCGCGGCGAACTCGTCGGGACCGCGCGGCGTGTCCAGTTCCAGCGTGCCATCGGCCACCGCCTGCGCGAACGTGCGCAACGTCCGCGCGCGCTGCGTCGTCAGGCCGAGGCCGTCCAGGTCGGCGTTCGCCAGCGCGCCCGGCGCCGGGAACAGGTGCGTCAGCGCGCCGCGCGGTTCGGCCAGTGGCCGGCCGCAGCGGGCCGCCACGCGCCCGGTCACGGTCGTCGCCGCCTTCACGGTGACCTGCTGCCCGACAATCGCGCGCACGCCGAGCTCGAACGGGTCGAACGCCGACGGCAGGCGCAGGCCGGGGCGGCGCTTCACGAGCGGCTTGAGTGCCGCATCGCGCGCCAGGTGGTCGGCGATCGCGGCGGGGTCGGCGCCGCAGTCGAACATCCGCCGCACGCGCGCCACCAGCGCGATGGCGCCTGTCAGGTCGGGCAAGGCCAGTTCCAGGTCCAGCCAGTCGCCCGCGCCGGGCGTCACCTGCAGGAAGCCGGTGCGGCCGTCCGGCAGCGCCAGCGTGCGTGCGTAGCGGTCATCGTCCGCCACTTCGACGCCCGGGATGGCGCGGCCCCGCAGGAAGCCTGCCAGTTGCGCCCAGTCGTAGGGCGGACGGTAGGGGAGGCGGCAGGCCAGCGTGGCGAGGGCTGCGTCGGCCGGCGCGGAGATCGGGCAATTGCGCCGGCGCAATTCCCGCGGCGCGCAGCCATAGGTCGCCTTCAGCAGCGTGTTGAACCGCCGCAGCGAGCCGAACCCGGCGGCCAGCGCGACCTGCGTCATCGACAGCGATGAATGTTCGATGAGCCCGCGCGCGAAGTGCACGCGGCGGGTCTGGGCCAGGCGCACGGGCGTCGTCCCGAGGTGACGTTCGCACAACCGTGTCAACTGGCGGGGACCGAGGCCCAGGCGGGCGGCCAGGTCGTCGACCGAGCCGTCGTCCAGCGCGCCCTCGGCGATGCAGCGCACCGCGCGTGAGACGGTGGACGACGTGCCCAGCCAGGCCGGCGTGCCGGGCGAGGCCTCGGGCCGGCAGCGCTTGCACGGCCGGTAGCCGGCCTGCTCGGCGGCGGCGGCGCAGGCGTAGAACGTGACGTTCTTGCGGCGCGGCGTCACGGCCGGGCACACCGGCCGGCAGTAGATGCCCGTCGTGCGCACGGCGGTGAAGAACCGACCGTCGAAACGGGCGTCGCGGCTGGTCACGGCGCGGTAGCAGATGTCGTCGTCCAGTTCCATGGGCCCATGATACACCGCGCCCGGCGCCGAGACTCGCCGTTTTCGGACCTGGACGCCGCCCATGTTTCCCCTGCCGTTTGCGGCCGGGCGGACGTATCATGGGCGGCGAACCTCCGGCCAGGGAGCACACCGCCATGACCCAGAACCACCACGACTTCCAGTTCGGCGACCGCGAGCCGCCGCATCACCCCGGGCTCGGCCTGGTGCGCGTCACCGAAGCGGCCGCGCTGGCCGCCGGCCGCTGGATGGGCCGCGGCGACCGCGACGCCGCCGACGAGGCCGCCCAGCAGTCGATGGCCCACGCCCTGAACCTGCTGCCGATGCGCGGGCGCATCGTCAGCGGCGAGGAAGGCCGGCTGCACGTCGGTTCGCCGCTCGACAGCGGCCAGGACGTGGGCACGGGCGATGGACCCGAACTGGATGTGGAAGTCAACGCCATCGACGGCGCCACGCTCGTGGCCAAGGGCAAGCCCGGCGCGCTGGCCGCCGCGGCGCTGGCCCCGCGCGGGGCGATGTGGCGCCCCGGCCCGGCCGTCTACATGTACAAGCTGGTCGTCGATCGCACCGTGGCCGGCACGCTCGGGCCCGAGGCGCTCGATGCGCCCGTCGGCTGGACGCTGGCCGCCGTCGCGCGCGCCAAGGGCAAGGACATCCGCGACCTGGCCGTGTTCGTCGTCAACCGCCCGCGCCACGAGCAGCTGATCATCGACCTGCGCAAGGCCGGCGCCCGCGTCGTGCTGCGCGGGGGCGGCGACGTCGGCGGCTCGCTGCTGGCGGCCGATGCGCGCGCGAACATCGACATGATGATCGGCGTCGGCGGCGCGGCCGAGGGCCTGCTCGCGGCCTGCGCCGTGAAGGCGCTGGGCGGGGCGATGCTCGGCCGCGTCGAGCCGATGGATGAAGATGAGCGCCGCGCCTGCCTGGACGCCGGCATGGACCTGGCGAAGGTGCTGACGACCGACGACCTGATCCGCGGCGACGAGGTATTCTTCTCCGCGACCGGCGTCACCGAGAGCGCGCTGCTGAGCGGCGTGCGCTACCTGGGCGACACCGCCGAGACGCAATCACTGGTCCTTCGCTACGAGACCGGCACGCGCCGGTTCATGGCCACGGAGCACCGCCCGCGTTGAACGCACGCCTGGCAGACCGACTCCAACCCGTGCGGCGCTGGTTCGCCGCCGAGTCGGTGTTCTTTGCCCGGCCCGCGGCCATCTTCCGCGGCTACGACCGCCCCGCGAACCTGAAGCCCGACCTCCTGGCCGGCCTGACGATCGCCGTCGTGCTGCTGCCGCAGGCGATCGCGTTCGCGACCCTGGCCGAACTGCCGCCGCAGATGGGCCTGTACACCGGCGTCGTGGCGGCCATCGTCGGCGCGCTGTGGGGCAGCTCGCGCCTGCTGCAGACCGGCCCGACCAACACCAGCAGCATGCTGATCTTCGCGACGCTGCTGACGGCGGCCACCCCCGGCACCGACGAGTACATCCGCGCCGCCGGCTACCTGGCGGTGATGGTCGGCGTGTTGCGCCTGACGCTGGGCCTGGCGCGCCTGGGCGTGCTCGTGCACTTCGTGGCCGACAGCGTCATCGTCGGGTTCGCCGCCGGCGCCGGCGTGCTCATCGGCCTGAACGAGATGCGCCATGTGCTGCGCGTGGACATCCCCAGCACGCCCGAGGCCGGCCTGACGGTGCGCATGCTGCTGCTGCAGATCCACCACATCCACTGGACCAGCGTGCTGGTGACCCTCGGTGCGATGCTGATCATGCTGATGTTCAAGCGCGGGGGGCCGCGCGTGCCGGGCGCCTTCGTGGCGATGGCGGCCGCGTCGGCGGCCACCGCGCTGCTGAACCTGGACGATCAGGGCGTGAAGGTGCTGGGCGCCATCCCGCGTTCGTTGCCGCCGCTGGCGCACCTGCCGCTGGTGAACATGGCGCTGATCTGGCGGCTGGCGCCGGGTGCCGTCGCGGTGGCGGCCATCGGGCTGGTCGAATCGATGTCGATGGCGCGCACGCTGGCGGCGCGCGACAGCGAGCGGCTGGACATCAACCAGGAGTTCGTGGGCCAGGGCCTGGCCAGCGTGGCCAGCGGCCTGTTCTCGGGCTTCGCGTGCACCGGTTCGTGGCTGCGTTCGGCCACCAACCGTGAAGCCGGCGGCCGCACGCCCATCGCCGCGGCCAGCAGCGGCGTCTGGCTGTTGTTGATCACGCTGGCGGCGGCGCCCCTGGCCGCGTACCTGCCGCGCGCGGCGCTGGCCGGCATCCTGATCCTGACGGCCGCGAACCTGATCGACCGCAAGGAGATCGTGCGGGTGATCCGCACGAGCCGCGGCGACACCTCGATCATGGTCGCCACGTTCGTCTCGGCGCTGACGATGCCGCTGCAGTTCGCGATCCTGGCCGGCGTGCTGGTCTCGTTCGGGCGTTTCCTGCTGAAGACCTCGACGCCGGGCGTCAACCCGGTGGTTCCGGACGAGAACTTCCGCCACTTCGTGCGGGCCGAGGGCCACCCGTCGTGCCCGCAGCTGGGCATCATCGAGATCGAGGGCCCGCTTTACTTCGGCGCCGTCAACCACGTCGAGGACGCCATCCGCGCCAACCACGAGGCGCACCCGCGGCAGAAGTTCCTGCTGCTGCGGCTGCACATGGTCGACCACTGCGACGTCAGCGGCATCCACATGCTCGAGTCGGTGGTGCGGCTGTACCGTCGGCGCGGCGGCGACGTCTTCCTGGAAGGCGTGCGCCCGGACGTGCGCCAGATGTGCACGCTGTACGGGTTCGATGCGCTGCTGGGCGCCGACAATGTGCTGGACCAGCACAACGCCATCAGCCACCTGTTCCACAAGGTGCTGAACCCGGGCTTCTGCGTGTACGAGTGCACCGAGCGCGTGTTCGGCGAATGCCAGGCCATCCCCAAGGACCCGCACCTGGCGCGGCTGCCCGACTTCGCGCAGCTGCCCGAGCACACGCCGGCCGAACTGTCGCCCAGCGACCTGCGCGCGCGGCTCGAGGCTCCCGACTCGACGACGCTGGTCATCGACGTGGGCGAACCGGGCGAGTTCCGCGGCTGGCACATCGGCCAGGCCCGCAACCTGCCGCTGAGGCTGATGGCGCTGGAGGGCACGTCGCTGCCGCAGGATCGCGAACTGGTCTTCGTCAGCCGCATCGGCCGGCGCAGCGCGATGGCCGCCGGCATCATGCTGGACCTGGGCCACCCGCAGGCATTCACACTGCGCGGCGGCATGCTGGCCTGGGAAGCGGCGGGATTCCCGATCGCGGTCGAGTAGGGCGGGCTATTCGGGCGCGGGCGCGTCGGGATCATCGAGGCGCCAGCCCGGGAATTCCTTCGCGGCGCACGTCGGGCAGATGCCGTGGCTGAAGCGCGCGTCGGAATGCGCCGACAGGTACGACTCCAGGTGGTTCCAGTAGCCCTGGTCGTCGCGGATCTGCTTGCAGTACGAGCAGATCGGCACGATGCCGCTGAGCACCTGCACGTCTTTCAGCGCCTCTTGCAGCTCCAGGTTCCGCTGTTCCAGCTCGGCCGTGCGCGCAGCGACCTGCTCGCGCAGGTGCTCCTGCACGCGCTTGCGATGGACGATGCTCCACACCGTGTTCGCCAGCAGTTGCGTGAGGTCGACATCGTACTGGTCGTACGGCGCCTCCTTGTTGCCCACGCCCAGCACGGCGACGATCTGGCCGTCCTCGAACACGGGCACGCCCAGGTCGCGCAGCACTGTTGCGTGCCCCTGGGGCAGGCCCTTGCGGTGCGGTTCGCTGGCGTAGTCGTTGTGGATGACGGGCTCGCGCCGGTGCACGCAGTCGACCCAGATGCCCGCCTGCGCGATCGGGTAGTGCGTGGCCTCGACGGTCGTGCAGATCTTCTTCGTGCCGGTGGACCAGGTGTGCAGGCGGATGGTGGCCTGGTCGGCATTGACGAAGTGGAAGTAGCCGATCCGGCTGTCGGTCAGGCGGACCGAATCGTCGAGGCCCTGCTGGATGAGGTCGTCCAGCGAGGAGGCATCGACCATCTGCAGCAGGTTGAGCGTGGTGTGCAGGGCGTCATGGGCGTGCTCGGCGGACAGGCGGCGATGGTCTGCGCCGCCAGACGCTTGCGGTTGCCCGGAATCGTTCCGCCCCATCATCGCCACCCTCAGGAATGCGATCACAATGATTGATGATGACACGTGCGGATGAAAAGAAAAGTCTTTATTGGAATCACGACGAGGAACGGTGCCATTGGTGATCGATGGGGGGCGGCGCCGAAAATTCCTGTCATGGGGTCCGTTACGGAATGACGGGCGGCCGGGGCCCCTCCCCGGAGATCCGCCGCCGCCACCGGCTCACCTGATGGAACGCCGGAGATTTTGCGCAGAAGGGATCCGGTATGATATAATGGCAAAAACCCCCCTGGCTTCGCCCAACCCCGGAGAATGAGCGACGTGACGTTTCGCACCATGATCACCGGCCGGCGGCCCCTGGCCGGCCGCCTGGCAGCCATCCTGTTGCCGCTATTTGCCCTGGCTCCCGCCGCCCGCGCCGACCTGAGCCCCATCCAGCTGGACGGGACCTTCGACGACTGGGCCGACGTGACCCCGCTGTACATGGACGCCGCCGGCGATGGCGGCGCCGTCGACTTCCGCAACGTCGCGGTGGCCAACGACCAGGACTACCTCTACATCCGCTTCGAGGTGACCGGCGATGTGCAGCCGGACGAGCAACAGAACATGGAGCTGTACCTCGATACCGACATGAACGCGGCGACCGGCACGGCGTTCGGCGGCATCGGCGCTGAACTGACCTGGAAGTTCGGCACGCGCAGCGGCACGTTCAAGCCGACGGCCACCAGCTACACGGTGGCCCATGACAACATCGGCCTGATGATGGGCCCCACGGTCAGCAACAACCAATTCGAGGTGGCGCTGAAGCGGAACATCATCCCGGGCGGCACGTCGGTGCTGATGGCGAACCCGACGGTGCGCTTCATCCTGCGCGACGCGACCAGCGGCGACCTGGCGCCCAACACCGGCAGCATCAGCTACACGTTCGTGGCCGGCAGCGACATCGCGCCGACGATCCCGCTGGCGCGCGAGAACGCATCGGATATCCGCGTCGCGACCTGGAACATTTTGAGCGACGGCATCTTCACGGCCGCGAAGCAGCCGGCCCAGAACCGCATCCTCGACGCGATCAACCCCGACGTGCTGCTGTTCTGCGAGGTCTTCAACCACACCGCGGCGCAGGTCAAGACGCAGGTCGAAGTGTTCCTGCCGAGTGGGGCCGGCCAGACGTGGTACACGGCGAAGGTCGATGCGGCGAACGTGGTCTGCAGCCGCTACCCGATCACGCAGACCTGGCTGATCGGCAGCACCACGTCGTACCGCGAGTCGGCGTTCCTGCTCGACCTGGGCCCGTCGCAGACGAAGGACCTGCTCTTCATCGCGGCGCATTTGCGCTGCTGCACGGACGACGCCAGCCGGCAGATCGAGGCCGACCGCATCGTGGCGTTCATCCGCGACGCGCGCACGGCCGGCGGCGTCATCACGCTGCCGCAGGACACGCCGATCGTGATCGCCGGCGACATGAACCTTGTGGGCTGGCGGCAGCAGCTGGACACGATCGTGACCGGCGACATCGTCGACAACGTCACCTACGGCGCCGACTCGCCGCCCGACTGGGACGGCACCCCGCTGGCCGTGCCGCCGTCGCGCCACCCCGACGGCCGCGCCAGCTACACCTGGCGCAGCGACAGCAGCAGCTTCTACCCGGGCCTGCTGGACTGGATCTTCTACACGGACAGCGCGCTGACCGTGCACAACCACTTCATCGTCGAGACGCGCACGATGCTGCCGGCCACGCTCGCGATCAACGGCCTGCTGGCGACCGACATCCCCGGCGCCAGCGACCACGCCCCGCGCGTGGCCGACTTCACCGTCGGCACGTACGTTTCTTCGGTGCCGCCGGGCGCCGGCGCGGTGGTCGGGCCGGCCAGGCTGCTGGCCAATGCGCCGAACCCGTTCAACCCCTCGACAAACCTGCGCTTCGTGATGGACCGTGCGGGGGATGCGGCGCTGAACGTGTACGATGCGGCGGGGCGGCTGGTGCGGGCGTTCCCGGCGGCTTCGTACGAAGCCGGGGAACACTTCGTGACCTGGGATGGGCGGGATGCGGCCGGGCGCGCGGTGGCGTCCGGGGTGTACATGGTCAGGCTGAGCGCGCGGGTGGATGGGCGGTTGGTGGGGGAGACGCGATCGGTCGTCCTCGCCAAGTAAGGGCGCGCTACAGGCACCGGGGCCACACACGACATCGGCGGGCAGTCCTCGCGCCTTCGGCGCTGCGGATAGCCC
>CAIWHK010000039.1 GCA_903912525.1 uncultured bacterium | reverse complement strand
TGCGCGCCCCTGCCGAAGGACAGACAGCCTTTCGCGCAGCCCTCCCATCGATTATTGTGGGCGGCTACGATGCAAGCCGCGCGCCCCAACCCCGAGGCGGAGAATGAGCGACGACCAGACCGTCGGACCTTCCCTGATCAAGCTTGGCAAGCTGGCCAACGCACGCGATTTCGACAAGCTCGAGGCCTTGTGGCCTGACGCCCTCTCCCGCGGAGACTACACCTGGCGCGAACTGGCTCCCATCGCCGGGCAGGTGGGTCGCCAGAACGCCCCCACCCGCGCCGAGCGCATGCTGATCGTGCTGGTGGAGTGGGTCGAGGCGCAGAAGGGCGCCGAAGTGGCGCTGGCCGCCGTGCGCGAGGCCGCCGTGCAGCAGCCGAACGCAGCGGGGCTGAGCAAGCTCGCGCGCCGGCTCTACCTGACGCACAGTCCGGACTTCGGCGAACTGCCCGACCTGTTCGACCTCCTGTTGGAGCGCGAACCTAAACTTGACGCCGCACTGGTCCTGGTCGACCTCTACACGCGCCTGCAGCCGGGCGCGTTCGCATTGGATCGCTCCTTCCTGGTTCCGGGCATGGTCGAGAAGGTCGAGGCGCGCAACGGTCGCCTGACCCTGATCTTCCAGGACCGCCGCGCCGAATACGGCCCCGACAGCGTGCTGAAGCTGTCGCCGCGCCCGTCCGACGATTTCGGCGCCATGCTGCTGTACGTGCCGGGGAAGCTGCGCGAGATGGCGGCGAACGACCCGGCCGCCTTCGTGAAGCTGGCGCTGAAGTCCAGCCGCGAGGGCCGCGTCATGTACAAGGACCTCAAGGGTCACCTGGTCCAGCTGCTGGATGAGAAGGGCTGGAAGGACTGGTGGAACACCGCCAAGCCTGCCCTCAAGCGCGACCCGATGATCGGCATGTCGGACGGCTCGCAGCCCAGCTTCAAGATGCTGCGCCAGGCCGACCGCTTCGAGGACCGCATGCGGCGCGAGTTCGACTTTGCCAAGACGCCGCAGGAGAAGCTGCTGAAGGTGCTCGGCCTCCTGGACGAGTTGAACCGCGGCGAGCGCGGCGGCGAGAACGAGGCCATCGACGCGGACCTGCTGGTGCACCTGGGCAACGGCGCCGCGAAGGTGGCCGTCTCCCAGCTGACCGAGAACCCTTCGCTGGCGCTGGCGGGCCTGGCGCTTCATGCCGAGATGGCTGCGCGCGGCGCCGCCGTGGCCAAGCCGAACCCGCGGGCGGCCGTGCAGGTGCTCGAGCGCATCGGCGATCCCGGCCAGCTTTGCCAGGAGCTTCCCGAGAACCTGTTGATGCGCGTGCTGACGTACCTGCGCGAGGCGATGCCCGAGCGCTGGGGCGCCGTGTGGGCCGCGGTCCTGATGCGCACGGGTCGCCGCCTGTGCGAGACCATCACGCGCGCGCTCATCGAGGCCGGCCAGCAGGAAGTGCTGACCGCGTCGCTGGCCCAGGCCATGGAAAAGCCGACGGCCAGCCCTGAGTTGCTGTGCTGGGCCTGGCGGTCCATGCACGGCTCGAATCAGGCGACCACGTTCATGGGGACGCAGTCGGTGCTGTCGGTGACGCGCGTGGCTGACGCCATGTTCGCGCTGCTGGACGGCAGCGGGCGGCTCTACGGCATGTCGATGGAGGAGAAGCACCTGAAGGTGCTCGAGGCCGCGCGCGCGTCGCTGACCGTCCAGAACAGCCGGCCGCTGCTGGCGCTGCTGGAGTCGGCGAACCGCGCCGATGCCATCCGCCTCAAGAAGGTGATCGAGGAGAACGCCGGCCTGACCCCGGCGCAGCGCACCCAGCTGCTGGGCTACCTGCGCGCCCGCTTCGCCGACATCTTCATCGAGGCCACGCGCGAGTGGCAGGACGCCGCCGCCATCTACACGACCGAGACCGGCCTGCGCAAGACCGAGGCGGCGTTCAACTTCATCGTCACGGTGGAAATTCCCGAGGTGGCGCGCCAGATCGGCGAGGCCGCCTCGCACGGCGACCTCAGCGAGAACTCCGAGTACACCGCCGCGCTGGAGAAGCGCGACCAGCTGGCCAGCCGCGCCGCGCGCCTGGAAAGCGAACTGTCCGCCGCCCGCATGATCAGCCACGACATGTCCGTCACGGGCTTCGTCAACGTGGGCACGCGGGTGCGGGCCATCCAGATCGAGACGGGCGCCGACGAGGTCTACACCTTCCTGGGCCCGTGGGACACCGATGTCGAGAACCGCGTCCTGAACTACCAGGCGCCGCTGGCGCAGGCGTTCATGGGCGCGCGCGTCGGCGACAAGGTGTCGTATGGCGAGGAAGCCTCCAGGCGCACGTGGGAAGTGCTGGAGATCGACTCGGCGCTTTGATCGTTCCATTGGGCGCCGGCGTGTCCTTCCCTGGGCATGCCGGCGTCTTTTTTGTGCCTGGTCAATCCTCGACCATTCAGGCGCAACGTTGATCGACCCTACCATCCCGACATGCGTACTCCACCTGACGCTTTCCCGCTGGATTGTCCCGGCGGGAGGGCCTTCTGTGTGTATTAAATTATTCCGATAAAACAAGTTAGGGCGATGTACCCCGACCCCCCAACCCCCGGGGGCCATTTCCGTTGCCCGGAATGCTTCTTGCGCTGCGGGCGTGAATCATCGTCGGCGGAGTCTGCCCAAGGAGGGGGAATGCCTCAGGTCAAGACCAAGCGGCTGGGCCAGATCCTGGTGGAATCGGGGGCGATCACCCCCGAGAAGCTGGACCTGGCGCTGCGTGAGCAGAAGCAGACGGGCGAGAAGCTCGGTGTGATGCTTCAGCGGCTTGGAATCTGCACCGAGCGCGAGATCGCGCGCGTGCTGGCCAGCCAGGCCGGCGTCGCCTGCGTGGATCTCACGCGCATCGAGGTCGACCGGGCCGTGCTGGCCCTTGTCGCGCGCGACTACGCCGAGACGAAATCACTGCTGCCGCTGCGGCTGCAGGGCAGCACGCTGCAGGTCGCGATGGCGAATCCCCTGGACCTGAACACTGCCGACGAACTGGCGCGCCTGACCGGCCGTTACATCGAGGTCGTGCACGCGCCCGAGAGCGAGATCAAGGACGCCCTGCTGCGGCACTTCGGCGGGCAGGCGGGCAATGGCGACGATATCCCGCAACTGGTCGAGGCGGCGCGGCGCGCCATGGATGCCGGCGGCAACCTGGGCCAGGAGGATTCGCCCTACATCCGGCTTGTGGACGGCTTGTTGCGCCAGGGCGTACTCGATGGCGCCACCGACATCCATCTCGAGCCCGAGGAAAAAGTGCTGCGCTGCCGCTACCGCATCGACGGGCGGCTGGTGCAGGGAGCCCTCATGCCGAGCGAGCTGCTCCCGATCGTGGTCACCCGCATCAAGATCATGGCCGAGATGAACATTTCGGAAAGCCGCGTGCCCCAGGACGGCCGCATCTTCTTCGACGGCGGCCGCAAGAAGGTGGACATGCGCGTGTCCACGTTCCCCACGGTGCATGGCGAGACGATCGTCTGCCGCATCCTGGACAAGGAAGCGCTGATCGTCGGCCTCGACCGGCTGCGAATGCCCGAGGCGATGCTCGAGGAATTCCGGCGCGACATCACGCGCCCGAACGGGATCATCCTCGTCACGGGGCCGACCGGCTCGGGCAAGACGACGACCCTGTATTCCGCGCTGACGTTCCTCAACCGCCCGGATACCAAGATCATCACGCTCGAGGACCCGGTCGAGTACGAACTGCCCGTCATCAACCAGGCGCAGGTGAACAACGCGAAGGGCTTCACGTTCGCGAGCGGCCTGCGCGCGGTGCTGCGCCAGGACCCGGATATCCTGCTCGTGGGCGAGATCCGCGACACCGAGACGGCGCAGCTCGCGATCCGCGCCGCGCTGACCGGGCATCTGGTCTTCAGCACGTTGCACACCAACAGCGCCACCGGCGCCATCCCGCGCCTGCTGGACATGGGCATCGAACCGCTGCTGCTCTCGGCGACGCTCGTTTCGGTCGTGGCCCAGAGGCTGGTGCGCCAGGTCTGCGAAGCGTGCGCGGAGCCCGCGCCGCCCAATCCCGAACAGTTGGCCATGCTCGGCCTCGAGGCGCGCGATATCGAGGGCGGCAAGACGCGCCAGGGCCGCGGTTGCAGCATGTGCCGGCAGACCGGCTACCGCGGACGCATGGCCGTGTTCGAGTACCTGGGCGTCGACGATCGCCTGCGTCGCCTCATTGCCGACCGGCGCGACGTGACCGAACTGGAGAAGTCCGTCCGGGAGTCCGGCCGCCTGATCCTGCGCGACGACGCCATCGCGAAGTACCGGGACGGCCACACGACGCTGTCCGAAGTGATGAGGGTCGTGTCATGAGGGAGTTCCGCTACGAGGCCCTCACGAGCCAGGGCACGACCATCTCGGGCGTGCGCCAGGCCGACACCAGCGAACACCTCGGGGGCATCCTGCTGGAGCAGGGGCTCGTGCTGCTGGGCAGCCGGCCGACGTTCCACTCGCTGGGCGGCGCCTGGTCGCCCTCGCGCCGCGCGGCGCGCAAGCACCTGAGCTCCTTCACGCAGCACATGGCCACCAGCCTGGGCGCCGGCGTGCCCGCAGTCACGGCGCTGCGCGACTACGAAAGCGAGTGCAGCGGCCCCTTTGCCGAACTCGTCTCCGAACTGCGCGTCGCCGTCACCAGCGGCTCCCAGCTGGACGAGGCATTCGGACAGCACCCCGACATCTTCTCGCCCGTGTACCTGGCGCTCATCACGGGCGGGCAGGACTCCGGCGGCCTGGACGAGGCCTTCAATGACCTGACGGCGTACCTGGAATGGCAGGAGGACCTGCGCAGCCAGACGACCCAGGCCATGATCTATCCCGTGATGCTGCTCACGGCCGTCATCGGGTTGTTCCTGATGATGGTGCTCTTCGTGATGCCGCGCTTCGAGGGCCTGTTCACGACCTCGGGCATGGACCTGCCCCCGTTGACGGTGGCGATGCTCGACATGGGACGGTTCTGCGGGCACTGGTGGTGGGCGATGCTCGGCGGCGGCGCGCTGGCGGTCCTCGGCTTGCGCATGGCGGTGGGTACGCGACGCGGCGCCTATGTCCTGGACCGTTTCCTGCTGCGAGTCCCGGTCGTCGGCACGTTCGTGCACAAGCTGGCGCTGTCGCGGTTCGCCAAGTCGTTCGCGATGATCTTCGCCTCGGGCGTTGACCTGCTGCGCCTTCTCGATCTCATGCGCGGCGTCGTCGGCAACCGGGTCATGGCGGTCCAGTTGCGTACGATCCGGGCCCAGGTGGCCAGCGGCATGTCGTTGACCGAGGCCTTCGCCGGGGCCGACACGTTTCCGCCGCTGGTCCAGCGCATGATCGCGGTCGGCGAGCGGACCGGTTCGCTGGACAAGGTCATGCTGCTGGTGTCGCGACAGATCGACAAGGAACTGCCGCGCGACCTGAAACGCGCATTCACGGTCTTCGAGAGTCTGGTCTTGGTGCTGCTGGGGGCCATGGTCTGCCTGGCTGCCCTGTCGTTGCTGATGCCGATCATGTCGATCCGGCCGAACATGCACTAGGTGGTGAGGGATGAGGACCGAAACAGTAACGCGCGCGCGCCCCGATCGAGACGGCTTCACGCTGATCGAGATCGTGGTCGCCGTCGCCATCATCGCGATCCTGGCGGGCACCGTCGCGCCGCTGGCTTTCCGTGAACTTGTCCGCGCCCGCGAGGACGCCACGCTCAAGGAACTGGACGGCCTGCAGCAGGGCCTGTTGAAGTTCTATGCCGACACGGGCCGCTTCCCGACCGAAGGCGAAGGCCTGGCGGCGCTGCTCTCGAACCCGGGCGCCGTGGGCTGGCAGGGGCCGTACGTCGGCGGCGGCAACGGCGTGCCGCTGGTCGAGGCCACGACCGACGCCTGGAACCGGGCCTACGCCTACGACGTCGCGCCGGTCACGGTGCCGGCCGGTGTCGCTGACGCCATCATCGCCAGCAGCGGCATCGACCGCGCCATGACGTTCGGCAGCGTCGGCGCCACCTGGACCATCAGCGGCACCGGGGACGACCTGCTGTCGCTGGTCGCCACAGGCCCGCTCAACCGCGAGAAGCTGGAAGACTGCCGGCAGGAGCTGGCGGCCATCGCCGATGCGGCGCGCCGCTACTTCGAGGACCACGCCGCCTTCCCGACCTCGGCCGCCGACCTGGCGGACGCCTACCTGGATGCCGGGATCGATGCCGGGGCGCTGACCGATCCCTGGCATCGCGCCTACGCCCTGATCGTGGACGACACGGGAGCCAATCCTCCCGACTTCATCACGCGCAGCTGGGGGCCCAACCGTAGCGACAACAACGGGGGCGGCGACGACATCAACCTGAACGTCAGCAGCCTGCCGCCCGCGCGCAAGATGACGTTGTACAAGCTGGAGATCGCGCAGTCGGCCCTGAACCTGAACACGGGGCTGGCGCTGGCCGGGAATTGGCCCCTCGTGGATCGCGCCGCGCTGGGCATCGACGCGGGATTCACCAATGACGGCTGGGGCCGTCCCTTTGCGATCAATGCCGCGTCGCGCACGATCTTCTCTTCGGGTGCCGACGGCAACACCCTGACGACGGCGGACAACGTGCCCACGGGGATCGGGCCGGGCTAGCGTCTATCGGGCGGACGAGGACGAATTACTACGAGTGAATCGCGCCCTGGTCGGCGCGGAGAGGTGACGGCGGAAGTGAAAAGCAAACACGGATTCGGCATCCTGCGCGGCAGCGGCGGCAAGGTTGTCGTCGGCATGCAACGTGAGGGGCGCGGCCGGTGGACTGTGAGCCAGTTCGAGCGCATCGCGCCCGGCGCTGGACCCTCGGCGTCCCTGGCCAGGATGCTGTCCCGCGAGGCCGGGCACGTCGCCTGGCTGCTGGACGACACCGAGGCGCGCAGCTCGGTGGTCTCGCTGCCGCCCCTCAAGGTTTCCGCACTGGAGCGGGCCGCGCGCGGCCTGGCCGCCCGCAATGAGGGCGGTGTGCCGGAATCCTGGGTCGTGTCCTGCCAGGCGGCGCCCACCCGCAGCGGCGGCAATGCCCATGACCGTCGCCAGCAACAGGTGTTCATGCTCCAGGCCACCCGCGCCATGGTCGAGGCCCAGATGGCCGACGCGGAGCAGTGGAGCGTGCGGCCGAACCTCATGCTGCCGTCCTACCTCGCCCTCGATCTCCTGTACCGGCGCCATGGGCCCGAGCGTGACGATCACGCCGCGTGGAACCTCGTCTTCGTGGGCAACGACGCGTCGTTCCTGTGCATCTCCACGCGCGACCACGTGCTGCTCACGCGCCGGTTGCCCCAGGACCTGTCCCAGGGCGGCGACATCGACGAGTACCTCGGCCGGATCGCCACCGAGACGGAACGGTCCATCTTCTTCGCGCGCCAGACCGAGCATTCGCCCCAGGTGGCGCGCGTCATCGTCTGCGGCGACCGCAAGCTGGCGCCGCTCGTCGTGGCACGCCTTCAGCAGCTCGACCTGGCGCCGTCGATCCATTGGGACATCGAGTCCGAGTTCACCTGGGAGGCGATCGAACCGCAGGCCGACGACCTGTTGGCGGTTGCCGGGGCCCTGGCTGCCGGTGAGGGATCGCCATTCAGCCTGTGCCCGCGCAGCCAACGCCGGCTCGTGTCTGCGGTGGTGCGCCGGCGCAGCCTGGTCGGCGTGGGCGCCGCCCTGGCGGCCGCCGTGCCGCTGCTCCTGGTCGGCGGCCTGATGACCGCCCGCGTTCAGGGTGAATACCTGAACAAGGCGCGCGTACGGCTGCGCGACGCCGAGGTACGCGCGGCCCAGGCCGACGAGGCCTACCGGGCCCAACGCGTGCTGCTGGCCCGCGAAAGCCGCATCTCGACGTTCACCGCGGACCGTCCGGACCTGGAATCGGTGCTGCGGCGCCTGACGGCGCTGACGCCGCCTGCGGTTGTCTACAAGTCGCTGGAGTTGCAGGAGCAGGGCGCCGGCGCCTTCTCGCTGCACCTCGAAGGCGAGAGCGTGGCCGCCAGCGGCGCGGATGCGCAGGCATCCTTCGTCGCCTTCATGGGTGCGTTGCGCGCCTGCGACTTCGCAGTCATGGAAGGCGAACCCCGCCGCATGCTCATCCGGCCCGGCGAGGTCTCCGACCCGGGGGAACGTACGCAATTCAGCCTGGACCTGCAGTTGGGCGCGAAAGCCCCTGCGAGCGAGGTGTCCCATGAAGATGTCGCTGCAGAAACGCCCTAGCCGGCGCGTTGCCCTGATGGGTGTCGTCGCGGTCGTGTGGCTTGCCGCCCTGTTCGGCGGGGCCCTGCCCGCCTGGCGACGCGCGCTGAGCCAGCACCGTGAAGTCCAGCAGGTCGAAGCCCGCTTCCAGGAGCTGGACCGCTGGTCCGTCGCCGGGGTGCGGCTCGAACACTCGCTGGCGGGTCGCGAAGCGGCCGTGACGCCGGTGTGGGAGCGCCTGTTTCCCGCCGAGCGTCGCTGCGAGGCCCTGTTCCTGGACCTGGCGCGGGTCGCCGACGAAAGCGGCGTCGACCGGTTCGAGCTCCACGAGCTGAAGGGCGACGAGATGGCCACGGTCGCGACCGTGTCCGGGTCGTCGACGGACGCGGTCGCCCCGGCGGCCGCTGCAGACTCCGCGGCTGCGCTCTCCACGTATCGCGTGCGTGCCCATTTCGAGAGCGACTTCGCGGGTGTCGCCGGATTCCTGGGCGGATTGGGCCGCCTCGACCGCGCGACGGTCATTCACCAACTGAAGATCCGGCCGACGAAGACCGGAGTGGAAACCGAACTGGAGCTGGATGTCTATGTCGCCTCGTCGCAAGACTCTTAGCAGCGGCCCGGCTGTCGCCGGCGTGCTGGTCGTCCTGGCGGTCGTCATCGCGATCAACGTGCGCACCTTTGCGCCGCGCAGCGCGCACTGGCGCCCCCGACAGGCCGCCAGCGCGCAGGTCAGCCCGCCGTTGCCGGTGGACCTCCAGGACGTCGTGCGCCATTCCGGACAGCGGACCGAAGGCCTCGGGCGCGGGGTGGATGGGCCCCGGCCGGATATCGCGCGCGATCCGTTCTCGGGCAATCGCGTGGCCACGGCAGCGTCCGTCGGCGGCTTCTCCGATCCGCTGCCGCGCGCCGTGGCGCCGGCCCCCCGGAAGAGCGGCCAGCCGGTCTGCACCGCCGTCATGCTGGGTGCGCGCGCACCGGCGGCGCTGATCGACAACCACCTGTACCACGTGGGCGATCAGCTGGGAGGCTACCGCGTGGAGCGCATCGATGCCCGCGGCGTCATGCTTGCCGGCGGTGGCGGCCTGTTTCTTCCGGTGGGCATCGCCTCCAGTGGCGCCGGCCCCAACGTCGTCGTCACCGGTACCGGATCCGGGGAACGGCTGGGCCGAACCAGCCTGGTCGAACATGCCGAGAGTGAAAGGAAATGAGCATGAGCAGACGGATCTTCGCTCGCGGTGGTCGCCTTGGCGCCATCGCCCCCATGCCGGTACTCGTGGCGCTGGTGGCGCTGGTTTCGGCGCTCGGCGTCGCGCCTGCCGTGGCGCAACCGGCTGACGCCACCGTCCCCGCTGCGGACTGGGATACCGGCATGACGCCGGTGACCATCGTCACCAACGGCTGGGCCGACGTTCGCGAGATCCTGCGCGGCGTGGCGACCAGCGCCGGCCTGGGACTGCAGATGGCGCCCGACGTCACCGGCCTGGTCAACGTCCACCTGGAGAACGTCGCGGTGGGCCGGGCCCTGACCGCGCTCTGCGACCCGGTGGACCTGGGCTGGGAAGTCGTGGACGGGGCTCTGGTGATCCATCGTCGAGGGATGGTCACGCGCTGGTTCACCTTCGACTACCCCGTGACCGAACGCCAGGGCCGCGGTGAACTCCAGGTCTCGGCGGCCCAGAAGGGCGGCTCCGGCTCGTCCGGGGGCGACGAGAACCAGAACCGGTCGCACGTCACGAGCACGGCGACGATGTCCATCTGGCCCGAGGTCATGAAGGCCCTCCAGACGCTCGCGTTCGAGGGCGTGGTCGCCGAAGGCGGCTCGTCCGACGGCGGGGAGCGCTCCCAGTCGCTGAGCGCCGCCGACGGCCAGGGCCGCAGCCTCGTCGTCAATCCGATGGCGGGCCTGATCCAGGTCACCGCCGAGTGGGACCGCGTGCAGAAGGTCGAGGACCTGCTGGGTCGCCTGAAGGAATCGCTGCAGCGGCAGGTGGCGATCCAGGTGCAGATCATGGAAGTGGTGCTGGATGCGAAGACGCAATCGGGCGTCAACTGGACCACGTACCTGGATGGTGACGTACAGTTCGGGCAGAACACCCTCGGCACGCCGCCGCGCCTCGACGACAATTTCGTGCAGATGATCGTCGACACGAAGCACCTGAACGGCATCGTGCAGGCGCTGGCCACCAACGGCGACCTGCGCACGGTCAGTTCGCCCCGGGTGACGACGCTCAACAACCAGAAGGCCATCGTGCGCGTCGTGCGCGAGGACGTGTACTTCCTGGCGACGGTCCAGCCGGCGGTCGTCAGCAACGGCGTGGCGACCGAGCCCGTCATCTCCTACACCCCGCAGACGGTCGCGGTCGGCGTCGTGCTGGACGTGACGCCGCAGGTGGGCCACGACGGCGTCGTGACCCTGAACGTGCACCCGACCATCTCCGACGTCGTGGCTGTGGCGACGAGCCCCAACCTGGACACGGCTCCGGTCCTGTCGGTGCGTGAACTGGATACCGTGGGCACCGTGGTGGACGGCGAGACGATGGTCATCGCCGGCCTGATCTCCGAGCGCGAACGCAGCGTGCGCAGCGGCGTGCCCTTCCTGAAGGACCTGCCCGGGCTGGGGCTGCTGTTTGGGCATACGTCGCGGGAGAAGTACAACATCGAGCTGGTGGTGCTGCTGACGCCGACCATCATGGACGGCAAGGCGATGTCCGAGGCGGTGGCGGCGGCACGCGCGGGTCTTGACGGCCGCAGGTAGCCGTCGCTACGCAGGCAAACAAACGGTCGGCCGGAGCATCAGCCCCGGCCGACCTTTTTGTCGCACCGATGATCGCCTGGACGTCGGGATGCTAGCGGACGGTCACGACCGTGCCGATGTCATCGCCGGCCACATCCTCCGTCACGCCGTCGGAGTACGCCGTCTGCCAGACGCCGTCGGGTCCCGGGCTCAGGACGAACACCTTGTGGCGCACCGTCCCGGCGTAGGTGCCGCCCGGGCAGTAGCGCACGTTGGTCACGTAGGCGTGGCCCCAGGGGTCGTTGAACGAATAGGCGCTCACGTACGGCCCGCGCCAGGAGCCGTGTCCGGTCTTGGCCCAGTCCTCGCCGGTCTGGTCGGCGCCGGCGCCGGTGACCGACGTGTCGTCGTCCGGGTTGTTGTAGTAGAGGTAGTCGCCCAGCATCTTGGCCGTGCCGAAGGTGCCCCAGTTGCCAGCGCCGGCGGCGGCGCCGGCGCCGGTGCCGGTCGCGACGGTGGCGCTGCTGACGGCCCGGGTGACGCCGTTGCCGTTGGGGCCGTTCGCGCTGGTGTAGGGCCAGGCACCGGTGTCCTTGTAGTAGCTCAGGACCGCCGTGGCCAGGCTCTCGGTTTCGTTCTGGGCGCGCGTGAGCTTCGCGTCTTCCAGGTGCTTGAACACCATGGGGCTGATCGCGGCAGCGAAGACCGCCACGATCGCCACAGCGATCACGATCTCCATCAGGGTGAAGCCGTCGCGGTTGGCGCGGTTCCTATGTGCCATCGTTCGCTTTCCTTTCGCCGTGGGCCCGCTGCGGGCCGCCTGTTGAGCGGGCGGACTCACAGGCATAAGCCGGTGACAGTCGTCACCGGTTTATCGTCGGGAAGGAACCCGGCTTTAGGAGGACTTATGGGGAATCGGCAGCCGTCCGGGGCGGACGGCTGCCGGAAGGTCAGTCGAGCCCGCGCGGGTTCGACAGGTAGACGGCGCCCTGGTCCTGCGGCATCAGGACCATGTCCTGCACCACCACGTGGAAGGGCCGTGTCGCGCAGTAGACGATGGCGTCGGCGATGTCGGCCGGCTGCAGCGGGGGGAAATTGCGGTATACCGCCGCGGCCCGGTCCGTGTCCCCGCGGAACCGCACTTCGCTGAATTCCGTCTCGACCATCCCCGGGTCGACCGTCGTGCAGCGCACCCTCGTGCCCATCAGGTCCAGCCGCAGCCCGTGCGACAGCGCCCGGACGGCGAACTTGGTGGCGCAGTAGACGGCGCCGCCCTGGTAGATCTGGTGGCCGGCGATGCTGCCGACGTTGATGACGTGGCCGCGGTCGCGGGCGACCATCCCCGGCAGCACCGCGCGGGTGAGCCAGAGCAGCCCCTTGACGTTGGTGTCGATCATCTCTTCCCAGTCGACGTGGCTGCCGGTCTGCACGCGGTCCAGCCCGCGGCTGAGGCCCGCGTTGTTGACCAGCACGTCGATGTCGGCCCAGCCGGTCGGCAGGTCCGCGACCGCGGCGTTCACGGCCTCGCGGTCGCGGACATCCAGTTCCAGCAGCAGCGTGTCGGTGCCGTGCGCCTCGTGCAGCCGCGCGGCGAGCGACACCAGCCGCTCGCCCCGCCGTGCCGCCAGCACCAGGCGCGCGCCCTCGGCGGCGAACGCCTCGGCGCACGCCTGCCCGATGCCCGCGCTGGCGCCGGTGATGAAGACGATCCTGTCGTTCATCCGCATTTCCGGCGCCCCTACTTGGTCCAGCGCTGGAGCCAGTCCATGACCTCGGTGTGCCACTGGATCGAGTTCGCGGGCTTCAGCACCCAGTGGTTCTCGTCCGGGAAGTACAGCAGCCGGGCCGGCACGCCCTTGCGGCGCAGCGCCGTGAACGTGCTGAGGCCCTGCGTGTCGACGACGCGGTAGTCCTTGCCGCCGTGCACGACCAGCGTGGGCACTTCCCAGTTCTGCACGTAGTCGATGGGCGTGTGCTTGGTGTAGCCCTCGGGGTTTTCCCAGGGCACGCCGCCGTGTTCCCACTCGGGGAACCACAGCTCTTCGGTGTCGAAGTAGGCCATGCGCTCGTCCAGGTTGCCGTCGTGGCAGACGAAGGCCTTGAACTTCTTGTGGAAGGGCTGGCCGGCCATCCAGTTGATCATGTAGCCGCCGTAACTGGCGCCCGCGGCGACGACGCGCGAACCGTCCATCCACGTGTACTTCGCCAGCGCGGCGTCGAGGCCCTTCTCGAGGTCCTCGAGGGGACGGTCGCCCCAGTGGCCGTTGATGGCGTCGGTGAAGGCCTGGCCGTAGCCGGTCGAGCCGTGGAAGTCGACGGCCACCGTCGTGAAGCCGGCGCCGACGTAGGCCTGCGGGTTCCAGCGGTAGTGGAAGTCGTTGCCGAAGCTGCCCTGCGGCCCGCCGTGCACCAGGAAGGCCACCGGCCACTTGCGGCCCGCGGCGGCCGCCTCGGGCGTCCAGTCGAAGGGCTTGACGACGTAGGCGAAGACCGTCTCGCCGTTCCAGCCCTTGAACGTGTACTGCTCGTAGTCGCCCATCTGCGCGTCGGCCAGCTTGGCGCCGTTGAAGTCGGTGACCTGCTTGAGGGGCTTGCCGTCGAAGCTGTATGTATAGAGTTCGGTCGGCTGCTTCAGGTTCTGCGTGCCGATGAGCAGGCCCTTCGGCAGCAGCGCCAGGTCGGTGACGTGGCCCTTGCCGATCACGCGCGTCACAGCCTGGGTCTTGCGATCGAGGCGGAACACCGAGGTCTGGCCCAGGCAGCCGGCGGTGAAGTACACCGAGCGGCCGTCGGGCGTGAAGGTCAGGCTGCCGGGGCTCAGGTCGAGCGGACGGTCCAGCTCGGTGGTCGGGAACGTGATGTCCAGCCGCTGCACCTTGCCGTTCGGCCAGTCCATCATCGCGATGTGCAGGCGGTCGGCCTCGTAGCCGGCGCGGTCCATCGCCAGCCACCACAGCTGCTTGCCGTCGGGCGTGAACACGGGCTCGGTGTCGACGGCCTCGTTCGTTTCGGTCAGGCAGCGCATGGTGCCGGAGCCGTCGGCGGGCACGACGTAGAGGTCCGTGTCGGTCTTCCAGGCTTCCTCGCTGCCGGGCAGGATCTTCGCGGAGAAGACGACCTCGCGCCCGTCGGGCGTCACGGCGACTTCCTCAAGGCCGCCGAAAGGCAGCGTGGGGGCGTCGGCGTCCAGCTTCGGCATCAGGTCGACCGGCTGGGCGCCGGGCGCCTCACTCAGCAGGAACAGGTGGTTGCGCTTGCCGTCCTCCCACGTGTCCCAGTGGCGGAAGATCAGCTCGTCGTAGGCCAGGCCCGTGGACTGCTTCTTCTCGTCCACGGCGTCGCGCTTGACGGTGCCGTCGATGCCCAGGCCCGCGAAGACTTCCATCGTCAGCAGGAAGCCGCCCGCCTGCGGCGCCATTTCGAAGCCGCCGACCGGCAGGTCCAGCTTCGTGACCTGCACGGCCTCGCCGCCGGCCGGGTCGAGCCGCCAGATCTGGGGCGAGCCGCTGCGCGTCGACAGGAAGTAGACCTGGGCGTTCGCGCCCCAACGGGCGTTCCAGTCGCTGGCGTCGCTGGTCGTCAAACGCCGCACGCGCGAGCCGTCGACCGCGGCCACCCAGATGTCGGTGCGGCCCTTGTTGGCCGCCACGTCCGTCACGCGCAGCGTGAAGGCGACCTGCGAGCCGTCGGGCGACACCTGCGCGTCGCTGACGCGATCCATCGCCAGCATGTCGTGGACCGAGAACGGATGCGGCGCCGCGAACGCGGAACCGGCGGCCGCCAGGGCGGCGAACAGGAAGACGGCGCCCAGCGCCGAGATGAACCGGACCTTCAAGACGGGACCTCCGGAAAGCGTGCCGTGGGGGTCGGGGAGTACCGGGCGGCACTATAACACAGGGCGCGCAGAGGCCCAAATGCGTCCGACGGGAGGGGGCCGGGGGTCAGACGGTGACAGGCTGCCAGCGGGCGACGGCGTCGGCCAGTTCGGCGGCCTTCAGCGGCTTGGTCAGGTAGTCGTCCATGTCGCCCTGCAGGCATTTCTCGCGGTACCCGTCCAGGGCGTGGGCCGTCAGGGCGATGATGGGCATGCGCCCGCGGCCGCCGGACGCCTCGAGGGCGCGGATGGCGGCGGTGGCCTCGAAGCCGTCCATTTCGGGCATCTGCACGTCCATCAGGACCATGTCGAAGGCGCCGGCCTGCCAGGCCTCGACGGCCAGGCGACCGTTTTCGGCCCAGGTCACCTCGGCGCCCACCTTGGCCAGCAGGCGGGTGGCCAGCTTGGCGTTCACGGGGTTGTCCTCGGCAAGGAGGATGCGCGAGGCGGGTCGCGCGGCCCCATTGGCCGGCGCCGCGGCCTTGGGAGCGGTTGCGGCGCGTGGTGATGCACCCTCGGCCAGCGGCACGAGCACGCAGAACGTGCTGCCCTGCCCGGGCGCGCTGATCAGGGTGACGCAGCCCTCCATCAACCCGACCAGTCGCGAGGTGATGGCCAGGCCCAGCCCGGTGCCGCCGAACCTGCGCGTGGTCGAGCCGTCGGCCTGGCGGAACGCCTCGAAGATCGTCGGCTGGGCCTCGCGGGGGATGCCGATGCCCGAATCGCTGACCTTGATCGAGAGGATGGGCACGCCGGCGCGCCGGCCCTCGAGCGCGATCGCCACGTCGACGCGGCCGTTCTCGGTGAACTTCAGCGCGTTGCCGACCAGGTTGGTCAGCACCTGCCCGAGGCGGTGCTCGTCGCCCCGCAGCCAGGGCGGCACGTCGGCGCCGACCGTGGTCGTCAGCGTGTTGCCGCGCCGGGCGGCATTGACCTGCTGCGGCTTGACCACGCGCTCGACCAGTTCGGCCAGCGCAAAGGCCTGCGATTCCAGCTCCAGGCGGCCCGCTTCGATCTTCGAGAAGTCGAGGATCTCGTTGACGATGCGCAGCAACGTCTCGCCGCTGGTGTGCACGTCGGTCAGCAGTTCGCGCTGGTCGCCCGTCAGGTCCGATTCGAGCACGACGCCGGTCAGGCCCAGGATGCCGTTCAGCGGCGTGCGGATCTCGTGCGACATGTTGGCCAGGAACTCGCTCTTGGCGACGTTGGCCGCGAGCGCCTCCTTGTGGGCGGCCGCCAGTTCGACGGCCCTCTCTTCCAGCTCGATGCCCTTGCGCATGCCCGACCACATCTCGATGTGGAAAAACCGCGCCAGCACCAGCATCTGCGCCCAGAAGACCACCAGCAGCAGGGACAGGCCCGCCTCGCGGCCGTGACCGGCCACGGCAAGCGCCACGGTCGCCGGGGCCATCTGCATGGACACGAACCACCGGAGGATGACCATGCGCGGTGACAGGCTGCTGATCGAGCCGGCGGCAATGCCCGCCGTGGCCAGCATGCAGACCAGGAACGTCCACGTGAAGCCCAGCTTCACGCCGATCAGCGGCAACAGGAGGCCCCAGCAGGCCGCGGGAGCCAGCGTGACGATCGCGAAGTGCCGGCGCCAGCGCGCAGGCGCGGCATCGTAGGTCCGATCGAAGGTGGCGCTCAGGCGCAACCGCGCGGCGCCGGCCGCCACGTAGACCAGCCCCACGGCGGCGGCCGTCCACGGGGCGACATCCTTGAGGTCGGTGATCATCGTCAGCAGGAGGACGACCGGCACATAGACGAAGGCCACGCGGCGGGAGCGCACAGCGAGCTCGCGATCGGCCTGGCGGTCGAGAATCGGCAACCGCCGGGCGTCTTCAGCGCTCGCGCGTGCTGTTGTGCTTTTGCGGACCGGGGACAAGGTGGGCGATGCCTTCCGCGGTTAACCTCAAGTGGCAACGCGAAATGATCGGCCCTTTGCCGGGCGGATTTAGGCGATTTAATGCGTTTGATCTGACTGCGGCCGCCCGACATGGTCGTACTCGGACCCGCTCATGCCGCGTCTAACCCGTTCCACCAGTTCACGTTGGTCTGTTTGCCCATGCCAGACGCCGGCCAGTTGCGCCGCCTGGATGCCGCCATAGAACAGCCCCGCGACCAGCACCGCGAACACGGCGGGCTTCACTTTCACTTTCCAGCGGGCCAGAAGGCCGGTTGGCTGCATCTGCAGCGCGTGGCTCTCGGGGCAGGCCGCAACGCACTCGAGGCACCCCGTGCACTCGACCGAGTGGACCGTCTTGGTGAGGTCGACGTCCAGGAACGACGGGCACACCGACGCGCACTGCCGGCAGTTGGTGCAGGCCGACGTCGAGCGCACGATCTTCAGCGGCGACGCCAGCGAGACCAGCCCCAGCAGCGCGCCGTACGGGCACAGGTACCGGCACCAGAAGTAGGGCACGGCGAACGACAGCGCCGTCAGGATGCCCAGCACCCACACCGTGGCCGCCGACGCGTGCGTGAAGAAGTAGAGCATCTTGATGTCGGAGACGCGGTTGTAGGGCTGGTCGAGGAACTGCGCCACCTGCTCGCGCGACATCACGAAGAAGATCGTGAACGCGAAGAACGCCAGCAGCAGGTATTTCAGCGACTGCAGCGGCCAGTCCAGCCACCTGGGCAGCTTCACGCGCCGCTTGAACACCTTGTGCGAGGCGCGCGCGAGGTACTCCGAGAACGTGCCGACGGGGCACAGCCACGAGCAGAACGCCTTCTTCAACAGCAGCGCCGTCAGCAGGACCAGGCAGAGGATCATCAGGCCGGCCGGGTGCACCATGTTGATGACGCCGGTCTCGACCCAGTGGCGCAGGCTGATCAGCGAGGCGATGGGCAGGAAACCCTCGACGCCCGGCGAACGTGCGCCGTCGGTGACGCCTCTCTCCAGGCCCTGCACCCACTGCACGAACCGCCAGCCGATATAGATGATGATCGCGACGGTGCCGAACTGGACGGCCTGCCGCGCGCGCAACGGGCTGCGGGGGCGGGCACGGAGGACATGGCGGGCGCGGCGGGCGCGCTCTTCAGGTGAGAGGAGGGGCGAGGTGCGGCCGAACATCTTGTGCTGCCTCCGGTTGGGCGGGGCTCTGCCGGCTGGTCCCAATATGGTGACCGCTTGGGGGTCAAGCCAGATGGAATTCATCCGATGATTCACGGTGCTCCTTGCGTGCGCCCCGGGCGCCAACCATTTTTGCCGTATGATGATCGGCGCCAGGGCAGGAACAGCAAAGGTAAGGGCAGCGGTGAACGACCAGCTGTTCGAACGGTTTCTCAGGGACGTGTCCATGCGCGTGACCGAGTTGACCGACGATGATCGCCTCTGGGTGCAGGAGCGGACCGAGCTCCTGTTCGGCGGCGATTTTGTCGTGTCCCGGTCCGAGGTGCACGACCCGCACAAGCTGCCCGGCTTCATCGCCACCGAGGGCCGCGAGCGCGTGGGCCTGGCCACCTACTGCATCTACGGCGGCGAGTGCGAACTGGTGACCATCGACGCGCTCTGCCAGTACATGGGCGTCGGCACGATGCTGATCGAGCGCGTGGAAGAGGTCGCCCGCGAGGCCGGCTGCGCCAAGATCTGGACCATCGCCACCAACGACAACCTTGACGCCCAGCGCTTCTTCCAGAAGCGCGGCTACGTCATCTCGCAGGTGCGCCTGGGCGGCATGACGAAGATCCGCCTGCTGAAGCCGAACGTGCCGCGGGTCGGCTACTACGGCATCCCGGTGCGCGACGAGATCGAGTTCGAGAAGCGGCTGGACGTGGCGCCGAAGGCCTGATTTTTCCTGTTCAGCGCTCTGGTTTGCGACCGCCGCCCCCCCGGGCGGCGTTTTTCATTTGCGCGAAACCCCGCCAATGCCGTTATGATGTCCGCCCCTGACCGCATAAAACCCACGGGAGGACCGCGATGAACGCGCGCGACAAGTTGGCGGCCCTGCGCCGCGAGATGAAGACGCTGGGGATCAACGCCCTGTACGTGCCCAGCGCCGACCCCCACCAGAGCGAGTACCTGCCCGACGCCTGGAAGCACCGCGCCTGGCTGAGCGGCTTCACCGGCTCGATGGGCGAGCTCGTCGTGGGCTCGCGCCGCGCCGCGATGTGGACCGACGGCCGCTACTTCCTGCAGGCTTCGAAGGAACTGGCCGGCTCGGGCATCGAACTGATGCGCATGGGCGAGCCCGGCACCCCGGCCATGACCACCTGGGCCGCCAAGCAGCTGCGCCCCGGCCAGTCGCTGGGCGTCGATGCCACCGTGATCTCGATGTCGGCCGCCGACGAGTTCGAGATGACCCTGGCGCCGCTGGGCGTCGGCGTCGAGTTCCTGCGCGCCAACCCGATCGACGCCATCTGGGCCGACCGTCCCGAGGACAGCTTGGCGCCGGTCACCGTCCACCCGCGCCGCTACGCCGGCGAGACGCCCCAGAGCAAGCTGGCCCGCTTGCGCGAGGCGATGAAGATGCACGGCGCCAAGGCGCACGTCGTCTGCTCGCTGGACCAGGTGGCATGGCTGCTGAACATCCGCGCCGACGACATCGCGTTCACGCCCGTCGTGACGGCCTACGTCATCGTCACCGACCGCGGCTGCACGCTGTACGTGGACGAGCGCAAGCTGAGCCGCGAGATCATCCGCGAGCTGCGCCCCTTCACGAAGGTCGCCGAGTACAAGAAGGTGTGGGCCGACCTGGCCACCCTCGGCCGCCAGAAGGTGACCGTGTGGGTGGACCCGACCAGCACCAGCCGCCGCGTGGCCGACACGCTGAAGAAGGCGCCGCTGATCCGCGCCGCCTCGCCGCTGGTGGCCATGCGCGCGGTGAAGAACCCCACGCAGATCAAGGCCATCACCGAGGCCCACCGCCGAGACGGCGTCGCGATGGTGCGCTTCCTGCAGTGGCTCGAGGGCGCCGTGCCCAAGGGCGACCAGACCGAGCTGTCGGCCTCCGACCAGCTCGAGGCCTTCCGCCGCATGGACCGCCACTGCAAGGATTGCAGCTTCGGCACCATCAGCGGCTTCGGCCCGCACGGCTCGATCATCCACTACAGCGCCACGCCGAAGACCAACGCCAAGCTGAAGCGGAAGGGCATCTACCTGATCGACAGCGGCGGCCAGTACCTCGAGGGCACCACGGACATCACCCGCACCGTCGCCTTCGGCAAGCCGACGCCGCGCCAGAAGGAGATGTTCACGCGCGTCCTGATGGGCAACATCGACTGCACCATCACGCCGTTCCCCGCCGGCACCACCGGCCAGCGCCAGGAAGTCTTCGCGCGCCGCCACCTGTGGATGGCCGGCCGCGACTACAACCACGGCACCGGCCACGGCGTGGGCCAGTACCTGGGCGTGCACGAGGGCCCGCACAGCCTGAAGAACATCGTGACGCCCCCGTTCGTCGAGGGCAACCTGATGTCCATCGAGCCGGGCTACTACGAGGACGGCCGCTTCGGCATCCGCATCGAGAACCTGGCTTTCGTCACGCGCGATGAGAAACTTTCGACGTTGGCGAAGACCTGGTACCGCTTCCACGCGATCACGCTGTGCCCGATCGACCGCAAGCTGGTCGACAAGTCCCTGATGACGCGCGACCAGGTGGCGTGGCTGAACGCCTACCACAAGCGCGTGTACAAGGAACTGGCGCCGGCGCTGACGCGGGCGGAGAAGGTTTGGTTGAAGAAGGCGACGCGGCCGCTGTAGGGCTTGGTCGTTTGTCGAAAGGAAGCGGCGCGGGTCCTTTGCCGGGCCCGCGCCGCTTCGTTGTCGTCGTGGGCTCGTTCAACGCGTGGTCAACGCAAACCCGATCCACACCAGCAGCAGCCCCGCGAACACGTTGACCCCGGCGTTGAGCCCCGCGCGCAGGAAGTCGTTCGCCCGCAGCAGCAGCATCGTCTCGTAGCCAAACGCCGAGAACGTCGTGAACCCGCCCAGCACGCCCACGGTCAGGAACAACCGCGCCTCGTGCGGCACCACCTGCCGCGCCTCGGCCAGCCCTGCGACGACCCCGATCAACAGGCACCCGGCCAGATTCACCGCCAGCGTGCCCAGCGGGAATCCGGTGGCCGTCGCGTGTTTGTGCAGCAGCCCGCCGACGCCGTAGCGCGCCATCGCGCCCACGGCGCCGCCGCCGCCCACCAGGGCCAGGTTCAGCAATGTCGGGTTCGTCGGTGTGATCATGCTGCTCCTGCTCACCGCCGCGGCACCTGCCGCGCGATGGCTTTCAGTCCCCACTGTTCGGCGAACGCGTCGATCGTTGTTGAATCAGCCCCAGTGTAGGCCAATTCCGTCGTCTCAATGCCGCACGGCACCTCGTGGTGCAGTTGCACCAGCTGCCGGCAGAGGTGCGCCATCTCGCGGCCTTCTTCCAGCTTGCGCCTGAGCCCGGCCGCGCCCCGGATGGGGAGTGTTTCGACGCGGTCGAGGTCAGCATAGATCGCCTCGAGCGTCCCGTACACTTCCAGAAGCGCAACGGCCGCCTTCGGGCCCACACCGCGCACGCCGGGAACGTTATCGACCTGGTCGCCGGTCAGCGCCTGCAGGTCGACCACCTGGTGCGCGGGGACGCCCAGCCAGGCCGGCACATCGTCGTGGGTGCGCCATTGCTCCTTCGAGAGGTCGTACTGCCTGACGCCGGGTTTGAGCAGTTGCGCGAGGTCCTTATCGCCCGAGACGATGACGACCTCGTGCCCGCTCGCGAGCAGCCTGGTGGTGAGCGTGGCGATGATGTCGTCCGCTTCGAACCCCGGCACCATCACCGTGGCCATCCCCATGTGGCCTGTGAGTGCGCGGCAAAGGTCGAACTGGGGGATGAGGTCCTCGGGTGCCTCGCCGCGGTTCTGCTTGTAGGGCGGGTAGAGGTCGCTTCTGAAAGTGCGCTGCCCGGCGTCGAAGCAGCAGGCGACATGCTCGGGCTTGTGGTCCTTGAGCAGCTTCTGCAGCGTCATGCCCAGGCCGTAGACGGCATTGACGGGGGTGCCGTCGGGCGCGGCGATCGGCCTGACGCCGTAGTAGGAACGGAAGACGTAGGCCATGCCGTCGATGAGCCAGGCGGTGCCGGGCATTTGGGGCTGCTTTCGGTTCTTGGGGGCAGGCTGAAGTCGAAGGGCCATGATAACCGGGATGGGGGATAGGGGAAACCGTCGGACTTGCGCCGGCGCAAGTCGCCTTGGCTCCAGAGGCTGCGCGCCAGTCTGACGCCGACCGCGCAATCGCACCGTTTGGTTCATGTTATCGCGACCGGCATAACACAAAGGGGATGTGATGCCGATGCGGGAACCGCCATTGGCGGAACATCTCACGGGACAGGGGTCAGGCCAGTGTCGCCGCCGAAATTTCATGCGCCGGATACCGCGCCGCGCCATCGCCGCTGCGCACTACTTGCGCCGGCGCAACTCGCCCGGCGGGCTATCCCTCAGCGCCATCGCCGCCCTGCGCCACTTGCGCCGGCGCAACTCGCCCGGCGGGTTATCCCTCCGCACCATCGCCGCCCTGCACCACTTGCGCCGGCGCAATTCCGCCATCCCGCTCATGCGCAAACCGATGACACCTTCCGCACAACGTCACCAGATTCTCGGCCTTGTTGCTTCCACCCCGCGCCCGCGGCACCACGTGATGCACTTCGAGAAAATGCGTCGCCCCACACCCCGGCGTCGTGCACTTGTAGCGATCCCTGGCCAGCACGGCCGTCCGCACCGATGGCGCAATCACCGCGCGATTCGGCCGGCCCGGCCGCTTCACGCGCGCGTCGCAGGCCAGCGCGTCGACTTGCGCCGGCGCAAGTCGCTTCTCGCCGCGACTGGTGACGGCGGCGGCCGTGGTGCAGTCGGGGCACTGCTGCACGATGACCTGGACCGCGGGGGCGGCGTTGCGACCCGGTGCGCCATCGGCCGAGGCCACCAGCGATTCGAGCGCCGCCAGGATCACGTCCAATCGATCCGTGCCCGCCGGCACCGCGCGCAGCTTGAGCGCCTTCTCGAGCAGCGCCTCGAACCGCGCCAGTTGCAGGCCGTCGGCGCGCAATGAGATCGTCGTCGGCACTTCGACCGCTTGCGCCGGCGCAACTGGCTCCGCAACCGTCGCGAACGCCAACTGCCCCGCCGCCTCGCGCCGCTTCGCCTTGGCCGGCTTCTTCCCGAGCGCCGCTCGCACCGCGACTTCCAGCTCGCGCCGACCGCCCGCCACGGCGCGGTCGACCCACAATGACTCGGTCTCCGCCGTCGCGACCCGCGCCACCTGCTGAGCCTTGGTCCAGCCAACCTGCCCGCTCGAGACGGCGTCCTTCAACACGGGCAGGCGGTCGAGGTCGTCGGCCAGGCGCTTGAACTGCCAGTAGCGGTTGCGGGTGCAGCCGAGGCCCTCGGTGACGTAGAGCTCCAGGCTGGCGTGGCCGAGCTCGCGGTACAGGGCGCGGCGCTGCACCTCGGCGAACCAGAGGACGGCGCACTCGTTGGCGCGGTCGCAGGCGACGAGGGCCTGGCGCAGGGCGGCGTCGACGGTGGCGGCGGGGCGGTTGGGGGCGAACGCGGGCAGCTCGAAGTGGGGCATGGCAGCGCAACCTTTCGGGGGAGGTCGGGATCGCTGTTTTTGGAGGCGAAAATATAGCGAAGCACGTCAGTAACCGCAAGGGATTTAAATAAATGACCCCAACAAGCCCGCCGGGCGGGCGCCCGGTCAGGGCGCACACAGCCAGGCGCCGAACCGCCCCCAGAACCCTCACCCCGACCCGCCCCCACAACCCCCACCCACCCCCCCGTTATCACGACCGTGATAACACCAACAACACCCAGCCCACAGAGGGGCTCGTCGAACCGGCACGACGCCACCACGCGCGGCCCACACCACCAACCGAACTCCCCATCAAACCCCCCAATTCCCCACCACATTACCCGCCCCGCGCCCCGCCCGACCCCGGTTTACTTTCCCGCCCCACCGGCTTAGTTTTGCCTCTTCGGATTCCACGACCCAACGACGCCCGGCGATCGCCGATGCGCGTCGCCGTGGCAGCGGGAGAGGGACGAAACATGACCATCAGTCTGATTGCCAGGGACCTGCGGGAATCGGCCACGCTGAAGATGAATGAGCGCGTCGCGATCATGCGCGCGAAGGGTGATCCCGTCATTCACCTGGGCGGCGGCGAACCGAAGAGCCTGCCGCCGCTCGATGCGCTGACGGCGGCCGCGGGACTGCTCAATTCGGGCGAGGTGCGCTACACGGCGGCCTACGGCACGCCGGACATGAAGGCCGCCATCATCCGCTACACGCATGACCAGTACGGCTACCGGCCGACGTTGGGCATGGTGATGGCGTCGGGCGGCGCCAAGCAGGCGATCATGTGCGCGCTGCAGGCGATCCTGAACCCGCAGGACGAGGTCATCTTCCCCTCGCCGTACTGGGTCAGCTATCCCGAGATGGTCAAGATGTGCGGCGCGGTGCCGGTGCCCGCGAAGCCGATGGACGGGGGCCTCATCCCGACCATCTCCGACATCACGATGCGGATGTCGTCGAACACCAAAGCCATCATGATCAACAGCCCGAACAATCCTTCGGGCGCCATCTACCCCGAGAAGTTCATCAAGGATGTCGTGGCCCTCTGCGAGAAGGAGGGCATCTACCTGATCATGGACGACATCTACAATCGCCTGGTTTTCGGGGGCAAGCGGGTCACCAACCCGATCGCGTGCGCCTCGGATTTCGGCAGCGACAACTGCAAGATGATCGTCATCAACGGCGTCTCGAAGGTCTATGCGATGACGGGCTTCCGCATCGGCTGGGCCATCGCGAACCCGAAGCTGATCGAAGTGATGGCGATCATCCAGTCGCACCAGACCAGCGGCCCGTCGGGCCTGTTGCAGAAGGCGGCGATCGCGGCCATCAACGGCACGCAGAGCTGCGTCGACAACCTGGTGATGACGCTGGAGAACAACGCCAACGTGATGGTGCGGCGCCTGGGCGCCTTCGACGGCGTGAAGGTGACGCCGCCCGACGGCACGTTCTACTGCTTCGCCGACTTCTCGACCTACAACAAGGACAGCACCAAGCTGGCCGAGTTTCTGCTGAACAAGGTGATGGTCTGCACCGTGCCGGGCGTCGAGTTCGGCATGGAGGGCTTCCTGCGCCTGAGCACGTGCGGGACGTCGAAGGAAATCATCGAGGGCATCGAGCGGATGAAGTGGGCCCTGGATCCCAATTCACCCAATGAACTGATCATCGGTCAGCGCAAGATGGTGAGGGACTGGCTATGAAGAAGTCTTTGAAGATCGCCTCGCCGGCGGACCATCATCGCACGGATCTGAAGGCCGATTTCGGCCTCGAGAACCACGGGCTGATGGAACTGAAGCGCGTGTACTGGAACCTGACCGAGGAAGCGCTCTACGAGGAGTTCATCTTCCGCGGCGAGGGCCAGATCGTCAACCACGGGGCCATGCTGGTCGAGACCGGCAAGTGGACCGCGCGCGCGGCGCAGGACAAGTACATCGTCCGCGAGCACGAGACCGAGGACAAGGTCTGGTGGGGCGAGTACAACCGCCCGCTGGCGCCCGAGAAGTTCGCGAACCTGTTCGCCCGCGTGCAGGGCCACCTGCAGGGCGAGGAGATCTTCGTCCAGGACGTGTACTGCGGGCAGGATCCCGAGCATCGGCTCGCCGTCCGCATCATCACGCAGGACGCCTGGCAGAGCCTGTTCGCGCGCAACATGTTCATCTCGCCGAAGAGCCGGCAGGAGTACAAGGAGTTCGTGCCCGAGTTCACGCTGATCGCGTGCCCGCACTTCAAGTGCGACCCGCGCATCGACGGCACGCGCTCGCAGACGGTGCTGGCGCTGAACTTTGCCGACCGCCGCGCGCTGGTGCTGGGCACGATGTACGCCGGCGAGATCAAGAAGTCGATCTTCACGGTGATGAACTTCCTGAAGCCGCTGGACGGCGTGCTGGCCATGCACTGCTCGGCCAACGTCGACTACGAACTGAAGGAGCCCGCGCTGTTCTTCGGCCTGTCGGGCACCGGCAAGACGACGCTGTCGGCCGATCCCAAGCGCAAGCTGATCGGCGACGACGAGCACGGCTGGTCCGACCGCGGCATCTTCAACTTCGAGGGCGGCTGCTACGCCAAGGTGATCCGCCTGTCGGCCGAGCACGAGCCGCAGATCCACGACTGCACGCGCCGGTTCGGGACCATCCTCGAGAACGTGGTCCACGACCCGACGACCAGGAAGCTGGACCTGGACGACGACAAGCTGACCGAGAACACGCGCGCCTCGTACCCGCTCTCGTTCATCGAGGGCGTGCTCGAGGAGGGCCGCGTCGACACGCACCCGAAGAACATCATCCTGCTGACCTGCGATGCGCAGGGCGTGCTGCCGCCGCTGGCCCGGCTGTCGCCCGAACAGGTGATCTACTACTTCATCAGCGGCTACACGGCGAAGATCGCGGGCACCGAGATCGGCCTGGGCATCGAGCCCGAGATCGCGTTTTCGGCCTGCTTCGGGGCGCCGTTCATGGTGCACCACCCGTTCGTGTACGCGGACATGCTGCGCGCGAAGATGGAAGCCACGGGTGCGAACTGCTGGCTGGTGAACACCGGCTGGACCGGCGGCCCGTTCGGCATCGGCAAGCGCATCTCGATCAAGCACACCCGCGGGCTGCTGAACGCGGCGCTCGAGGGCAAGCTCGACAAGGTGAAGTACCGGCAGGA
>CAIWHK010000038.1 GCA_903912525.1 uncultured bacterium | reverse complement strand
GCCGAGCGTCGCGAGCATTGCCGGCAGGTGGGCGGCCACGAGCGAGGCGTCAAGCTCTCGGCGCGCCGGATCCTTGGCGTAGACGGTGACAATCCCGCACACTGCGGCGCACTCCCTTGCTACTGCTCATCCATGCGTTCGGGGGATAGGAAAAAGAACCACCGATTCTCCCCCAGCCGCCCGACGATCGCGCCCCGGCCACCCGTCAATTGTGACACACCCCGACCCAGCGCGTCAATCCACCCCGCTGTTGCGCGCGCGGCACGATCACCTGCTCACCTGACTCGTGGATCTACTCCCAGCCCACGCCCCGTCCCTCCGTCTGGTCCATCTCCGGCCAGTCCGTGGTCGCGGGCGTCTGGTCGAACCCGAATGCGAGCTGCGGCGGCGATCGCGCCGGCAGCACCGCGGGCGGCTGCGTCGGCCAGTTGCGCCGGCGCAAGTCTCATGGGGATCAAGCATGGGCCGAGCGAGAAATGCCTTTTCCTGGCAACGTGGGCGAAGCGCTCCTCCTACTCCACCCGCCGGTTCTCCCACATCTTAAAGGCGCGCACGGAACCCCCGAAATTCTTGCCCACCAGGTCGCTGTCGCCGTCGGCGCCGACATCCACCGCGCGCAGGTTGTGCGACCCGCTCGTCGCCAGCATCATCTCGCGCCAGCCACCGCCCGCGACCTGCAGGTAGACCAGCACCCGCTTGCCGCCGATGTGCATCTCGGCCGTCGCCACGTCCAGCGAGCCGTTGCCGTCGAAGTCGGCCAGCTGCAGACTGTGCGTGCCGTTGAGCGTCAGGCTGCCGATGCGGTGTTCCGTCCAGTTTTCCGTGCGCGGGTCGTCCGGCGCCGTGAACCAGGCCAGGGGGCCCTCGCCCTCCGACGCGGTCAGGACCACGTCGAGGTCGCCGTCGCCGTCGAGGTCGCCCGCCTTCACGCGCGCGTCCTTGCTCCAGGCCGGGGCAAAGTCGTGGCGGGCCCAGGTTCCGGTCAGTGGTTCCGCAGGCGTCTCGAGCCACAGCCCACCCAGTACCAGGTCCAGGTCGCCGTCGCCGTCAAGGTCGGCCAGGGCCACGCCCTCGCCGTCGCGCACGAGCACCTGCCGCGACTGCCAGGCGCCGCCCGCGGCCTGCATCCAGACGACGACCTGCGCCTTGTCGCCGGTGACAAGGTCGATGTCGCCGTCGTCATCGATGTCGCCGGCCTCGAGGTCATGCACGTAGCCCGCGCCGATGACCTGCTGCTGCCAGGCGCCCCCCGGCGCGTCGGGATTCCGCAGCCAGACCAGGCCGCGATCGAGATCGCCCACGACGACGTCGTTGCGGCCGTCGCCGTCCAGGTCGGCCACCTGCATGTCGGTCGTGAACTCGCCGTCGCCCAGCGGCAGCTTGTCCCAGGTCGGTGCCCGGTACCAGGCGAGCGCCGCGCCGGTCGCGTGCTGGCCGCCCACGACCAGGTCAGCCAGTCCGTCGCCGTCCAGGTCGCCGGTGGCGCAGACATCGGTGCAGCAATCGCTGCCGCCCGGTGGCGCCGGGTCGATGACGACGTGGCGGAATGACAACGCGCCACCGCCGGGATCATTCGGCGTCGATTTGCTTCCGCAGCCGGACGCCACGGCGGCCAGCGCCGCCAACACGACGCACCAGATGATCCGACCGCGTTTCATCATGATGTCGCCTCCGCTGTCGCCAGCAGATGCACGACGCACCACTGCGCCAGGTGCGGGTAGCCGTCCTCCAGCCGACGCACCGCGTAGCCGTGCGCCGCACAGATCGACGCGCACTCCGCGGCCTTGGCGTCGGCGCCGGCAGGCGTGGCGTCGTCGACCTCGACCAGCAGCGCCGGCCTTGCGCGCGCCAATGTTGCCGCGAGCCCGCGCAGAACGGCCGGCTCGGCGCCCTCGACGTCGATCTTCACCAGCGCCGGCGCCGGGGCACGGTGCGCGGCCAGCCAGTCGTCGAGGGTCGTGATCGCCACGTCGATCTCGCCGCAGGCGTCGGGCGGCGCGCCGGCCTCGCGCAACGCGGCGCCACCGGCGAATCGGGCCAGCACCAGGCGCGCGCGGCCGGAGTGGTCGCCGACCGCGACGGGGATGACCTCGATGTTCTTGATTCCGTTCAGGCGGGCATTGCGGCGGACCTGCCGCGCGTTGGCGGGCACGGGCTCGAAGGCGACGACGCGGCCGGCGGGGCCGACCAGGCGCGCGGCGATCACGGACAGGAAGCCGACGTTGGCCCCGACATCGAGCACGAAGTCGCCCGGGCGCAGAAGCGACGCGAGCGCTTCCTGCACCGGCAGTTCGACCGCGCCCGTGGCGTAGGCGGGATCGCCGGCGCCCGGGTCGAATCGCAGGCCCTGCCCCGGCCCCACGCCGATTACCGACGGGCGGGCGGGCGCCAGGGCGCGCACGGCGTCGCGGATGCGTTGTCGCCAGGATGATGGCATGATCGCTCCCGGGGCCCGGGGAATCAGCGTGCGGCGCGGCCGGCGGCCAGGCGCCGGCGGCGGAAATGCTCACGGCCGGTGAAGAACCGATCCAGCCACGTGCCGCCGGCAACATCGGCAAGGACCGGCCAATCGGCACGTCCTTCCTGGCGGCTGATCTGGGTCTGGTGGCAGGCCAGGGCCGCGCGCTTGGCGGGAAGCGCGGATCGCACGTCGATGTGCGTCGCGAGGTGCGCGCAGCGGCGAACCGCCGCGGCAAGAATGACGCGCGGCCGCAGCAGGGAGCGCTCGTCGTTCGCGCACACCCAGGGCCAGTGGCGCCAGAACCAGACCGGGTACTCCAGCAGCGTCCACGCCGGGCCCGCCGGCAGCGCCGCCACCGCGCCGGTGACGGCGGCGAGCGTCGCGAGATGGTCGGGCGTCACGTCGTGCGCGTAGGGCGCCAGCAGCACGCGGCCGGGCAGTTCGCGCAGCAGCTGCGCCACGCGCTCGACCGCGGCCTCCAGGTTGTTCCCGAGCTCGCCGTCGCGGAATTCCAGGAAGTGCACATCCGCTTCCGCCACGCCCAGCGCGCCGCAGGCCGCGACCGCCTCGGCGCGGCGGCGGCGCGCCAGTTCGTCGCCATCCAGCCAGCGCGCGTGCGAGGTGCGGCCGTCGGTCATGAACACGACGCTGACGGCGACGCCCTGCGCGCGCTTGAGCGCGATGAGCCCGCCGCAGCCGAGCGTCTCGTCGTCCTGGTGGGGTGCGAACACGATTGCGGGTGCCTGCAGATCACTCGCCGGCAGCGGCCGCGACAGCAGCGACGCGACGCCCTCGAGCGTCCCGCGCGCCGCCGCCCGCAACCGGCCGCCGGTCACGGCTGGCCGCTGAGCCGGCTGTCGGCCCGCCAGCGCGCCGGCAGGAACATCATCCCGAAATTGGGGTCGATGCCGCGGCCGGTGCCGTAGTAGTCCGACGTCTCGACGTCCATGATCAGGCAGTTCTCGAGCAGGTCGTAGTTGCGGCTGTCGGGGCCCTTCAGCCACAGCGTCAGGAAGTAGCGGCCGGGCATCAGGTGCAGCGCGTCGATCTCGAGATCGAAGTTGTAGTCGCCCGCCGGCACGCGCACCAGGCTGGGCCCGGTCATCCAGTTGTTGCTGGCGGCCATCATCAGGCCCATCTCGTTGCGGATCTCGACGCCCACGTGCAGGTCGGGGATCATCTCGGAAAGATGCGTGCGCAGGCGCAGCGTGAGGGCATCGCCGCTGCGCACGAAGTTCAGCGTCTGGCCCTGGCGGTCCAGGAAGTCGGTGCCGAGGAACTTCGCCTCGCCGGTGCCGACGCGCGAGTTGATCGCCGCGAGGTCGGCGGCGCCCGACTGCGCCGACGAGAACGTGGCCATGTAGGCACGCACCACGTCCTGCGCCGGGCCGTCCATGTGCACGCGGCCCTTGTCGATCCAGATCACGCGCTGGCACAGGTTCTCGACCGCGGCCATGTTGTGCGACACGAAGATGACCGTGCGCCCACCGCCCCGCATCTCGCCCATCGAGTCGAGGCACTTCTTCTGGAACTCGGCGTCGCCGACCGCGAGCACCTCGTCGACCAACAGGATATCCGGGTCCAGGTGCGCCGCCACCGCGAAGCCCAGCCGCAGGCGCATGCCCGAGCTGTAGCGCTTGATGGGCGTGTCGATGAACCGCTCGATGCCCGCGAAGGCGACGATCTGGTCGATCTTGCCCGCGATCTCGGCCTTCCGCATCCCCATGATCGAACCGTTCATGAAGACGTTCTCGCGGCCGGTCAGCTCTTCGTGGAAGCCGGTGCCCACCTCGAGCATCGCCGACAGGCGGCCGTTGGTCGTGTAGCTGCCGCTGGTCGGGTACGTGATGCGCGAGAGCACCTTCAGCAGCGTGCTCTTCCCGGCGCCGTTGCGACCGATCAGGCCCACCACTTCGCCCTGGCTGACGTCGAAGGTGACCCCGCTGAGCGCGTGCAGGATCTCCTCCTGCCCCCGCCCGCGACGACCGCGGAACGCGCTGACGATGGCCTCGCGCAGCATCGTGTCGCCCTGCTTGAACTGGCCCAGGCGGTACTGCTTGCAGATCTCGTGCACACTGACGGCGTACATGGCGTCGGCTTCCTTCTAGATGATGTCCGCGAACTCGCGCTCGGCCTTCGAGAAATAGCGCAGGCCCAGCAGCAGCACGATGATCCCCATGCCCAGCGCAGCGCCGAGCGCGGGCCAGGGCAGCGCGCGGCCGCCCAGCGCCGCGGTCCGGAACGCTTCCACCGTGCCCGCCATCGGATTGAGCATCAGCAGCGGCCGGTACTGTTCGGGCACCTTGCTGACCGGGTAGATGATCGGCGTCAGGAACATCCACATCTGCATCAGGAACGGGACCGCGTACTTCACGTCGCGGTAGCGGACGTTCAGCGTGGCCAGGATCAGGCTGGCCCCCAGCGCCAGGAGCACCACCAGCGGCAGGAGCAGCGGCCACAGCAGCACGGTCCAGGCCAGCGGCTGCCCGTACACGATCATGATGACGAAGCCGACCAGCGCCGCGATGATGAAGTCGGGCAGCAGGCTGAGCACGCCGGCCAGCGGGATGATGATCCGCGGGAACCAGACCTTTGTCAGCAGCTGGCTGTTGTTGACCAGGCTGTTCGACGAGTAGCCGACCGCGCCTGCGAAATACGTCCACACGGCCATGCCCAGGTAGACGAACACCGGGTAGGGCACGCCGTCGCTGGGCATCTTAGCCATCTTCCCGAACAACAGGAAGAAGATGAGCGTGCTGGCCAGCGGCTGGATGACAGCCCACGCCACGCCCAGCGCCGTCTGCTTGTATCGCACCTTCAGGTCGCGCCAGACCATGAAGAACAGCAGTTCGCGGTGCGACCAGAATTCCTGCAGGCCACTTCGTTGCATCGGCTTCATCCCCGCCGGCGGCGCGCCATGGCCGCCCGGACTCGAACCCCAGTGGGCCGGCGATGTTCGCCGGCCGTCATCTCAATCGCCCACAGCGGCGAGCAGGCCTTCAAGCCGGCTCGCGCGCGCCTCCCAGGTGAACATCTCCAGCACGCGGCGGCGGCCGGCCGCACCCAGGTCGTCACGGCGCGCCGTCGAACCGAGGCAGGCCAGCAGGTCTGCGGCCAGGCCCTGCGCATCGCCGGGTTCGCGAAGGAACCCGGTGACACCCGGCGCCACGATCTCGGGCATGCCACCCACGCGCGTGGCGACGACCGGCAGGCCCGTGGACATCCCCTCGACCAGCGTCATGCCGAACGACTCGCTGAACGACGGGTTGGCCAGCACGTCGGCCTGCGCGTACACCGCCGGCAGTTCCGCCTGCGGGATCACGCCCAGGAAGCGCACGCGCCCGGCCAGCGCACCCTGCTCGGCGCGGCCGCGCAGCCACGCCTGGTAGTCCGTGCACGCCGTGCCGTCGTAGAACGCCGCCAGCGCGCGCACCCGCGGGTCGGCGCTGATGCCCACGATGTAATCGCGCGGCAGCGACGACGGCGGCCCGGCCAGGTCGAGCCGCGCCTCGGGCATCTCGCGACAGACCAGTTCCATCGCCTCGAGCAGCGTGTGCAGGCCCTTCTCGGGCGAGAGCCGCCCGACGAACAGGACCGTCGCCGGCCTGCGGCCGGCGCGCGCGGGCGCGGCATCGGCAAACAGGTCGGTCTCGCACCCGTTGTACAGCGCGTGGCAGCGCCCGTCCACCTGGGGATGGGCCTGCCGGACCAGGTCGGCGATGTAGCCGCTCGTCCCGGTCACGAGATCCGCGTAGAGCAGCCGCCGCCGCACCGTACCGGCGGGAAACTGCGTCAGCCACTCGCAGTGCATCTCCAACGCCAGCCGCGTACGCGGGGCGACCCGCCGGAACACCGGCAGGAAGTTGGCGAAGTTCAGCACGTTCACCCAGTCGTAGCGCCCGCCTCGCAACTGGCGCGCCACGGCCCGCGCGTACGCGCCGTGGTACAGCCCCGAGCGGATGACCGCGGCCTGCGGAACGCGGTTCGGGTACTTCGCCAGGAACCCGAGCACCTGCGGATCGGGCCAGTCGTCGACCAGCCGGTAATCGATGCCATCCTGCGGGACGCGTTCCCGCGGGTTGTGGCGGCGATTGACGAAGTACGTCACCTCGTGCCGGGCCGCGAGCCGCCGGGCCGTCTGGTAGGTCAGGTGGCCGAGCGAGTTGCGCCGGGGCGGCAGGGCTTCGTCGAAGGGTTGCGCCACGAAGGCGATGCGCATGCGGGATCCCTCCGGGCGGCGACCGGGTCGCCAGCCGTCCTCCCGGCCCGGCTACCGGTACCGGAACCTGGTCGCCCGGGCCGAAACCGGCCGTCAAGTCCTGTGTTCAAAAAGAGTTCGGCCATTGGCGGGCCATCTTAAGCCCGGATGGACGCGACCGCCATCAGCCCCCGCCGCCTCGAGCGGTACAGCGGACCGTCCAGTGCCCGTCCTGGGACAGACCCGCCTCGTCGACCGCTTCCAGCGACAACACATGGTCGCCCGGCGCCGCAGTGTCCGGGATTTCCACCAGGACCCGGTCCCGCAGCAGGTCCGGCTCGACCACCAGCGGCCGGCCGTCCCAGGTCGCCCGGATGGAGGACGGGGCGACGCCCGAACCGGCGTCGGTCACGGGCACGGCCAGGATTTCCCACCGCGGCGGCGTGACGCCCTTGCTGCCGGCGCGAAACCCCGCGTGGAGGGCGGCCGTTGCCGGCGCCGGGCCCAGCCGCGGCGGGACCGTATCGACCATGGCGGCATGGAAACCGCGGGCGTCCAGGGCGAAGCGCCAGGCCCCTTCAGGGTTGGCGGGCGGCAGCAGGCGACCGGCCAGGCGCCAGTGCGCACCGTCCCAGCGGTACATGAATGGCGCCTGGCCCGAGGAATCCGGCGCCGCGCCTGAGCCGAGGGCCGCCGCGGGCACGTCCACGACCGGCGCGCCGTCGACGGGCCAGCCGGGGGCCGCCCAGGTGACACCCCAATCGGCCGCCGGCCGCAGGCCCTGGCGGGCGGCCGGGCCCGTAAACACCGTATCGAGCGCCGTTTCGGCGGTTGCCAGGATGACCGGGGCCAGGAAAGCCGGGTCGTCCGCAGGCCCCAGGCGGGTCGCCGTGAGCCCGGGCCCAGATTCAGGCAAAACATCAACCAGGGGCCTTATGCCCTGGAAACACCTGCATTTATCGGCAACATCGGCTTGGACACGCTCGCTTACCCAGCCGGCGACTGATTTCGTCGATGGCGGGCACCCCGCCGGCGCCTGCCCGGGCAGCGATACGTCCAACACCCACCGCGCCGTCGAGCGGTTGCCGCTGCGGTCGACGGCCAGCAGTTCGCACAAGTGTCGCCCCGGCGCCAGCCCCTGGCCGTCGGGACCGCGGAACCACAGGCCGCCCTCGCGCCCGGGCACGCCGACGGCGGGATCGTGGTGGAGCCACTGCTCGCGCACCGGCCCGCACTCCAGCCACTCGAGCCGCTGCTGTGCGTTTTCCGCGAACGCGAAACGCTCGTTGGCGCGCCGGCAGACCACCTCGCCGTCGACGCGCAGTTCCAGGAGCCACGGTTCGAGGCGATGCCCGGCCGGGTCGGTGGCCTCGACGACCTTGGCACTGAAGGCCACCGGGCCGCTGGCCGCCACGGTCGGCTCACTGTCCCCCGCCCCCGCTTGTCCCGCCACGTCCAGGCGCCAGGCGCACGGCGTGCCGTTGACCAGGGCGTCGGGACCCGCCGGCAGCGCCCGGATATGGACGATGGTCGGCGCGATGGTGTCGCGCACGGCGAACCCGGACCGCAGCGGGTCGACCGGTTCGCCATCGGCATTGCGCACCTCGAAGTGCAGGTGCGGGCCTGTGGTGCCGCTCTGCCCGGTCAGGCCGAGCACCTCGCCACGTGCCACCGGCAACGCGTCCGGGGCGAATTCCAGTTCGACGCGCCAGGCCTCGTCACGCTCCTGGGCCTCGCGCACGCGCGCCGCGATCCGGTCGTTGAACCGGCCGAGGTGCGCATAGACGTAGGTGCGCCCCGACGGGACGCGCAGGTACACGGCGCGTCCGTAGCCGCCGGGCGTCACGCGCACGCGCTCGATCCACCCGTCCTCGACGGCCAGGGCCGGGAAGCCCTCCTGCTCGCGGGTCTTGAGGTCGATGCCGGCATGGAACCGACCGCCGCGGTACTCCATGAAGTTGCTGGTCAGCCAGTGGGCGGGCAGGTCCAGCGGCCACCTGGGCGGCGCTGCCGCCCGGGCCGGCGCGGCGGGCTGCGCGGCAAGCACCAGAAAAAGGGCAAGTGCCCGGAAGATCAGCCGATACGGGTGTCGGGCCTGGCTCATGCGGGTCGGTCCTTGGCCGGTTGTGGGCGGGCGGATGCCCGGACTCTACACCGCGATCCGGCAGGGGACAAGACGCGAGCCTCGCGCTACCATGGTCACGGGTCGCCCGCAGCGGCCCGCGGAATCACCCGACGGCGCGCCAGCGCCGCGGGCCCTAGACCTGGGAGGGATCCCCGTGGACGCCAACAACGGTCACTGGCTCGATGACGATCGCGCCATTCCCGTCCCCGCCGGCCGCAGCTTCCTGCTCGACACCAACGTCCTGCTGCACGACGCCGACAGCCTGCACGCCTTCGAGGAACACAACCTGATCCTGACGATCGACGTGCTCGAGGAGCTCGATCGCTTCAAGCGCGGCAACGACGAGAAGGGCCGCAACGCCCGCCGCGTCATCCGCGATATCGACGCGTTGCGCGACGGCCGCTCGCTGAGCCAGGGCGTGGACCTGCCCGGCGGCGGCAAGATCTACATTCTGGTGCGCAGTTTCACCGAGTTCCTGCCCACGGGCATGGACCGGAACCAGCCGGACAACCGCATCCTGGCGGCAGCCTGCGCCATGCACAAGGCGGGCGCGGATGTCACGTTCGTCACGAAGGACATCAACGCGCGCGTGAAGGCCGATGCGCTGGGCATCCGCGCCGAGGACTTCCTCAACCGCGTCGTCAATTTCGAGGAACTGTACACGGGCTGGAGCGAGCACATCGTGGCCGACGATGTCGTGAACGCCTTCTACGCCGGGCACCTGACGAACCTGGGCGTGCCCCTGTGCCCGAACGAGTGCGTCCTGCTGAAGTCCGAGAGCAACCCGAAGCACACCGCGCGCGGCATCTACCGCGCCGACACGGCCACGATCGAGGCGCTGCAGCACGGCGACAGCCGCCCCTGGGGCCTGAGCGCGAAGAACCTGCAGCAGCAGTTCGCGCTGGAGCTGCTGATGCGCGAGGACATCCGCCTGGTGACGATGCTGGGCCAGGCCGGCACCGGCAAGACCCTGCTGGCGCTGGCCGTCGGCCTGCAGATGGTGGCCGAGGAGAAGCGCTACCGGCGCATCATGGTCTCGCGGCCGATCATGCCGCTGGGCAAGGACATCGGCTACCTGCCGGGCACCAAGGACGAGAAGCTGTCCAGCTGGATGCAGCCGGTCTCGGACAACCTGCAGTTCCTGGTCGACCCGAAGCTCGAGCACGCGGGCGACAAGGTGCAGTACCTGTACGACACCGGCGTCGTCGAGGCCGAGGCCGTCACCTACATCCGCGGCCGCAGCCTGCCGAAGCTGTTCATCATCATCGACGAGGCGCAGAACCTGACGCCGCACGAGGTCAAGACCGTGGTCAGCCGCGCCGGCGAGGACGCGAAGGTGATCCTGACGGGCGATGCCTACCAGATCGACAACCCGTACCTCGATGCGTCGTCGAACGGCCTGACGTACGTGGTCGAGCGGTTCAAGGACCACGCGATCCACGGGCACATCACGCTGGCCAAGAGCGAGCGTTCGGAGCTGGCGTCGCTGGCGGCGGAGTTGCTGTAGCTGGCGGCCGAATCCTGCGAGGAAAGCGAGGCGGCCGGTCCGTGGGGACCGGCCGCCTGCGTTTTGCACACTGCCGCGCGCGCTACTCCGCGGTCGCGCTGTCGGTCAGCGCCGGCGCCGGAGCCGCCTTTGCCCTCTCTCCCAGCACCTGCCGCAACTGCCCGAACAGGCACGCGTCGGCGCGCTTGACGGCGCGCGTCAGGTTGCGGCTGACCATCTCCTGGTCCGGCCGCGCCGTGGGCGTGACGTAGCTGCGCTCGTTGATCTCGCCGAAGCACGACTTCTGCCAGACGATGTCGCCCTCGCGGTCGCGCAGCGTCAGGCGCACCTCGGCCTCGGCGTGGTTGTTCGTGGGCACCGGGATCGCCATCATGCCCGCCACAGCGCCGGCGATGCCTGTCTTGAGGCTGTTGTCGCCGCCGCCGCCGAGGAACGCCCCGGCTGCGCCGCCGATCAGGCCCGTCACCAGGTAGGACGTGGCCGAGCGCTGCAGCGTACAGGTGAACGAGAGCAGGTCGGCCGACAGCCGGTAGTCGGCCTGCGCCGCCAGCGGCACCAGTTCGACCAGCCCGGTCTGTTCGAGGTCCTGCACCAGCGCTTCGGCATAGAGCGTGGTCGCGGGCGCTTCCCAGGCGTTGTCCTTCGGGAAGGTGATCTTCAGGAAGTGCCCCTGGCCGCTGCGCTGCACCGGCGGCCGCATGTCGGTCACGGTGTCGATGTACACCTTGGGCGTGCGGCTGCCGACCAGCGACAGGTCGAGTTTCTCGTTCGGGTAGATGAACGTGATGCGCTGGCTTCCGCAGCCGGCAAGGCCCACGAGCGCCAACGCCGACACAACCAGCATCGCCGCCCGGGTCCGTTCGAATCGAGTCATCGCCACTTCCTCGCCAGGACTAGGGTCTCCCGCGCCGCGGCGGCGCCCGACGGGCGCCGCCGTCCCCCAAAGTTAAGGATCAGTCACCTGCAGGGCCAGTCCCGGCCGCAGCCCGAGTCGCGCGGCAGCGTCTCCGCCGGGCACCGCGATCTCCACGGCGCCGCCGCTGCCCCAGTACCAGAACGGCCGGTCGGCGGGCGCCTCGGCATAGCAGCGGTATGGCCCTTCAATCGCCGTGCCGGCCACTTCCAGGCGCGCGCCTGCGACCAGGCGCAGGCCGGACGGGGAATCGACGGCCAGGTCGCTGACGGCGTTGCCGAAGGCGTCGATCCAGGCGAGGCGCGGCCCCGGGGCGGCGGGCAGCGCCCCGAGCGCGCTGGCCGGCAGGGCGGGACCGAGCAATGACAGGGGCTCGCCCAGGGCCAGGCGCGCGGCCGCAGGCGCGAAGATGTCGCGGCCATGGAAGGTGGCGCTGACCTGCCCCGTGCGGGGGTGCCCGCGGCCGGCGAGGTCCGCCAGGTCCACGACCAGCAGGTCCGGATCGTTGCCCAGGAAGCCCAGCAGACCGTTGCCGGGACCGACGAAGCACTGCCCGCGCGCGGTGCAGGCGACCGCCGGGCGCGCCGAACCGACGCCGGGATCGACAACCGCCAGGTGCACGGTGCCGGCGGGCCAGGTCGCGGCCGCCCGCTCCAGGAACCAGGCCGCGGCCGCAATGTCGCCGCGCGGGATGTCGTGGGTGAGGTCATGCAGCGCGGGACACGGCCCGGCACCCGGGTCGCGGGCCCAGGCGCTGTGGACCGCGCCCTTGACCTCGGCGACCCACGGGTCGCGCAGGCCGAAGTCGGTCAACAGCGTGAGCAGGCCGCGAGTGCCGCCACCGGGGATCATCGCCCCTCCCCGCGCGCCCAGGCCAGGTACTCGCGCGACACGTGGTCGGCCTCCCAGGCGATGATCTGCGGCACGTCGTACGGATGCTGCTGCCTGAGGTCGCCCAGGCAGAGGTCGAGCCGGTCGGGCAGCACCTTCAGGACCACCGCCACTTCCGGCGTTCGGCAGACCTTTCCTTCCCAGCGGTGGAACGACACGAGGTCGGCGCCCACCTGCGCGCACACCGCCAGGCCCGCGTCGACCAGCAGCGAGGCGACGCGCTCGGCCACCTCGCGGTCGGGAAACGTCGTCGCCACGATGTAGAGGTTGGGCGAACTCATGCGGCCTCCGGTCCGGCGGTGGCCAGGATCACCTGCATCATCTGCGCGTGCAGGCCCGGCGCGGCCGCCACGATGGTGGGACTGGGCACCGCCACCTCGACCCCGGCCAGGTCGGTGACGATAACGCCGGCCTCGCGGGCCACCAGCGTGCCGCCGGCGGTGTCCCACGGGCGCAGGCGCAGTTCGAAGTAGCCGTCCATCTTCCCCGCGGCGACGTGCACGAGGTCGGCCGCCGCGCTGCCGCCGCGACGGATGCCATGGCAGGGCGCCTTGAGCAGGGCGCCCACCGCGGCCAGGGTGCGGTCGACGTTGTGGTCGCGCACGTACGGGAAGCCCGTCGCCAGCAGCGCGGCCTTCACATCCACTGGGGTGCGCCGGGCCAGCGGCCGCGGCGCTTCGCCGCAGCGCGGGCGTTCAAGCGTGGCGCCGCCGCCGCGCCGCGCCAGGTAGAGCTCGTCCAGGTACGGCAGGAACACGGCGCCGAGCTCAAGGCCGTCCGGCCCGGCGCAGCCCGCCGAGACGGCGAAGATCGGGTGTCCGTGGGCGTAGTTGGTCGTGCCGTCGAGCGGGTCGATGTACCAGATGCGACCGCCGGGAGTCCCCTTGTGGCTGCCTGACTCCTCGGCAAGCACGGCGTCGGCCGGGAAGTGGCGCGCCAGCCCCGCCAGGACAAGGTCCTCGACGCGCCGATCGACATCGGTGACGAATTCGGTCGCGGTTTTCGCCTCGACACGGCCGAGGTTGCCCAGGCTGTCCAGCAGCATGCGGCCCGCCGCCAGCGCAAGCGTGCGCAGGGTCGCCAGTTCGTCGTCCAGATGGTCACTCACGCGGGCTCCGTCGGTTGGAGGGTCGACTGCGGGTGTGGCGCCGGCCGGCCGCAAGCCATCGTAGGTTACCGGCCCCGCCGCGACAAGGTCCCAGCCGCCGGTTGTTCCCCAGCCGCCATTTGCTCCCAAGCCGCCGGTTGCTCCCAAGCCGCCGGTTGACCGGCACGGTCCTCTGGAGCTAGCATGTGGGGACGGCGACGCGATGCGCCCCGCCGTGGCCGCGCCCGCGCCCGCTTCCGTTCCCGCAGCCCTGGAGGAATAACGCCATGAAGGAACAGATCCTGGCGGTGCTCGAAGAGATCCGCCCCACGCTGCAGGCCGACGGCGGCGACATCGAGTTCATCGACTTCCACGAAGGCGTGGTCACCGTGCGCATGCGCGGCGCCTGCGGGTCGTGCCCGATGAGCATGGTCACGCTGAAGCAGGGTGTCGAAGCCCGCATGAAGGCGCGCATCCCCGAGGTCCTGCGCGTCGAGCAGATCTGATCGCGCGCACCCGGCGTTGTCCGGGCCGCGCGATCACGCCGGGTAGACGTTGATGCCCTGGACGTTCGTGAACTCGCGCAGCCCGTGCCAGGACAGCTCCCGCCCCAGTCCGCTCTGCTTGACCCCGCCAAAGGGCATCCGCGGGTCGCTCTTGACGATCGAGTTCACGAACACCGTCCCGGACTCGAGCCGGCGCGCCAGGCGCTCGCCGCGCTCGAGGTCGCGCGTCCAGACGCAGCCACCCAGCCCGAACACCGAGTCGTTGGCCAGCCGGATCGCCTGCTCGTCGTCGGCGACCGCCATCACCGGCGCGATGGGACCGAACACTTCGTCGCGCCACACGGCCATGTTCTGCGTGACGTCCGCCAGCACCGTCGGCGGGAAGAAACAACCGGGGCGGTCGAGCCGCCTGCCGCCGGTAACCAGCCGCGCGCCATGCTGCAGCGCGTCGCCCACCTGGTCGGCCAGCACCTGCATCTCCTGGTCGTTCACAATGGCGCCGACGCGCGTCTTCTCGTCCAGCGGGTCGCCAACGGGCAGCGCGGCCATCGCGGCCCCGAAGCGCGCCGTGAAGTCGGCGACGACATCGCGCGCGACGATGAAGCGCTTGGCCGCAATGCAGCTCTGCCCGGTGCAGAGCATCCGCCCGGTGACGGCGCCACGCACGGCCGCGTCGAGGTCGGCATCGGCAAGCACGATGAACGGGTCGCTGCCTCCCAGTTCGAGCACGACCTTCTTGAGGTGTCGGCCGGCCATTTCGGCCACGCGGCGCCCCGCCTCGACCGAGCCCGTCAGCGACAGGCCGCGCACGTCGTCGTGGGCGATCAGGCCCGCGACCGTGGCGTGGTCGGCGACGATCGTCTGGAAGGCGCCTTCGGGGTAGCCAGCCTCGGCAAACAGCTCGGCGATGGCCAGGCCGCAGCCCGTGACGTTGGAAGCGTGCTTGAGGATGCTGGTGTTGCCGGCCGTCAGCGTCGGCACGCCGAAGCGCAGCGCCTGCCACAGCGGGTAGTTCCACGGCATGATGGACAGGATGACGCCCAGCGGCTGGTAGGCGACGCGGTGGCGCAGGCCGTCGGCCTCCATCGGTGTGTCGGCCAGCCAGGCTTCGCTGCGCTCGGCGTACACCTCGCACAGCCAGGCGCACTTCTCGACCTCGCCCTTGGCCTCGGTGATGGTCTTGCCCATCTCCAGGCTCATCAGGCGGGCCAGTTCCGGCGCGCGGGCGCGCAGGCGGGCCGCCAGCGCCGGCAGCAGCACCGTGCGCTCGGCCACCGTGCGGCGCGACCACTCGCGCCCGGCGGACACCGACCGGGCCAGCGCGGCGCCGACCTGGGCCGCGTCCTGGTGCGGGTACTCGGCGAGTTTCTCGCCCGTGGCAGGATTCCTCGTGACGACGCTCATCGCGACTCCCCGGCGGCCACGCCCAGGCGGCCGCGTCAGAACGTGATCTGCCGGAAGATCTCCTGCGCAGCGCGATGCACCGAATCCGGCATGACGCCCAGCAGCAGCACGAGTCCGGCCAGCACCGCCGCCGCGCTCACCGCGACGGTGTCGGCGCTGTCATAGCCGCCATCTTCGGGCTGCTTCATGTACATGACGACGATCACGCGCAGGTAGTAGTACACCGACACCAGCGAATTGATGACGCCCACGATGGCCAGCGGCACCAACCCGGCACGGACGACGGCCGAGAACAGGTAGAATTTCGACATGAACCCGACCATCGGCGGGATGCCTGCCAGCGACAGCATCGCGATGGCCAGGACGGCCGCGGCCAGCGGCTTGCGGCGGCTGAGGCCGGCGTAGCGCTCGATCTCGTCGGCTTCCTTGTCGGCCTTCGACAGCGCCCCGACAATGCCGAACGCCGCCAGGTTCATCAGGCTGTAGGCCAGCAGGTAGAACAGCAGGGCCGCGCCGGCGGACTCGCCTACCTCGCGTCCCAGCATCATCTGGCCGCTGTTGCCGGCCGCGGGCGAGATCAGGGTGACGATGCCCACCAGCAGGTAGCCGGCATGGGCGATCGATGACCAGGCCAACAGGCGCTTGATATTGTTCTGCGCCAGCGCGACAAGGTTGCCCACCGACATGGTCACGATGGCCAGCCCCACCAGCACCGGGTACCACGAGAACGCCAGCTGAGGCTGCATCAGGCAGGCGAAGCGGGCCAGGATGGCGAATCCCGCCGCCTTGACCGCCGTCGCCATGAAACCCGAGACATAGGCCGGAGCGCCGTCGTAGACGTCTGGCGTCCACATGTGGAACGGCACCATGGCGACCTTGAAGCCGAAGCCGATCAGCATCAGCCCACCGCCCAGGACGGCCAGGCCGCGGTCACTGGCACCAGCCGCCAGGGCGCGCGCGATGTCGCTGAACGCCGTGCCGCCGGAGAACCCGTAGAGCAGCGCCATGCCCATCAGCAGGAAGGCCGACGCGAAGCCGCCCAGAAGCAGGTACTTGAAGCCGGCCTCGGCGCTGCGGACGTTGCCGCGCACGCCGCCCGCAAGCACGTACAGGGACAGGCTCATCGTCTCGATGCCCAGGAAGACCGTCAGGAGGTCCGAGGCGGCCGCGAGCACCATCATGCCCAGCACGCAGAAAAGCAGCAGCGGGAAGAACTCGGGGCGCTGCCGGCCGCTGCGCTCGAAGGCCGCACCGGCGAAGACCGTGGTCAGCACCGCGCAGCCGACGAACAGGAAGTTGAAGTAGCGACTGTAGTCGCCGACCGTCAGCATCCCGGACAGGACCACGCTCTCGCCGCCGAACCCGCCGCGCATCTGCGCGAGGACCGACAGCAGAAGCACGGCCATCGTCAGGAACGACAGGTGGTCCTTCCTCTTCGTGCGGACGAGCGCGTCCACAAGCATGACCAGCAGGCCGCCGCCCGCCACGATCAGGTAGGGCAGCAGGACACCGATCTGGTCGCCGATCGCCGGCGCAATGAATCCGTTCATCACCGCATCTCCGGATTGCCGTACACGAAACGTCCCTGCCCGTCGGGCAGGTCGAGGGCGGGAGCCGTCAGCGAGGCCTCATGCGCGGCCGGGGCGGCGCCTTCGATCGCCAGCGGAGCCAGGACGCGCTCGATGCTGGCCTCGACGCGGTCGAGCACGATGCCCGGCCGCACGCCCAGCCAGAACATGAACAGGACCAGCGGCAGCAGCACGACCAGCTCGCGTCGGCTCAGGTCCGGCAGGCCCTCGTTCTTCGGGTTGTCGCGCCGGCCCAGGAACACGCGCTGGTACATCCACAGCATGTAGATGGCGCCCAGCACCACGCCCGTGGCCGCCAGCACCGTCAGCAACCGCCCGTGCGCCAGCGTCGGGCTGTTGAACGTACCGAACAGGATCATGAACTCGGCCACGAAGCCCGCCATGCCCGGCAGGCCGATGCTGGCCAGCGTCGTGATCAGGAAGATCGTCGCGTAGACCGGCATCCCGTGCGCCAGGCCGCCGAACTGGGCGATCTCGCGCGTGTGGCGCCGCTCGTAGATGACGCCGACCAGGAGGAACAGCGCGCCGGTCGACAGGCCGTGCGCCAGCATCTGGAAGAGGCTGCCGGCGACGCCCATGGTCGTCAGCGAGAACAGGCCCAGCACCGCGAAGCCCAGATGGCTGACCGAGGAATAGGCCACCAGCTTCTTGACATCCGGTTGCACCAGCGCCACCAGGGCACCGTAGATGATGCCGATGACCGCCAGCGTACTGATCAAAGGCGCGAACGTCACCACGCCCTGCGGGAACAGCGGCATCGCGAACCGCAGCATGCCGTAGGTGCCCATCTTCAGCAGCACGCCAGCCAGGATGACCGAGCCCGCCGTGGGCGCCTCGACGTGGGCGTCGGGCAGCCACGTGTGCAGCGGGAACAGCGGCACCTTGATGGCGAACGCGAGGAAGAACGCGGCGAACAACCACAACTGCGCCTGCCGCGGCAGGTCCAGGGCCAGGAACGCCGACAGGTCCATGCTGCCCGCGTGGAAGTACATGTAGATGATGCCGACCAGCATGAACACCGAGCCGACCATCGTGAAGATGAAGAACTTCACCGCCGCGTACAACCGGCGCTGGCCGCCCCACACCCCGATGATGAAGTACATCGGGATCAGCATCGCTTCCCAGAAGACGTAGAACAGCAGCATGTCGCGGGCGAAGAACGTGCCCAGCATCGCAGCCTGCAGCAGCAGCAGGAAACCCATGAACTCAGGGACGCGATCAGTGACGGCGCGCCACGTCGACAGGATGACGATGGGCCCGAGCAACGTCGTCAGCATCGCCAGCATGAGACTGATGCCGTCCATGCCCATACTGTACGAGATGCGCCCGTCGGCCAGCCAGGCGGCGCGCTCGACGAACTGGTCCAGGCCCGACTTGGCGTCGAAGTGGAACCACAGGTGCAGCGAGAGCACGAAGTCGGCGAGCGCCACCGCCAGGGCGAACAGGCGCGCGGGCCCCTCCCGCCGCACGACGGTCCACAGGAGCAGCGACCCGGCCAGCGGCAGGAACGTCACCCAGGACAGGATGTGGTCGGTGATGAACGACAAAGCGCTTTCCTCCTAGCCCTTCAGGCTCAGGTAGACGACGAACACCGCCACGCCCACGGTGAAGGACCAGGCGTAGAACCGCACCAGGCCGTTCTGCAGCAGCCGCAGCAACGACCCGAACACCGCCACGACGAGGGCCGAGCCGTTGACCAGCAGCCCGTCGATCACGCCGGCGTCGACGGTCTTCCACAGCACCGTCTTCGACAGCCGGAAGCCCGGCCGGATGAAGGCGCCGTCGTAGGCCTCGTCCACGTAGTACTTGTTCAGCAGCACGCGGTACGGCCAGCCGCCCGCGAAGCCGCGCACCTTGTCGGCGACCTTGGTGCGCCGTGAGTAGACCAGGTAGCCCAGCGACAGGCCCAGCAGCCCCCACGCCAGCGAGGCCGCGGCCATGCCGCGCTCGAGGCCGACGTTGCCGTGGCCGCCGCCGTGCGCAGCGGCCGCGCCCTCGGCCAGGGCCTGCCCGCCGTGCTCCGCCACCGCAGCGCCATGCTCCACAAGCGCAGCGCCATGCCCGGCCGCCGCCGCCACCATCTGGCCACCGCCCGCGAACACCGGCTCCAGCCACTGATCGAAGCGATTGCTGCCGCCCAGGAACGCCGGCCAGCCGATCCAGCCGCCGACCACCGAGAGCACCGCCAGCACGACCAGGGGCATCGTCATCGACCGGGGCGACTCGTGGATGTGGTGCCGCACCTCGGCGCTGGCCCGGTTCTGGCCGTGGAAGGTCAGGACCACCAGGCGCATCATGTAGAACGCGGTCAGGCCCGCCACCAGGAAGGCCACGGCGTACAGGCCGACGCCGCCGCCCTGGCCGCTGAAGGCCTTCCAGAGGATCTCGTCCTTCGAGAAGAACCCGGCCAGCGGGAAGACGCCGGCGATGGCGAAAGTGCCGGCCAGGAAGGTCCAGAACGTGATCGGCAGCTTCTTGGACAGGCCGCCCATGACGCGCATGTCCTGTTCGCCGCTCATCGCGTGGATGACCGAGCCCGAACCGAGGAACAGCAGGGCCTTGAAGAAGGCGTGCGTCATCACGTGGAAGATGCCGGCCGAGAACGCGCCGACGCCGCAGGCCAGCATCATGTAGCCCAACTGGCTGACGGTGGAGTACGCGAGCACCTTCTTGATGTCGTTCTGCGTCATGGCGATGGTCGCCGCCAGCAGGGCGGTCGCCGCGCCGACGATCGCCACCACGTGCATGGCCGCCGGCGAGAGCACGAACAGGAAGTTCATGCGCGCGATCATGTAGACGCCGGCCGTCACCATCGTGGCGGCGTGGATCAGCGCGCTGACGGGCGTCGGGCCGGCCATGGCGTCGGGCAGCCAGATGTAGAGCGGGATCTGGGCCGACTTGCCGGTGGCGCCAACGAACAGCAGCAGGGCGATGGCCGTGGCCGCCGGGGCCAGGACGTCGGCGTGGCGTTGCATGACCTGAAAGCTGAACAGGCCCTCGCCCGCGCCCAGGTGCGGCAGCAGCGTGGCGCCCAGCAGGAACAATCCCAGCAGAAAACCGAAGTCGCCGACGCGGTTGACCACGAAGGCCTTCTTGCCGGCGATCGCGTTGGCTTCCTCGTTGAACCAGAAGCTGATCAGCAGGTACGAGCAGAGGCCCACGCCTTCCCAGCCCACGAACAGCATGAGCAGGTTCTCGCCCAGGATCAGCGTCATCATCGAGAAGATGAACAGGTTCAGGTACGTGAAGAATCGCTGGAATCCCTTGTCGTGCGACATGTAGCCCAGCGAGTAGACGTGGATCAGGAAGCCCACGCCCGTGACGATGAGCGCCATGACCGCGTTCAGCGGGTCCATCGCGAAGCCCATGTCGACGCGCAGCGGGCCGAAGCCGATCCACTTGGCGACCGTGTCGACCAGCAGGCGCGACTCGGCCGGCAGCGCCGCCAGGCGCAGGAACGCCGTCAGCGACAGCACGAAGCTGAGGCCGACCGAACCGCAGGCAATGGCCCCCACGGCCGCCCGCGGCAGGCGCCGGTTGAGCAGGCCGTTGATGGCGGCCCCGAGCAGGGGCAAGAGCACGATCCAGCGCAGCAGGCTCTCCTGGATCACGCTTTCGGAGACGGGACTGTGCACGGCTCTACTCCATCAGGGACTTGAGTTCGTCGACGTCGACCGTCCGGCGGCGCCGGTAGATCTCCACGAGGATCGCCAGGCCGATGGCGGCCTCGGCCGCCGCCACCGCGAAATTCATCAGGACGAAAACATGGCCGCTGGCATCGCCGTTCTGCCGGCTGAACGCGGCGAACACGATGTTGACCGCGCTGAGCATCAGCTCGATGCACATCAGCATCACCAGCGCGTTGCGCCGCACGACGAAGCCGGTCATGCCGACGACGAAGATGCCGGCCGCCAGCAGCAGGCAGTGGTTCAGGGTCACGACCACGGCAGCTTCCTTTCGCGGTTGCCCAGCGCCAGGGCGCCGATGATGGCCACCAGGAGCACGATCGAGATCAGCTCGAAGGCCAGCAGGTAGCGGCCCAGCAGCAGGTCGGCGACCTGCCCGGGCGAGCCGAAGCCCGCGGGCTGGACCGGCAACGCCTCGGCGTGGCGACGCGACAGCCAGCTGCCGACCAGGACCAGCACCGCCACCGGCGGGATGGCCACGGCCGGCCACATCGGCAGCGCCAGGCGCTTGCGCTCGCCCTCGAGCACCGGCCCCTGCAGCATCATGATCACGAACAGGAACAGCACCATGATGGCGCCGGCGTAGACCAGCACCTGCATGATCGCCAGGAACGGGGCCGACAGGGCGGCGAACACGCCGGATGCGGCGATGAACGCGAACACCAGCCACAGCGCGGCGACCACCGCGCTGCGTTGCAGCACCATCATCACCCCGCCCAGCAGCATCAGCGCGCCGCAGGAGAAGAACAGGAAGGCCTCCATCAGTCGTCCTTTCGCGGGTCAGCGCGTCCCGTCGGTCCGGTTATGGAGCAGGAATTCCTTGTCGACCACGAACTTCTCGCGGCTGTCGGCCGCGATCTCGTAGATGCCCGTATCGAGGCGGATCGCGTCGCAGGGGCAGGCTTCCTCGCAAAGCCCGCAGTAGACGCACCGCAAGAGGTCGATATCGAAGATGGCCGGGTACTTCTCGATGGCCGGGTCCGGGGACTCGGCCGCCGTGATGTGGATGCAGTCGGCCGGACAGTACGTCGAGCACATCTGGCAGGCCACGCAGCGGGGCGTGCCGTCCTCGCGCTGCATCAGCCGATGGCGCCCGCGGAAGCGTTCGCTGTAGACGCGCTTCTCCTCGGGGTACTGCATCGTCGGCATGTCCCCGGTATGGAAGATGTTGTGGATCAGGTGGCGGCCGGTGACGGCCAGCCCCTTGACCACCTCCCACAGGTAGATCGACTCGAGCAGCGTACGCCGCTTGTCGGTCGACTCCTTTGACAGTCCTTCGAAACTCATGTCATTTCCCGCTTCCGACCGCAGCCAAGACCAGCGCGGTCACCACCAGGTTTGCCAGCCCGAGCGGCAGCATGACCTTCCAACCCAGGCGCATCAGCTGGTCATAGCGGAAGCGCGGCAATGTCCAGCGCACCCAGATGAACAGCCAGGCGAAGAACACGACCTTGCCCACGAACGCGCCGACCTGGAACAGGCTGGCGAAGACTCCCGCGCCGGCCGGTCCGATTTCCCAGGGGCGCAGCGCCAGCGCGCCGGCGGCGGCCGCCGCGACCAGGAACCAGAACCCGGCGCCGAGCTTGGGCTCGCGGTCGCGGGCGTCGCCGAACTTGCCGCGCTCGCGCGCGACACGGCGCATGAACAGCACCGCGAAGAGCAGGCTCGCCGCGATGGTGGCCACAAGGACGATCAAAAGGAGCAGGCCGGCGTGCTTCTCGAGCATCGGCCGCGGCAGCCAGGGCACCTGGTAGCCGCCGAAGTAGAGCGCGCTGATCATCGCGGCGCCGACGACCATGTGGCAGTACTCGGCCATGAAGAACAGCGCGAACTTCAGCGAGCTGTATTCCAGGTGGTAGCCGGCGACGATCTCGGATTCGCCTTCGGGCAGGTCGAACGGGTTGCGGTTGGTCTCGGCGTAGACCGAGGTGATGAACAGCACGAAGCCCAGCGGCTGCAGGACGACGCCCCACATGGGCAGCCAGCCGAAGAGCATCCCGCCCTGGCCGGCAACGATGTCGGTGATCCGCAGGCTGCCGAAGATCAGCATCAGGCCCATCACGGCCAGGCCCATGTTGATCTCGTAGCTGATCATCTGCGCCGTGGCGCGGATGCCGCCCAGGAACGTGAACTTGTTGTTCGCCGCCCAGCCGGCCAGCACGATGCCGTAGGTGCCCAGGCTGGCCACCGCCAGCACGTAGAGCAGGCCCACCTGCAGGTCGGCCACGACCAGCGGGATGCGCTTGCCGGCGATGGTCAGGTAGTCGCCGAACGGAATCACCGCGTAGGTGCTCACCGCGACGGTCATCACGAGCCACGGCGCCAGCGCGTACAGGGCGCGATGACGGTGCGTGGGCGCGATGTCCTCCTTGAAGACGAGCTTCAAGACGTCGGCGATCGGGTGCACCAGGCCGGCCAGCCGGACGCCGCCGATCGAGGCGCGGTTCGGGCCCGTGCGGTCCTGGATGTAGGCGGCGCCCTTGCGCTCGGCCCAGATCAGCGCCGGCACCATGCCCATGATCAGCAGGAACATGAACACGATCTTCGCCAGGGATTCGAGCACGATGGCCATCAGGCCTCCCCTCCGGTCAGCGCGCCGTCGGCCGGCAGTCGGTCGAGGTCGAGGTTCAGCGCAAGTTGTCCGCGGGCAACCTCACGCAGCGCCTTCAGGCTGCCCGGCGCCGTCGCGCCCGCCGGCAGCAGCTCGGCCAGCACGCGCCAGTCCTCGCGGGCCTGTCCCGGCCGCGCCACGGCCTGGGCGAACGCCTGCGCCCGACCCTGTTTGTTGACGAAGATGCCGGCCTTCTCGGCCCAGGTCGCGCCCGGCAGCACCAGCGCCGCGGCCTGCGCCGTCGCGCGGCGGTGCGTGCCCACGTAGACGACGTCCTGGCGACCGGCCAGTGCGGCCGCGACTTCGGGCGCCACGGCGGGGTCGCCGCCGTGCACCAGGATGGCGCCCTTCGCCGCGCGGATCAGCCCCGCCAGTTCGCCTGCGCCGTGCTCGGCAAAGCCGGCCAGCGCCAGCCCGCGCCGGTTCGGCGTGCGGTCGGCCGAGCGCAGCAGGTCGTCGCCGATACCCATGTCGCTGCCCGCGAGGCCGCCGCTCAGCACGGCGCCGGGGGCCACCTGCTTCAGCAGGCAAAGTTCCTCGAGCGACTGGTGGGCGCTGCCGACCACCAGCGCGAAACCGTCGGCGGCCACCTCGGCCAGCCGCACCTTGGCGTCGGCCCAGGTCACGACCTGTCCGCGCCACAGCGGCTCGGCCAGGCGGTCGTCGGCGTGCACGGCCTTGTAGGTGTGGCGACCCTCGTCGCACATCCACGAGCCGTTGACCTGCGTGTTGCGGCGCGGTTTCAGGCGGTAGATGCGGCCGGCCTCGTGGTCGATGCGCACGTTGCAGCCGGTGGCGCAGCCGGCGCAGACGCCGTCGACCGACTTCAGCATCCAGACCCGCTTCTGGAAGCGGAAGTCGCGGCTGGTCAGCGCGCCGACGGGACAGATGTCCACGGTGTTGACCGAGTACGCATTGTCCAGCGACTGCCCGGGCGCGACGCCGATCTCGGCGCGGTCGCCGCGGTTGAAGATGCCCAGCTCGCCGGTCTTCGTGACTTCGTTGCAGAAGCGCACGCAGCGGCTGCACAGCACGCAGCGCTCCTTGTCCAGGATGACCTCGGGGCCGATGACCTGGACCTTCGCCTTGTGCACCTTGTCGCCCTGCGCCACCTGGCTGTCGTACAGGCCGTAGGCCATGTACTGGTTCTGCAGGCCGCACTCGCCGGCCTGGTCGCAGATGGGACAATCAACCGGGTGGTTGATCAGGTGCATCTCGAGGATCTGCTGCGAGGCCTTCCGCACCTTCTCGTTGCGCGTGTGCACGACCATGCCGTCGCGCACCGTCGTGTTGCAGGCGATGGTCAGCTTGGGCATCCCCTCCACCTCGACCTGGCACAGCCGGCAGACGCCGGCGATGGAAAGGTCGGGGTGGTAGCAGAAATGCGGCAGCGCCTCGCCGCGCGCGAGCCGGCAGGCGTCGAACAGCGAGGTGCCGTCCGCCACCTCGATCGCGCTGCCGTCGATCGTCAACTTGGCCATGGGCTCACTCCCGCTCGCCGCGCGGCCAGCGGCTGGAAGCCGCGACCGGGGCCTGGTCCTGGATGAGGGCCTCGAATTCGCCCCGGAACTTGTCGAGGAAACTGCGCATCGGCATCACGGCGGCGTCGGACAGCGGGCAGATCGTCAGCCCCGCCATGCCCGCGCACACGTGCTCGAGCCTTTCCAGGTCGCCGTACGTGCCCTCGCCCCTGCGCAGCTTCTTCACCAATCGGTGCAGCCAGCCCGTGCCTTCCCGGCACGGCGTGCACTGGCCGCAGCTCTCATCCCAGTAGAAGTGCATCAGCACCTGGATCAGCTCGACCATGTCGCAGCGCTTCGGGATGACGATCATGCCGCCCGAGCCGAGCATGGTGCCGGCCGCGCCCAGTGACTCGTAGTCCAGGTTGCAGGCCATGATCTCGTCCGCCGGCAGCACGGGCACCGAACTGCCGCCGACGATGACCGCCTTCAGTTCCTCGCCGTCGGCCATGCCGCCGAGGATGTCCTCGAAGAACGTGCGGAAGGGCATGCCCAGCGGGATCTCGTAGACGCCGGGTCGCTTCACCGGGCCGCTGACCGAGAACAGCTTGCTGCCCGGCGACTTCTCGGTGCCGTAGGCGCGGTACGCCGCGGCGCCGTTGTTGATGATCCAGGGCACCGAGGCCACGGACTCGACGTTGTTGACGATCGTCGGCTTCTTCAGGAAGCCGGACACCGCCGGGAACGGCGGCTTGATGCTCGGCTGGCCCTTGCGGCCCTCCACCGAATTGATCAGGCCCGTCTCCTCGCCGCAGATGTAGGCGCCGGCGCCCTTGTGCACGATCATGTCGAGGTCATAGCCGCTGCCGAGGATGTTCTTGCCGAGGTAGCCCGCCGCGTAGCACTCGTCGACGGCCTTCTGCACGCGGTCGATCAGCCAGCCGAACTCGCCGCGGATGTAGATGAAGCCCAGGTTCGCGCGCACCGCGAAGCAGCTGATGATGGTGCCCTCGATGGTCTGGTGCGGGTCGTAGTCCAGCAGGAAGCGGTCCTTGAACGTGCCGGGCTCGGACTCGTCGGCGTTGACGAAGAAGTAGACCTGGTCGGCGCCCTTGGGGACAAAGCCCCACTTGGTGCCGGTCGGGAAGCCCGCGCCGCCGCGGCCGCGCAGCCCCGAGTCCTTGACCACGGCCGTGACCTCGTCCGGCTGCATGCCGCCGAGCACCTTGCGCAGGGCCGTGTAGCCGCCCTCCTGCTCGTAGACCGGCAGGCGATGCCCGTCCTTACGGTCGAAGCGCGCGGAGAGGATCTTCGGGCCGGCCTGGCCCGCGACGTCGTTAGGGTTCAACTCAGTCCACCCCTTCGCGATCGGTGTCCGCGCGCGGCACGATGCCCTTGCGCAGGCTGTCCAGGAGCGCGTCGGCCTTGGCCGGCGTCACGTTCTCGTACAGGTGGCTGCCCAGCTGCAGGCAGGGGCCCATGCCGCAGGCGCCCAGGCACTCGGCGCCCTCGATCTGGAACAGCCCGTCCGCCGTGCGGCCGCCCAGCTTGACGCCCAGCTTCTGTTCCATGTGCGCGATCAGGACCTTCGAGCCCATGATGTGGCAGGAGATGTTGTGGCACACCTGCAGCGTGTATTTCGCCTGCGGCGCGTCGCGGAACATCGTGTAGAACGTCAGCACCTCGTTCACGCGCGCATGCGTCACCGACAGCTTCTCGACCAGCAGGTCGATACCCGAAGGCGGCACCCAGCCCAGCTCGTCCATGATGACCCACAGGCAGGGCATCAGGGCGCTGGCCTTCGTCGGGTAGCGCGCAGCCAGGGCGTCGATCCGCGCCAGCGCGCCCGGCGAGAGCGCGAAGCCGGCCGTGTCTTCCATGGGCTGTGTCATCGGTTCAGGGCCTCCACTGCATGGTCTCCACTTCAGGTCCCGCCACTTCAGGTCCCGACACTTCAGGTCCCGACACTTCAGGTCCCGACACTTGCGCCGCGGTCAGCGGTCGAGTTCGCCGGCGATGATGTTCAGGCTTCCGAGCGTCGCGATGGCGTCCGGGATCATCGCGCCTTCGATCAGGTGCGTATACGCCGAGAAGATCGGGAAACACGGGGGCCGCACCTTCATGCGGTACGGGTGGCCGCTCCCGTCCGAGACGCAGAAGAAGCCCAGTTCGCCGTTGGCGCCCTCGCCGAAGCCGTACGCCTCGCCCGCGGGCACCTGGATGCCCTCGTACACGAGCTTGAACTGGCTCATCACGCCTTCGATGCTCTGGTACACGTTGCGCTTGGGCGGCAGCGTGATGGCGCGGTCGTCCAGGTTGACCGGCCCGTCCGGCAGCTTGTCCAGCGCCTGCAGGACGATCGAGCGGCTCTGCACCATCTCGGCCATGCGCACCATGATGCGGTCGTAGGTGTCGCCGTTGGTGCCGGTCGGGATCTCGAACGAGTACTGCTCGTAGCCCGAGTACGGCGCCGCCTTGCGCAGGTCCCAGTCCAGTCCCGTCGCGCGCAGGCAGGGCCCGGTGAAGCCGAAGCTGAGCGCGTCGGCCCGGCTGATCGCCCCGACGCCGACCGTGCGGTCCAGGAAGATGCGGTTGCGCGCGATCAGCTTCATCACGTCGGTGTGGCCGGCCATGAGCTCGTTCATCTTGACGCGGATCTCGGCGTCGAACTCCGGGTACAGGTCGTGGCTGAGGCCGCCGATGCGCGCGTAGTTCGTCGTCAGGCGCGAACCGCACAGTTTCTCGAGCGACTGGTAGATGCTCTCGCGGATGTTGTAGAGGTACCAGTAGTTGGTCAACGCGCCGATATCGACCAGGTTCGCGCAGACGCAGACCAGGTGGTCGATGATGCGCGACAGTTCGCTGACGATGACGCGGATCGCCTGGCAGCGCGGCGTCACCTCCACGCCCAGCAGCTTCTCGACCGCCGCGGCGTAGATCGAGTTGTTCAGCATCGCCGAGCAATAGTTCAGGCGGTCGGTATACGGCATCACCTGCGCCCAGGTGTGGTCCTCCGCCTCCTTCTCGAAGCAGCGGTGGATGTAGCCGATCTCGGTGCGCGCCTCCAGGATGGTCTCGCCGTCCAGCAGGATCTCGGCGCGCAGCGCGCCGTGCATGGCCGGGTGCGAGGGCCCGATGTTCTCGGTCAGCAGGTCGCTGGGGTGCACCTCGTCGTGCGTCGCATCGGGACCCGCCACCATCGCGGAGGCCCGCTTCGCCGCCCGAACGACGTCCTCGTCGGCGAACAGGTGCTCGGGCCGCGAGCACTCCTGTCCCTGCTCGATCGGGTAGTCCTTGCGCAGGGCATGTCCCTCGAACTCGTGGTGGCAGAGGATGCGTCGCAGGTCGGGGTGGCCGGCGAACGGCACGCCGAACAGGTCGTAAACTTCGCGCTCGTGCCAGTCGGCGCTGCGCCACAGTTTCGTCGCGGAGGGTACCGGCTGGTCCTCGGCCACATCGACCTTCACCCGCAGGCGGTGGTTGTTCGACAGCGAGCGCAGCAGGTAGTTGACCTCGAAGCGCTCCCCGCGCTTCGGGTAGTCGACGCCCGCGATGTCCGACAGCTGCTCGCAGCCCTCGACGTCACGCAGGTGCCCAAGGACGTCCAGCAGGCGGTCACGGCTGACCGTGACCGTCTCGTCCCCGCGGTGCGAGCCTGCGGCGAGGATCGCGTCCCCGAACTCCCCGCGCAGCCTGTCGACCAGCTTCTGGCTCATGCTCATCCGTTCCCGCCGCGCAACCGTGTGGCCGCGTGCGCCGCTGAAGTTTGCCTGGTCCTCAGACCTGGATCCGACCGGCGTGGCGCACGGCCGCCGGCACCAGGCCCTCGCGCTCGACCCGGTCCTGGATCTGCATGAGGGCGAACAGCAGGTTCTCCGGGGTGGGCGGGCAGCCGGCAACGTACATATCCACGGGGATCACGCGGTCGGCGCCCTGCAGGGTGCTGTAGTTGTTGTAGAAGCCGCCGCTCGAGGCGCAGACGCCCATGGCGATCACCCAGCGCGGCTCGGCCATCTGCTCGTAGATGGTCTTGAGGATCGGCGCCTGCTTGTAGCTGATGGTGCCGGCGATGATCATCAGGTCGCTCTGCCGCGGCGAGAAACGCACCAACTCGGCCCCGAAGCGGCTGATGTCGTTGTACGACGACACGGTGCTCATGAATTCGATCGCGCAGCAGGCCACGCCGAACGGCAGCGGCCACAGGCTGTATTTGCGACCCCAGTTGACCGCCTGGCGCAGCCGGGTGGTCATGTAGTTGCTGGGGTTCTCGAGATCTACTGCCATTCCAGGCCGCCTTTGCGCCAGATGTACACGAACCCGACCACGAGCACGGCCACGAATACCCCCATCTCGCCCAGGGCGAACGCGCCATGGCCGGCGGCCACCAGTTCCCGGAACTTGATCACCCAGGGGTAGAGGAAGACGGCCTCGAGGTCGAACAGCAGGAAGAAGATGGCCACCAGGAAGAACCGGACGAAGAACCGGATCTGGGTGGTGCCACGGACCGGGACGCCGCACTCGTAGGTGGAGTCCTTGAGGGCCGAGGGGCGCCGGGGCCCCAACCAATAGCTCAGGCCGAGGAACAGCCCCGCGAAAGCGGAGGCCACGGCCAGTACCAGGAGCACGGGCATGGACTGAGCGAACATACGACTCTCCGGGCAGAAGACGGTGTCGCAGAAGACGGTGGCGCAGCCGGCGCGGGCGCAACTGTTGCCAAAATAACAGACCGAAATGGGGTGTCAATCTTGGGCTTTCCGGCTGGTCGATCCCCCGCCCTGCGGGGATGATTTTCGGCCATCGTTCCGGGCCCCCTGGGGCCCCGGCCGCCCCCGCCCCCGGCTTGGACGGTCATAAGTGATTTAAAAATGGAAATTTAGACAGCCGTTCGCAGGTCCGGACAGGTTTCAACCCCGGCACAAACGTTGCGGTGGCATCCCCGACAGAATCCACCTGCCGCGCGTCGGCATCCGTATGTCTCATCGGGAGAGGACCCATGAACGCTTCCCATCGACCCACCACCGAGGCTGCCGCCGAGGAAGCCCGGCTCGCGGACATGGTCAATGCCGGCACCGCGGCGCTCGAGTCCGGCGACCTGCGCCAGGCCCTCGGGTGCTACGAATCGGTCATCACGACCTTCCCCGACCGCCCCGAGGGACACAACAACCTCGGCGCCCTGTGGGCTTCGCTGGGTGAGTGGGTGCGGGCCGAAGCCTGCTTCGACCGCGTGGTGGCGCTGCTGCCGGAGAACCCGCATGTCCTCTACAACCGGGGGGTGATGCGCAGCCACCTCGAGCGCCATGTCGACGCCGGGGCCGACTTCGCGGCAGCGCTGGCGCTGTCCCCGAACGACCCGGACCTGCACAACAACCTGGGCGTGTCGCAGTACCTGCGCGGCAATCCCGACGGCGCGCGCCGGCACCTTGAAAAGGCGCTGCGCCTGCGGCCGGACTACGCCAACGCGCTGCTCAATCTTTGCGACGTGGACGAATCCTGCGGCAGCCTCGCGGACGCCGTCGAGCGCTGCCGCCGGTTCCTGTCGGCGCACGAGAACGCCTCCGTGCGCCGGCGCCTGTTCGACCTGCACGCGGCCGCGAGCCGCGCGCATCTGGACGCCGCCTGCGGCGCCGCGGAGGCCCTGCTCGCGGCACAGCCGGACGATACGCCGGTGCGCCAGAAGCTCGGTCGGCTGATGACGGCCCGGCACGCCCTGAGTGAG
>CAIWHK010000037.1 GCA_903912525.1 uncultured bacterium | reverse complement strand
TCCAGACGCGACATGTTCTGCGTGAGACGATCCATGCGCAGCTGCGCGCCGCGCGCCGTCAGATGCAGGCTGCTGCCCAGCGAGTCCAGACGCGCCTGCTGGTTGTACACCTGAATACTGCGGTCCAGCACGTCGCGCGCCCGTTCGGGACTGCGCGAGAGGTTGGTCAGCGTGATGACGTCGCCGCCCTGCACGAAATTGAGGCTGGGCACGAACTCCGCATCGATGACAGGCGCCACGCGCAGACCGGTGAATTCCGTCGCCGACTGGAATTCGCGCCAGTACAGACGCTTGTCGAACCAGCCGACGATATCCTCGAGTGCGGTCTCGCGGATCGGACCACCCTCGGCGTTGTAGGCCACGATACCCGGCCGCACCTGCGCCGTGGCGCGGTAGAGCGGCTTGACGACGATGCCGTAGGCGATACCCGCGACAAGTCCCAGCGCGGTGACGCCGAGCACCACGGCCCGACGCAGGTACAGGATGTTCAGCACACCGCCGACCGACAGGACACCCGAGCGTACGCCGGGCTCCACCACATGCGGATCCAGTTGCAAGGACATTCTCCCGTCAGCCGAGCAGCTGTTTGAGTTTCCCGCTGGACGCCTCCAGCACCTGGGCGTGCAGCGACTGGCCGTGCGAGTCCATCGTCACCACGGCCGGGAAGCGATCGACCTGGAACTCCCAGATCGCCTCCGGTGAACCGAACTTTTCGGCAAAGTGGACGCCCTTGACCGCGACGACGCGCTCGGCCAGGACCTGCGCGGCGCCGCCGATCGCGTGCAGATACACCGCGCCCACCTTCTGGCAGTACTGCAGCGTCTTGGGGCCCATGCCGCCCTTGCCGATGACGGCGCGGATTCCGTACTGCTCCATCAACGGGCCCTGGTAGGGTTCCTCACGGGCGCTCGTCGTCGGGCCCGCGGCCTTGACCACCCACTTGCCGTCTTCCTTCACCACCACGGGCCCACAGTGGTAAATGATACTGTCCCGCAGGTCCACCGGCGGCTTGCCGCCGTCGTGCAGGTACTTGTGCACGGCATCGCGGCCGGTGAAGATCACGCCGGTGATCTCGACCATGTCGCCGACGCGCAGCGCGCGGATTTTCGCTTCGGTGAACGGGGCTTCCAGCAGCATGACTCCAGCCTCCTAGGACGCGTAGAGCCAGCGCGAGATGCGCCCGCCCTCCGAAAGCACGAACCCGTTGCGCCGGAAGGCCCAGCACATATAGGCAACAGAGACGAAGAACGAGGCGGGCACGCGATTGCGATGCGTGATCTTCACGCCCATCAGCGTAGTGGCGCCGCCGAAGCCCATCGGCCCGACGCCCAGCCCATTCGCTTCCTTCAGGATCCTTTTTTCCAGCTTGGCCAGGCGCGGATCCTCGTTCACGTCATCCATCTCGCGGAAGAGCGTTTCCTTGGCCGCGATGTAACCGGTGCCGCGGTCGCCGCCGACGCAGACACCCAGGATGCCGGGGCCGCAGCCCTTGCCCTGCGCCTGCAGGGCGCTGTCCAGGATGCAGCGCCGCACGCCTTCGAGGTCGCGGCCGGCTCCGAGGCGGGAATCGGGCAGGCTGTACTGCGTGCTCACGTTCTCGCAGCCGCCGCCCTTGAGCATCATGCGCACCGTCAGCGCCTTGCCCGACGCCTGGTGGAAATGGAACGACGGCGAACCCGGTCCGAGGTTGTCACCCGAGTTGGCGCCGGTGATCGCGTCGACCGAGTTCTGCCTGAGGTAGCCCACCTTCGTGGCCTCGGCGGTCGCCTTCTCGTACGCCTTGCGGAACGTCTTCTCGTCGCACCAACCGGGCAGGTCTGCGTAGACGATGATGGTCCCGGTGTCCTGGCACAGCGGCTGGGACTTCACCTTGGCCATCCCGATGTTCTCGCGGATCACGTCGAACGCGTACTTGGCGTTCGAGCCCGCGGCTTCCTTGCGGGCGCCCGCCTCGATCGCGCGCACGACGTCGCTCGGCAGCTCGACCGATGTGCGGCGGATCAGTTCGAGCAGGTTCTTCTGCAGCACCTTGGCGTCCATGGGCGCGCTCCTTGGCGGTGATGGCACGGATGGGGACCGGGGCCCTGGAGCCCTGGGTCCTTGGGGCCTTGGACCTTGGGCCTTGGGCCTTGGGCCCCGCCCGATAGTAGCCCCGGCCCCGCGGACGGTCAACCGCCCCGGCAGGGCGAGGCAGCCCGCCCCGGGATCCGGATGGAAGGTGACCGGCGCCCTGCGGACGCTTATCATGGCAGGGTGACGAGGAGCGGCTCCCCCACCCGAAACGCGCCCCCGGAGACCACGATGAAGTACCTGCTGCTCGGGGCCGGCCTGCAGGGCACGGCCATCGCCCATGACCTGCTGCGGCAAGCTCCCGACACGACGGCCCTGTGCGCCGTCGATTCGGACGCCGACTCGCTCGAGCGCCTCGGCGCCCGGTTCGGCGACCCGCGCCTGCGCTGCTGCCCCGGCTACGTGCAGGACCAGGCCTTCCTGGCCCCGTTGATGAAGGACGCCGACGTCGTCATCAGCGCCGTCAACTACTGGTACAACGCGCCGCTGGCGGCGCAGGCCATCGAGAACAAGGCACACTTCCTGGACCTCGGCGGCAACAACGACGTCGTGGCGCGCGAGTTCGCCCTGGACGGCCGCGCGCGCCAGATGGGCGTGGCCGTGGTGCCCGACTGCGGCCTGGCGCCGGGCCTGGCCGGCATCCTCGGCTACTGGCTGACGACGCGCCTGGCGAAGGTCTCGTCGCTGCGCCTGCGCGTGGGTGGCCTGCCCCTGCAGCCGCGGCCGCCGATGAACTACAAGATCGTGTTCTCGGTCGAGGGGCTGATCAACGAGTACATCGAACCCGCGGTGGTCATCCGCGGCGGCAAGCTCGACACGGTGCCCTCGCTCACTGAGCTCGAGACCCTCACGTTCCCCGAGCCGTTCGGCGAGCTCGAGGCGTTCCAGACCAGCGGCGGCACCTCGACGCTGCCGCAGACGCTGGCCGGGCGCGTGCCCGACCTGGACTACAAGACGATCCGCTACAAGGGCCACTGCGCACAGTTCCGCCTGCTGCACGAACTCGGCTTGACCGACGCGCGCCCCCTGGCGTTCCCCGGCGGCGAGGTGAGCCCCCGGCAGATGCTCGCCAACCGGCTGAAGGTGGCGCTGGATCTGCCCGGACCCGATGCCGTGCTGGTACTGGTCGTGGCCGAGGGCTGGGACGCGGCGGGCCAGCCGAAGCGCCTGGCCGTGCGGATCATCGACCGCCACGACGATGCCACCGGCCTGTCGGCGATGACGCGCATGACGGGGTTCCCGGCGGCGATCATCGCGCGGATGCTGGCCTCGGGCCGGCTCGGCGCCGTGGGCGCCTGCTGCCAGGAGCTCATCGTGCCGGGACAGGAGATGGCCGACGAGTTGCGCGCGCGCGGCATCGACCTCGTGGAAACGGAAGGGCGGCCCGGCGAGCCGATGTAGCCCGCGGCCGCCCTGTTGTCCGTCATGTAAAGCGTCAGGCCACGCCGCGGCAGAACCGCTCCCAACGCGGGCGGAAGTGCTGCTTCGTGTCCAGCGAACCCGCCAGCCCGATCACGCGGCCGGCAATCGCCTTCCTCTCGACGAAGCCGAACCAGCGCGAATCGGCGCTCTGGTCGCGGTTGTCCCCCATCAGGAAGTACTTCCCGGCCGGCACCTGGAACTCGCGCAGGTCCGGGCGGCGCCCGCCGCCACTGAGCGCGACGATGTGCGGGTGGTCCGGCAGGCCCTCGGTCAGGAACGTCCAGGTGGCGGCGTCGGCGCCGACCATCTGCCGCAGCGCCGCTTCGTCGGCCGGGTCGTAGGCCACGTCGGCGCCGTTGACGGTCAGGCGGTTCGCGCGCAGCGAAATGACGTCGCCCGGCAGGCCCACGATGCGCTTGACCAGGCGGCGTCCGTCGGCCGGCGACTTGCAGGTGACGATGTCACCGCGCGCCGGTTGCCCGCGCGTGGTCATCACCAGCCCGGTGAACGGGACCTTCACGTCGTAGGCCAGCTTGTCGACGACGATGCGGTCGCCGATCAGCAGCGTCGGGATCATCGAACCGCTCGGCACGTCATGCCAGTCGGCCACTGCCGAGCGGAATCCCATCAACGCCGTCAGCATCAGGACCAGCGACATGGTGCCGCTGCGGCGGAGCCAGGCGGCGAAGCGTCGGAGCTGGGTCACCGGGAAGCTCTTGGTCATCAGGAGGCGTCCTTTCGGCGTTGTGCCGGGACCGGGTCGGCTGCAGGAGAACGTGATCCGTTTCTACGCCGGCGACCCGCCCCGGGTTCCCTGCTCAGGCCGCCGCGCCTTCGTTCCGCTGCCACCACAGGCCGGCGATGATCAGCGCCAGCCCGCCCACGGTCGTCAGGCGGACCGGCTCGTGCAGCACGAAGTTGATCAGGACGAGCGACAGCAACGGCGACAGGAAGATGAGGTTGGCGATGCGCGCGGCGCTCGGCGCCAGGCGCAGGGCGCTCAGCCAGAGGACGAACGTGAAGCCCATCTCGAAGGCGCCCACGTAGGCGCCGCCCAGCAGGCCGCGCGCCGGCATTGCGAACGACGACCGCAACGCGACCGTCGCCGCGCACAGCGGCAGGGCGCCGGCGAAATTCCACCACAGGCCGACCACGGGATCCAGCCGCGAGCGCGCGTTGACCAGCCAGTACAGCGCCCACAGCACGGTGCTGCCCAGCGCCAGCCCCACCCCGAGCGGGTCGGCCGTGCCGTGGCCCGGCGCGCGCCCCCCCGTCGCGATCAGCACCACGCCGGCGTAGCAGACGAGGCCCGCGACCAGGACCCGCGGCCGCGGCTTCTGCTTCAGCAGCGGGATCGCCAGCCACGACAGCGTCAGGGCCCACGTGTAGTTGAGGGGCTGGGCCACCTGCGCGGGCAGGCGGTCGTAGGCCGCGAACAGCACCAGGTAATAGGCGAACGGATTGAGCGCGCCCAGGGCCAGGGCCCGCCAGCGGTCGCCGGCCGCAATCGCGAACGGCGCGCGAGGACGCCGCTGCCAGGCCAGCACGCCACCCAGGCACAGCAGCGAGACCACATCCGCCACCAGCAGCAGCTGGTACGTGTCCAGGTCGCGCAGCGCCAGCTTGAACGCCGTCGCGACGGTCGACCAGATGCCGACCGCGCCAAGGGCGCACCAGGTGGCGCGGCGGGAGTTGCTGGTCGGCACGATCTCTCTCCGGGGGCTCGGCCGGTGGCAAGGCAAGGGACGTCCGGCGGACGCCGCCCCCCATTCTGGGGCCTCGACGGACGGGCGTCCACCGAAGGGGCGATTTCGGTCCCCGTGTGCTAGATTGCGCAGGCTCCCAATGACCGCAGATCCAGTTCCTTCCGGCGAGAGGTTTCCGGGGAATGGCCTCAACAAGCCTGCGGCGCAGCTGCGCCGCCCTGACGACTGTGTTTACCGCCCTGGCGCTGGCGGCAGCCGGAACAGCCGTGGCCATGCCCGCGGCCACCGGCCCGGACAGCACGCTGGCCGCCGTCCTGGCGACGATGCCCGGCGAACCGGTGACGCTGGCGACCATGCTGGCCGAAGCCGGCGGGCAGGCCATAGCCGCCCGCCTGGCCGAGGCCGACTACGCCGCCGCGGCGGCGTCGCTGCGCAGCGAGCGCGGCGCGTTCGACCCCGAGCTGTTCGGCAGCGCCACGCGGACGGGCAACGACCAGCCGGCGGCGTCGTTGTTCGCCGGCGCGCCGGTCCTGCGCAACGAGACGACCGAGATCGAGGCCGGCGCGCGCATGTCGCTGCCGATCGGAACCGAGTTGACGGCATCGCTGTCGACGGTGCGCTCGACCACGAACTCGACCTACGCCGCGCTGTCGCCGCAGTACCAGACCTTCGGTTCGCTGACCGTGCGCCAGCCGTTGCTGAAGGGCTTCGGCCCTGCCGCCGGCGCCGACCTGCATGCGGCCGAACGTGGGCTGGCCGCGGCCGACGCCAGGCGCCGCTCGACCCGCCAGGCCGTCGCGGCCGAAGTCGAGGCGCGCTATTGGGAACTGTATGCCGGCGAGCGCGACCTGGCCGTGGCTGTCCTGATCCGCGACCGCGCGCGCGTCTTCCTGGACGAGGCTCGGCTGCGGGCGCAGGCCGGTCTGGTGGGCCCCAGCCAGGTGGCCAGCGCCGAGGGCTTCCTGGCCGAGCAGGAGCAGCGCGTGCTGGACGCCGAGGAACAACTGGACCAGCGGTCCGATCGCCTGGCCAGCCTGGTGGGCCGCCGGCCGTCCGCGGGCCAGCCCCGGTTCCGGCCCGCCGATGAACCGCCCCGGGCGCCGCGCAGCCTGCCGGTCGAGGCGCTGCTGGTGGCAGCCGGCGCCAACAACCCCGACCTCCAGGCGCTGGATGAGCAGGTCCGCGCCGCCCGCGCCCGCGCCGACGGCGCAAAGTGGGATGCCCGGCCGCGCGTCGACCTGTTCGGCGGCATCGGCGGCAACGGCCTGTCCGGCACGCCGCGCGATATCGTCTTCCCCGGGTCGACCGACACGCTGCGGTACGACGTGCCCGGCGGTTTCGGCCCCGGCTGGGCGCAGGTGCGCGACCGCGACTACCCGTGGTGGAACGCCGGCGTGGTGGTCAGCCTGCCCATCGGGGGCCGCGCCGGCGGCGGCGAGGCGGCACGGCGGCGCGCCGAGGTGGCGCGCGCGGAAAACACGCTTGAGGGCGCCCGCCGCAACCTCGAGGAACAGGTGCGCGCCCAGCAGCGCGAACTGGAACGCGGTGCGCGGCGGCTGGAACTGGCGCGCACCGGTGTCGATGCCTCGATCCGCCAGGTCGAGATCGGCATGATCGAGTACCGCAACGGGCGCAGCACGGCATTCGAGGTCGTCCGCCTGGCGGCCGACCTGGCCGGGGCGCAGCAACGCTATTCGCAGGCCCTGGTGCGCACGGCGCGCGCCGCGGCCGCCCTGACGCAATTGACCGGCGGCTGGTACCAGCCCGCCGCGGGACAGGAGTGACGATGGTGGCAGCGAAGAAGAACCTGAAGGCCGCGCACGATGCGCGGGTGTTCCTGACAGCGACGGGACTGGCGCTGCTGCTGTTGCCGGCTGCGGGCGGCTGCCAGGCGAAGAAGGCCGCCGGCGGCTTCACGCCGCCACCGACGCCCGTCGAGACGGCGATCGTCGCGCGCGGCTCGGTGGCCGACCGTTTCACCACCGTCGGCACGCTCGAGGCCGGCGAGTCCGTGGACGTCGCCGCCGAGATCGATGGCGTGGTCAGGGCCCTGCCGTTCCCCGAGGGCGGCCAGGTGGCCGCCGGTGCGCTCATCGCGCGGCTGGACGACGTGCAACTGGCCGCCGAAGCCCAGCGCGCCGAGGCGCTGCGGGACCAGAGCCGGGCAATGTTCGAGCGCGTGCGCTCGGTGGTCGACCAGGGCGCCGGCGCGCCGCAGGACCTGGACGACGCCACCGCGGCGATGAAGGTGGCCGAGGCAAACCTGGATCTGGCGAAAGCGCGCCTGGCCAAGACGCGCGTCACCGCGCCGTTCGCCGGCACCGCGGGCATCCGCCGCGTCAGCCCGGGCGCGTTCGTGCGCGCCGGCACCACGCTGACCGACCTGGCGCAGATCGACCGCCTGCGGCTGACGTTCTCCGTGCCCGAGCGCCTGCTCGGCCGCCTGGCCGTGGGCGCTGCGGTGCGCGTCGAGACGACCGCCAACGCGGGTCAGGTCATCGAGGGGAAGATCGCCATCATCGAACCGCAGCTGGACGAGCAGTCGCGCAGCGCACGCGTGGTCGCGCACGTGGACAACGCGGGCCGGCTGATGCGCCCGGGCATGTCGGCCTCGGTGGCCCTGGTGCTGGGCGAGCGGGCCGAGGCCCTGACCGTCCCCGGCCCCGCGGTGTTCGTCACCGCCGGGCAGACCTTTGTCTACGTGGTCACCCCTGCGGGAGTCGTGGCCCGCACGCCGGTGCAGCTGGGCACGCGGATGGCCGATGCGGTGGAGGTCCTGGCCGGCCTGGCCGAGGGCCAGCAGGTGGTCACCGCCGGGCACCAGAAGCTGTATGACGGCGCCAAGGTGGCGCCGATGAACGCCGGCGCCCCCGGCCAGGGCGGACAGGGCGGCCAGGCACCGGCGGCGACCGCGGCGTCGGACAGCAGCACCCCCGGTGGGAGCCACTGATGAAGCTCAGCGAACTGTCCATCCGCCGGCCGGTCTTCACCATCGTGATGAGCCTGGCCATCGTGCTGCTGGGCATCATCTCGTTCTCGCGGCTGCCGGTGCGCGAGTATCCCGAGACCGACCCGCCGATCGTCTCGGTGACGACGCTCTACCGCGGCGCCAGTGCGAACGTGGTCGAGACCGAGATCACCGACGTGCTCGAGGAACAGTTCTCGACCGTCGAGTCGGTCAAGACGATCACCTCCAGCAGCCGCGAACAGGGCTCGGTCATCACGATCGAGTTCGAGCAGAAGCGCGACGTGGACGAGGCGGCCAACGACGTGCGCGACCGCGTGTCGCGCGTGCGCGGCGCCCTGCCGCGCGAGGCGGACGACCCGATCGTCGCCAAGGTCGACATCAACGCGCAGCCGATCATGTGGATCGCCGTCGGCAGCGAACGTCACTCCACCCTGGAGTTGTCCGACGTCGCGGACCGGTTGCTCAAGGAGCGCCTGCAGCGATTGCCGGGCGTCGGCTCGGTGATCATCGGCGGCGAGCGCCGCTACGCCATGCGCGTGTGGCTGGACCCGATCCGCATGGCTTCGCGCGGGCTTTCGGTGCAGGACGTCGAGCGGGCCATCCGCGTCGAGAACGCCGAGATCCCCGGCGGTCGCGTCGAGGGTTCCGGGCGCGAGTTCGCGGTCCGCACGCGCGGCGAACTGGACACCCCCGAGGGTTTCGGCGGGATCATCGTGGCCCGGCGCGGCGACGACATCGTGCGACTGGACGAAGTGGCCACCATCGAGATCGGCGCCGAGGACGAGCGCACGATGACCCGCTACAACGGCCGCCCGGCCGTCGGCATGGGCATCGTCAAGCAGAAACAGGCCAGCACGCTCGACGTGGCCGGTGCCGTGCGCAAGGCCCTGCCCGAATTGTCGACGATGCTGCCCGAAGGCATGCGCCTGGACATCGCCTACGACTCCTCCACGTTCGTGGCCGAGTCGGTGCACGAGGTGGGCAACACGATCATGATCGCCATCGCGCTGGTGGTGCTGGTGGTGCTGGTGTTCCTCAAGAGCGTGCGGGCGACGATCGTGCCCGTTGTCGCCATCCCCATCTCGATCGTGGGCGCCTTCATCCTGGCGTACGCGCTGGGCTTCACGATCAACATCCTGACCCTGCTGGCGCTCGTGCTGGCGATCGGCCTGGTCGTCGACGACGCCATCGTGGTCCTGGAAAACGTCTACCGGCACCTGGAGATGGGCAAGTCGCGGCGGCAGGCGGCCATCGACGGCGTGCGCGAGATCGGGTTCGCCGTCATCGCCACCACCGTGGCCCTGGTGGCCGTGTTCATCCCCGTGGCCTTCCTGACCGGCAGCGTGGGCCGGCTGTTCCGCGAGTTCGGCCTGACGTTGGCGTTCGCTGTCGCGCTGTCGGCGTTCGTGGCGCTGACCCTGACGCCCATGATGTGCTCGCGCATGCTGCGCCCGCTGCACGGTGGCTCGACCAGTTGGGCCAGCCGCTCGTTCGACGCCTTCTTCGGCGGCCTGGACCGGCTCTATGCCCGTTCCCTGGGCCTGGCCCTGCGGCAGCGCGTGGCGGTCATCTGCATCGGCCTGGCCCTGTTCGGCGGCATCGGGTTGCTGCTCCGCGGCCTGCCCGAGGAACTGGTGCCGACCGAGGACCGCGGCACCGCTTTCGGCATCATCACTGCGCCCGAGGGCGCCACGCTGGAATACACCGACCGCTACATGCGCATGGTCGAATCACAGCTGTTGCCCCTGCCCGAGCGCAACGGCCTGTTCTCGGCGACGGGACTCGGCTTCGGCGGCCCTGGGCGCGTGACGAACGGCTTCGTCTTCCTGTCGCTCAAGCCGCGCGACGAACGTGATCGCTCGCAGCAGGAGATCGTCGCGGAGATGTTCCCACGCCTGCTGGGGATCCCCGGCGTGTTGGCCTTCCTGGTGAACCCGCCCAGCCTCGGCGGCCAGGGGTCGTCGTCGGACATCTCGTACGTTCTGCAGGCGGACAGCTACGAGGAACTGGGCGCCGCCGTCGGGACGATGATGGCGTCGGCCTCGAAGCTCGGCTACCTGGTGAACCTGAACACCGACCTGCAGCTGAACAAGCCCGAGCTGCAGATCGCCATCGACCGCGAGCGCGCAGCCGGGCTGGGCGTCTCGGTGACCGACATCGGCTCGACGCTCGAGGCGTACCTCGGCGGCCGCGTCGCGGGCGACTTCAAGCGCGGCGCCAAGCAGTACGACGTCATCCTGCAATTGCAGGCGTCCGGGCGCACCACGCCAGACGTGATCGAACAGATCTACGTGCGCGGCGCCGGCGGCCAGCTGGTGCAGTTGGCCAACGTCGTGAAGGTGCAGGAGGCCGCCTCGGCCAAGGAACTGAACCATTTCAACCGCGTGCGCTCGGCGACGATCACAGCCAGCCTGGCGCCCGGCACCGGCACGGGGCAGGCCCTCGACGCCCTGGACGCCATCTGGCGCCAGGAATTGCCCAAGACCGTCAAGCGCGACCTGGCAGGCGCCTCGCGCGAGTTCCGCGACTCGAAGAACACGCTCCTGTTCATGTTTATCCTGGCGCTGGGCTTCATCTTCCTCGTGCTCGCCGCCCAGTTCGAGAGCTTCATCGACCCACTGACGATCCTGCTGTCGGTGCCGCTGGCGGTGTTCGGGGCGCTCCTGTCCCTGATGATCTTCAGGCAGTCGCTGAACATCTTCTCGGAAATCGGACTGATCATGCTGATCGGCCTGGTCACCAAGAACGCCATCCTGATCGTCGAGTTCGCCAACCAGCTGCGCGCGCAGGGCCGAACGGTGGTCCAGGCGGTGACCGAGGCGTCGGTGATCCGGCTGCGGCCCATCCTGATGACGTCGTTCTCGACGGTCTTCGGCATCCTGCCCATCGCCATCGGACTGGGCGCGGGCGCCGAGTCCCGGCGACCGCTGGGCATCGCCGTGGTCGGCGGGGTGCTGTTCTCGACGTTCCTGACCCTGCTGGTGGTGCCGGTCGTGTACTCGCTGCTGGCGCGGTTCACGAGCGCGGTGCGCGGAGCCGAGATCTCCGAGGAGGGCGACCTTCCGGCCGTCCCGGCGGAGGCGGCGCCGGGGCGTTAACTCGGGTTTCGTCGGCGGCGGCGGTGTGCTAGTTTTCCCGGGACAGGGAGACGTCCACACCGGAGGTGCGCCGTGAGTCCCGAGACGACCGCTGCCCGCATGACCGAGTTCCAACATCAGCTGCGAGCGGGCATACCCGATGTATTGCCGCCACGGCCGGCGGAGGACCCTGCGATCAGCCGGGCCCCCCGCCGGCCGTTGACGCTGGATGACCGGCAGAAGCGCCTGGCTGTCCGCAACGCCCTGCGCTACTTCCCCGAGCGCCTGCACGCCGAACTGGCCCCCGAGTTCGCCGCCGAGCTGGCCGAGTCGGGCCACATCTACATGCACCGCTTCCGGCCCGCGTACGCCATGCAGGCCCGCCCCCTGTCCTGGTACCCGGCCGCCTGCCCGCAGGCCGCCGCCATCATGCTGATGATCCAGAACAACCTGGACCCCGCCGTGGCGCAGCACCCCTACGAGCTGGTCACCTACGGCGGCAACGGCGCCGTCTTCCAGAACTGGGCGCAGTACCTGCTGACGATGCAGTACCTGACGCGGATGACCGACGAGCAGACGCTGCCCGTTTATTCCGGCCATCCCCTGGGCCTGTTCCCCAGCCACCCGGACGCGCCGCGCGTGGTCGTGACCAACGGCATGGTCGTGCCCAGCCATTCGCGCGTGGAAGACTACACGACGATGTACGCCCTCGGGGTGTCGAACTACGGGCAGATGACCGCCGGCAGCTACATGTACATCGGGCCGCAGGGCATCGTGCACGGCACGACGATCGCGATCCTCGGCGCCGGGCGCCTGTACCTGGACCTGCCGCAGGATGCGCCGACGCTGGCCGGCCGCGTCTACCTGAGCAGCGGGCTCGGCGGCATGAGCGGCGCGCAGGGCAAGGCCGCGGTCATCGCGGGTTGCGTGGGCGTCATCGCCGAGATCAACCCCGCCGCCGTCGCCAAGCGCAAGGCCCAGGGCTGGGTGGACGAGGTCTACACCTCGCTGCCGGAGCTGCTGGACCGCGTCGGGCGCGCCCGGGCCGGCGGTGAGGCCGTCGCCATCGCCTATCAGGGCAACATCGTCGACCTGTGGGAAGCGCTGGCCGACAGCGACGTCACGATCGACCTGGCCAGCGACCAGACCAGCCTGCACATCCCGTACACCGGCGGCTACTACCCCGCCGGGCTGTCCTTCGAGGAGAGCAACGCGCTGATGGCGAGCGATCCCGCGGACTTCCGTGACCGGGTGCAGGCCTCGCTGCGGCGCCACCTGGCGGCCATCGACCGCTGTGCGGCGCGCGGTACGCGGTTCTGGGACTACGGCAACGCGTTCCTGCTCGAGTGCGACCGCGCCGGCTGTGAAGTGGCGCGCGGCGACGGCGGCTTCCGCTATCCCAGCTACGTCGAGGACGTGATGGGCCCGTCGTGCTTCGACTACGGTTTCGGGCCGTTCCGCTGGGTCTGCACCAGCGGCGACCCCGCCGACCTGGCCATGAGCGACCGCATCGCCGAGGAAGTCATCGAGATCATGACCGCCAAGGCGCCGGCGCAGACCTCACAGCAGTACCGCGACAACCTGCGCTGGATCCGGCAGGCGGGCGTCAACAACCTGGTCGTCGGCTCGCAGGCGCGCATCCTCTACTCGGACGCCGAGGGCCGGCGCGCCATCGCCGCCGCGTTCAACCGGGCGATCATGCGCGGGCAGATCTCGGCCCCGATCGTCATCGGCCGCGACCACCACGACGTCTCGGGCACCGACAGCCCCTACCGCGAGACGGCCAACATCCGCGACGGGTCGATGTTCTGCGCCGACATGGCCGTACAGAACTTCCTGGGCGACGGCTGCCGGGGCGCCACGTGGGTGTCGCTGCACAACGGCGGCGGCGTCGGCTGGGGCGAAGTGATCAACGGCGGCTTCGGGATGCTGCTCGACGGCAGCGCCGATGCCGACCGCCGGCTGCACCAGATGCTGCACTGGGACGTGAACAACGGCGTCGCGCGCCGGGCGTGGGCCCGCAACGAGGGCGCCGAGTTCGCCATCCGGCGCGCCATGGACCAGGAACCGGGCCTGACGGTGACGATGCCCGCGCACGCGGACGATGATCTCGTCAACCAGGCCGTCGATGAAGCCTTCAAGGCGAAGTGAGGATCATGGACGCGCAGCCGGAAAAGCTCCCCCGCCCCCGGGTCGCCGCCCTGGACGACATCCTGGGCGTGCCGTTCAAGGTGCTCGACGACGGCCTCGTGCGCGTGGTCGACTACATGGGCGACGATGCGGCCATCGTCCAGGCGGCCCGCGTCAGCTACGGCGCCGGCACGAAGGCCGTCTCGGATGACCGCGGCCTGATCCGCTACCTGCTGCAGCACCGCCACACGACGCCGTTCGAGATGTGCGAGATGAAGCTGCACGTGCGCGTGCCCATGGACGCGTGGCGGCAGTGGATCCGGCATCGGACGGCCTCTGTGAACGAGTGCAGTTCGCGCTATTCGGTCGTCAATGACGCCGCGCAGCGCACCGCGCCGGACGCCTGGCGCGGGCAGAGCAGCGACAACAAGCAGGGCAGCGCCGGCTTCCTGGACGCGGCCGCGGGCGCCGGCTTCACCGCTTCCGAACAGGAACTGCAGGCGCACGCCCGCCGCGTCTACGACGAGCGCCTGGCCGCCGGCGTCGCGCGCGAGCAGGCCCGCAAGGACCTGCCGCTGTGCACCTACACCGAGGCCTACTGGAAGGTGGACCTCCACAACCTGCTGCATTTTTTGGCCCTGCGCATGGACCCGCACGCGCAGAAGGAGATCCGCGACTACGCGACCGTGATCGGGCGCGAGGTCGTCGCGCGCTGGGTCCCGCTGACGTGGGAAGCGTTCGAGGATTTCCGGCTGGGAGCGGTGTCGTACTCTCGGCTCGAGAATGCCGTCATGGCGGCGGTCGGCTCGGGCGACCGCGACAAGGCCTGCGCCGTGGCGCGCGAAGCGGGCTGGCTGAAGCCGGCGTCGGCGGGCGGCTACGTCCGCAACCGCGAACGCACGGAATGCGAGCAGAAGCTGCGCGACCTGAACCTGTCCATCCCCTGGTAATCCCCGGACCGAGGAGGTTGCCTCCATGGCCAAGCGCATCGACTGGTACTACCACCGCAACGGCTGAACGAGTTGCACCCGATCGCAGGGGTTCCTTGCGAATCATGGCCTCGACAGCAGTGAAACCGTCAGCGCCGCGAAGAAGCTGGGCGCCGACGATGCCCGCAAGCTGGTGAAGAACGCCAAGCGGCTGCTCGTGATGAAGGGCAGCAAGGTCGCGGTGTTCGACCTCACCAGGAACAAGCCCGCCGATGCCGAACTGATGGAGCTGATGCTGGGATCGACCGGCAACCTGCGCGCGCCCGTCGTCGTGCGGGGCACGACCGTGCTGGTCGGGTTCAACGGGGATGTGTACGAGGACGAACTGGGCTGACCGGCCTGGTCGGTGCGGCAGGCTAGTCTGCCCGGCAGATCAGGCCCTTCAGGTAGGCGCCCTCGGGGAAGCTCATCAGCACCGGATGGTCGTCGGCCTGCTGCAGGCGGTCGATCAACTGCAGGTCGCGGCCGGCGTCCAGCGCGGCGTCCGAGACGATCTTCTGGAACAGGTCGGCCTCGAGCAGGCCCGAGCACGAGAACGTCACCAGCAGGCCGCCCGGGCGCAGCAGCTTGAGCGCCTGCATGTTGATGTCCTTGTAGCCCCGGCAGCCGCGCGGCAGGTGCTGCCGGCTCTCGATGAACTTGGGCGGGTCCAGCACGATCAGGTCGAAGGTGCGGTCCTCCTGCTGCCACTGGCGCAGGCGCGTGAACGCGTCGGCCTCGACGCCCGTCCAGCGCGACGACTCGAATCCGTTCAGTTCGCCGTGGCGCGCCGCCATGGCCAGTGCGCCGGCCGACGATTCGAGGTGCGTGACGTGCGCCGCCCCGCCCGCCAGCGCGGCCAGCCCGAAGCCGCCGGTGTAGGCGAAGCAGTTGAGCACGTCGCGACCGGCCGCCAGCTGCCCCACGCGCGCGCGCGCCGAACGCTGGTCCAGGTAGAAGCCCGTCTTGTGTCCCAGCCGCACGTCGACCAGCAGGCGCACGCCGTTCTCGCGGAACTCCACAACCTCGGGCGCCTCCTGCCCCCGCCAGTGACCGGCGCGGACCGACAGGCCTTCCTTGATGCGCACGTCGGCGTCCGACCGCTCGTACAGCCCGACGCAGCCGGTCGCCGCCAGCAGCGCGTCGGCGATCTCTTCCTTCCAGCGCTCGCAGCCGGCCGCAAGGATCTGCGCCACCAGGTGGTCGCCGTAGCGGTCGACGATCAGCCCCGGCAGCCCGTCGTTCTCGGCGTTGATGAGCCGTCGTCCCCAGGGCGCGCCGTCACCTTCGTCCGGTGTGCCACGCCGCGCGACGGCGGCCTCCACCTTCCCCAGCAGGAAGGCGGCGTCGATGTCCTGGTAGGGATCGAAGGTCCACAGGCGGACGCGGATCTGCGAGTGCGGCGAGTAGGCGCCCAGGCCCAGCGGCGTGCCGTTGGCCGCGGTCACGATGACCGTGTCGCCGGCGTTGGGCGTGCCCTCGACGCGCGCGATGGCGCCGGAGAAGACCCAGGGGTGCCAGCGGCGCAGCGACTTCTCGCGGCCGGGCTTCAGGTGGACGACGGGGCCGGTGCGAAAGGTCATGGCTGCAACCTGGTGATGACGGGGAGGTGGTCGCTGACCTCGGTCATGTACTTGCCCATGCCGTTGGGCATGTAGGCGCCCAGGGGAACGACGGTCGTCAGCGCCGCAGGTCCCGACAGCGCGGCGAACAGGGGCTCCGTCACCAGGATGTGGTCGATGTGGCTGGGCCAGGTCGGGTACGACCAGTCGTCGCTGGGCCCGAGCGCAATCGCCATGTCGGCGAAACGGAACGTGTCCGGCTCGTCCAGGAAGGACTGGAAGACGTTGTTGACCGTGGCGTCGGTCAGTTCGTCGTTCATGTCGCCGACGACGAAGACACGCTTGCCGACAAGCTCGGTCTTGATGTACTCGGCCAGCAGGATGCAGGCGTCACGGCGGCGCGTTTCCTCATCCCAGGGGTCGCTGGGATCCATGACGCCGTTGCCGCTCGCCTTCAGGTGGTTGGCGATCACGACGATGGGCGTCCCGTTCCAGTTCGCTTCCAGGACGTAAGGCGCGCGCGGGAACGGGCGCGAATAGTCGTTCGAAGCGAAAATCTCGTAGATGGACATGACTTCGAGACCGCCATCGACGCGATACAGGAAGCCCAGGTTCTGATAGGCATCGCTGCTCGCATGCTCGCCGTCCCAGCCTCCGAGCGCGGTCGACAGCGCATCGAACGAAGCCGTGTTGGAAATCTCCTCGACCGCAACGATGTCCGGGCGCACGCCCTCGATGATCTGGCGCACCCAATCGACCGTCGTGCCGGCCTTGGGAAAGACCTCGATGTTCCAGGTCATCACTTCAAGCGTGCTGTCGGTGCCCACCTGGGCCGGGACGAACGGATTTCCCACCGGCTCCGGTGTCGTCGTCTCCGTCTTGCCGCACCCGGCCAGCATCAGGACAAGCGCCAGCAACCCGGCCATCAGGCCGAGCGGCAGCATCATCCCACGGCGGTTTTCGAACATTCCGGGGCCTCCAGGGCGGCGGGTTTTCACTGGGATATTATGCACCGCCGGCGCCGGCCGCGCCAGCCGCCACGCCCGGGACCGGCCGCGCGGGCACCCGGATCCGCAGGCAGACGAAGAATCCGGCCAGCGCCAGCGCCCCAGCCAGCAGGAAAACCCACTGGTGGCCATAGCGTTCCCAGAGCCAGCCCGAGAGGATGGGCAGCGTCATCGCCACGGCGTGGTCGATGGTGACACCCATTGAAATCGTCGGCGTGATGTCGGACGGATCCAGGGCGATCTTCTTCAGGTAGGTGGTGCGGGCCACGCGCAGCGCGAACAGCACGTTGTCCAGGATGTAGGCGCCGAAGAGCACCCACAGGTCCCACGGCGCCGGCAGCAGGTCCGAGGCGAACGCGTAGACCAGGCAGACGCCCAGCAGCAGCAGCTCGTCGGCCGCCAGCACGATGCGCTCGCCCAGCCAGTCGATGACGTCGCCCAGCAGCGGCCGCATCAGCACGCCGAGCGCCGAGGCGATGAAGTACAGCAGCGCGATGGTCGAGACCGACACGTGGTGCATGGACACCAGCACCCAGGTGCCGAAGACCAGGAAGATCTGCTTGCGGATGCCGAACAGCGCGCTGATGGCGTAGAAGATGCCGTACTCGCGGCGCCACACCAGCCGGCGCGACGGCGGCTCCCCCTTGCCGATCTGCACGCGCAGGTAGAAGAACCCCGCCGCCAGCGCGCAGAGCGCGCCGCCCAGGTAGAACAGGTCGTAGCGGTCGCCCAGGAACTTCGCCGTCAGCCAGACGCCCGACACCCCGATGATGACGCCGAGGTTGCGCGCGCCGCCGAGCTGGCCCAGTCGCCGTCCCTCGGCGCCTTCCTTCGCCAGCTTCAGGCCCAGCGGGCCTTCCACCGCGAAGATGATGTGATCGCCCAGCGACCAGACGATGGTCCACAGCACGAGCAGCGCCGGGCCGGGCGCCAACCAGCCCAGGCCGAGCGAGCCGGCCATCGTCGCGACCATCGCCAGCGCCGCGATGCGACTCTCCCGCAGCCGCATCAGCAGCAGCGCAACCACGCCGAAGATGATGAAGCCCGGGGCCTCGCGCGGCAGCTCGAGCCAGCCGCGGCTGCTGGCGTCGAAGCCGTGCACGTCCGACAGGTAGTTGTTGAACGTCGAGGAAATGATCCCCGACACCGCGCCGAAGCACAGCGTGGCCAGCACCACGCGGCGGAAGTCGCCCTGCACCTGAGCCGACATTTCGCGCAGGGATCTCAAGCGAAGCTCCCGGGCGCCGGCGGTTCGGGCTCCTGGCGCGCGGGCGCCTTCTGGCCCGGCGCGCGGCGGTAGACCCAGGTCAGGCGGGCGAGCCGACCGCCGGCCGGGTGCTCGAACACGCCCTCGGGCAGGCGCCAGCTCCAGTTCCCGCTTTCGGCGCCCGGCAGGTTGAAGCGCGCTTCGCGGCCCAGGCCCAGCACATCCGGCATCGTCGTGATGAAGGTGTGCGCGCACGACGCCAGGCCCAGGCGGATGAGCGTCCAGTTGGGCTCGGTGATCGTGGTCCCGGCGTACTCGGCGAGCAGTTCCTTCTCGCCGGCCGAGGCCAGGTGCTCCCACCAGCCGAGCACCGGGTCGTTGTCGTGCGTGCCCGTGTAGACGATCGCGTGGGGCACGTGCTCGTGCGGCAGGAAGGCGTTGTCCGGGCCGCTGAAGGCGAACTGCAGCACCTTCATGCCGGGCAGGTCGAACGCGTCGCGCAGCGCATCGACCGCCGGCGTGATGACGCCGAGGTCCTCGGCGATCAGCGGCAGCGAGCCTCCCAGCCCGTCGCGCAACGCCGTGAACAGGTCCGCCCCCGGCCCCGGCGCCCAGATGCCGTCCACGGCGGTCGGCGCGTCGGCGGGCACGCGCCAGTAGGCCTCGAAGCCGCGGAAATGGTCCAGGCGCACCAGGTCGACCTGGCCCAGGCAGGCGCGCAGGCGGGCCTGCCACCAGCGGTAACCGTCGGTCTTCGCCGCCGCCCAGTCGTAGAGCGGGTTGCCCCACAGCTGGCCGGTGGTGCTGAAGTAGTCGGGCGGCACGCCGGCCACGGCCAGCGGGCGGCCCTTCGCGTCGAGTTGGAACAGGTGCGGCTGCAGCCAGACATCGCTGCTGTCGTAGGCGACGAAGATGGGCACATCCCCAACCAGCCGCACGCCACGGCCGCGCGCATGGTCGCGCAGCGCCTGCCACTGGGTGGCGAAGAGCCACTGGCGGTAGCGATGCGCGTCGATGCGCTTGGCCAGGCGGTCGCGCGCTGCCTGCAACGCCGCCTCCTCGCGCGCGACGAGCGCCGGCGCCCATTCGGGCCAGGGCTTGCCGCCGTGGTCCTCCTTCAACGCCAGGAACAGGGCCAACGGATCCAGCCAGGCGCCATGCGCGGCGCACCATGCCGTGAACTCGGCCCACGGGCCCTTGCCCCCGCGCGAGCAGAACGCCGCGAACGCGCGGTCGAGCGTCGCGCACTTCCACTCGATGACCGGGCCGTAGTCGACCTGGTCCCGCGGCAGCGACGGGCGCGCGGCCAGGTCGTCGTCGGTCAACCAGCCTTCATCGCGCAACCGCTCGAAGCTGACCAGCAACGGGTTGCCGCCGAACGCGGACAGCGTCTGGTAGGGCGAGTCGCCGTAGCTGGTCGGCCCCAGGGGCAGCACCTGCCAGATCGTCTGGTTGTGGTCGGCCAGCCAGTCGACGAAGCGGTGGGCGCCGGGGCCCAGGTCGCCGATGCCGTCGGGGCCCGGCAGGCAGGTCGGGTGCAGCAGGATGCCGCTCGCGCGCGGGAACAACGGGCGTTCACTCATCGACGGACCTCGCACGGAATCGCCAGGTGAGGGGTTTCGTTGCGGCGCCGCCGAGGGCGATGCCGAGCACGACAAGATAGAGCAGCGACGGCTCGGCGTCGCCGAAGTACCACTCGGTCAGGCCGGCCACGCCGTAGCCGGCCCAGACGCCGAGCGCGGCCAGCAGCCAGCCGTCGCGCCAGGGAACGGGCGGGCCTGCGGCGTCACGTCGACGCCAGTGCCGTCGCACGACGATCGCCGGCGCCGTCAGGAAGGCCAAAGCCAGCGCGCAGCCGGGCACGCCCCAGATGACGGCCAGGTGCACGACGTTGTTGTGCAGGTGCCCGTACTGCCAGGCCCGCGGATTGTCCACGTACTTCGGCATCAGGGCCAGCAGGTCGCGATCGCCGAAGCCCGTGATCGGGCGCTCGGCCACCATGCGCAGGCCGCCCCGCCACAGGTCGAAGCGTTCGGACGTGTCGACGCCGTGCACCGCGAAGGCGGGGCTCAGTTGGCGCCACATCGTGTCGGGCAGCACGCGCTCGCCGACGGTCAGCAGGAGCACGAACGACAGGACGCCCGCGCCGGCAAACCACAGGAACAGGCGCGGGCGCGCCGCCAGCACCATCACGGCGACTCCCGCGCCCGCACCCAGCAGGGCGCTGCGGGTCATCGTGTGCACGAGCGCCAGCGCGACAGGCGCGGCCGCCCCCAGCAGCCACCACCGCGCGCGCCGGCTGTGGCCGCGCGCCAGCAGGAAGCCGATCGCCGCCAGCAGCGCCAGCATCAGCAGGGCGCCGCTGGTCATCGGGTTGTTCACCTGTGCCAGTCGGCTGCGCATCAGCCCGCCGGTGGCCTGCACGACCTGCGCCACGCCGACGATGCTGATGCCCGCGGCCCCGGCCAGCAGCGAACCGGCCAGCCAGCGGCGGCCCGCCTCGTCGCGCGCCAGCGGCGCCAACACCCACAGCGCGGTGAACAGGTAGAAGCGCTTGTAGAAGACAAGCGACTGGTGCGGGGCGGTCGACAGCGGCACCATCGCCAGGGCCCACGCCGCGAGCAGGCCCGCGGTCCACTCCAGCCCGTTCGGCCACCAGGCGGCGTCGCCGCGCACGCGGCGCCACAGCATGGCCAGCAGCGTCAGGCCCAGCGCCAGCTGGCTGACGGCGACCGAGCAGTTGGCGGCCAGCAGGAGAAGGGTGGCGAAGGCCAGGTGCCAGGTAGCGGGTCGACGCCAGGTGGTTGCACGACGCCAGGCCGGGGACCCCCGGTCGCCGGCTGTTGCTGCGTTCATCACGGATGGCCCCCACCGTTCGCGGCGGCGGCCGCGAGCCGACGCTGCACATCCTGGTCAGTCAGGCGCGCGAGCGCCGCCTCGAGCCGCGGCATGGGCGCCGGCAGCCAGGGCGCGGCAGCCGCGTCGGTTCGTGCCGCCCCCGCCAGCGCCATCACGTCGCGCAGGTGGGCCAGTCCGCGCGGCACGTGCGCGAGGAAGCCGCGCCGCCCCTTCACCAGGCCCAGGAAACCGTAGGCGCCCAGCGCCTGCATCAGCCGCTGGTGCGCGGCGGCCAGCACCATAGCGCGCACGGCTGCGGGCTCGAGCCCGGGGTCGACGAGCTCGCGAACGCGCGCTGCGTAGCGCTCCAGCAGCGCCTCGCGCCGCGCCGGCGACAGCGCGACGTACGGGTCCCACAGCAGCGATGCCGCATCGTAGCCCAACGGGCCGGGTCGGATGCCCTGGAAGTCGACCACGCGCAGGCGCCCGTCCTTCACCAGCAGGTTCTGCGACTGGTAGTCGCGGTGCAGCAGGGGTGCAGGCTGCGCGGCCACGGTCGCGTTGAGCTGCGTACATTCGCCCGCCAGCGCCGCGGTCTCGTCTTCGGGCAGGCCCATCAGCCCGGCCAGGAAGCGCTCGCGGAAGTAGTCGGTCTCCCAGCGCAGGCCCGGCTCGTCGAGGGCGATCCCGAACGCCACGGGACATTCGTCGCGCGCGGCGGCGGTGGCCTGCTGCAGAAGACCGATGTGGTCGACGGCCAGTTCCCAGGCGTTCACGGCTTCCGGCGCGTCGGCGGCGATGCCGCCGGCCAGCGAGAACAGGCTGGCGCGGCCGAGGTCCTCCATCACGACGGTCTTCTCGGCCGCGTCCTCGCGCAGGATCGCCGCCGGCGCCAGGTCGTGCCGCGCCAGGAAGGACGCCAGCGCGACGAAGCGGTCGTGCTCCTGGTCGCCGGGCGGGCCCACCATGGCGACGGCCGCCCAGTCGCCACGCGACAGCCGCCAGAAGCGGCGGTCCGAGCCGTGGCCGCGGATGCGCTCGATGCCCACGGTCGGCGCCGCGCCGCCGGTCACGGGCGCGATCTCGTCGGACTGCGCGCCCAGCCAGCGCGCAAAGGTGCCGACGTCGTCCCAGTTGACATCACCCGGCGTCCAGGCGCACACAGCACCGGGCTCGCGGGCGATGATCGTCGCCAGGACATCCACCAGCGACGAGGGACCGACCGGCACGTCGTCCAGCAGGCGACGGCGGAAGGCCGCGACGCCGGAGTAGGTCAGGCGTCGCGCGGGCGCCGGTGATCCCGCGACCGGTTCGGGCCGCCCGGCCAGGCGCAGGACGCTGCCGTCGGCCGCGATCTCCACCGTGTTGACCGCAGGGCAGTCCACCAGCAGCAGGGTCGCGACCGCGCCCGAGGCGCGGTGCGCCGCGAGCAGCGCCGCCAGGTCGGCGTCGGTCAGCACGTCGCCGTTGTGCAGCAGGATGTCGTCCGCCTGCGCCAGGAAGTCGCGGGCGCCGTCCAGGGCGCCGCCGGTGCCCAGGATCTCGGCCTCGGGGCTCAGCGTGAATCGAAGCGCGTCCGCGCGCGCCGCCAGGTGGGCGGCCACCTGCCCGCCCAGGTGGTGGGTGTTGACGACGATGGGCCCGACGCCGGCGCGATCGAGGCCGGCGACAGCCAGGTCCAGCAGCGCGCGGCCGCCGACCGGCAGCAGCGGCTTGGGCACCAGGTCGGTCAGCGGTCGCAGCCGCGTGCCGTACCCGGCGCACAGGATCATCCCCCGCAGGCTGCCGCCGGTCTCAGGCATAGTGTCGGTGCGCCTCGGCCATGTCGGCGAACGCGCGCAGTTCCTCGAGCCAGCCGGCCTTCATCTGCCACGGCGACAGGCCGGCCTCGAGCTGTTCGCGCCAGCGCGTGCCCCCGGCCAGGATGTCGATGGGCAGCTTCGTCTGTTCGTACTCGTACGGCGGCTGCTTCCAGGCGAATCCTTCGGGCCACATCTCGCTGATCGCGGAGATGGCCGTGGTGTAGGTCGCCACCGATTCGAACACGGCGCGGTCGGTCACGTGCACCTGCACGCCGCCGCAGACCTGGCCCGCGAACTTGTGGAAGGTGGGTTGGAAGTCGAGCGGCCGGAAACGGCAGCCCGGCAGGTTCCACGCCTGCAGCACGGCGGCCAGCTTGCGCCCGTCGACGAACGGCGCGCCGAAGATCTCGAACGGACGCGTGGTGCCGCGGCCCTCCGAGAGGTTGGTGCCCTCGAGCAGGCAACCGCCCGGGTAGACGAACGCCGCGTCGACGGTGGGCATGTTCGGCGACGGCAACACCCAGGGCAGGCCGGTAGCCTCGAAGTCCTGCTCGCGGCGCCACCCATCCAGCCAAACCACGTCCAGTTCGACATCCAGGCCGCGCCAGGCCACGAAGAAGCCGGCCAGTTCGCCGATGGTCAGGCCGTGCCGCATCGGGATGGGTGCCAGGCCGACAAAGGACTTGTAGCCGGGATCCAGCACGTTGCCCTCGACGCCGAGGCCGCCCAGCGGGTTGGGCCGGTCGAGCACGACGACGCGCTTGCGTGCCTCGGCGCAGGCCTCCAGGCACAGCAGCATCGTCCAGATGAACGTGTAGTAGCGGGCGCCGACGTCCTGCAGGTCGATGACCAGCGTGTCGATGCCGTCGAGCATCGCGGCCGTGGGCTTGCGGTGCTCGCCGTACAGCGAGTACACGGGGATGCCGAGTTCGGGGTCGGTGAACCCCTCCCACTCGATCATGTTGTCCTGCGTCTGCCCGAGGATGCCGTGCTGCGGGCCGAACAGCGCGCACAACTGCGCCGCGCCGCCGGACTGCGCCATCAGGTCGCGCGCGTGCCTGAGGTTCAGGTCCACCGACGCCGGGTGCACGACCAGGCCGACCCGCTGCCCGTACAGGGCGCGCCAGCCGGCCGCGCGCAGCCGATCCAGTCCCGTCATCACTTGCGTCACGGTCGACTCCCGGTCGGGTTCCGTCGTTCGGGGCCTGCGGGTCAGCGCGTGGCGAGCGACTCGATCGCCTCGGCCATGCGCTCCCACGAGTATTTCTTTTTTTCGGCGGCAACAGCCGCGGCAAATTCGCCGGCCATGCCTTCATCGAAGAACCGCGCGATGGCGCCCGCCAGGGCCACGGGGTCGGCCGGCGGCACAAGGTAGCCGGTGCGCCCGTCCAGCACGACCTCGGGCAGACCGCCGACATTCGTGGTCACGACCGGCCGGTCGTAATTGTAGGCGATCTGCACGATGCCGCTCTGCGTGGCCGACACGTAGGGCAGCACGACGAGGTCGGCCGCCACGAAGTAGCTCTCCACCAGTTCGTCGGGCACGAAGCCGTCAACGAGGCGGATGATGTCGGCCGCGCCGCAGTCGTCGATGCGGTCCAGGTACGGCTGCTTGTCGCCGTAGATATCGCCGACCACCAGCACGCGCACGTCGTCGCCGTAGCGTTCCTTCAACAGCGGCGCCGCATCGACCAGGTGCTGCACGCCCTTGTAGGGCTTGATGAAGCCGAAGAACAGCACCAGGCGCGCGGCCAAGGGCAGTTCGAGCTTCGCCCGCGCCTCTTCGCGCGTGGGCCGCGGCCGTCCCGGCGCGCCGAAATCGTAGACCGGGTGCGGCGCCTCCACCACGCAGCGGTCGTCGACCTCCGGCAGCACCGACTTCAGGTCGTGCCGCACCTGCGCGCTCTGCGCGATGAAGCCGTGGCCCTGACGGAGCGCCTGCCGCGTCAGGAACATCCCGAACGGGTACTTCTCGTGCGGGATGACGTTGTCCAGGAGGTAGATCACCCGCACCTGCGTGCGGTGGCGCAGCAGCCAGGTCACGGCCCAGAAGCCCGGCGCGAAGAACGGGATCCAGTACTTGATGACGACAGCCCGCGGCGCGGCCCGCTTGAGGTCACGATACGTGCGCCACCAGCTGACCGGCGACCACGGCACGAAGCGCGGCAGGTTCGGGTGGTCCAGCCAGGCGGCCGTCTCGCCCTCCTGCGTGCTGCCCGGGAACAGGAAGCGCGGGTACTGGCGGCGGAACGAGGCCCAGAACACCTCGTGCCCGCGCGCGGAGAGAGCCCTCGCCAGCAACCCGTAATAGGTGACGATGCCCCCGCGCAGCGGCGGCGCCGGGCCGAGGAAGGCCAGCTTCACGGGCGCCCCAGCAGGTCGACCGTGGCCGCCTGCACCGTCGCCGCATCCAGCGACTCGAGGCAGAACGAGGGCGCCGTGCAACGCGGCTGGAAGTAGCACGAGCAGGCCTGCGACGGCTGCACGATGGTGCCGCGGCCGTAGAGCTCGAACTCGCGCGGGTTGAAGATGTTGTTGATGAGCACGAGCCGCTTGCCCAGCCCCAGCGCGATGTGCATGGCCATCGTGACGGCCGAGACAACGATGTCGCAGCGGTCGACCAGGCCGATGAAGGTGCGCAGGTCGAAGTGGCCCGGGTAGCAGGCGCCGGAAGCGGCCGCCAGGCGGGCGTTCTTGTCGTGCTCGTCGGGGCCGCCCAGAAGCACGACGCCCAGGCCGGCCGCGCGCAGGCCGCGCGCCAGTTCCAGCCAGCGCGACTCGGGCCACAGGCGGCTGGTCCAGCGGCCGCCGCAGCCGGTGTTCAGGCCGACCAGCGTGCCGGCGGGCAGGTCGAACACCGGCGCGGGCGCCGGTCGGTCCAGCACGTACGGCTCGCCGGCGAACGTATAGCCGCAGATCGCGAAGATCTCCTGCAGGTAACTCTGCGTGCAGGCGCGATTCACGTCGTCGAACAGGCCGGTCAGGAACTTGGCGCGGACGGCGTCGGCCATGGCCGCGCTGACGCCCTCGCCCTCGTCCAGTGGGCGGCACAGGCCATCGTCGCCCAGCGTGAAGCCGACGCGGCGATCCGCCGCCACCTCGCGCATCAGCGCGCAGGCCTGGCGGTCCTTGTCCAGGTTGATCGCCAGGTCGAATCGCGTGTGGCGCAGCCAGAGCAGCGTATTGGTGTCGAGCGGACGCACATCGTCGACCGCGCGCGGCACCAGCGCCGGGAAGTCCGTCACCCAGGTGATCACGTGGTCCGGGTAGTCGCGCCGCAGCGGCGCCAGCAGCGGCGTCGTGCGGATCACGTCGCCCGCGGCGCCCAGCTTCACCAGCAGGATGCGACCGGCCCGCGCACGGAATTCCGGGCAGCCGTCGCAGTGCACGCCCGCGCGCTTGTGCGGAGCGCACGGCACGTCGCCGCGGAAGTGGAAGCAGTCGGCGCGGTGGTTCACCCGTTCCATCCTTGCGGCCGGTCAGCGCCCGGCCGGGGTCTGGCGAACGCGGAGGTCCTTCATCGCCTCGCGCGCCTGCAGGTTCAGCCCGCTGGGCAGGCCGTTCTGGATGGCCTTGCCGAAGGCGCTCTCGGCCTGGGCCAGGTTGTCCATCGCGACGTACAGGCGCCCCATGTAGAAGTAGACGATGGCGGCGTCTCCCTTGTCGCGCGACAGCGCCAGGGCCTGCGTGAAGACGTCGATCGCCTCGAAGTTCCGTTCGAGCCCGGCCAGGGCGCGGCCCTTCATCGTCAGCAGGGCGGCGTGCGCACCGGCATCCAGTTCCAGGCCGCTCTCGAGCACGCTGGTCGTGGTCACGAGCGCCGCGGCGGGCTGGCCGGCACCCAGTTCCTTTTCAGCCTGCTCCATGCCCTGGCGCACGGGCGCCGGCACCGGCGCGCGCAGGCGCCGCAGGTCGGCCCGCAGGTCCAGGGCCAGCGAACGCATGTCGCCGGGCAGTTCGTCCGCAAGCGCTTCCTCCACCAGGGCGGCGGCGCGGTCGAGGTACTGGCCATCGCGCATGAAGCCCGCCAGGAGAACCTTGGCGACGCCGTCATCCGGATCGTCCAGCAGCGCCGAGCGGCAATGATCCTCGGCCTCGAGCCGACGACCGGCCGCGAAGTCCTCGAGCGCACGGTTGACATGGTAGCCGTAAGCGGCATGCACCTGGTTGCGCGGCGGGCCCTGCAACGTGACCGTGAAGGCCGCCTCGTGGCTGCCGTTGGTCAGCACGACGATGACTTCCTCGCCCTTGCCCCACGGGACCTGCACGTCGTGGCGCGCCTCGTCGGTCTTGAAGTACAGCAGCGACTCGTCTTTCAGCCGCAGGACGTTCAGGTCGCACTGCTCCTGGCCGCCGTCGACGATCAGCCGCCAGGACCGGACCGGGATCTGGTCGAAGGACACGCGGAACTGGAACGACTCGCCCGCCCTCAGGAAGTAGCTGTCCGACTTGTAGACCTCCCACGAACCCCCACCGGGCGCCGGAGCCGGCGCAGGCGGTGCGGCCCACACGGCCGACGCCAGCAGCGACAGCGCCAGCAGCCACGGCGCGACCCGGCGCGGAAGATGCAGCAGGGACATGATCGTCACCCTCAGGTTGAACCGCGTGGCAAGTTGACCGATACTGGGCCGGAATGTACCGGATGGGCGCGGGGAACTCAAGATGACAGGCGGTTTTCCGCCGCTGCCCGTCACCCCGGGACAGGATCGGACCCACCGCCGGCCGCGCCCCCGCGCCGGCGTCAGGAAAGGAAGCCAGGATGACCATCGCCACCTGTTTGCGGACCCGCCCCCGTCAGGCGCGCCCCGGGATCGCCGCTGCGGCCACGGCCGGGATGCTGCCCGGGCTGTTGTGCCTGCTGCTGGCCCTGTCGGGCGCGACGGACGCCGCTGCCCAGGCCGCGACCGGGCCCCCGTCCGACCTGCAATTCGTGGTCCGCGACGCCACGACCGGCCAGACCGGGACGCCCGACCGCGTGACGATCGACTACGTGCTCGGGACGCCCAACAACGTCCTGGACATGAAGCCGGGATCGGGCGATTTCACCGCGCCGGCCGTCCCGGTCAAGGACATCGGCACGTACATCGTGACGGTGTGGTATCAGGGCGTGCCTTACTGGTGGCAAAAGCTCGGTTCCGACCTGACCGCCGGCCCCGTAACGCTGGATGTCTTCGGCACGACCGTCGCCCGCGACATGGTGGCCATCAAGGGCCTGAACCTGGTGGTGCAGCACCGCCAGACCACCGCGGCGCTGGAACTGCTGGCCGAGGTCACGAACCTGGCGACCCCCCAGGCGACCGTAAGCGGCAGCAGCGTGACGCTGGAACTGCCCCTGCCGGCCGGCGCCACGGACGTCAAGGCCAGTTACCTGCGCGGCCCCGAACCGACACCGGTTGAGGTCACCGTCTCGGGCACCCGCGCCCTGCTGAAGGTACCGCTGACGCCGGGTTCGACCCGCGTGCACCTGACGGCCGTCGCCCCCTGGAAGGGCGTGCTCGAGATCCCGGTGGGCAGCGACCTGGCCGTCGAATCGTGGAGCCTGCTGACCACGCCCGTCTCGGTTGGCGTGGACGCCGTGGGCCTGAAGGCCCCGGACGAGGCCGCAGTGCCCAATTACGCGCGCCGGGCCGGTCCGGCCATCGAGGCCGGCTCCAGCGTTGTGGTGCGACTGACGCCCGGCACCGCGTCCGGCGCGCCCGAACCCCTGTTCAGCGAACCGGCCCCGATGGGCGCCACCGGGTCGGCTACGTCGGCGGCGAAGAATGCCAAGGGCGGGGGTTTTCCGCTGCCCTTGGCCGCGGCGCTCGTGGTGGTTATCATCGGTGCCCTGGTGCTGGTGCGGCGAGGCCGCTCGTAGGCGCCCGTTCCCGATCCCCCAGCGACCGGCCGCCGGCCGGCAAGGAGAGTCCATGTCCGGCATCATCGAACTGACGCTCGGCCACAGCCCCGACCCGGACGACGCCTTCATGTTCTACGGGCTGGCCCGCGACAAGCTCGACACCGGGCCGTACCGCTTCAAGCACGTGCTGCAGGACATCCAGACGCTGAACGAGCGCGCCACGCGCGGTGAACTGGACATCACGGCCATCAGCATCCACGCCTACGCCTACGTGCTGGACAAGTACGCGCTGCTGCCGGCCGGGGCGAGCATGGGCTTCGGCTACGGGCCGATGGTCGTCGCGAAGCAGGCCATCGCGCCGGCCGACCTGGCGGGCATGACCGTCGCCATCCCGGGGAAGATGACCTCGGCGTGGCTCGAGCTGCAGCTGGCGGTCGACCAGCTCGGCGGCCGCAAGGTGAATCCGGTGGTCGTGCCCTTCGACGAGATCATCCAGAGAGTCGTCTCGGGCGAGTTCCCCGCCGGCCTGATCATCCACGAAGGCCAGCTCACGTACCAGGAAGCCGGGCTGGTCGAGTGCCTGAACCTGGGCAAGTGGTGGTGGGAGACGACCGGGCGCACGGACTGGCCGCTGCCGTTGGGCGGCAACGCCATCCACAAGCGGCACGGTGCGGCGATGAAGGACATCAGCGACATCCTGACCGCCTCGATCCGCTACAGCCTGGACAACCGGGCCGCGGCGCTGGATTACGCGCTGGGCTGGGCCCGCGACATGGGCGTCGAGCTGGCCGACGAATTCGTCGGGATGTACGTGAACGACTGGACGCTGGACTACGGCGACCGCGGCCGGGCGGCCATCACCGAGCTGCTGGGCCGGGGCCATGCGGCCGGGCTGATCCCGAAGGTGGACCATCTGGAGTTCGTGGACTGAGCCGGGACCACTGCCGCCGGGTAGGCAAAGGGGCGACCGCCAGGCCGCCCCTTTGCCTTTTTCACACCGCTTGCCGTCCGGTCAGGCGATCGCCGCGTCGGCGTACCCGCCCGAATCCTCCGACCGCTGCCGGTACTGGCGGGTGATGAACCCCTGGACGATGCCCAGCGCCAGATAGCGCTCCCGCAGGCGCTCGGGCAGCTGCTGGAAGTCCCTGACGACTCCCCGGCACTCCTGGTGGCCGCACCGGCACTCCATGGTCCAGATGCCGTCGTCCATGCTGGTGGAGTAGTCGAAGGTGACCTGCTCGCCGGGCAGGATGTCGTTGATGGCCACCAGGCGGCGGTTGTCGACCAGGCCGGCATTGGGCGCACAGGAGTGGTTGACCAGCACTGCGGGGCTGTCGGGCAGGATATAGGTCCGGGCGCCGGTCTGCAGCAGCATGGCCGCCCGCTCGGTGTGGTGGATGGGGTCGGTGCGGTCGAACCGCGGCCCCCGGTAGCGCAGGATGGTTTCACCCCTGCGGATGGGCCGGGCGGCGAAAACGCCCCGCCCGAACTCGCAGTCCGCGATGTAGATGCTGTCGGCCACCCGGTGGACCTCCGTCACCGCCTGGAACCCCTCTGATCGTCCGAAACACCCCTCCCGGGACGGCGAGGCCGCTGCTCCCGCCGGGATTTGGCGTCCGGTATGGATTTGGCGCGAGAACATAGAACAGGGCCCGGGGCCGGTGCAACAGGGACCTTTTCCGGGGGGGTAAAAAAACTGCCGTTACCCTCTTGACACCGCCTTTCCACTCCCTCTACCTTTTGCCCGCTCATCACCCGGGCGGCGTTTCCCGTGGTCCAGTGCTGGTCATGTCCAGTGTTTGCCATGGCGCCGTGCTCCATCCCGGTTGTGTTCCCAGGTCCGACCAGCCCGGCCTTAGGAGGTCCGAGCGATGTTGGTGACGCAGAGCTTGCGCGGCGACGGCAAGGGCGAATCCAAGCCCCGCAACAAGCGTAAGTACGACGAGGGTTCCCGCGAGAAGCACCGCCGTGACGACCTCGGGGGTCGCCCGGGCCAGAAACTGCCCAAGCGCGCCCGCGGAGACGAGGACGACGACCTGGACGACGCCGACGTCGAGGATGACGACGACTTCGACGACGACGACGACTTTGATATGGATGAGGACGACGACTTCGACATCGACGAAGAAGATGACTTCGCAGGCGAAGACGACTGGGACAAAGACGACGGATAGTCGAAGACGACTGGGACAAAGACGACGGATAGTCGAAGACGACTGGGACAAGGACGACGGCTAGTCGAAGACGACTGGGACAAAGACGACGAGTAGTCCCCTCCACAGAACCGCGCTTCCACGCCGAAAGTTGGTTTGCCCATGACCCGGGATCTTCATAAAGATCCCGGGGCTTTCGGCGGTTTGCCGGAAGCCCCGGACTATGCATCGGCGCGCTTTGCCGTGCTGCCCATCCCCTACGACGGCACGTCGACCTGGCAGAAGGGCGCCGACAAGGGCCCCGACGCCCTGCTCCACGCCTCGGCGAACATGGAGCTCTACGACATCGAGACCGACTCGGAGCCCTGGCGCGCCGGGATCGTGACGATGGCCCCGCAGGTCGGCTTCGACTCGCCCGAGGCCATGGTCGCCTCGGTCCGGGCCGAGACCGAGGCCCTGCTGGCGGACGGCCGGACGGTCGTCGGCCTTGGCGGCGAGCACTCGGTGTCGATCGGCCTGATCCAGGCCCACGCGGCGAAGTACCCGGGGCTGACGGTGCTGCAGTTCGACGCCCACGGCGACAGCCGGGACGAGTACGAGCACTCCAAGTGCAACCACGCCTGCGTCATGGCGCGGGCGGCCGAATGCGCCGATTATGTGGCCGTCGGCATCCGGAGCATGGACGTCGAGGAGAAGGCCCGGCTGGTGCCCGGCCGGACCATCTTCGCGCACGAGATCGAGGACATCGACACGACGGCCCGTCGCATCCTCGACCGCATCAAGGGGCCGGTCTACATCACTATCGACCTGGATGTGCTCGACCCGTCGGAAATGCCGTCGACGGGCACGCCGGAGCCGGGCGGGCTGACCTACCGTCAGCTCAAGGGGCTGCTCAGGGCCGTGTGCCGTGAGCGGCAGGTGGTCGGGTTCGACGTCGTGGAACTGATGCCGCGCGCGGAGAACCGGGCCCCCGATTTCCTGGCCGCGAGGCTGACCTACCAGCTGATGGCCTTCGTCCTGTCCTTCGACCACACGGCCCTCGGCAAAGGAGAGTCCCGGTGAACAAGAAAGAGATCCTGTCCGACGTCCTCAAGCACGTAGACGTCAAGAGCTTCGATGCCCGGCCGCTGACCGCGGCCTACGGCGATATGGCCTTCCAGGCCCGCAACCTCGCGCGCGCGACGGGCATCCTCAACCAGATGCTGGCCGACCGCGAATGCAGCGTGATCCTGACGCTGGCCGGATCGTTGTGCAGCGCCGGCCTGAAGGATGCGCTGGCCCTGATGGTCGAGAACAACATGGTCGACGCCATCGTCTCGACCGGCGCCAACATCGTCGACCAGGATTTCTTCGAGGGCATGGGCTTCCGCCACTACAAGGGCGCCCCCCACGCCGTCGACGACCAGAAGCTGCGCGAATTGGGCATCGACCGTATCTACGACACGTACATCGACGAGGACGAGCTGCGCGAATGCGACATGGCGATCGCCGAGATCGCCGGCACGCTTGAGCCGCGCGCCTACTCGTCGCGCGAGTTCATCCAGGCGATGGGCGCCTGGCTGGACAAGCGCGGCCTGGGCTGCGAGCACTCGATCGTGCACGCCGCGTACAAGAAGGACGTGCCCATCTTCTGCCCCGCGTTCAGCGACTGCTCGGCGGGCTTCGGACTGGTGCACCACCAGTGGCACAACGAGAAGTACCTGACCATCGATTCGGTGGCGGACTTCCGCGAGCTGACCCGCATCAAGATCGAGGCGGGCGAGACGGGCATCTTCATGATCGGCGGCGGCGTGCCGAAGAACTTCACCCAGGACGTGGTGGTGGCCACCGACATCCTGGGCGAGGAGAAGCCCATGCACAAATACGCCCTACAGATCACCGTGGCCGACGAGCGCGACGGCGCCCTGTCGGGATCGACGCTGCAGGAGGCCTGCTCGTGGGGCAAGGTCGACACCGCCTTCGAGCAGATGGTGTGGGCCGAGGCCACGCTGGTGTTGCCGCTGATGATCAGCGACGCCTGGCACAGCGGCCTGTGGAAGGAACGCACGGCCCGGCAGTACAACAAGCTGCTGGCCGACTCCGGCGCCAGGACCTAGGACCGTTCCGACTGCGATGCGACGAGGGGCCGCGCCCGGTGCGCGGCCCCTGCTTTTTGTGCCCGCCGGCAGCCTTCCCTATCGATGCTTTCCTCCTTGGCCCCCCTGTGGCACATTAGGTTCCGCGCCGCGGCCGCCCGGCGCCGGCGCCCGCCGCGGCGGGCTCCGAGCGCACCGGCCGACACGCCCCCCTGGGCGGCGTCCACTTCGGCAAAGGATTGCGCCCGATGCATCCGCGCACCCTCGCCGGCCTCGGCATGGCCATGCTCGCGGCCGGCATCATGTCCGTCTGGTACCTGACCCGGGACACACGGGCGGCCAAACCGGTCGAGGCGCACAGCCGCACGGAGGCCCCGCCCCTGGTGCCCGGACTGGCAGTCGAGCCGGCCGGCCCCGAGGATGTCGCCCTGTTCCTGGAGCAGTACAACGCCCGCTACCGGACCCTGTGGGCGGCCGCCGAGGGCGCCAAGTTCACCGCCGAGTCCGACATCACCGAGGCGAATTCGCGCGCGCGCGTCGAGGCCGGTCGCGCGCTGGGCGACTACGTGGGCAGCGCCGAGGTCATCGAGAAGCTGCGTGTGATGCGCGGCCGCGGGGACGTGACGCCCCTTCAGGAGCGGCAGATGAACGCCGCCTGGCGCCTGGCGGCCCACTACCCCGCACCGGTCGGTGAGCGCGTGCGTTACCTGATTTCTACCGAGGCCCAGGCCACCGACAGCCTCTACGCGACCACCTGGACGCTGAAGGTGCCGGGTCGTCCCGAGCGATCGGTGACGCCCAACCTGCTTGACGAGATGGTGGCCGGCAACCGCGACCTGAAGCTGCGCCAGGCGGCCTGGGAATGCAGCAAGGACGTCGGCCCGCGACTGAAGGACCTGCTGGTGGACCTGCAGGGCCTGCGCAACGGTGTCGCGCGGGAAATGGGCTTCTCGTCGTACTTCGGGCTCGAGACCGACAACTACGGCATGAGCGCCGACGAGATGATGGCGCTGATGGACGACCTGGTCGTCGGCATCATGCCGCTGTACCAGCAGCTGCACTGCTGGACACGCTACGAACTGGCCCGCCGCTACAACCAGCCGGTCCCCGACCGCATCCCGGCGCACTGGCTGGACAACCGCTACGGGCAGGCCTGGCCGGGCATCGTCGAGGACATCAACCTCGACGCGAAGCTGAAGCAGGTGCAGCCCAGCTGGATCGTGCAGCAGGCCGAGGGCTTCTACGTCTCGATGGGCTTCCCACGCCTGCCGGCCGACTTCTGGGCCCGCAGCGACCTGTACGAACTGCCGCCCGATTCGGCGCGCCGCAAGAACACGCACGCCTCGGCCTGGCACGTGGACCTGGACCAGGACGTTCGCGCCCTGATGAGCGTCAAGTCGAACTACGAGTGGTTCAGCACGACGCACCACGAACTGGGCCACGTGTACTACTACCTCGCCTACAGCCGGCCCGAGGTGCCGCCCATCCTGCGCGAAGGCGCCAACCGCGCCTTCCACGAGGGCATCGGCACGCTGATCGAGCTCGCTGCCGGGCAGGTTCCCTACCTGACCCAGGCCGGCATTGTGACGGCCGAAGCGCCCCCCGACAATATCCGCTGGCTGCTCAACCAGGCGCTGACGGGCCCCGTGGTCTTCCTGCCGTTCGCCTGCGGCACGATGACCCACTGGGAATACGACCTGTACGAGAAAGACCTGCCGCGCAGCCTCTACAACACGCGCTGGTGGGAGTACGCGGCACGTTACCAGGGCATCGTCCCGCCCGAACCGCGCGGCGAGGAATGGTGCGACCCGGCAACCAAGACGCACGTGATCGACGACCCGGCGCAGTACTACGACTACGCGCTCAGCGAGGTCATCCTGCACCAGTTGCACCGCTACATCTGCCGCGAGATCCTGCACCAGGACGTGCACGCGGCGAATTACTACGGCAGTAAGGCGGCGGGCGACTATCTGGATTCGATCCTGCGGCTGGGCGCCACCCGCGACTGGGCCCAGGTCATGCGCGAGGCGACGGGCGAGGACCTGTCGAGCGCCGCGCTCCTCGAGTACTACGCCCCCCTGCAGACCTGGCTGGAGCAGCAGAACGTCGGGAGGACGGTGGCGTTCTAGCGTGGCGAGGTAGGGAAACGAAGATCCCGGGCTGTCCTCGGCCTTCGGCCTGCGGATTGCCCGGGATCTTCGTTTCCCTACCTCGCCAGGCTCGAAGGCCACAGTCCTGGCGGCCCGGAATGACCCCTATTGACAATTGCTCACAATACGATACAATTTCCCTCTGATTTTTACCTAACCGGGGGGAAGAACATGCTTCGTATTGCTACCGTTGTTGCCTTGCTGGTGTCATTCGGGGTGGCCGCCGGGCCGGCGGGAGCCCAGATCGTCAACGGGTCGTTCGAGCCCGCTGCGGGCACGGTCGGCTGGATGATCGTTTCGGGAGGCTCGAGCATCATCCCGGGCTGGGTCACGACCGACAACGGGGTCGAATGGACCCTCGGGTCGTCGGGCGGCGCACCCGCGCCGGACGGGCTCCATGTCGTTGACCTGGCCTGCTACGTGTACTCGGCCGGCGGCATCCAGCAGACCTTCGCCACGACGCCGGGCGTGCCCTACACGATCACGTTCATGCTCGGCACATTGGCCGCCTCCGGGCGCGACGGCACCTGCCAGATCGTGGTCGATGCCGATGCGCAGTCGCAGACCTTCTCTCACACCAACGTGAGCAGCGTCATTACGTACGGATCGAAGAACTTCACGTTCATCGCCGACAATGCGAGCGCCACGCTGCGCTTCCGCTGCCTGCAGAACGCGAACGCGCACTTCGCGTACCTCGACGCCGTGAGCACCGAGGCCGTTGTCGGCGACACCCCGGCAAGCTGGGGCGACGTCAAGGCCCTCTTCCGCTAGCACGCCCGCGCTGCCGACGCCGCTGTCGATGCGTGGGGGACACATGACGATCCCGGGCTATCCGCAGGCCGAAGGCCGAGGACTGCCCGGGATCTTCATGTGTCCGCCGCGCATCGCTATTTCTTGAGGATGACGATCTTCCCGTTGAGCGTGTTGAGGCTCACGTCGGCTTCGCCCTTGCCGTTGGTGAACGTCAATTCCTGGCCGGGGACATGCTTGTCGGTGCGTTCGGCCTTCTGGCCGAAGGCGTTCTCGATGCCGCCATTGAACGTCGAGACCTCGAAGGCGGCGCTGACATCCCCCGGCACGACCAGGGTCAGGTTGCCGTTGACCGACTCCGCCTCGATTTGCGCGCCCGCCGCCGGGCGGCCGGACATCGTGATCGTCCCGTTGACCGTGGCGGCCTCAAGACTGCGCAGACTGGCGCAGTCCACCTTCGCATCCCCGGTCACGGTCTCCACCTGCAGGTCGGCGTCGTCGCAGCGCACCTGCAGGTTGCCCGATACCGTGGTGACCTCGGTCTGCCTGCCGGCGCCGTCCACCTCGACATCACCGCTGACGCTCTCCACTTCCAGGCGGCTGCACGCGCCGCGCACGCCGACCTTGCCGCTGACCGCGGTGACCGACACCTCGTTCGTGACGCCCGTCACGTCGACGTCCGCCGAGACGACCTCGACCTCGAGGCGGCAGCCGCGCGGCACCGAGATCGTCAGGTCGGCGCCCGCGTCGTCGCGAATCGACGGCCCGTCCTGCGCGTCATTGTCCTTGCCCTTGTCCTTGTGACGAAGTCCGTTGAAATGCATCCCGCGGCGCTCGGGATAGACCACCCTGACGACGCTGCGCGCGCCGGCGCTGAACTCCAGTTCCTTGACGTCCTCGCCGAGCGTGCCGGTGACGCGGATCTCGGCCTGGTCCCAGGCGACCACCTTGACCGAGCCGGCGACGTTCTCGATCGTCACCTGGCCGTCGGCCGGCATGCGCCCCTGCTCGTTGACGGGCCGCGTGGCGGCCGTCGCGGCGCCCGCCGCCACAAGGAGCAGGGCCGCGGTCACGGCCGGCGCCAGGATGCCGCGCGACCGGGGATTGTTCACGGGGGTCTTCATCAGCGTTCTCCTTCGGCTTGGCGCGTCAACTCCGGCCGCCGTGGGCGTCCCGGACGCCGCCCTCCGCCTGCAGGCGGAGAAGACGGCCGCGCGAGTGATGGATCAACATGACCAGTCGGGACAAATCGGGGTCATTGGGCGACTGCCGCAGCGCCGCCTGCAATTCGTTCAGGGCCTGGTCCACCGCGTGCAGTCCCTGGCGCGCCGTCGCCGATCCGGCAGAGACGCCGGGCTGGAGCGTGGTGGTGTCACGAGCAACCGGGATCGCGTGGCGTGCGTCGGGACCGGGCCTGAGGTCCGCCACGCCGAGCCCGATGGCGAGCAGCACCGTGGCCGCCAACGCGGCCCCGGTCCAGGTCCGGGCAGCCTTGTAGCGCGTGGCGCGGCGTCCCGTGGCGCCGGTGGTGTCCAGCGCGCGCTCGATGTCCGGCCACAGGTCGCGGGCCGGTTCCACACCGTCCTCGCGGAGCGCGGCGGCCAGTGCCGACAAACGACCGACGAAGGCGTCATCATGCGCGGAGGGGTCCCGCGGCAGGTCATGCTTCATGACGAACCATCCCCGTTTCGGTGAACATGGCCCGCAACAGGCGCCGGGCGCGATGCATCTGGGACTTGATGGTGCCCTCGCTGACGCCGAGCAGGGCGGCGACCTCGGCCTGCGGGTAGCCCTCGACTTCGTGCAGCACGAAGACCGTTCGGGCGCCGGCGGGCAGGCGCGCGATCATCCGTTCGAGGTCGACGACCGCCAGCAGCGACCCGGCGCTTTCCAGCCGACCGGCCGCCGCGACGGCGGCAGCCTGGTCCCACGTGTCTTCGCCCCCGGTGTCCACGAGCCACTGCTGCGCGCGCTTGTCGGTCCGCCACAGGTCGCGCCAGCGATTGACCGCAATGCGCCCCAGCCACGCGCCCAGGGGAGCCTGGCCCCCGTAGCCGCCGAGTGCGAGCCACGCCTTGACGAAGGTGTCCTGGGTCAGTCCCTCAGCCCGCTCGCTGTCGCCCGCCAGGCGCAGGCACAGGCCGTGGACGCGGGCGGCGTGACGCCGGTAGATCTGCTCGAAGGCGTCGCGATCCCCCTCGACCGCCCGCGCCACCAGGACGGCATCCGCGGCCGGCTGCGGCAACCGGTCGGTAGCGGGTCCGGATCGTGCGGGGTCGACGGTCACGCAGGTCCCCCGGGGCGCGGGAAGTGGATCAGGTGTTCATGGGGTTATGACGATGGTGAGCGGCAAAAGGTTGGCACGCGCGGCAAGAATCGTCGCCGACCGTACCCCCCTGTCGGGGTGTGCTCGCCGGGGTCAATCCTGCAGGCGGGCGATCGCCAGGACGTCCTCGAGGTCGCTGACCCGCGCTCGGGTGATCGCCTCGCTGGCGTAATCGCGAACCAGCATGCGGTCCGGCCCCTCGCGCAGGCCCCGGCACAGGCGCACCTGGGTGTCGCGGTACTCGCGGAACGCGGTCTGCGAAGCCTCCAGTTCCGCGCCGGCGGCCTCCGGCAGTCGGCGGCGCAACTGGTTCAGTACCTTCTCGAGACGCGCCTCCGCATCAAGGGCATGATCGGCCTGTCCGCTGGTCGGGTTGGCGCCGGACGTCTCAATGCCGACTCCCGCTTCGACCATGGCCGTTACGGCGTCGAGTTCCGTTGCCCTGGCCCACCTGTCTGCACGTTCGGCCCTCGCGACAAGCACGCCGACTTCCGCGGCGACGCCGCCACCGACCTGCGCGCTCTCCCACACCGCCCGCTTCAATTCGATGATCCGCGCCGCGCAGGCGCGCGCCAGGGATCTTCGCCTCAGGTTCCGGACGAGGTCGATGACCAGGCTGGCCAACAGCACAATGTAGATCGGTATGAGCAGGAACAACACGGAACGGGAGGATTCAAACATGCGACGACGTCTCCAACCGGTCGAGGTTCAACCCGCAGCCGGACACCACACCGGCCGGCGCGGCGGCGATCCTGCTCGTCCCGCCATTCCAAAGCGTCATCCCCTCGAAAATGCGGCAGGCGCGACCGGTGGCCGCGCCTGCTTGCATGGCCGAACAGGGAGTGGTCGGCGATCAGCCCACCGGCAGGCCGAGGCTGCGCGCAAGCGCCTGGATGTGCTCGCCGGTCTGGTAATCCAGCGTCGAGCCGTGGATGCTGTGCGGGATGCCGTAGACGACGAAGATGACGACCATCGCCGCCACCGCCCACCACTTGCCGGCCGGCTTGCCAGGCAGCGAGGGGCGGCACCGCAGGCCCGCCACCAGCCACACCAGGGCGCCGATGGCGAGCTTGTTGTCGGTCCAGTCGCCGCCGAACGGCCAGCCCGTCCAGTACGCATCGAAGGCGTATTTCTGGACGATGGGACCGAGGATGCAGCCGCCCATCAACAGGAACAGGAAGGTCAGTTCGGACAACCGCCGCAGTGAACTGCGCCCGCCCAGGAGCGCCGTCAGGCCGCAGGCGGTCGAGAAGAACATGCCGACGATCATGCAGGTGACGTGCGAGATCAGGATCATCGGGGGCACATCGCCCTTGTAGCGCGCGACGGCCGCCTCCTGGGGCGGCACCTGCACCGTCTGCCCGTCCTTGGTGACGTGCACATGGTACTCGAGCTTGCCGGCCATTTTCTGGCGCGGCAGTTCTGCTCTCAGCAACTCGCCATCGCGGACCATCGGCAGGATCTGCCAATCCTCTTTCGTGGGATAGCGGCGCCACTGCACCTCGGCGGTCACGCCGATATCGGGAGCATGCACGGTCACCGGCATGTCCCCGTTGATGCTGTGCGTCCGCAACAGCTCGCCGGAGGCCTGCGCGCCCGCGACGGTTTCGTTGAACCTCACCTCGTAGGTGGGCCCGGAGACCTTCTGCCAGACCAGGAAAGCCAGGGTCAGGAAGAACGTCACCGACCAGATCATGATCGAGCGCTTCAAGGTGTGTCTCCTCACATCGTCCGTGGCACATCGACAGTGCCGCAATTTCTATGTTGCAGGGGCCCGGACGTCCTTCGCGAGGGCGCCGGGCCCCGTTCCCTACCCGGGTCGGCGCGGCGCCGGCCCCCTTCAACGACGCCGGTCAGGCGCCGTATTTCCGGATCGCCGCGTCCAGCCGCGGCAGCATCAGGAAGATGAACCCGGCAACGCCCAGGATGGCCATCGCCAGCACCACGAACATCGTCGTGCCCGGCTCGAGGCCGCTGATGAAGCCGCTCATCTTGTTGCCGACGGCTGTCGCCAGGAACCAGCCGCCCATCATCAGGCCGACCAGGCGGGTCGGCGCCAGCTTCGTGACCAGTGAAAGGCCCATCGGAGACAGGCAGAGCTCGCCGAAGGTGATGATCATGTAGTAACCCGCGAGCCACATCATCGAGGTCTTCACCGCGCCGTCCTGGCCCATGCGCGCACCGAGCGCCATCACCAGCAGGCTGACCGTGGTGATGATCATGCCGTAGAATATCTTTCGCGCGGTGCTGACCGGCTTGCCGGCCTTCACGCGCTGCGCGAAGAACCACACGACCACCGGCGTCAGGACGACGACGAAGAACGGGTTGAGGAAGCCCGTCAGCAGCTCGGCGTTGAGCAGTCGCACGTAGCGGCCGGGCGCCACGCGCGGCGTCGAGGCGTTCGCCTTGGCATAAACCGCATCGTATGAGGACTGCGAGACGACGATGAGCGGGACCTGGCGGCCCTGCACGTCGCGCGTCAGCACGACCTGGCCCGTGGGCGTCGCCTTCTCGGGCGTGACCTTGACGCTGGTCGTCGCCGCGCCGTGGGCATCCTGCGAGCGCGACAGCGCCACGTTGGCGTCGGGGAACACGCGGCAGGCCAGCGAACCGTCGATACCCGGCGTGCCGGGCCATTTGTTGACCGTTACGTCAAGCGTGGGGTCGCTGCCGAGCGTCGCCACAGCGCCTTCGCTGAGGATGCGCGCGCCGAACATCGCCTCGTTCACCTGCGGCATCACGACGAGCGTGCGCTCGTCCGGCCGCGCAATGGCGGGCCCGGCGTTGCCGAAGTAGCTCGGCATCGCTTTTTGCGCGTAGAACTCGGTAGCGGCGGGGATCCATTCGGCGCGGCGGTCGGTGCTGCGCTCGGCGAAAACCGTCAGCAGGCCGCCGCTCAGGTGCAGGATCATGAAGAAGGCGCCGCCCGCCACGTACACGGGGATGAGCGCCGCCAGGCCGGGCTTTTCCTCCGGATTGGCGCGCCGCACCAGCGACAGGAAGTAGAACGCGACCGGCAGCATGCCGACCAGGAAGGCAAACGTGACCGGTCCGATGCTGCTCGTGACGAACGGCAACTGCTTGCCGGCGAAGTAGCCGATGACGCCGAACCCGAGCGCCGGCGCGAGGATCGTCAGGAACATCTGCTTCAGGCCGAAATCGCCCGGCTTCACCTCGGGCTTGCGGTCGGCCCCCTCCAGCCGTTTCCAGTTCAGTACCAGGATGGTCACGCCCACGAGCATGCCGACGCCGGCGGCGGCAAACGCGGTGTTGAAGCTCCACAGGTTGCGCAGCGGCGCGGCCAGCAGCGCCGAGATCGCGGCGCCGACGTTGATGCCCATGTAGAAGATGTTGAAGCCGGCGTCGCGCCGCGCGTCGCCCGGCGCGTAGAGGTTGCCCACCATCGCCGAGATGTTCGGCTTGAACAGGCCGTTGCCCAGGCAGAGCAGCGCCAGGCCGGCGTAGAACGTCGGCATCGAGCGGATGCCCAGGGCGAAGTAGCCGGCCGCCAGCAGCAGGCCGCCGATCAGCACGCTGCGCCGGTAGCCGAGGATGCGGTCGGCGATCATGCCGCCGATGAACGGCGTGAAGTACACGAAGGCCATGTACGTGCCGTAGATCTCGCCGGCGGCGGCGTTGGTGAAGCCGAGCCCGCCGCGCTCGGTGTCGGTCACGTACAGGAAAAGGATGCCGAGCATCAGGTAGAAGCCCAGGCGCTCCCACATCTCGGTGAAGAAGAGCGGCTTCAAGCCGTGGGGATGGCCCTTCGCGGGCTTCGCAACAGCGGCGGACGCGGACTGCGCCATGCTGGCCTCCAGGTGGTCGGTGGTCGCGGGGGAAACGCCGGGGCGGGAGAACAGGGGGGCGGATCCCGGGGGGCATTGTACGGGCGGCCTGCGGGGGCGTCAACGGACTTGGGACACCCCTACAACGGGTTGCGGGGCGGCAGCAGGACATTGGCCAGCAGCAGCCCCGCCACGAGCGAGACGCCGACCAGCAGCGCCGTGACCGCACTGTCGATGCCGGCCACGATATTGCGCTCCATGAGGAAGGACAGGCTCCGGTAGCCGATGGACCCCGGCACCAGCATGATCAGCGACGGCAGCACCATGACCACGGCCGGGCGCCGGCGGCGCCGCTCGTAGACGTTGCCGGCCAATCCGGCCAGCAGCGCCCCCAGCAGGGCGCCCAGGGCCGGGCCCAGCAGGTGGACACCCAGCCGCGCCCCCCCGAAGGCCGTCATGACCGCCACCAGCATCCACGGCAGCTCGCGCCAGCGCGCGCGGAACAGGACCCCCAGCGCCGGGACGGTCAACAGCAGTGCAGGTGCCAGCGTCCAGTCCGGCAACGGGACCGGCTGGGCATCGGCGCGCGCAGCCAGCGCCGGCAGCACGGTCGCCAGCTGCTGCCCCAGCCCCACGCCGAGGCCCAGCTTGAGCAGCGTCATCAGCGAGCCGGTCAGCCGCGCCGTGCCGCTGACGAGGTGTCCGGTCGCCAGTTCGTTCAGCGCCAGGGTCAGGGTCAGGCCCGGTAGCAGCACGATGATGCTCGAGACGACGACCGGCGCCACCGCGAGCGGCGGCCACAGCGCGCCGGCGACGAGCGCCAGCAGCGTCGCGGTCATGGCGGCGGCGAACTCGTAGACACGACCGACGGTCACCGAGCGCTGAGCGACCGCGCCGAGCCCGCCGATCATCAGGCCCACCACCGTTGACACCAGGACCTCGGCCAGGCCCGCGCCGAAGAACCGTGCGGCAGCGCCGGACGCCACGGCCAGCGCGGCGACGGTCAACCACGGGCCATACGGCGACGACGTGGACGCGATGTTTCGCAGGCGACTGTGCGCTTCCTCGACGGGGATCTCGTGGCGCCAGAGCGCATCGACCACCTCGTCGAGGGCGACGATGCGGTCGAGCCGCAGTTCGCCCGGCGTCACGCGCGACAAGGCGGTCTGCTGGTTGCCCGGTTCACCGAAGGCGGAGATGAGCGAGGTCGGCGTCGAGAAGAACTCGGCGCGCAGCCCCAGGCGGGCGGCGGCTTCGCCGAGCGTGTCCTCGAGGCGGTGGGCGGGAATGCCGTTCTCGTGGAGCGCGCGCCCCAGGGCGATCAGGAAATCGATGCGGGGGTCAGCGACGGACATGGCGTACCGGACGCGCGCGTGGCGCGGGCCAGCATCTCCTCCGGTTCATGGATGACCGACTCGGCCAGGGAGCGCAGATCATCACCAACCAGGCCCCGCGGCGCAAGGAATTCGAGCACCTCGGGCCACGCCTCGGGCTGCAGGCCGTCGGCGGCCATCTGGGCGACGATGTCGCCGACCATGACGGCGGCGACCAGGCTCTGTTCGGCCGGTGCGTCCCACGGGCGGTGGTGGTGCGTGATCGCCACGGCCAGGGTCGACGGGAAGCCCCAGTTCGCGGCGAGCAGCCCGCCGGCCTCGGTGTGGTCGAAGCCCAGGGCCTGCCGCTCGCGTTCGCAGACATTGAACAGGGGGAATGCCGGCACCAGCTGCATGCCGTTGGCCGACAGGTGCGAGTCGAGCGCCAGCATGCCGATGTCGTGGACCAGCCCGGCGCTGAACGCCTCGCAGGACCGCTCCGGGCCTTCCAGGCGCGCCATCACGGCGCCGGCCGCCATGGCGGCGTTCAGGCTGTGCGTCCAGAAGCGGTCCCGCTCGATGCCGTAGCCGACCAGGTTGCGGCGCATGACCGGCACCATGCCGGCGGCGAAAGCCAGTGTCAGCACGGCGCGGTTGCCCAGCAGCACCAGCGCCTGCCGTGTGGTCGAGACCGTGCCGCGCGCGCCGTAGAACGCCGAGTTGGCCAGCTTCAGGACGTTGGCCGTCATCGCGGCATCCTGGTCCAGCACCACCGACACCTTGTCCGCCGCGCACGTCTGGTCCTTCAGCAGGTCCAGCAGCCGGACCACCGTGGTCGGCAGTGCGGCCAGGTCGCCGGTCGTCGAAACAAGGTCGCGCAGGACATACTGAGGCACGCCATCCCCCATCATGATGCCGGGTTCTTCAGGGCCGGACCCCAATTGATCGGCAGGTCCGGGCCGGGGTTGAGCTAACTTTCTGCGACGCATCATTTTGAAGGACCACCCGCAACCCCGAACAACCCGCCTGAACCTGCCCCGGATGGCACAACTCGTGCTTTCCGGGGACCATGCGCACCAACCGTCCCTACCCGTTGCCGGCCACGCTCGGCATCGCCCTGGCTGTCTTTGGCGGCACGACGGCCGTGTGGCTGCGGTCCGGGCCCCTGGACCCCCGCGTGGCCCTGGCCGGTCTTGTGGGGGCCGGGGGGCTCACGGTGGCCCTGGCGGCCATGATCTGGGCGCGTCACCGGACGGAGGCGGCGCTGCCGCACCGGAAGGATCGTCCTAGTGCCTTTGACGCCAGGCCCGAAGCCCTGGTGGTGGTCCCCCTGGGTAAGGGCCAGTCCGCGGTCATCTTCGACGAACCAGCCGCACCGGCACCGCGCGCGCCGGACCCGGCGGCCAACCGCCGCGCTGCCCATCGCAGCGCCGACGCGATCTGGGCCGCCGTCGATGCAGCTGTCGCCGCCGAGACCCCCGCCCCCCGGCGTCCCCGGCCGGGCACCCCGCCCGATTCAGGCGACGGAACGCGCTAAATCCAACCTGCCTGCCGGTCGATAACAATTTCGTGATCTTGCCCTTGGCCGGTCCCGGCGACACACCGGGATGGAAAGGCCGGTCGTGATGTCCGATGACCGCCACAGTCGCGGCGCCGCAGGCGGCGTCAATGCCGTCAGCGAGCCCCCCGGAGGCCCGCGCGCGCGGTCGAGTGCGGTCAACGTCTATGTGTCGGACGACAGCCTGAGCGTCCTGCTCGATTGCGCCGATCCCCTGAAAGACATCGAAGGCAACATCGCCGCCATCCTCGCGGCCTTCGAGCGCCTGAAGATTCCCGAGCACCCCGACGCCGTGATGCTGGCCGACATGCTCACCGCGGACGCCGCCGCAGGCGGGCCCCTGGTCGCCCAACCGCTCATCGAGGGTTACGCCGCCGAACCGTCGCAGGACGGCCGCCTCGAGTGGGCACGCGATTTCTTCGCCGAAGGCTGGGAGGTCGACGCGGCGACGGGCGCCATCGACTTCTGGGCGAAGCTCGACAACCGCGCCGTCACCGCCGGCGAGTGGATCCTGAAGGTGCACCCGCCGATCATGGGCGAGCCCGGACTGAACGTCTTCGGCGTGAAGATCCCGGTGGCGCGGCCGCAGAAGGAACGCATGCGCTGCGGCAAGGGCGTCACGCAGCGCGAGGACGGCGCCTGCGTGCTGTGGATCGAGGCCGAGGTGTCGGGCCGCGTGCGGCTGAACAACGGCACGCTCGCGGTGGACGACGTCTACATCATCAAGGGCAACCTCGGCCTGTCCACCGGCAACATCAAGCATCCGGGGACGCTGCAGGTCGAGGGTGATATCGAGCAGGGCGTCACGCTCGAAGTCGGCGGCGACATCGCCGTCAAAGGCATGATCGAGCCCTGCAACATCACGGCGGGCGGCAACCTCCAGGTGGCCGGCGGCATCGTCGGCCAGGAGGGTTTCCGCATCGAACTCGGCGGCGGCCTGCAGGCGCGCTACGTGCGGGACGTGACGATCGACGCGATCGGCGACGTCAACATCGGCAACGAGATCTCGCACGCATACATCCGCACGCTGGGGCGCGTGCTGGTGTCGGGCGGTCGCCTTGCCGGCGGTACGACAATCGCCCGCGGCGGCATCACGGCCGGACAGGCCGGCGCGGCGGGCGCGACCGGCACGTTGCTGGTCGCCGGCGTCGACTACCTCATCGAGCCGCGCGTGGCGCACATGGAAGTGGACCTGGCCCAGCTCGAAAACCGCCGCCACCACCTGCCCGAGGAGATCGGCCGCCTGCAGTCGGAGCCGAACAGCGAGGCCACCGATCGCGCGCTGCTGGACCTCGGACGCGAACTGCAGGCGCTGCCGCAGGCGATCGAGGAGGCCAAGGCGGCGATCCGGCGGTTGATCGAGGAGTCGGAGGCTGCCTGCCACGCGGAACTGGCGGCCATCCAGGAAGTCTGGTCGGGGATCACGATCCAACTGGGCAATGAGAAGCTGCTGGTCCGCGCCTCGGTGCGCCGCCCGCGCCTGGCGAGGCTGCTGAACGGCCACGTGCGCCTGTTGCCGCTGGGCGAAGGGAACATGCCCGACGACTAGTCCACGCGCCGGCTGCGGAACCCGAGTGCATCGATCGCCGCCACGACCGCCGCCGCATCCACCGCCCCTCCCGACACCGTGGCGCTCCCTCCCTGCAGGTCGACAACGCACGCATCGACGCCCGGCAATTCGCCCACCGCCCGCGTGACACTCTCGACGCAATGGCTGCAGTGCATCCCCTCGACCGTGAACGTGACCGTGCGGCCGGCAGCGCGCCTTGCCGCCGCCGCCTTCGCGCGGCCGGCCCGGCGCGTGCGCCACACTGCGTTCGCCATCACGAGCACGAGCGCGACCGCCGCCAGGTGCGACCACAGCGACACGTCGCCGTGGCAGTGGGCCGGCGGCGCAAGCGACGGCATGGCGCGGCCGAGCCACGGCATCAGGGCGTCCAACAGCAGACCGGCGCCGAACGCGCTGGCGGCGATCGTCAGCAGGAAGATGCCCAGCGCACGGCGACCGAGCACGCGCGCGATGGTCGTCAACGTCGCCGCATTGGTGCCGGGGCCGGCGATGAGGAAGGCCAGCGCGGCACCCGGCGAAAGGCCCATGAAGATGAAACCCGCAGCCAGCGGCACGCTGGCCGTGGCACAGACGTAGAGCGGGATGCCGATGATCATCATCAACAGCACCGACAGCGGGCCGGGGCCGACATAGCGTGCCACGAAATCGGCCGGCACCAGCGCACTGATGACGCCGGCCAGCACGACGCCGATCAAAAGCGCGCGCCAGAGATCGACCGGAAGCGTGACCAATCCGTAGGTCAGCAGTTCGCGTAGGCGCACGCCGAAGGTCGCTCGCGCCGTCGGGGCGACCGGCGCCGGCACGGCCATCTGGAACACCATCGACGCAGCTGCCGGCGAGGGCTTCGGCAGCGCCGGCCGCGCCTCTTCCGGCACGAACGATTCCACCAGCCCGCCGCCGATCAGTCCCGTCAACAACGCGACCACCGGACGGAAAATCGCGAAAACCGGGCCGAGCATCGTGTAGGTGATGAGGATGGAGTCGACGCCCGTCTGCGGCGTCGACAGCAGGAAGGCCGTCGTGGCCCCGCGACTGGCCCCGTGGCTTCGCAGTGAGGCCGCGACCGGGATGACGCCACAGGAACAAAGCGGCAGCGGCACGCCGAGCGCCGCTGCCTTGAACACCGGTCCCATGCCCCGCCCGCCGAGGTGCCGCTCGAGCCAGGCCGGCGCGATCACGGTCGACAGTGTGCCCGCGACCAGGAATCCCAGCAGCAGCCAGGGCGACATCTGTGCGGCCACAAGCCAGGTCTCGCGGGCCACCTCCAGCAACAGGGCGATCATGGCAGGTTCGTCCTAGTCCCCGCCCTGCAGCAGCGGGTTGTAGCGCATGCGCGTGCCGAATTCGACCGACAGGCGGATCTCGTCGGCCCCCAGTTCGGCCGGGAACATCACGCCGGAAATGCGCGCGCCGCGCAGGCTGACACCCTCCATGCGCGTGTTCGAGAAGTCGATGCCGCGGATGTCCGCGTCCCGCAGGTAGGCGCCGCTCATGTCCAGGCCATCGGCATTCATGCCGCGCAGGTCCAGCGCGCGCAGGTCGACATCGCGCAGGTCGCACGCGGTGCCGGCGGCTCGCTTGGCGTTGAAGCCCTTGATGTCGTCGCCCCTCAGCATCTGGTAGAGCGGGTCCTTCGAAAACGCGGGACGGGAGCTGGCCATGGTCTCACCTTTCTGGGGACAGGGCCCGGCAACGCCGGGTTGGTCGTGGACACACCTTACACCATGGACGCCGCGGGGGCGACCCTCAGCTGGCCGGCCTCCAGCCGGCCTGACGCTCGGCCTGGCGCGCGGCGGCAGCGCCGGCCTCCGGGTCCACCCGCAACAGGAGCAGGCCCCCGGCCACGAAGAACACCACCAGCGAAGCGACACCGAACCGGCTGGACCCGGCCACCTGGGCAGTCAGCCCGAAAACGATCGGCCCGGCCACACCGGCCAGCCGCCCGCTGGCACCGAAGAACCCGAAGAACTCGGCCGCGCGGTGCCGCGGCACCATGGCCGCGAACAGCGACCGGCTGAGCGCCTGCGCCCCACCCTGCACCAGGCCGACGGCGGCGGCCAGGATGTAGAAATGCACGGCCGTGCGCAGGAAGAGCGCGCCCACGGTGATCACGACGTAACCCGCCAACGCACCCAGCACCAGCGGGCGGGCTCCCGTGCGCCGCGCCGCCGCCGCGAACAGGTACGACGACGGGATGCCCACGAGCTGCGTGACCACCAGCGCGCCGATCAGGTGCGTCAGGCCGATGCCCAGCTCCGAGCCGAATGCAGTGGCCATCTTGACGATGGTGCCGATGCCGTCGTTGTAGGCCCAATAGGCCAGGAGCAGGAGACTCAGGTCGCGGTAGCGGCGGATCTCGCCGAAGGTCGCGCGCAGCCGGACGAGCGTAGCGACCAGCCCCGGTGGCGACCCCGAGCCCGCCGGCTCCGGCACGCGACGCAGCAGGGGCACGGTGAAGATCACCCACCACACGCCGACGCTCACGAACGACAACCTGACCGCCGCGCCCGCATCCGACAGGTGGAACCAGCCCGGCCGCAGCACCCACAGCAGGTTGAGCACGAGCAGAAGGCCCCCGCCCGCGTAGCCGAGCCCGTAGGCGCGAGCCGAAAGCGCGTCCAGTTCGGCGCCCTCGGCCAGGTGCGGCAGCAGCGATTCGTAGAAAACGATCGACAGGGAAAAGGCGAGGCTTGCGGCCGTGAACAGCAGCGCTGCGGCCTGCCAGTGGGCCCCGCCCAGCAACGACATCGCCATGGTCAACGCCGCCCCCAGCCCGGCGCTCCAGGCCAGGCGGCGCTTGCGATCGCCGCAGGCGTCGGCCCCCGCTCCCAGGGGCGGCGACAGCACGGCTGTCAGCAGGAGACCGGCCGCCGTCACGTAGCCCCACAGGGCGGTGGACTGCGCCTCGCCCTTGCCGGCGGCCAACGCCAGCGTGCGGAAGAAGGGCGGGAAGAGCGCGGCCATCACCGTGGTGGCGAACGCCGAGTTGGCCCAGTCGTACATGCACCACGCGCGGCGGGCAGCCGGAAGTTGGTCGCGATCACGCGGTCCGGGCGCGGCTGTCACCAGTAGTAGTGCACGCCGAGCTGCGGCGCGACGGTGGTGTTGCCGGTGCGCTCCTGGTGCACGAAGTCGAGCTCGGCCAGCCAGGCCCAGCGCGGGCCCTGCAGCACCTCGACGCCGATGCCGGCGCCGTAGTTCCAGTCGGTCTTCGCCTCAAAGGCGTCCAGAGCCGGCTCGCCGACCCGTTGGCGATGGTAATAGAAGCCCGTGCCGACGCTGGTGAACAGGCGCAGGTGCGAGTCCTGCCGCAGCAGGTAGTGCAACTGCAGCCCGAGGTTGTGCCGCTGGTCGTCGCCGCTGTGCCAGATGCCGCCGGACGCCTGCGCGTAGAGGTACCACTGGAGCGGCATGCGGAACGAGAGGCCGGTGCCGCCGATCGCGCCGTAGTGAAGGCCGACCGCGCCGGTCAACGTGTCGCCGCCGCGGTTCCAGTCGCGGCCGTCCCCGCGCCCTGCCGCCAGCGCGGGTGTCGCGGCCAACGCCGCCAACATGACCGCCGCCAGCATCGGGCGCTTCGCCATCCTGTGCCGCCTGTCCTTCATCGATCCATCCTCCAGTCAGGCCGTGTCGGGGCCGGGGTCCTTCGGGATGTATTCTGGCATTACATCCGCGATTTCGCCACTTCGTTCCGGGGTCCCGCCCCGGACCGGTTGTCGCGCGAGGCGTCGATCTGCTAGGGTGCGCCCCACGCGCCGCATCCTGGGACAACAACCGCGGCCCCGGACCGTTCCCTTCCACCGGAGGACCACCCCGTGCTGGCCACCCTGATCCCCGCCGACAGCACCTGGGCCGTCTGGGCCGTGCTGCTGGGCGCCGCCGCCTTCGGGCTGCATGTCGAGGACACGCGCGTGGGCCGTCGCCTGAGCGGCGCCGTGCTGACCATGGGCTTCACGTTCGTGCTCTCGAACCTGGGCGTGATCCCACCGGAGAGCCCCGCCTACGACGTGGTCTGGGGGAAGTTCGTGCCGCTGGCCATCCCCCTGCTGCTGCTGCGGGCCGACCTCAGGCGCATCCTGCGCGAGGCCGGCACGACGCTCATCGCCTTCGTCGTCGGCGCCGTCGGGACGGTCGTGGGCACCATTATCGCCTACCACACCGTCCCGCTTGGGCCCGAGGGCTGGCAGCTGGCCGCCGTGTTCTGCGCCACCTACATCGGCGGGTCGATGAACTACGTGGCCGTCTCGGAGATCGTCGGGCTGCGCTCGGGCGACCTGTTGAGCGCCGGCGTGGCGGCCGACAACCTGGTCATGGCGTTCTACTTCCTGGCGCTGTTCGCGCTGCCGTCGATCGGCTGGCTCACGCGCCGCTTCCGCATCCGGCACACGGCCGTCGCGGAGGATTCCGAGGCGCTGGCCGCCGGACGGCAGGCCGCTTCGACACTGCCGGACCTGCGTCGCACGACGACGGCCGTCGCCGTCGGCCTGGTCCTGTGCGCGGTCAGCTACGCGCTGGCCGCGAAGACCGGCTGGAAGGGCAGCGGCGTCCTGTTCGTGACGGCGCTGACCGTCACGATCGCGACCTGCCTGCCGAAGGCCTGCGCGAAGCTGGCCGGCGCCGAGGTGATCGGCACCTTCCTGATGCAGGTGTTCTTCGCCGTCATCGGCGCCAGCGCCAACGTGGCGACCGTGATGAAGGTGGGCCCGGTGCTGTTCGTCTTCGCGGCGGTGATCCTGCTTGTTCACCTGCTGGTGGTGCTCGGCGTCGGCGGCATGATGCGGCTGGACCTGTTCGAGCTTATCATCGCCTCGAACGCCAATGTCGGCGGGCCGACCACGGCCGCGGCGATGGCGGTCGCCCGCCGCTGGGAGAAGCTGGTCCTGCCGGCCATCCTTTGCGGCACCCTCGGCTACGCGGTGGCGAACTTCATCGGCGTGGCGCTCGGGCACTGGTTGAAGGGCTGAGGCGGCCTTCCCCGCGCGGGAAGCCGCTGCCGGCCCCGAAAGGCTGATCGTGAAGAACGTCGTCCTGGTCTTCATCGGCGCGCTGGTCGCGGCCGTGGGCATCGTCCTGATCGTGTTGCGCGGCGCGCTGGCCGGCGGCGCCCAGGCCGCCACGGGCGAGGCGCCCGGCACGCTGTGGTCCTTCACGCCCGATTCGCTGGAGGGCAAGCCCGCGCCGCTGGCGCAGTGGAACGGGCAGGTCGCGCTGGTCGTCAACACGGCCAGCAAGTGCGGCCTGACGCCGCAGTACAAGGGCCTCGAGGGGCTCTACGGCGAGTTCAAGGACCAGGGCTTCGTCATCCTCGGCTTCCCGAGCAACGACTTCATGGGCCAGGAGCCGGGCACGGCCGAGGACATCCGCTCGTTCTGCACGCTCAACTACAAGGTCACGTTCCCGCTGTTCGCGAAGGTGAAGGTCAAGGGCGACGCCAAGGACGGACTCTACGCCTGGCTGACGGGCGGCGGGCTGGAAGAGCCGACCTGGAACTTCACCAAGTACCTGGTGGGGCGCGACGGCAAGGTCATCGCGCGCTTCGGCCCGAAGACGACGCCCGAGGATCCGGAAATGCGGGCCGCCATCACCAAGGCGCTGGGCGCCGCGCGCTGACGACGCGCCTGCCGGCCGGACAGTTGGGGCAACAGGTCGCTACTTCACAAGCGACAGGGCGCGCACGGCCCGCGCCTGCCCCGCTTCAAGGCGGCACAGGTAGGCGCCGGCCGGCTGCGGCCGCCCGGCCGCGTCCCTTCCATCCCAGCGCACCTGGTGCCGTCCCGCCGCGAACGGTCCCTCCGCCAGCAGGCGCACCAGGCGACCGCGCAGGTCGTACACGCCCAGCCGCACCGGCGCCGCCGCCTCCAGTTCGAAGCAGATCGTCGTCGACGGATTGAACGGGTTCGGCGTGTTCGGCAGCAGCCGCGCGCCGCGCGCTGCTGTTGGTGATGGGATGGGCACGCCCGTCGGCCCGGGACTGCGCGCCGCCAGCGCGTGCGTGCCGCCGGCCGCGATCGCCTTCAGGCCGGCGTTGAGCGCCGGGACCGGGTAGTTGCTCGGCCCGATGTCACCCCAGGCGACGACCGTGGCGCGGTCGGTGAGCGCCAGGCTGAACCGGTCGCCGGCCGCCACTGCGACGAAGGGCCCCGCGCCGGCGGGCACCTGGCATTGGCCGCCGTCGTTCGCGCCCCAGGCCACGACGCTGCCGTCGGACTTCAACCCCAGGCTGTGCGCCGACCCCGCCGCGACCGCAATGAAGCCTGCGTTCGGCGCCGGCACGTTGCAGCGGCCGTCGGCCTGGTTGCCCCACGCCACGACGTTGCCGCCGGACTTCAGGCCCAGGCTGTGCGAGCCGCCGGCGGCGATCGCCACGAAGCCCGTGTTGGGTGCCGGCACGGTCACCTGGCCCTGCGCGTTGCTGCCCCAGCTGAGCACGAATCCGGCCGCCGCCAGGCCCAGGCTGTGCTCGCCGCCGGCGGCGATGCCCACCATGGGGAACGCCGGTGCGTTGCACTGGCCCTCTGTGTTGCGACCCCAGGCGGCGACCGCGCCGTCGGCGCGCAACGCCAGGCTGTGGGCACGACCGGCCGCGATGCGCGTGTAGCCCAGGTTCGGCGCCGGGACATCGACCTGCCCCTGCGCGTCGTCGCCCCAGGCCAGAATGAAGCCGTCGTCGCGCAGCGCCAGGCTGTGCTCGCGACCCGCCGCGACGCCGACGAAGTCGACATTGGGCGCCGCCAGCCCGCACTGTGCGTCGTCGTTCAGCCCCCACGCATCGACACCGCCATCGCTGCGAAGGCCCACGGTGTGCCCGAAGCCGCCGCGCACGGCGGTGTAGAATGCGTTCGGCGACAGCGCGTGGCCCTGGCCGGCGTCGTCGCGCCCCCAGGCCGTGAGCGCGCCGTCGACAGCCAGCGCCAGGTTGTGGTCGAAGCCGCAGGCGATCGTCGCGAACCCGCCGTTGGGCACGGGCGCCAAACCCTGCCCGTAGTCGTTGTTGCCCCAGGCGACGACGGCGCCGTTCGCGCGCAGCGCCAGGCTGTGGCGCCAGCCGGCCGCCACGGCGACAAACCCGGAATTGGGCGCCGGCACCTGGCACTGGCCTTCGTCATCGCGCCCCCACGCCGCGATCGAACCGTCCGCGCGCAGCGCCAGATTGTGGAAGCCGCCGGCGGCGATGGCCGTGAATCCCGCGTTGGCCGGCGGCGGCTGCGCCTGGCCGAAGTCGTCGCGGCCCCAGGCGACGATGGAGCTGTCCGCGCGCAGCGCCAGGTTGTGGTAGCCGCCCGCGGCGATCGCCAGCAGGCCTGCGTTCTGCGGCGGCGGCTGCGCCTGGTCGTGGTCGTCGGCGCCCCAGGCCAGGACCGCGCCGTCGCCCGCCAGGGCCAGGCTGTGCAGGTAGCCGGCGGCGACCGAGACGATGCCGTGCGCGGCCGGCGGCACGGCGGCCTGCCCGAACCAGTCGTAGCCGGTGGCGATCACGGTCCCGTCCGCGCGCAGGCCCAGCGTGTGGTAGCCGCCGGCGGCCGCCGCCACCAGTCCCGTCAGCTGCTCCGGCCCGGCTACGACGCCCGAGCCCCAGCTGACAACCGTGGCGCCGGCGGCGGCCGGCATGGCCAGCACCGCGAGCAGCCAGGACAGCACACGGCGAAGCCGGCCGCCGCGCTCGCCGCGCCCGCCCCGCCCTTGCGTGTAGCTGCCCTCGTGCCTGAACATGCGCGTCGCTGCCGTCCCGCCGGAGTGCGTCCCTGATGCGCGACGGGCGGCCGCGAGGCCGCCCGCCAACCATTGATGATACCATAAACCGCCGCCGGCCCGCCGCGTCGCGCCAACGGCCGCCAAAAGAAGAACCCGGCAGGGATCCATCCCCGCCGGGTTCCGGCAGCCATCCTGGCCGCAGGGTCGCTCCGTCTCCACGGACCGGTGCCTTTCAGCGCCGGCCGTGCCGCCTGGCCGCTAGGAGCAGCCGGTGGTGGTGCCGCAGTTGATGCACTTGTAGCAGGAGCCGCTCCTGACGGTCAGCGAATCACAGTTCGGGCACGGCGGGCTGTCGGTCTGGGCCTGGATCGTCAGCCGCGGCTGCATCGTGATGCGCGCCGGGCCGCCGTCCGCCGCCGCCATGGCCTTGACCGCCTCGTTCGCGGCGCGGGCCTCGACCGGCATGGTCGCCTCGGTACCGTCGTCCTCGCCGGCGTGCTCGCCGAACTTCAGGTCCATCCAGCGGAAGATGTAGTCCATCACCGATTTCGCGATGGGGATCTCCGGGTTGCTGGTGAAGCCGCTCGGCTCGAAGCGCGCGTGGCTGAACTTGTTGATCAGGACCTTCAGGGGCACGCCGTACTGCAGCATGATCGACACGCTGGTGGCAAAGCTGTCCATCAGGCCGCTGACCACGGAGCCTTCCTTGGCCATCGAGATGAACATCTCGCCCGGCTTGCCGTTCGGGTACAGGCCGACGGTGATGTAGCCCTCGTGGCCGCCGATCGAGAACTTGTGCGTGATGGCCCGGCGCTCGTCCGGCAGGCGCACGCGCGTGGGCTTGGGCGGGGCCAGCGGCGCCTCGACCGCGGCCTCTTCCTTCTTCTTGCCCATGTTCAGCGGCTGCAGGCGCTTGCTGCCGTCCCGGTAGATGGCAACCGCCTTGAGGCCCATCTTCCAGGCTTCCATGTAGGTGGTCATGATCTCGTCGACGGTCGACTCGGGCGGCAGGTTGACCGTCTTGCTGATGGCGCCGGACAGGAACGGCTGCACGGCAGCCATCATGCGCAGGTGCCCCATGTAGTGGATCGAGCGCTGGCCATTGGTCGGGCGGAAGGCGCAGTCGAACACCGGCAGGTGCTCTTCCTTGAGACCGGGCGCGCCCTCGATGGTCTCGTTCTCGGCGATGTACTCGGTGATCGCTTCAACAGTCTGCTCGTCGTAGCCGAGGCGCTCGAGCGCGTCGGGCACCGAGTTGTTGATGATCTTCATCATGCCGCCGTCGACCAGCTTCTTGTACTTCACCAGCGCGATGTCGGGTTCGACGCCCGTGGTGTCGCAGTCCATCATGAAGCCGATCGTGCCGGTGGGCGCCAGCACCGTGACCTGGGCGTTGCGGTAGCCGTAGTCGTGGCCCAGGGCGTACGCCTCACGCCACACGGTCTCCGACTCCTCGAGCATGCGCTCGGGCACGCGGTTGGCGTTGATGCCGTTGACTGCCGCGCGGTGCTTGCGGATGACCTCGAGCATCGGCTCACGGTTCTCCATGTAGCCGTCGAAGGGCCCCAGCTCGCGGGCCAGTTCGGCCGACGTCAGGTAGGCCTGGCCGCACATCAGCGCGGTGATGGCCGCCGCGTAGTCGCGCCCGGTGTCGCTGTCGTAGGGCAGGCCGCGGTTCATCAGCAGCGCGCCCAGGTTGGCGTAGCCCAGGCCCAGCGGCCGGAAGCGGTGGCTGTTGTCGGCGATCTCGGTGCGCGGGTAGCTGCTGTTGCCGACGACGATCTCCATGGCGATGACCATCACACGCACGGCGTAGCGGAACGCGTCCGTGTCGAACTCGCCGTCCGCCAGGCGGAACTTCATCAGGTTCAGCGACGCCAGGTTGCAGGCCGAGTCGTCCAGGAACATGTACTCGCTGCACGGATTCGACGCGTGGATGCGGTCGGTGTTCCGGCAGGTGTGCCAGTCGTTGATCGTCGTGTCGAACTGCATGCCCGGGTCGCCGCACAGGTGCGTGCCCTCGGCGATTTTCCGCATCAGGTAGCGGGCCTTGACGATGCCCATCGGGCGGCCGTCGCAGACCGCGCGCATCGTCCAGTCGGCGTCCTCTTCCACCGCGCGCATGAACTCGTTGGTGGCGCGGACGGAATTGTTGCTGTTCTGGAAGAACACCGAGTTGTAGGCCTCGCCGCCGAACGATCCGTCATAGCCCGAGTCGATCAGCGCCCAGGCCTTCTTCTCCTCGTTCACCTTGCAGTCGATGAACTCCTCGATGTCCGGGTGGTCGGCGTTCAGGATGACCATCTTGGCGGCGCGGCGCGTCTTGCCGCCGCTCTTGATGACGCCGGCGAAGGCGTCGAAGCCGCGCATGAACGAAACGGGACCGCTGGCCTGGCCGCCGGTCGACAGCTGCTCGCGGCTCGACCGCAGAGCCGACAGGTTGCTGCCGGTGCCGGAGCCGTACTTGAAGAGCAGGCCCTCGGTCTTGGCGAGGTCCAGGATGCTGGTCATCGAGTCCTTCACCGAATTGATGAAGCAGGCCGAGCACTGGGGCGTCTTCTCGACGCCGACGTTGAACCACACCGGCGAGTTGAACGACACCAGCTGGTTGACCAGCATATGCGTCAGCTCCGCGCGGAAGATCTCCCCGTCCTGGCGGGTGGTGAACGTGCCGTCCTTCAGGCCCCAGTCGGCGATCGTGTCAGCCACGCGCCCGACCAGCTGCCGCACCGAGTGCTCGCGCCCGGGTGTGCCGACGGCGCCGCGGAAGTACTTCGAGACGACCACGTTGGCGGCCATCTGGGTCCACTCGGCCGGGATCTCGCAGTTGTCCTGCCGGAACAGGACCTCGCCCTTGTCGGTGGCGATGATCGCCGAGCGCAGCGTCCATTCGATGGCGTCGAAGGGGTTGACCCCTTCCCGGGTGTAATGGCGATCAAACGCGACGCCGCGCGGCCGCCGGCGGCCGACACCCTGGTCGCGGTCGAGGCCGGTCCCGAGGGGCGCGTCATCGCCCTGGTCGGTGTCGAGCGATCGCGCGTCCAGGCGCGCGGCCGCACGCAGGCTGCCGGGCAGGGCCTCGCCCGCCGGAGCCGGGCTGGCGCCGAACAGCGAGCCATCGATCGGGGCTTCCTGCCGGTGCGAATTATCTGGATTGATCCTGTCCGCCATGACCATCCACTCCTTGTGTTCAGGTCCGTCTGAACGCTGCCCGACCAGGCGATTCCCAGTGCCGACGGGTCGGCCCTGAGGGTGCGGCTGGACGGAATTTCCGCTGCCTGCCGCGCCCCGTTTCCTGAGGAAAAATCAGGTCGCGCTTGATTTTCTATCCGACGACTAACCCCCAACATCTGGGGGAGTTGGGATTCCGTAACCACACCACTTAGTGGCGCGAGCGGGACGATAGGAGACATCCCCCGCACGATTCAAAACAAAATTCTAACCATGGCCGGCGGGCCCCTGCCTGGGGTGGCGCAACCGCTGAAAAGACGCGCCGGAACTGCGATTGGCGGCCATCTCCGGAGCCCAAGAATTTTTCACCGGCAGGCCGTCCGCTGCGCGTGCCAACCCTCCGGGAAGAATGGGAGTGCTTGGGTCGATTATTAAGGGTATCTGTATCTTTCAACAACTCAATGACTTTGAAGGTCTTTGGTAATTCGAGACGCTTCCGGGGACGTGCGGGTGGCCTCAAACGGCGGCCGCGATGTCCTGAACCAGGGCCCGGATAGCGTCGCGGCCGGCGCGATAGGCGGCGCGGATCCGCTCGGGAGAGCCCCGTGCGGCCATGGGGTCGCTGACCGGGCAATGGCGGTGTCGCGCCGGGTCGGCCAGGGTCGGCAGGAAGCGCCCCGCCTCCTCGCTCAACGTGACGATCAGGTCGAAGGTGTCGAGGTCATGCACATCGATCGACTTCGAGTACTGGCCGTCCATGGCAATGCCCACCTCGGCCATGATCGCGCGGGTGCGTTCGTGGATCGGGTGCGTGATCAGTCCGGCGCTCGCCACGGTCCAGCCGGCCGGGAACAGGTGGCGGGCCCAGGCCTCGGCCATCTGGCTGCGGCAGGCGTTGGCGGTGCACATGAACAGGACGTTCACCTTCGGCCTCCGAGGGCTTCACAGAGGGCGGACACATCACCCGGCAGGCGGACCTGCAGTTCAACCGCCGCGGCTTCGTCGATGCCGAGGGCGGCCAGGCCGGCCCGCCACTGGTCTTCGTCGTGCCGCGTCCCGGCGCCCAGCCCCGCGCGGCTGGCGACCAGGTTGGCGGCCTGCACGGCGCACAGCAGGGGTGCGTCGGCGCCTTCCGGCAGCTCCGCGGCGCCGGCGCCGACCGGCGCGTGGTGCGCGCCGATCACGGCCGCGAGGGCCGGCGGGAAGTTCCAGGACTCGGCCAGGGCGGCGCCGGCCTGTGCGTGGTCGAAGCCGAGGATGGCTCGCTCTCCTTCCAGCAACACGACGAAGTCGCCGGCCGGCGGCAATTGCTGCAGCTTCGCCTTGAGCGGGCCGTTCAGGACGAGCTTGCCGATATCATGCACCAGGCCGCCGGTGAAGGCGCGCTCGCGGCGGCCACGGTCACCCGCGTTGCCCAGAATGTGGGCCGCACCGACACCCACCGCCAGCGCGTGTTTCCAGAGCTCGTCCCGCTCGAGATGATAGCCGGCCAGCGGCCCCCGCAGCACATCGCCCAGGCTGGTCGCGAAGGCGAGCGAGACCACGGCCCGGTTGCCGAGCATGATCAGCGCCTCGTGGACGGTGCCGACGCGCCGCCGCAACCCGTAGTAGGCGCTGTTGCAGAGTTTCAGCAGGTTCGCAGTCAGGGCAGGGTCACGGCCGATGATGTCGAGCACCTCGTCGGCGCCGACCGTATCGTCGTCCAGCAGTTTCAGCAGGCGAGCGGTGGTCGACGGCAGCGCGGGAAGTTCCCCGGTGGCCGCGACAATGTCCTGCAGGCTGCGTTCCATCGCACTCCCGCGCGGGGTCAGTCGGCCGGGGGCGGGCTGACCGCCACCAGGAGGTCGCCCTGCGCGACGACCTGGCCCTCGACCACCGCGATGCGGTCCACGACACCGGCCACGGGCGCGGCCAGTTCGGTCTCCATCTTCATCGACTCCATGATCACCAGGGGCTGGCCCGCGACGACCGACTGGCCCGCGGCCACGAGCAGGCGCACGACCTTTCCCGGCATGCGCGCGTGCAGGTCCGGGCCGTCGGCGCCGCCGCCGGTCGCCTCGTCCGCGTGAACGGGGTCGGGGCGCCGCAGGCGGTGCACACGGCCCTCGCAGAACACCAACCGCTCGTCACGGTGTCTGACGACCCACGCGCGGCGGCGCGCGCCATCGGGCCCGGCCACGAGCCAGGCGCCGTCGCCGGCGGCCGTCACGACGGTGGCGCCCGGCACGCCGTCGGTCGCGACCAGCCAGGCTTCTTCGCGCCGGCTGACATTGAGCGCATGCTCGCCGGATTCGTCGCGGAACTTCAGTTGCACCGTGGCTCCTTCATGTCGGCACTAGCCCAGCCCGGGATGGCGGAAACGGCCGAGGCGATCCCATGGTGAAGCCGACGGAGCGGGCTCGCCCGCCGCCGGCGGGATGCCGCCGCCCGCGGTCACACCGTGCCCGCGCCCGCCGAGTTCAGCCGCGCCGGCGGCCGCCAGGGCCAGGGAGGCGTCGTCGGCGCGCGCACTGCGCCAGCCGGGCAGGTGCTCGTCCAGGAAACCGGTGTGCAGGCGGCCGGCAACGAACGCCGGGTGCCCGAGCACCGTCAGCAGGTACTCGATGTTCGTCGTCACGCCGAGGATCGGATAGTCGCGCAGCGCGGCCGCCATGCGGTCGATGGCGGCGCGCCGGTCGGCGGCGTGCACGCTCAGCTTGGCGATCATCGGGTCGTAGTAGAGGCTGACCTCGTCGCCCTGCCTGACGCCGCTGTCAACCCGCACGCCCGGTCCCGACGGCTCGTGCAGCAGCAGCAGCGGGCCCAGCGACGGCATGAAGTTGTCCTCGGGATCCTCGGCGTAGACCCGGCACTCGATGGCGTGGCCGCGCGAGCTGAGCTGCTCCTGCGTCCAGGGCAACGGCGCTCCCCCGGCAACCAGGATCTGCGCGCGCACAAGGTCCTGCCCCGTCACCAATTCGGTGACGGGGTGCTCGACCTGCAGGCGCGTGTTCATCTCCAGGAAGTAGAAGTCGCCCTGTGTGTCGACCAGGAACTCGACCGTGCCGGCGCCCTCGTAGCCGACGGCAAGCGCGGCGGCCACGGCCGCCTTCCCCATCGCCTCGCGCCGCGCGTCGTCGAGCGCCGGCGAAGGCGTTTCCTCGATGATCTTCTGGTGCCGCCGCTGGATCGAGCACTCGCGCTCGAACAGGTGCACCGCGCCACCATGGCTGTCGCCGAAAACCTGGAACTCGACATGGCGCGGCTGCGCGATGTAGCGCTCGACGTAAACGGTGCCGTCACCAAAGGCGCCTCGCGCCTCGCGGGCCGCCGCCTCGCAGGCGGCCACCACCTGGGCGCGGTCCTGCACCAGCCGCATGCCCTTGCCGCCGCCGCCGAACGCGGCCTTGACCATCAACGGGTAGCCCACCTTGTCGCACACCTGGTGGACGGCTGCAGCGTCGAACACGCCGTCCGGGCCCGGCTGCGGCAACCGGGCGCCCGGCACGACCGGCACGCCGGCCTTTTCCATCACGGCGCGCGCGGCGGTCTTCTCGCCCATCGCGCGGATGACCTGCGCGGAAGGACCGATGAAGACCAGCCCGGCCGCGGCACAGGCCTCGGCGAAGCCGGCATTCTCGGCCAGGAAGCCGTAGCCGGGGTGGATGGCGTCGGCGAATGTGTCCTGGGCCGCCTTGATGATGAGGTCGCCGCGCAGGTACGAGGCCGCCGGCTCGGGCGGGCCCAGTTCGACGACGACGTCGGCCAGCTCGGCGTGCAGCGCGCGCCGGTCGGCGCTCGAGCAGACGGCGACCGTGCGCAGGCCCATCTCGCGGCAGGCGCGGATGACGCGCACCGCGATCTCGCCGCGGTTGGCCACCAGTACGGTACGGATTTCGCGACGGGCGATGGTCATGCGCGTTCCTCGCCTTCGCAGGGTTGCAACCGCCAGCCGCCCGTCGGCACCCACGGCGCCGGCTTGCGTTCGCTGAACGCCGCCAGCGCGGCCTGAGCCTCGGGCGTGGCGCGCGCAACGGCGATGCGGCCGGCGCACTCCTGCGCGCTGTCGTCGTAACCCAGCCGCGCGACGGCGCCCAGCAGGTCCTTCGCCGCGCCGAGGGCTGCCGGGCCCCCGCGAAGCAGGTCATCGACCACCTTCTCGACGGCCTCGTCAAGGCCGCCCGCGGGCGCCAGCCGGTCGACCAGACCCAGGCGGTACGCCTCGGCCGCGTCGAACGTGCGCGCGGTCAGGAACAGGTCGCGGGCGCGGGCAACACCAAGGCGCTCGACGACCAGCGGGCTGATCACGCCGGGCACCAGGCCCAGCTTCGCCTCCGAGAAGCAGAACTGCGCTGCCGGTGAGGCCACGACCAGGTCGCAGGCGGCAGCCAGCCCGGCGCCGCCGCCGAAGGCGCCGCCCTGCACGCGCGCGATCACCGGCGCGGGACAGTCGTGGATGGCGCGGAACATCGCGCCCAGGTGCACGGCCGCGGCCAGGTTGGCCGCCGGTTCGGCCCGACCCGCTTCGGCCATCTCGCCGAGGTGCGCGCCGGCGCAGAACACCTTGCCGCTCGCGCGCAGGACCACCGCGCGCGGGCGACGAGCGCCGCCCGGACCGATGTCCGGCTGCGCCGCCCCGGCCTCGCCCGGCGACAGCGGTTCGCGCCCCGCGAGGTCCGTGAACAGGCCATGCAGCGAGGCGACCATCGCCGCGGACAGGGCGTGCCGCGACGCGGGATCGTCCAGGGTGACGACCAATACCGGTCCGGCGGGTTGTTGGCGAAGGGCCATCAGCTTGCGCTCCTACATCCGGAAGATGCCGTAGCGGACCGGCGGGATGGGTGCGTTCAGCGACATGGCCAGGCCCAGTCCCAGCACGTCGCGCGTCGAGACCGGGTCGATGACCCCGTCGTCCCACAGGCGCGCGCTGCTGTAGTAGGCGTGCCCCTCCTCCTCGTACTTGGCCAGGATGGGCGCGGTGATGGCATTCTCGCCGGCGGCGTCGAGCGCCTGCCCGGCGCGCGCCAACTGGTCCTTCTTGACCGTCAGCATGACGCCGGCGGCCTGCTCGCCGCCCATCACCGAGATCTTCGCCTGCGGCCACATGAACAGCAGGCGCGGCTGGTAAGCGCGCCCGCACATGCCGTAGTTCCCGGCGCCGTAGCTGCCGCCGATGATGACCGTGAACTTGGGCACGGTGCTGTTGCTGACGGCGTTGACCATCTTCGCGCCGTCCTTCGCGATGCCGCCGTGCTCGTACTGCCGGCCGATCATGAAGCCGGTCACGTTCTGCAGGAAGACGAGCGGGATCGAGCGCGCGTTGCACAGCTCGATGAAGTGCGTGGCCTTCAGCGCCTCGGCGCTGAACAGGATCCCGTTGTTCGCGATGATGCCGACGGTGTAGCCGTGCAGGTGCGCGAAGCCGCAGACCAGCGTGGTGCCGTAGCGCGGCTTGAACTCGTGCAGGCGGCTGCCGTCGACCAGGCGCGCGATGACCTCGCGCACGTCGAACGGGATACGCGGGTCGTGGCTGACCGCGCCGTACAGTTCGTCGGGGTCGTAGTGCGGATCCTCGGGCGCGGCGCACGGCGTGCGCGCGATCTGCACGGGCCCCAGGTTCTCGATGGCGTCGCGCAGGATCTGCAGCGCGTGCGCGTCGTCGTTGGCCAGGTGGTCGGCCACGCCGCTGATGCGCGTGTGGACGTCGCCCCCGCCCAGTTCCTCGGCCGTCACTTCCTCGCCCGTGGCTGCCTTCACCAGCGGCGGCCCGCCCAGGAAGATGGTGCCCTGTTCCTTGACGATGACGACTTCGTCGCTCATCGCCGGCACGTAGGCGCCGCCGGCGGTGCACGAGCCCAGCACGGCGCTCAGCTGCGGCAGGCCCATGGCGCTCATCTGCGCCTGGTTGTAGAAAATGCGGCCGAAGTGGTCGCGGTCCGGGAAGACGTCCGCCTGCAGGGGCAGGAAGGCGCCGCCCGAGTCGACCAGGTAGACGCACGGCAGGCGGTTCTCGCGCGCGATCTCCTGCGCGCGCAGGTGCTTCTTCACCGTCAGGGGCAGGTAGCTGCCGCCCTTCACGGTGGCGTCGTTGGCGACGATCATGAGCTGCCGTCCGTGCACGCGCCCGACGCCGGTGACGACGCCGGCGGCCGGCGCCTCGCCGTCGTACATCCCGTGCGCCGCCAGCGGCGACAACTCCAGGAACGGCGAACCGGGGTCGAGCAGCGCCTCGATGCGGTCACGCACGAGCATCTTCTTCTGCTCGAGGTGCCTCTGGCGGGCGCGCGCGCCGCCGCCCTCGGCCACCTGCGCATGCAGGGTG
>CAIWHK010000036.1 GCA_903912525.1 uncultured bacterium | reverse complement strand
TGGACAGTCCTCGGCGCTTCGCGCCTGCGGATAGTCCACGCCACACGTTTGTCTGGCGCCTTCGCTTCCTACTTGGGGGCGTCGCCGTAGAGGTCCTCCCACCACTGAGGCTGGCCCTTCAGTTGCTTGTCGAACCACGCGATGATCGTCTCCATCCAGATGACCCGCTGCGGGTAGTTCAGGACCCAGTGGTTCTGCCCGTCCACCTTGATGAACTCGACCGGCCTGCCCAGGATGCGCAGCGCCGTGTAGAGCTGCTCGCTCTCGCCGACGGGCACGTTGGTGTCGGCTGCGCCGTGCAGCAGCAGCAGCGGCGTCCTGATGCGGTCGGCGTGGAAGAGGGGGCTCTGCTCCACGTACAGCTCCGGCTGGTTCCACGGGTAGCTGCCCGAGGTCGCCACGCTGCTGTAGGTGTAGCCCCACCAGCCCTCGCCCCAGTAGCTGTGCAGCGAACTGATGCCGGCGTGGGAGATGGCGGCGGCGAAGATGTCGGTCTTCGTCTGCAGGAGTTCGGTCATGAATCCGCCGTACGAGGCGCCGATGCAGCCGACCTCCGACGGATCGACGGAGGGGTGGGCCGCCAGGAACTGCTGCGTGCCTTCGATAATCTCGTCGGCCGACGTCTTTCCCCAGTCGTTGACGTGGCGCGCCGAGAACTCCTGCCCGAAGCCGGTGGCGCCGCTCGGCTGCAGCACGTAGACCACGTAGCCGTGCGCCGCCCACAGGTTTTTCGGGTAGCGGCCGCCGAAGTCGCGCGACACGGGCGAGGTGCCGCCGTAGTAGAACACGATGCAGGGCCACAGGCGGCTGGAGTCCTGGTCGAACTCGGGCGGGTAGTAGACATCGCCCAGGATGCGCGTGCCGCTCTTCGCGGTGAAGTCCCAGGTCTCGTGCTCGCCCAGCACCACATCGGCCAGGTCGTCGGTCGCCGGGGCCGCCACCTGGACGGGGCGGGCGCCGCGCCGCGCGATGTCGAGCGTGAACGCGCGCTCAGGCACCATCGCATCGTCGCCGTACCAGGCCAGGCGCGTGCCGTCGGTCGACAACTCGAGGCCCTTGGTGACTTCGACGCCCGAAGCCAGCGACGACCACTCCCGGCCGGCGGGATCCCAGCAGTACAGGCCCACGCAGGTGGTGTCGGTGGCCGTGGCGTAGACGCGGCCGTCCTTCGGCGAGCAGACGAACGAGCCGATCGACGGGTTGAAGTCGCGCGTGATCGGCTCGACGGCGCCGCTCTTCCTGTCCATCACGAACAGCTGGTTGTCGTAGTCGTTGGGGATGCGCCCGGCCGGCACCGTATTGCCGACGCCGCCGAAGGCCGACGGCCCGGCGCGCAGCAGCAGCTTGCCCGCGGCCGGCCCGTACAGGGCCGACACGCCGCGCGGCACGGTCAGCACCTTCTCGGCCGCCAGCGTGGCGAGGTCCAGCTCATACAGTTCGCTTTCCTCGAAGGGGAACCTTGCGTCGTCGTAGAAGGTGCGCGTGAACAGGATCCGCTTGCCGTCCACCGTCACGTCCTGCACCTCGCACGAGGCGCGGCCGGCGGTCAGGCGCCTTGAGGCGCCGCCCTCGACGGTGGCCAGGTACAGCGAGCCCACGTTGCGCGCGCCGCTCCAGCGGTCGGTCAGCCCGCGCATGCGCTTGAAGCCCTCGGGGTCCTTGCCGCGCTCCTCGTCCAGCGTGTAGAGGAAGGCCTTGCCGCCCGGCAGCCAGCGCACGCCGCCGAAGTGTTCCATGTCCTTCAGCACCGGGCGCGCGGGGCCGCCGGCCACGTCGTCCAGCCACAGCGTCGTCTTGCCGTCGCGATCGGTGGTGAAGCTGTAGGCCTGCCCGGCGCCGGCCCACTGGAAGCCGCCGGCCTGGTCGCCGCGCAGCGTGCGCACCAGCGCGCCGTCCTTCGCGCGCCGGATCTCGAGCCAGCGGTCGGCGAAGTCGGCCGGCACCTCGGGGCGGCGGTACGAAATGGCCACGAGGTCGCCCGCGGGCGAAAGTTGCAGGCCGGAGATGGCCTCGGTGTCCAGGTAGTCGCCGATGCGGATGTTGCGGAACGGCGCGGCTTCCGTCGTCAACGGCGCCGGCGCCGTGAACGAGGCGCTCACATCCCAATAGGGGCGCGCGGCGGGATCGGCGAGGGTGGCCACGACCAGCACGTGCGTGCCCTGCGTCAACTTGATGTCGCCACTGACGGCCGCCGACGTCGAGTCGGCCTTGTCGCGCCCGCACACCTTCTGCCCGTCCACCCACGCCGTGAACGGCTGGTCGGCCGCGATCTCCAGTTTCGCCTTCGTGAACTGCGGCGCCGTCACGTACGAGGCCAGCACGGCCCAGCGCGGGACGCTGCGGGAGCTCGCCAGTCCCAGGGGAGCGCACATCCCCTGCCACGCCGCCGTCCCGGTGCCCGGCCAGTTCACCTGCTGATCCGCGCGCGGCGCCAGCCCCGCCACCGGCAGCGGCGGCTGCGCCAGCAGTTCGGCCACGCCCACCTTGTGCGTCGAGTCGTCCGCCGCCAGCGCCGGCAGCGGCGCGTCGAAGGGCCCGAGCACCAGCCAGTGCGGCACCACCAGGGGAGCCGCCCCTTCGTCGGCAGCCAACGCCGGAACGCAGCAAACAACAGCCAGAAGCAGCCACACCAGTTTCATGACGATCCCTTCGCAGAACGTGGGTCAGGGGCGACTCACGTTACCACGCCCCCGCAACCCCGGGCAACCCCGCGGCGCCCACCACGCACTAGCGCAGGAGCGTACCCCGGGAGACCAGCCTCCGCCCGCCCGAAGTCTCGAGGACGAACAGGTACGTGCCCGAAGGCAGCGCGCGACCGTCGTCGTCGCGGCCCCGCCAGGTCAGCCGCGTTTCGCCGGCCGGCAGCGGGCCCGCCAGCGGCGCGGCCACCTGTCGTCCGTGCAGGTCGAAGATCCGCACGGTCGCGTCGTCGGCCTCGGCCAGCGACAGCAGGATCTCAACCGCGGGATTGAACGGGTTGGGGCTCAGCGCTACGGAGTTCCCGGCAGCCGGCACCGGGGCCGGGCTCCAGGCGCCGACCACGACATGGGCGCTGTTGTCGACCGTGACCCCGGGGATCGCGATCCCGTTGGGCCCATAGAGCACCACCGACACCGGTTGCAGGGTGGTGCTCCCGTCGACGCCGCCGGTGAACGTGAACCGGAGCAGCTCGCCGGGGCCGGTCGTCTGGCAGGTCGACCCGATGATGACCGCGAACCCGTGCCACACGCCCGGCGAAGGGAATTCACAGCTTTCCCAGACCATGCAGGGCACCGAAGAGAACATGCCGCCGTGCACGCACCCCATGGCGGTGATCAGCGCCGGGTCGCCCTGGAGCGTCAGCTCGATCGAGCGCACGGCCACGGCGCTGTCCAGGCGCAGCGACACCGATCCGGCCTGCCCGCGGCTGAGCGTCTGCTCGGGCGGGTCCAGGCGCAACGACTGAGCGGCAGCCGGCATGGCCAGGCTGCCCATCAGGACGGCGGTCAGGAGCAGTCGCGTGCCGAGCGGTTTCATGCGGCCTCCGGGTTCAACGGTAAAGCGATTTGAGCGTGCCCCAGCTGCGGGATTCGCTGGCCACGGCGCAATCGAAGCTGACCTGGGCGCTGCCGGCCACGTACGGGATCGGCGCGTTCACGCCGTCGCGCAGCTGGGCGCGGCGCAGGACGATGGGGCTGACGCCGCCGGCATGGCCGGCGAAACTGAGGTGCGCAAGAGAGCCCGCCCCGGTCACGGTGCAGCCGAGGGTGGCGAGGCTCAGGACGACGCTGTCGGCATCCGCCACGATCGGACTGTGCGCAAACCAGGCGCAGCCCCCGTCCGTGAACATGTCGCCGGCCGTCGCGGAGAGCGGGCGGATGACATTGCGGTCGAAGCCGACGACCAGGCAGGCGCCGCGCAGGTCGGTCGGGATGCCGTCGACGACCACGTCGACGGTCCAGGTCTCGGTGCACTGGAACTGCCCGTGGTCGGGCGCGAAGCCGATCGTCGCCTGGGCCCGGGCCCGCCCCGGCAGGACGAACAGCAGGATCGCCAAAAACACCGCCGGGAGCGCGGCTGCGGCGGAAGGACGCGTCGTGCGTCGATGGTGTGCGGGGCGTGCCACGTTGCTGTCTCCAGGGGTGTCGGTCGCCAGCTCGCATCTGGTACGTTGAACAACCTTGGGCTTGCGGGGCCCCGCCGAAGCGGGGCCCCGCGTCCCACCGTCCTACTTCATCAACAACATCTTCCGGGTGACTTCCTGGCCGTCCGTGCGGACACGGTACAGGTACGTACCCGACGCGGCAGGCTTGCCCGCATCATCCATACCGTTCCAGAGCACCGTGTGCGTACCCGCCGCGCGGCTCTCGTTGAGCAGCGTGCGGACGCAGCGGCCGCCCAGGTCGAAGATGCCCACCTGGACCGGGCCAGTGCGCGACATGTCGAACGAGATGGTCGTCTGCGGGTTGAACGGGTTCGGGTAGTTCGGCCGCACCGCGAAGGCGCCCGGCAGCTGGGTGCCGACGCTGATCTCGGCCTTCAGTGCGGCATTGTCGAGGCCACGGGCGTCGACAACGATCGAACTGATGTCACTGATGCCCTCGATACGCAGCAGCTCGCCGGAGCCGCTCATGCCGAGGTTCGAGCCCATCACGGCCAGGTTGATGTCCAGGCCCGTGCCCAGTTCGAACATCACCGGGTTCGACTGGTCGGCGAGCAGGGCTCCCGGCACAGCGACGATCTGACCGTCGGCGACACCCGTCAGGTGCAGACCCTTGAGGGCGGCGCACGGCGTGCTCAGCTGCAGCGCCCACGCACCGTCGCCCACCTTGGTCCAGGCCAGGACCGGCGCGGTGTGGTCGTAGCCGAGGGCCTTCGAGGGGCCGGCGACGCCGAAGTTCAGGGCGAAGATCATCAGGTCCTCGAAGTTGATCCTGCTGTCGGTCGAGGGGATGCCGATGCCCGAGTTGTCATCGGTCGGACCCACATCCGACTCGTTGTCGTAGCCACCAGCACCGCCGGCCAGGCCGAAGGTCGCGCCCAGGCGGCTGATGTCGCCGACGGCGACCATGCCGTCGAACGGCACGCTGACATCGCCGAGCCAGTAGTTGGTGGCCCGGTCGCCGGCGGAGGCTGCCGCGCTGGCGTTGCCGGCCGCGTCAACGGCGAACACTTCGTAGTAGTAGACGCCGCGGTGCAGGTTGTCGGCCCAGCTCTGGAGCGAACTGGTGGTGGCCGGCGAAGCGACCAGGGCCCAATCGGCCGAGGCAGCGGCAGCCGCGCGGGAGGCCGGACGCGACGGGATCACGTCGGCGGCCATGTCGTCGTACTCCGGGTACGCCGTGGCATGCGAACCATCGTGCCACAGGCCGGCGTACACTTCGTAGTGATTGACATCGCTGCCGCTGTGGCTCCAGGCGACGTTGATCTTGTTGTGGCCGGTCGTCGCGCTGATGCCGGTCACGGCCGCAGGCGCGTCGCAGTCGATCGAGAAGGTCGCGCCGGTGGCTACCGACGGGATCGTCGCGTTGCTGGGGTCGCGCAGCGTGAAGCTGTCGAAGGTGATGTTCCCGGTGCCGGTGCCCGACGGCGAGTACTGGATCGAGAACAACGGGGTCGTGCCCGCACCACTGATCGGATGCGTCGGGCTGCCCACGGTCGTCCCGGAAATGGCGTACGAGCCGTCACCCTGGTCGAAGCTGAAGAACAGGGTCGACGCACCGAACGCCGCCAGGTTGGTGACCGGGCCCCACGTGATCGGGCCATCGGCCCGGACCACGGCGTTGAAGCCGAACACGTCCGCCACGCCCGCGGTCTTGGTCAGGTTGACCGTCACCGTCTGCGACTGGCTGCAGTTGATCGGGCCGCTGGTGGCCGGGGTCATGGCGACGGTGCCGGCGTGGCCGGACTCGAAGTCCACCCGCAGGATCTCGCCGCTCGTGAGTTCAATGATCAGGCCGTCGACCTGGCCGCTGAAGCTGGCGGCCCCGGTGGTGGGGACGGACAGGCCCATCATCAGGATGGTCTGGGCGGAGTAGTGAGCGCTGTTCGCGATGTCCGACAGGAAGCCGTCGGTGTAGGTGCCCGCAGAGTTCGCCGGAGGCGACGCATCGTAGAACCGCAGGCGGTTGTTGGCGCCGGAGCTGGACGTCCACTGGTTCCAGGCGCCGGCCGTCTCGACCAGATTCTGTGAGAAGTAGGGCTCTGCGTTGATACGGTGGCCGTACCAACTCGAATGGCCGCCCACGAACGGGTCCGTGTACATGTACAGGAACCAATCCGTCTGGCTGACCGTGTGCAGGGTCCCCTTCTTGGTCAGGAAGCTGATGCGGGACAGGCTGCCCACGGTGACCGGATGGCCGAAGGCCACCTCGGGGTCGAGCATGTAGCGCGAGTAGGCATTCGGAGCCTTGATCGAGCCGACCCCGAACCCGGGGGCGGCGTCGCCGTCCACGCCAATGGCCTGTGTGCCTTCAAGGAAGTACGAGCCGGCCGGCGTGGCCGTCGCGTTGATGGTTGCCGCCTGTGCGGAACCGAGGCTGATGAGGAGGCTCATCAGGAGGAGAGCCGAAAAGCGCTTCATGTGTTGCTCCTGCTGGTGGTTGCGGGCTGACGGGCGGGGATGTTGCCCCGGACGCCAAACAGCGAGGTGAGGAGGTTGGCGGCCGCAGGGGGGGTGAGCAGGCCGAGGCTGGGCCTTACCCGTGCGGATGGGATTTCCCAGGAGGCGAAGTCCGTCCCGTTGATCGTCGATGCTGCCGTTCCCAGGGGATGGATGTTGTCTTCACTTCCGGTTACGCATCCGTGCGTGATTCGTGATATCAAATCCCTTTGATATCGGCGGAGTTTTGAACCGGGCGCTGGCCGCCGGGCCCCGCGCAACCAGCAAAAATCACGATTGCATCACAAAAAATTCCGCCGCAGCTAGTGTGGCGATCACGCACGTGCAAATTCAAGTGAAGCCGCTGAATTGTCACAGGAATTAGACAAACACGCTATCCGATGATTTCCTAGGCAGTTATCGCATATAAAATGGCGATTCCGAGCCTGTATTTCGGCAAGTCTGTGCCAATTTGAAACATGATGCACAAGACTATGGCGCGTTCGGGCAGCGATGGAGGGGGGTGGCGATCAGATGCCGTTAAATAAATAACAATCAAATTTCGTAGCCGAAAACTGTACCTTCCCCGTCGCATTAGTATTAAGGGTCGCAAGACGGGCCGGGACGCAGCCACCGCGAACCGCTCGCGACGTCCTGCGCCGGCACCCCGTCCACGATGCCATCGTCCCGGCCCGATTCGTTCCCGGGACAGCGCGCTACGGGTGCTCGGAATGCCACGCCGCCAGCAGCTCGGCCTCCCGTTCGGCCGTGATCCCCGCCTTCATCGGCGCGTCACGGCGCTCCTGCGGCTCGGTCTGCCACCAGTCCAGCGTCCCGCGCACCGTCTCGCTGATTGGCCGGTACACCAGGCCCGCCTTCAGCGCGCGGCTCACGTCGACGAACGGGTGGCCGGCCGAGTCGCCATCGAGGGGCACCCACACCGGCATGTCGGACCACGCCTGAACTTCCTTGGCTTCCAGCCACTTGGCGTCGGCCCAGGTGAACGTGGCGTCCGAGGCCGAGACGCGCCTGCAGGCGTCCAGCAGTTCGCCCATGGTCAGCTCGCCGGGGGCGCTGGTCGCGTTGAACACGCCTGTCGTCTTCTGCTCCATGCACCGCACGGCGAAGGCGGCCAGGTCGCGCACGTCCATCACCTGCGTGACGGTGTCCGGCGTGCCGGGGGCCAGCACCTCGCCGCCGCGGGCCACGCGCACCGGCCAGTAGGTGAAGCGGTCGCTGCGGTCCATCGGCCCGACGATCAGGCCCGGGCGGATGACGCACGTGCGGCCGGGGCAGGCCTTTTCGGCCGCCTGCTCGCACAGCGCCTTCAGCGGGCCGTAGTTCTCGCCCGTGATGTCCTTCTGCGTCTTCGCCGCGGCGATCGCCTCGTCGGCCAGCGTGCCGACCGGCGACTTCTCGTTGATGCCCTTGACGGAGAAGTCCTTGTACACCGAAATCGACGAGATGAAGATGTACCGGCCGACGTTCGGCGCCAGCAACTCGGCCGAGTCCTTCACCATCCGCGGGATGTAGCCGCTGTCGTCCAGGCAGACGTCCCACCGGCGGCCCTTGAGCGACTCGAGGTCGCCGTCGCGGTCGCCCTTCAAGCGCTCGATGTCCGGGAACAGGTCGGCGTTGGTGCGGCCGCGGTTGAACAGCGTGACTTCGTGGCCGCGCACGCGGGCCTCGTTGACAACGGCCGGGCCCAGGAACGCCGTGCCGCCGAGGATCAGGATCTTCAGCCGGCGCTTGCTGCGCAGGGTCGTGAAGTCGGCGTGGGCGGCGCCGGGCCGCAGGGCCGTGCCCGCAGCCACCGCGGTGACGCCGGCCAGGGCGGTGGTCTTGATGAAATCGCGTCGCGTCAGCGTCATGGCGGTTGCTCCCCGTAGAGGTGACCGGTCCGCCACGGCGATGGGCGCGACCGCGCACCCACTCTATGACGGCGGGAAAGGTCTTGATACGGAAAAGCAGGGCTGTGGGATGCGCCGGGCGGCAAGAAAGCCGGCGCCGCCCGTGGAGGGGGGCGGCGCCGGCGACAGGGAGCCGTATGCGTCTACCGGGACCCGATTACCGCGCCCAGCTGCCGGGCCACGGCATCGATCTGCTGCGCCTGCGCAGCCAGCTGTTCGGCTGCCGCAGCCGATTCCTCGGCGGCTGCGGCGCCGCCCTGCGTCAGGTCGTCGAGGTGGCCCATCGCGTCGTGCAGTCCGCCCAGTTCGGTGTTCTGGCGCGAAATGGCGCCGACGATCACCGACATGCGCCCGCTGACCTGCGCGGCCCCTTCGCCGATGTCGTCGAACACGGTCTCCAGCGACTGCACGGCCTGGACGCCGGCGGCCACGTTCTGCCCGGACTCGATCAGCAGCGCCGAACTGTGGCGCGCTGCCTCGGCGCTGCGTTGCGCCAGGTTGCGGACCTCCTCGGCCACCACGGCGAAGCCGCGGCCGGCCTCGCCGGCGCGTGCCGCCTCGACCGCCGCATTCAGCGCCAGCAGGTTGGTCTGGAAGGCGATGCCGTCGATCGACTTGATGATCTGCGCGGTCGCGTTGGACGACTGGTCGATGCGCTCCATCGCTTCCTTCATCGAAGCCATCGAGTTGCGCCCGTTGCGCGCGGCCGACAGCACCTGGTCGGTCAGGTTGCGGACCTCACCGCTGGCGTTCGTGTTCTCCCGCGCCAGCGAGGCCATCAGCGTCAACGAAGCGGACGTCTCCTGCAGACGTGCGGCCTGGTCGGACGACTGGCCCGCCAGCGAGGTGCTCGCCTGCGCCACGGACTCGGCGGCGCCCGCCAGTTCGGTCGAGCCGGTCTTCATGTCGTTGACGACGATCTCGATCGGCTTGGTCACCCCACGCACGATGTACAGCACGGCGGCGGCGAACGAGAACAGGGCCAGCAGCATCGAGCCGCACTGGATCCAGATCAGCGTGTGCACGCGCTCGTCGGTGCGTGCCTGGTACGACGCCACCGAGGCGTTGAGCGTCTTGAGCACGTCGACACTGGCGCCCAGCAGCGCGCCCAGCGCGCCCTTGTCGCCGGGCCCCGACGCGTCGAGCGCGCCCGCAGCCTTGACCAGCACCTGCCACTGCCCGGCGGCGGCGTCCAGTTGCGCGACAATGCCCGGCGCCTTTGTCGCCGGCAGCGTCACATCGCCGGTCAGGTCGGCGTTCAACCAGGTCTTGCCGCCGTCTTTCAGCGCCGAGGCGGTGGCTTCGTACAGCTTGGCCGTCTTGCCCTGGGCGGCGTGCGCCTTGTCGCGCAGCTCGCCGGCGGGAGCGGTGGCCGCCAGCAGGGTTTCCTTCGTGTACTTCTGGGTGAGCATGCGCTGCCGGCCGGCCAGGTTGATCACCAGGCCATCGGTCTTCTGGGCGCTGACGGTGACCAGGGTGGCCACCATGCTGACCAGCATCAACAGGAAGAGGGAGCCCAACGCCAGCGAAAGGCGAAGGGACAATGGCAGTTGCGTGCGTGCAGCGCCGGCGTGCGAAGGGTGGGGCATGGTGGCCTCCAGGGTACCGTCAACCCGGGCGAGTAATCGGATCTTCTTATCCGATTTCGACAGCCACCATCACCCACTAAAGGACTTTCTTTAGGCTCCGCCGCGAGGCAGCCCGCCCTCGCCGCTCACCAGGTGCACGTTGCGGGTGGGCAGGGCCAGCCGCAGTCCCATGTCCTCGATCATCCGCATGATGGCCAGGTTGATCTTCTGGCGCACGGCCAGATGGTGCGGCACCTCGGTGGTGACCGTGAAGTACTGCACCATCACGTCCAGACTCGAAGCACCGAAGTCGGTGAAGCGGACCATCATCTGCTCGGCATCGACCTCTTCATCGGTGCGCAGCAGTTCCTCGATGCGCCCGACCAGGTCCTGCATCTGCGCGGCGGTGGCCTCGCAGGTCACCGCGAGCGTGAACTTCACGCGGCGGCGCGGCATCTCGCTCTGGTTCTCGACCGTCGCGTTGGCCAGGTTCTGGTTGGGCACCGAGATGACCGTGCGCGCCGGGGTGCGCACGCGCGTCGAGCGCATGCCGATCTCCTCGACCACGCCCTCGCCGCCGGAGAAGGTGATGGCGTCGCCCACATGGAAGGGGCGGTCGAGCAGGATCATCAGCGAGCCGAAGAGGTTGGCGAGCGTGTCCTTGGCCGCCATGGCCAGCGCCAGGCCGCCGATGCCGAGGCCGGCCAGCAGGCCGGACACGGAGTAGCCCAGGTTCTGCGCCACCAGCACGAAGGCCAGCGAGCCCACGAAGATCTTTGCGCCCTTGCGCACCAGCGGCACCAGCTGGTCGTCGACCTTCGACTCGGTGCGTTCGGACATCTCCGACAGGACCACGGCGCCGGCATCGACGAGCCGGAACGCCGTCCACGTGATCAGCAGCGTGCTGACGAGGCGGAACATGCGGTCGAGGTTCGCGATCCACGTCCACTCGGGATTCAGCGACACCAGGTAGCGCAAGCCCAGATAGACGCCGCCCACCGGCAGCAGGGCGCCCAGCCGCTTGACCAGGGCGTCGAGCGCGATGTCGTCGGCCCTGGATTCGGTGCGGGCGGTGAGCTTCGCCAGCTGGTGGTGCGCCACGAACTTCAGGATCAGGCGCGCCACGAAGCCCACCACGATCAGGATGAACGCGACACAGATCTGGTACATCGTCCACGGGCCGGCGGTCTGCTGCAGGAAGTCGCCCATCATCTGCCTCTCATGGCCGCGGAACGGTTCCGACGGCGGTTTCGGCCGGTACCACGACCCGGCTGCCCCTGGTCACGTCCTCGAGCGTGCGCCCGGTGCAGGCGCAGACGAGGTTGAAGAAGGTGTCCTGGAGCCCGCCCACCTCGGCGCGCGAGGCGTCCTGCCCAAGGTGGCTGACCGTCCAGTCGATGAAGGCCTTCTGCTTCTGCGTCACCATCACCATCGGGATGGGCAGCAGGCCCTGGTCGCAGGCGAACAGGATCGTCTTGCCGTTCAGGCCGCCGGCGCGCACCAGGTGGGCGCGCGCGCGGTCGAAGTTGCCGAAGCCGATGTCCGTCAGCGCGGCGTAGTATGCGGCCTGCCCCGTGCGGCCCCACGGCTTCAGCCCGGTGCCTGACTCGATGAAGACCAGCGCGCTGTCGGGCGCGGTGACCAGGCCGTTGCGCCAGTGGGCGGTGACGCCGTTGGGCACCAGCATCGCGGCGCCGAGGTCGCCGCCGAGCGCCTCGTACATTTCCGTGCGGCCGGCCCAGCGCTCGCCGTAGCGCTGGGCGTACTCGAGCGCGCCGGGTCCGGAAGGGATCTGCAGCAGCGTGACCTGGCGCACCGGCTGGCCGCCACCCAGGCCGGCCAGGCCCTGCAGCGCGCCGCGCGCCTCCCACGACAGGCTGGTGGCGCGCACCAGGTCGTCGGCCGGCAGCCCGAGATCGTTGCGGCGGCCCAGCACGGTGCGGCTGGAGACCAGGCCCCATCCCACGCAGGCCAGCAGGCCCACGACCAGCGCCACGCGCGACAGCACGATGCGCCGCGGCAGCATCGCGCCCAGCGCGAGCGCCCAGCCCGCCACCGCCAGGTAGGCCATGTACGGGGCCAGGTGGTGGCGCAGCGGGAGCACCGGCGTGATCGACAGCAGCGCACCGACCAGCGCCACCAGCGGCAGGCGCTGACCGCCGCGCCAGCGGCGTACGCCCCACACCGACCACGCAAGCACGAGTACCCAGCCCGTACCTGCGGCAAGCCACGATGCCTTGGCGCCCACGACCGGGCCCGGCGCCGGCAGCCAGCGCGCGGCCAGGCCGAGGTTCGGCAGCATGGTGGACAGGCCGCCGGTCTCGTAGGGCGCACCGGCGCCTGTCTCGAAAAGTGTGGTGGCCAGGACGGCCGCACCGCCGGCCGCAGCCAGCAGCAGCCCGGCGGCCACGCGCTCGAGGCGCCATGCGCGCCGCGGTCCGCTGCCTGCCGGGCCGGGGCGCCACCAGGCGAAGCCCGCCAGCAGCAGCGGCAGGCCGAGCGCCGATTCCTTCGAGAGCAACGCGCCCACGGCCGCCAGCCCGGCGACCACGACGGCGCCGCGCCCTTCCTCGCCGGCGGCCAGCCAGCGCTCGAGCGCCAGCAGCGCCAGTGCGGCGCCCAGCAGTTCCTGGATGCCGGACGCCCAGTACAGCGGCGTGAAGGCCAGGGGCGAGGCGGCGAACACGAAACCGGCCAGCGCGGCGCCCGCCGTCGTCAACCCGCCGCGCCGCGCCAGGCGCACCACCAGCAGCGCGCAGGCGCCGTGCAGCAGCAACCGCACCACCGCGTGCGGCGTCGGGTTCAATCCCCACAGCGACCAGGTGGCCTGCCAGTAGAGGTGTTGGCTCAGCCAGCGGGCGGGCAGCCCCTGAGGGCGGTCGGCCAGGCCGGCGGCCCTCGCGAGCAGGCCCCAGTCGTCGCGGCACCACCAGGCGCCCAGCACGGGCAGGTGCCCCAGCACCGCCCCGGCCAGTGCGGCCAGCGAAGCCCACCAGGCGCCGTCGGGGGCCGCGGGGGCGCCCGTCAGGGTGGGCCCAGGGGCTGGTTCGGATGCGGACGCGGGCCCGGCCGGTTGTCCCGGGTGCGGTTCCTGGTTGTCGGGGGTCGTTTCGTGGTCCACGGTGGCTCCGGTGCGGGCGGTTCGCGCGCATGGTAACCAATCGCCCCGGGTTTTGAAACCCGAACCCGCTGATGCTATCATGTCGGCTACCCGTATTCGGCTCAGGCCACCCACTTCGGACGAGGATTCAGACCATGCCCGCTGGACGCCCCCTGCACCTGATGTTCGCGGTCGCGCTGGCCGCCTGTGCGATCTTCCCTTCGGCCGGCTGCCAGTCGGCCGAGCAGGCCCCCGGTCCCGTGGTGATGGACGAGAAGGCGCACGAAGCCTGGGAGATCGCGCTGGTCGAGATGCGCATCGACAAGAACGAGGAATTCCGGAAGCCGGACGCATCGCCCCTGCCGGCCGAGGCCATCCCCGCGTTCGAAGGCCTGAATTACTACTTCCCCAAACCTGAGCTGCGCTTCCGCACGAAGCTGGTGGCCGAAGCGAAGGCAGACACCGTCACGCTGACCAAGCGCAAGGGCAACGAGGTCAAGTACGTCCGCAAGGGCACGGTCGCCTTCACGCACGAAGGCCAGGTGCACAGGCTCGGCGTGTTCGGCCTGGTCGGTGGAGAGGCGCCCGACTACCTGTGGCTGCCGTTCTACGATGCCACCTCCGGCAAGGAGACCTACGGCGGCGGGCGCTACCTGGACCTGAAGCTCGACGTCGACGGCATGGTCGAGGTCGACTTCAACTACGCCTACAACCCGCTGTGCGACTACAACCCGGACGCCTTCAACTGCACGCTGCCGCCGCGCGCGAACACGCTGCCGTTCGCGGCCGAGGCGGGCGAGAAGCTGTTCGCGGCCGCCCATTGAGGTCCGTCAAGAGGCGCGGGTGGAGGTCCTGATGTCCAGGTTCGCGCGCATCCCCGGCCTGTTCACGGCAATGGGCGTGGCATTGCTGGCAGCGATGCTCGCGACGCCCTCGGCGTCGGCCGCGGCCGAACTGTCGGTCGGCTGGGCGCTGACCCACGTCGGGCTGCACGATGACGGCGGGGGCCTGGTGGTGGGTGTGGGTGCGCGATCCCTGGTCGCGCGGGGCCTCTCCCTGGGCTATGCCGTCGAGTATGCGCAGAAGCGCGGCGTGCAGCCGACGATCTTCACCAGCGAAACCAATCCGTCCCTGCGCGCCGACGCCGAGGTGACGCTGCACGTCGCGCAGACCCTGGCGCTGCTCGAACTGACGGCGCTGCCGCCGGCGCTGCCGCATCCCTATGCCGGGCTGTCGGTGGCGCTGAAACTCAGCGAGCAGTGGTCCGCGTTCCCCGGCGAACCGTCGACCGCGTGGGGCTACAAGGACATCGACTTCTTGGCGCACGCCGGCCTGGCCCGCCAGGTGGGACCGGTCCGGCTGGACCTCCGTTACAGCCGCGGGCTGACGCGCCAGCTCATGATCGATCCCTCGGCCCACGCCGAGCCCCTGGCCGTCGACCTGCTTGCGTCTCCGGGCCCGGCCAAGGCCGCCGACCTGCTGCCCGGCGTGCGGGAGCCCATCGTTGGCGCCCACCTCTGGCAGTTTCAGCTGGCGGCATCACTCGCCTTCTGACCCGCCGGGCACTGCCCGGCCGGTTTTGCCCGCCCCGGCCGCAATCGGCCCAATCCCGTCCGAAACAGTTTCGTGATCTTTGTAACTGGCCAACTAACAACAAGTTGTACCAGCAGGCCTGGGCACGGATATTGCTGTTGATTGCCCCGGAAGTCCGCTCCGACGCCCGACGGAACCGACGACAGGGATGGTCATGCCCCGGATCGACGCCTTTTTGAAGATCATGCAGGAGTACTCCGTCTCGGACCTGCACCTGAGCGCGAACTGCGAACCGATGCTGCGCATCAACGGTGTGCTGCAGCGCGGCGAGCACCGTCCGCTCACCGAGGAAGAGCTCCGCATCACGATCTACGAGCTGCTGACCGACGCGCAGATCCAGGTGCTCGAGCGCGACGGCGACCTCGACCTGGCCTACACGCTGCCGGGCGTCGCGCGCTTCCGCATCAACATCTACCGCAAGTACCCGGGCCTGGCCGCCGCCTTCCGCATCATTCCCAACGACGTGCCGACGCTCGACCAGCTGGGCATGCCGCAGGTGCTCAAGAACATGCTGACCGTGCGCTCGGGCCTGATCCTGGTGACGGGGCCGACGAACTCGGGCAAGTCGACCACGCTGGCGGCGATGGTCAACCACCTCAACGAGACGATGCACGGGCACATCATCACGCTGGAGGACCCGCTGGAGTTCATCCACCCGAACAAGAACTGCCTGATCAACCAGCGGCAGGTGGGCGAGCACTGCGCGAGCTTCGCCTCGGCATTGCGCGCCTCGTTGCGAGAGGACCCGAACGTCATCCTGGTCGGCGAGATGCGCGACCTCGAGACGATCTCGCTGGCGCTGACGGCCAGCGAGGTGGGCCAGCTGGTGCTGGGCACGCTGCACACGCGCTCGGCGGCGCAGACCATCAGCCGCATCGTCGACCCGTTCCCGGGCAACCAGCAGACGCAGATCCGGCACATGCTCTCGGAGGTGTTGATCGGCGTCTGTTCGCAGCAACTGGTGCGGCGCGCGGACAAGCGCGGCCGTGTGGCGGCGCTGGAGGTCCTGGTCGGCAACCCGGCGATCAGGAACCTGATCCGCGAACAGAAGAGCCACCTCATCAACAACGTCATGACCACCGCCCGCAAGGAAGGCATGCAGCTGCTGGACCAGCACCTGGGACAGCTGATCGCCGAGGGCATCATCACGAGCGAGGAGGCGGTGCGCTACGCCGCCGAACCGGCCGCCCTGGCCCAGCGCGCGCGCGCCGAGACGCGACCCTCGCCGGTGCATGCCTGACATGAACACGCCGCGCCCCGAACGCCTCGACCAGATCCTGATCCGCCTCGGCTTCGTGACGGCCGCGCAGGTGTCGGCGGCGTTGCGCAAGCAGCAGGGGCTGGGTGGGCGCCTGGGTTCGCACCTGGTGTACGACGGGTGCCTGACCGAAGCGCAGCTGGCGCAGGCGCTGGCGCTGCAGTTCGACGTCCCGGCTTTCGATCCCGAACGCCAGCAACCCTCCCGCGAATTGATGCTGCGGTTGCCCACGGGCCTGGCGCGGCGGCACCTGGTGCTGCCGCTCGCCTTCGACGCATCGAGCGGCGTGCTCTCGCTGGCGGCGGTCGACCCGCGCGACACGACGGCGCTGGCCGAAGTGCGACGCTGGCTGTCCTGCAGCCGGCTGGACCTGTGCGTGATCGCCGAGGTGACCTTCCTGCGCGTGCTGGACGCCTGCGCGCCCGGCGCCGACGCGTTGCAGGGGCCGTTGCGCATGATCGAACTGCCGGAGCTGTTCGAAGGCGCGAAGGCGGAGCCCGCGGCGCCCGACGTGCCCGGCGGGGCAAGCGCCGACGCGGATGCGCCCGGCGTCCTGCTCGTGTCGCCGCGCGGATTCCTGCCCAGCTTCCTGACGCCCGTCTTCGAGCGCGAGGGACGACCGCTGTCCGCGGCCGCCGACGCCGAGGAGACGGCGGCCTGCCTCAAGCGCGGCGGCATCGGACATGTCCTGGTAGCCGCCGAGACGGCCGAGGCGTGGCGCGACTGGGTGCGGGACGGCCGTGTGCCGGCCCCGCGCGTGCCGGTCACCCGGCTGGACTCGGTGAGCGCGACGCTGCTGGGCGCCGTGGCGCCCTATGCCGCCATGTACGGCAGCCTGCTGCGGGCGCTGCGCCTGCACGCCGGGGTGCGGCACGACGCACACGCGATGCCGCTCGCGCACGACCTCCTGTGCCGCGACGCACGGGCGCTGGGCGAAGCGGTCGGTCTCGAACGCCTGGCCGTCGACGGCCTTGAAGCGGCCGTGCTGCTGCTGGTCCCGGCGCCGCCGCCGGCGGCCGACGTCGCCGCGCTGCTGGCCGATGACGGCACCGGCATCGACTGGAAGCGCACGCTGCCCGACGCGGCGGCGATCGGCTTCCCCTGGCCGCTGGAAGGGGCGCTGTCGGCGATGCGGCAGCTGCTGGGCGAGCGCGTGAACCTGGACGAGTTCGGGCGCCAGGACCCGATCCTGGCGACAGCCGCCGAAGTGCTCGCGGTGGTCTGGCATCATCACCAGCGCGGGGGGCGGGCTGCGACCGACGCCCAGGGCGGCGGGCTGGCGGCCCGCGCCGACCTGCGCGCGCGCAGCGGACGCCTGGCGCGGACCGAGATCATCGAGCGCTACCTGGCCCTGATCGAACGCAGCGAGGGCGAGCTGCTGGCGACGGCGAACCAGCAGTTGATGGTCGTGGGTGACGATCCGCGCGCACTGCGACCGTTCACGTCGCGCCTGTCGCACCTGGGCTACCGGGTGGTGGAGGTTGCGACGCTGGAGGAAGCTGCGGCGTTGTGCGGGCGGTTGTCTCCCGCGGCGGTATTCGTGCTGGATGACGGCGCCACGCGCGAGGTGATGCAGGCGCGCGAACGGCTGACGGCCACCGCGCCGGTGAGCGTCTACGCGCTGTCGGCGAACAGCGAGCCGTCCCGCATGCTGACGCTGTTCGACGCGGGCTTCGACGACGTCTTCACGTTGCCGCGCGATGTCGACCTGGCGGCGGCGCGGTTGCGCAAGGCGCTGCGCGCCGCGGCGGCCGGCGACCCGGCGGCACCCGCGCCGGCCCGGCCCGGCAGTTTCCAGGCCTCGTTCACCGCCTTTGCGTTCACGGACCTGATGCAGACGCTCAGCCAGAGCCTGAAGTCGGTGCGCATCGACCTGGCGCGCCCGAACGGCGAGCAGGCCGTGGTCTACCTCGACCGCGGCCAGTTGACGCATGCGGCGTGCGGCGAACTGACGGGCGGATGGGCCGTCTACCGCATCATCGCCTGGGAGGACGACGGCCGTTTCGCCGTCGAGCCGACCACCGACTTTCCCGAGCCCAACATCGGATTGCCGCTCGAGTCGGTCCTCATGGAAGGCTGCCGGCTGCTCGACGAGAGCCGCCTGAAGGCCTGATCACCGCTGCCGGCAGGTCAATGCCGGATCAGCAGCATCGCCCCCAGCAGCACCAGCAGCACGCAAACCAGGATGCGGAAGAGCCTGTCGCTGATGCGCACGTGCAACCTGTGCCCAAGCCACGCGCCCAGCAGCACCGCCGGCAGCACCGCCAGCGCCGACCACAGCCGCACCGGCGTGACCAGCCCGTCGATCGCGTACGACGGCACACGCACCAGCGTCATCAGCAGGAAGATGGTCATGAGGTGGCCGCGGAAGAGCGTCTTGTCGGCCGTGCTCAGGTGGTACCAGATGATGACCGGCGGCCCGCCCGTGCCGAACAGTCCGGTGAGCAGGCCCGAGACCAGTCCCGTCGGCGGTCCCAGCCAGGCCGGCGGCTGGTGGCGGCCGCCCTGCGGCAGGCGCAGGAAGACCAGGCCGACGGCGATGAGGAACCAGCCGAGCCCCACCAGCACGATGCGCGGGTCGCCGTGGCTCAACAGGCGCGTGCCCAGCGGGATGCCGACGACCACGCCGGCGCCGAGGCCCAGCAGCGGTCGCCACTGCAGGTGGCGGCGCGTGCCCCACGCCACCGAGATCTCAGCCGGCACATTCACCAGCAGCAGCAGGACGACCACATCCTTGATCTCGGGGAACAGCAGCGCCAGGGTGCCGACCGCGGTCAGCCCCGACCCGAAGCCGAACAGCACGTAGATGACCTGCGAGACGACCATGACCAGGCACGTCAGCGCGAACTGGACGGGGTCGGTGAAGATCGTGTGGCTGAGCAGGGACAAGGCGCGCTCCGGTCTTGGGGATGCTCGCGACGGATCAGAAATCGTGGTGCAGCGAGGCCCGCAGCACAAGGTCGGCGCCCGGGTCGAACTCCAGCCAGCGCCGGGGTTCGGGCAGCGGCGCGCTGCCGGCGGCAACGTCCAGGCCCCAGGCGCCCAGGTGCAGGGCAGCGCCACCGGCGACATCCAGGTGAGGGTCGGCGGCGCGGCCATCTTCGAAGGTGACGCGCGTCCAGGCCAGCGAGGCGCGCAGGCTCAGCCACCAGTTGACGCGCTGTTCGGCGGCCAGGCGCAGGCTGTCCGTGGCCCGGTCGCCCTCGGTCGCGGCGGAACCGGGAGGGGCGGCGACCAGGACGAAACGGCGATCGAGATCCAGTCGTTCGTACGACACGGCCAGCAGGCGGTCGGGATCAGGCAGCCAGCACAGCGCGGCGCCGAACCGCAGCAGGCGGTTGTCGTGGTGCGCTTGCGGATCGGAGACCCACCAGGTGTCGGGCATCAGGCCGCCGTCGATGGATTCATCGACGATCTCCAGGGCCGGCGTCAGCACGATGTGTTCCTGCACGGCGATGAAGGCCCGCGCCCGCGCGCTCCACGCGTGCGCGACCAGGGGCTCCTCGCCGCTCATGACGTTGGGCGCGCGCCGGGCAAGTCGCCGGTCGCGCTCGCGGCGCATGTCTCCCGCGACGTCGAGGTAGGCCCGCGACGACAGGTCGAAGCGCGCGCCGAGGCCGACATCATCCCGGCGATGCCGGAACTCGGTTTCCCCGGTGTCCTCTCCCACGAGGAGCAGGGCGCCGGACGTCGTGCGCCATGTCGCCGCGACATCCACGCCGCCCACGCGCCGGCCGGCCAGCAGGGACAGTGACGATCCCGGCCCGTCGCGGTGCAGGCCCGCGTGGTCGGCGTCGGCGGAAAACATGTGCGCGGCCACACCTGCCGTCCACGGACTGCCGGGCCCGCCGGGCGTCCAGGTCAGCGCGGTCGCCGGGCCCGTATCCTGTCGCGAATCCGGCGCCGACCAGGCGTCCGGCGAGAACAGGCGCCCCGAGTCGAGCCACCACCGCCCGGCGTCGTCGCGCGCCGAACCCGGCCAGCGGAACACCGCCGAAGCGTCCTCGAGGTAGTCGCCGCTCCCGAGTGCGAACTGGCGCGCCGGCGTGGCATACGTCGGTGCGCCCGCCAGCAGTGCGGCAATGGTGGTGGTCGTCAGCAGGAGGAACGGGCGGGTGAACAACCCGCCGGCGCGACGCGGCAAGGAATCTCCTACGGGAAGTTCGCGGCGCTGGCCATTTCGCGGGCGCCGCTCGAATCGGCAGCCGCCGGTCCCCCGAGCGGGACCACCTGCGCATACAGGCTGGCGCGGTTGAGGACCTGGTTGACGTAGCGCACAGTGCGGCCGCCGCCGTACGCCGCGGTGCCCAGCTTGGACGTCCACGTCGGGTCCGACAGTTTCGGCAACGTGAGCGCGACCGAGTCCTCCCAGTGGTTCGGGTCGCGATGCTGCTCCATTGCAATGCGGCGGGCATCGGTCACGCGGCCGGGGCCGGCGTGGTACTCGGCCAGCGTGAAGCACCAGCGATCGACCGAGTCGCAATACGCATACGAGTCGTAGATCGTGCGCAACAGGCGCATCCCGGCCGTCAGGTTCGGGCTGGGCGTCAGCAGGCTGTCGGCTTGCGGGCCGGCCATCCTGGGCAGCACCTGCATCAACCCGAGCGCGCCCGCCACCGAGCGCGCGCCCGGCTCGAAGCGCGACTCCTGGTAGATCAACGCCGCGACGACGCGCCAGTCCAGGCCGTAGAACGAGGCCCGTGAGCGGATCATGTCGTCGTATTTCGAGATGGCGCCGCCCATGTCCGGCCGCGTGTCCGCCTCGCGGAAGCCGCGGATCGATTGCGGGTTCTCGAAGTAGCGCTCGTGCAGCACGGTGTAGTCGTTGCTGCGGCGTTCGCGGCCGTCGGCACCGACGTTCAGGTGGCCGCGCAGGAAGGCGTTCAGCGCCATGCGCAGTTCGGGGCTGTTCTGCCGGACGAACCAGACCGTGGGGCGCTGCTCGCCCAGGGTGAGTCCCACGCGCACGTCGTCGCGGTAGGTCAGCGCCGTCTGGGCCACCAGGTCGTCGACGACGACTGCGTCCACCTTGCCGCGCGCCACCTCGGCCACCAGGTCCTCGGCGTCCAGTCGCTCGGGTGACGTGCCCAGCTTCAGGCCCCAGCCGCCGGCATCGGACATCTTCTGCAGGTCCAGTCGGAAGGGGTCATGCTGCGGCAGCGTCACGGTCAGGCCCGACAGCGCTGCCGTCGTGTTGGCTCGCCGGTCATCCGCCGCCAGCACCAGCACCTTGCGGGCGAAGTTGGTGGGACGGGTCAGCGCCACCCAGCGCTCGTGCTCGGGGTCGGCGATCAGGCTGCCGCAGGCGACGTCGCCCGTGCCGTCGTTCAGCAGCGAAACGATGTCGGCGCCCGGCTCGATGACCACCGCGGCGATGCTCAGGCCCTGGTCGCGGGCAAAGCGCTCCATAAGTTCATATTCGAAACCGGCCTGCTCGCCCTTGTGGAGGAAGTAGTTGCTCGAGTCGTAGCGGAACAGGACGCGCAGCTGGCCGCCCTTGCGCAGGTCCCGCAGGTCGCGCTCGACACGGGGGTGGGGGATCGCCGGAGGCGGCGCCGCAAGGTCAGCTTCCGCCAGGGGCGCCTTTTCACGGCAGCCGGGGGCGGCCAGCAGGCATCCCAGGCAGGCGGCCGCGAAAGCGGCGCGGATCCGCGGGAAGTCGTGTCGCGGTGGGAACATGCGTCCATCCTAGGGCAAGGGCGGCCCGCTGGCAACGGGGTTCACCGGGCCCCGACCGGGGGAGGCACCGGGAAATAGCTGGCCGCTCGCGGGCCGGAAACCGATAATGGAAGCCTTCTGGACACGACAAAAAGGGCCCGCAGGCGGGTTGGGGCCGGGGGGATTCGACTTCCGATGTGGTTGGGCGGCAATACCCTCGTGGGGCGGTGGATCCTGGTCGTGGCCTGCAGTCTGGGTGCGTACGGGACGGTCTGTGCGGCGCCGGCCGGTCGCCTGGCCGAGGACGCCGCCGCCGGCGCCATCACCCCCGAGCAGTACCTCCTCTACCGCTTCGAGGCGGGGTTCGACCCGGACCGGTTGCCCGAACGGTATCGCGACCGGGACGGCGACGACGCCATCATCCCCGAGCATTGCGGCACGCCCCTGGTCCGGGAGTACCTGGCCGTGCGCGCGTCCCTGTCGGCGGCCACGCGCGAAGCCATCGACGGTTACCTCACCGTCCCCGACGGTTCGGACACGCTGACCAGCGCGGCCGGGCATTTCCGCCTGTCCTGGTTCAACGACGGTGACAACGCCGTGCCGTTGGCCGACGTCGAGCCGGCCGACGGCATCCCCGACTTCATCGCGATGATGGCGGGCTATCTCGAATTCGCGTGGAGCACCGAGATCGACAGCATCGGCTTCGTGCCCCCGCCGGTCACGCCGGTCGAGGTGGCGTTCCGCCGCATGCGCATCTACGGTTACGCGACGCCTGTCGATCCCACGCTCGGCCAGACGCGCCTGGTACTCCACAGCACGTTCAGCCGCTTCCCGCCCAATGATGATCCCGAGGGCGACGTCGCCGGCTCTGCGAAGGTGACCGCGGCCCATGAGTTCCGCCACGTCAGCCAGTATGCCGGCAGCCGCTGGAGCGAGGGCGACTGGGTCGAACTGGACGGGACCTGGGTCGAGGAGCGCGTCTTCGAGCAGGTCAACGACTACCAGATGTTCCTGAATCGCGACAACCCGGTCAGGCGCCCGCAGATCCCGCTCGACGGCGGCGAGACCGGCACTGGTTCGTACGAGGACGCGGTGTTCGAGATCTGGCTCGACAGCCGCTTCGGCGATGGCGTGATCCGTGATTTCTGGGCGCGGCGCTCGCTGAGGCCGACCGAGGAGCCGCTCGCGGCCTGGGATGCGGTGCTGGCGCCGCACGGCACCTCGCTGGCGTCGTCGTGGGGCGACTTCACCGCGTGGAACTACGCCGTCGGCGGGCGCACCATTGCGGGCATCGGCTATCCCGACGCCGCGGACTACCCCGAGGGGGACCTGTCGGGCCTGCTCCTGGAGTACCCCGGCGAGGTCTCCGGGAGCGTGGAACATCTGGCCGCCGCGCCCGTGCGCCTGGGTGGCCTCGAATTGCTGGGCGATCACCTGCTGGGTATCAGCTTCGACGGCGACAAGGGGCCGGGGCCACTGTCGCTGTCGTTGCACGTGCAGACGATTGATGGCGGCGGCTGGCAGGACCAGATCAGCCTCGATCGCCAGGGCGATGCACGGCTGGTGCTGCCGGTGCCGGCCTCGCGGCTGGCCAGCGTCGGGGTGGTCATCGGCAACGGCAACACCGCGGGCCCCGCGGTCTTCTGGACGCTGGCGGTCGACACGCTGCCGGGCCCGCCGTCGCCGCCGACGGCCCGCCTGCTGGGCATCGAGCCGAATCCGTGCAACCCCGTCACCTGGCTCACCTGTGCGATGACGTCGCGGGACGATGCGACGCTGGACATCGTCGATCCGTCCGGGCGCCGCGTGCGCCGCGTGTGGTCCGGGTCGCTCGCGACCGGGACGCACCGCTTCCAGTGGGACGGACGCGACGACGCGGGGCGGCCCGCCGCGGCCGGTGTCTACGTGGCACGCCTGTCCACGGCGCGCGGCACGCAGGGCCGCAAGCTGACCCTGGTCCGCTAGGAACGCCGGGCGCAGGGGCGCCAAGCCCGGGGTTGTTCCGGGCGGCCCGATCGCTTAGCGTGGCGCGACCGCGGGGGCCCCGACCGGCCGCCGCCGGGAGGGCGGGCCGTGGACGACGTGCGCATCTACACCGGCACCCTGGTGGCCGATCTCGTGCTGCCGGGGTCGCGCTCGCTCAAGGAGATGCGCGCGCCCCTGCGTGCGCTGGTCCAGAAGCTGCGCAACCAGGAATTCGCCGTGGCCCGCGTCGGCCCGGCCGAACTGGCCCAGCGGGCCTTCGTGGCGATCGTGGCCGTCAGCGGCGACGGCGAGGTCGTCGACGGGCGCCTGGACGACGCCGAACGCGAGCTTTTCGCGTCGCCATTCGACGTGGCGGACTTGCGGCGGGACGTCGTGGTCGAGACTTTTCCGTCCGGTTGAGCGCTCGCGCGCCGACAACTATCCCCGGGCTCCGCCCGGGCCGGAGGACCATGCGGCTGATCGACCTGAGCCATGCCATCGTGACGGACATGCCGCAGTGGCCGGGCGAGAAGCAGCCGCTACGCATCGTCCGCACGTCCGAGCACGGTCGCGACATCTGCCGTTCCAGCCGCCTGGAGCTGGGCTGCCACGTCGGCACGCACGTCGACGCGCCGCAGCACTTCCTGGCCGGGGCCGGCGGCGTGGACGATCTGCCGCTCGACCGGTTCGCCGGGACGGCCGTCGTCGTCAGGCCGTCACCCGCGCCCGGACCGGGTCCGCTGCCGGCAACGATCCTCGACGGTGTCGACCTGGCTGGCATCGACTTTGTCCTTTTTGACACAGGCTGGGCCCGCCACTGGGGGCAGCCGCGCTATTATGAGGAGTGGCCGAGTCTCTCGGCGGCACTGGCGGAGCGCCTGGCCGCCGCGGGGCTCAAGGGCGTGGGCCTGGACACGCCGAGCCTGGACGACTTCGCCGGGCACGCGGCGCACGACATCTGCGCGGCGGCCGGCATGATCAACCTGGAGAACCTGGCCAACCTGGCGGCGCTGCCCGGGCGGGGCTTCCGCCTGCTGGCGTTGCCCCTGAAGCTGGCCGGGACAGAGGCGTCGCCCGTGCGGGCGGCGGCCCTGCTGGACTGAAAATGTGTTGGATCAAACCCGTCGCCCGCCGGGCGACTTGAGCGGAGCCTTCGCGCATGTCCGGTTCACACACCAAGACGCCACCCGGCGACGCTGCCAGGCAGCGCTGGACGCCCGAACGGCCGATGGGCCTGTCGCGCGCCCTGATGAAGGCCGGCTATGGCACGCGCCGGTGGGCGGACGAGGTCGTCCTGGCCGGGCGCGTGCGCGTGGGGACGTCCGTGGTGAAGGACCCGCTGCGCATGATCGACGTCGATGCCGAGGTGTTCCTGGACGACCGGCCACTGATGAAGGTCACGCGCTGTTACTACGTCTTCCACAAGCCGCTGCGAGTCGTGTGCCGCGAGGTGGACGGGCCCGGTCGTCGCCTCGTCTCGGAGTACTTCCCGTCCGACGCGGTGGGCCTGCGCACCGCCGGTCGTCTGGACGCGCGTTCGTCCGGGTTGCTCCTGGTCTCCAATGACGGCGCCTGGATCACGCGCGTGACCGGTCCCGCCGGTTGTGAGCACGAGTTCATGGTGCGCGTCGAAGGCGAAGTCAGCGACATGCAGTTGACGGTCATCGACGCCGGCATCGTCCTGCCCGGCCTCGGTACCTTCCGACCGGTGGCCGTGCGCGTGCTGTCGTACGAGGGCGGCCGCACCATGCTCAGCATCACCCTGCACGGCGGGCAAGCGCGGCAGATGCGCCGGATGCTGACGACGCTGCGCCACAAGGTCACGATGGTGCGCCGCGTGCGCCTGGGCGGCGTGCGCCTGGGCGACCTTGCTGCCGGAGGCCTGCGGCCCATGACCACCGAGGAGATCGACTCGTTCGCCCCGGTCAGCGGCGGCCCGGGTGGTGCGCGCAGGCCGGCGACGACGGTGCGGCGGCGTTCCCCGCACGGGAGCTAGGATTTCGCGCCCGCCGCCTGTCCCGGTCCCGCCCGCTCGCCGTGACGACGGCCCGACGAACCCCGAGTTCACCCCGCCTGATTCGAAACCCGTTGCCGAGCCAGACCTTGAAAAACATGACGATTTTTGTCATGTTCCGACGCCACCTTCCGGGGGTGATCGATCTCGCAAGTCGTTTTCAATAATGACATTATCCGCTTGATCTGCTCCCGGTTCCAATCAACATTGGGGCCCGTTGCAGCGCGCCACTTTACCCTGAGGGAGACAGCCCATGATCGTCCCGCGTGGACTGCGTCGTCCGGCCCTGTTGGTCGGCGTCAGCCTGTTCGCGGTGGTGCTTGGTGTGATGGCCGGCGTGACGCCGGTCCGCGCCCAGGACGCCGAGACCTGCCTCCAGTGCCATGAAGACCGCGGCCTGACCAAGAACGAGCGTGGTCAGGTCAAGTCGCTGTTCGTGGACCTGGCGCAGTACAACAAGTCGATCCACGGGCGCGAGGGCGTCGGCTGCGTGGACTGCCACGCGGAGCTTTCCGGCGTTGAGGACTTCCCGCACAAGGAAAACCTGGCGGACGTCGATTGCGGCAGCTGCCACGACGACATCGCCAAGGTGTATGCCGGCAGCCTGCACGGCATCGGGGTGTCCAAGGGCGTGCCCATCGCCCCTCGCTGCTGGACCTGCCACGGTTCCCACGACATCACGCCGCCGTCGGACCCCGAGTCGCGCGTCAACCGCTTCAACATCCCGATCATGTGCGGTCGCTGCCACAAGGAAGGCGACGCCATCCGCGAGTACGCCGAAGTCTCGCAGGACAGCGTGCTGGCGCACTATTCGTTCTCGATCCACGGCGAGGGCCTCTACAAGCGCGGCCTGACGCAGTCGGCCGTCTGCTCGGACTGCCACACAGCCCACAACGTGCGCAACCACAAGGACCCGCAGAGCACGATCCATCGCGCAAACGTCGCGGCGACGTGCCAGCAGTGCCACGGCATGATCGAGAAGGTGCACGCGAAGGTCGTCGAGGGGCGCCTGTGGGAAAAGGAACCCTCGAAGGTTCCCGCCTGCATCGAGTGTCACCAGCCGCACAAGATCCGCCGCGTGTACTACAACGAGGGCATGGCCGACACCGAGTGCCTCAAGTGCCACAACCGGCCCGAACTGAAGGGCACCAGCGCGGCCAACGCCGGCCGCTCGATGTACGTCGACCCGCAGAAACTGACGCACTCGGTGCACGTCAAGCAGGCCTGCATCCAGTGCCACACCGGGGCCACGCCCTCGCATGACCGGCCGTGCGACACCGTGCCCAAGCGCGTGGACTGCGCCATCTGCCACGCTGCGGTCGTCGAGACCTACAAGTCGTCGATCCACGGCAAGCTGGGCAGCCAGGGCGACAAGGACATCCCCGATTGCCTGGTCTGCCACGGCACGCACGAGATCCTGCCGCACACGAACCCGGACTCGAAGACGTTCGTGCGCAACATCCCGGACCTGTGCGGCAAGTGCCACGACGAGGGCGGCATCGCGGACAAGCGCTACAAGGGCACCGAGAAGAGCATGGTGGCCAACTACAAGGAGAGCATCCACGGCCGCGCCCTGCAGAAGAGCGGCCTGGTGGTCACCGCCACCTGCGTCGATTGCCATACGACGCACGCGATCATGCCCAGCGCCGATCCTACGTCGACCGTCCACCGCTCGAAGGTGGACGTGACCTGCGGCAAGTGCCACGACGGCGTCGACCGCACGTTCCGCACGAGCATCCACTTCACCGGCGAGGCGAAGGATGGGCACAAGCTGCCCATGTGCAACGACTGCCACACGTCGCACCGGATCGCGCGGACGGATGCCGAAGGCTTCAAGATGCAGATCGTCGGCCAGTGCGGCGCCTGCCACGAGAAGGTCACCGAGAGCTACTTCGAGACCTACCACGGCAAGGTGTTCGCGCTGGGCTACACCGGCACGGCCAGCTGCTCGGACTGCCACGGCCAGCACAACATCCAGAAGCCGGACAACCCGGCCTCGACGCTGTCCCGCGACAACATCGTCGGCACCTGTGCCAAGTGCCACAAGGGCGCCCATCGCCAGTTCGCCGGCTACCTGACGCACGCCACGCACCACGACAAGGTCAAGTACCCGATCGTGCACTACACGTGGCTGTTCATGACGATCCTGCTGGTGGGCACGTTCAGCGTCTTCGGCGTGCACACGCTGCTGTGGCTGCCGCGCAGCTTCCAGGCGCTGCGGCACAGTCGCCAGTTGCGCAAGCAGGCGAAGGGCCAGAAGCAGTTCCGCCGCTTCAACCGGCTGAACCGCATGCTGCACATCATGGTCATCGTCAGCTTCCTGACGCTGGCCGTGACGGGCATGACGCTCAAGTTCTCGTACCTGGAGTGGGCCCAGAATCTGGCGCACGTCCTGGGCGGCTTCCAGTCGGCGGGCACGCTGCACCGCATGGGCGCCATCCTGACGTTCTTCTACTTCACCCGTCACCTGTACGACGTGTGGTGCCGCCGCCGGGCGTCGGGCAAGAGCTGGAAGGACTTCGTGTTCGGCCCCGAGGGCATGTTCCCGAACAAGGTCGACGGCCAGGAGTTCATCGGCACCGTGAAGTGGTTCCTCGGTCGCGGCGAGCGCCCGCAGTACGGCCGCTGGACGTACTGGGAGAAGTTCGACTACTTAGCCGTGTTCTGGGGCGTCGCGATGATCGGCTTCAGCGGCCTGATCCTGTGGTTCCCCGAGGCCTTCACGAAGGTGCTGCCGGGCTGGTTCATCAATGTGGCGACCATCATCCACTCGGATGAGGCGCTGCTGGCCACCGGCTTCATCTTCACGATCCATTTCTTCAACACGCACTTCCGTCCGGATCGCTTCCCGATGGATCCCGTGATCTTCACCGGCCGCATGACGCTGGAGGAGTTCAAGGAGGATCGCCCGCGCGAATACGAGCAGCTCGTGCGCGAGGGCCGCCTCGAGGAGCACATGGTCGACCCGCTGCCCGAGAGCTTCGTGAAGGGCCTGAAGACCTTCGGGTTCATCGCGCTGACCGTTGGGTTGTCGCTCGTGGTGATGATCATCTGGGCGGTGGTGTTCAAGTACCGGTAGGTCGTCGTCGGCGACGCCGGCAGACACGACGATGGCGGGCAGTCCTCGGGCCT
>CAIWHK010000035.1 GCA_903912525.1 uncultured bacterium | reverse complement strand
CGTCGACAACCTGCCGCCGCGGCTGGAGGGAGTGGAAGCGCGGGCCATCGACGGTGGTTTGACGCTGCGCCTGCGCGCAGCCGACGCGTCCGGTCCATTGGCCGGCGCGCGGCTGATTCTACCGGACGGCAAGGCAGAGCGCCTCGAACCGCGCGACGGCATCTGCGACAGCGCGAACGAATCGTTTGAGACGGTTGTGAAGTGGCCGCGCACGTCGCGTTCCGGCGGGGTCCGGCCGTGGCGTCTGCGGGTCGAGGTCCGCGATCTGGCCGGAAACGTGGCCGGCGCCGAGGTGATTGTGCCGTGAGTCGGACCGAGACGGGACATCCCCTGCTGGGCGGCGTTTTCGCGTCCGATGAGCGCTGGATGAACGAAGCGCTGCTTCTGGCCCGCGAAGCCGCCGCGCGGGGCGAGGTACCGGTCGGCGCGGTCGTGGTCCGGGACGGCCTTGTCCTGGCGCGAGGGCAGAATCAGGTCGAAGCACTGCGCGATGCGACCGCCCATGCGGAAATCCTGGCCATCGGCGCCGCCGGCGGCGCGGACGCGGACCCCGACGGTGACGGGTGCAGCGAAGGGGACACAGGGGAAGCGATGGCTCCGGGGCCCCGCGCCGGCGACTGGCGCCTGGACGACGCCACCCTCTACGTGACGCTCGAACCCTGCACGATGTGCTGCGGGGCCATTCTGCTGGCCCGCGTGGGGCGCGTGGTGTTCGGTGCGGCCGACCCGAGGGCCGGCGCCGTGGTCTCGACCGCCCGCTTGCTGGACGGCAACCCCTACCGGCACCGGGTCGAAGTGCTCGGTGGCATCCTGGGGCCGGCCTGCGGCGAATTGCTGCGCGGGTTCTTCCGCGACCGGCGCGCGGAGCGGGACGGGGCCTGAAACCGGTGCGTCCGGCCCTTTTCGCCTTGCAGACCGCACGTTGATTTTCCGAAAATCCGATGCTATATTGCCGGCCCTGTCCTCAGGTGGAGAGGTGCGAGAGTGGCTTAATCGGCACGATTGGAAATCGTGTGTGCCGGAAGGTACCGAGGGTTCGAATCCCTCCCTCTCCGCCAGCTGGAGCCAGACGATTTCGCCGAGAGGTGCCAGACGATTTCGCGGAGAGGTGCCAGAGCGGTTGAACGGGGCGGTCTCGAAAACCGTTGAACCTTCGCGGGTTCCCAGGGTTCGAATCCCTGCCTCTCCGCCATGATTCACGCACCGGCCGCGCGCCGCGCCGACGCCCAGCGTCGAGGCGCCGCGCGGCGGCCACCGGGACGGCTTGCGTTTCGGCGCAGTTACGCTACGATTTGATGCGGTTCGATGCGATTCAGGTGGGGATGTAGCTCAGCTGGGAGAGCGCCTCGTTCGCAACGAGGAGGTCGACGGTTCGATCCCGTTCATCTCCACCAACCTGATCAGCCGGCCTGAGTGGCCGCAACGGCATGATGGGTCAGGCCCGGCGTGACGCCGGAGCACCAACCCCGTCAGGACTGGAAAGTAGCAGCGGTACGTTCCCTTCGACGTGTGCGCCGCCAGCCTGGCCCGCCTGCCAGCGGCCTCCGGAAGTCCGGAGGCCGCTTTCTTTTCGCGGTCGCCGCTGACGCGGCGCCCCGCGGTTGACGTAGCGAGCCGCTGCGGCAAATGCCGGTGGCGACCTCGAGCGCCGGCATGATAGATTTCGCGGCGTGCCGACGCTGCAGCCGGCCGCATCCCCGTTTTATCCAGCAGGCGGAGCACCATGTCGTACCAGGCCATCGCCCGCAAGTACCGCCCCGAGACTTTCGACCAGGTCGTGGGCCAGGGACACGTGACGTCGACCCTGCGCGCGGCGTTGCGCAAGGGCAAGCTGAGCCACGCCTACCTGTTCTCGGGCCCGCGCGGCTGCGGCAAGACGACGGTGGCGCGTCTTCTCGCCAAGGCGATCAACTGCGCGGCGCCGAACGACGGAGATCCCTGCGGCCGGTGCGACACCTGCAAGGCGATCGCGCGCGGCGGCGACCTTGATGTGCTTGAGATCGACGCGGCCAGCAACACGGGCGTCGACAACATCCGCGAACTGCGCGACATGGCGCAGTACTCGACCAGCGGCGGCAACAGCCGCGTCTTCATCATCGATGAAGTGCACATGTTGTCGAAGGGCGCGTTCAACGCGCTGCTGAAGATCCTCGAGGAGCCGCCGGCGCGCGTGTACTTCTTCTTCGCGACGACCGAGCCCAACAAGATCCCGCGCACGATCCTCAGCCGCTGCCAGCGGTTCGACTTCCGGCTGCTCGGCCGCGATGAACTGGCCGGCCGGTTGCGTGACGTCGCCGCGGCGGAGGGCGTGGTCGTCGACGAATCGGGGCTGCGCATGCTGGTGAGCCTGGCTGAGGGCAGCATGCGCGACGGCCTGAGCCTGCTGGACCAGGTCATCGCCGGCAGCGAGGGCACGATCGACGAGAAGGCCGTGGCCGACGCCTTCGGACTCGTCGAGAGCGGGCTGTTCCTGGAACTGAACGAGTGCATCCTGGCGAAGGACCCGGCGCGCGCGCTGCGGCTGGTCGAGGACCTGGCCGCCGGCGGACAGAGCCTGGACGGGTTTGCGCGCGGGGTCGTGACGAACTTCCGCAACCTGCTGCTGCTGAGCATCGACCCGCAACTGGCGACGATGATCGACCTGCCGCCCGACCGCGTCGAGGTGCTGCGCAGGCATGCGGCGGGCTTCGCCGAGCAGGACCTGCTGGCCTTGATCGATGTCGCCGGTCGGCACTTCGAACGCATCCATCGCAGCACGCAGCCGCGCATCCTGCTCGAGGCCTCGGTGGTCGAATACTGCCGGTTCGAGTCGCGCGTGCTGCTGGCCGACCTGGCGCGGCGGCTGGCCGGCGCCGGCGCCATGGCGCCCGCGGCCGGTGGCGGCGCTGGGGCCCATCGTGCGGGCGGGCCCG
>CAIWHK010000034.1 GCA_903912525.1 uncultured bacterium | reverse complement strand
GTGAACAAGACAATCGGCGAACTATCCGCAGGGCCGCAGGCCCGAGGACTGTTCGCCGATTGTCTTGTTCACGCTTCGACTTGCCGCCCCCGCTACGGCAGGCGACGGATCTCCACGCGCCGGTTTCGCGCACGGCCCTCGGGGGTGGCATTGTCGGCCAGCGGGTCGGCCGGTCCGTAGCCGACGGCCTTCAGGCGCGCCGGCGGCAGGCCCCGCTCGATGAGCGTGTCGCGCACGGCCAGCGCGCGGCGCAGGGAGAGGGCGCGGTTGGAATCCGGGTTGCCCGTGTCGTCGGTGTACCCGCGGATCTCGATCGTCCCGGGCTCACCGGCGGCCCAGGCGGCGATCTCCTCGAGTTGCACGCGGGCCTCGCGCGTCAGCACCGCGCTGCCCGCGGCGAAGGACACGCCGTCGAGCACGAAGTCGGCCGCCGCCGCCGGGTGGTGCTCGGCGCGGTCGGGGCTGACCGGCACCGGCACGTCGCAGCCGTCCTGGTCGACCTTGGAGTCGGGTTCGGTCTGCGGGCACTTGTCTCTCAGGTCGGGCACGCCGTCCAGGTCCGTGTCCTGATCGGGGCAGCCGTCGCCGTCGACGTTGCCGTTGACGTCCTCGGCGGCGTCCGGGCACTTGTCGCGCACGTCGGGCACGCCATCGCCGTCGTTGTCCAGGTCGGGGCAGCCGTCATTGTCGCGCCAGCCGTCGCGGTCCTCCGCGAGCGCCGGGCACGCGTCCAGCGCATCCGGCACGCCGTCCCCATCGTTGTCCGGGTCGGGGCAGCCGTCGAGGTCCGCGTAGCCGTCCGGGTCTTCCTTCTCGCGCGGGCACTGGTCGCGCTTGTCGGGCACGCCGTCGCGATCGGCATCATTGGAGCCGAACCACCAGGTCATCCCGGCCCAGGCACTGGCCACCGCGGTGTTGGCGTCGACATGGCCGGGGCCCCAGCGCTCGCTCAGGCCGATGTTGTCCAGGCCGTCGCCCTGCAGGACCTGGTAGCGCGCGCCCAGTCCCAGGCGCAGCGACGGGCTGAGGGCGACGTCCATCCCCAGGCCGAAGCCGAACGTCAGGTCCGTCGCCGACAGTTCGGCCTCGTTCCCGTCCACGTCGTAGCCGGTCACGGTGTCGCCGCCGGGGAACCAGCCGCCGGCGCCGTCGGTGGGGTTGATGACGCGCCACTTCGTCAATCCCAGGCCCGCCACCATCGTCGGGCTGACCCGCGCCTCGGGCGAAAGCCGGTGCTCGATCTCGAACATGGGCTGCCGCATCAGCGTGTGGTACGGCGGCGTTGCGGTGAACGTCCAGCCGGCGTCCTGTCCGCGCGCCGTCACGCCCGGCCGCACGTAGCCCTGCATCCAGGCGGCGTGGAGGCTCCAGTGGCGACCCAGGCAGCGCCCGATGCGGACCCGCCCGAACTGGTCGGCGGCACTGTAGTCCCAGCTGCCTTCCTGCAGCTTCATGATGCCGCCTTCGAGGCCCAGGCTCCAGCGCCCGGCCGGCGGCTCGACGGCCGCTCTGGCGGCAGGACCCGGGATCAGGGCCAGCAGCGCCACGGCGACGGCTGCAGCCGCGGCCGGCATCGGGTGGGCCCAACTGCGCCGCATCGCACGGATTCGCTCCTTCAACACCTGCATCGTCTTGCTCCCTGGTCTGCTGTGGCGCCGCTGGTATCCGGGGGCGCCGCCTGCGCTGCCGTGATCGGACCGCGCCGTGGGGAAAGGCCGGCCGCGCGGGCATCGCTGCGCATCCTAGCCGCCCGTCTCGGGCGCTGGCAAGGGCGTTGCCGCGCCGCACGTACTGACAAGCAAAGGACCGCCCCGGAAGGGGCGGTCCCGCGATCCAACCTGACGTCCGTGAACGGTCGCCGATCAGTCCATGTGAAGGTGCAGTGTATCGATAACAGAGATCGGGTTCGGGCGGCTGTTGTCGCCCCTGCCGTCGCTGTAATCACCGAACACCCCAAGCTCGAGCTTGCGCGTCTTCACTTCGGGCTTGCGATAGCTCTTCTTGTCCATGTTCTGTCCCTCCTGCCCACCAAGGGCCGGTCCCCCATAGTCCATCATTGCAGGCCCCAACCAGGACCACCGAGGTCCGCGTTTTCAGAGCCCACATTTTCTGGCACTCATTGATAATACCCTCAATAACTTACCCCGTCAAGATCATATTTGTGATTTCGGGTTGATTTATTGTGGGCTTTGTTGGGCTCGGTACAGCGAGGCGTACAGCCCCCCCGCGGCCATAAGATCTTCGTGTCGGCCGTTTTCCACGATCCGCCCTCCCGAAACCACGACAATCCGGTCCAATTCGCGGACCAGGGACAGCCGATGGGCGATGACCACGGCGGTACGCCCCTGCATCAGGGTGCGCATCGCCTGCCGGATGGCTTCCTCGCTGGCTGCATCGAGGGCGCTGGTCGGCTCATCCAGGACCAGGATGCCGGGATTGCGCAGGAAGGCCCGGGCCAGGGAGACCCGCTGGCGCTGGCCGCCGCTCAGGCGCACGCCGCGCTCGCCGGTCACGGAATCGAGGCCCTGCGGCAGGCTGTCGGAAAACCCGGTGACGCCGGCCTGCGCGGCGGCCGCGCGCACCGCTTCGTCGGATGCGTCCGTGAGCCCGAAGCGGATGTTGTCGGCCAGGCTCACGTCGTGCAGCACCGGGTCCTGGGCAACGAAGGCCATCGCCGCGCGCAGGTCCGCGGGGTCGAAGGTGTCGTAGGGGCGACCGTCCAGCAGCAGGCGACCCTGCGTGGGCGGGAACAGGCCCATGAGCAGTCCGGCCAGCGTGGTCTTGCCCGAACCCGACGGCCCGACGATGCCGACCCACTGCCCGGCGGCGATCTCCAGGTCGATGTCATGAAGCACGGCCTGGTTTTCGCCGGCCCCGGGATACGCGAAGCCCACGCCCTCGAAGCGGATCGCCGCCGGCTCGTGGCGCACCGGCGGCACGGGCGTGGCCGGGTCGCGCTCGGGCGCCAGGGCGAAGATGTCGTCCAGGCGCGCGGCGGCCGCGGCGGCGCCCTGGCCCTCGGCGTAGAGGCTGGTCAGCGAGGCCAGCGGCACCGCCACGCGGAATGCCAGCAGCAGGAACGCCACCAGCTGGCCGCTGGTCGCGTGCCCGCGCGCCGCCAGCACGAAGCCGTAGACCACGACGCCGATCAGGCAGATCCACAGCGCCATCTGGATGCCGGCCTCGAGCGCCGCCGACAGCCACGCGCGGCGCTGCCCGTCGCGCTGGTAGTCGCTGATCATCGCCTCGAAGCGCCGCTTCTCGTGCGACTGGGCGTTGTGCACCTTCAGCGTGGCGATGCCGCTGATCGACTCCTGCACCTGGCTGCTGATGGCGCCGAGCCCGTCGTACATCCGGCGCGACAGCTTGCGCAGCTTTGTCCCGAACAGGCGCACCAGCGCGATCGTGGCCGGGATCAGCAGCACCACCAGCAGGGTGAGCCGCCCGTTCAGCTGCGCCATCAGCACCAGCGCGCCGGCCAGGGTCAGCACGGCGCGCGCCAGGCTGATCAGCCCGCCGGTCAGCACATACTGGATGGCGCCGACGTCGCCGGTCACGCGCGTCGAAAGGTCGCCGGCCTTCTGGCCGCTGAAGAACAGCGCCGGCAGCTCGAGCAGGTGGGCGAACAGGCGGCGGCGCAGCCGGGTGACGGTTTCCAGGGCCAGGCGGGACGAGACGACGGAGAACAGGAACGTGCCGGTCAGCTGCACCAGCAGCAGCAGGCCGAGCCAGGGCAGGAGGTGGCGGTCGGGTCCGTTCGCCGCGGTCGCCCCGCCGGCGTCGCGCAGGCCCATGGCGTCGACGAAACGGCCGGCCACCAGGGGGATGGCCAGGCTGATGGCGGTGGAGACGAGCATGAGGAGGGTCGCGATCGCCAGGGTTGGGCCCTGGCCCCGCAGGAGTGCCAGGTAGGGGCGCAGCGAGCCGAGTCCGCGCGTTGTCGGGCGCGCCGGGTCTTGGGCGTTGACAGGCTGGCGGGTCGGACGCACCGAAACTCCCCGGGTAGGGATCAAGGCTGCGGGCAAACGGACGATAGCATGGAAAGGATATCGACTGGCCTCGCCATCGCCCAAGGCATTTCTCCGGGCGGGGATACGCGAGTCCGGCCGACAACTTCTGTGGCAGGTTCGCGGGCGATGAGCGACACTGTCCGCCAGCGTCGTGGCCTGGATGCTCGCGTGGGGCCCCGACACGTCCCTTTCGAACGCATGGATGAGCAGTAGCAAGGGAGTGCGCCGCAGTGTGCGGGATTGTCACCGTCTACGCCAAGGATCCGGCGCGCCGAGAGCTTGACGCCTCGCTCGTGGCCGCCCACCTGCCGGCAATGCTCGCGACGCTCGGC
>CAIWHK010000033.1 GCA_903912525.1 uncultured bacterium | reverse complement strand
GCCCTGCTTGATCGCGGCGATCATGTGCTCGTCGCAGACGTTCGTGTTGCCGGTGGTCGTCACCAGCAGGTCGATCGTCCCCATCAGCGCCTTGTTGACGCCCGCGGCCGTGCCCGTGTTGACGCCGTCGATGTACGGCGAGACGACTTCGTAGCCGTCCATGCACGCCTGCATCGCGCAGATCGGGTCGATCTCGCTCACCTTGACGATCATGCCCTCCTGCCGCAGGCTCTGGGCCGAGCCCTTGCCCACGTCGCCGTAGCCGACCACCAGGGCCTTCTTGCCGGCGAGCAGCATGTCGGTGCCGCGCTTGATCGCGTCGTTCAGGCTGTGACGGCAACCGTACTTGTTGTCGTTCTTCGATTTCGTGACCGAGTCGTTGACGTTGATCGCCGGCACCTTCAGTTCGCCGCGCTCGAGCATCTCGATCAGGCGATGCACGCCCGTCGTCGTCTCCTCGGTGATGCCGTGGATCCTGTCCAGCAACTGCGGGTACTTGTTGTGCACCATGCCGGTCAGGTCGCCGCCGTCGTCGAGGATCATGTTGGCGGCCCACGGCGTGCCGTCCTTCAGGATGGTCTGCTCGATGCACCAGTCGCCCTCTTCGACCGTCTGGCCCTTCCAGGCGTAGACGGCGGTGCCGGCCGCCGCGATGGCGGCCGCGGCATGGTCCTGCGTCGAGAAGATGTTGCACGACGACCAGCGCACTTCGGCGCCCAGGTCCACCAGCGTCTCGATGAGGACCGCCGTCTGGATGGTCATGTGGATGCAGCCGAGGATCTTCGCGTCCTTCAGCGGCTGCGCGGCCTTGTAGCGGCGACGCAGGGCCATCAGGGCCGGCATCTCGGTCTCGGCCAGGGCGATCTCACGCCGGCCGAAGTCCGCCAGGCCGATGTCGGCCACCTTGTAGTCGGCGACCTTCTCTTGGTTCGTCATGCTGCGTTTCTCCCTTGGGAATCCACGGATCGTGTCCACGAGTGCCGGAAATCGATGCCGTGTCTCTTCGGCAGGCGGCCCGGTGTCCTCAAGCAGCCGTTAATATGACGCGATTTTGGCCACCGTCCAGCCGATTTCGGGGGGTGAAGGGGGCGGGGAGCCGGATAGCGGCTAACTGGCGTCTTTGCAGGGAGATATCATTCGCCGACCTGAGGTATCGGGCGGAACCGGTTCCAGCGGGGGGCACTTCGCCTGGAATCAACATGACCCCGTCTCTTGGCGAGGCGGTGGCGATGGCGTGTGGCGTGGACTTGCGCCGGCGCAAGTTTGGCGGGAAGCTCCGTTCCCAGATGTCTGTTTTCAGGGGAAGCTTACGGCAGTTGATCTGCCCCCGCGCGCTCATTGAATAAATCCTTGTCCAAACGCCGCGTTGATGCCGATCCCCGCGGCCACGATCAACGAAAAGAAGATGGCCAATGGAATCGAACGTCCCGCGTGCGTATTGTGCGTCTGCAGGCACGCGATCTCGCCGAAAGGAACGACCGTCTCGGTGCCGGCGTCGTCAGGAAAGCGAATCACGCGCGATCCGGTGTCCACAGTCACCGGCACATCCCATGTTCGAAGAATCCGGCCGTTCGTGCGCACCACGGTCTGGACGCGGTCACGGGGCGCCCATGTCCCTGCGTCGAGCAGCGGATCGAGGCGAGCATCCCACAAGCGACCGGTATCGACCGCGGCATACCTGAACCTGAACGCGCGGACCTCTGCCAACGCCACGGCGACCGAATCGCCTTCTTCAGTGCGACCCCGCACCTGGAGCATTCCCGGATCCAGGTGACCGCCGGCGGCATCGAAGTCAATGAAGTTTGTCCGGTGGTCGCTTCCTTCCTGCGTCACCGACACTACATACAGCCCTGACGATGCCGAAGGGTCCACGAGCCAGCGATCCGTCGTGGCGCAGCCCGCAGCGCACAGCGCCAGCATGGCGAACAGGGGCAGGCAGGCAGAGCGTCGGCAGGCAAGGGGTCGGGACGCCATGATATACCTCCAGATCCGTCGGGTGACACCATGCAACGGGGCCAGACCATGTGATGCCGGCAGGAGCGAATAGCAACAGCAACCGCCCATTCTTCCCCGGCCGCCCTGGGATTGCACCCCTCCAACCGTCGATTGTGACACGGCCCCTGCAGACCCGCGCTGCCTGTCAGAAAGGCGAGGGCCTGAGACTATCACCGCATCGGTTTCATGGCGCAGCGATTTGCAGGCGGGAGCCGGGATTTTTCGCGCATAGGCGATCGACTGTGTCCGGCATGCACTCATGTCACGCGCCGGCGCTTCCGTTGGCGGCGGCGACCGGATGGGCCTTGCGGACAAGTTGGACGCCGTCCGTCAGAGTGTCGGTCCAGGCGTTGCGGGTGTGCCCGTTGGGGTAGTGCTGCCGCCCGATAACCCCGGGGATCAGGAAACTCGCGTCACACCGTTTTCCTTCTGGTGTCGCTTTGGGTTCCCATTGGCCCACCATCGCTTCCCGTCTTGAATTCAACTGGACAACATCTATACAAAACTCTATAATCTGGTCGACACGCCACGAAACCAACCCGCTGCCTCCCCCCAGGAGCACCGCATGCCCGCGAACCGCGACAGCGCGCCAGGCGCCGCGCCCGACACCGCCCCCCGCCACAGCATCGCCGTGGTGTCCCGGCGGACCGGGCTGAACCAGCTGTTGCTGCGGGCCTGGGAACGGCGGTACGGCGTCGTGGCGCCCGGGCGCACCGACACGGGGCGGCGGCTGTACTCGGACCTGGATATCGAGCGGCTCCTGCTGCTGCGGCGATTGACCGCCGCCGACCACCGCATCGGGGATGTCGCGACCGGCACGCTGGACGACCTGCGCGCGCTCGTCGCGGAATTGCCGCCCGCCGCGGCCGGCGCGGCCCGGCCCTTCCCGCCGGCCGGGACCACGCCCGGAGCGAAGACCGCTGCCGCGCTGCTCGACGAGGCGCTCGTCGCGGTAGCGGCGCTGCAGCCGGGCGCGCTCGAGAGCGTGCTGGAACGCGCCACCATGCACTTGAGCCGGCCGACGCTGCGCCAGGAACTGATCCAGCCCCTGCTGCAGCGCGTCGGCGAACTGTGGCGCGACGGCAGCTTACGGATCGCGCACGAGCACATGGCCTCGACGATCGTGCAGACGTTCCTGGCGACGGCCAACGCCAACCAGGTGCCGGCGACCGGTTCGCCCCTGCTGGTGGTGGCCTCGCCGTCGCGGAACCGTCATGAACTGGGCGCGCTGCTGGCGGCATCCCTGGGACTGGATCTGGGCTGGGAGGTGCTCTACCTGGGCGCCGATATGCCGGCCGAGGAGATCGCCCTGGCGGTCGACATCCGCGGCGCGCGCGCGGTGTTCCTCAGCCTGATCTATCCGCCCGGCGATGCGGTGGTGGCTGCGCAGATCGAACTGCTGCGCCGCCTCGTGGGGCCGCAGGTCGGCATCCTGGCCGGCGGCGGCTCGGCGCCCTCGTACGCGACGACCCTCGCGGACATCGACGCCCGCCTCGCCATGGCGCCCGACGATTTCGCGGGCGCGCTCAACGAGCTCCTCAGCTGAACACACGCATCATCGTTGGACATAAAGAAGGCGGGCCCCCTGTGAGGCCCGCCTCTTTATCGCTATTGACTGCGATTAACTGCGATGGACTGCTATTGACTGCGATGAACCGCGAATCTACCGGGTTTCACCGAGGTATTCGACCGGCAGCTCGGTCGGCGGCAGCTCGCCGGCGTCCTTGCCGGTCTGCAGTGCGTCGAGGCCTTCCTGGTCGAACGTTCCCGCCTTGGTGGCGATGGTGAAGCCGCGCGGGATCAGCACGCGATCGATCACGTGGATGACGCCGTTGGTCGCCAGCACATCGGCCGCCGTCACCTTCGACGTGTTGACCCAGACGTTGCCGAACCACTTGATGACCGTGACGGTGCTGCCCTGCAGCGTCGGCACGCGCTGGTAGTAGTTCAGGTCGCCCGCCAGCACGCGGCCGGACACCACGTGGTACAGCAGCAGCTGCTGCAGCTTCGCCTTGTTCTCGGGCAGCAGCAGCGCGGCCACCAGCTCCTGCGGCAGCTTGGCGAACGCGGCATCGCTCGGCGCGAAGACCGTCAGCGGGCCGGGACCCTTCAGCGCGCCCACCAGGTCGGCGGCGCCGGCGGCGGCCACGAGCGTGTTGAACGAGCCGGCGGCGATGGCGGTGTCGACGATGTCGCCGGTCGGGCCCGGCAGTTCCGGCACCAGCGTGAAGCCCTGCGGCACGAGCACGGTGTCGATCACGTGGATGACGCCGTTGCTGGCATCGACATCGGCCGCGATGACGCGGGCGTTGTTGACCTTCACCGTGCCGTTCCAGAACTTGCGGACCCAGAGGTACTTGTCCGCCAGGGTCGGCACGAACTGCATGGGACGCAGGTCGCGCGAGAAGACCTCGCCCGCGGCCACGTGATAGAGCAGCAGCTCCTGCAGCTTGCCCTGGTTGCGCGGCGCCAGCAGCTGCGTCACGAAGCCCGCGGGCAGCTTGGCGAACGCGGCGTCGGTCGGCGCAAAAACAGTGAACGGTCCGTCGGCGCGCAGGGCGCTCTCCAGGCCGGCGGCCTGCACGGCCGCCACGAGGGTCGTGAAGTTGCCCGCCCCGATGGCCGTGTCCACGATGTCGGGACCGCCGGTCGTCACGGCGCTCGTGCCCATCCCATCCTTGCCGTCCGCGCCCGGCACGCCGGGAGCCGTCAGGCTCGATTCGTTCGACGAACACCCGCTGAGCCCGGCCGCCAAGGCCAGGATCGCGAGCAGGGTCATCCAGGTAGCCCGCTTTTTCATGGTCGTTCTCCCCGTTGGGGTCTTGTATGGCGCTTCCGGCCCCAATGGCCGGTTGACTGTCTACGCTCTGTCCTGTACAATACATATACAATGAATCCCCGGCAAGGGTATTTTTGGGGAAAAGTTGCCATGGGGCGCCGGGGGGCCAAATGACCTAGGGTGGGCTCATGTCAGGTCGCGAGCCCGACAGCCGGGACCCCGACAGATAAGGGATGCCGCATGAACGACACGACCAGCCACGAAACGAGCCCCCAAAGCGCGGCGCCGGTCCTCGTAACCGGCGCCAGCGGCTACATCGGCGGGCGCCTGGTGCGACTGCTCGCGAGCCGCGGCCTGGCCGTGCGCGCCATGGTGCGCCGTCCGGAGGCGCTGCGCGCGCAGCTCCCCGCGGGCATCGACGTGGTGGCCGGCGACGTGATGGATCGCGCGAGCCTCGACGCCCCCCTGCACGGTGTCGGCACCGCCTATTACCTGGTGCACTCGATGGGCGCCGACGCGTTCGAGGAAGCCGACCGCCTGGGCGCCCGCAACTTCGCCGAGGCGGCGCGCGCCGCGGGCATCACGCGCATCGTCTACGTGGGCGGCCTCGGCAGCGCCGACGAGGAACTGTCGCCGCACCTGCGCAGCCGCCACGAGGTCGGCCGCATCCTGCGCGAGGCCGGCGTCCCGCTGGTCGAGTTCCGCGCGTCGATCGTCATCGGCTCGGGCAGCCTCTCGTACGAGATGATCCGCTCGCTGACCGAACGCTTGCCGGTGATGATCACGCCCCGCTGGGTGCACGTCATGGCGCAGCCCATCGCCATCGACGACCTGCTCGCCTACCTGGTCGAAGCGCTGAGTCTGTCGCCCCAAGCCGGCGGCATCTTCGAGATCGGCGGCGCCGACCGCGTCAGCTACGCCGACATCATGCGCGAGTACGCGCGCCAAAGACGCCTGCCACTGAAGATGCTGCCCGTGCCGGTGCTGACGCCGTACCTGTCGAGCCTGTGGCTGGGCCTGGTCACGCCACTCTATGCGCGGATCGGGCGCAAGCTCATCGAGAGCATCATCCATCCGACGATCGTCCGCGACCCGTCGGCGCTCGCGGCGTTCGCCGTGCGGCCGGTGGGCATCGCCGAGGCCATCCGGCGCGCCCTGGTGCGCGAAGACCGGGAGTTCGCGGAAACGCGCTGGTCCGACGCCCTGTCGTCGGCGGGCGACCCGCGCACCTGGGGCGGCGTCAGGTTCGGGACCAGGCTGGTCGACTCGCGCACCATCCGCGTCGCCGCGTCGCCCGCCGCATCGTTCGTACCGATCGAGTCCATCGGCGGCGACTCGGGCTGGTACTGCTGCAACCTGCTGTGGAAGGTGCGCGGCTGGCTGGACATCCTGGTCGGCGGCGTGGGGCTGCGTCGCGGCCGCCCGCATCCGACACGACTGCGCATTGGCGAGACGGTCGACTTCTGGCGCGTCGAGGCGCTCGAGCCCGGACGCCGCCTCAGGCTCGCCGCCGAGATGAAGGTGCCGGGCCGCGCCTGGCTGGAGTTCGAGGTCGTGCCCGACGGCACGGGAACCACGATCCGCCAGACCGCCATCTTCGACCCGCTCGGTTGGCGCGGCCGCCTGTACTGGTATTCGCTGTTCCCGCTGCATGAGGTGGTGTTCGCGGGGATGTTGCGGAAGATCGGGGTGATCGCAGGCGGGTAGACGGCGGGGCAAGGATGCCCGCCCTGTGTCGAGCCTGGGGAACGGCGCAACTGCGCCGTCCCCACAACGCCTGCGTATGCGGGACAGAACCCTATCTCGACCCGCCGCCCGCTAGGAGGCCAGCGTTCTCCGGCGGTAGGCGCCAAGCGCGATTCCGATCAACCCCAGATGCACGACCATGAGCGAGCCTCCGTAACTGAGAAACGGGAAGTTCACCCCCGTCACCGGCACGGGCCCGATGCCGGAATTGGAAAGCAGGCTCCAGAGCACTTCCACACCGAAGAGCGCCGCCGTCCCGGCTAGAAGTGTGCGCAGGTAGGGGCTCCTGAGCTCGCGAACGCGCGACGCGAGATGAATGACCAGCCCCACCCCCGCGGTCATCGCCAGGACCCCGAACACCAGCGAAGAATCGCTAACAGAGGCGAAGATGAAGTCCGTGTGCCGCTCCGCTCCCGCGACGCGCGAAAGGTCCACGGCAGACACGAATGAGCGGGACTGGACAGTGCTCGCGAGAAGCAGGCCGCCCATGATCCCATAGGTCCGCACAAAGGAGCCCGTACAGCCGGCGACGAGCATCAGGGCCAGGGTCACGCAGAAATAGAGCACCCCCGGATAGACCGAACCCGCGAAGAGATATCCCCCGAGCGGCGCAAGACTGGCGATCAGCAGACCCGCCTGCGCGATCCGCGTCTTCGTCGCTTGCGCCTGCAGCAACCCGGCAAGCGCGAACGCGAAGAGGATCACGCTCAAATCCACGATCTTTATCTGGAGGCCTCCGACGGAAAGATAGGGCTGCCCGGCATGGAATGCGCTGACCGACGCGCCACCGAAGAGGGAAAGCGCGCAGAGTAAAAAGGTCACCACATAGATCCCGAGGGACGCGCGCCTGAGCGCCGCCGGCCGCACGAAGAACAGGCCGACCAGCGTCCCCAGTCCCAGGAGCGACCAAAGCCCCTGGCGCCCGAGAAGTCCGAACTTGCCCATGGCGCTCAGGCCGACCGAGAGCAGCAAGCCCACCAGAACGGCAAGCGTCCAATCGAAGCGAGGCCGGTGCGCCAGGTCGAATTGGCGTCCCAACGTTTCAGCTGCGCCCAGCTTCCGGACGATCATCGCGTCGATCCGGCCGGCGTCGTCGCCCCCCAGCGGCTCCGGGCTCTCCAGGCTTCGCAGATGCTCCCGGAGCTCTTCGGCATGGGTGGTGAGCTCGCGCCGGATCTCGGCATGCACGTCCTTGAATCGGACATGACTCAGGACTTCCTTGAGATAACGATCCAAAGCGCTCTCTTCCATCATCGCTCCCTTTGGTCTTGTACTTTCCCGACCGCTCACCCAAAGACGACCTTGTCGACCGCGGACCGGAACTCCGACCACTGTACTTTCTTGTCCTTGAGCGCCGCCCGCCCGGCCTTGGTGATTGAGTAGTACTTCCGTTGCCGGGCCCCGTCGCCGCTCGACCACTCGGAGCGGACGCACCGCTCGGCTTCCAGCGCGTGCAGGATCGGGTAAAGCGTGCCCTCGCGCAGCTCGAACAGCCCGCCCGAAAGAAGCTCGAGCTCCTTGATGAGCTGGTAGCCGTACATCTCCTTGCGCGCAAGCAGGGTCAGGACGAGGGTTTGCGTACTCCCCTTCAACAGCTCCTTGTCGACCGACATCGCGCCCCCTTTCGAGACTCCACACCTCGTATATCTATGCCTAGATACACGAGGCCAAGCCGGCCGTCAAGGCCTTTTCCGCCCGGTTCGGCACCTTTCCCCTGGGCTGTACGAGCAGGATTGCATTCACGAGCGGGGCACGGGCGTCTGGTCGAACCCGAACGCGATGATGCGCATCGGCTCGCCGCACTTCGGGCATTTCAGGGGGAGGCATGCGTAGATGCGCGCCAGCTTGCGGCGGCGGAAGGTGGTGATGCCGGCGGCGACTTGCCCCGGCGCAAGTCTCATAGAGATCGGGTAATTCTCATGCAGATCGAGCATGGACTGGGCAAGGAAATGCTACAGCCCGCCCTCGGCCAGCACCCGTGCCAGGCCCGCGAACGGCATCACTTCGATGCCATCCTCTGTCCTGAGAGTCGGCCCCGTGGGATAGACGACGATGCGCCGCTCGAGCCCAGCCAGCGGCGCGACCGCCCTCAGGCCGGCGAACCACTTGTCCGTGACGTTGGCGCCCGACTTCACCTCGATGGCGACGTGTTTCTGTCCGGTCGTCAGGATGAAATCGACCTCGGTGTTGCGCGACTCCGCGGACCAGTAGGTGATGTTGTCGCACATTCCCGTGTAGTCGCGATAGGCGCGCAGGAGCTGGGCGACCAGGCCTTCGAACAGGGCGCCGCGCTCTTCGGGCACGATCGCCCCGCGTGAGCCGCGCATCGCCCGCACGATGCCCGAATCGCACCAGTACCACTTCGGCAGCTTGCGTTCGCGCACGCGCAGCTTCGCCTCGAAGCCGGGGACGCGGAAGCACAGCAGCGTTTCTTCCAAAATGTCGAGATACCCGGAAACCGTCGTCCGCGCGACGCCGGCTTCCCTCGCGATGTTGGACGTGTTCACGGTCTGGCCGTGGTAGAGAGCGGCAATGGGAAGGAACCGCGCGAAGCCGGGCAGGTTGCGCACCGCTGCTTCGGCCTGGATCTCCTCCTTCAGGTAGAGGCGCGCATAAGCGGCCAGGGTCTCGTCGGGCTCGGACGAATCGCCGACGATCGGCAGCAGTCCATAGCGGAGCGCGGCCTCGAGGTTGAAGTGATCGCCCAGCTCCTCGGGCACGAACGGATGCATGGCTCTTGGCAGGGCACGGCCCGCCAGGAGATTGACGCCCGCCCGCTTGAGTTTGCGCGCGCTGGATCCGCACAGCGCGAACCGGAGCTGCTTCTCCTCGCCGAAGCGGTGCACTTCATTGAGCAGCGACGGCAGGCGCTGGATTTCGTCGACCACGACCCAGCGGCCGGGCTCCAGAGCCCGCAGTTCGTCGGCGAATCGCCCCGGTTGGGCAAGCAGCCGCTGGTAGTGCTCCTCGGAGAGCAGGTCGATGACATGGGCGTCGGGGAAGTTCGCGCGCAGCCAGGTGCTCTTGCCCGAACCGCGGGGGCCGAGCAGGAAGAAGCTCCGCTGGGGAACCTGGAGGCAACGCTTGTACATAGCTGACCACCTTGTCGTCAATTTACGTCGTAAATTGACGACATCATAGGCAAAACACGCAAGCTGGTCAAGCCAAAAAGGCTATGACCACCCCCGCCCCGCCCTCACCCGCGCTTGAACGTCCCCGCCAGATACGCCTGCTTGTTCAAATACCGCGAGATCTTCCCCGCCGTCCCCTTCAGCAGCGTCATGTGCGGCAGCAGCACGAACCGGCTCACGGCCACGCCGAGCGAGCTCATGATCTCGATGCGCAGGGGCATCAGGTCGGCGTGCAGGTGCTCGGGCGGCGCCTCGGCCAGGATGACCAGCTGCTCGGTCCCCGTCCGCGTGTTCTCCACCCCGAAGGCGACGTTCCGGCCGGGAATGAGGTAGTCCTTCGCGTTGAGCAGCGCCTCGATGTCCTGCGGGTAGATGTTCTCGCCGCCGATGATCAGCATTTCCTTGCTGCGGCCGGTCACGTACAGCTCGCCGTCGTGGAGGAAGCCGAGATCGCCGGTCCTGAACCAGCCTTCGGCCATCGCCACCTGGGTCTGCTCCCAGTTGTTGTGGTAGCTGTCCAGCATGCAGTCGCTGAGGATCGTGATCTCGCCCACGTGGTCCTCGGGCAGCGCGACGCCGGCGTCCGACCGGATCTCGATGCGGATGTTCTTCAGCGGCGCCCCGGCGCTGGCGATCGAACGGCCCTCGGCGGCAGGGCTGATGCGGTGTTCCTTCCGGAACAGCTCCGTGTCGACCGTCAGGAACGTGAGCGGTCCCTGGCGGGTGGACGTCATCGCGAACGTGTTCTCGGCCATCGCGAAGCAGTTCTGCAGGCTGGCGGGCGACAGGCCCGATGCGATGAACTTCTCCAGGAACTCGTCCACCGTCCCCTTGAGCACCGGTTCCGAGCAGCAGACGATGCGCTTGACGCTGCCCAGGTCGTACCGATTCGGCTCATCGTCGGCGCACGACTTCGCCAGGTGGCCCAGCGCGAAGTTCGGCAGCCACACGTGCGTGCCCCGCACGCGGTCCAGCCACTCCAGCAGCAGGCGCGGGTTCCGCACCCATTCGAACGGCGACATCATGTAGACCGGCACGCCGAGCACGAACGGCATCAGGATGCAGGCGATCAGCCCCATGTCGTGGTAGTGGGGCAGCCACGACACGACCTTGTCGCCGGGCGCGTACGGCACGAACTCCTCGTAGGCCTGCACCTGGTTCAGCAGCGCCTTCACCGAGATCTTGACACCCTTCTTCGCGCCCGTCGTCCCCGACGAGAACTGCAGGAACGCCTCATGCATCGGGACGGGGAACGCGTTCAGGTCCGCGCGGCCGGTCACCGGCACTTCGGTGCTCTCGTAGAAGCCCACGAATTCCGGCACCGAGATCCGATGATGCCCCTTCAGCACCGAGATCACCTCGGGATAGCTGACGATGATCTTGACCTCGTTGTGCAGCAGCAGCGTGTCGATGGAGGCGAGGAACGCGTCGACCGACTGCTTCGGGGACGGGTAGAAGTAGTAGGCCGGCAAGGCGCCGCAGACGATGCCCGCGAAGAACGCGGCGACGAGGTCCAGGGACTCGCGCAGGATGACCACGACCGTATCGCCCTCGGCCACGCCGGCCGCGCGATAGAACGCGCAGTAGTCGCAGGTGCGCGCGACGATCTGCCCGACGGTGTACGGCTCGGCCTGGTCGCCCGAGACGAGGGTCAGCCACGGCATCTCCGCATCCGCGGCCTGGTGTCCGGCGATGATCTCCCGAAACGTCTGCATCGAGGTCTCCCTGTCTGGCGTGGGCGAGGTTTGGTTTCTTCTTTATTGCCGGCGCCGCGAGAAAGCGCGGCGCTATCTCAGCGCACGAGCATCAATCGCGACCGGGCGACCAGCAAGGCGAATGCCCGGGGCGATGCGGCGGACCAGGGCGCTGGACATGCTTCGGACCGTCCCGGGGGCTCGGGGTTCGCTTGGGTGCGTTGTCGGCATACAATCATATCCCGAACCGAATGTCGGGCGCTACTTTTATTCTTATAGTGCTTTTTTGTGATCTTGTGATACCAATAACAGGTCGCCAGGGGCGCTGGGGCGGGGCTGGACCCCGCACTTGCGCCGGCGCAAGTCCACCGCCCTGGAAGACGGCCCGCCCTACCTGACCGCCCCCGCCATCGCCGCCACATCCATCCCCGCCGCCATGGCCTCAGCCATCGCCCGCTCGGCCTGGATCTCGATGGCCACGGTCCGCGCCTGCGTCACCTGCGCGGCGGCTCCGAGGCTCGCCCGGTGCGTCTTCGCATCCCACGGCCCGACCAGGATCACCAGCGAGCCCATGTCGCCGGGCCGCCACCAGGCCTCGCGGGCCCCGGCGACCGTGACCGGCTGCGCATCCTCGGGCACCCACGCCACGTCGGCGTTGACGTGCACCGTGACCGTCGCCTCCTGGCGCTGCGGCGTGCCGGCGCTCATGGCCGCAGCCCACTCGCCCGACTGCATCTGGCCCATCAAGGCCTGCGACACCTGTTCGTCCAGGGCCGACTGCTCGGCGCGGAGCGCCTTCATCTGCGCGTCGATGCGCTCGTACTCGGCGGTGTTGCCGGCGCGCCGGGCCTGCTTGCGGGCCTCGCGCCCGGCGTCGAGCTGCATCTCGAGCTCCTGCCGCTTCGCCTGCTGGCCCGCCGTGCCCAGCGCCATCGAGGTGCCGACCGCCTGCGCGGTCGCCTCGCCGATGCGCTTGTCCCAGGCGTAGTCGAAGCGGAAGCGGTAGCGCAGGGGCGCCGTGGCGCTGAGGCCCGTGCAGTCGGGGATCACGTCGCCGGCCTGCAGGTCCAGCTGGTCGGTGCGCAGCCAATCCTTCGGCGCGGCGGGCGCGGCGCCCGACACGGTCGCGCGCATGGCCGCGTAGGCCTGCTGCTCGGCGGCCGTCGCCGGCCGGAAATGGTTGCAGTCGCCGTCGGCCAGGCAAGGAGCGGCCGCGGCCGCGAGAAGCAGGGCGATTATCAGCGATCGGATCATCTCGAACCCCCGGGATGGATGTGGCGGGCGCGCCCCGCGCGGGCTTACCTCGCCACCCATCCACCAAGGGACGCGCGCGCGCCGGAAATCACAAGCCATGGCCCGCCCGGTGGCGGCCCCCGCGCATTGCCGCGACATTGTCCCGCGAGTCGCCCAACCCCCACCTGGCCGGGAGGCATCCTGCCGATGACGATGGTCCTGTTCAACTACGGTCACTACGTGGGCCTGGCCCTGTTCGCGGCCGCGCTGGCGGTCGAGCTGGCGCTGTTCGCGCGCCGCGTCGACGGCCGCACGGCGCGCCGCCTGGCGCTGGCCGACCTGGTCTACGGGCTGGCCGCCGCGCTGATCGTGGCGACCGGGCTGCTGAAGGTGTTTGCGGGCGACAAGCCGGCGGCGTACTACGGGCACAACCCGCTCTTCCACGTGAAGCTGACGCTGCTGCTCGCCGTGTTCCTGATGTCGATCTTCCCGACCATGCAGTTCATCCGCCACCGCCGCGCGGCCGACTCCGATGTCGTCGAGTATCCGCCTGTCGTCGGCCGGCTGCTGCGCATCGAGGTCGCGGTCACGGCATTGATCCCGCTGCTGGCCGTGCTGATGGCGCGGGGTTTCGGGATGGCGCACTGAACGCCCGCGACGCCGCTCTTGCACCGGCGCGCGCCTCAACATGAAAGGCCCCGGTCCTTCAGGAACCGGGGCCTTCTCGCAACCATGATCCCGGGCTAGCGCACCAGGCTCAGCTTGCGCGTGATCGTCGTCCCTCCCGCCGTCAGCCGGTAGGCGTAGACGCCGCTGGCCAGGCCCGAGGCGTCCAACCGCACCGTGTTCAGGCCCGCCGGCGCGTCGGCATCGATCAGCGTCTGCACTTCCCGTCCGCCCAGGTCGTACAGCTTCAGGTTCACGCGGCCGGCTGCCGGCAACGTGAAGCGGATCTCGGTCGTGGGATTGAACGGGTTCGGCGTGTTCTGTTCGAGCGTCGGGGCCGCGACAGGGATGCTCACGCGACCGGCGCCGCCCTTGGCCGCAAGCACCATCTGCGAACCCGCCACGACAGCCATCGGGCGCATCATCTCGTTGTCCTCGTGGTCGACGATGTGACAGTGCCACACGTAACCCGGACCCTCGGTCGGGTCGAACGGGAAGTAGTTCGTCCCGGCCTGCGTCGAACCTGCCGGCACGTCCGTCGGTGCGAAGCGGACCAGGACCGTCGCCACTTCGTCCGGGTTCATCCGGAACGTGTCCTTCCAGCCGCGCTCGTTCGGGTCGGCGGCCCGGGGCGCCCCTTGCAGGAAGTGCGTGGGATCGGGATTGCCGCCCAGGTACCCGTCTTCCATCGTCGAAGCGTAGGGTCGCGGCGGGCCATACCCGGGGATGAACTGGTTCGCAGCGTAGGTCATGTGATCGACCGGGCTCATGCCGCCGTCGAACGCCCCGTCATAGGCCGCCTCGTAGGCCTCCTTGGCGAAGGCCTGGCGACTGACCAGCTGGAACTGCACCAGGTGCAGGTGCATCGGGTGCGTGTCGGCGGTCATGTTGACGATCTTCCACAGTTCGGTGGCGCCCTGCTGCGGCAGTTCGGTGACGCCGCCGGCGTTGGGTGACATGCTGCCCATCCACTTCGAGTTGTTGACCAGGACCTCGAGCGGCCCGCCCATGCCCATGACCTCGTTCAGCGTCAGCACGCGCGTCACGTCGGGCGTGACCGCCGGCGTGCCCGTGGCGAAGTCGACCAGCTTGACGAGGCCCGGCGCCGGCCGCAGGCGCGCGCCCGGAGCTGCCGGGTTGAACGAGCGGTCGGAGGTCGGCGACAGCTTGCCGACGCGGAACTGCATGATCTTGCCCGTCGTGGCCGGATCGACCGGATCGCCGTCGGGATAGGGCGCCGGCGCCGTGTTGTCCATCGTGAACAATTTCCCCGCCGCGCCCGCGAAATCGATGATGACGTCCGCGCGCTCGCCCGGAGCCAGTACCAGCCGCTGCGGGTAGGCGATGCGGACCGGCGTGTCCAGCAGGCCGCCGTCGGTGCCGATCTGCCAGATCGGCGGCGAACCCTTGCCCAGCGACAGCGTGTAGAAGCGCGCGTTCGAGCCGTTGAGCAGGCGGAACCTGTAGCGGCACGGCTGCACGTTCAGGTACGGCCATGACTTGCCGTTGACCACGATGACATCGCCGAAGAACTCGGGGACCCAGAACGGATGCTCGTCCGGGTTGATGCCGTCCGAGGGATACACCAACTGGCCGTTCTGGTCGAACTGCCGGTCCTGGATGGCGATCTCGATCTCCTGCGGTCCCGCCGGCAGGCGAAGCGCATTGCCCACGCCCGTGTCGCCATCACCACGCAGGAGGTAGAAGGCCGCCATCCCCGCGTAGACGTTCAGGCGCGTGGCGCCGAGCGCATGGTCGTGGAACCAGATCGTCGACGGCTCCTGCGCGTTCGGATAGGTGTAGGTGTTGCCGACGGGCACGCCGCCGACCGTCGCGTTGTAGGCCGACCCCGTGTAGGCCGAAGGACCTGTGGCATTGGGCGTGAATCAGGCGTCGGGACCGCCGTCGAGCGCCGACGGCACCTCGCCGCCGTGCAGGTGGACGACGGTCGGCACGGGGCCCGAGTACGGCTCGCGCGAACCCATTTCCATCAGCGGGTCGGCCCAATGCAGCGTCTGGTCCACCTTCAGGACGCTTTGCAGGTAAGGATTCACCAGGTCGTTGACGTAGGTCATCGTGGTCGGCACGCCGCGCTGGGCCTCGACGGTGAACCCCGGGTAATGCGGTCCGTACACGCGCGCACCGTCATTGATCTCGTAGCCCCAGACGAAGGTGCCCGCGTTGTAGGGAGCAGGGAGCCCCTGGTAGAACGAAGCGGGCAGGACCTCCTGCTGGAACTCCTTCATGGTGACCGTCAGCGGTTGCGTGCCGTCGACGCGATTGCCGACAAAGGTCGGCAGCGGATCGACCCACTTGGCGATCTTGCCGGGCGCCGGCGGCGAGACCGCCAGGGCGCTGACGGCCATGAGGCACACCGCCACCAGTGGCAGCACGCGGGCTGGGCGAAACAGGAATAGTAGCCGATGCATGAGCAGCCCTTTCTTTGACCATGAATGTGGCATCCAGGGATTTCCGTATCCGAATCCGGCACAACGCCCGCTCACAGCCGGCGGTGAACTCAGCATCCTGTTGGAATATTCACATACCGTATTACTAGGATTCAAGCAATAAATCGTGACAATACCATGACATTCTGATTTTGATTGGCGTCCCAAAAATGAGGCCGAAGCCATTTAACGGCATGTCCTATTGGGTGTTATGGAGGCACGCCGGTCTGTTCATGGCGCAGGGCTTCGAAATGGCGCACTGAGCCTGGGCCCGCCGGCCTCGCGCCGGGCCCGCTCCAGCATCGCGGCGATCTCGGGCGCCGGCACGTCCAGGTGCAGCAGCGCCTGCCGCGTCATCTCCAGCCCCGCCTCGCGCTGCGGCTGCACCACCTCGTACACGCCCATCGCATAGAGGTCGTTCAGGCTCGCCTCCGAGTCGGCCCGCGCCACGATGTGCAACTGCGGCCGCTTCTCGCGGGCCAGGCGTGCGATGGCCAGCACCGTCTCGGTCGCCGGCGTCGTGACGATGAGCAGCCGCGCCCCGGCCAGACCCGCCGCCTCGAGCACCGCCGGGTACGAGGCGTCGCCGTAGATGACCGCGATGCCGGCGGCGCGGCAGCTCTCCAGCCGCCACTGGTCCAGCTCCACCACCACCACCTGCAGGTCCAGCGCGCGCAGCACCCGCGCCGCCGCCAGTCCCACATGGCCGGCCCCGGCGATGATGACGTGGTCGCGCAGCCGGCATTCCCCGACGTTGATCGTGAGCACCGGGTCCACGTCCGAATGCGAGCGCAACCGCCGGTACAGCGGCGTCGTCAGCCCCGACACCAGCGGCGTGGCGAACATCGTCACCAGCGCCACCGAAAGGATGAGCGAGTAGTGGTCGGCGTCCAGGCCGCCCGCCGTCACGCCGACGCGCGCCAGCACGAACGCGAACTCGCCGGCCTGGAACATCGTCAGCCCCATGGCCAGCGGGACGATGTTGCGGTAACCGAACCCGTGGCTCAGGCCCGCGAACACCGCGCCCTTCGCGACCGCCACCAGCGCCGCCATCCCGAGGACCACGCCCAGGTGCGTCCGCACGTAGGCCGGGTCGACCAGCATGCCCACCGACACGAAGAACAGCAGGCCGAAGATGTCGCGCAGCGGGATGATGTCGCTGAGGGCCTGGTGGTTGTGGTCCGACTCGCTCAGCACCAGGCCGGCCACGAAGGCGCCGAACGCGAACGACAGGCCCACCAGGTAGGTCGCATAGCCGACGCCCAGCCCGAGCGCGGTGACCGTCAGCAGGAACAGTTCCCGCGAGTTGCGCCGGCTGATCGCCGTCATCAGCCAGGGGATCAGCCGCGTGCCGAACACCACCATCAGCACCAGGAAGATGATGGACGTCGCCAGCGCCCACGCCAGTTCCGGCAGCCCGGCCTGCAGGTTGCCCAGCTTCGGCAGCAGGATCAGCATCGGCACGACGGCCAGGTCCTGCACCAGCAGCATGCCGACCATCACGCGGCTCGACAGCGTGCCCACGCGTCCCTGGTTCTGCAGCGTCTTGAGGACCACCATCGTGCTCGACAGCGAGACCGTGGCGCCGAACCACAGCGCCGGCGTCCAGCCCCACCCCAGCAGGCGCACCGCCCCGGAAGCGACGGCCACCACGACGACGATCTGGATCGGCGTTCCGATCAGCGCGATGCGCCGCACCGGCCGCAGTTCGGCCAGCGAGAATTCCAGCCCCAGGGCGAACAGCAGCAGCGCGACGCCGACCTCGGCCAGGCGCTCGATGTCGTGCGGCCCCGAGATCACGGCGCCGCCCGTCAGCGGCCCCAGCACGATGCCGGCCAGGATGTAGCCGAGGATCAGCGGCTGCCGCAGGCGCTGCGCCAGCAGGCCGCCGGCCAGTCCGGCCACGACGATGATCGCCAGGTCGTTGGCAATGTTCACGGGACCTCCTGCCTGGACGTGGGCGCTGTCGCCGTCGACGATGAAAAAAGGGGCCGGCGACACCCCGGTCGCCGGCCCCCGAATCCGCGCACGCGAGGGGCGGTCAGCCGCCCGCCATCGTGCGGATGCCCGCGTCCGCCAGGTCCTTGAAGGCGCCGAAGTACAGGCCCAGCGCCAGCGTCGGCACGGCCAGGCAGGCCAGCACCGTGTACTGCAGCCAGGTCAGGCGCAGCGGCGAGTCGTGACCCTCGTCGGGGCGCGACAGCCACATCACCTTGGCCACGCGGAAGTAGTAGTACAGGCTGATCACCGAATTCAGGCCGGCGATGATCACCAGCCAGAACCACTGCCGGTCCATGACCGCCATGAAAAGGTACAGCTTTCCGACGAAGCCCGCGAACGGCGGCACGCCGGTCAGCGAGCCCAGGAAGACGACCATCATCACGCCGGCCCAGGGCATCCGGTAACCCAGGCCCTTGTAGTCCTCCAGCTGCTCGCTCTTGAGGTGGTTGTTGACCGCCACCACGAAGAAGAACGCGCCCAGGTTCATGAGCGTGTAGACCAGCAGGTAGAACAGGATCGAAGCCAGGCCCATCTCGCTAAGCAGCACGAAGCCCATCAGCAGGTAGCCGACGTGGGCGATGCTCGAGTACGCCAGCATGCGCTTGACGTTGGTCTGCCGCAGCGCCACCAGGTTGCCGTAGGTCATGGTCACGGCCGAGATCACCGAGACCAGCAGCGGCCAGTTGATGGTCTTGATGAGCGCGTCGCTGGCCGCAATGTTGGTGCCGGCGGCGAACGTCGAGTAGAAGAAGCGGATCATCAGCGCGAAGCCGGCCGCCTTCGGGCCCACCGAGAACAGGGCCGCCACCGGGGTGGGCGCGCCCTCGTAGACGTCCGGGCACCAGAAGTGGAACGGCACCGCCGCGATCTTGTAGCTCATCCCGGCCAGGATCAGCACCACGGCCACGAGCAGGCCGAACGGCTCGGCGCCGCCGCCGAGCAGCACGTCGCGGATGCCCGAGAACTGCAGCGAGCCCGTCATGCCGTACAGCAGCGACAGGCCGTACAGCATGATCGCGCTGCTGACCGAGCCGAAGATGACGTACTTGATCGAGGCCTCGGTGCTGCGCAGGCTGGTCCGCATGTAGCCGGCCATGACGTAGCTGGTCAGGCCGACGCCCTCCATCGAGAGATAGAGCATCAGCATGTCGCGGGCCTCGGCCATCACCATCATGGCCACGGTCATCAGCGTCGTCAGGACGAAGAACTCGCCCTTGTTCTCGCGCCGGCGCCCCATGATCTCTTCCGACGTCCAGGCGAACAGCACCGTGGCCAGTCCGGCGAAGATGAACAACAGCCGGAAGAAGATGGCCATGCCGTCGACCACCATCAGGTCGCCCATGATGGCGCGCCCGCCGGCCGGTGCCACGGCGTTGATGTCCGCGATCGCCAGGGCGCCCGCCGCGAGCAGGCCCACGACCGAGATGGCGAACGCCACCACGGGCCGGCGGCCGCGCGACATGATGTCGCCCAGCAAGCCGAGCAGGAACGTGACACAGAGCACGGCCTCGGGCAGCCAGTACTGCAGGTCAGACCAGCTCGGGATCTTCACGTGCAAGAGTTCCATTCCGGAAAACTCCTCGCGCGGGACCGGCTCAGCCGGCCACGACCTTGATCAGGTTGTTCAGGGTGACCTTCATCAGGTCGAGCACCGGCATCGGGAACACGCCCAGCAGCAGCACGAGGATGCCGATCGGCACCAGCGTGAACATCTCGCGCGCGTTGATGTCAGGCAGGTTGTCCCACTTGTCGTTTTTCGGGCCCAGGAACACGCGCTGCAGCATCCACAGCACGTAGGCGGCGCCGATGATGATGCCCAGGGCGCTGATGATCGTGATCGTCCGGAAGGCCGGGAAGGCGCCGATGAAGATCATCGCCTCGCTGACGAAGCCGCTCAGGCCGGGCAGGCCCAGCGCCGCGAACAGGGCGAAGCTGAAGAACGAGAAGTACCGGGGCATCTGCATGCCCAGGCCGCCGAAGGCGTTGATCTCGCGGGTGTGGGCGCGGTCGTAGACGACGCCCACGCAGAGGAACATCATGGCCGTGATCGTGCCGTGGTTGAACATCTGCAGCACGGCGCCGTTGATGCCCGCCGAGTTCATGGCCGCCATGCCCAGCAGCACGTAGCCCATGTGGCTGACCGACGAGTACGCGACCAGCTTCTTCATGTCCTTCTGCGCCATGGCGCAGTAGGCCCCGTAGAGGATGTTGATCGCCCCCAGGGTCGCCAGTGCGTACCGGAACCACATCGCCTGGTCGGGCAGCATGGGGTAACTGATGCGCAGGATGCCGTAGGTGCCCATCTTCAGCAGCACGCCGGCCAGGATGACGGACACGGCCGTTGGCGCCTCGACGTGCGCGTCTGGCAACCAGGTGTGGAACGGGAACACCGGCACCTTGATGGCGAAGCCGATGAACAGGGCCAGCCAGAGCATGTGCCGGATGTTCGTCGTCTGCAGCCAGGCGCTGTGGTTGTTCTGGTCGAACATGTGGACCATGTTGAACGTGTGGCCGCCGGTGACCGGGTCGGCAACGTTCAGGTAGAAGGCGATCATCGCCAGCAGCATCAGGACCGAACCGGCCAGCGTGTACAGGAAGAACTTGATGGCGGCGTACTCGCGACGCGGGCCGCCCCAGATGCCGATCAGGAAGTACATCGGCAGCAGCATGACTTCCCAGAACACGTAGAACAGGAAGAAGTCCAATGCGCAGAACACCCCGAACATGCCCGTCTCGAGCAGCAGGAACATCGCGAAGTAGCCCTTGAGGGACTTCTCGATGCCCCACGAGGCGAAGATGCACAGGAACGAGAGCAGCGCCGTCAGCATCATCATCGGCATACTCAGGCCGTCGACAGCCATGAAGTACTCGATGTTGAAGCTCTTGATCCAGGTGTAGTGCTCCACGAACTGCAGCGCGCCCGAAGCGCGGTCGAAGTTCATGAACAGCTGCACGGACAGGAGCAACGGCACGGCCGCGGCCACCGCCGCCACCGTCCTGATGACCTGCTTCCTCCCGGACGGGAGGCATGCGATCACTGCCGCTCCGATGAGCGGGAAGAAGGTCATCCACGATAGAATGTGCTCGCCCATTGCGTGGCGCTCCTCTCGGGTGTTCTCTCGTCGTCCCTACAGAACCCGGTAGATCACGATCAGCACCAGCACCGAGGCGCTGACGTAGACCAGATACGTCTGAATGCGGCCGGTCTGCACGCGGCGAATGCCTTCGCCGGCTCCCTGCAGGACGGTCGCCACTCCATTGACCGCGCCATCGACGATGTAGCGGTCGCACTGACCGGAAACCCAGGCCACCAGCCGGGTCAGGTACCCGGTGCCGTTGACGATGCCGTCGATCACGATGCGGTCGAACGCCGCGCAGATCATCGACCACCACAGGGTGAACCGGTAGATCGTGGCCGCGTACAACTCATCGAAGAAGTACTGCCCCTGCAGCACCTTGTGGGCGAACGGCAGGCGCGCCTGGATGGCGGCCGGGTTCACCCGCAGCTTGTGATAGGTCCACCACGAGGCGGTGATGCCCAGGGTGGCCACGATAATCGACATGATCATGGCGCGGATGTGCGCGGTGTGGCGCACGTGGCTGTTGTGGCCGCCGGCTGCGGCGCCATGCGCGGCGGCAGCTTCGCCATGCGCATTCGCAGGCGCGGCGTGCGCCGGCGCAGCCTCGCCATGGGCCGGCGCCGCTTCGTGACCGCCCTCGGCCGGCATGGCTTCGGCGTGCAGGTTCTCGCCCGGCACGGCCGCAGCTTCGCCATGCGCCGCGGCAGCTTCGCCATGCGCCGCCACAGGTTCACCCAGCGCCGTCTCCCCGTGCCCGCCATCAAGCGCCGCCGCTTCGTGCGACGCCACCAGCAGCTCGCCGCCGCCCTGCTTCGCATCGAACTGCGCGCTGATCGCCGCCACGTCGTACGGCGCGGCGAACTTGCTGAACCAGCCCTTGTCCGCCGTCTTGCCCGGGATGCCGGCCGAGATCAGCGTCATGAACGCCAGCGCCATCAGCGGGATGGCCATGGCCCAGCCGCTCTCGTGCGCGTGGTCGAACTTGTGCTGGTCGCGGGGCTTGCCGAAGAACGTCAGGAACACGATGCGGAACATGTAGAACGGCGTCAGGGCCGCGGCCGTGATGCCCAGGATGAACGGCAGGTAGTGGCCCTTCACCATGCCGACCGCCAGCACCGAGCCCAGGATGCCGTCCTTCGAGTAGAAGCCCGACAGGCCGGGCACGCCGCTGATGGCCAGGGTGGCGATCAGGAACGTCCAGAACGTGATCGGCATCTTCTTGCGCAGGCCGCCCATCTCGGGCATCTCCTGCGAGTGCACGGCGTGGATGACCGAGCCGGCGCCCAGGAAGAGCAGGGCCTTGAACATCGCGTGCGTGGTCAGGTGGTACATCGCGTTGACCGGGTCGCCCGCGCCCAGGCCCATGACCATGTAGCCCAGCTGGCTCAGGGTCGAGAAGGCCAGGACGCGCTTGATGTCGGTCTTGACCAGCGCGATGGTCGCGGTGATGAAGGCCGTGATGGCGCCCACGTACAGGACCACCATCAATGCCTCGGGGCCGAACAGCGGCGCCAGTCGCGCCACCATGTACACGCCGGCGGCGACCATCGTCGCGGCGTGGATCAGGGCCGACACGGGCGTGGGGCCTTCCATGGCGTCCGGCAGCCAGATGTGCAGCGGCATCTGCGCCGACTTGCCGACGCAGCCCATGAACAGGCCGACGCCGGCCCAGGCCAGCAGCGGGCCCTTGATGGCGCCGGCGTTCACCTGCGCGAACAGCTCGAAGTAGTTCAGCGTGCCGCAGGCGGTGAAGAACGCCAGGATGCCCAGCCAGAAGCCCCAGTCGCCGACGCGGTTGGTCAGGAAGGCCTTCTTGTTGGCCGAGGCGGCCGACGCCTTGTGGAAGAAGAAGCCGATCAGCAGGTAGCTCGACAGGCCCACCAGCTCCCAGAACACGTACAGGAAGAACAGGTTGTTCGACAGCACGATGCCCAGCATCGAGAACGTGAAGAACCCGAGGAAGGCGAAGAACCGTTCGTACCGCCGGTCGCCGTGCATGTACCCCGTCGAGTACAGGTGCACCAGGAAGCTGACCAGGCAGACCACCATCAGCATCACGGCGGTCATGCCGTCCACCAGGATGCCGGCGTCCAGGCGGAAGTTATCGCCCAGGTTCAGCCAGCGGAACGACTGCTCGACGCGGTACGCGGGGTCGCCGATCTTCCAGAACGCGATGAAGATCCGCAACGCCTGGACCAGCGCGATACCCATGAGGGTCACGCCGATGAAGTCGCCCTTGCGCGGCAGCTTCTTCCCGAAGAAGAAGGTCAGCGTGTACGACAGCAGCGGCAGCAGCAGGATCGAGATTGCCGCTGTAATGATGGCCTGATCGCTCATCGCCGGGTGCTCTCCCTTATCGCTTCAGGCTTTGCGCGGTGTCCGCGTTGACCGTGCCGTAGTTGCGGTACATGGCCAGGACGATGGCCAGGGCCACCGCCGCTTCGGCCGCCGCAAGGACGATGACGAAGGCGGCCATCATCTGGCCGTCGATCCCGCGTTGCACATAGCGCGAGAACGCCACGAAATTCACGTTGGCGGCGTTGAGCATCAGCTCGACGCCCATCAGGATGGCGACAGTGTTGCGCCGCGACATCACGGCGAACAGCCCCAGGGCGAACAGGACCGCGCTCACGGTCAGGAAATGCGGCAATCCGACGTTCACGGGCGCGCCTCCTGCTTTTCCTCGGCGATCGCATCGTCGGATCCGGCGTGGTTGCGCTCGCGGATCAGGATCGCGGCCCCGACCATCGCGGCCAGCAGCACGATCGACACGTATTCGAACGGGAAGATGTAGTTGGTCATCAACTGCGTCCCGATCTCGGTCGTGGTCGGGGACGTCGAAGCCTCGCCGACGTTCCACTTCACGACCGTGATCACCTTGTAAAGCACGCCGAACACCGCGGCGGCGAACACGGCCGGCGGCACCAGGCGGTCCAGGCCGTGCCGGCTGCGCTTGGCTGCCGGGACGTGGGTCATCATGACCGTGAACAGCACCAGCACCAGCACGCCGCCCACGTACACCATCAACTGGGTGACGGCCAGGAAGTCGGCCCCGAGGAAGCCGTACATGCCCGCGACGCCGACCAGCGTGAACAGCAGGGCAAAACCCGCGTGCACGATGTTGCGGCTGAACACCACCCAGAACGCCGGCACCACGGTCAGCAGCGCCAGCAGGACGAAGACCAGGTCACGGATCACGCGTCGTCTCCTTTGTCTCCGGCGCCGGGCTTGTCTTCCTTGGGCTCGACCCACCAGCCCTGCTCGATGCGCGTGGCGCGATGGCAGGGGATCTTGGCCACCCGCGGATCCATGAACTCGTAGACCAGCGACCGGCGGTCGTACACCGAGTGGTCGTAGTCGTGGCTCATGGTGATCGAACCCGTATGGCAGTTCTCGGTGCACAGCGAGCACCAGATGCACTTGTTGTAGTCGATGGCGTAGCGCGTCATGACGCGCTCTTTCGCCTTGCCCTCGGCCTCGATGTAGATGCAGTCGACCGGGCAGAGCTTCGCGCAGATGTTGCAGGCGTCGCACTTGGTCATGTCGTTGTGCACGAAGCCCCGGAAGCGCTCGGGCATGACCTGGCGTTCGTCCGGGTACTGCAGCGTCACCGGCTTCTTGTAGATGTGCTTGAACGTGATGGCCATGCCCTGCATCGCCGAGCCGACGGCCGCCACGATGTCCGCGAAGTACTGACCCATCTTCTGTTCACGCCCTTTCGCGGCAGAAACGGCGGCGCGGCCGGGCCGCGCGCCGGTAAATCCGAACTATTTCAGCTGGCCCCAGGCCATCATCCACACGCCCGCGCCGACCACGCACAGCAGCGACACGGGAATCATCACCTTCCAGCACAGGTGCATGAGCTGGTCGACGCGCACGCGCGGCAGCGTCCAGCGCACCCACATGTTCAGGAAGACCAGCAGCACGCCCTTGATGATGAAGTTCAGCGCGGGCGGGATCCAGCCCATGCCCGGGAACGGCGCCCACCAGCCGCCCAGGAAGACCAGGGCGGCGATCATCGAGACCAGGAACAGGTTCGCGTACTCCGCCAGGAAGAAGAAGGCGAAGCGCATGCCGGTGTACTCGGTGTGGTAGCCGGCCACCAGTTCGGACTCGGTCTCGGGCATGTCGAACGGCCCGCGATTCGTCTCGGCGATCGAGGCGATGAAGTACATGAAGAACGCGATGAACAGGAACGGGTTCGTGATCGGGTTGATGTTCCAGTGCCAGATCCCGCCCTGCTGCGCGATGACGATGTCCTGCGGGTTCAGCGAGCCCGCGCGCATGACCACCGGCACGACGGCCAGGGCCAGCGGGATCTCGTAGCTGATCATCTGGGCCGCGCCGCGCGCCGCGCCGTACAGCGACCACTTGTTGTTCGAGGCCCAGCCCGCCATCAGGATGCCGATCACGACCAGGCTGCTGACGGCGAAGATGTAGAACAGGCCCAGGTCGAAGTCGGCGGCCACGAAGTCCGGCGCCCAGGGAATGGCCGCCCACGCGAGCAGCGAACCGAGCAGCACCAGGATCGGCGCGAACTTGAACAGGCCCTTGTCCGCCTCGGTCGGGATGATGTCCTCCTTGCCGAGGATCTTCAGCATGTCGGCCACGGCCTGCGCCCAGCCGTGGAAGCGGCCGGTGTACATCGGGCCGTAGCGGCTCTGCATGAAGCCGGCAACCTTGCGCTCCATCCACGTCAGGATGATCGCGCACAGGGCCATGACCGTGAACATGATCACGGCCATCACCGAAGCCACCGCGATGTTCGCCCCGGCGGCGTCCAGGCCCAGCTGCCCGGTGAAGAAGTCGTACATGAGCTTCATCAGCGGTCAATCTCCCCGAGGACGATGTCCAGCGACCCCACCAGGGCCACGAGATCCGAGACCATCTGCCCCACGCCCACCTTCTCAACGACCTGCAGGTTGCAGAAGGACGGCGACCGCACCTTGTTGCGGAATGCCGTCTGCCCGCCGTCCGAGATGATGTAGTGGCCGAGCTCGCCCTTCGCACTTTCGACGCGCGTGTAGGCTGCGCCGGCGGGCACCTTGACGATGGCCTTCAGCGCCAGGGCCTGGTACGACCCCTCCGGCAACTGCTGCAGCGCCTGGCGGATGATGCGGCACGACTGCTCGATCTCCCGCGCGCGCACGATGTAACGGTCCCAGCAGTCGCCGACCGCGCCCATCTCGCCGCGGCCCACCTGCACCTGCCAGTCGAACTTGTGGTACACGCTGTACGGGTCGTCGCGGCGGCAGTCGAAGTCGACGCCCGAGCCGCGCAGCACCGGGCCGGTGCAGCCGTAGTCGACCGCCGTCGCGGCGTCGATGATGCCCACGTCGGCCGTGCGCTCGATGAAGATCTTGTTGTACGTCAGCAGCGTGTTGTACTCGGGCAGCTTGTTGTGCTCCATCAGGTCGACGAAGTCGAGCACGTCGGCCACCCAGTTGTCGTTCGGCACGTCGTACCGCACGCCGCCGGGAATCATGTAGTTGTACAGCATCCGCCCGCCCGAGATGCGCTCGAGCAGGTTGAGGATCTCCTCGCGCTCGCGGAAGCAGTACAGCAGCGGCGTCCAGGCGCCCATGTCCAGGCCAAACGTGGCCAGGGCGATGAGATGGCTGGCGATGCGCGACAGTTCGCTCACCGCGACGCGAATGTGTTCGGCGCGCTCGGGCACCTCCTGGCCCATGAGCTTCTCCACCGCCGTCACGTAGGCGTGGTTGCAGCACATCGGGGCCAGGTAGTCGAAGCGGTCGGTGTAGACCACCCACTGCTTGTAGTTCACGCCTTCGGCGATCTTCTCGGCGCAGCGGTGCAGGTAGCCCAGCACCGGCGTCACCTTGTAGACGATCTCGCCGTCGGTCTGCAGCAGCAGGCGCAGCACGCCGTGCGTCGCGGGGTGCTGCGGGCCCATGTTCAGCTCGAGCAGCTCGCTCTTGATCCCCGGGACGTGGTCCTGGTCGTGCCAGCCGCGGCCCGAGAAGAGGCCGGCGGCGTTCACCCGTGTCGATTCATTGGCCATGCTCATCCCTCGGCGGGCTTGTCGCCCGCGGGCTGGTCCGGACCGCCGGTCTCGACGGGGAACGGGTTCGCGCTGTAGGCCTGGCCCTGCAGGGGCACGCCGTTCCAGTTGTCGGGCATCACGTAGTCCTTGCGCAGCGGGTGTCCCACCCACGCGTCGTCCAGCAGCATGCGCCGCAGGTCGGCATGGCCCGTGAAGGTGATGCCCATCAGGTCCCAGGCCTCGCGCTCATGCCAGGCGGCGGTCGTCCACACGCCCGACACCGTCGGCACCGCGGCCACGTCGCGCGCCACGCGCAGGCGCAGCGTGAACTTGTGGCGCAGCGCATGGCTGTACAGGTGGTAGGCGACGCCGAGGTCGCCGGTGCCCACGCGGTCGCTGGTCTCGGGCTGGCCGTCGTCGGTGTAGCCGAGGATGGCCGTCGACTTGCCCTTGCCGGCCTCGTCGAGGCCGTCCCAGTCCAGCGCGCTCAGGCACATCAACTGGTTGAAGCCCAGGCGCGGGTCGTCGCGCAGGAAACGGCAGGCCTCGACGACCTTCGCCGGCGCCACGTCGGCCCACGGCTCGAGCGCGTGCTCGTTGTACCCGAGCGCGCCGTCGCCCAGGGCGCCGGCCAGCAGTTCGTAGATCGCGTTCTGTTCCACGCGCGCCCTCTCTACTTCCGGTAGGGGATCAGCTTGGCGTAGTCGGTGACCCACTTGGGCGTGATGAAGCGCCCCTTGCGGCCGCGGATCTTGTCCTGCAGGCGCATCAGGCCGTCCAGCAGCACCTCGGGGCGCGGCGGGCAGCCGGGCACGTACACATCGACGGGCACGATGAAGTCGACGCCCTTGACGACGTGGTAGCCGTACTTGAAGTACGGGCCGCCGCCGATCGCGCAACTGCCCATCGCGATGACCCACTTGGGCTCGGGCATCTGGTCGTAGATCAGCTTCAGGCGGGTGGCCATCTTCGCCGTGACGGTGCCCGAGACGATCATCAGGTCGGCCTGCCGCGGCGTGGCGCGGAAGGCGCCGGCGCCGAAGCGGTCGATGTCGTAGCGCGTGGCCGACGTGGCCATCATCTCGATGGCGCAGCAGGCCAGGCCGAAGGTGACGGGCCACACGCTCGACAGCCGGGCCCAGTTGAACACCTCGTCGACCGTGGTCAGGATGAAATTCTTCGCATCGGTTTCGACGACCTGCAGCAGCTGCTCCTCGACCTTGAAGTCGAGCATGTGCTCGCGGGAAACATCGTAGCCCTCGGGGGGCGTCGCATGCGTGCTCACGGTGCGGGGACCTCCTCCTCCTCCGTGACGCCGGTGGCGACCGGACCGGAGCGCTCGGCCAGCTTCTTGACCCAGTCGAGATCGCCCTTCGCCCAGATGTAGGCCAGGCCCAGGCCGAGGATGGCCAGGAAGATGATCATTTCCCAGAATACCAGCGCGCCCAGGCCGGGCACGGGATACAGCTGCCGGAACACGACGGCCCAGGGCAGCAGGAAGATCATCTCGACGTCGAACACGATGAAGAACAGCGCGACCAGGTAGAAGCGGACATTGAAGCGGATCCATGACGAGCCGTGCGCGACCTCGCCGCACTCGTACGTCGTCGACTTGGCGGCGCTCGGATTGCTCGGACGCAGCAGCTTCGCGACGCCCAGCGCGAGCGCGGCGAACGCGATGCCGACCAGCACAAAGATCAGGGCAGTCGCGAAATGATCCTGGACACCGCTGACGACCCCGAGGAAATGCGGCAGATTCATGGGCTTTTTCCCGGTTTTCGTGGTGAGCGGAGGACCCGGGCACGGCGCCGGTGGCTGTACCGTGGACAAGATTGTCGACACAACGACAACCCGGCGGCAAATTAGATAAGTCGGTCCGATGGGTGTCAAGAAAGGATTGGCTTTGCGATCAATGGCGATCAACATCGTCCTGTCGACATCGGCGCGACCACGCGGCGGCGCTGCGTGCGCACAACGATCAACCGCGTGGGCGCGAAGTCACCGGTTCCCTCATTCGACGCGACGCCAACCCGGTCGCGGCGGGGTCGATTCATGTTGAGAATCATTGTCATCGGCCGCTGCAAGGATCGGCGACTCGCGGCGCTGGCCGACGACTATGTGGCCCGCATCCGCCCTTTGGCGCCCGTCGAGGTCATCGAATTGAAAGACGCCGACCCGAAGCGCGAGGCCACAGCGATGGTGCAGCGGTTGGGCGCGCGCGACCCGGCCCGGCCCGTCCTGGCCCTGGACGAGCATGGCGAGGACCTGACCACCGTCCAGTTGTCCGCGTTGCTGGGCGCCCACGGCGGGCTCAGCTTCCTGGTCGGCGGCGCCGACGGGCTGGGCGACGAGGCCCGCGCCCGCGCCGACCGCACCATCCGCCTGTCGAGCCTGACCCTGACCCACGAAATGGCCCGCGTCCTGCTGCTCGAGCAGGTGTACCGGGGCCTGACGATCCTGCGCGGCCTGCCCTACCACCGCGCCTGAACCGCAAACCGTCGAAACCACAAGCCGCCGGAACCGCAGCCGCCCGAAAGCGTTGGCATGTTTCCATTGGGCATCCGGCGCGTTCGTGACCTATAATGCGCGCCGCGTCCCGAACATGATCCTGTGCCAGGTGTCACGCCCGTCCCCGGGGGATTGCATGCGCCTTCCGCGCCTGTCCGCGCCCAGCTTCACGCTTGCCGCCGCCATCATGGCCGCGACCGTGCTCGCGCCTGCGCCGCAAGTATCCGCGGCGACCCTGCACCTGGCCGGCCCGGCCGGGGCCACCATGTCGCTGAACGGCAGCTTCATCGGCTTCCTGCCGCTGCCGGAGCCCCTGACGCTGCCGCCGGGCCACTACGACCTGTCCTGCGAGATGCCGGGGCGCATCCCCCACCGGGAGAGCCTCGACCTGGCCGGGAACGACGACTGGCGGCACATCACCGTCCGCCTGTTGCCCTACAGCAAGCGAACCGCCGTGCTGAGCAACGTGGCGATGGCGGGCCTCGGACCCCGCTACCTGGGCCACGGCACCCGCGGCTGGGCCTATTCGGCCGTCGAGGCCGGCGGCGTGCTGGTCGCCCTCGGCTCGGAGATCAACCGCGGCAACGCCCAGAAGGAATACCTCCTGGCGATGGACGCCTACAACCACGCCCTGGACGCGCGCGACATCGCGACGTTGCGCGCGGCCGCCGACGCCAAATACCAGGACACGAAGAACGCCGCGAACATGCGCGACCTGGGCCTGACTGCGGCCATCGGCGCCATCATCGTCAGCATGATCGACGCCTGGCTGTCGTTCGACGGGGTCGCCGCCGGCGCGGGCGAGCTGCCGGCGACCGGCGCCCAGGTGTCGACGGCGGCGGGTGGGCCCGCAAGCCTGTCCGGCGCGCCGTCCTTCCACTCGGCCGTTCGCCTGAGCTTCTGACCTGAACCGGGGAGCCCGAAGCATGCACCGCTCGTCCACCGTGGCCCGCCGGGCCGTCTCGAAGCTGCCGGCCCTGGTCCAGCTGCCGCTGGCCGCGCTGGGCTTCATGCTGATGGCTATGACGCTGCTGGCTTTGGCCGGCCTTTCCGGCTGCGAAAGCGCGCCCGTACCGCCCGCCTGGGACAACCCGTTCGACCCGACGGGGCCCGACGACGGCGACCCCCTGCATCTGAACATCCTGGCCGTTGGCGGCACCATCAACCTGACCTGGGATCAGCCCCAGGGCCGGGGCATCGCCGAATACGCCATCAGCCACACCGTGCACCCGGACTCGGCCTGGACCAGCGTCACCCGCGTCGCGCACACAACCGGCATCAACAATTTCTATCCTTACGAGAATGCGACGCCCACGCAGTCGCATTGGTTCCGCGTGCAGGCGATGGACGAGGACGGCAATGCCCAGCTCGTGGACTACGCCACGACGACCGGCACGCTGCTGGGCCCCCGCGTGATCATCAACCAGGACGGCAGCACCGTCGCGTCGCGCCTGTTGGCCGTGAAGGTCATCGTGTCGCGCGGGACGTCGCTGCGTGTCGCCCTCGGTCCCACGTTCTCCCCGGAAGTGACCTTCCCGGCCGCAGCCGCCGGCGATACGGCCGTCCTGTCCCTGGATGCCGGCGCATTTGCGCAGGGCGACACGGTCAGGGTCCGCGTGCGCTCGGTGGACGGCGCGTACTCTTCGGTGGCCACGATCGCCACCGCCAAGGTCGATTTCTCGCCCGATTTCGCGATCGCCGGCGGCGGCACGATCGTCGCCTCGCGTACCGTCACGCTGTCGATCCCGGCGGCCGGCATCGACCAGATGCGCTTCGCGAACAGCGAGGCGGGCCTGGCGGCGGCGTCCTGGACGCCCGGCGCCGGCACGCACACCGAACTGCTGCTGGGAGCCGGTGAGACGGCGCAACAGATCTGGGGCGAATTCAGCGGCGATTTCGGCTTCAACAGCGTCTCGCACCTCACCGTCACGCCGGACCTGCTGACCGGTGCCGCTTTCCGCCTGGAGGTGCCCGCGAACCGCCAGACCACGACCCGGGATATCCGCGGCATCCTGACCGGCAAGGCCACGCAGGTGCGCTGGTCGGAAAGCCCCGACCTGGCGGCGGCGCCCTGGCAGGCCCACGCCGACACGCTGGACATCACGCTGTCGGAAGGCGCCGGGACCAAGACGATCTATCTGCAGATGCGCAACGACTGGAGGGTCTCGGCGCTCCTGAGCGACTACGCGATCTTCGTGTCGACCGGGGCCGACCCGGCCCGTTGACCCTGGCGACGGTCGCGTCAGCCGCCGCCCTCGAAGCGCGTCACCTTCACGCCGGCGAAGCGCTCCACCCGGCCGAGGTACTCCACCAGCGGCACCTTGACCACCGTGCCGCCCTCGTACCAGCCGCTCAGCCCGCTGACCGCCGCGTGCACCAGCCAGGGCCGGCCGTCCTGCACGATCACCAGCCCGACGTGCCCGATCACCAGCCCGTACGTGTCGCGCAGCTTGCGGGCCGACGCGACGTTCGGGTCCAGCACGAACCAGCACATGTCGCCCTCGCGCAGCATCGCGGGATCCAGCTTCGCCTTCGGTACGAGCAAGAAGCTGCGCGCAGGGTAGCGCGAGGTGCCGACCGTGTCGGGCTCGGCCGCGCCGACCTGCGCCGTCACGTCCGTGCCCCAGTGGCCGCTGCGGATCATGTCCAGGCTGTAGTCCAGGTGCGACGGGTCGTCGTAGTCCACGCGCCCGGAGGCATCGACGACCGAGTCGGGCTCGGCGCCGGCGAACCGCGTCGCCAGCGCGACCGCGATCGCATCGCGGTGATCACGCGCCCGCGCCAGTTCGGTGCAGCGGTAGAGCAGGCTGATGCAGTCCTGGCGGTGGTCGCGCACGATCTCGCGCTCGGCCACGTAGCCGTCGGCGTTCGGGCCGAACACGTAACGGATGCCGTCTGCGGCCAGGAAACGCCGCGCCCACAGGCCCACGCGCTCGGCCGTCGGCAGCCCCTGCTGCACGGCGAGCAGGCTGTCCTCGGCCGCCGCCGGCATCAGGCGGTCGGCCGCCTCGGCCCGCACCTGCGCCCGCGCCACCGCCCCAGGCGCCGTCGCCGCGCAGCCGCTGCCCGCCCCCGCGGCCGTCGCCAGCAGTGCGGTCGCCATCCATCGGGCCATCCGTTGTTGCACGATCCTGACCGTCCTTTCCGGCACCATGACGCCCGCCGTCCTGGTGGCGGGCAATCTCGTCGCATTCGGCCCTGACCGCCGCTCGCCCAGCCGGCTCTTGCCGTAGCGCCCCGGCGGGAGGATAATCACCAGGTCGCCGCGAACTCCACCGGAAACGGCAGTTCCGCCATGGTCAAGGTCCGCAATGATCGAGGTCCGGCATGACTTGGTCCCGAACACGCGGCCCTGTCGGCCTGGTCGCAGGGATTGCCCTGGGCTGGCTGGCCAGCCGCTGGGTCGCCTGCCACGGCGGCGGCTGAAGCCTGACCGGCAGCCCCTGGCTGATGGCCGCGTTGGGTGGCTGGCTGGGGTGGTCACTTCTTTCCGGCGGAAAGAAGACATCCGGCGACGAACGGGATTGAGAACGAACCGCTGACGCGCGGATCGACGCGCGACCGGCCTTGAGCGAGGACGACCATGAAGAACACGTACCTGTGCCCCCATTGCGCGACGGTGCTGAACCCGAGCGTGAAGATCCTGCTGGTGGCCCGGCATCACGACCGGCGCGGCATGATCCTGCTGAGTCCCCAGCCGGGCAACTTCAAGTACGTCTGCGATCGCAGCCTCGAGGAAGGGCTCTCGCACGGCGACATGGTCGCGTTCTCGTGCCCGGTGTGCACGATCGACCTGACCTCGGTGGCCGACCACCGCTTCGCCGAACTGGTGTTGCGCTCGCCAGGGCACGACGACCGCAAGGTGGAGTTCAGCCGGGCCTACGGGACGCACGCGACGTACCTGATCGAGGGGCAGACGGCGCAGGTATTCGGCGAGGATGCCGACGGGACGGACGCGACCAACTTCTTCGGCGCCTAGGCGCGGGCCGCGCTAGACGGAGATGGCCTGGCGGACCTCGAACTCCCGGCCGCGAAACGACACCGAGCCGTTGTGGGCGAACTTCCACTCGGCGTATTTCAGCCGGGGCACGGCGCGACGGCAGGTCGCGCAGATGACCGTGCCCTGCGTGCCGACGGCATGGCGGTGCACGCCCTTCACGACCATCCGGCGCGGCAGGCGCACGCGGCCGGACTTCGCGAGCTCGACCAGCTGCACGCGCAGGCGCGCGTCCTGCTGTCGCCACTCCTCGAGGGCGCTGATAACCATGCCGGCGCGGCCCTCGCCGGGGCCTTCGGCCATGATCGCATCCACCAGCACCACACACTTGCGGTACGTGGCCTCGGCCAAGGCGAACTGGGCTCCGTACTGTTCGAGATGCGTGCAGACGGGCATGGTGCGTACTCCCGGTTTGGTGGTCGTGCCCCAATACTTCGGCTTTTCGGGCCATCGCCTGAATGAAGAATATCGCGGATGATTTCGGTTTTCTTTCGCGCCGCAAATCCCCCAGTTGTCGTTTGTTTTCCGCTTAACACCACCATAATGTTCGGCTCGTGAAGGCCAGCGGCCGCACCGGCGGCCGCCGTTCCGGAATTCCCATGCGGAGGGTTTGCCATGCGTTCCCGAGTGCGCACCCTGATCCTGCCGGCGCTGCTGGCGCTGCTGCCCGCCGTGGCCGGCGCCGCGCCGCGCGCGGTGCCGGACCACGCCGACCTGACCGGCCCATTCGCCGACGGCCCGGCCGTGACCGAGGCCTGCCTCGGCTGCCACGAAGACGCCGCGCACGACTTCATGAAGACCAGCCACTGGTTGTGGCAGTCGACGCAGACGGTGGTCGGCAAGGGCAGTACGTCGGTCGGCAAGATCAACCTGATGAACAACTACGCCATCGCGCTGCCGTCGAACTGGCCGTACTGCACGAGTTGCCATGCCGGCTACGGCTGGAGCGGCCCGTCGTACGACTTCACGAAGGCCGGCAACGTGGACTGCCTGGTCTGCCACGACCAGACCGGCAAGTACCGCAAGTTCCCCACCGGCGCCGGCCACCCCGTCTACACGCCCACGGCGTGGGAGACCAAGATCTGGGAGCCGCAGGACCTGGCCAGCCTGGCCCGCACGGTCGGCAAGCCGTCGCGCGCCAACTGCGGCGCCTGCCACTTTACGGCCGACGGCGGCAATAACATCAAGCACGGAGACCTGGAACTGGCCCTGATCGCCCCCTCGCGCGAGCTGGACGTGCACATGAGCGCCGACGGCCAGAACTTCAGCTGCCAGGAGTGCCACACGACGAAGAGCCACGACATCGCCGGTCGCGCGATGTTCTCGTCGCCGGGCGCCACCACCAACCACCTCGAGTGCACGGGCTGCCACGACGAGAACGTGCACAGCAAGCGCATCCTCAACTGGCACGCCAAGAGCCTGGCCTGCCAGGCCTGCCACATCCCGGCCGTGGCGCGCGAGAACCCCACCGTGGTGTCGTGGGACTGGTCGACCGCCGGCAAGAACATGGCGGCGACGACCGACTCGCTCGGCATGCCCGTGTTCACGAAAACGAAGGGCACGCTGACCTGGGCCAGGAATGTGGTCCCGTCCTACGCCTGGTTCGACGGCGTCAGCGCCCAGTACCTGCTGGGCAACAAGATGGACCCGACCGTGGTCACGCACCTGAATCGCCCGCAGGGCAGCCGCCTGGACCCGCGCGCAAAGATCTACCCGTTCAAGGTCACGCGCGGCATGCAGCCGTACGACAAGCAGCAGAACGTCCTTCTGGTGCCGCAGCTTTACGGCAACGGAGGATTCGTCGAGACCAACGACTGGGACAAGGCCTTCAAGTCGGGCATGACCGCCGCCGGGCTGACCTACAGCGGCCAGTACGGCTTCGCCGGGACCGAGTCGTGGGAAAAGATCAACCACATGGTGGCCCCGAAGGAAGCGGCGCTGAAGTGCGTTGACTGCCACACGGGTGCCGAGAATGGTCGCGTGGATTGGCTGGCGCTCGGCTATGCGGGCGACCCCTCGAAGAACCGCGGCATCTCGCGCTTCGAACTCAAGGACGCCTACGGCGACCTGAACAAGTAGCGGCCCACGGCACTGCGCCGGGCAAAAAACGAAGCCGGGCACCCCTCGCAGGTGCCCGGCTTCTTCCTGTCCTGCCGCGGCGCGTGGTGCGATCAGCTCCGCTTGAGCCCGTCAGCCAGATCGAACCCGTCTCCCAGGGCCGGCACCGTCACTTCCGCGCCCGACCACGCCGCCCGCAGGCGCGCAGCCAGCGCCACCGGCCCGTTGCCCTCGCCGTGTACGACAAATACGCGGCGCGGCGGTTGCGGGCAGGTGCCCACCCAGCGCATGATCTCGTCGGCATCCGCGTGGCTGGACAGGCCCTCGATGGTTCCCACGCGCGCGCCCACCGGCACATTCTGCCCGTGCATGCGCAACGTGTGCGCGCCGTCCTGCAACTGGCGACCGCGCGTGCCGATCGCCTGGTAGCCGCTCAGCAGCACCAGGTTGTGCGGGCTGGGCAGGCGCTTGATCAGGTGGTGCAGGATGCGGCCGCCGGTCATCATCCCGCTCGCGGCGATGATCACGCGCGGCCCCTCCAGCGCCGACAGCATCTTCGACTCGTGCACGGTGCGGCACAATTTCACCTGACTGGGAAACAGCGTGTCGCCACGGCCGAGCCCCTCGTCGAGGTTGCCGTCCCTCAGGTGGTGCGAATAGATCGCGGTCGCATCCACGGCCATGGGGCTGTCGATGTGGATGGGGATCTCGGCCAGGTTGCCGTCGTCCATCAACTCGCGCAGGATCAGCGCCACCTGCTGGACACGCCCCACGGCGAAAGCCGGGATCAGGACGACGCCGCGCTTGTGCACGGTCAGCCGGAACGCTTCGCGGATCTGGGCCAGCACCGACACATGCTCGTGCTTGCGGTCCCCGTACGTCGACTCGACGACCAGCACGTCGCACGGCGGCAGCGGCTGCGGGTCCACGTGCAGCGGCACGCCGTAGCGCCCGACGTCGCCGCTGAAGACGACCGTCAGTTCGCCCTCGTTGGCGCCGCCATTCGGGACGCCCGCGCCGCTGAGGCGCATCTCGACGAACGCCGCGCCCAGGATGTGCCCCGAGTTGTGGTAGCGGAACCGCACCTGTGGCGACAGTACGCGCCAGCTGTCGTAGCCCAGCGGACGCAGCAGCTTGAGCGCCGCCAGCGCGTTGATGGTCGTGTAGAGCGGCTCGGCGGGAGCGTGCTTCGAGAAGCCCTTCTTGTTCGCGAACGACGCGTCTTCCTCCTGGATGTGCGCCGCGTCCAGCAGCATCAGTTCCAGCAGTTCGGCCGTCGCCGGCGTGGCGTGGATGGGTCCCTTGAAGCCGTACTGCATCAGCCGCGGCGTCCAGCCCGTGTGGTCGATGTGCGCATGGGTCAGGACCAGGTCATCCAGGAAGGCGGGATCGAAGCCGGGCGGCGCCCAGTTGCGCTCGCGCAGTTCCTTCAGGCCCTGGAACATGCCGCAGTCGACGAGCAGGCGGCGGCCGCCGGCCTCGAGCAGGTGGCGGCTGCCGGTGACGGTGCCGGCGGCGCCGTGGAATGTCAGGCGGGGAGCATCATTCATGGTCGGCCTTTCGGGATCCGGGGTGCGGCCGTGTATCATCAGGGTAGACACGAAGGCCCCCGGGGCACAAGTCCCGGGGGCCCTTCGGTTTTGTCCACCCCGCGCTGACCGGCTTTGCTGCGACCGGCCGCGCGCATTGCCGCCCGCGGCTACGGCGCCTCCTTCGTGACCTCCACCTTGATCGTCCGCCGCCCGTCCGGCAGGTTTTCGACCTGCACCTGGGCGTCGCCGCCCAGGCCCTGCGCCGCCATCTGCGCGAGGATCTGCGCGCGGATCTCGTCGGCCGTCTCGCCGCTGACTTCCAGCTCCAGGCCCAGGTATTCGTGGCCGAGATGCGACAGGATGTTCTCGCGCACGCTGCCGTTCAGCGGCGACACGTCGACGGTCGTGCCCTCCAGGCGCGGCACCTGCTTGCGCAGATCCGCCGCGAGCGCGGCGGCATCCAGGCCCTGCCCCCAGGCCATGATGTCGAACACCGTCTCCCCGTTCATGCCGCGCAGGTTGAAGGTGACGCCCTCAACGTCGGGCTGGGCCGCGAAGAAGCGGTTGAGCTCGCCTTCCAGGGCCTGCAGGTCAGCGTCGGCCTTGTCACCCGACAGGCCGCCCATGGTGATCGTCAATTTCTGCCCCATCTCGACTTCGGTCGTGGTCGAGGTCGAGCAGGCGCCCACCCCGAGCAGGGCCACGGCCAGGCCGACCATGGCCAGCCTTGCAACGCGATTCCAGGGATTCAACAACATCAGCCACCTCCGATGGCGCGGGTAACGTCTCCGGTAGGTGTCCAGCAGGCTCGACTCCAGCTGCGCGCGGTGCGTGGGCCCGGGGCGTTGTGTCGCCGTCGTGTCCCGTTCCCGCTTCAGCGCCGCCTTCACTCGACGTTCATGCATGGCGCACCTCCCTCTTCCTGTCCCTTGTCTGCCGTCGGAAGTTCCTGCCGCATCTGCCTGAGTGCCCGCTCGCTGCGCTTGCGGACCGCCTCGGGCGTCAGGCCCATCACCTGCGCCGCCTCGCGACTGGTCAGCCCCTGCCCGAACCGCAGGTCCAGCAGTTCCCGGGTCTGGGCGTCCTGGCGGCGCATCCAGTCCCGCACCGCGCGGATCTCCTCGTCCCGGACCAGCGCCCCCAGCGGATCGGGCAGGTCAGACGCGATCACGTCGTGCAGCTCATCGGTCAGGGCCGCCGCCTGGCGAGCCCCGCCGAACGCGGCCTGCCGCCGCTGGTGGTCGATCACCGCGTGCCGGGCCATCCCCAGCACCCACGCGGTGACCGGTCCGCGACCGGCGTCGAAGCCGCCAAGGCCCTCGACGAACCGGCCGAAGACGGTCGCCACCAGGTCCTCCGCCTCTTCCGGGCTGCGGACCCGGGCGCCGACGTACCGGCACACGGGCTCGTACAACTCGGCATAGAGCCGGCGGAAGGCCTCTTCGCTGCCGCGCCGCGCCAGCTCCAGCAGGAGCCGATGCCGCGCATCGCGCATCGTCACCGACAGATCCAACAGGTTCACCTCGCACCCGGGGTTGCTGGCCCACGAAGTTCCGACACGAAGTGGGGTTCCGACACAGGGGAATACGCAGCGCAGCGAGGGCCGTGACCGGCATGATACGGGCCTGGACGGAAAAAAGCGCGGGAACCATATCGGTTCCCGCGCTCAGTCACCCCAGTGATGGATCGGGGTCCAGTCGATCCATGTGGCGTTTTGGTCGCCTCACTCAGTATGCAGCAAAACTCAGCTTGAGGCCAGCTTCTTTTGGGAGGCTTCGACTTTTTTGTGGAAGTCGGCCTGCAGCCCGGTCGCATCCTTGCCGCAGCAGCCCTTGCCGGCGGCCAGCGACTTGGAACAGCACTCGTGCATGCCCACCTGCAGGGCCGTCGCCTGGGTCAGGGCCGCCGACGCCTTGGCGTTGAAGTCGGCCTTCAGCGCGGCGGCGTCCTTGCCGCAGCAGCCCTTGCCCTCGCCGACCGACTTGGCGCAGCACGCGTGCATGTCGGCCATCGTGGCCTTCGCGGCATGGTACGCGGAGAACTGGGCCTGGATCTCGGCGGCCGTATGTCCGCAGCACTCTTTGCTTTCGCCCGCGGCCTTCTGGCAGCAGGCATGCATGGCGGCGGCCTTGATGAAGTCGGCATTCACGGGGCAGGCCGCCGAACCGGCCGCACCCGCGGCGCACGCGCCGCCGGCGCCGGTCGTCATCGCCGTCGCGCCGGCCTGGGCCGTGCAACCGGCGCTGCCCGCGGCGGTGGTCTTCGCATCCTTGGCGCCGGTGCAGGCCGGACCGCCGGCCCACGACGTCGCCGCCATCGCCACCATGGCCAGGGTGGCCAGCGTCAGCAGGAGATTCTTCTTCATCGCTCGTCCTTTCCGTATCGGGCCGTCGCCGGCCCGGGACTCGCCGGGCGCGCGCCCGGGGATCAGCTTATTCAGGAACGCGGACCGCGGAAAACACGACCAATATACTTCTGGTTCCGGATTCGGCCACGGCCACGGCACCCCGGGGTGAGGCCCGGCAGGCGTTGCCCAGCCCCCGCGACGCCCATAACTCGTTGCCGGAAAGGCAGAAAGCCGGATTCCGGTTGCCGCCCACAAACCCGGCTGCTAGTGTCCTGAGTCCGAAGTTCGTGCCCAAATTCGGCGGCTCGGCGTGGCCCGGGCAAGGCGCGACGACGCCGGCGTACTTTTCGTACGTCAAGGAGGAGCAACGCCGCCAGGGATGCGCCGAGCCACCGAATTTGGGCACGAACTTCGGATTCAGGACACTATGTTCGCCCAACGCAGCCGCCCGGGCGGACGGCTGCCCTGCCCCGGGAGGGAACCCTTTTGGACGACCTGCTGGATGTCCTGGCCCGCGACGGCCTCGATGACGAGGGCTGGCGCCGGTTGTTCGAGCAGCGCGCGGCCGTCGACCCGACCGGCCTGCTGCCCGAACAGGCCGACCTGGTGGCCTACACCCAACTGAACCTGCACCGCACGCAGCGACTGGAGCGCACGTGGCGCCCGTCGCCCGCGCTGGCGGCCGCGGTGGCGGCCATCACCATCCCGCAGGCCTGGCTCGTGATCAGCGAACCGTGGTGCGGCGATTCGGCGCAGTGCCTGCCCTGCCTGATGGTCGCCGCGCGCGCGAACCCGAACCTGCGCCTGCGTGTGCTGACGCGTGACGATCACCTGTCCGTGATGGACCGCTTCCTGACCCGCGGCACCCGCAGCATCCCCATCCTGGTCGCCCTCGACGCATCGGGCGCCGAGATCTTCCGCTGGGGTCCCCGCCCCGCCGCCGCGCAGGCCGTGGTCGACACGGCCCGCAGCGAAGGCCTCGACAAGAAGGCCATGCTGGAACGCCTCCACCTGTTCTACGGTCGCGATCGCGGCCAGGCGCTGGATGCGGAGCTGACGGCCCTGTTGCGCGGCCTTCCGGGCAGCGACTCGTGATCCTCTACCAGGACAATGACTGGCTGGCGGTCGACAAGCCGACCGGCCTGGCGACGCACGGCGGGCACCCGGGCGAACTGGGCGCCGCCGAGTGGCTGGCGCTGCACCTCGACCTCGAGACCTACGTCGTCTCGCGCCTGGATGTCGGCACCAGCGGCGTCCTGTGGCTGGCCCGCACGCGCGAGGCCTCAGCCCGCGCGCAGCGCATCCATGAAGAGGGCGGCGCCCTCAAGACCTACACCTTCCTGTCGGCCGTCGATGCGCGCGCCGTCGGCCTGCCCGATGCGTGGACACGCGACGACCCGCTGGATGATCACCCCGCGCAGACGTCGTTCCGGCGCGATCCCGAGCCCGGGCCCGGCGGCCTCGTGCGCTACGTCGCGGAAATCACGCGGGGCCGGCGCCACCAGGTGCGTCGCCACGCGGCGCTCAGCAACATCCCCATCCTTGGTGACGACGACTACGGCGGCGCCCCGGCCGGCCGCCTGTACCTGCACTGCGCCGCCGTGCGCTGGCCGGGCGTGGCGCAGGAGGTGCGCGCGCCGCTGCCGCCGTCGTTCGCGGTCGCGCGCGGCGCCACCGAAGCGGAGCGCGACGAGGCGCTGTGCCGGGATCGACGAGGCCGGTGGGCTGCGCAGGTGTCCGACTGCTGGCGCGCCGTGCACCGCGGCGAGATCGCGGGCCTCGATGCGGCGGTCGACGTCTACGGATCGTGGTTGCGGGCCCTGTGCTGGGATGAATCCCTGGCGCCGGACGACGCCGTGGCGCGCCTGCAACCGCTGCTCGATGCGGTGGGCGCGAACACCTGCGCGCGCGGCGCCGTCATCCGCGGCCATCGCCAGAACCCGCACCAGGAGTCGCTGCCCGGGTACACGCGCGTGCTGGGCGAGCCGCCGCCGGCGCAGCTGGTCGTGACCGAGCACGGGCTGCGCTACGGCGTGGACCTGACGGGCGCGCCACACCCGGGCCTGTTCCTGGACCAGCGCGATGCGCGGCGGCGCGTGGCGCGCGTGGCTGCCGGCCGGAGGATGGCCAACCTCTTCGCCTTCACCTGCTCGTTCTCGACGGTCGCGGTGGCGCACGGCGCCGAGGTGGCGTTCTCCGTCGACACGGCGCGCGGCTGCCTGCGCGACGGCGCCGCCAACTTCGCGCTCAACGGGCTGGACCAGGGTGGCCGGGGCAAGTTCATCCAGGAGGATGCGCGGCGCTGGCTGGCCCGGCAGCAGCGCGCGCAGGCCGGGAATCCCGAGACGTTCCGGCCGCTGGACCTGGTGGTGTGCGACCCGCCGGTGTTCTCGTCGGTGAAGGACGGCGGGCGCTTCTCGGTGAGCCGCGAGTGGAGCGCGCTGGCCGATGCCGTGGCGGGGCTGCTGGCCCCGGGCGGCGTGGCTGTCTTCGCCAACAACCACCGGGGCGGTGACCACACGCGCTACCGCGACGACCTGCGCGAGCGCTTCGATCACGTGGACGACCTGCGCCCGCCGCTCGACTTCCCGCTGCTGCCGGACCAGCCGCGCGACGTGCGCACGTTTTGGTGCCGGCGCAGCTAGATGCCCTTGTCCTGCTTCTCGCCGCCGCCGTCCCCGCCACTGTCTCCGTCGCCGAACCTGATGCGCACCCGGTCACCCGACTCCCCGTCGTTCATGCCCAGTTCCAGCGCGCCGGTCATCGGGTCGTAGAGCTCATCCAGCTGCTGCCGGAAGGGATCGAGCGCCTGGCGCATCCGCTCAGGCAGTCCCTGCTCCCAGGCGAGGCGGCCGCGCTCGTTATCCATCGCCTCGACCTCGGCGGCCAGCTGCGCGCGCCAGGCCGCGTTCGCGCCGCTGCCGGCGCCCGCCACCTTCAGCGCCTCGAGCTGCAGGCGCAGGTTCTCCCGCTGCGTGCCGTTCAGGGCGCGCCGCAAGCCCTGCGCGCGCTCGCGCCGCGCTTCGTCGCGGCGGCGATCGTTGTCGCCGCCGGTCTCGTGGCGGGTGCTGGCCGACCAGCCGGCCCCGTCCTCGTCGCCGTTGCTGTTCATCTGGAACCCCGGCCCGTCGCCGGGATCCTTTCCCAGCAGATTGAAGTAGGCCAGGGTGTAGATATAGCGGTATTCGCCGTTGCCGATGCCGGCGTCCAGCAGGGCCTTGTCGCGCTCTTCCATGAACGACATCAACGTCGGCACGAAGTTGGCGCCGGCCACGATCTTCGCCGCCACGCCGCCGCCGCCGGACCCGTCCAGGACGGCCAGGCTCTTCCCGGTGCGCTCGCGCGCCGACGCCATCCGGCGCCGCGCGTCCAGGAACGCCTCGACCCGGGCGGGATCCAGGCTGCCGTCGACCGGGGGCACGTACGACTCCGGCGGCCCGAAGCGCTCGGCCAGGGCGGCCCCCGCGGCCTCGATGCGGTCGGCGCGTTTCGCCACGTGCCGCACCCCGTAGAACCCTGCCGCGCCCAGCCCCAGGCCCAGGACGATCAGGAAGCCGCAACCGACGCCGCAGCCGATCAGCCAGTTCTTTGCCGAGCCTGACATGCTCTCATCCCTCCGGTCGCGTTCGCCTTGCGTCATCGGCCGCCGCGGTCCCGCCCGGAACCGCCCCGCCCGTGGTCGTACGTCCCCCAGCGATTGGGGTTGCCGATCCCCGCGGCGGAACCGACTATATCCCGGCTGGAATTGCCGGGAAACTCCGTTTACCGCGCGCCGCGCGGTCCCGCCCGTGAAAGGAAAACATGGCGCAGCAGTACATTTTCACGATGAAGAACCTCAAGAAGGTCGTCCCGCCCAACCGCGAGATCCTCAAGGGTATCTGGCTGTCCTTCTACCCCGGCGCCAAGATCGGCGTCATCGGCCTGAACGGCTCGGGCAAGAGCTCGCTGCTGAAGATCATGGCCGGCGTGGACCAGGACTTCATCGGCGAGGCATTCCCCGACCCCTCCATCAAGGTGGGCTACCTGCCCCAGGAACCGCAACTGGACAAGTCCAAGGACGTCCGCGGCAACGTCGAAGAGGCCGTCGCGGACATGAAGGGCAAGCTCGACCGCTTCAACGAGATCAGCATGGCGATGTGCGAGCCGATGGACGACGACAAGATGACCAAGCTGATGGAGGAGATGGGCCGCCTGCAGGACGAGATCGACCACGCCAACGGCTGGGAACTCGACCGTCAGCTCGAGATCGCCATGGATGCGCTGCGCTGCCCGCCCGGCGACGCCGACGTCTCGAAGCTGTCCGGCGGTGAGATCCGCCGCGTGGCGCTGTGCCGCCTGCTGCTGGATAAGCCCGACCTGCTGCTGCTGGACGAGCCCACCAACCACCTGGACGCCGAGTCGGTGTCGTGGCTGGAGCGCCACCTGCGCGAGTACGCCGGCACCGTCGTGATCGTCACGCACGACCGCTACTTCCTGGACAACGTCACCGGCTGGATCCTGGAGCTGGACAACGGCTACGGCATCCCCTGGGAAGGCAACTACTCCTCGTGGCTGGACCAGAAGAAGAAGAAGCTCATCGACGAGGAGAAGGCCGACAGTAAGCGCCTCAAGACCATCGAGCATGAATTGGAGTGGGTCACGGCCTCGCCCAAGGCCCGCCAGAAGAAGAACAAGGCGCGCGTGTCCAACTACGAGCAGCTGGTCAGCCAGGAACGGCAGATGAGCCAGAGCGCGGCGCAGATCCGCATCCCCGCGGGCGAGCGGCTGGGCACCGTCGTCGTGTCCGCCGAGCACCTGTGCAAGGGCTACGGCGACACGGTCCTGTTCGACGACCTGACGTTCCACCTGCCGCGCGGCGGCATCGTCGGCGTGGTGGGCCCCAACGGCGCCGGCAAGACGACGCTGATGCGGCTGATCACCGGCGAGGAAAAGCCGGACAGCGGCTCGATGGTGGTCGGCGAGACCGTGCGCCTGTCCTACGTGGACCAGGCCCGCGACGACCTGGACGCCGAGAAGTCGGTCTGGGAGAACATCACCGACGGCGCCGAAGAGCTGGACCTGGGCGGCGTGAAGGTCAACAGCCGCGCCTACTGCTCCGGGTTCAACTTCAAGGGGTCGGACCAGCAGCGGAAGGTCGGCACGCTCAGCGGCGGCGAGCGCAACCGCGTGCACCTGGCGCGGCTGCTCAAGAGCGGCGCCAACCTGATCCTGCTGGACGAGCCCACGAACGACCTGGACGTCGACACGCTGCGCGCGCTGGAAGACGCCCTGACCGAGTTCGGCGGCTGCCTGGTCGTGGTCAGCCATGACCGCTGGTTCCTGGACCGCATCTGCACGCACACCCTGGCCTTCGAGGGCGACAGCAACGTGGTCTGGTACGAGGGCAGCTATTCCGAGTACGAGGAGGATCGCCGCAAGCGCCTGGGCGTGGACGCGGACCAGCCGCACCGGATCAAGTACCGTCGGTTGACGCACGACTAGGCGTCACGAGGCGTAACGCCTTCAGCGACATGGCAGGAAAGAGGGCCCGGGGCGAACCCCGGGCCCTTTTCTTCACGAAACCGCGAGGCGGGTTCGCTCTAGCGGAACATCGCCTTGATCGAACCGAAGGAAGCGTCTTCCTGCGGGACCGGGGCGTTGACGGTCACCGTCACCGGGCAGCCGGCGGCGGAGTAGGCATCGACCACGAGGTAGTACGTGCCCGCATTGGCGGCCGTGTAGCTGATCGACTCGGTGCCGCCGGTCAAGCCGGCGTCGGCGCCCGCCACGCAGGTCGTCAGCAGGTTGGCGCAGTCGGTGGCCAGCCACAGGACCATGTCGCAGGCGCCGGCTTCGCTGATCATGATGGCTTCGCCGGCGGCCAGGTTGATCTTGTAGATCGCGTCCGGGCCGGGGGTCGAGTAGCCGGTGCAGCTGCCGGTGGTCGGCAGGCTGTAGTTGTTGCTGTAGCCGCCGGCCGCGTTCAGGTTGACGACCCACGACGACAGGCTCTGGTCCTGGATGTCGATGGCGCCCGCGCACACGTCGTTGCCGGCCGGCGGCGCCGCGGCGGCGCAGGTCAGCGTGTAGTTGCCGGTGCCGGTCGCGCTGTAGTGGATGACCTTCACATAGAACGTGCCGGCCGCGAAGTTGTAGTTCACCAGCGAATAGAGGCCGGCGCCGCCGTCGTCATCATAGGCGACCTGCGTCGTGCCGTTGGACGAGTACACGTAGACCTTCGTGTCGCCCGCCGCGGTGGCCGGGCCGGCGCCGGTCTCGAACGTGGCGGCGCCACCCGCCGTGGTGAACACGAACCAGTCCTGGTCGGCGGCCGGGCTGAGCGCCGCGGCATAGATGTCGCCGCCGGCGATGGCATTGGCCGTGGCGGCGGTATTGTTCGGCTCGACCTCGGTGAGGCTGGCCATCAGAACGATATCATTCTCGATCTTCTCGGGCGCGGGCTTGGATTCGGCGTGGGCCGCGACGGCAAACGCCGCGACGACCAACATGGCGATAGCGAACTTCTTCATGAGCATCCCTCCGACTGGCGAGCACGTGTTGTGACGAGAGCATCCGAGGCATGGAGGGCGAATCCAGGTTGCATGAACCGCCTCGGATCTATCCCGAGCAGGACGGTATCATATTTTCAAAGTTGGATTCAATCGGATTCAGCACAATTCCCAATGAATCAGACGGTAGAGCATGATGTTACAATACGGCGATACATTTTTTGACATCCTGGTCGCTTCAAAATGTGGATATCCGTGCATCATGTGCGTTATGGGCTTCGCCCGCATGGCGACGAGTGCCTCGGGCGCGGATCCAACCTCCGCGATGCGGCCGTCGCCCCAACCGGGTCACCGTCCGTACCGAAAAAAAATGTTGATCCCCCTCCCCGACCCCTTCATCTTACCCCGCGTGTATCGCCCGACGCGGTGATGGCCCGGGAGCGCTCTGTCAAATAACCTGTTGACAGGGTTTCGGGGAATCGCCAAGAATGCGCCCGGGCACAGGTCGTGCCCAGTGCCTGGACTCGAGCGATCCGGTGCTCGGCTGACCCTCGCGGGGAAGCGACGCGACCGGCGCGAGGCTGATGCAAACGAAAGCTCGTATCGGAAGCGATCCCTGAGCCCGGCGGGAAACCGCTGTGCTGAAGGATCATTCTGCGTGATCGAGCCGGGATTCGCACCGAGGACAGCACCGCACGGCTGGAATCACGGAGAGTTGCCACCACGGGGTGGCCAGAACATCGCCGGGTCGGCATTGGGGTCGACCAGGTTGATTTTCGACAGTCCCCGGCTCGTTGGGGGTTGGTCGATGTTCCGGGGCCTCGCTGCCCGGAAGAACCCCAGTGGAATCAAGGAGGTCCAAATTGTTCAAGAAGATGCTGCTTACCCTGTCGGCCCTGACGCTGCTTATGGCCGGTGCCGCTAACGCCGGTGACGCGAACTGGACGTTTTACGGCGTCGGTCACGTCTCCCTCAACTCGCTGAACAACGGCAACGACAGCCAGCTGGGCCTGACCAGCAACACCTCGCGCTTCGGCTTCAAGGGCACCGCCGATGTCTCGACCGACCTGACGGCCTTCTGGCAGTTCGAGTCGTTCGTGGACATGATGAGTGACGACTACGACGGTGGCACGATCGGCACCCGGAACACGTTCGTGGGCTTCAAGCACGCGACCGCCGGTAAGTTCATGGTCGGCCGTCACGACACCCCGTTCAAGGCCCTCGGCCGCAAGGTCGAGATGTTCCCCGACCAGATGGGTGACTTCCGCGCGATGACCATGGGCTGGGACAACCGCCTCGGCGAAATCGCCGCGTGGGTCTCCCCGGACTGGGACGGCTTCAATGTGTTCGCGGCGTACCAGTTCGACCAGGGCGACCCGGGCGACGAAGAGAAGATGACCGCGATGAGCGCTTCGGCCGCCTACGCGACCGAGCAGTTCATGATCGGTGGCGCCTACGAGGGCGCTTCGGCCGGCTGGAACAGCCCGGCCCCGGGCGGCACCTACGGTGACGGCCCGAAGTCCTTCCGCCTGGTCGGCAAGTACATGGGCAGCCAGTTCGACGTGGCCGCCCTGTACCAGACGAACACCGTGCAGGACTGGGACTACAACACGGAAGACGATGTGATCTGGGTCGATGAGAAGTCGTCGGTCATGGGTGTCGGCGCGTCGTTCAAGATGAACGACAAGTGGAACCTCAAGGGCCAGATGACCATCGCCAACTGGAACACGGACGCTGTGGACGACACGGAGACGACCGACATCGATGAGAGCGACACCAAGTCGACTCTGATGACGTTCGGCATCGAGCGCGTGTTCACGCAGAATGTCCTGGCGTACGCCCAGTTCAGCATGATGAGCGACGGCGACAACAGTTCCTTCGACATTGGCGGCGGCCAGAGCGGCTTCGGCGACAGTGTCGGTGGCACCTGGGACGGCGACACCTGGCAGGACCCTTCCGGCATCAGTGTCGGTACGGTCGTGACCTGGTAAGTTGACTGAGCGCCGGTTCGCCGGCGCAGAGAGCCCCGGGCTTCGGCCCGGGGCTTCTTTTTTTGTCCGAGCCCGCCCTTCCCCATTTCTTTCCCACTGCCCAACAATGATCCTTGACATCAGTAATCATTCCTATTAAATAGGGCCCAGCTCACGGGTGGTCGGCGCTTCGATGGTTCTGGCTGGCGCCGCCCCCGACAAATCGCCCGGAGGCCCCTGCGCCATGTCCGAGACACCACGCCGCATGACGTCCCAGCGCGCGGAGATCCTTGCGGAACTCCAGGCTGCACAGGACCATCCGACGGCGGCGGAACTCCACGAGCGGCTGCGGAGGCGCCTGCCCCGGCTCAGCCTGGGCACGGTTTACCGGAACCTGGACGTGCTGGCGGCCAACGGCCATGTGGCCAGGTTGATGGGTATCGGCGCCGGCGCCGAAGCCCGCTACGACGGCAACTCGGCCCCTCACGACCATGCCCGCTGCCGTTGCTGTGGTGCCGTGGCGGACATCCCGGCGCTGGCAATGGCCGGCGCGCCCGGATTGCCTGCGGGCTTCGTGGTCGAGCAGCGCCGCCTTGAATACGTTGGCACCTGCGCCTCGTGCCGGTCGGCCGATGGCCAGGGCGCCCACTGAAAAATCGCCCCGACAGGGGCCATCGATGTTCACCAGGCGCCCGATGGCGCCATCACCCGCGAGAAGACGCAAGCGTCGACAAAGGAGACGGAACAATGGATGACATGGACTTCGACTTCGTGCCCGTGCCGCTGGTTTCAGCGGAGGCCCCGGACTTCACCGCCACGGCCGTGATGCCGGACAACACCTTCAAGAAGGACTTCCAGCTGTCCGACTACCGCGGCAAGTACGTGGTCATGTTCTTCTACCCGCTGGACTTCACGTTCGTCTGCCCGTCCGAGATCATCGCCTTCGACAAGGCCCTCGGCGAGTTCAAGAAGCGGAACTGCGAAGTCATCGGCGTCAGCACCGACAGCCATTTCAGCCACCTGGCCTGGAAGAACACCAAGCCCGAGAACGGCGGCATCGGCAACGTGCAGTACCCGCTGGTCGCGGACTTCCAGAAGGTCATCAGCCAGGACTACGGCCTGCTGCTCGAGGGCGGCATGGCGCTGCGCGGCACCTTCCTGATCGACAAGGCCGGCATCGTGCAGCACAGCACGGTCAACAACCTGGGTCTGGGCCGCAACATCGACGAGATGCTGCGCCTGGTCGACGCGCTGCAGCACCTCGAGGAGAACGGCGAGGTCTGCCCGGCGAACTGGAAGAAGGGCGACGAGGCCATGAAGCCTTCGGCCGAGGGTGTGGCTTCCTACCTCAAGAAGCACGCCTAGTCTTCACTCTGGGTGGCGACACCCACACATGAAAAATCCCGCGCGGTCCTCGCCCTTCGGGCTGCGGATTGCGCGGGATTATTCATGTGTGGGTGTCGCCGCACCAGCGGTGCCGTGCTTCTTGGGGCAGGGCGCGCGCACCGGCGGCCTCTAGTGCGTGTCCGGCACCGGCGCTCCGCTTGCCGAGCGTCCGCGAGGGCGCTCCGGGTCGACGGCGCCGGGCGGGCGGCGTCACCGGTGCAGGGATGATGTGCATGTGTGCCTCTGGGCGCTATCCGCAGCCCGAAGGGCGAGGACTGCGCCCAGAGGCACACATGCACATCATCCCTACAGCGGCCCTGACGCCTTCCACCTGGCAGCATCGAGCCGGTAGTCGGCCGGGCCTTTGCGGTGCCGCTCAGCCAGCAACGGGATGAAGTCGCCCGTCCTGGGCACCGGGGGCGGCAACAGAATCTCGACGTCGGTACTATCGGGGGTGGCCACCAGGACCCTTGCCAGGGGGGCGCCGTCCTTGTCGCGCGCGGCGTTCTCGGCCTTGACCTCCAGGCACAACCCGAGCGCCTCGGGCGAGCCCTTGGGCGCCCCGCGGCCGCGCGTCAGCAGCACGCCAGGCACCACGGCCACCACGACCGCCAGCGCCACGAACAACAGTCGCCGTCGCGGCAGTTTCTTCCGCCGCGCCGGCACGTTGTCCAGGTAACTGAGTTTATCTGCGTCCCCCATGCCCCTATCCTACCTTCCCCCTCGTGCGCCGTCACCCATTTTTGGCGCCGTGGGCAAGTCCGCGACGCCCATCGAGAAGGCGAACATCACGAAGGAACAGGCGCCGCACGCCCGCGACGTGTCAGCGGTCACACACAGAAGGATCCCGCGCAATCCGCAGCCCGAAGGG
>CAIWHK010000032.1 GCA_903912525.1 uncultured bacterium | reverse complement strand
CGCGCGCGCAGGCACCCATCGGCGGCCCGGAGGGCGGCGGCGAAGGTGAAGGCGCCAGCGCCCCGGAGGGCGCGCAGCCGGCGCGTCGGCGCGATGGCCCGCGCGTGCGGCGGCCCCTTGGGGGCGTGCAGGTGGCGCGCGTGGCGGCGGATATGCTGGCGCACGCGCTGCGCGACGACACGGGCGCGGCGGCCCGCGAAGTGGTCGCTGCGGGGGAACTGCCCGGGCTGGAGCCGGCGGCCGCCACCCTGGCCGACGAACTGCGGGCCTGGGCGCTGGCTGGTACGGGCACGGTCGCCCGTGAATGGATCCTCTCGCGCTGGAACAGCGTGGGGGATGCCGTCTATCGCGGCTACGTCAGCCGCCTGCTGGACCGGGACGACATCCCGGCCAGCACCGATTGTCTGAGGGTGGTCAACGACTGCCTCAAGCGGCTCGGGCGCGATGCCCGTTCCGCAGGGCAGTGACCCGGTCACGACGAGCCAGGGAGTAGGACCGGCGCATGGATAGCAAACGCTTCGAAAGCCTGATCCAGACCATCCGCAAGGACGCGACCGCCAAGGGCGGCTACATCCTGATCGACGACCTCAACGCGCTGCTCGGCGACGAATGCGGCCTCGAGGAGATCGAGCGGCTGTACGAGAAGCTCGGCGAATTGCAGATCGAGTTCTTCGATACCGACGAGGAAGCGCAGGCCAAGCTCTCCCGGCGGAAGAAGAAGGAACAGAAGAAGGTCGCCGCCGCCCGCAAGGTCAGCCGCACGAACGTCAAGTACGACGATCCGGTGCGCATGTACCTGCGTGAGATGGGCCGCGTGCCCCTGCTGACCCGCCAGGGCGAAGTGAACCTGGCCCGTCGCATGGAGGACGGTCGCCTGGCCATCATCGAGGCCACGCTGCGCTCGAAGCACTCCCTGCGCGAGCTGCGCCAGACCGCCAACCAGCTCCTGGCCCAGGCCGTCCACGTCGACGAGGTCGTGCAGCAGGACGCGAGCACCTGGAACGTGCACCTGTCCGCCGAGAAGGAGGGCAAGCGCCTCCTGAAGACCATCGAGGTCATCGAGAAGCTCCAGAAGGAGCTGATCGAGGCCCGGACGGAACGCGAGGCGGGCGGCGATGCAACGCGCCTGGCCACGCTCGAGCGCATGGTCCAGACCCGGGAGAAGAAGGTTCTCGACGCGTTCCTGTCGCTGCAGCTGGCGCCGGCGCAGATCGAGCAGCTGGCGCAGAAGCTCCTGCTGGTGCACGGCAAGGTCGAGGACCTGTTCGCGCGCATCGCGACGGTGGAAGACTCCGTCGGCGTGTCTTCGGCCGACATGGCCGCCGCGCTGAAGAAGCCCGGCCTGGCCGGCGAGGCGCTCGAGACGCTGCAGGACGCGTTGAAGACCGTCCGCGCGCACAAGAAGCGCATCCAGGACATCGAGCGCGAGATCGGCCTGAGCGCCGAGGACCTGCACCGCATCGGCACCGAGATCGCCCTGGGCAAGCAGCAGGTGGACGCCGCGCAGCGCGAGATGATCGAGGCCAACGTGCGGCTGGTCATCTCCATCGCCAAGCGCTACACGAACCGCGGCCTGGAATTCCTGGACTTGATCCAGGAAGGCAACAGCGGCCTCATGCGCGCGGTCGAGAAGTTCGATTACCGCAAGGGCTACAAGTTCTCGACCTACGCGACGTGGTGGATCCGCCAGGCCATCACGCGCGCGATCGCCGACCAGGCGCGCACCATCCGCGTGCCGGTGCACATGATCGAGGCGATCAACAAGGTCAACCGCGCCAACCGCCAGCTGCTGCAGGAGCTCGGGCGCGACCCGAAGCCCGAGGAAGTGGCGGCGTTCCTGGACATGCCGCTCGAGAAGGTGCAGGGCGTACTGCAGGCCAGTCTCGAGCCCGTCAGCCTGGACCGGCCGATCGGCGAGGACGAGGACAGCAACCTCTCGGACTTCATCGAGGACGAGAGCGCGCCGTCGCCGGCGCGGCTGGCCACCCAGAGCATGCTCAAGGACCAGATGCAGCGCGTGCTGAGTACGCTGACGCGGCGCGAGGAGAAGGTCATCCGCCTGCGCTTCGGGTTGGGCGACGGCACGCCGCGGACGCTCGAGGAGGTGGGCACCATCTTCAAGGTGACCCGCGAGCGCGTGCGCCAGATCGAGGCCAAGGCGCTGCGGAAGCTGCGGCACCCCAGCCGCAGCCGCAAGCTCAAGGGCTACGGGGAGATGGTCTAGGTCCGGTTGAATTCGAGTTGACCGTGCCCGGGGGCATGGCCTATCTTGCCCCTCCCGGTCGTGGGCCCATAGCTCAACTGGTTAGAGCAGCCGGCTCATAACCGGCCGGTCCCTGGTTCGACTCCAGGTGGGCCCACCAGCCCTTCCTCGCGAGACGGCGGGGGCGGACGGGATGACGGGGATTCGACGGGAATTTCGGATGGGCGATTAGCTCAGTTGGTTAGAGCGCTCGCCTCACACGCGAGAGGTCACAGGTTCAAGTCCTGTATCGCCTACCATCCGAAACCCGGCGGGAAAACGACAGATGCGATGGGGAGAGGGTGCCTGGGCACCCTTTTTTCGCATCCGGAGGTTTTTCGCATCCGGAGGCTTTTCGCACCCGGAGGCTTTTCGTTTCCAAACGCGGCCGGGTACGGTGCCGCGTTGTCGTATCGGCGCCTGCGGTGGTATCATGCGGCCGGAGGGTGCCGTGGAGATCAAAGTGGTCCTGGCGACGCTGGTTGAATTGGCCGCGCTCGAAGAGCGCCTGGTCGCGGCGCGCGATGCCCGCGACCGCCACACGCGGCGCGACGATCATCTCGGCGCGCTCGGGCGCGAGCTGGCCGACGACAGCCGTGTCGCGCGCGAGGCGGTCGAGCAGGCCACCTCTGCGTTACGGCGGCTCGATCGCGAGTTGCACGAGGTCGAAGCGGCGATGGCCGATCGCCAGTCCCGCCTGGCCAAGGTCGCGGACGACCGCCAGGCCGTGGCGGTGCGCAACGAGTTGGCGGCGTTCGGCTGTCGGCGCGAGGCGCTCGAGGCCGAGGCCCTGGGCCTGCTGGCCACGCTCGAGCGCGCCGAGGCGGCGGCCGGCGAGGCTGATGCCGACGGCAGCCGGCAGGAGGCGCGCACGCGCACCGAGTTGGGGACGCTGGCGGCGGCCGCCGATCGAGGCGCGGCAGCGCTGGCTGCCGGGACCGAGGAGATGGCCCGCCTGCTGGCGCTGCTGCCGGACGACCTGGCGCGATACGTGCGCCGCATGCAGGGGCGCGACGGCCGTGGCGTGGCGATGCTGCGCGACGGCGTCTGTGATGGCTGCTTCGGGCAGCTGCCGGCGGCGCTCGCGGCCGAGGTGGCGCGGCGGCAGACGGTGGTCAAGTGCACGGGCTGCGGCCGCGTCATCATCTAGTTCATCAACGGTTGCGACCGGCGCCCGCGGGCGCCCGGGGGACAGGCATGACCGGCACCGAACCGCAGACCCTGACCGACCTTCTGCGCGCCATCGAGCGCAGCGGCGACCTGCGCACCCTGGCCCGGGAGTGCGGCCTGTCCGTTCGCGAGTTGCGCCGCCGCCTGGCGATCTGGCGCCGTGAACTGCAGGCCGAGCACGAGCCCGAGGCCTACGAGGCCGAGGCCGGGCTGGTGGCGGAAATCTCGGCGGTACCTCCGCTGGATGCCGATCGGGACGACGGCGTACCGACCTCCGGCGAGACCCCGGGCCCGTGGCCGGTCCTGGTCGCGGCCGCCAGCCTGCCCCGCAGTCCGCTGCCGACCCGCGGCAAGGCCGTCATGGAGATCTTCACCGACGGGGCCAGCCGGGGCAACCCGGGGCCGGCCGCGATCGGCATCGTCTTCCGCCGCAAGGGCGGCGAGGACCTGGCCGAGCACGTCGAGGCCATCGGGCGGGCCACCAACAACGTGGCCGAATACCGCGCCGTGGTCACCGCCCTGGAATTCTGCCAGAAGTGGGGCATCAAGCGGGTCCACTTGAAGCTGGACAGCGAACTCATTGTCCGGCAGCTGCTTGGCGTGTATCGGGTCAAGAGCCCCGAGTTGCGCCCGTTGTACCAGCAGGTTGCCTTCATGAGCCGCGGGATGGCCGAGTTCGAGGTCACCCATGTCCGCCGCGAGCAGAACGCCCACGCCGACGCCCTCGCCAACCGGGCCCTGGACGCCTGATCCGGGCCGTTTGGCGGCTCATCCGGGCCCCCGCCGAAAACCCCGGTGACATCCCCGCCGGGTGGCGCTATCTTCTTTCGTGTGAGAAGCCGGGGAGGCAGTCGCGTGCTTCCCAGATCCTTGTGATTCGGGAGGTCCGAGGAAAGTCCGAGCTCCGCAGGGCAGGGTGCTGGCTAACGGCCAGGGGGAGTGATCCCACGGAAAGTGCCACAGAAAATAAACCGCCATCGCGCAAGCGGTGGTAAGGGTGAAACGGCGAGGTAAGAGCTCACCGCACCTTCGGCGACGAAGGTGGCAGGGCAAACCCCACCCGGAGCAAGACCAAATAGGGGAGGATGAGACGGCCCGTCTCGTTTGCACTCCCGGGTAGGTCGCTGGAGGCCGTCGGTAACGACGGTCCTAGATACATGACCGCCGCCGCTGCATCCGAAAGGATGGAGCGGTAACAGAACTCGGCTTACGACCGGCTTCTCACGTCTGATTCCACGGTCCGCGACACAACGTCGCGGCCAGGTCCGGCTGCCACGCGGCAGCCGAACGGGAAGCGAGCAGGCGTGGGTGATCCACGGGACGATTCCCAGGCGCAGGCGTGGCCGGTGGGTGTATTCACCGGCCGTCCCTGGCGTCGGGGTGAGCCCATCGACGATGCGGTCCTGTCAGCGATGCGCCGAACGGTGCCGCTGGACGTGCCCGTGTCCGACTGCCTGCTGCGCGTACTTGCCGCCCGCGGGGTGACCGGCACGCATGACCTCGAGAGTTTCTTCTACCCGTCGCTCGACCAGCTCCATGACCCGTTCGACCTCGAGGAGATGGACCTCGCGGTCGAGCGCGTGCGCCAGGCTGCGCGCGACGGCGAGCGCGTCGCCGTCCACGGCGACTTCGACGTCGACGGGATCACCGGCAGCGCCCTGCTCTACGAGACGCTCAGCTCGCTCACGGTCGACGGCTCGCGCCTGAAGTGCGAATCACCGTTCATTCCCGACCGCGCCACCGACGGCTACGGCGTGGCCGGGCGCATGGTGCGCGAGTGGGCCGACCTCGGTGTCACGCTGCTGCTGACGGTGGATACCGGCTCGGCGGCGCTGACGGAGATCGCGCTCGCGCGCGACCTCGGCATGGACGTCGTCGTCCTTGATCACCACATCTTCGAGGAGCGCCCGCGCGCCACCGCCCTGGTCAACCCGCGTCGCGACGGCGCCACCTACCCGAACCAGGAACTCTGCGGTGTCGCGGTGGCCTTCAAGCTGGCCCAGGCGCTGCGCCAGAAGGACCCGGCCAGCCTGCCGGAAGCGTTCCTGACGACCGTGCTCGACCTCGTGGCGATGGGGCTGGTGGCTGACCAGATGTCGCTCGTCGGCGAGAACCGCATCCTGGTCAAGAAGGGGCTCGAGCGGTTCAACGACCGCAGTTCCATCCGCCCGGGCCTGGCCGCACTGCTGGCCGTCGCCGGCCTCGACCGCGGCTTCCCGGTGACGACCGGCGACTTCGCCTACCAACTGGCGCCGCGCATCAACGCCTGCGGGCGCATCGGCCGCGTGATGTCGGCGCTGGAACTGCTCCTGACCAATGACCACGCCGTGGCCCGCTCACTGGCCGAGGAGGCCGACCGCACCAACAACCGCCGCAAGGAGCAGGACGCACGGCTGAAGGACGAGGCCATCGCCGCGGCGCTGCCCTACGTCCGTCGGGGCGATCCCGGGCTGGTGCTGGGCTCGTCGGAGTGGCACAAGGGCATCATCGGCATCGGCGCCGCGCGGCTGGTCGAGCAGTACCAGCTGCCGGTCGTCCTGATCTCGATCGAGGGCGACGAGGCCCGCGGCTCGGCCCGCAGCGTGCCCAACATCGACGTCAAGGTTGTGCTCGACCGCTGTGCCCACCTGCTGGTCCGCCACGGCGGCCATGCGCAGGCAGCGGGCATGACGTTGCGCGCGCGCGACGTCGACGCCTTCCGCGAGGCCTTCCTGGACGCCCTGCGCCAACAGCCCCAGACCGGCCCCGTGCCCGAGACCTACGACCTCGACCTCGACCTGAACCACATGTCGATGCGCGATGTCGCCGCGCTGGTGCAGGACCTCGAGAATCTCGAGCCGTTCGGCTCGGGCAACCGCAAGCCGGTCTTTCGCTGTCGCGGCCTGCGCCTGCAGGCGCCGCCGGCGACGCTCAGCGGCGGGCTCCACCTGCGGTTCCGCTTCCGCGGGCCGGCTCAGCCGAATGGCGGCGGCGAGCCGGCGCTCGTTCGCGAGTTCCTCGCGTTCGGCAGCGGCGAAGCCTGGCGGCGCCGGGCCGAGGGGAACGGCACGCCGAACGGCGGGAACGGCATCGGCGTCGACGTGCCTGATCGCGAGTGGGACATCCTCTTCCAGCTGACCCGCAGCACCTTCCGCCCGCGCGGCGGCGCCTATGACCCGGTGCAGCAGCTGCTGGTCGACATCCGCCCGGCGGAAGCGACATGAGCAACCCTCCGGAATCCAAGGCCGTCGACCTGCAGGGGATGATGGAGGACCTGTGGGCGCGCGTGCGCGCCTACAACCCGCAGGCCGACGAGGACAAGCTCTGGTTCGGGTTCCGCTTCGCGATGGCCGCGCACGAGGGTCAGTTCCGGCGCAGCGGCCAGCCGTACTTCGTGCACGCGATGACCGTGGCGAGCATTCTGGCCGACCTGCGCCTGGACGTCGACACGCTGATCGCCGCGATGGTGCACGACGTCGTCGAGGACACGGACTACGAGCTGGAGGACATCCGCCAGCGCTTCGGCAAGGACGTCGCCCACATGGTGGACGGCGTCACCAAGATGAGCGGCATCCGCGCCGTCAGTCCCGAGGCCCGCAAGGCCGAGACCTATCGCAAGCTCGTGCTCGCCATCGCGCAGGACCCGCGCACGGTGCTCATCAAGCTGGCCGACCGCCTGCACAACATGCGCACCATCTCGTTCCTGGCTCCCGATCGGCAGACGGACATCGCCCAGGAGACGATGGACGTCTACGCGCCGCTGGCCAACCGCTTCGGCATCGCCAAGATCAAGTGGGAGCTGGAGGACCTCGCGTTCAAGGTGCTGCAGCCCGAGCGCTACTTCGAGGTCGAGACCGGCATCCACCAGACGCGCGCCGAGCGCGAGCGCCTGATCGAGCGACTGGTCGAGCCTCTGCGCTCGCAACTGCAGGACGCCGGCGTGCCCTGCCAGTTCAGCGGCCGCGCCAAGCACTTCTACTCGATCTACCGCAAGATGAAGGCACAGGACATCGGGCTCGACCGGGTGTTCGACCAGTTGGCGCTGCGCGTCGTCGTGGGGACGAAGGCCGACTGCTACCACGCCCTGGGCGTGCTGCACAGCGTCTACCCGCCGCTGGCCGACCGCATCAAGGACTACATCGCGATGCCCAAGCCGAACGGCTACCAGAGCATCCACTCGACGGTGCGGGTGCCGGGCGGCAAGTACATCGAGGTGCAGATCCGGACCGAGGAGATGCACGAGCGCTGCGAGCTGGGCATCGCCGCGCATTGGCGCTACAAGGAGGGCGGCGGCGCCGACCGGGCCGACCTCGCCGACATGGTCAAGTGGCTGCGGCAGATCATGGAATGGGAAGAGGACGTCGACGACCCGCGCGAATTCATGGAGAACGTGAAAGTCGACTTCTTCCGCGATGAAGTCTTCGTATTGAGCCCCGGCGGCGACGTGTTCCAGTTGCCGCGCGGCGCCAACCCGCTCGATTTCGCTTTCCGCATCCACTCCGAGGTCGGGTTCCGCTGCATCGGCGCCAAGGTGAACGGTCGCATCGTCACGCTGCGGCACGAGCTGCAGAACGGCGATACGGTGGAGATCCTCACCAGCAAGACGCCGGCCCCGAGCGCGTCGTGGCTGGAAGTGGTCAAGACCAGTCGCGCCAAGCACCACCTCAGGCGCTGGCTGAAGCTCTCGCAGTACGACGAGAGCGTGCAGCTCGGCCGCGAGATCATGGAGCGCGAACTGCGGCGCGCCAAGGTCAACATGCGCGTGGACGAGTTGGTCGAGGTCGCCCAGCAGATGGGCTACAACGAGCTCGACAAGCTGCTGGCGGCCGTCGGCAACGGCGAGGTCACGCCGGGCAAGGTGTCGACGCGCGTGACGCCGCGTCCCGAGTCGCCGGCCGAAAAGGTGTTTCACAGGGGCCGCGACCTGGTCGACACGCTGCGGCGACGCTCGACGACCGGCGTGCGGGTGGCCGGTGTCGACAACCTGATGGTCAGTTACGCGCGCTGTTGCCAGCCGATTCCCGGCGACAGCATCGTCGGCGTGATCACGCGCGGCCGCGGCGTCTCGGTGCATCGCGCCGGCTGCTCGAACCTGGGCGACCCGAACCTCGGCGCCGACCGCATGATCGACGTCGTCTGGGACACCGCGCCCGACCAGACCTTCATGGTGAAGATGATCATCATCGCCAACGACCGGAACAACCTGCTGAAAGACATCAGCAACGCGCTCAGCCTGACCAACACGAACATCGCCAGCGGCGAATTCTCGTCCGAGGACGACCTGGCGCGCGTGACGATGGTGGTCGAGGTGCGCAACCTGAACAACCTCGAGAAGATCCTCAAGTCGGTGCTCAAGATTCCCGGCGTGCAGGGCGTCGAGCGCTACCAGCTGGGCACGGGCGGCCGCTCGTCATGACCAGCCTGGGGGATGCATGCGCTGCGTGATCCAGCGGAGCGGGCCGGCCAGCGTGAGCGTGGACGGCCGCGAGATCGGCGCCATCGGGCGCGGCCTGGTCGTGCTGGCGGCGTTTGCGCCGACGGACACCGATGCCGAGCTGGAGTGGATGGCGCGCAAGCTGCCCGACCTGCGCATCTTCGAGGACGCCGAAGGGAAGATGAACCTCTCGCTGCGTGAGAGCGGCGGCAGCATCCTGCTGGTCAGCCAGTTCACGCTGTACGCCGACTGCCGCAAGGGCAACCGGCCCAGCTTCACGGGTTCGGCGCCGCCGGCGCAGGCCGAGGACATGTACGAGCGGTTCGGCGGCATCCTGCGGCGGCACTGGCCGGCCGTGTCCGAAGGGGAATTCGGGGCCATGATGGACGTGCAGTTGACCAACCAGGGGCCGGTGACCGTCATCATCGACCGCGAGGCGCCTTCTGCCGGCGCGCAGGGGGAGGGCCGATGATCACGAGCCCGTTCGTCGCCTGGCCGGAAGGCGAAGTGCTGTTGCTGGCGTCGCAATCGCCTCGGCGCGCCGAGTTGCTGGAATTGGCCGGCCTGCCTTTTTCCGTGGAGAAGCCGGGCGATGTCGAGGCCGAGATGGCGGCCCGGCTCGGCGCTGCCGGCACCGCGCCGGAAGCCTATGCGCTGGCCCTGGCGCGCGCCAAGGCCGCCGATGTCGCCGCGCGCCGGCCCGGGCGGCTGGTGCTGGGCGCCGACACCATCGTGGTCGTCGACGGCGACGTGCTCGAGAAGCCGCGCGACCGTGCCGATGCTGCGTGCCTGCTCGGGCGCCTGTCGGGCCGCCGCCACACGGTGATCACGGCCATCGCGCTGTGCCGCGCGGCCGTCGACGGCGACGGCGACGACGTGGTGGACGAGGTGCTCGACCTGGCCGCCGCCGAGAGCACCGACGTCGAGTTCCTGCCGCTGTCCGCGGCGGCCATCGAGCGCTACATCGCCACGGGCGAGCCCATGGACAAGGCCGGCGCCTACGGCATCCAGGGCTATGGCGCGATGATGGTCCACCGTGTCGAAGGCTGCTACTTCAACGTGATGGGACTGCCGCTGGCGCGGCTCGGGCAGTTGCTCGGGCAGGCGATCGCCGGCGGCGCCGAAAGGACGCCATGAGCGCGCTGCCGTTCCCGTTCCCGGTCGTCACCTGGCAGGAGGACCGAGTCGTCGTGCTGGACCAGACGCGCCTGCCGGGCGAGGTCGCCTTCCTGGACTGCCTGAATCTGGAGGATCTCTGCGCGGCCATCCGGCGCCTGTCGGTGCGCGGCGCCCCGGCCATCGGCGTCGCGGCCGGCTACGGCCTGGCCCTGGCGGCGAAGCTGGCGGTGGACGCCCGCCTGGACGCGCCCCTGGCGCTGGCGGCAGTGCTGCGCGCGCGCGGCGAGCTGGCGGCCACGCGGCCGACGGCGGTCAATCTCTTCTGGGCGCTGGATCGCCTCGGCGCGCACGCGGTCCGGCTGTCGGCCGACGGCGCCGACGCCGCGGGCCTGCATGCGGGGCTGCTGGCCGAGGCGCGCCGGGTCCACGACGAGGACATCGCCATGTGCCGGGCTTTGGGCCGGGCCGGGGCTGCGCTTCTGCCGGACTGCGCCACGGTGCTGACCCATTGCAACGCCGGGGGCCTGGCCACCGGCGGGTATGGCACCGCGCTGGGCGTGATCTACGCGGCGCGCGAGGCGGGCAAGGTCGTGCGGGTGTTTGCCGACGAGACGCGGCCGCTGCTGCAGGGCGCCCGCCTGACGGCGTGGGAGCTGGCCGACCAGGGCTTCGAGGTGACGGTGCTGTGCGAGGGCGCGGCCGGCTCGCTGCTCAGGTCCGGGGTCATCGACGCCGTGGTCACCGGCGCCGACCGCATCGCCGCCAACGGCGACACTGCCAACAAGGTGGGCACCTACCCGCTGGCCGTCCTGGCCGACCGCCATGACGTCCCGTTCTATGTGGCGGCCCCGGGGTCCACCTTCGACCCGGCGACGGCCCACGGCCGCGACATCGTCATCGAGCAGCGCGACCCGGCCGAGGTGACGGCCTTCGCCGGCCTCGCCACCGCGCCGGCGGGGGTGGGGGCCTGGAACCCGGCCTTCGACGTGACGCCCGGGGAACTGGTGACGGCCTTCATCTGCGAGCACGGGGTGCTGCGGCCCCCGTTCGACCAGAGCCTGACGGTGTTCCGGTTCGACTGAGGCCGGGTGGGCGCGCGACGGCCCTTCGGCCCGGCGGGGGCGGGCTGGGCCGCATCCGGACGCCCTACCTTGACAGCCCCCTTGCAAGGTGCTAACTTAGCGGGCCTGCAACGACCGGATTCCCCTGTCGATTTCGGTCCGGATGGTGCTCCGGGGACATACCCGGCAGGCGCCTATCTGCTTGCTTGGCATCAGTTTATGCGGTCCGCCAGCACGGTTGACGCAGAAGCGTCGAGCCGCGCTTGGTGGGTGTTTCCCTGGGTGGGACCCGTGCGCGCACCGGTCCACAGAGTCCCCGCAGAGGATCAGGGTCCCCGCAGAGGACCAGCGTCCCCGCAGAGGACCAGCTGAGGAGTTAGCCTCGTGAAGACCTACATCCTGAAGCAGGGCGAAATCGCCAAGGATTGGCTCGTGGTCGACGCCAAGGACGTGCCCCTGGGCCGTCTGTCGACGCAGGTCGCGACCTTCCTGCGTGGCAAGCACAAGCCCACCTTCACCCCCAGCCTCGACATGGGGGACAACGTCATCGTCCTGAACGCTTCCAAGGTGAAGCTCACGGGGCTCAAGGCGGAAAAGAAGTTCTATATCCATCACACGGGCTATCCCAGCGGCCAGCGTTTCACGCCGGTCAGCAAGCTCGTCGCCGCCGGACGGCCCGAAGAGGTCATCATGCGTGCCGTCAAGGGCATGCTGCCGAAGACCAAGCTGGGCCGGGCGCAGCTGACGAACCTGCGCGTCTATGCGGGCGAGACGCATCCGCACACGGCGCAGCAGCCGAAGATCGTGACCCTGTAGGACTCGTTAGAGTGCAACCGCGGCGGGGAGCCCCAGCCGTATTGTCCAGACCAAGGAGCGCACGTTGGAAGAAAGGTATTACGCCACCGGCCGCCGCAAGACCGCCGTGGCCCGGGTGTGGCTGACGCAGGGTTCCGGCAAGGTCCGCGTCAATGATCGCGCCGTGGAAGAGTACTTCGGCGAGGCCGTCCGCGAGCAGGCCCTGCGCCCGCTGGTGACCCTCGGCCTGCAGAACGACTTCGACGTCTGGTGCACCGTCAAGGGCGGCGGCATCAGCGGTCAGGCCGGCGCGCTGCGCCACGGCCTGGCCCGTGCGCTGGTCGTGGCCAACGAGGACTACCGCTCGCCGATGCGTCGCGGTGGCTACCTGACGCGCGACTCCCGCATGGTCGAGCGCAAGAAGTACGGCCAGCCGGGCGCCCGCAAGCGCTTCCAGTTCTCCAAGCGCTAGTCGCGATCATCTGTCCTTTCGGGGGCAGGCCGCGACACTGCGCTGGAACAAACGATCCGGCGGCCGCCCTGTGCGGACCGCCGGATCGCATCACACACCCGGCCGGAGGAACGGGGCCGGTGGCATCGTGGGATTCGTCCCTGGTGCTTGCCCCGTACCGATGAAAGCCGGGGACGCTTAACCCAGTATGTTCGGGAGGCAATCATGGCCAACGTCGGACTGAGGGACCTGCTCGAGGCAGGCGTCCACTTCGGGCACCAGACCCGCAAGTGGAACCCCAAGATGAAGCCGTACATCTTCATCGCCCGGGGCGGTATCTACATCATCGATCTCCAGCGCACCCTGCGCGCCCTCAATCAGGCCCAGGACTTCCTGCGCACGGTCGGCGCCAAGGGCGGCACCGTCCTGTTCGTCGGCACGAAGAAGCAGGCCAAGATCGCCATCAAGGACATGGCCGACCGCGTGGACATGCCGTACGTGACCGAGCGCTGGCTCGGCGGCATGCTGACCAACTGGCAGACCATTTCCAAGAGCGTGCGCAAGCTCGACGAGATCGAGGCGATGATGGGCGACGGCCGCATCGAGAACTTCTCAAAGAAGGAACAGCTCGAGCTCAGCCGGCAGTACGAGAAGCTGAACACGAACCTCGGCGGCATCCGCAAGATGAAGAAGCTGCCGGACGCGGTCTTCGTGGTCGATACGGCCGAGGAAGAGACCGCCGTGCGCGAGGCCAACAAGCTGGGCATCCCGGTCATCGGCATCGTCGACACCAACTGCGATCCCACGCTCGTGCGCTACCCGATCCCGGGCAACGACGACGCCATCCGCTCGATCCTCCTGTTCACGCGCACCGTGGCGGAGTCGATCGAGGAGGGCCGCCGCATGAGCGCCGAGGGCCGTGACCGCGCGGTCAACATGGCCGCCGCCACCAAGGACAACGTTGCCAGCGCCACGCTCGACGCCGAGGCCCTGCGCATCGACACGCCGCACCGGCCCGAGGCCGCCGCGGGTGAAACATCGGCTGACGCCAACTAAGGGCGCGGCCCCGGAAGGACTGGAGAAGCCATGGAAATCAGCGCCAAGATGGTCAAGGAACTCCGCGAGGCCACCGGCTGCGGCATGATGGACTGCAAGAAGGCCCTGTCCGAGTGCGAAGGCGACATGGACAAGGCCGGCGAGTACCTTCGCAAGAAGGGCATCGCCTCGGCTGCCAAGAAGGAAGGCCGGGCGACCAGCCAGGGCATCGTCGGCAGCTACATCCACATGGGCGGAAAGGTCGGCGTGCTGCTCGAGGTGGCCTGCGAGACCGACTTCGTGGCCCGGACCGACGCCTTCCAGGAGTTCGTGCACAACGTGGCGATGCACATCGCCGCGGCGCGCCCCCTGGCCGTGAGTCGGGACGATGTCGACGGCGCCCTGGTCGAGAAGGAAAAAGAGATCTACGCCGCCCAGATGCGGGAGCAGGGCAAGCCTGAGGCGATGATCGAGAAGATTGTTGTCGGCAAGGTGGACAAGTACTACAGTGACGTAGCCCTGATGGAACAGAAGTACGTCAAGGACCCTGAGATGACGATCGAGGAGTACCTGAAGTCGATCATCGGGGCCCTCGGCGAGAATATGCAGATCAAGCGCTTCGCGCGCTTTGAAATCGGCGGTTAGCCCGTCGCCCCTGGAGCCCGGGCCCCGTTGCCCGGGCTTCTTTTTTTAGGTGGCGGGTTCACCGGATTCCCGGTCCGCGCCACCGCACCCGGAGACCGATCTGCAGAAAGGTGTCCACCGGTGAAATTCACCCGCGTTTTGCTCAAGCTCAGCGGCGAATCCCTCATGGGAGACGGCGAGCAGTACAGCCACGCCAAGCTCAGCGCCCTGGCCCAGGCCATCGCCCAGGTGTCCCAGCTCGATGTCCAGGTCGGCATCGTGGTCGGGGCCGGCAACCTGTTCCGCGCCCGCTCGGCCAACCTCGAGATCGTCGATCGCGTGACCGCCGACAACGTCGGCATGCTGGCGACCATCATGAACGCCGCCATCATCCGCGACTACCTGCGTGGCGAGGGGCTGCAGAGCCAGATCCTCAGCCCGCGCGAGGTGCGGCCGCTGACGAAATCCTTCGCGCGCGACGAGGCCATCTCGCTGCTGCAGCGTGGACAGGTCCTGATCTTCGCCGGCGGCACCGGCAACCCGTACTTCACCACCGACTCGGCGGCCGCGCTGCGCGCCCTGGAGATCAGCGCCGACGCGCTGCTCAAGGGCACGCAGGTCGACGGTGTGTACGACAAGGACCCGCACAAGCACGCCGACGCTGTCCGGTTCGACAGCCTCTCCTACGACGAGGTTGTCGCCCGCCGCCTGCAGGTCATGGACCTGACGGCGGTGACGCTCTGCGCCGAGCAGGGCCTGCCCATGTTCGTGTTCGACATCACCGACCCGGCCAGCCTGGTGGCGGTCATCGAGGGTCGGCAGCAGGGGACCTGGATCCGCAAGGAGTCTGTGTCATGAGCGCCGAAGTGAAGGAAACCGCGGAAATGGCCATGGATGAAGCGGTCGATGGCGTCAAGCAACGGTTGCACCGCATCCGCACCGGCAAGGCGTCGCCGTCCATCCTCGATGGCGTGAAGGTCGAATACTACGGGGCGTTGACGCCGCTGATCCAGCTGGCGACCATCGCCACGCCGGAGCCGCGGCTGATCGCGGTCAAGCCGTTCGACCGCGCGGCCATCAATGCGATCGAGCGCGCCATCCAGGCCAGCAACCTGGGCCTGAACCCGTCGAGCGACGGCATGATGATCCGCCTGCAGGTGCCCGAGCTGACCGGCGACCGGCGCAAGGAGCTGGCCAAGCAGGCGCGCGACTGCGGCGAGGAAGGCAAGATCGCCGTGCGACGCGCCCGCCAGGAGGCCAACGACACGCTGAAGAAGGAACTGAAGGACAGCGACATCACCGAGGACGAGGCGCACAAGGATCGCGACGAGATCCAGAAGCTGACCGACAAGTACTGCGCCACGATCGACGCGGTGACCGAGGCCAAGACGAAAGAGATCATGGAGCTGTGACCGGTGCCTGACGCTCCCGGCATGGAGGCGCTCATGCGCCTTGACGAAGACGCGCTGCTTGAAGCGGTGCGCTCGCGCGGGTGCGTGCCTCGTCATATCGCGATGATCATGGACGGCAACGGCCGCTGGGCCCGCCGTCGCTGCCTGCCGCGCGTGGCCGGCCATCGCGCGGGGCGGCATGCGGTGCGACGTTGCGTCGATGCCTGCGGGCGCATGGGTGTCGAGGTCCTGACGCTCTACACCTTCAGCCAGGAGAACTTCAACCGGCCCGAGGCCGAGGTGAAGGCGCTCTGGCATTTTCTGCAAGAGACCCTCGGCGCCGAGCGCGACGAACTGCACCGACGCAATGTACGGCTGGTGACGTCCGGCGCCATCGACCGGCTGCCCGGCCGCGCGCAGGCCGCGCTGGCCGACGCCGTCGCGTCGCTGTCGGGCAACACCGGCCTGGTGCTCAACCTGGCGCTGGCCTACGGCGGGCGGCAGGAGATCCTGCAGGCGGCCGTGCGGCTGTCGGCCCGGATCGTCGCGGGCGAGGTCGACCCCGCGCATGCCACCGAAGACGACTTCGCGCGCGGCCTGTACACGGCCGGCCTGCCCGACCCGGACTTCATCATTCGCACGAGCGGCGAGGCGCGCCTGAGCAACTTCCTGCTCTGGCAGGGCGCCTATGCCGAGATCCTCATCTCGCCGTTGCTGTGGCCGGATTTCGGCGGCCGCGACCTGATGCTCGCGGTGGCCGACTACCAGGGGCGCGAACGTCGCTTCGGCGCGCTGCCCGGACAGGGCCCGATCGACGGCCCCGCCGAGGGTGCGCCCGCGCTCGACCCCGACAACTGGCTTCGCCGGCTGAAGGTGCGGCCGTGAAGGCTGCCACCGGGCCTGGCGGCCCCGGCGCCCCGGGCGCATTGCCCCGTCCGCACGCGGTGCGTCGCTTCCTGAACGCCGGCCTGCTGCCGCGCGTGGCCGTCATTCTTGCCGGCGTGCCCTGCCTGTACACGATCACGCTGCGCGGTGGCGTCTTCTTCCTGCTCCTGGTCGACCTGATCGTCGTGCTTGGCCTGCGCGAGCTGCTGGCTCTGCTGCGCGCCAAGGGCTACCGGCCGTTCTCGGTGCTGGCCTACTCGTGCAGCGTGGCGCTGACCTGGTACGCGTGGCGGCAGGGCGTGGCCGTGCCGCTGATCATGACCGGCAGCCTCATGGCGATCATGGTGCGCGAACTGTTGCGACGCGAGATGTCGCAGTCGCTGGCCCACATCGCGGTCACGGTCTTCGGCATCCTGTACCTCGGCTGGTTCGGCAGTCACCTGGTCCTGCTGCGGCAGCTGCCGGCGTCGCTCGGGCTTGACGAGGCGCTGGGCGCGCGGCTGGTCTTCCTGCTGGCGGCCCTGGTCTGGGCGACCGACACCGGCGCCTACCTGTGCGGCGTCGCGTTCGGCAAGCGCCCGTTGGCGCCGCGCATCAGCCCGAAGAAGACCGTCGAGGGCGCCGTGGGCGGAATGGTCGCCGCGGCGCTGGTCGGCTGGCTGTGCACGCGCACGCTGGTGCCGTTCGTCACGCCGCTGGCGGGCACCATCCTGGGCGTGGTGGCGGGCATCGCGGCCCAGCTCGGCGACCTGGTGGAGTCGATGATCAAGCGTGATGTCGGGATCAAGGACACGGCGCCGCTGCTGCCCGGGCATGGCGGCATCCTCGACAGGTTCGATTCGCTGCTCTTTACTGCGCCGGTGCTCTACTACTACTTCCGGCTCTTCATCTTCTGAGCCGTCGCCCGTCACGGAAGGAGGCCGACCGGATGCCGTCCGCTCCCGAGCCCGCGCGCCCGCACGGCGCACTCTATCCGTACCTTCGGCCGCGCCTGTCGCTCGGCGATCCGCTGCGCCTGGTGTTGCTCGGGGCCACCGGCTCGATCGGCCTGCAGACGCTGGACCTGGTCAAGCGCAACCCGGGACGGTTGCAACTGGCGGCCGTCAGTTGCCGCAGCCGCGTGGATGAGTTGGCGGCGGCTCTTGCCGAACTCGAAGCCGCGCAGCCCGACGCGCCGCGCGTACTGATCGCCGTGACGGACGCGAATGCGCGCGAACAGGCTGCCCGCATTCCCGGCTGGCGCGACCGCCTGCTGAGTGGGGGCGAGGCCGGATTGATCGAGGCGGTGACGCAGTCGGAGTCGCCGTCGTGTCTTGTCAACGCGCTGGTCGGCGCCGCTGGCCTCGCGCCGACGCTTGCGGGCGCGGCCCGCGGCCTGCGCATCGCGCTCGCGAACAAGGAGTCGCTGGTTGTCGGCGGTGAACTGGTGGCGCGCGCGGTGGCCGCCGGCGGCGCGGAAGTGCTGCCTGTCGATTCGGAGCACGCGGCCATCGCCCAGTGCCTGTCCGGGCGCGACCCGCGCGAAGTTGCCCGCCTCGTGGTGACCGCGTCCGGTGGTCCGTTCCGCACGACGCCCGCTCCTGAATTGGCGACGGTCACGCTCGAGCAGGTCCTGGCGCACCCGACCTGGCGCATGGGGCCGAAGATCACCGTCGACTCGGCCACGTTGATGAACAAGGGGCTCGAGGTGATCGAGGCCCATTACCTGTTCGGGTTGCCGTACGACCGCATCGACGTCGCGGTGCACCCGGGCTCGATCGTGCACTCGCTGGTCGAGTTCGTCGATGGGGCGTTGCTGGCCCAGTTGGGAACCCCGGACATGCGGATGCCGTTGCAGTACGCGATTGCCGGGGAAATCCATTGGCCGCTGGCCACCGGGAGGCTAGACTTGCTCCGGATGGGTCCTCTGGTCTTCGAGGCCCCGGACCTGGACCGTTTCCCCTGCCTGCGGCTGGCCCGCGAGGCGGGCTTGGCCGGGGGCACTGCCCCGGTTATCCTTAACGCCGCCAACGAGATAGCTGTGGCGGCGTTGCTTGCGGGGCGTTTGCGTTATGTTGACGTCCCCGGCGTGATCGCCGATACCCTGGCGCGCCTGCCGCGCGGACCGGTCGAGGACCTGCCCGCCGCGCTGGACGCCGATGCCCGGGCCCGCACGGAGGCGGCCGTCCAGGTGGACGCCCGAGCCGCTGCCGGCCATTGAGGTCGATTGATTGAACAGCAACCTTCCGATCACGATCTTCGCGTTCCTGGTCACCTTGGGACTCGTAGTGATCGTCCACGAACTCGGCCATTTTCTCTTCTGCAAGATGTTCGGCGTCTACGTCAAGACGTTCTCCATCGGCATCGGCCCCAAGTTCCTGCGCAAGCGCTGGGGTGAGACCGAGTATGCGCTTTCGGCCATCCCGTTCGGCGGCTACGTCAAGATGGCCGGCGAAGGACTGATGGAGGAGATCCAGGACACCGGCACGTGGCAGGAGCGCAAATACCCGCTCGGCACCGACGCCGGCAACGCCGAGGCCGCGGGACAGGACGATCACATCCCGCCCGAGCGCCACTTCTACAACAAGCCGGCCTGGCAGCGGCTGCTGGTCTTCATCGCCGGGCCGTTGTTCAACCTGGTGCTCTCGTTCGTGCTCTACACCGGGCTTGTGCTCGGCAACGGGCTGCAGAACATCCCGTTCACGCGCATCGGCGTCGTGCACGAAGCGACGCCGGCGGCGACGGCCGGCCTGCTTGTCGGCGACCGCATCGTGTCCATCGACGGCAAGGCGGTCGCGGACTGGGGTGCCATCGAGGATGCGTTCGTGCCGGTAGCCAGCCGCCAGTCGACGACGACGCCGGCGGTGACGGTGACGGTGGCGCGCGACGGTGCCAACATCGACTTGAGTGTGCAGCCGGTATTCGATGAGGCGCAGAAGGCGTGGACCGTTGGCCTGGAGCCGTGGAACACGACGGTCGGGCTCGTGCAGAAGGGTGGGCCTGCCGACAAGCTGGGCCTGAAGGCCGGCGACCTGATCGTCTCGGTGGACGGCAAGCCGGTGACGGCGTTCAGCCAGATCGCGACGATCATCAACGAACGTCCTTCCGCGGCGACGTCGATCGTGTGGGAACGCGCCGGTCGCCAGTTGCGCGGCGAGGTTACGCCGTCGATGACCGAGGTCTCGCCCGGCCAGAACAAGGGCCGCATCTTTCTGGAGCCGTTCTTCTCCTATGAGAAAGTCGGTCTCGGCGAGGCGATGGACCTGGGGTGGCAACGCACGGCCGATACGATCAAGGTGACGGTCGGGGTGCTGGGCGACTTCGTGAAGCGCAGGCTGGGGCTCGACGCCGTTGGCGGACCGCTGCGCATCGGGCAGGCGGCGGGCGAGATGCTGCGCTGGAGCTTCTCGCACCTGATGTACTTCGTGGCGTTCTTCTCGATCAACCTGTTCCTGCTGAACCTGATGCCCATCCCGGTGCTCGACGGGGGCCACGTGCTGTTCCTGCTGCTCGAGGTGGTGCGCGGCGGGAAGCCGGTGCCCGAGCGCTTGCAGGCCATCGCGACGCAGATGGGCCTGATCATCCTGCTGCTGTTCATGACGTTCGTCGTCGTGCTCGACGTGTGGAAGGTGACGGGACACTAGGATGTCGCTGCGGCACGATCGGCGGGCCCCGGCCCGCCGTCGTCAGTCCGCTTTCGCTCCGGCGCCCTCCGGTTGTTCACTCCCCGTCGGCGCGCACGCGCGACGCGGCCGGGAAGCCGGTGCCCGGGACGCTGTCGGCAGGCGCGGGCAGGGGGGCATCGAGCGGGCGCAGCCCGCCGTGCCGCAGCAGCGAATCCTGCTCGGCCGCGAGCAGTCGCAGCAGCAGGTCGTGGACACGCACAGCCCGGGTTGGTTCGGCGGGCGCCATGTCAGCGGTGCGCTCGCGGGCGCTGTCGCCCCAGGCAACGAGCAGCGAGTCGCCGAGGGTGGCGCCGCGGCGACCATCGACCAGCATCGCCGCCTTCACGCGTTCGAGGACGATGACCCGGGTCACGTAGGTGCGCTCCTGCCCGTCGAGTTCACCCAGGGCCAGGGGGCGGGGCTGCCGCGAGCAGCCGGCCGGACCGGGCAGGGTCCCGAAAGCGACGCAGGCCAGGGCAGCGGCAAGGACCGCGGCGGTGCGGGACCGCCGGCGGGATCCGGGATTCGGTAGCGACGACATGCGCAACGCCTCCGGCGCCGCCGGCAGCGGGCGACTGGGGGACGGGAACGGGAACCACGCAGTGAGCGTGGTCGGGGATAACATCGGGGCGCCCGCTTGTCACGGAATTTCCGGGCGGGCCTCCGGACGGAGCGACACGGTGGATGCAGGCGCGGTCCAGACCACGAAACAGCCGGAACAGGGCCGGGCGGGCACGCGTGTGCGCGCCGTCGCCTGTGCTTTCCGGCCGCGGTGGACGCTGGCGGTCCTGCTGGCCGTCGCCTGCCTGGCGCCGCCGACGGCGCCACTGGTTCGTGAGGCACGCGCTGACGACGAACTCGACTTCGGCCTCGAGTCGCACCGGTTGGCTGGCGTCGAGCTGTCCGGAAACGTCACGTTCACATCCGCCGAGCTCAAGCGCATCATGCGCCTGCAGGAGGGCAGCTGGACGCGCCCGTTGCGTTCGGCGCGCTACCAGCCCCACCTGGTCGAGACACAGGTACGGCTGCTGAAGAACTACTACCGGAACCGCGGGTTCCACCAAGTCGTCACCCGCGTCGATTCCATCACCGTCGCGGCGGGCGGGGGCGACCTGCTGCACATCACCGTCATCGAGGGCGACCGCACCTACCTGCGCAGCCTGACCTTCACGGGCAACGAGCCGGTGCCCGAGTCGAACCTGCGCGCTGCGGTCTCGGTGCACGAGGGCAGCCCGTCCCCGGCCGATCGCAATGCCTTCGGCAACGACCTGTACTCGCTGCGCGAGCAGCTGCGCAACGAGACCTACCTCGACGCGAAGGTGACGCCGGAGCTGACGGTCGTTCCCCTGGCGGGCGGGACGGGTTACACGGCGGACCTGAACTACAGCGTGGATCTGGGCAAGTCGTACCGCACGGGCGAGATCGCCGTGACGGGCAACGACCTGACGCTCGACCGCCTGGTACGCCGCGAGCTGGAAATCGCCCCTGGCGACCCGCTGCGCTGGGGGCGCGTCGAGGACACGCGCCGGAACCTGCTGGGCACCAGCCTCTACCGCGATGTCAACATCGCCGCCGTGAACAAGGATACGACCGCCGGCGTGGCCGACCTCGCCGTGCGCGTCATCGAGCGCCGTCCCGCCTACTACGAGTTGGGCATCGGGGTCGGCAGCCTCGAGCGCATCCGCGTGCTGGCGGCCTGGGGGCACAACAACCTTGGCGGCAAGGGGCGGCGACTGCAGGTGCGCGCCCGCGGTTCCTGGAACGTCGAAGATGTGGTCGGCAGCCCGATCCGTTTCAGCGAGGGTCAGATCAACTACCGCGGCGAGATCAACTACGTGAACCCTCGCCTGCGCGACGGCCGGTACAGCCTGGACACGACGCTGTTCCTCTCGCGCGAGACCCGCGGCGAGTCCGGCCTGAACATGGTCGGCTGGGGCGCCAACGTCGGTACGTTCTGGCGCAGTGACCGCTATGTGACCAACAACGTGTTCCTGGGCTACAAGGTCACCGAGCCGGAGATCCATCCGCAGGCGCCCGGGGATTGGCAGGTGCGGTTCGCCGAGCTCAACCCGTCGGTCAGCCGCGTGCGGTCGCTGAACTGGGCCATGTACTTCGACCACCGCAACGACGTGTTCCATCCGACCGCGGGCCCTTACACGGTGCTGACCGCGCAGCTGGCCGGCGGCCTCCTGGGCGGCGACTACCATTTCTTCAAGTGGACCGCGGCGTGGCACGACTACCGCCGAATGCCGGTGGGCACCCTGGCCCTGCGCGTCAAGGCCGGCGGCACCCGCACCTACGGCTCGTCGGTGGACCAGGGCCCGGACGGGGTTCCCTACGACGACCGCTTCTTTGCGGGCGGCGCTTCCACGGTGCGCGGTTATGCCAACAACTCGCTCGGCCCGCAGGTCAGCAACAAGGACGAGCAGGACCTTCTCAACTACACCGCCGACGTGCTCCTGCCCGACAACCCGGCCCGCGGCGGCAACTACCTGCTGCTGACGAACCTCGAGTGGCGCGTGCCGCTGCCTGTGTTGCGGAAGTGGGGGCTGGCCACGGTCGCGTTCCTGGAGGGCGGCAACGTCTGGGCCGAACTGCGCGATCTGCACCTGCAGGGATTCCGGCTGCGTTCGGATCCGGGCTTTCCGACCGACCCCGGCTCGACCAAGGACTGGGACTACCGCTACAGTCTCGGCACGGGCGTGCGTTTTGACACCCCGTTCGGGCCGGTGCGGATCGACGTCGGATTCCCGCTGAAGCGGGTGCGTTACCTGAGTGACACGCGGGACTACAAGGACCCGGCGTCGGTCTGGCATTTTTCCGTGGGGTACCCGTTCTGATGCGCTGGCGCCACAAGGCACGCATACCGGTCCTGACCGCCTGGGCGGTCTTCCTGGCCGTTGTTGCGTATCTGGGCACGCATCCGCGGGCGACGGCGCCATACCTGTCGGGCCTGGTCAGCCGCCACCTGCTGCGACTGGACGACGGCGCGCTGCGCGTCCGCGATTTCCGCGTCTGGGGCCTCGACGGACTCGACCTCTACGGCGTGTCGTTGACCATGCCCGGCAAGGGAGGCGGCCAGGTCGTGGTTACGGCCGATACCGTCGAGGTGGACTACCGGACCAGGGAAGTGAACACGAAGGCGCCGCGCCTGCGCCGCGTCGTCCTGCGCCGGCCGCAGGTCCTGGTGCGGACGACCGCGGACTCCGGCGCCGTCAGGAAGCCGGCGGCCACGCCCACGATGCCGAAGCTGCCGGCGATCACCATCGACGACCTGGTCATTACGCTCGGTTACCTCGAGATCGACGATGCCGGGGGCCGCACGCTCGAACGCATTCCGTACCTGTCCTGGCGCGGGCCGGTGCAGACGGGGCCCGTCACCCACGCCGTCATGAACAACTGCGCGATCGACTGGCAGACCCACGCCAGCCGCCTGGACAGCCTGGTGGGCGACCTGACGCTGGACGAGCACGGGGCACAGGTGCGCGGGGTGCGCGGCCTGCTGAACGGCCACCGGGTCACCGTCGACGGCAAGCGCGGCTGGGACAAGACCATGGACCTGGCCGTCGGCGCCCGCGGCGTCAACGTGGCGGAGATCGAGCATCTGGTGCGCCTGCGCCTTGGCTTCAAGGCCCAGGGTGATGTCGATGCGACGCTGCGGGCCAACGCCGACACCCTGGTCTATCAGGGCGTGTTCACCGGCGTCCTCGAGGGCTACGACATCACGGCCATGTCCTGCCGCGCCGTCGTCGGCAAGCGCGACGTCTGGCTGGAGGACCTGGCCGGCGACGTGAACGGCGCCACGTTCAGCGGCCGCGGCCACTTCGACACTTCCACGCCGGAAGCCGTGACCTTCGTCCTGGAAGGCGACGCCACGGGAGTGAACCTGGCGAACGGCCTGGTGCCCGGCGAGGAAGACCTTCCGCAGACCAGCGGCTACGGACGCCTGCGCATCGAGCACACCGACAAGCCGATGTGGACCCGCGTGACCGGCCTGATGCAGGACGGCCACGTCGAACTCATGCCCTACGAGTCATGCGACATCGATGTCGAAGCCACGCCGAAGGGCGTCCTGTTCAACCGCGTGGACCTGCGGCACCGCGACCTGCGGGCCGAACTGACGGGCGCTGCGGACAGCTTGCACGTCTTCCAGGGCAACCTCAGTTTCACGTCCGATGACCTCGGCACGCTGCCGGAGGGCTGGGGGTGGCCGAAGCTGAAGGGACGGGCGGGCGGCCAGGCCACGCTGGCGGGACCGCTCGATCAACTGGGCGTCCACGGGCGCGTCAGTGCTCTCGCCCTGGAACTGGGGCCGGCGAAGGTGGGCTTCGCCGTGGCCGACCTGGTGATCGAGGATGTCCTCGGCCTGCCGCGCATCACGGCGGCGGCCGCGGGCGACAGCCTTCGCATGGGGGGCGTGCCGCTGGGCGTCTTCAGGGCCGCGGGTTCGGTCGACCAGGCTGGGGCGAGCCTCGACTCGTTCCTGTGCACGCACGGCGACACGACAGGTTTGCTGCGATTCAAGGTGGCCTTCTCCGACACGGTCGCCCGCTATGTCGTCGATGAGTTCCGTGTCGACATGGAAGGCACGCGATGGGCCCTGGACCGTCCCCTTGGCATCGGGGTGGGCGAAGGTTACCTGTCGCTGCGCGATTTGTCGCTGTCCTCGGACCAGGGCGCCGTCTCGGGCGGCGGCGTCTTTGATCGGCGTCATCTGGTGGCGGGCGCCTTGCAGTTGCGCCGATTCGACCTGGGACTGCTCAACCCGTTCGTCAAGGTGCGCGAGCCGCTGACCGGTCGCCTGACCGCCGATGTTGTGCTCGGTGGCGAGCCCGACGCCCCGCAGGTCACGATGACGGCCGACCTCGTCGAGGCCCCGTTCGATATCGCCATGGTCGACTCGATGCATGTGTCGGCGGTCTACTCGCAGGGCGCCGTAGAGATCCAGGGGCTGGACCTGCGCACGCAGTACGGGCAGCTGTTGGCTTCGGGCACCGTCTCGAACCCGGGTGCCAAGCTGAAGGACTACTGGACGGGCGCCGCGCTGGACGTGAACCTCGAGATCCCCGACAGCGACTGGGCCTTCATGGATCAGTTCAAGCTGCCGTCGCTCAAGCGGCTGTACGGGCGTTTCGGAGGCAAGGTGCGGGTGACCGGCACGACGAACGATCCGCAGGTTGACGGCACGCTGACCAGCGCGCCGTTCAGCCTGCAGTGGCTGCACCTCGACGAACTGGCCGGCACGATCCACGCCGACCGGCATCAGATGGTGCTGGGCGACCTGCAGGGCCGGCAGGGCAAACTGACGATGACCGGTCGGTTGGAAGTGCCTATCCTGCTCGACTTCCTGAGCGAACCGACGTCGCCGATGGACGGCCCGTTCCTGCTGGAAGTGGACATTCCACCCGGCAGCGACCTGTCGGGACTCGTCGCCGGCACCAATGCGTTCGCCGCCTGCAGCGGCACGGGCGAGGGGCATGTCCGCGTCGCGGGGCCGCTGGCCCACCCGCTGTACCAGGGGTCGGCGAAGGTGCGCGGGGCCGGCTTCGTCATCAAGCACCTCGAGGAAGTCTACAGCGATGCCAACGTCGATGCGACATTTGACGGGGACATCGTCCGGCTGACGAACATCACCGGGCGGGAAGGGCTGTCGGGAACCCTGAGCGGCGACGGCACCCTGACCTTCAACGGCCTGACGATGAAGACGTTCGACATCCGGCTCGATCTCGACCGCTTCCTCGTGGCCTCGATCCCCGACCTGCGCGCGCTGGCTTCGGGCAGGAACGGACACATCACCGGCGTCAAGGTAGGACCCGATTCGCTGCTGGTGCCGCGCTTCAGCGGCGACCTTGAAGTCATCCGGGCCCGGTACACCGGCAACTTCGCCGAGACACCGGGTGCGGTCGACCCCCGCATGGCGACGGTGTCCCCCGACTGGCTGGCCGACCTGCGCCTGCACGCGGCGCCGCGGGTGGGGCACATCGTCAACCGCGAGATGGAAATGGATCTCGGCGGCGACCTCGACCTGATCCGCACCGAGGAAGGCCTGCACATGCGCGGGTCGCTCGACGTGAACCGCGGCAGCCTGATCGTGTTCAACAACGCGTTCGAGGTGCAGCGGGGCCGCCTGGACTTCAGCCGCGAGCTGGGCTTCGACCCGCGGCTCGACATCGACGCCCAGACGCGGCATCGCCTGCGCAACGCCACGACGGGTACCACGCGCATCGAGACGCTGGGCGTCCACGTGTCCGGCACCCTGGCGCAGCCCGAGGTGGAGTTCACCAGCGAGCGCGGCTACTCGCGCGAGGCTATCCAGCGCATGCTGCTGGGCCTCGATCCCGAGAGCCAGGGACAGCCCGGCGGCGACACGTCGCGGCTGGCCGCCAGTTCGATCGCCGCGGGCCTGAACCTGATCGAGCGTGAGATCGCCCAGGAACTGCAGGTCTTCGACACCTTCGACATCGACCAGATCCAGCGCGCCAACGACACGACCGGCGCCATGGGCTTCGACCCGTTGATCGGCGTCGGCAAGTACATCGGCCAGGATCTCTACCTCAAGTATGCGCAGGGCGTCCGGCAGGATGACCGCGACGTGCTGCTCGAGTACCAGATCAACCAGCACCTGCTGCTGCAGTCGGAGCTGCGCCGCCGCATCGACGAGAACCAGGGCGATGCCACCTACAATCTCGACCTGAAATACCGCTTCGAGTACTGACCCGGACCGTTGGAGAAACAGCATCGTGCAAGACATCCTGTCCAGCCTGAACGACGCCCAGCGCGGCGCCGTCACTGCCCCTGATGGCCCCGTCCTGGTTGTGGCCGGCGCCGGCAGCGGCAAGACGAAGGTCCTGACCACCCGCATCGCCTGGCTGCTGTCCGAGCGGGGTGTCCACCCGGGCGGGATCCTTGCCTACACCTTCACCAACCGCGCTGCCCGCCAGATGCGCGAGCGCGTCGCCCAGGGCGTGGGTGAAGGCAGGGCGCCCTTCTGGATCGGGACGTTCCACTCGACGGGCCTGCGCATCCTGCGCGCCGACGGCGTCGCGGCCGGGGTCCCGAGCGACTTCACGATCTTCGACACCGACGACAGCAAAAAGCTCATCAGGCAGGTCCTGGACGACCTGAAGATCGACGTCAAGCAGTTCACGCCCAGCGGCGCCCGGTCGGTGATCAGCGCCTGGAAGAATGACGACGTCGATCCGGTGGCGGCGGCGGGTAAGGCGCTCTCGTACGTCGACGAGAAGCACGCCGCCATCTACGCCGGCTACGAGCAGGGCCTGACGCGCTGCCGGGCCCTGGACTTCGACGACCTGATCCTGCGCACGGTGCACCTGCTGGAGCGCGACGAGGCGGCTCGCCTGAAGTACGCCGAGCGGTTCCACCATGTCCTGGTCGACGAGTTCCAGGACACCAATCCGCTTCAGTTGGTCCTGATCAAGCTGCTGTCGGGCGTGCACGGGAACCTGTTCGCCGTCGGTGACGACGACCAGTCGATCTACTCGTGGCGCGGAGCGCGCATCGAGAACATGCTGGCCTTCGACGAGTTCTTTCCCGGCGCGGTCACCTGCCGTCTGGAACAGAACTACCGCTCGACGGGGATGATCCTCGATGCCGCCAACGCCGTCATCGCCAACAACCGGCGGCGCAAGGGCAAGAACCTGTGGACGGCCGGCGACCGCGGTGAACAGCTGGTCGAGGAGGAGTTCCTTGACGGCGAGGACGAGGCCTCGCGCCTGGTCGATATCGTCAAGGCCGAGCTCGGGCGCGGCCTGACGCGGGCCGACGTTACCGTGCTCTACCGCACCAATGCGCAGTCGCGCGTGCTGGAGGATGCGCTGCGCCGCGCCCACCTGCCGTACCAGATCGTCGGCAGCCTGCAGTTCTACGAGCGCAAGGAAGTGCGCGACGTCCTGGCCTACCTGAAGTTCATCGCGAACCCCGCCGACGAGATCTCGCTGCAGCGCGTCATCAACGTCCCGAAGCGCCAGCTGGGCGACACGACGGTGGCGCGCCTGATGGCGATCGCCTCGGCATCGGGGCTGACCTGTGGCGAGGCGGCTTCCGAGAACGGCCTGCTCGAATCCGAGATGTCGGCCGCGGTTTGCAAGCGCGTGCGCGCCTTCTTCACCCTGGCCGCGAAGTGGCGCCGGTTGGCGCAGGAGGCGGCGCCGGTGCCCGACCTGCTTCAGCAGGTGCTCAAGGACATCGGCTACCAGGCTCACCTTGACGCCGACGATCCGGAGAGCGCCGGGCAGCGCAGCGAGAACGTGGCGGAACTGGTCAATGCGGCGGCGGATTTCCACGAGACGACCGGTGGCGGCACGCTGCTGCAATTCCTGGAGCAGACCGCGCTGGTGGCCGACGCCGATACGATCAAGGACGGCGAGGGACAGGTGCGCCTGATGACCATCCACACGGCCAAGGGACTCGAGTTCCCGGTGGTCGTGCTGGCCGGTTGCGAGGACGACATCCTGCCGCACATCAACAGCGCGATGGACGAGTCTGGCCTGGAAGAGGAGCGGCGCCTGTTCTACGTCGCCCTGACGCGCGCCGAGAAGCGCATCTACCTGCTGCATGCCATGCGCCGCCGGCGTTTCGGCACGTACCAGGATGCGCTGCCGTCACGGTTCCTGAGCGAGGTGCCCGAGGACCTGATCGAGCGTCGGCGGCTGAACCTGGGTTATGCCGGGGGGCCGGGGGCGACGCGCGGTATGTCCGGCAGCACTGCCGGCAGCCACGTCGAGCGCGGCGCCGCGCGCCGGCCGGGCGATCCGGTGAAGCCGACCACGTGGAGCGGCGGCACGAGCCGTGCCTGGACCGGCACCGCGGGGCACGGCGCCGGACGCGGCTTCCAGGAATCGTCGGCGACGAAGCGGGTCAGTCCCCACGAGTGGGGCAGCAGCAACCGACCGCGGCCGGGCGCGCGCCCGACAGCGACTCACGACGAGATTCGCCAGGAGAGCTGGGACGACGATGTTTCCCAGGAGGCGCCGTTTTTCGAGGGCCAGACCGTGTCGCACGGCATCTTCGGCACCGGCACCGTGGCGCGCATCGAGGGCGCGGGCGAGGACCTGCAGGTGACCGTCGATTTCGCGGGCTACGGCCGCAAGCACCTCAATCCGAAGTTCGCGCCGCTGACGCCGCTGGACTGACGCCCGGTGCGGCCGGGCCGGCTGTGTCCGCGACCTGCGCCGGCGCAAGTCGTCGTCACTTCGGGGCGTTCCCGGGGCCGCGCCCTTTGGCCAACGGCAATACGACACCCGTCACGACCAGCAGCCCGCTGAGCGCCACCAGTACGCTCGGCGCCGCCGGCAGGTCCCACCTGACCGACCCGACCAGCCCCGCGATGCAGCCGACGAACGCGAACGTCCAGCCCACCGCGAGCGCCACGCCCGTGCGTGACGAGGCCATCAGCCCGGCCACGGCGGGGATCACCAGCAGGCCGAAGACCAGCAGCACGCCGGCGATCTGCACCGACGATGTCACCACGAAGCCGAAGATCGCGTAGAACAGGAAGTCCCACCAGAACAGGCGACGGCCGCGCCTTCGCGCCGCCTCCGCATCGCTCGTGATCTCGAAGAACGGCTTTCGCAGCAGCCAGTGCGCCACGCCGATCACGGCATACAGCACGGCGGTCTTGGCGACATGGCGCGGGTCGATGGTGAACAGGGTGCCGACCAGCGTTTCCTTCAGGTGCTCGGGGCCGGCCGGCGTCTTCTCGAGCACCAGGAACACTGCGGCCTGCGCCGTGGCGAAGACGATGCCGATGAACGCCTCGAGCGGCACATGGCGCCGTTCCTGGCTGCGCAGCCAGGCGAAGCAGGCCGCGCCCACGAACGTCATGCCCAGGGCCAACGCGTACGTGAACAGGCCTTCGTCGTGGCGTCCCAGGACGATGGCGAGCGCCACGCCGAGCGCCGCCATCTGGGCCAGCGCCAGGTCGACGAAGATGACCCCGCGCCGCACGACATGGAAGCCGAGGTAGGCGTGGATGCCGGCCAGCAGGAAGCAGGCGATGAGCGCCGTGCGGAAGAAGGGCATGCCGAGGGCGTCCATGGGACCCCGCTTTCGGTAGGGGCGTGGCGGTGGCGGGGCCGGCGCTCCATGCGCGACACCGCCACCACCGGCTATCGGGTCAGGGCGCGGCGATCGCGCCCGCCACGGCGTCGAAGTGCGCCAGGTAGCTGCCGGCCGTCGCATCGTCGCACGACGGTTACACCTTCACGGTTCGCAACCCTGTCTGGCGCGCCAGGAAGGCGGCGGCATCGTCCGGGAAGTACGGTTCCTGCAGCAGCACGCGGATGCCGCGCGCCTTGACCAGGTCGACCAGTTTCTGCAGGTGCGCGCCGGTCGGGGGGATGCCTGGCACCGGTTCCACCGTCGCGCCCACCGTCAGTCCCGTCGCAGCGACAAGGTAGACCCACGACGAGTGGTAGGTCAGGATCTCGCGCACCGGCAGGGCCGCCAGCCTTGTCGCAACTGCCTGATGGCGGGCGCGGCACTCGGCGCCGAAGGCCTCGGCGCGCGTCGTGAATTCCGCGGCGTGCGCCGGGTCCCGCTTCCCGAGGGCGCTGGCGATCTCCTGCGCCACCAACGCGCCGTTGCGCGGGTCCAGCCAGTAGTGGGGATTGCCGTCCGGATGCACGTCGCCCGCGCGGCCGTCGACGCGGCCGGCCGGCCTGTCCAGCGGCGTGATGGGCCGTGAACAGTCGACCACCGTGATCTTCGTGTTGCGTGAACCGTCGATGATCTGGTCGGCCCAGGCGTCGAGCGCCAGTCCCACCTTCAGGTACACATCGGCGCGTGCCACGCGCACCATGTACGAGGGCAGGACCTCGACGCGGTGCACGTCCGAGCCCGGCCGGGCGATGGTCGCGACCTCGACGCGGTCGCCGCCGACCGCGGCCGCGATCGAGCCGAGGTCGGTGGTGGAGGCGATCACGCGCAGGCGGCTCTCGCCCGCGGTGGCCGTCGTGTTCCCGGACAAGGCCAGCAGCAGGCCGACGATGGCCGAGGTCGCGCCCAGCCGGCGCAACCGGTGTCGCAGCAGGTTCCTCATGTCGTCCTCCTAGAACTGGTGTGCCTTGTGGGGTCCCATCGACCAGATGACGCGCAGCGTCACCGTGTCGATGGCCGACGGATCGTCTTCGCCCGGCAGCGCCGCGGCCTGTTCGTGGCGCCAATCCATCCGCAGCGCCGTGGTCTCCTCCATCAGGGCGAAGCCGGCGAACAGGCCGGTGGCGCGGTTCCAGCCGGGGTCGGCCGCATCCTGCTGCCAGCGTTCGTACGAGGCGCCCAGGTTCCAGCGTGGATCCAGGTTCCAGTCGGCGAAAGCGTACCAGCCCCACGGCGCCACTTCGTCGTTCGTATACGCGGCGCCGTCCCAACCGGCATCCTCGCGGGTCAGCTTGAGCGCCTCGGCCTGCAGCACGATGTATGACCGCTCGCTCCGCCACAGCTTGGCCTTCGCGTCGAACCCGACGACGCGCGTACGCGTGCCGGCGGCGACGTTGTTGGTGCCCTCGGTGGCCGACATCCCCAGTTCGAGCCCCGAGCGTTCCCCGAGCGGCGCGAACGCGCTGAGGCGCCCGAGCACGGCGGGACGCGGTTCATCGACGCGATCGCCAATGCCGCCGACGATGTCGAGAGGGTCGGACTCCAGGCCGGACGACGCGCGATCCCGCCGGAACGAATCGCCCTGCATCCAGTCCGCCGACGCGGTGAGGGCGATGTCGCCGGGCGCGGGCAGCCGCACCGAGGCCTGCAGCCCGGTCTCGTTCAGCGACTCGTCGCCGGGCAGGAAGGCGCTGAGCACCGCGAAGCGCTCGGCGAACGGCTGCGTGTGCGGGTGCTGCGGGTTCAGCTTGCCGAACGCGGAGCGCCACTTGCCGACGCGCAGGTTCAGGGTGCCGGGCAGGCCGCGAACCACGTCGACATAGCCTTCCTCGAGGCCCAGGCCTTCGTCCTCGGCATAGGCGAAGACGACGCTGCCGCGAACGTACGGGTTCAGGTAGTCGTCGAGCATGATCTCGGTCTCGCCGATGTCCCAGACGGGGCGATCGCGGGCCGGGTCATCCGGATTGCTGCTCACCGTCAGGCGGGGCTGGGCGATGATCGACAGGTTCGGGTTGCCGGCGCCGGCGCGGGCGCCTGTCGGCAGGCAACAGAAGATAGCGGCCACTCCGGCCACGAGGACCGGCAGGCGCCGCAGGGCGTGCATGGGCATATGGTGGGACCTCCACGTCGGTCGCCGGTCGGCGGGGCGCCCGGAAACGGGCGGCGCGCGGGCAGGCGACGATACCAGCTTCCCGGGGGCGTCCCGGGTCGCATCTCGCATCGTGTCAGGAATGCGTCAGGCGTGGAGAGCGGGCGGGGCGCGGGCTGCCGGGCGCGGCAGTTCGGCATGGGGGTGGCGAAGCCGGGCGACAGGGGCCGCCAGCAAGGCGACCGTTGCGAGCGCGGGCGCTGGCGCCGTGACCAGGGCGGCCACGTGCTGCGACTGCCAGAGGCAGGCGCTGCAGCCGGTGTCGTCGCCGGCCCGGCTGTCCGACCCATGGTGGTGGATGTCCGCGGCGAGTGGGGACAGCAGGAGCGCCGCCGCGGCCAGCAGGGCCAGGGCGGTATTCCGGGTCCCGGCGAAAGGCCGGGCGGTGTCCAGGTCGCGGCACATGCGAGCCACGGTACGTGCAATGGCCGGCATCGGCAAGGGCGACCGGGAGACGAGGCGGCGCCGCGGCTGCCACGACTTGTTCAGGGACGATGGCGAACCGTATATCCAATTGTCATGCAACACGTTAATGCGTCGGCGAATCTGTCCCGTTGACAAATGCATATCAGCGATCAAAATCGTCGCCACAGCCCCGCTCGCCAAGTGTCCGTATTCCAAGTGTGTCCGTATTCCCAGGGGGAAGGCCATGTCCAACCGTCGCACCGCCCGCATCATGATCGCCGGCGCCGTCCTGGCTCTTCTGGCCTTGCCGACCCTGGCCGACGAGCCGTCGGCCCAGACTCCGGTGGATCCGCCCGTCGTCGCCTCTCCGCCCGCGATGCCCGACCTCGAGATCAACCAGGCCGAGATCCAGGCCGGCGTCGAGATCGTGCCGACGGCAGCCGTGGTCCCGACGCCTCCGGCGCGCGCCCTCTCGCCGATGATGGTCGAGATCGAGGCCGCGCTGGCGGCCGGTGACGCCGCCGTGGCCGCGTTGGCCGAGCGGGCCGCGCAGGCAGCGGACGAGACCTCGCAGCAGGCGATCATGGCGCAGATCGCCGGGCTGAAGCAGGCGACCGAGTTGACGATCCTCGGCATCCAGGCCGATCACGCGCGGCGCGCCGGCAACGACGCGCTTGCGGCGCAGATCAACGCCGACATGAACCTGATCACCAATCCGCCGGCGCCCGTGCCGCCGACGACGCCGCGTCCCGTGCCCGCCAACGAACGCTAGGAGGTGGCGACCATGAACCGACGCATCCTCATACTGCCGGTGTTGGCGGCGCTCCTGGCGCTGGCGGTGCCGGCGATGGCCGACATCGGCGCGGACATCACGGTCCGCCTGGTCTCGCCGTTCGTCGCGCTGGGCAGCGGCGACACGTACGCAGGCCGCCTGGAAATCACGTGTGGAGAGCCCGGCATGCTGTCCGACTTCGCCGTGGCCGGCGATGGCTGGGTGCCGGTGATGAAGGCGGCGCCCGCCGCCGGCACGGTCAAGGCCGGCGACCGGTTGACGGTCGAGTTCAGCGCGCTGGCCCTGGACCCGGACCAGCGGTTGATGTTCTCCTGCCGGTTCAAGGGCGGCGAGATCAAGTTCCCGATCGACCTTTCCGCGCGCAACGTGCGCAACATGACCGAGGGCGGCGCCGTGCGGCGGGTGCCGGACGGCCAGGTGCCCCCGGGCAACCCGGACCCGAAACTGCAGGATAGCGCGCTGGCGAACCCGGTGACCGTGCCGCCGTCCGACGCCAAGCGCCTGGTCACGGTGCGCGGCCGCTTCGGCGCGCCGCGCGAGGGCGGCCTGTGGCTGCCCGCCCACTCGGCGCTGGTGCAGGTGTGGGACGAGGACGGCATCGTCGACCAGCTCATGGGCACCGGCAGCACCAACTTCGACGGCTACTTCAGCCTGTCGGTCGAGACGCTGCTCGTCGACCTCTTCGACGATCCGGACATCTACGTGCGCATCGAGTTGACGAACGGGCGCGTGGACACCTATGAGCCCACCAGCGGCGGCAACTACGCGTGGGCTACCGGCGTCCAATCGAACTACGCGGGGACGGACCTGGACTTCGGCACCTTCGAGCCGGCCGCCGATGAACTGCACCCGGCGGTGTTCCAGTTCACGAACGCCACCCGCGCCTGGGTGTGCGACAACAACCTGGGCTACGACGTCTCGAAGTGCCGCGTCGAGTGGCCGTCGGCCGCGTGGCCGAACTGCAGCCCCGGTGGTCGCATCCAGATCCGCACCGACTTCAACTGGAACGACGGGTGCCTGTGGCACGAGTACGGCCACTGGTTCGACCATGAGATCGCCTCGTGGGAACCGTTCGACTACTGCAACGGGGTGTGCGACGGCGGTGACTGCGGGCATTGCTTCTGGTGCAGCGAGTCGCAGTCCATCGCCTGGCTCGAGGGCTGGGCGCAGTTCCACAGCTGGGCCGTCGGCAACTGGATGCCCGGCTACTACGGAGTGACGCCCCTGGCTGCGACCAGCGCGGAGGCGCTCGCCGACTGCTGGGGCGGGACGTACGGCGACCCGCTGCTGACCGAGGGCTTCATCGCCGCGCTCCTGCAGGACATCTCCGACGGCGCTCAGGACAGCCACGGCGTCTACGGCACGTTCACCGACGAGCTGAACATGGGCGTCGCCACGGCCTACGCGATCAACGCCCTGGACAACCCGACCGGGTCGCAGAACTTCCTGAACGAGTTCGCGGTCCGCTACCCGTCGTACAAGTCGGCGTTCTGGGCGACGGCGGCCAACTGCGGCTACACCCTCGACACCGCCGTGCCGGGCACCGTCACGAACCTGGCGTCGCCCAGCCACGTCATCAACGTCAGTTCGCCGGACAACACGCCGACCTTCACCTGGACGGCGGCGACGGACAACTACTCGGGCATCGCGGGCTACGGCCTGTTCATCAGCACCGGAGCGGCCGGCATTCCGACACCGGTCCAGGACATCGGCAACGTGACGACATGGACGTCCACCGCGCTGGTGCCCGGCACGTACTGGTTCAACATCCGGGCGGTGGACCGCGCCGGGAACTGGGCCGCCGGCTACGGGTCGTTCGGGCCCTTCATCGTCCGCGCGCCGGAACCTGCCGACCTGGCGCCGTACCTGGCTGCGGGCTGGGATGCCACGGTGGTGCCGCGTGCAACCAACGACGCGACCCCGAGCGCGTGCACCCTCTCGCCGACGCTGACCGGCGGCGGCTCCACCTACTGGAACATGTTCGGCCTGAACCAGGGCGAAGTCACCACGAGCAGCGGCTTCTACGGCCAGTTGCACGTCGACGGCGCCACCGCGAACTCGGTGTACTGGAGCGCGATCGGCGCGGGCGGCTATTACCGCGCCAACAACTGGGGCCCGGTGATCGTCCCCTACGGGCGCCATACATTCACGTTCGTGCACGACGCCACCGACCTGATCGCCGAGACGGACGAGGCGAACAACAACGCCGGCGCCCAGTATGTCTGGACGCCGCTGCCGGTGGCTGCGAACGCCACGTTCACGCGCAGCACTCCGTTGTCGACCGGCGGCTGGTCCGAGGCCTCGGGAACGCTCTGGTACAACTGCGACGGCCTGCGCATGCCCACAGCCGGCGGCTGGTGGCACGCCATGGCCCTGTGGGCGGATGACAACACGAAGAACGTGGACGCGCGCCTGCACGTCGCCTCGGCCGGCTCCACGGACGGCTTCGGCGCCAACATCGGCTACACCGCGCAGGTGGCCGGCCGGTTGGACGTCGTGCTCGCGAACCGCAACGTCGACGGGTCGGCGAACTTCGACGTGGGCGTGCTCGGCTCGACCACCGAAGCGGTCGCCTACCACGCCTTCCATGCGCAGAGCTCGGGCATGGCCTTCGGCGACTCGGTGACCGTGGCCATGGGCACTGGCGTGCCGATCCTGCTGCGCGAGTTCAGCGTGCCGGTCGCCTCGGTCGGCCCGGTAAGCGTGACGGTCGCCTGTGACCCCGCCGCCGGCCCGCTGAAGGTGGTGCTGCTGAATGCGACCTACACGACCGGCACGTTGACGAGCGGCGTTACCGCCGGCAGCATCGTCGGCAGCGCGCAGACCGATGCCAGCGGTCGGGCGCGCGTGGCGGCAACCCTCGCGACGACCGGATGGTACGGCATCGCCGTCTATCGCGATCCCACGAGCGGTTCAGCGGCGATGAACGTGACGATCGAAGTGTCGACGACGCCGCCCGACCTGGCGCCGTACGCACCCGCGGGCTGGTACGCAGCCCTGACGCCGCGATCGCTGGCCGACGGTACGGCCACGACCTGCGCGGTGCCCGACACGCTCGGCAGCGCGCCGAACGTGACGTACTTCAACCTGGGTGCCCAGAACTACGGGCCGGTGGCGTCGGCGGTGCCGGCGTACATCCAGCGCGACGGCGCGGATGTGACCTGGCTCTCATGGACGAATGCGCCTTCGGGATGGATGGGCGCGTACAACTGGTCGTGGGGCTACCCGCTCAGCGGCGGCCGTCACACGCTGGCCCTGCGCGTTGACGGCCACGATGCGGTCGAGGAGACCAGCGAGACCAACAACGTCCGCGGCGAGCAGTGGATCTGGAAACCCGCGCGCCTGGCGCCGGGCGCCACCGCCGTGCGCGCGACCCCGCCGTCGCGTACCGGCGGCTGGAACGAAGTGACCACCGGCGAGGCGCGCTGGTACAACTGCGACGGCCTGCGCCTGGTCGGCACCGGCGGCGGTTGGTGGAAGGCCCTGGCGGTCCTGCCGCCGGCGGCGGCCGACTACGACATCCGCCTGCACACGGCGAGCACCGGCGCCAAGAACGGCTTCGGGGGCAGCCTCGTCGGTTCGTACCTGGCCGGGTCGGTGTGCGACTACGTGCTGGTCGACTACAACAACACCGCGTTCGCGGACTACGATGTCGGCGTCCTCGGCAGCAGCGGCAGCGGTTCGTACAAGGCCCACGTCGCAGCGTCGACCTACCTGGGCGCCCCGTACGGCTACATGGGTCCGTACCAGGTGCCCAGCGGGGGCCTGGTGACGCTGTTCGAGGTCTACCTGGCCCCGGGCACCTACGCGATCAGCCTGATCAACCAGTCGTCGGCCAACCTGGACCTGGCGGTGCATCGCGCGGGCACGGTGTACCAGGGCCCGACAAACGCGACGGCCCTCGGGGCCTCGGGCACGGCCGGACAGGGCGAGCAGGTCTCGTTCACGGTGGCCACGGCGGCGTACTACTGCCTGGTGGTCCATCGCCAGGACCTGGGCGCCGGCGCAGCCGCATTCAAGCTGGGCTTCGCCGACGGCGTGACGGCTGTCGACCCGGGTGACGTGCCCAGGCAGAGCCGCCTGGCCGGCGCGTACCCGAACCCGTTCAACCCGCAGACCACGATCGCACTTGACCTGGCCCGCGCCGGGCACGTGCGCGTCGTGATCCACGATGCGCTGGGCCGCGCCGTGGCGACGTTGGCCGACGGCGAGATGACCGTGGGGCGTCATACCATGGTCTGGGCGGGCGTCGATGACCGCGGCCGGAAGCTTGCCAGCGGCGTGTACTACGCGCGGCTGACGGCGCCGGACGGAGGCGACGTGACGAAGCTGACGTTGGTCAAATAGCCGCAAGGCTGTGACGCCATGCCGACGGACCGGCCGCACCCTGCCAAGGGTGCGGCCGGTTCCGTCGGGGCAGGCCGTTCCGGGGATCGCCGCGCGCCCGGATTCGGAGTAACCTGTCGGGCGGCCGAGACCGGCACAAGACCACCGGCACAAGAAAATTGGCACAAGACAATCGGCACAAGACAATCGGCACCCGGACGCAAGGTCGGATCCTCCGTTGAACGAACCGCTGATCATCCACTGGTTCCGCCAGGACCTGCGACTGGCCGACAACCCGGCGCTGCACGGCGCCGCGGCGGCCGGCCGCGTGCTGCCGGTATTCGTCCTCGACGACGTGAATGCCAGCGATTTGCGCCCGGGCGGCGCCTCGCGCTGGTGGCTGCACCACAGCCTGGCCGCGCTGGACCGGTCGTTGCAGGGTCGCCTGGTTCTCCTGCGTGGTGATGCGCTGGAACTGATCCCCGCGCTGGCGACGCAGGCGGGCGCCGCGGCCGTGCACTGGAACCGCTGCTACGAGCCGTGGCGCATCGCTCGCGACACGAAGCTGAAGGAGACGTTGGCGGCGCTGGGAGTGGGGGCCGTCAGCAGCAACGGTTCACTGCTGTGGGAGCCGTGGGAGGTGCGCAACGCCGCCGGCAACCCGTACCAGGTCTTCACGCCCTTTTTCCGCAAGGGATGCCTCAACGCCGGCGCGCCGCGCCTGCCGCTGCCGGCCCCTCCGCGCCTGTCCCTTGCCGACCCGCCCGCAGGAGCGCTGCCCCTGGCCGCGCTCAAGCTGCTGCCGCGCGTGCGCTGGGACCGGCAGCTGGAGCCGCACTGGGAGATCGGCGAGGACGCGGCGGCCCGCCGGATGGCCGCGTTCCTGGCCGGCGGCCTGCGCGGCTACCGCGAAGGCCGCGACTTCCCGGCGCGCCCCTTCACGTCGCGCCTGTCGCCGGCGCTGCACTTCGGCGAACTGTCGCCCAACCAGTTGTGGTACGGCGCCCGCGCCGCGGGCGAGGGCCCGGACCTGGACCATTTCCTGAGTGAACTGGCCTGGCGCGAGTTCGCCTATGCCCTGCTCTTTCACCACCCGGACCTGCCTGTGGCGAACCTGCAGCCGTCGTACGCTGCCTTCGCCTGGCAGGACGACCTCCGGCTGCTGCAGGCCTGGCAGCGGGGCCGGACCGGCGTCCCGTTCGTCGATGCGGGCATGCGCGAACTGTGGCAGACGGGCTGGATGCACAACCGCGTGCGCATGGTGACGGGCTCGTTCCTGGTCAAGAACCTGCTGCTGCACTGGCGGCACGGCGAGGCGTGGTTCCGCGATTGCCTGGTCGATGCCGACCTGGCTGCCAACAGCGCCTCGTGGCAGTGGGTGGCGGGCTGCGGCGCCGATGCCGCGCCGTATTTCCGCGTCTTCAACCCCGTCCTGCAGGGAAAGAAGTTCGACCCCGACGGCGCCTACACCCGCCGGTTCGTCCCCGAGTTGGCGCAGCTTCCCGACCGCTGGCTCTTCGCTCCCTGGGAGGCGCCGGCAGCGGTGCTGCGTTCAGCCGGGGTCGAACTGGGGGAAACGTACCCGCGGCCGGTGGTCGACCTGGCCGCTTCGCGGCAGCGGGCGCTGGCGGTGTACGCGGAGTCGCGTCGCGGCGCCTGACGTGAACCGTCGGCGGTCCCGGCGGCCCTAGGGGATGAATACCGCCTGCCGAACGACGCTCGTGTCCCCGGACCGGAATGCCAGCCAGTAGACGCCGGCCGGAACCGCACCCGCGGGTTCCCAGCGCCAGGCGACACCGGCCTGCCCGGTCTCGGCGGCCGGCACTAGGCCGAGGTCCGTAGAGTCGAGCAGTTGGCCGCGGACATCATATACATCGACAGCCACTTCTAAGGTTTCCTTCAGTAACAACGCGAACCATGCCCCATCGCCCGGAACCGGGTTCGGAGCCGGCCCCGTCACCACCAGCGCCGGGGGCGGGGTGGGCATCCAGCGCGCCAGCAGCGCCCGGTCGGGGTCCACCGTCACCGAGTCCACCGCGGCGTCCGGGGTCCAGCGAAACGTTTGCTCGCGCCCCTCCAAGAGCGCCGTGACCGGCACCTTCCTGCCGTCCACCAGGTGCAGCAGCAGGGGCACCGGTACCGTCAACGTCCTGTCCTGGAGCTGGCGCAGGGTCGCCGCCGCGGTCGCGCGCGGGCCTTGCCGGCCGGTCCGGGATTCCAGGCTCAGCGTCGGCGCCGCGTCCGAGCCCAGCCACCCGTCGAAGAACCGGCCCAGGTCGCGCCCGGCTGCCGCTTCCGCCACGCGGATCATGTCCTCGACCCCGACCGAGCCCTGCACGCGCGCCGGGTCCCCGGTCCACGCGCGCAGGAACCGGAAGAACGCCTCGTCGCCGATCACCCCGCGCATCATGTGCAGCACCCACGCGCCCTTGTCGTAGACCAGGGTGTTGGGCAGGATGGGGGACGGGTCCAGCAGCGTGCCGTCGCCGGTGAACAGGTCGGTGTGCCGGGCCGGGCCGATCTGCCGCATGAACGCCTCGCGCGCGGCCGGCCCCTGCGAGGCCTCCAGCCACAGCGCCTCGGCGTAGGTGGCGAAGCCCTCGTTCAGCCAGATGTCGGACCAGCGCACGGGCGTCAGGCTGTCGCCGAACCACTGGTGGGCCATCTCGTGCACGACCACCTGCTCGTAGCGGCGGTCGCCCGTGAACATGTACTGGCCGATGGACGTCGCGGTCGTGTGCTCCATCGCGCCGCCCCACACCACCTCGACCTGCGCGTATTTCTCGCCCGCGAACGGGTAGGGGCCCAACAGCCCGGTGAGCACGTCCATCATCGCGCACGAGTTGCCGAAATCGAATGCCGCCCGCGCGCGGTCGCGGGCGATGACGTGGTAATCCAGCGGCACCGGCGCGGCCGCGGCCGGGCGGCAGTCCTCGCGCCACGACTCGTAGCGCGAGGCGGCGACCGACACCAGGTACGTCGGCAGGGGATACCGTTCGCGCCACAGGAAGCGCTTCCAGCCCGGCGCGGCGTCCGCCACCGATTCCAGTGACCCGTTGCCGATCACCGTCAGGTCCGCGGGCACCGTCGCCGCCAGCGACACCAGCGCTTTGTCGGCGGGATGGTCCTTGCACGGCCACCAGGCATGGGCCGACCAGGGCTCGCTCACGGTGAACATGAACGGCGTGTCGTCGGAAGGGTCGGCCGGGGTACCGTTGTCGTCGCGGCGGTACATCATCCCCACGTAGAGGTTGCCATGCCGGGGCGGGCGGCCGTGCCAGGTGATGGTGACGGTCTCGGGGGCGGCGGTCGACAGCGGCGCCGGCAGCGTTACCAGCAGTTCCTCGCCCGACTGTGTGAACGGCAGCGATTGCCCCGCGCGCGTGGCCGCATCGCAGGTCAGCTGCGACACCAGGTCCAGCGCCAGCGTGGTGACGCCGCCGCGCACCGCGCGCAGGCCGATGTCCACCCGCCCGGTCAGCGCCACCACCCCGGCCGCGGGGCCGGGGGCGGGGTCCATCACCAGGTCGAGGTCGTAGCTGAGGATGTCCAGGCCGCGGTCGTCGCTGCGCGGCGGCGTGGGCTCGGCCTTGGGCGCGAGGTCCGTGACCAGGGATTCGAACCGCTTGCAGGGGGCAGGCACGAAAGGCGCCGCACGGGCGGCGCCTTCCGGCAGCAGGCACAGGGCGATGGCGAGCGCGGCCAGTCGGACTTCTGCCAGTTGGCCGCGGGCCCGCCGGCGCAGGCCGTTACATGCGCTCACGCCCGCATTTCCAGCAGGCGTCATAACCGGGTTCGCCTTCCTCGCCGCAGGCCGGGCAGGTCCAGGCGCCCGAGCCGTCGCCGCCCGTACCGGTCAGGATGGCGCGAGCCTGGGCCGCATCCTCCTGGTAGACCAGCACGCTGATGCCCACGACCTGGTCGAGCTGGGGGTACATCCCGCCGGAATCGTCCCGCCCCATGACGGCGGTGATGCCCATCGCCTGCAGCTGGCCAAGGGCCATCTCGGCCTCGAGCTCGGACCCGTAGGTCTCCACGCAGATCATGCCGTCGCGCATCACGTCCGTCCTTTCCGGCTGCCGGTGCCCCGGGGCGGGGCCTTTCGGGGGCCCTGAATGGATCACCATACCATTGGATGCCCCGGTCGCCAAGCACCGGTCCGCCCCCGAAGTTCCCACCGGGCCGTTTTCCGGCCAGACCGGGCCCCGCTGCCCCTTGCGGCGCGGGCCGCGCCGGGCGACAATGGTCCGGTTGAGCCCGTCATCTGGGACCCGCTCGGAACCGCTTGGCCGGAGGTGCCGCCCGTGAGCTGCCGCGATCCCCATTCCTATACCGATCTTGACCAGGGCCGCGTCACGCACGTCGACCTGGACGTGAACGTCGACTTCGCGACCCGCCGCCTGGTGGGCTCTGCCTGCCTGAAGCTGGCCGCCCCGGCGAGCGGCCCGCTCGACCTGGACACGCGCACGCTGACGATCACCGGCGCGGCCACGCCCGACGGCGCCCCGGTGCCGTTCGAGCTTGCGGACGTCGACGCCGTGCTGGGCGCGCGCCTGCGGCTGATGCTGCCGGCCGGCACCACCGCCGTCATCGTCACCTACGCGACGAGCCCCGAGGCCAGCGCGCTGCAGTGGCTCGAGCCCGCGCAGACCGACGGCGGCAAGCACCCGTACCTGTTCAGCCAGTGCCAGGCGATCCACGCGCGCAGCGTGCTGCCCTGCCAGGACTCGCCGCTGGCCCGCTTCACGTTCAAGGCGACGATGACGGTGCCCGAGGCCCTGACGGTGGTCATGGCCGCGGCGCCGGGCAGCCAGGGGCCGGGCAAGGCTGCCGGCACGCGCGCCTTCACGTTCGAGATGCCGCAGTCGATCCCGCCGTACCTGTTCGCGTTCGCGGTGGGCAACATCACCTCGCGCGACCTGGGCCCGCGCTCGCGCGTGTACACCGAGCCCGAGACGCTCGACCGCTCGGCGTGGGAATTCGCCGAGGTGGACAGCATGCTGCTGGCGGCCGAGGAAGTGTTCGGCCCCTACCTGTGGGACCGCTTCGACTTCCTGGTGATGCCGTCGAGCTTCCCCTACGGCGGCATGGAAAACCCGCGCCTGACGTTCCTGACGCCGACGCTGCTGGCGGGCGACCGCTCGCTGGTCAACGTGCTGGCGCACGAGCTGGCCCACAGCTGGACCGGCAACCTGGTGACCAACGCGACCATCGACGACTTCTGGCTGAACGAGGGCTTCACGGTGTGGGCCGAGCGCCGCATCCACGAGAAGCTGTACGGCAAGGAGGCGCAGGCCCTCGGCGCGGCGATCGGTCGCAACGGCCTGGACGAGGCGCTCGCGTCGTTCGGCCCCGACTCGCCGTTCACCTGCCTGAAGACCGACGGCCGCGGCAAGGACCCGGACGACTTCTACTCGCTGGTGCCGTACGAGAAGGGCTTCCTCTTCGTGGCGCTGCTCGAAGAGACGGTGGGGCGCGAGAAGTTCGACGTCTTCATCAAGAAGTACATCAAGCACTTCTCGTTCACCTCGATCACGACCGAGCAGTTCGAGGCGTTCCTCGACGCGGAACTGCCCGGCGTCGCCGCGCAGGTGAAGGCGCAGGACTGGATCCGCAAGCCCGGCGTGCCGGCCAACGCGCCGACGTTCACGTCCGCGCACCTGGCCATGCTCAAGGGCCTGGCCGCGGGCTGGGCCGGCGGCCAGCGGCCCGACGTCGCGGTGGCGAAGAAGTGGACGCCCGAGGACTGGCAGATCTTCCTGCAGGCGCTGCCGCGTCAGCTGTCGGAGGCTGATTGCCAGTGGCTGGACGACAACTTCCAGCTTACGCAGCACGGCAATTGTGAAATCCTCTGCAACTGGCTGGCCATCGCCGCCAACAGCGGCTACGCACCCACGCGTGACCGCACGGCGAGGTTCCTCGGCGAGGTCGGCCGCATGAAGTACCTCAAGCCTCTCTACACCGCTTTGCACAAGAACGCGGCGACGACGGCGCTGGCGAAGGCGACGTTTGCGAAGTCCGGCGGCGGGTACCATCCCATCGCGCGCGGCGGGATCGAGCGGATCCTCAGCAGCTGACGTGCGGGCCGCCGGTCGGCAGCGCAACAGGTGGCACGATGCGTCCCGGGGGTGACCTCCCGGGACGCGTCGTTCAAGGTCGGTCCCGCTGGCCCGCGGCCGGCACTTGCGCTACCATGCGCCGGCGCACCATCATGACCCGCCAACTTCCCCGTCCGAGCCACCGAAGGTGACCCATGGCCGTCAATCCGCTCTTCCAGCGCCTGCAACTGCTGACCGGGACCCCGGCGCTCGACCGCCTCGGGGCCGCCAGCGTCGGCGTGTTCGGCATCGGCGGGGTGGGGTCGTGGGCGGCCGAGGCGCTGGTCCGCTCGGGCGTGGGCAGGATCACGCTGGTCGACAATGACGTCATCTGCATCACGAATGTTAACAGGCAGTTGCAGGCGACGACGAAGAATGTAGGTAAGCCCAAGGTCGAAGAACTGGCCGCCCGCCTGCAGTTACTGAACCCGCGCTGCGAGGTGACGACGGTCATGCGCGCCTGCGAGCCGGCCACCGTGGACGAGTTCGACGTCGGCCAGTACACCTACGTGCTCGACTGCATCGACTCGATCACCTGCAAGGTGGCCCTGATCCGGGCCGCCCACGCCGCCGGCTGCACCCTGTTCTCGGCGATGGGGGCGGCCGCCAAGCTCGACCCCACGCAGGTCCGCATCACCTCCATCTGGGAGTCGACCGGCTGCCCGCTCGCCCGCTGGATCCGCCGGCGCCTGCGCGAGTCCGGCTTCCAGGGCACGTTCCAGGTCGTGTGGTCGCCCGAGAACCGCGAGCCGGTCGAGTCGACGAGCATCGCCTGCGGCACGCACACCTGCTACTGCCCGAAGTTCGTCCCCGAAGACGAGGGCGAGCACCGCGACTGGTGCTCCGAGAAGCGCCTGATCAACGGCACGGCGGTGCACATGACGGCGATCTTCGGGATGATGCTCTCGGGGCTCGTCGTGCAGGACGCGGTGGCGCGCGCCGCCGCTGACGTCGCAGCTCAGCCGGCGATCGTCACCGATTTCCCTGTGGTCGACGAGCGGTAGCAGGCGTCGACGACCTGCAGCGTCGCCAGCCCGTCGCGCGCTCCGACTGCCGGATTCGCACCGCTGCGCACGCAGGCCAGCCAGTCGCGCAGCACCAGCGGCAGCGTCGGCGCCGTGGCCGGTACGTCGAAGCGCTCCTCAGTCTTCCCGCGCCGCAGCACCAGCCCGCCCTCCAGGTAGTCGGCCCACAGCTGGCCGTCCTCGCCGACCGCCTCGAGCCACGCCGCGCGCGACTGCGTGAACTTGCTCACCTCGAGCGACACCCGGCAGCCGTCGTCCAGCCGCCCGCGCGCCAGGAAGAAGTCCTCGACCACCGGGTTGAGCACCTGCTCCTGCTGCGAGTCGATCTCCGTGAACTCGCGCCCGGTCAGGTGCCGCACCAGGTCGAACAGGTGGACGCCCGTCAGCAGCACCGAGCCGCCGACCGTCTGCCCGCGGTCGCGCTGCCACTCCAGCGCGGTCGGGGCCAGGCGCTGCGCCAGCCGCACCAGATGGACGCGCCCGAGCAGCGGCCACAACTCGCGCGCCCGGGCAATGACCGGGTTCCACCTCAGCGACTGGCCCAGGAACAGGGGATGGGCGGCGGTGGCGTCGCGCTCGGCGAGCAGCGAAGCCTCGGCCAGCGTGCCGGTCATCGGCTTTTCCAAAAGCAGCGGCTTGCCGGCGTCCAGGACGGTGCGGGCCAGGGCGGCGTGCGACGCGGGTGGCGTGCACACGACCACCCCGTCAACCGTGGGTTCCGCGATGAGCTGCGCCGCCTCCGGCAGGTAACGGACGCCGTACTTCGCGGCCAGCACCTCGCCGGCGGCCCGGTCACGTCGGCACAGGGCCGTCACCGTCAATCCGGGCACGTCCGCGAGCCCGTGCCGCACATACCGCTCGCCGTGGGCGCCGGCGCCGATGATCCCGATCCTGAACGTCATGGTCGTGGCTCGCTTCTGGCTGCCGGGCTGGCCACGCGCGGGGGCGCCCGATGGCGAACCCCCGGGCGTGGCAAGCGCACCCTCCCTGGAACATCCTCCCGTGGATGGAGAGCCTACCATGACGATTGGCGTACGACAAACCGCTGCCGGCTGGGTGCTGGCGGCCGTGGTCCTGGCCCTGCTGGCCTGGGCGCTGCCGACCCAGGCGGGCGGGCAGGACGGGCCCGGGTTCACGGTGCCCGGCGACATCGACCCCTGGATCATCATCAACGAGGTCCTGGCCGACCCTGCGTCGGACTGGAACAAGGACGGCGTCGTGGACGCCAAGGGCGACGAGTGGATCGAGCTGCGCAACGTCAGCACGATGCCGCTGGACCTCGGCACCTACTTCCTGCGGGATGGTTCCGGCGACACGCCCGACCTGCAGCTGTCCGGCACCATCGACCCCGACGAGCACGCCATCTGGTTCGGTTCGGACTCCGTGGCCTGGCAGGCGGCCAACGGGCTGTCCACGACGGGCTTCGCGCTGAACAACACCGGCGACGTGGTGCAGCTGGTGCGGTCCATCCCGGGCACCAGCCCGGTCCAGTACGAGCTGGTCTTCGCCGTGGCCATCTCCGACCACGAGGCGGACGACGACCGCTCGAGCGGCTTCGACTGGCTGCGCACCTCCTGGCAGCTGTTCGACGCCATGTTCCCGTACACCGGGGCGCTGGTGCCGGTGGGCACCGGCTGCGCGCCCAGCCCGACCGCCCCGAACCAGTGCGGGGGCAACGTCCCCACCGAGTCGGCCTCCTTCGGCACCCTCAAGGCGACCTACCGCTGATCCCCCCTTTCCGGCGGTCCAGTGGTCGCCCGACGGCCCGGGAAAGGATTCCCGGGCCGTCGCCTTTCCGGCCGGCCCGCCCGGAGAACCCGCGAACGCCGCGCAAAGGGCGCAAACGGGGCCGAGCGCCGTGTTTGCCGCCGTTTTCCCTTTCGCGTCCCGCGGGCAGACGTTATGCTGCCGAAAGGCCCGTTCCAGCCCACCGGCGCGCCCGCATCCCGGGCGCGCACCCTGTCCCAGGAGACGCGATGCAGCTGAACGAGAACCAGAGCATGATCCGCCAGATGGCGCGCGATTTCGCGACCGCGAAAGTCGCCCCGATCGCGCACGCGATCGACCGTGACGGCACCTTCCCCGAAGCAACCGTACGCGAGATGGGAGAACTCGGGTTTCTCGGCCTGGTCGTGCCCGAAGAGTACGGCGGCGTGGGGGCCGACATCACGTCCTACGCTTTGGTGGTCGAGGAACTTTCGCGCGCCTGCGGCAGCCACGGCCTGACCGTCGCCGCCCACAACAGCCTCGGTTGCTGGCCCATCGCGACCTTCGGGACCGAGGAACAGAAACGCAAGTACCTGCCGCCCGCGGCGGCCGGCACCTCCCTGCTCAGCTTCGGCCTGACCGAGGCGGGCGCCGGCAGCGACGCCGGCGGCACGCGCACGACGGCGGTGCGCGACGGCGACCACTGGGTCCTCAACGGTTCAAAGATGTGGATCACGAACTCCCACTACGCGGGGGCCCTGATCATCACGGCCAAGACCGATCCCGCGGCGACCGGCAGCCGGGGCATCAGCGCCTTCATCGTCGAGACGGGCACACCCGGCTTCACGGTCGAGAAGAAAGAGGACAAGCTCGGGATGCGCGCCTCCGACACGGCGCCCCTGACGCTGGTCGACGTCCGCGTGCCGCACGCCAACCTGCTGGGCCAGGAGGGCGAGGGGTTCAAGTACTTCATGAAGACGCTCGACGGCGGGCGTATTTCCATTGCGGCGCTGGCGCTCGGCCTGGCCGAAGGGGCGTTCGCGGTCGCGCGCGACTACACGAAGCAGCGCGAGCAGTTCGGCAAGCCCATCGCCGAGTTCCAGGCCGTCCAGTTCATGCTCGCCGACATGGCGACGCAGATCGCGGCCGCGCGCCTGCTGACCTACGAGGCCTGCCGCCTCAAGGACTCGGGCCAGGAATATGCACACATGTCGGCCATGGCCAAGCTGCACACCAGCGAGACGGCCATGTTCGTCACCGACCGGGCCATCCAGTGCCTCGGCGGCTACGGCTACACCACCGAGTATCCCGTCGAGCGCATGTACCGCGACGCCAAGCTGTGCACGATCGGCGAGGGCACCAGCGAGATCCAGCGGCTGGTCATCGGCCGTTACGCGCTGGGCCTCTGATTCGGCCACATCCACGCGGGCGTCGGAATGTCCGGCGCCCCGGACGCCCGCAAGCGACATGAATGCAGGACAAGGGAGCCAGGACATGAGCAAGCGATCGGTCATCTGTGAAGCGGTCCGCACGCCCATCGGCAAGTTCCAGGGCGCGCTGGCGGGCGTCCGCGCCCCCGAGCTGGGCGCCCACTGCGTCAAGGCCGTGCTCGAGCGCACGGGCCTCGATCCCGCCACGATCGGCGAGGTCATCATGGGCAACGTCTGCCAGGCCGGCCTGCAGCAGAACCCGGCCCGCCAGGCCGCCATCTTCGGCGGCGTTCCCTACACGGTCAGCGCCATGACCATCAACAAGGTGTGCGGTTCGGGCCTGAAGGCCGTCGCGCTGGCCGACCAGGCCATTCGCGCCGGCGACCAGGACTGCGTCATCGCCGGCGGCTTCGAGAACATGAGCCGCATCCCGTACGCGCTGCTGAACGCGCGCGACGGCCTGCGCCTGGGCGACGGCACGGTCACCGACCTCCTGGTGCACGACGGCCTGTGGGACATCTACAACAACTTCCACATGGGCATGACGGCCGAGTGGGTCGTCGACACCTACAAGGTCAGCCGCGAGGACCAGGATGCGTTCGCGGCCGAGAGCCACCGCCGCGCCGTGGCGGCGTGGGCGGCCGGCAAGTTCGCGAAGGAAGTCGCGCCGCTGAGCATCCCGCAGCGCAAGGGCGACCCCATCGTCGTGACGCAGGACGAGGGCCCGCGCGCCGACGTCACCGCCGAGTCTCTGGCGAAGCTGAAGCCCGCCTTCAAGCGTGACGGCGGCACCGTGACTGCGGGCAATTCGTCGACCATCAACGACGGTGGCGCGGCGCTGCTCATCTGCAGCGAGTCCTTCGCCAAGAAGCACGGCCTGAAGGTGCGCGCGGTCATCGAGGGCGCCGCCACCGGCGCCGTGCAGCCGCACGAAGTGATGATGGCCCCGGTCACCAGCGTGAAGAACCTCATCAAGAAGACGGCCAGCAAGCTGGGCGACTACGGCCTGTTCGAGTTCAACGAGGCCTTCGCGGCGCAGAGCCTGGGCGTCATCCGCCAGCTCGAGGTCGACCCGGCGAAGGTCAACATCCACGGCGGCGGCGTCAGCCTCGGCCACCCGATCGGCTGCTCGGGCGCGCGCATCCTGGTCACCCTGCTCCACGCGATGGAGGACCGGAAAATCAACCGCGGCCTGGCCAGCCTGTGCCTGGGCGGCGGCGACGCGGTCTCGCTCGCGATCACCCTTCCGTAACCGGCCCGAAAGGAAACGAACATGAAGATGTCGGTCATCGGCGGCGGCACCATGGGCAACGGCATCGCCCACGTGTTCGCGCAGAACGGCCACGACGTCACGCTCATCGACGTCAAGGCCGAGTACACCGCCAAGGCGCTCAAGACCATCGAGGGCAACCTCGCGCGCCAGGTGAAGAAGGAGACGCTCACCGAGGCCGACATGAAGGCCACCTTGGCCAGGTTGTCGACGGCCACCGACCTCGCCGCAGCGAAGGGCAGCGCCCTGGTCGTCGAGGCCGTGTTCGAGAGCTTCCCCGTCAAGAAGGAGATCTTCTCGACGCTGGACGCCGCCTGCGGACCCGAGACCATCCTCGCTTCCAACACGTCGAGCATCTCGGTGACGAAGATCGCCGCCACGACGAAGCGGGCCGACCGGGTCATCGGCATGCACTTCATGAACCCGGTGCCGGTGATGAAGCTGGTCGAGGTCATCTGCGGCCAGGCCACCAGCCCCGAGACGCTCGCCTGCGTGACGCAGATTTCGAAGGACCTGGGCAAGGTCCCCGTCACGGTGCAGGACTACCCGGGCTTCATCAGCAACCGCGTGCTGATGCCCATGATCAACGAGGCCGTCTACTGCCTGATGGAGGGCGTGGCCGAGCGCGACGCCATCGACAGCGTCATGAAGCTGGGCATGGCCCACCCGATGGGCCCGCTGGCCCTGGCCGACTTCATCGGCCTGGACATCTGCCTGGACATCATGAACGTGCTCCACGACGGCTTCGGCGACAGCAAGTACCGGCCCTGCCCGCTGCTGCGGCGCATGGTCGAGGCGGGCTATCTCGGCCGCAAGAGCGGTCGCGGCTTCTACGAATACGAGCAGAAGTAGGCCGGGCCCGCGCCGGCACACCCCCGGCGATGGCCGGACGGACAGGAGCCTGACGTGCAGTTCCAGTTCAATGAACAGCAGCGGATGATCCGTGACATGGCGCGCGACTTCGCCAACCGGGTCATCGTGCCGGTGGCGGCCGAGCTCGACGCAACCGAGAAGTTCCCGAAGGACATCGTCCGGCAGATGGGCGAGCTCGGCCTGCTCGGCATGAGCGTCAACGAGGCGTACGGCGGCGCCGGGCTCGACACGGTGTGCTACGTGGCGGCCATGGAGGAGATCAGCCGGGCCTGCGCCTCGTGCGGCGTCATCATGTCGGTCAACAACAGCCTGGTCTGCTGGCCGCTCGAGACGTACGGCAACGAGGACCAGAAGAAGCGCTTCCTGACGCCCCTGGCCTCGGGGCAGAAGCTGGGGGCGTACTGCCTCAGCGAGCCGGGCGCCGGCACCGACGCGGCGGCCCAGCGCACGACGGCGAAGAAGGAGGGCGACCACTGGGTCCTGAACGGGATGAAGAACTTCATCACCAACGGGGCCAATGCCGATATCCTGATCGTCTTCGCGCAGACCGACCCCGCGATCAAGCACAAGGGCATCCGCGCCTTCATCGTCGAATCCACCAGCGAGGGCTTCTCGGTCATCCGCAAGGAAGAGAAGATGGGCATCCGCGCCTCGGATACCGCGCAGTTGGCGTTCGACAACGTGATCGTGCCGGACGACCAGGTGCTCGGGCCCGCCGAGTCGGGCTTCAAGATCGCGATGAGCACGCTCGACGGCGGGCGCATCGGCATCGCCAGCCAGGCCCTGGGCATCTCGGCGGCGGCCTACGAGGCGTCGCGCGCCTACAGCAAGCAGCGCGAGCAGTTCGGCCGGGCGATCTGCGAATTCCAGGCCGTGCAGTGGAAGATCGCCGACATGGCCACCCGGCTCGAGGCTGCGCGCCTGCTGACCTACCGCGCCGCCTGGGCGAAAGACCAGGGCGGCCGTTACGGTGAGGAAGCGGCGATGGCCAAGCTCTATGCGAGCGAGACCAGCCACTTCATCACGAACGAAGCGGTGCAGATCTTTGGCGGCAACGGCTACTCGAAGGAGTACCCGGTGGAGCGCCACTTCCGTGACGCGAAGATCACCGAGATCTACGAGGGCACCAGCGAGGCACAGCGCCTGGTGATTTCCTCGTTTGAGCTGAAGAAGTAGGGCGGGTGCCTCGGCGCCCGTCACCGAACGGCGCCTTGCCCCGGGCCGCGTGCCCGAGGCAGGCGCCGTTCCGGCTTCTGGTCCTTGCCCGCGGTTCCTCCCGGGGCCGCACAACTTCGGGTCCCAGCGAACGGGGAATCCCATGCGACATGGCGCCGGAACTCTGCTGACGCTCCTGGCCTGGATCACACTGTGCGCGTCGACCGCGTCGGCAGGCCCGCCGGCGCCTGTCCCCGCGCCCCTGAACCTGGGGCTGGACGCGATTTCCGTGGCGACGATGATCCCGGGCGCGGAACTTGATCCCGCCGTGCCGACCCTGCGCGCGGTGACGGGCGCCGAGCCCGCCGAGCGGCCGTTGCGCCCCGAGGAGGCGCTGGAGTGGTTCCGCGCGCTGGACGACGCTTCGCCCTGCGCCACGCTGCTGGAGTTCGGCCACACGTTCGAAGGTCGCCCGCTGGTCCTGCTGGCGATCTCGGATCCCGCGACCATCGCCGACCTCGAGGTCTTCCGGCGCGCGCACGTCGCACAACTCGATCCCCGGCTGGCGCCTGCTGTTGCCGGTTCGGCCGCCGCGACGAAGGCTGTCGCGATGCTGGCCTACGGCATCCACGGGGACGAACTGAGCAGCACGGACGCGGCCTGCGCGCTGGCCTGGTGGCTGGTGGCCGGGACCGACGAGCGCGCGCAGGCGCTGCGCCGCGACCTCGTCATCCTCATCGAACCGTTCGAGAACCCCGACGGCCGCGCGCGCTATCTCGCGCAGATCACTTCGTTCGCGCACCAGGTCGCCAACCCCGACCAGGACGACCTCTCACACGCGGCAGTCTGGCCCTGGGGCCGCGGCAACCACTACCTGTTCGACCTGAACCGCGACTGGCTGACGATGCGCCAGCCCGAGAGCGCACGCGCGCGGCAGGTTGCCGACTGGTTGCCGCAGTTGATGGTCGACAGCCACGAGATGAGCGCGGACGACAGCTACCTCTTTCCGCCGGCCCGGCATCCGTTCAACCCGCTGCGTCCGTTGACGGTGCGCAAGTGGGAGCGCACGTTCTCCGACGAGCAGGCGCATGCGCTGGACACGCGTGGTTACCCCTATTTCTCGGGCGAGTGGAACGAGGAGTTCTTCCCCGGCTACGGCTCGTCGTGGGCTTCGTACCACGGCGGCATCGGCATCCTCTACGAAATGTCGCGCACCAGCGGCACCACGGTGCGCAAACACGACGGCACCGAGCGCACCTTCGCGCAGGCGATCGAGCACCAGGTGATCTCGTCGGTGGCCAACCTGGAATCGTTGCGATCGCGCAAGGTCGAGATCCTTGCCGACCAGCGGGCCGCGCGCGCCGAGGCCGTGGCGCTCGGCGGCAAGGGCGACTGCCGCGCGTGGGTCCTGTTGCCGGACGCGCGCCATCCCGGGCGGCTGCCCGACCTGGCGGGCGTGCTGGCGGCGCAGGGGATCGAGGTGCAGGTCCTGGCCGGCGACCGCGCGACGACCGGCGCCGTCACCGACGCCCGCACGGGCCGCCGTGCGGTGCGCGACCTGCCGCCCGGCACGGTGCTCGTGCGGCTGGACCAGCCGTCGGGCCTGCTGGCGCGCGCCGAACTGAACCCGCACGTGCCGATGAATGACACCTTCTTCCGCGACGAGCGCGAGTACCTCGAGAAGGAGAAAGGCAGCCGCCTCTACGACACCACCGCGTGGTCTTTGCCGCTGATGCGCGGCGTGCCGGCGGCATGGCTGGAAGTGGTGCCGCGCGGCGACTGGCGCGCCTGGTCGCCGGCGCCGGTCGCGAACGCGCCCGCGGTTCCCGCCGGCCAGTGGACCTCGCTCATCGTCGACAACGACCCGGATGAAGGCGGTCGCGCGCTGGCCGAGCTGCTGCAGAAGGGCGTCACTGTGCGCGTGGCGCACAAGCCGTTCACGATCGGCGGCAGGACTTTCAGCGCCGGCGCGCTGGTCGTTCGCCGCGAGGGCAACCTGACCGATCTCGACGCCGTGCTCGCCGGCCTGTCGGCCCGCGCGCCGATGTTCGCCGTCGGCACGTCGCGTGTCGATGCGGGTCCGGATCTCGGCGGCGCCGAGTTCGACGTTCTGGTCGCGCCGCGTGTGGGCCTGCTCGCGGGCATGCCCGTCTCGGCTGACGACTATGGTCATGTCTGGCACCTGCTGGACCAGGACCTGGGCCTGCGGTTCAGCAGCCTCGACGTGGGTCGCTTCGCGCGGACGGACCTCTCGCGCTACAACGTGCTGGTCTTCCCGCCCGTTTCCGGCGGGACGGGCCTGTACCGCCAGGTTCTGGGCAAGGACGGCCTGGCCCGGTTGCGGGCCTGGATCGAGGCGGGCGGCACTGCCATCGGCTACGACGGCGGTGCGCGCCTGCTGGCTGACTCGACACTCGAGCTGACCGGCGCGCGTTTCCGCGCGCAGGCGCTCGCGACCTACCCGACGCCCGTGTGGTCGATTCCCGCGGCGATGGCGGAGCAGGCCGGCCGGACGGTCGCCACCGGGCTGCAGCCCGTAGCCGCGGCCAAGGGCGAGTCCGGCAAAGGCGCCACGCCCGGCGCCGACCCGACAGCACTGCGCAACTCGCCGTACGATGTGGCACCGCTGCTGGGACCGGGGGCCCGTCCGTTCGCGCTGGGGACACCCCAGGGCCTGCCGCTGGGCGGCGCCCCGCGCCGGCTCGACGATTGGCTGCAGGACGCCTTGCCGGCGGGGCGCAAGGGGCCCGAGGCTGCCGACCGCGCCCGCGCCGACGAGCGATTGCGCCGTTTCATGCCGCAGGGCGCATTGTTGCGCGCGGAGATCGACCCTGAGGACTGGCTCGGCTTCGGCCTCGATCCCGAGATCACGGTCTGGTTCGGCGCGGATGACGCCCTGGTGGCCCGGTCGCCGGCCAGCGTGTCCGCTCGTTTCCCGGACATCGACCGGATGCATCTGGGCGGCCTGCTGTGGCCCGAAGCCGCGGCGCGGCTGGCCCGGACGGCCTACGCCACGCATGAGCCGGTCGGCCGCGGCCAGGTCATCCTGTTCAACGGGGCGCCGGCGTTCCGGCGCTGGACGACTGAATCGGAGCGCCTGCTGGTCAATGCGATCCTGCTGGGGCCGGGACTGGGCACCCGCTGGTCGACCCCCTGGTAGGCGGGTGGGGCCGGCTCCTTGGCGACAGCGGGTGAAGGGCTATCATTGCAGGTTGCGGGCCGGGCCGGCCGGGTGCCGCGCGGGACACGACAGCACGGGAGCGAGCGATGGACTTCGAACTGAACGAGAACCAGACGATGTTCCGCGACATGGTGCGGGACTTCGCGAAGCAGCAGATCGCACCCATCGCGCACGAGATGGACGTCAAGGGCGACATGCCCGACACGCTCATCTCGGCGCTGCGCGAGGCCGGCTTCTTCGGTCTGACCTTCCCGGAAGCGTACGGCGGCCTGGGCGTCGATACGATCACCTACGGCGTCGTCATCGAGGAACTGTCCAAGGCCAGCGCCGGCGTCAGCGTGATGCTCACCGTGCACAACAGCGTCGGCTCGTACCCGGTGGCCCTGTTCGGCTCCGAAGATGTGAAGAACCGTTTCCTGCCGCGCATGGCCGCCGGCGAGATCGCGGCCTTCTGCGTCACCGAACCGGGCGCCGGCTCGGACGCGTCGTCGCTGGCCGCCACGGCGCGTCGCGACGGTGACCACTACGTGCTGAACGGCAGCAAGTCGTTCGTCACCAACGGCGCCCGCGCGGCTTTCTACGTGATCGTCGCGCGCGAGCCGGGTACGCACGGCAATAAGGGCACGCACGCCTTCCTGGTCGAACGCGGCACTCCGGGGCTGTCGGTCGCCAAGAAGGAGGACAAGATGGGCCTGCGCGCTTCCGACACGGCGGTCATCGCCCTGGACGAGGTTCGCGTGCCGATCGGTCACCGGCTCGGTGAAGAGGGCACCGGCCTGCGCGTGGCGCTGACGGCGCTCGACGGCGGGCGCATCGGCATCGCCTTCCAGGCGCTCGGCATCGGCCAGGCCTGCCTGGACGCGGCCATCGCCTACGCCAAGATCCGCGAGCAGTTCGGCCAGTCGCTGGCTTCGCAGCCGGTCATCGCGCACAAGATCGCCGACATGGGCACCGAACTGGAGGCGGCGCGACTGCTGGCGTACCACGCCGCGTGGCTCAAGGACCAGGGCCGCCCGCACACGCGTGAGGCCGCCATGGCCAAGCTGATGGCCAGCGAGGCGGCGGGGCACGCTGCCGACGCCGCGGTGCAGATCCACGGCGGCTACGGCTTTTGCAAGGAATACGACGTCGAGCGCTACTACCGCGATGTCCGCGTGACACGCATCTACGAGGGCGCCAGCGAGATCCAGCGGCTGGTCATTGCGCGCAAGCTGCTGGCGGGACAGTAGGCCGCGTCGTTTCAGCGGAGCTTCAGTTCGTAGAACCAGTTGAGCAGCAGCAACGCGACGACCGACCAGCGGATGACCAGTGCCGCCCCGCGGTCGACCGACAGCGCCCGCCGCCATCGCGGCAAGAACGTAGCCGCCACCGCGTGCAGGCACCACAATCCGCCGGCGAACGCGGCGACCGTCAGCAGCGGGTTGGCGGCCAGCGCCTCGAGCGGCTTGCCCTCCGCCAGCCGGATCGCCGCCAGTGTGCCGCCGCACGTGGGGCAGGGGATCTTCAGCCCTTCACGCAGGGCGCAGTGGGCACTGCGCATGAGCAGGTCGGCGTTGACGCGCGCCAGCGTCACGAACATCGCCACCATTATCAGCAGGGGAAACGCCAGCAGGCGGGGGAACGGCGAACGTTCCGCGACCAGGTGCACGCGCGGCATCAGTGGGCGCCCAGCAGCGTGAGCATGATGACGGCGCCCATCGACGCGGCGCAGAGCATGGCCGGCGCCAGCACCGCGATCGCCGCCCGCCAGGGGTCGGTCCCGTGGATGCTGTACAGGCCCATCACGTTGATGGCCAGCTCGAGGATGATGGCGAGCATGCCGCCGCAGAAGGGCAGCAGCCCCAGCACGGCGGCCGCCTGACCGTAGGCCGCGACGCGGAAGGTGGCCTCGAAGCCGAGCTGGTTGCCGCCCAGCAGCATCAGCGTCAGGTGCATCAGCGCCGCGTGGGCGAACACGAACACCGCCACGGTCAGCGGGCTGGTCAGCAGCGACACGAAGGTCCACACGGGCCCGCTGAACAGCGGGCCCACCGCGGCGCCGGCCAGGGTCTGCAGCGAACTGCCGGCCAGCGACCACAACCAGGCCATGAACGAGGCGATCACGCCCAGGATCACGGCGTAGATGAGCGGCTGCACGAGTCCGCCGTGAGTGGGCATCTTCCGGAAGAACTTCTGCGGGCCGGTCAGCACGTCGCGCGTGGTCAGGTAGAGCGCGTTCAGCAGCCCGAACTCGGCACGGCGCTCCCAGGCGCACAGGGTCAGCCCCTCGTGACCGCCGGCCGCCCCGCCCGCGGCGAAACCGCCGTGGTAGTCGCCGCCGAGGCCGCCGGTGCCGCCGTAGGGGCCCTGGCCCTGGTCCTGTCCTCTGGGATCGCCCGGTTCGCGCGGTTCCACGTTGGTCCCCTTCGCTCCGTCAGGCCGCGCGGGGCGGCGCCTGTGTTGCCATTCCGACCTGTGATGCCAATCCGGGTTGGTACGCGCCGGAGCCCGTCTGCGTTGCATGTGGGCGCAAGCCCGATCGCGGTCGAACGGGGGACTCGGGGGCGGCGTGACCATCAGTCTAGCGCCGACCGGCCCTCGGCTCAAGGCGCAAACCCGTGTCGCGGCGCGCGGTTGGCAGTCCCGCGAGGGTCGTGTTACGATCCGGGAGTCACGGGGGCGGTCCGCCCCGTCCCGATGCCGCAGCCCTCTCGCCATCCGAGGAGCCTTTCATGCGCTTTGCCGTCGCCGAACCGAATGCCCGCATCGCGATGACCGACCTCGTGGTCGTGCCCGTTTTCCAGGTCGGGGACGAGGCCGATTTCGCGCCCGTGGTGGCGGCGCTGCGCGACGCAGGCGGGCTGGCCGCCGGGGCCCCGCGGCGAGGGAAGGTTCGCCGGGCGGATCCTGTCGAGGGCCTCGCCGCTTCGGGCTTCTCGGCGCGCGCCGAGGCGATGTTGCCGGTGTTCCGCCAGGACGGGGGTTGGGCGCTCCTGGTCGGGCTCGGCGGTGCAGACAAAGTAGGACTCGAGACGCTGCGTCGCGCCGCCGGCCGCGTCGCCAGCCGGACGGTCGAGATGAAGGCTGGGCGCGTGCACCTGCTGCTGCCCGCCGCCGGCACGCTGCCGTTCGACGACACCGCCATGGCCCGCTGCTGGGCCGAGGGCATGGAGATGGCGTTGTCGCCCGTGGGCACGCTCAAGTCGGGGCGCAAGGCCGCGGCGGCCGGCGCCGGCGCCCGCGTGTCGCTGGTGGCCGCGCGTCGCCGGCATGCTGCATTGCGCGAGGGCCTCGCCGAGGCGGCCGCGTTCTCGGCCGGCTGCCTGCTCGCGCGCGAGCTGGTGAACCTGCCGCCGAACCTGCTGACTCCCGTGGCCCTGGCCCGCCACGCCCGCGCCGCGGCGCGGCGCGAAGGCCTGTCCTGCCGCGTGCTGGGGCCCGCCCGCCTGCGCCAGTTGCGCATGGGCGGCCTGCTGTGCGTGGGACAGGGCAGCGCCAACCCGCCCCAGTTGATCGAACTGCGCTGGCGCCTGCCCGGCCGGCACCGTCGTCCGCTGCCCAAGGTGGCCCTGGTGGGCAAGGGCGTCACGTTCGACAGCGGCGGCATTTCGCTCAAACCCGCTGCCGGCATGGAACTGATGAAGACCGACATGGCCGGCGCCGCGGCGGTGCTCGGCGCCGCCGTCACGGCAGCCCGCCTCAGGCTGCCCATCGACCTGACGGTGATCATCCCGACGGCCGAGAACATGCCCGGCGGTCGCGCTGCGCGCCCGTCCGACATCATCACGATGGCCAACGGCAAGACCGTCGAGATCCTCAACACCGACGCCGAGGGCCGTCTCATCCTGGCAGACGCCCTGTGGTACGCCGCGCGCGGCGAGCCCGACCACATCATCGACGCGGCCACGCTGACCGGCGCCTGCGTCGTCGCGCTCGGCAGCCACTTCGCGGGCCTGCTGGGCAACAGCGCCGAATTGATCGACGTCCTTGGCCAGGCCGGCGGCGAGACTTTCGAGCGAGTCTGGCAGCTGCCGCTGGTGCAGGAGCACCGCGACGAGATGACCGGCGCCTGGAGCGACCTGAAAAATCTCGGCGACGGCCGCGACGGCGGCGCGCTGACGGCCGCCGCATTCCTGTCGCACTTCGTCGCCGACGAAACGTCCTGGGCGCACCTGGACATCGCCGGCACGGCGTGGACCGCGAAGCCGACGGCCACCTGCCCGCGTGGGGCGACCGGCTTCGGCGCGCGCCTGATCGCGCGCGCGCTGCAGATCCTTGTCGACTGAAGCGAGTGTTCCTGTCCCCGGGGGCGCCGTGGCCTACGGCGCCATGTCGCGCCGTCGCCTGGCGGCGACGCTGTCGGCGCTGGCGGTGCCGCTGGTGCTCGGCCAACTCTCGCAGACCCTCATGGGCGTCGTCGACACCTTGATGGTCGGGCGCCTCGGCGGGCCGGCGCTGGCCGCGGTCGGCCTGTCGTCCCTGCTCTTCGCCGCGCTGGCGATGAGCCTGAAGGCCGTCGACGTCGCCTGCCAGACCTTCACGGCCCGGCGCGTCGGCGCCGGCCGGCACGGCGAGGTGGGGCCCGTCCTGGCGACGGCGCTGTCGGTGGTCCTGCTCTTCGGGGGACTGGCCACCTGGTTCGGTCTCGCGCACCCCGGCCTGCTGATGCGGGTTGTCACCCGCGACCCGGAAGTCGCCCGCCTCGGCGCCCAGTGGCTCTACTGGCGCTTCCTCGGGCTGCTCCCGCTCCTGGTCTACTTCCAGTTCAAGGCGATGGGCGACGGCATCGGCTGGACCCGCATCGGCATGATCACCGGCATCGGCATGAACCTCGTCAACGTGCCGCTGAACTGGCTGCTCATCTACGGCCATGCCGGCTTCCCGGCGATGGGGGTGGGCGGCTCCGCGCTGGCCAGTTCGATCAGCGGCGCTCTGGCGCTGGTGCCGCTGCTGGTGGTCTTCCTGGCGGGAGGCAACCGGCGTCGTTTTCGCCTGCTGGCGCGCGGCAACTTCCACCGCGAGCTCGTGCGCCCCTTCCTGGCGATGGCCTGGCCGGCCGCCGTGCAGTCGCTGGGCATGGTACTGGCCCTGACGGCGTTTTACGTTATTCTGGGCGGGATCTCGACGGCGACCCTGGCGGTCGGCGCGGTGCTCCTGCGGCTGGCCTCGGTCAGTTTCATGCCCGGGATCGGGTTGGGGGCGGCCGTGCAGACGGCCGTCGGGCAGGCGCTCGGTGCGGGCGATATCCGTGGCGCGCGGCGCGCAGCCTGGGGCGGCGCGGGGCTTGCCGCGCTGGTCATGGGCGCTTTCGGCCTCGTCTTCCTTGTCTTCCCGGAGCAGCTGCTGCGCGCGTTCATGGCCGACCCGGCGCTGATCCGTGACGGCGTACCGGCCGTGCGCCTGGTCGGCCTGGCGCAGGCTGTCGACGCGATCGGCCTGGCGCTGGCCGGGGCCCTGCGCGGCGCCGGCCGCACGCGCGCGGTCATGGTTGTCGATGTGGTGGCCGGCTTCGCCCTGATGCCGCCGTTGGCCTGGCTGTTCGGCATCGTCATGGGCGGCGGGCTGCTGGGCGCGGTCTGGGCGCTGGTCACCTGGTTCACGTTGTATGCGGCGGGCATGCTGGCGCTGTTCCTGCCGGCCCATTGGCACCATGAGGTGAGGTCGTGAGCGAAGAAACCGGTGCCATCAGCGGCAATCGTCAAGTGCTGACGGTGCGCCAGTTGAACGAGAGGATCAGCGAAGAGCTGCAGGCCGCGTTCCCGCGCACCGTGTGGGTGCGCGGCGAGGTACAGCGCCTGCCGTTCGACGCAGCCACGCGCCAGCATGTCTACTTCGAACTGCACGAGACCGGGCGCAGCGGCGCCGCCGAGTATGCGGTTTCCGTGTCCCTCATGGGCTGGGATCGCCAGAAGTTCGGCCTGGGCCGCTTCCTGGACGGCACCGACCGCGACCTGCAGCTGGCCAACCAGCTCGAGGTCTGCCTCGAGTGCCGGGTCGACTTCTATCCGAAGTTCGGCAAGCTCACGCTGAAGATCGTCGGCGTCGACCCGACGTTCTCGCTCGGACGGCTCGAAGCGCGCCGCCGGCAGACCCTGGCCTTCCTGTCCGAGCACGACCTGCTCGAAGCGAACCGCCGCGTACCGTGGCCCGAATTGCCGTTGCGCATCGGGCTCATCACGGCGCGCGGCAGCGCCGCCGAACAGGATTTCCTAACCGGGCTCCAGGCCAGCCCGTGGGCGTTCCAGGTGATTTCCCGCGGTGCGCGCATGCAGGGCGAACAACTCGAGGCCGAAGTCACCGCCGCGCTGCGCCACCTGCAGGCCGAGGCCGTGGACGTCATCGTCATCACGCGCGGCGGCGGCTCGCGCGCCGACCTCAGCTGGTTCGATCAGCAGAACCTCGCGGTGGCGATCGCCAACTGCCCGGTGCCGGTGCTCACGGCGATCGGCCACGACATCGACCGCTCGATCGCCGACGAGGTGGCGCACCAGTCGTGCAAGACGCCGACGGCCGCCGCGGAATTCCTGGTCGTCTGCGTGGACGATGCGGCTGCCCGTGTGCATCGCGCCGCCCAGGGCGTCGCCCGGCTGGCGCGGGAACTGCTCGACGACGCGCACGCGCGCCTGGCCGACACCGGCCGGCTCGAGCGCGTGGTCAACGGCGCGCTGCGTGAGGGACGCGCGCAGGTTCGGCAGGACGCGGCTCGCCTGCAGGGGGCGGTCGCCGGCCGGCTGTCCGCCGGCAATGCCCTACTGGCCGACCGCCGGGCACGCCTCGCCTCGGCGACGGTCACGGCCGTGGCCCGCCGGCGCGACCATCTGGCGACTGTCCCGGCCCGCCTTGCGGGGGGTGTCGCCGCGCGCCTGCAGCTGGCAAGGCAGGGACAGGGCGCGCAGTCGGCGCGCCTCGAACGCGAGTCCGTCCGGTTGCTGGCCGACCGCGAACGGCGCCTGTACGCATTGGCGACGCAGGCGCGCCTGCTCGATCCGGCGCGACTGCTGGCTCGCGGATACACGATGACGACCGCGGCCGACGGCCGCATCCTGACCAGCGCCGCCGCGGCGCCGGCCGGCACCACGCTGCTGACGCGCTTCAGCGACGGCGTGGTGGCCAGCCGCGTGACCGCGACAGGCGACAACCCGCCGCCGGACGCCGCGTCCGGCGGCCCGACCGGCAAAGGAGCCCAAGGTGGCGGAAAGAAAGCCAAGCCCGAAGCGAACCCCGGCCAGGAGCCTCTCTTTCGGTGAGGCCGTGTCCGAGGTCGAGGAGATCCTCGCCGGCCTCGAGCAGGACACCGTTGACATCGACCGCCTCGGCACCGAGGTGGCGCGCGCGGTCGAACTGATCCAGGTCTGCCGCGAGAAGCTGGAGAAGACCGACCGCGAGGTGCGCGACCTGGTGGCCGGCCTGGCGGCGCCGCCGGCGCCCGACGGTGCCGTTGATGATGCGGATGCGGACGATGATGAGGGCGCCGACGAAGACGATGAGGCCTGATGGAACCCCTGATCCACGTCCATGACCTGTGCAAGGACTACCGGCTGACCGACCGGCGCGAGGGCGTGCGCGGCGGCCTGCGCGACCTCGTCAGCCCGCGCCGCCGCGACCTGCGCGCCGTCGACCGCGTGTCGTTCGACATCGCGCCCGGCGAGATGGTCGGCTACATCGGCGCCAACGGGGCCGGCAAGTCGACCACGATCAAGATGCTGACCGGCATCCTGACCCCGTCCGCGGGCGAGATCACGGTCGGCGGCATGGTGCCGTGGCGGCAACGCCAGCAGTACACGCGCCACATCGGCGTCGTCTTCGGCCAGCGCACGCAGCTGTGGTGGGACCTCGCGGTCGTCGAGTCGTTCCGGCTGCTGAAGAAGATCTATGAGGTGGACGACGCCACCTACGACCGGCAGATGAAGCTGCTGGACGAGCTGCTCGACATCGGCAAGCTGCTCAGCCAGCCGGTGCGCAAGCTTTCGCTGGGGCAGCGCATGCGCTGCGACCTGGCCGCAGCGCTGCTGCACCAGCCGCGCGTGCTGTTCCTGGACGAGCCCACCATCGGCCTCGACGTGGTGGCCAAGGAGAACATCCGGGGCTTCCTGCGCGGCGTGCAGGAGCGCGAGGGCGTCACCGTCATCCTGACCACGCACGACCTCGGCGACATCGAGCAGCTGTGCCGCCGCGTGATCATCATCGACCAGGGCCGCGTGCACTTCGACGGCGAACTGGCCGAGCTGCGCCGCCGCGTGGGGCAGAGCGTCCGCTTGTCGGTCGACCTGCGCGACCCCGCCGCCAGCGCCGACCTGGCCGCCGTCACGGCCGGCCTGCCCGTCCACTGGGACGACGAGAACGGCCTGCGCCACGTCGCCCGCTTCAACCGGGCCGAGGTGCGCGCCGCCGACGTCATCCGCCTGGTGGTCAACGACCGCCCGGTGCAGGACCTGCACCTGGCCGAGCAGCCCATCGAGGAAGTGGTGCGCGAGATCTACCGCCAGGCCGCCGCGGGCAATGCCGATGCGGAGGCCGCGAAGTGACCGAAGGGATGACGGCCACCGCCCGCCTGGCCCCGTGGCGCCGCTCGCCGGTCGCCTCCCTGGGCCTGTACGGCCACTTCATCCGGCTGGCCTTCCTGAAGTTCCTGGCCTACCGCCTGCGCTACTACACGGGCGTCGTCAGCTATACGATCTTCGTCGCCGGCCACTACTACCTGTACCTGGCGCTGTACGCGGGCCGCGCCGCGGAGGGCCTCGGCGCCACCGTCGGCGGCCTGACGGTCCGCGAGATGATCACCTACGTGGCCATCAGCTGGATCGGCCGCAGCCTGTACTTCAACAACATCTCGCGCGACCTCGCCCGCATGGTGACCGAGGGCGAGATCGCGATGCACCTGATCAAGCCCTTCCACCTGCAGTCGGTGATGATGGCCGAGGCCGTGGGCGAGGCGGGCTTCCGCCTGATCATGTTCACGATCCCGATCATGCTGGTGGTGGTGCCGGTGTTCCACGTCGGCGCGCCGGCGGGCGCCGCGGCCTTGCTGTGGACGCTGGTCAGCTTCGCGCTCTCGCTGGTCATCTACAGCCAGCTCAGCTTCCTGGTGGGCTGCCTGGCCTTCGCGATGAAGAACATCCAGGGCGTGTTGCGCGCGCAAATGGTGGGCATGGACTTCCTGACCGGCGTCATCGTCCCGTTCACGTTCTTTCCGCTCTGGTTCCAGTCGGCGGTGAACTGGCTGCCCTTCCAGTGCATCAGCTATGTGCCGGTGATGATCTACCTGGGCAAACGGACCGGCCCGGCGCTGGTCGAAGGCATCCTGCTGCAGGTGGCCTGGGCTGTGGGACTGACGATTGCTGCGCGACTGGTCTGGCGCTACTCGACGCGACGCGTCACAGTGCAGGGAGGCTGAGGTGGAGGAGGTGACCCGCGCGGATGACGCCACCCGCTTCGCCTTCCGCGACGACCGGTCGCGCGGGGCGCGCCTGGCATGGCAGGCCCGCATCTTCGGCGCCTACTTCGTGCAGTTCCTCAAGATGCGCCTGGCCTACCGCGTCGACTTCATCATCGACACGCTGGCTGTGCTGTTCAGCCTGATCATCCAGCTGGCCGTGCTCAGCGTCATGTTCAGCAAGGTGCGCGCCCTGGACGGCTGGACGTATCCGCAGGTGCTGTTCATCTACGGGTTCTCCCTGGTGCCGCTGGGGCTGTTCAACCTGATCAGCGTCAACCTGTACGGCTTCGCGGACGAATACCTGATCGGCGGCCGCTTCGACCGGGTGCTGCTGCGGCCGGTCGGCAGCCTGGCGCAGGTCATCTTCGAGTCGTTCAACGTCTCGGGGCTCAGCGAGATCGCCCTGGGCCTGGCCATCATGGCCGGCGCCGGGGTGAAACTCGGAGCGCACTTCGGGGTTACGGACCTCTTGGCGCTGCTGTTCCTGGCGCCCGGCGCCGCCCTGGTCTACCTGGGCGTGTTCCTGGGCATCACGACGGTCAGTTTCTGGTTCGAGGACAAGATGGGGCTGGCCCCGCCGGTCTATAACCTGATCCGGTTCAGCCGGTACCCGATCACGATCTACAGCCTGCCGGTCAGGTTCTTCCTGACGTTCGTGCTGCCCTTCGCGTGGGTGGCCTTCTACCCGGCGGCCTGGTTCGTGGGCGGCGAGAAGTTCGGCAAGGTGGCATTGCTGACGCCGCTGGTGGGCGTCCTGGTCTTCGGGGGCGCGGCGCTGCTGTGGCGACGCGGCGTCCGCAACTACGTCAGCACGGGCAGTTGAGCCGGCGCAGCGCGCGCGGGCGGAAAGGCGATGACGATGCGGGGAGCAATGAAGAAATTGGGGGCCGGGGCGCTCACGGCGCTCGTGGCGCTGGCGGTGCTCGGCGCGGGCCGGCCGGCGGCGGCCTCGACGTGGTGCGGCGAGAACGGGCTCATCCGCTTCTCGTTCGTCGAGGGTGACACCATCGTCGAGCATCTGGTGACGGGCGAGCCGCAGGGCGGGGTGACGATCATCGACGTGACTGCCTGGCTGTCCGACCTGGACCCCGTGTCCCGCAACGGCGACGCTTTCCTGCGCCTGGGCGGCGCGGAACTGAAGCTGAAGATCACCGGGGCCGAGGCGAGCATCATCGGGCAGGATTTCTTCGATCCCCGGGCGCTCAGCATCGGGTCCGTTTCCGGCAATGTCGCGGTCGGGTTCCACCCGGGCCTGCGCTGCGGCCCCGGCTTCGTGAAGCTGGTGCACTGGAAGGTCCTGTTCCAGGGGCGGCCCGCGAACGTCCGTATCGGACTCGACGGGACCGACCTGCGCTCGTGCGCGACGCAGCCCGGCTGCCCGGAATCGGGCACCCAGGCGCTCTATGTCGGCGCCGACGCCGCCAACCAGCTCGATTGCATGTTCGGCGCGGGCTACGTGCCGGCCTGGGTCAATCCGGAAGGCGAGCCCGACATGACCCCGGTGACGGGCAAGGTCTCCTGGCGCGACGTCGGGGTGTTCAAGGGCCGCTAGGCCGGGTTTCCCGCCGGCGCCGGTCCGCAGATCTCCAGCAGGACGCCGCCGGTCGCGCGCGGGTGCACGAAGGCGATCAGCTTGCCTCCGGCGCCCGGCCGCGGCACCTCGTCCAGCAACTGCAGGCCCTCGGCCCGGCAGCGCTCGAGCACGGCCGCCACGTCCGTCGCGGCGATGGCCACATGGTGAAGTCCCGGTCCCCGCTTGGCGATGAAGGCCGCGATCGCGCCCTGGTCCGACATGGGGGCCAGCAGTTCCAGGTGCCCCGGGCCACCCTGCCGGTCCAGTTTCAGGAAGGCGACCCGGACATTCTCCTGCGGGACCTCCTCGATGCGCTCCAGTTCCAGCCCCAGCAGGTCGCGATACAGGGCCAGCCCCTGCTCGAGGTCGGCCACGGCGATACCGATATGGTCGAGGTGGCCGGCGGTCCCGGCCGACAATCCCGACAGCGCGCTTGCAGGATCGAATGACATCCGTTCGCCTTTCGCCGGCCCGGGGGCGCCTGTCGCGTCCGCCCGGCCGCGTTCCTGAACGTGATTGCGCTGGGGCCGGCGCCCCGCCTCGGCTATGATGGCACGACCAACCCCGGGAGGATAGCATGGACCCGCGCAACACGAAACTGGCCGAGCAGTTGATCACCTACAGCGTGAAACTGCAGCCGGGCGAGAAGATCTACATCGAGATCAAGGGCCTCGAGGCCCTCGAGTTGGGTCAGGAACTGGTACGCGTGGCGACCGTGCACGGCGGCGTGCCGTTCTGGTACTTCAACGACGAGACGCTCAGCCGCGGCTTCATCCGCAACGCGGGCGAAGACCAGTTCAAGGCCTGGGGCGCCTTCCACCGCCCGATCATGGAGGCGGTCGACGCCTACATCGGCGTGCGCGGCAGCAGCAACCCCTTCGACCTGGCCGATGTCGACGCCGAGCGCCAGACCTGGCACGACCAGGCCTACTGGGGCCAGGTGCACATCCCGGTGCGCCTGAACAAGAAGTGGTGCGTGCTGCGCTATCCCAACCCGTCGATGGCACAGGCGGCCGAGCGCTCCACCGAGGACTTCGCCGAGTTCTACTACAAGGTCTGCACGCTGGACTACGCGCGCATGAGCCGGGCGATGGATCCGCTGCACGCGCTGCTCGAGGCCACCGACCGCGTGCACATCACCGGCCCGGGCACCGACATCGGGTTCTCGATCAAGGGCCTGCCCGCCGTCAAGTGCGACGGCGGCCGCAATATCCCCGACGGCGAGGTCTACACCGCGCCGGTGCGCGACTCGATGAACGGCGTGATCACCTACAACACGAAGACGCGCCAGGGCGGCGTCGTGCTGTCGAACATCCGTTTCGTGGTGAAGGACGGGCGCATCGTCGAGGCCACCTGCGACGGCGACCAGTCGAAGCTCGAACAGGCGCTCAATATCGATGAGGGCGCGCGCTACTTCGGCGAGTTCGCCCTCGGCGTCAACCCGCACATCACCAAGCCGATGCTCGACACGCTCTTCGACGAGAAGATCAGCGGCAGCTTCCACCTGACGCCGGGCAACGCCTACGCCAAGTCCGACAACGGCAACAAGTCGGCGCTGCACTGGGACATCATCATGATGCAGTCGCCCGAGTGGGGCGGGGGCGAGATCCGGTTCGACGACCGGTTGATTCGCAAGGACGGGCGGTTCGTCGTGCCCGAACTCGAGGGGCTCAACCCCGAGAACCTGGCCTGACGCAGGAGCGCTGCGGGATGAAAAGAAGGCGCGCCTCCCTCGCGGCAGGCGCGCCTTCGTCGTTCCGTCGCCCGGTACGGTCCTACTCGGTGCGTTCGCCCTTGGCCGGCGCGTCGGCGGCGCCTTCGCCGTGCATGTTCGACATCATGCCCTTCAGCTGGTCGCCGTGCATCTCGCCGGCCAGCTTCATCAGCGTCGCCAGGTCGAGGTTGCCGACCACGTTCACGAACGCCGCGCTCTTGCCGTTCTCGTAGTTGAGCACTACCAGGCCGACCATCTCGCCGCCCTTGTTGTACATCGTGCTGACGATGACGGTCTCCTCGCCGCTGACCGACTTGATCAACTGCGTCCAGCCGCCCTTGTCGAGGCGCTCCTGCAGCTGCTTGACGTCCTTCGCGACGATGGAGGCGTCCTGGCCCTCGGCCAGCTCGAAGGCCTTCACGCGGACCGACTTGACCATCGACAGGGCCTTGGTCATCGCTTCGTCGTCCTCGCTGACGCCCTTGGCGGCCAGGCCGGCCAGCACGGGGTCCAGCACGACGTCCTGGATCTCCGCGGCGCCGTCGGGGATGTGCACCCAGTCGAGGTCCATGTAGCCCGGCATCGAGCGCAGGCTCTCGGGCGCGGGCGGCACGGCCAGCGCCGGCGCTGCCAGCGCGGCGGTCAGCGTCAGGGCAACGGCCAGGGCCAGGCGGTTCTTGATCATTCGCGGGTTCATGGTCAGCCTCCTCGGGTGGGATCGTCCAGCGGCCGCAGCGAGCCTTCCACCGCGGAAGGCAACTGGTCGTTGAACACGTCGACAAGCGTGCTTCGCCCGGCCTGGTCCAGGACGCGGGCGGTCAGGGTCAGGGTCTGGATGAGCTCGTGCCGCGCCGTGGCGACCTGCTCGGGTGTGTAGTGCTCGGCGGACGCCCCCCGCAGGGCCGCGCCCGGCCGCAGGAACAGCACGGCCGCCAGCGTGGCCGCGAGCAGGCCGCCCGCCAGGCCGACGCCGCGCAGGCGCCGATTGCGTCGCCGTGTGGCGGCGTACTCGGCGTCCACGACCGCCAGGATCCGTGCGGTGACGGCGCCCGGACAGGTCGCGGTCGGCAGGTCGCCCAGGGCGGTCCGCAGCGCCCGCTCGCGTTCCAGTTCGTCGCGGCACGCGGTGCAGGCAGCCAGGTGGGCATCGACCTCGCGCCGGGTTTCGTCGCTCGACTCGCCCAGCAGGTAGGCGCCCAGCTCGGGGCCGCAGGCGTCACAGTCGTACTTCATGCCGATCCTCTCTGCTCGGACACGCCGTCGGCGGTCCCGAGCACCAGCCGCAGCCGCTGCCGCGCCCGGTGCACCTGCACCTTGACCGCCGCCAGGGACTTGCCCATGGCGTCGGCGATATCGGCCAGCTTCGTCCCGTCGCCGTAGTGCATCAGCATCACGGTCCGGGTCTCTGCCGGCAGTGTCTGCAGGGCGTCCAGGAGGCGCCGCTGGCGGTCGTCCAGGTCCAATCCGGCAAACGGGTCGTCCGGCCCGCCCGCAGCGGCCACGAGCCCGTCCACGGCGTCCGCATCGGCCACGCCCAGGTGCCGGCGCGCGGCGGAGCGCCGCCGGGTCTGGTCGATGCAGAGATTGCGGGTGACATGGGCCAGCCAGGGTGCGACGCGGTCGGCCGGCAGGTGGTCGCCCTGGCGCCACAGGCGCAGGAAGGCCTCCTGGGTCACGTCCTCGGCGTCCCGGCGCTCGCGCAGGCTGAACAGGGCCTGGGTGAAGACCCGGTCCCTGTGGGTGGCGAGCAGCTCATGGAAGGTTTCGTTGGTCATGGCGGGGCCTAAGACGCACGCCGGCCCCGCAGGTTACAGGGGGTCAGTCGGCAGGGGCGGGTTCGATGACGACCAGGACGTCGCCGGGGTTGACCGACTGGCCCACCGCGACGGCAACCTTCTGCACGGTCCCGGACACCCCGGACGTCAGTTCGTTCTGCATCTTCATGGCCTCGACCACGATGACCGGCTCGCCCTGCTGCACCGCCTGGCCGGGCTGGACCCGGATGTCGATGACCAGGCCGGGGATGTCGGCGACCAGCGTGCCGCTGCCGGCGCCGCCGCCCTGGGCCTGCAGGGCCTGCGCGCGGAGCTCGTCCATCACCGACAGCGTGACGGGGCGGCCGTCGAGGGTCGCCCGCAGCCCACCCCTGGTGTCGGCCCGGGAGAGGTGCACCACCCGCCGCCGCCCCCCGACGGTCACGCACACCGCCCGGCCGCCCAGGACGGGCAGGGCCGACGCCGGGGCGGCCGCGCCGCCGTCAATGCGCAGTTCGGTCCGGTCGCCGCTGCGGGCCACCTCGGCGGTGTGCCGCTGTCCATCCACGTCCACCACGTAGTTCCTGCGGGTCAGCACGGTCGGTTCCTTTCGCCGGGTCGGGCGGTGGCCGGTTCTATTTGTGGCCGGTCATGGCGCGCCGGGCCGCGCGCCGCCAGTTGTCGCCATGCGCGTCCGCGCCCGCTCCTGCTCCGGCCGGCGCCCGCCGTTCATTCTCAAGCAGCGCCGCGGCGGCGATGAGCGCCTCGCGGTCCAGGTCCGTCAGCGCGGGCAGCCAGGCGGTGTGGTCGAAGCACTTCTCGACGAAGTGCGTCGTGTAGGTGCCGTCGCGGAAGGCCGGCTGGTCGAGCGCCCACAGGTGGAACGGCAGGTTGTGCGTCGGCCCCTGCAGCGTGAAGTCGCGCAGGGCGCGTTGGGCGCGCGCGATCGCCCGCGGCCGGTCCTCGCCCCAGACGATCAGCTTGGCCAGCAGCGGGTCGTAGTGGATCGGCACCTCGAAGCCCTCGTAGACGCCGGTGTCCAGGCGCACGCCGGGGCCCAGGGGGGGGCTCATGGCCTCGATGCGGCCGATGCTCGGCGCGAAGTTGCGCGAGGGATCCTCGGCGCAGACGCGGAATTCCAGCGCCCAACCGCGCTGCGAGAGATCCTCCTGGCGGATGCCGATGCCCTCGCCGCGCGCGATGCGCACCTGCGCATGCACCAGGTCGATGCCGGTGACAAGCTCGGTGATCGGGTGTTCGACCTGCAGGCGCGTGTTCATCTCCAGGAAATAGAACGCGCCGCCGGGCGCGAGGATGAACTCGACGGTGCCGGCGCCGCGGTAGTCGACGGCCCTGGCCGTCTGCACGGCCGCCTCGCAGATGCGCGCGCGCAGTTCCGGAGTCAGCGAAGGGGAGGGGCTTTCCTCGATCACCTTCTGGTGGCGCCGCTGCACCGAGCATTCGCGCTCGAACAGGTGGATGGCGCCGCCCTTGCCGTCGCCAAGGACCTGCACCTCGATGTGCTTGGGATTCTCGATGTACTTCTCGACGAAGATCGCGTCGTTGCCGAACGACTGCCCGGCTTCGCCCATCGTCTGCCGCAATGCCGACGCCATGTCGGCGGCCGAGCGCACGATGCGCATGCCCTTGCCGCCGCCGCCGGCCGAGGCCTTCAGCAGCACGGGATAGCCGATCTTCTCGGCACAGGTGATGGCGACGGCGGGATCGCGCACCGCGTCCTCGGTGCCGGGCACCACGGGCACGCCGCTCTGCATCATCTTCCGGCGCGAGGCCAGCTTGTCGCCCATCACTTCCATCGAGGCGGCCGTCGGCCCGATGAACACCAGGCCCGCCGCCTCGACGGCGCGGCAGAAGCCGGCGTTCTCCGACAGGAAGCCGTAACCGGGGTGGATGGCGCCGGCGCCCGCCTGTTTCGCCGCGTCGATCAGCTTCTGCATCACCAGGTAGCTCTCGCTCGCCGGCGCGGGTCCGATGAACACGGCCTCGTCCGCGACCAGCGCGTGCAGCGCCGTCCGGTCCGGTTCCGAGTACACGGCGACGGTGCCAATGCCCATCTCGCGCAGGCCCTGGATGATGCGCACCGCGATCTCGCCGCGGTTGGCCACCAGCACCGTGTCGAACGGGTGCGTGTCGGGCTTCTTGCTCACGCAAATCTCCTAGAGGGGGATGTTGCCGTGCTTCTTGGGCGGCAGCGTCTGCTTCTTGTTCCGCAGCGAAGCCAGCGCCGCCACCAGGTGCCGCCGCGTGTCGGCCGGCTCGATCACGTCGTCCAGGTAGCCGAGGCCCGCCGCGATGAACGGGTTGGCGTACGTGTCGTTGTACTCGTCGACCAGGCGCTTGCGCTCGGTGGTCGGGTCGTCGCTCTCGGCCAGCACCTGCCGGTACAGGATGTTCACGGCGCCCTCGGGCCCCATCACGGCCAGTTCGGCCCCGGGCCAGGCCACGTTGTAGTCGGCACGGATGTGCTTGCTGTTCATGACGTCATAGGCGCCGCCGTAGGCCTTGCGCGTGATGACCGTCAGCTTCGGCACCGTGGCCTCGCAGAACGCGAACAACAGCTTGGCGCCGTGCTTGATGATGCCGCCGAATTCCTGTTCGGTTCCGGGCAGGAAGCCGGGCACGTCCTCGAACACCACCAGCGGCACGTTGAAGCAGTCGCAGGTGCGCACGAAGCGCGCGCCCTTCAGGCTGGCGTTGATGTCCAGCACGCCGGCCTGGTAGCGCGGCTGGTTGGCGACGATGCCCACCGGCTGCCCGTCCAGGCGCGCGAAGCCGCAGATCAGGTTCTGCGCGTGCCGCGACTGCACCTCCATGAAGTCGGCGTCATCCACGACCAGGCGGATCACGTCCAGCATGTCGTAGGGCTTGCGGCTGTCGTCCGGGATGATGCTGTTGAGTTTCTCCTCGCGGCGGTCCGGCGCGTCGGTCGGTACCGTGCGTGGGGGATCCTCGAGGTTGTTCTGCGGCAGGAAACTGAGCAACCGGCGCGTCATCAGCAGGCAATCGGCGTCGGAGGTGGCCATGAAGTGGCAGACGCCGCTCTTGGTCGAATGCGTGACGGCGCCGCCCAGTTCCTCGAACGTCACGTCCTCGTTCGTCACCATCTTGATGACGTTGGGGCCCGTTACGAACATGTAGCTGGTCTGGTCGACCATCAACGTGAAGTCCGTGATGGCGGGAGAGTACACCGCGCCGCCCGCGCACGGCCCGAGGATGGCCGAGATCTGGGGGACCACGCCCGACGCCATCGTATTGCGCCAGAAGATCTCGGCGTAGCCGGCCAGCGACCGCACGCCTTCCTGGATGCGCGCGCCGCCGCTGTCGTTCAGGCCGATCACCGGACACCCGTTTTCCAGCGCCTGGTCCATCAATCGGCAGATCTTCAGCGCGTTGGCTTCGCTCATCGACCCGCCGAAGACCGTGAAGTCCTGCGCGAAGACGTAGACCTGCCGGCCGTCAATACGGCCGATGCCGGTGACCATGCCGTCGCCCACGGGCCGCTGGCGGTCCATGCCCATTTCGTGGCTGCGGTGGCGCACGAAGACACCGGATTCCTGGAAGCTGCCCTCGTCCAGCAGCAGGTCGATGCGCTCGCGGGCGGTCAGGCGGCCGGAGGCGTGGATCTTCGCGATCTTGTCCGGGCCGCCGCCCTCAAGGGTCTGGCGACGCAGGGCGTGCAGGCGCGCGAGCTTCTCCTCGAACGAATGCGACATGAGGGTTCCTTCTGGCGGTTTCTTGCCGGGGCCCGCAACGGGGCCGGGGTCTGCTCAGGGCGGCGGTGAAGATAGCAGATCGACCGGATCGGAGTCAGCCGGAATCGGGGCGGGAAAGGCGGATCAGCCGCGGCCTTCCATGCGCTTGAGGACCAGGCGGTCGACGACCGCGGCCAGGGCGCGATGGCTTGTGGGCTTGAGGATGAAATCCGCCACGCCGGCATCGCGGGCCTGCTGCTCGTTGAAACTGTCGCGGAATCCGGTGCACAGCGCCACCGGGATGTCCGGGCGCACATCGTGGATCCGCTGGGCCAGGCGCACGCCCGACATCTGCGGCATGATCTGGTCGGTGATGACGATGTCGAACAGGCCCGGCGTCTGCGAGAAGTCGGCCAGGGCGCTGCGGCTGTCCAGGTGGATGACCACGCGGTAACCCAGTCGGCGCAGGCCGCGGGCCAGGACCTGCGCGACCATCTCCTCGTCGTCGACCAGGAGGATCGTGGCGCGGGGCGGCCCGCCGACGGGCTGCTCCAGTTCCAGCGGTTCGGGTTCGGCAACCGTCGCCGGAGCGGGCTTGATCGTCGTGATCGATGTCCCGGTGCCGGCTGTGACGCGCCACGCGACCAGGGGGAACCAGATCGCACACGACTCGACCTCGCCGCTGTCGTCGATCGTCACGCCGCCCTGGTCGCCCACCATGCCGCACAGGGCGGCCAGGTCGCCGTCTGCCGGTGTGCCGCTTGGGCTGCCGGTCCGCGCGTGGCGTTCGGTGGGGACACTCTCGACGCTGAGGCAGGCGTAGGCGCCGGGGGCCAGTACGGACGGGTGCGCCGCCATCGGGCCGTCGATGCGCTGCTCAGCCAGCCGAATCGTCACGCGCCCGCCCGAAGAGCCGAGGCTGCGAACGGCCCCGCTGCCCAGCGTCATGATCGCCTGCTGCACGCCGGCGCGCGTCGCGAGCACCGGGCTGCAGGGGCTCAGTTCGGCGCGGACCTCGGTCGACGAGGGCACGATGTCCTGCAGCAGTTTCACGGTATCCCGCACGACCGGCAGCAGGTCCTGGGGGCGTCGCGCCTGGTCGGCGTCGCGGTAGAAGTCGGCCAGCTCGCGTACGAGGTCGGTGGCCTGTTGGCCGGCCTTCAGAAGCCGGTCCAGCTCCTGGCGCGCCGGGGCGGGCAGGCCTGCCTCGTGCGTTGTCAGGCGCGCGCTGCCGAGCATCGCGGCCAGGAGGTTGTTCAGGTTGTTGACGATGCCGCCGGCGAGGATGCCGACGGCCTCGAGCCGCCGCGCGTCCTGGAGCTGGTGTCGCAGTTTCGCGATCTCAGTGTCGCGCCGCTGCAGCCGCAACGCCGTCCTGCGACCGGCCTGGCGGGCGCGCACCAACAGGACCAGCGCTACCGCGCACAGGGCTGCGGAAGCGCCCACAAGGGCCTGGAGGAGGGGAGTCAGGTGGCCTGACATGGGCTCCTGCCGCGCACGGCGAAAAGTCAGGGAAGAAAGCCTCGGCAATCCGCCGGGGAACGTCTCTAAGATAGGGCCAAATCCTACCGGAGTCATCAAGATAATCGCATCAGGCGGGGATTCCCGTCGGGGGGCGCATTCCCGGGGGCAAACGGAAGGGCGGGCCTGCTGGCCCGCCCTCCGGGAATCCGAGGGGATCGAAACAACTGTTAGCGGAACAGCGCCTTGATCGTGCCCATGGTCATCGATTCGGTCGGGACCGAGCAGTTGACCAGGCTGATGCCGTTCGCGAACGGTTCGAACAGGTACGTGCCGCAGCTGTCGTGAAGGATGCCGGTCGCGCTGTTGTAGCACTGGCCTTCCATCACCTGCGAGAAGTTGTACCAGAAGTCGTCGAAGGTCAGGCTCGAGCCGCCGAGCACGTTCACGGTCCACTGACCCGAGCCGAGGCTGAAGCCGGCCGGCACCATCATGCCGTCGACGATCGTCACCGTGACGCTCTCCCACTGCTCGGGGGAGGCCAGGTAGGCCGCCGCGGAGACGTAGTTCGCCGCCGGGACCGGCGCCGTGCCCGTCTTCAGGATGTAGCCGTACACGCCGGCGCCGGGGATGTCGATCGTCGTCAGCCCGCAGACTTCCTTGAACAGGCCGCAGATCGAAATCAGGTCGCCGGGCACGAACGCGTGACCCGGATACGAAACCCAAATCGCATCCCACGCGCCGTGGGGCGCCTGGGAGGCGTAGAAACCGTTGGCACGCACAGCCGTGACGACAGCGTCGCACGGCGTCACCAGCGTGTTCACGGAAGCAGGCGAGTTGACTTGAAGCGTGTGGATCGAAGAACCGCATGCATGGGCCACGCCGGCAACCAGCAGACTGGCAACGACCAGCGTTAGCGCGAATTTCCTCATCGTGATCCCCCCCGGTTGTCCTTCCGGCCCGTCGACATCTTTGCGTCGGGCCGACCTTGAAATCCTGCTCAGCCGTCCACTCCGACCAAATCCTGCCGCAGCAAAACCCTGCCGAACGCGGACAATCTCTGCATCAGCCCGTGAAATTACGGGTGATATTCACTCATGTACCCGGGCGGACGATACCACCACCCCAAAGACGTGTCCAACAAAAAAATCGGGAATATTCTCTTTTTTCCTACGCAACAGAAGGCAAGATTCTCATCTCGTATCTTCGCATTGTGCGCTTATGTGATATTTTGGTATTTTCGTGTGCCGCGCTGGACGTGCAGCGCTGCGTGGCGGTATAGTCGCCGCCACGCCGACGCGGCGCGCCGTGCCCTGGACCCCAGCCAGAGAGTGTTGGAAAATATGAGCTTCCAGAATCTGTCATGCGAGGTGACCGATGGCGTTGCGACCGTGACGGTCAATCGCCCGGAAAAACTGAATGCCCTGGACGCCCGGACCATCGGCGAACTGGGGGCGTGCTTCGGGGAGCTGGCCGCAGCCCCGGCCGCGCGGGTAGTGGTCCTCACGGGCGCCGGCCCGAAGGCATTTGTCGCGGGCGCCGACATCAGCGAGCTTGCGGCGCTGTCGGCCGCCGATGCCCACGCGCTTGCGCGCCGCGGCCAGGCGCTGATGGATGCCATCGAGCACCTCGGCAAGCCGGTGATCGCCGCGGTCAACGGCTTCGCGCTCGGCGGCGGTTGCGAGCTGGCGCTGGCGTGCAGCTTTCGCTGGGCGTCGGACACGGCGAAGCTCGGCTTGCCCGAGACGGGGCTGGGCCTGATTCCCGGCTACGGCGGCACGCAGCGGCTGCCGCGGCTGGTCGGGAGCGGGCGCGCCCTCGAGATGATCCTGCGCGGCAACATGGTGACGGCGCCCGAAGCGCTGGCGATGGGTCTGGTCAACCGCGTGCTTCCGGCCGCCGAACTCATGCCGGCAGTGGCCACGCTCGCCCGCGAGATCGCGGCGCGTTCGACCCTGACGCTGCGTTGCGCGCTCGACGCCGTCGAGGGCGGTCTCGGCACGGACATCGCCGCCGGCTTCCGGCAGGAGGCGGGCCTGTTCGCCGTCGCCGCGGCGTCGGAGGACGGGCGCGAGGGCTGCCGCGCGTTCCTCGAGAAACGGCCGGCGAAATTCACCGACCGGTGAGCCGCTGTTCTTCTGATCGCCTGAGCGCTGGGGCGCGGCGGCGTGGCCAGTGGCGCCCGGCATACCTGACCGCACAGGTCCGGGAACGCCGAGCGCCGCGGAACTAATTCCTTTGGTCGTCCCGCGCCCCTGATTATCTTTGCCGCGCAACAACCTCGACGCCTCCCGACCCGCGATGAAGAGGTGGGATCCCATGACCGACAACGCCGCACTCGACGTGCCCTGGATGGAGGTCAACGGTGAGCTGTGCAAGGGTTGCCAGCTCTGCCTGGCCGTTTGTCCGAAGAGCGTCATCGCCATCAGCGAGAAGCTGAACAGCGCGAGCTACCATCCCGCGTACTACACCGGCGCCGACTGCACCGGATGCGGGCTCTGCTTCTACGCGTGCCCGGAGCCGGGCGCCATCCGGGTGACCAAGCCGTAGGTGCGCGCGACGCCGCACCTGCGGACGTCGCACGCCGTGACGGACCGAACGCACGAAACGAGGGATCATGGCCAGACAATTCATGAAGGGTAACGACGCCATCGTGGTCGGCGCTCTCGCCGCCGGATGTCGCGCCTACTACGGCTACCCGATCACGCCGGCCAGCGAGATCGCGCACGCGGCCGCGCTGCACTTTCCCGCGCTGGGCGGCGTGTTCATCCAGGCCGAGAGCGAAGTCGCGGCGATGAACATGGTCTACGGCACCGCCGGCATGGGCGTGCGGACGATGACGGCATCGTCGAGCCCCGGCTTCAGCCTCAAGCAGGAGGGCCTGTCGTATGCGGCCGGCGCCGAACTGCCCTGCGTCGTGGTCAACATCGTGCGCGGCGGCCCCGGCCTCGGCAACATCGCCCCCGAGCAGGGTGACTACTTCCAGATCACGAAGGGCGGCGGCCACGGCAACTACCGCCTGATCGCGCTCGCGCCCAACGGCGCGCAGGAGATGTGCGACCTGACGATGCACGCCTTCGAACTGGCCGACAAGTACCGGAACCCCGCCTGCATCATGGCCGACGGCATCACGGGCCAGATGATGGAAGTGGTGGAGATCCCGAAGGCCCTGCCGAAGACGTGGGACCACACCTCATGGTGCGTCGACGGCACGCCGGGCACGGCCGGGAACCTGGTCAGCAGCATCATCCTCGAACCCCTGGAGCTCGAGGCGCACAACCTGAAGCTCGAGGCCAAGTACGAGCAGATCAGGAACCACGAGGTCATGTTCGAGAAGTACGCGGTCGACGACGCCGACCTGGTGGTCGTCGCCTACGGCGTGGTCAGCCGCATCGTCTACTCGACGGTGGACCAGGCGCGGGCCGAGGGCCTGAAGGTCGGACTGCTGCGCCCCATCACGGTGTGGCCGTTCCCGAGCGCCGTGATCACGTCGCTGTGCGCCACCGCGAAGGCGTTCCTGGCGGTCGAGCTGTCGACCGGGCAGATGGTCGAGGACGTCCGGCTGGCGGTCGAGGGCCGCAAGCCGGTGCACTTCTACGGCCGCTGCGGCGGCGTGGTGCCGGGCGGCGACGAGCTGCTGGCCGAATACCGGCGCGTGCTGGGTGGAGGGTCCCGCTGATGAAGACCTACGAAAAGTCCGGGGGCTTCTTCCCGGTGTTCGAGCGCAAGACCGGCCCGGCCAAGGATGCCACCCACTACTGCCCGGGGTGCGGCCACGGCAACGTGCACAAGATGATCGCCGAGGCGCTCGAGGAGTTCGGCCTGCTGGGGCGGTCGGTGTTCGTGTCGCCGGTCGGCTGCTCGGTGTTCGGCTACTACTACTTCAACTGCGGCAACTTCCAGGCCGCGCACGGGCGCGCCCCGGCCGTGGCCACCGCGGTCAAGCGCACCAACCCCGACTCGATCGTCATCTCGTACCAGGGCGACGGCGACCTGGCCGCCATCGGCACGGCCGAGACGATCCACACCGCCAACCGCGGCGAGAACATCTGCGTGTTCTTCGTGAACAACGCGATCTACGGCATGACCGGCGGGCAGATGGCCCCGACCACCATGATCGGGCAGCGTTCGACGACCACGCCGCAGGGCCGCATCGAGACCGTGCACGGCAACCCGATCCGCATGGCCGAGATGCTGGCCACGCTGCCGGCGCCGACCTACATCGAGCGCGTCGCCATCGGCGACAGCAAGCACATCATGAAGGCGCGCAAGGCCATCCGGAAGGCCATCAGGATCCAGGCCGAGGGCAAGGGCTACAGCTTCGTCGAGATCGTCTCGGCCTGCCCGACCGGCTGGAAGATGGATCCCGTGCACGCCCGCGAATGGCTGCTCGAGGACATGCTGAAGGTCTTCCCGCTCGGCGTCTTCAAGGACGAGAGCGACAGCCGCGAAGAGGATTCCTGGCTCCGCCGCTACGATGCCTACGACCCGGCGGTGGTCGACGAGTACCTCGACCGCCTCAAGAGCACCCTCGGCGATGCCGAACCGGTGGCCCTGGCGGAGGACCTGCACTGCAAGTTCGCCGGCTTCGGCGGGCAGGGCATCCTGACGCTGGGCCTGTTGCTGTCGCAGATCGGCATGCGCGCCGGCCAGCACGTCAGTTGGTTCCCGGCCTACGGGCCCGAGATGCGCGGCGGCACGGCCAACTGCTCGGTCAACGTCTGCGGCAGCCGCATCGGCACGCCGCTGGTCGAGACCCCGAACGTCCTGGTTGTCATGAACCAGCCGTCGCTCGACGCGTTCGAGAAGGAAGTGGTGGACGGCGGCGTGATCATCATCGACACGACCATCGTCGAGGGCCGTCCCGACGACAAGCGGTTGCGCCCGGTCCTGATCCCCGCGACGGCCATCGCCGACGAGGTCGGCACCGCCAAGATCGCCAACGTGGTGGTGCTGGGCGCGCTGGTCGCTGCTACGGGCTGCTTCCCCCGCGCGTTCTGCGAGGACACGCTGCGCGCGGCGATCAAGAAGCGCAGCCTGGTCGACATGAACATCGACGCGTTCGGGCGTGGGTATGAATTCGTGAAGAACGCCCGCTAGTTTACGGAGCATCCGCACAGGAGGCGGCCATGATCATCGGGATTCCTCGTTCGCGGCTGGCTGACGAGCACCGGGTGGCATTGCCGCCCCGGGTCGTGGCCGAACTGACGGCGCGCGGGCACGCGGTGCACGTGGAAGTGCGCGCGGGACTGGGCGCCGGCTTCACCGACGATCAGTACGAGCAGGCCGGCGCGCGCGTCGCGCACAGCGCCGAGGAGATCTGGGGCCGCGCCGACCTCGTCGTGAAGGTCGGCAAGCCCCAGCCCGCCGAGTATCCCTTCATTCGCGAGGGCCAGATCCTGGCCTCGGTGCTCAACCTCGCCGCCGCCGAGCGTGAACTCATCGATTTGTTGCGCGAACGCCGGTGCCTGGCCATCGACTTCGTGACCATCCAGGAGGACGACGGCAACCTGCCGGTGCTGCGGCCGCTCAGCCAGATTGCCGGGCGCATGGTGCCGCAGATCGCCGCCCGCTACCTGCAGACCGATCACGGGGGCCTGGGCATCCTGCTCGGCGGCGCGCCGGCGGTGCCGCCGGCCGAAGTCGTGGTCATCGGCGCCGGCACGGTGGGGCGCAATGCCGTGCGCGCCTGCATCGGCGCGGGCGCCCGCGTCACCCTGCTGGACAGCGACTTCGCGCGCATCACTGAACTCGACTGGACCTTCCCGGGCCAGGTCACGACGTTCCTGGCGACCGAAGCCACGCTGCGCAAGGCCCTCTCGTATGCGGACGTCGTCGTCGGCGCCGTGCTGATCCCCGGCGCGCGCACGCCCCACCTGGTCACGCGCGAGATGGTGGGCCTGCTGCGCGAGAAGAGCCTGGTCATCGACATCTCGGTGGACCAGGGCGGCTGCTTCGCCACGAGCCGGCCCACGCGGCTGTCCGACCCGACCTATGTCGTGGACGGCGTCACGCATTTCTGCGTGCCGAACCTGCCCAGCCTGGTCGCGCGTTCGGCCAGCTACGCACTCGGTGGCGCGATCCTGCCCTACCTGACGGCCATCACGGAGAAGGGGACCGCTGCCGCGCTGGCGGCCGACCGGGCCCTGGCGCGCGGCGTCGCCGTCATGGACGGCAACGTCACCCAGCCCGGCCTGGCCGAAGCGTACGGTTGCACCTGCGTGCCGCTGGATTCCCTTTCCGCGGGAGGCACGCGATGAGCTGGATGGCCCGCTATCGCGAGCGCCTGCGCACGCCGGCCGAGGCGGTGGCGCAGATTGCCTCGGGCGAGAACGTCTACTTCGGTTCCGGTTGCGCAGCCCCGCACGACCTGATCTCCGCATTGGCTGCGCGCCACGAGGAATTGCGCAACGTCGACATCATCCACCACCTGACGATGGGCGCCACGCCGTACCTCGCGCCGGGCATGGAGGAGAGCTTCCGGCTGCGCGACTGCTTCGTCGCCGCCAATACGCGCGAAGCGGTCAATGAGGGGCGCGCCGACTACATCCCGATCCACCTGCACGAGATGCCCCGCCTGTTCCGCCGCGGCATCGTCAAGCTGGACTGGGCGCTGATCCAGGTCACCCCGCCCGATGAGCACGGGTTCTGCTCGTTCGGCATCGAGGTCGGCGTCACCAAGCCGGCGGCCCTCTCGGCGAGGAATATCGTCGTCGAGGTCAACCGGCGGATGCCGCGCACCCTGGGCGACAGCTTCATCCACGTCTCGAAAATCGAGGCCTTCGTGGAGGTCGACCGCGACCTCGACGAGTTCCATCCCGAGCCGCCGACCGACCTCGAGTGCGCCGTGGGGCGCCACGTCGCCGGGCTGATCGGCGACGGCGCGTGCCTGCAGTTGGGCCTCGGCGCCATCCCGAACGCGGCGCTCGGCTTCCTCGGCGACCGGCGCGACCTGGGCGTCCACACCGAGATGATCACCGAGGCGCTGCCCGACCTCGTGCAGAGCGGCGTCGTCAACGGCGAACGCAAGACGTTCCATCCGGGCAAGGTCGTCGCCGGCTTCATCATGGGGACGCGGCGCGTCTACGACTTCGCGCACGACAACGCGCTGTTCGAGTTCCATCCGACCGACTACGTCAACCACCCGGCCAACATCGCGCGCAACCAGAACATGACCGCCATCAACAGCGCCATCGAGATCGACCTGACAGGCCAGGTGTGTTCCGACTCGATCGGCGAGCGCATCCACAGCGGTTTCGGGGGCCAGGCCGACTTCATGCGCGGTGCGGCGATGGCCGAGGGCGGCCAGCCGATCATTGCGCTGCCCTCGACGACGTCCGACGGGAGCCGTTCGCGCATCGTGCCGGTGCTTTCGCACGGCGCGGGCGTCGTGCTGACGCGCGCGGACGTGCATTTCGTCGTCACCGAGTACGGCGTGGCGCCGATGCTCGGGCGCAGCCTGCGCGAGCGCGCCGAGGCTTTGATCGGCATCGCCCACCCGCGGTTCCGCGAGGAACTGCTGGCGGCGGCCCGGCAGCGCGGTGCCTTCGGGCGCGTCTGGCCGGGTGGCCTGCCGACCTGATCGCGCAAGCGGGGGCCGTTGACACGACGGGCGATCGTGCGGAAGATGTGCGCCTGCCCGCAGCCGCGTCCAGCGGTTGCGCGATGCCTTTGGACGGGAGTCCCATGACCCAGAGTGAACCGGGAGCGCCGGAAGATGGTGCGCCGGGGGCCCGGCCGGCCCCCGAGGCGACCATCCTGGTCGTCGACGACGAACCGGAGCTGTGCCGGGCGCTGAGCAAGCTGCTCAGCCGCAACGGCTACGAGGTGCTGACCGCCGGCAACGGCGAGGAGGCGTTGCAGGCGCTGCGTCGCCAGGAAGTGCATCTCGTCCTGTCGGACCTGCAGATGCCGCGGATGGGCGGGCTGGACCTGCTCAAGGCGGCCCAGATCATCTCGCCCGCCACCGAGTTCGTCATCATCACGGGCCACGGCACCATCGAGACCGCCGTCGACGCCATGAAGTCCGGCGCCTACGACTTCATCGAGAAGCCTTTCTCCACGTCGACCACCTTGAAGGTGGTGCGTAAGGCGCTCGAGAAGCAGAACCTCCTGACCGAGAACCTGCAACTGCGGCGGCGCCTGGAGGAGATCCAGGGCACCTCGGACATCATCGGCCGCAGCGAACCGATGCGCCGCGTCGTGGCCACGGCGCAGCAGGCGGCACCGTCGAGCGCGACGATCCTGATCACCGGCGAGAGCGGCACCGGCAAGGAGGTGTTCGCGACGGCCATCCACCGCTGGAGCGAGCGCGCGCGCCGGTCGATGATCACCGTCAGTTGCGCCGCCCTGCCCGAGACGCTGCTCGAGGCCGAGCTCTTCGGGTACGAGAAGGGCGCCTTCACGGGTGCTGTCGCGCGCCGCAAGGGGCGCTTCGAGCTGGCCGACCGCAGCACGCTCTTCCTGGACGAAGTGGGAGAGATGAGCCCGGCCACCCAGGTCAAGCTGCTGCGCGTGCTGCAGGAAGGGACGATCGAGCGCCTGGGCGGGGGCGAGTCGGTTTCGGTCGATGTGCGGATCATCGCGGCCACGAACACCGACCTGCCGGCGCTGGTCGAGGCCGGGCGCTTCCGGGAGGACCTCTTCTACCGGCTGAACGTCATCAACGTCGAACTGCCCCCGCTGCGGCGCCGCGGTGACGACGTGATCCTCCTGGCCGATTTCTTTCTGGCTCGGTACAACGCCAAGAACGGCAAGCACCTGACCGGGTTCACGCCCGAGGCCCAGGACGTGCTCGGGCGGTACGCGTGGCCTGGCAACGTGCGCGAGCTCGAAAACGCCGTCGAACGGGCGGTCGTCCTCAGCCGCCAGTCCCAGGTCGACGTCGATGCCCTGCCTCCCCATGTGGTGGCCGGCCGCGCCCGGAAGGAGCAGATCGTGATCCCGGTCGGGACGACCCTGAGGGATGCCGAGATGGAACTCATCCAGGCCACTCTCGAGAGCGCCGGGGGCGACAAGGAGACGGCGGCCCGCATCCTGGGCATCGCCGCGCGGACGATCTACCGCCGCCTGCAGTAGCCGGGGCGGCGCCTGGGCCCCGCAAAGGGCCCGCCGTGGCCCGGCTTGACCCTTTTCGGGCCCGCCGCTATATTCGCGGGGCCCGCGCCGTTGGTCGGGTTCGTCCCCAGGGTACGCGAGAGTGGCGGAACTGGTAGACGCGCAGGATTTAGGTTCCTGTGGGGCAACCCGTGGGGGTTCGAGTCCCCCCTCTCGCACCAGATCCCCCGGGCCTCGGAGTCCGCGGGACCGGCGGCGGGCTTTTGCCGCCGGCCGATCATCACACAGTTGCCGCGCCCGGAAGTCCTGTAACGCCGGGCCGTTTTCACATTCCTACCGCGAGGATCCAGGCATGTCCGAGAACCCGTCCGGCGCTGTCCGGCCCATCAGCACGACTGTCGAAGCGCCCGAGCCCTGCCGCCGTGTCATCCGTGCCCAGGTGGCCCGTACGATGTACGATCAGGAGTTCGCCGAGCGGCTGAAGAAGGCGGCGCGCACGCACCACAAGCCCGGGTTCCGCAAGGGGCACACGCCCAAGGCGGTCCTCGAGCGCGAACTGGGTGACGCATTGCGCGCCGAGACGGTCGAGGCCCTGATCCCGAAGGCGTGGATCGCGGCCATCATCGAGCACAAGCTGTCGCCGGTCAGCGACCCTGCCCTGGAGAACCTGGATTTCCCCGATGACGGCCCGCTGGCCTTCGACCTCGTGGTCGAGGTGCGGCCCGAAATCACGCTGACGGACCTGGACAACCTGCCGGTCAAGCGCCGGAAGGTCGAGGTCCCCGAGACCGACGTCGACAATGTGATCGAGCGCCTGCGCGAGGCGCGCACGTCGTGGGAAACGGTCGAGCGCGAGGCACAGGACGGGGACCAGGTCACGCTGGACCTCGTGCCCGGCAGTGACGACGGGACCTTCGACGACGAACGCATCATCGGCGACCAGAAGTTCGTCCTGGGCGCCGCGCACAACCTGACGGAATTCAACGAGCGCCTCGGCGGCGCCGCCGCCGGTGCCGAGCGGATCGTCGAAGTCACCTACCCGGCCGACCACCCGAACCCGGCCCTGCAGGGTCGGGCCGTGAAGTTCCGCTGCCTGGTCAAGGCCGTGGGGCAGAAGAAGCTGCCCGATCTGGACGACGCGTTTGCCGCCACCTGCGGCCCCGTCCAGGACGTCGCCGGCCTGCGGGCGGACATCCGCCGCGATCTGGAGAAGGAGGCGGGGCGTCGCATCGCCCAGGAGCTGGATATGCAGCTCCAGTCGGAACTCCTTAAGCGGCACGACGTTCCCCTGCCGCCGTCGATGGTCGACAAGTACCTCGAGTCGAGCCTGGCCGAACTCCACCAGCGCAACGCGCGCCTCGGGCGCCCGAACACGCAGGAAGAGGACGCCTCCTACCGCGAGGAGGGACGGCCGCACGCCGAGCGGGCGCTGCAGGGCATGCTGCTGCTCGAGGCGGTCCGCCGCCGGGAAGACATCAAGGCGGACAAGGAAGCGGTCGATGAACGGATCGCCGAGATCGCGACCGAAAACGGTTTCGAGGTTGACCGTTACCGGGAATTCGTCGACAGTGGCGACGAACGGGAGCGGATCGAATTCGACCTTCTCGAGCGCCGTACTTATGATTTCCTGCTGTCCCGTGCGGCAGTCGAGGACGTGCCCGCGGACACGGATGTCCTGGGCGACCACGCCCCGAGCCATTAAGGAGAAACGATGCTGGTTCCCGTCGTAGTTGATCAGACCAGTCACGGCGAGCGCGCATATGACATCTATTCGCGTCTGCTCAAGGATCGCATCGTCTTCCTGGGCTTCCCGGTCGACGACAACATTGCCAACCTGGTGATCGCGCAGATGCTGTTCCTGCAGGCCGAGGATCCCGAGCGCGATATCTACCTATACATCAACAGTCCTGGCGGATCCGTGACCGCTGGACTTGCCATCTACGATACGATGCAATACATTACAAATGATGTGGTCACCATCTGCATGGGGCAGGCCGCCAGCATGGGCGCGGTCCTGCTCGCCGCCGGCGCCGCCGGCAAGCGCTCGGCGCTCAAGAACTCGCGGGTGATGATCCATCAGCCGCTGGGCGGCAGCCAGGGCCAGGCGAGCATGCTCGAGATCTATACGCGCGAGATCCTGAGCATCCGTGACAAGCTCTACGCCATCCTGGCCAAGCACACCGGCCAGCCGCTGGAAAAGATCGCCACCGACAGCGACCGCGACTTCTTCATGTCCGCCGACGAAGCGGCGGCGTACGGGATCGTCGACAAGGTCATCGAGAGCCGCAGCGAGATCGAGCCCGACAAGGCGAAGAAGAAGTAAGGGCCTCCGGGCCCGCGGGACGCAGTCGGGGAGCAGGAATGAAACGTCGCCAGAACGGCAGTCCGCAGATGATCAAATGCTCCTTCTGTGCCCGCGGGCAGGATGAAGTGGCGAAGCTCGTCGCCGGGCCTTCGAGTGTCTATATCTGCAGCGAGTGCATCAAGCTCTGCAACGATATCCTCGAGGGCGAGATGCTGGACGAGGCGGCGCTGGCGCCGCCGAAGTTCCCCAAGCCGCGCGAGATCAAGGACTACCTCGACCTCTACGTGATCGGGCAGGAGGACGCCAAGGTCAGCCTGGCTGTCGCTGTCTACAATCACTACAAGCGCATCCACCAGAAGGTGACCGGCGACGGCGTCGAGATCGACAAGAGCAACATCCTGATGCTCGGCAGCACCGGCACGGGCAAGACCCTGCTGGCGCAGACGCTCGCGCGCTACCTCAACGTCCCGTTCGCCATCGCCGACGCCACGGCGCTGACCGAGGCGGGTTACGTGGGCGAGGACGTCGAGAACATCCTGGTGCGGTTGCTGCAGGCGGCGGACTACAACATCGCCGCGGCCGAGCAGGGCATCGTCTACGTCGATGAAATCGACAAGATCGGGCGCAAGAGCGGCAATCCCTCGATCACGCGCGACGTGTCGGGCGAGGGCGTGCAGCAGGCGCTCCTGAAGATCCTCGAAGGCACGGTGGCCAACGTGCCGCCGCAGGGCGGGCGCAAGCATCCGCAGCAGAAGTACCTCGAGGTCAACACGAAGAACATCCTGTTCATCTGCGGCGGCGCCTTCCAGGGCCTTGAGAAGATCATCGAGCGCAGGGTTGGCCGCAACACGCTGGGGTTCGCCCGCACCGAGGAATACACCGCGCGCGAAGAGCGCGAGGAGTTCTTCGGGATCGTCGAGCCGCAGGACCTGATGCAGTACGGCCTGATCCCCGAGCTGATCGGCCGTTTGCCGGTGGTCACCAGCCTCAAGGAACTCGACAGCGACGCGATGCTCCGCGTCCTTTCCGAGCCCCGAAATGCGCTGACCAAGCAGTACCGCAAGCTCCTGGAGATGGAGGACGTCGAGCTGGTTTTCGAACCCGCCGCTCTGGAAGCCATCGCCGAGCTGGCGATCAAGCGCAAGACCGGCGCCCGCGGACTCCGCTCGATCCTCGAACGCATCATGCGCGGCACAATGTATGATGTGCCGTCGCTGGACGACGTGCGGCAGGTCGTCATCACCCGGGAGTCGGTCGAGAAACAGACCGCGCCCGAGGTGGTGCTCGGCGAGCCGCCGCTGGACATCAAGGAAGCCTGATCGCCATCGCGCGCCGGCCTGCGGGGCCGCCAGCGCCGGGCCCACCCGGTCCCGGCGCCATTCGCCTTCCGCTGCCGTCGCGCCCGGCACTCGCGCACCAAGGAGAACGATGAGCCCCACCACACACGATCGCGTCCCGTCCACCGACGGCGCCGCGCTGCCTTCGCTGCCCGCGCGCCTGCCGCTGCTGCCGCTGCGCGATGTCGTCGTGTTCCCGTACATGGTCACGCCGCTGCTGGTCGGCCGCGCGGCCTCGGTGGCGGCCGTCGAGGCTGCCATGGAGCGCGACAAGCGGCTGTGCGTAGCGGCCCAGCGCGAGCCGGACACCGAGGAGCCGACGGGCGAGGACCTGTTCGCCGTCGGCACCGTCATCCGTGTGCTGCAGATCATCCGCACACCCGACGAGACGCTGAAGATCCTGGTCGAGGGCGCCACGCGCGTCAGGCTCGAGGGCGTCGTCCAGGCCGACGGGTTCCTCGAGGCCGTGGCGACGCCGCTGGCCGAGGAACTGGCCGAGGGTCCGCAGATCGAGGCGCTCAGCCGCTCGATCAAGGACCGCTTCAAGGAATACGTGCGCCTGAACAAGCGGCTGCCGGACGAGGTGCTGCTCTCGGTACTGAACCTCGAGGAGATCGGCCGCATGGCCGACTCCATCAGCGCCTACATCCTCGGCAAGGTGCCCCTGAAGCAGGAATTGCTCGAGGAGCCGTCGCTCGAGCGCCGCCTGACGCGCATCAACCAGATCCTGGCCGGCGAACTGGACATCCTCGAGATCGAGCAGCGCATCGATGGCGAGGTCCAGACCGCGGTGCAGCGCAACCAGCGCGAGTTCTACCTGAACGAACAGTTGCGCGCGATCCGCAAGGAGCTCGGCTACACGTCCGACGAGGACTCCGAGATCGAGGACTACTCGGCGCGCATCGAGCAGAGCGACATGAGCCCCGAGGCCCTCGAGGTGGCGCGCCGCGAGGTCACGCGCCTCGAGCGCATGTCGGTGATGAGTCCCGAAGCTACCGTCGTCCGGAACTACCTCGACACGCTGCTGGCGTTGCCGTGGAAGAAGAAGTCGCGCGACCGCGTCGATCCGGTGCACGTGCAGGCGCGGCTGGACGCCGACCACTACGGGCTGGCGAAGGTCAAGGAGCGCATCGTCGAGTTCCTGGCCGTCTACAAGCTGACGCGCCGCCCGCAGGGCACCATTCTCTGCCTGGTGGGACCCCCGGGCGTGGGCAAGACCAGCCTCGGGCGCAGCATCGCCGAGAGCATGGGCAAGAAGTTTGTGCGCATCAGCCTCGGCGGCGTGCGCGACGAGTCGGAGATCCGCGGCCACCGGCGCACGTACATCGGCAGCAAGCCCGGCCGCATCATCGAGTCCTTGCGCAAGGCAGGGACGCGCAATCCGGTGTTCCTGCTCGACGAGATTGATAAGATGGGCGCCGATTTCCGCGGCGACCCGGCGGCTGCGCTGCTCGAGGTGCTGGATCCCGAGCAGAATTCGACGTTCAGCGACCACTACCTCGAGGTCGAGTTCGATCTCAGCCAGGTGATGTTCATCACCACGGCCAACAGCCTGCATTCGATCCCGCCGGCGCTGGAAGACCGCATGGAGATCATCCGGCTGCCGGGCTACCTCGAGCACGAGAAACTGGTCATCGCCGAACGCTTCCTGGCTCCGCGCCAGATGAAGCGCAACGGCGTGGCGCGCTGGTCGGGCGGCTTCAAGAACTCCGCCTTCCAGGCGATCATCGACGGCTACACGCGCGAGGCCGGCGTTCGCGGACTCGAGCGGGAGATCGCCGGCATCTGCCGCAAGGTTGCGCGGCACCACGCAGAGCACGGCAAGTGGCCGGCGGCGGTCACGGCGGCCAATCTTGAGAAGTACCTCGGCGTGCCCAAGTACCGCCGGCGCACGGTGGACCGGGTGCCGGAGATCGGCGTGGTGGTGGGCCTGGCCTGGACGATGGTGGGCGGCGAGATCCTCGAGGTCGAGGTCACATCGATGCCCGGGGCCGGCAAGATCAACATCACGGGCAATCTCAAGGATGTCATGAAGGAGTCGGCCGAGACCGCGCTGAGCTATGCGCGCGGACTGTGCCGCGAGATGTCCGGGGAATGGTTCAAGAAGAACCAGATCCACATCCACGTGCCCGAAGGCGCCGTGCCCAAGGACGGCCCGAGCGCCGGCATCGCGATGGCGACGGCCATCGTCTCGCTGCTGCGCGGCGTGGCGGTGCGATCGGACGTGGCGATGACGGGCGAAGTCACGCTGCGCGGTCGGGTGCTGCCGATCGGTGGCCTGCCCGAGAAGGCCGTGGCGGCGATCCGCGCCGGTTGCCGGCACCTGATCATCCCGAAGGACAACGAGAAGGACTTCCAGGAACTGGCGCCCGAAATCAGGCGTGACCTGACGGTCCACCTCGTGGAGACGATGGACGAAGTGTTGCCGCTGGCCCTGGTGGACGGCGGCAAGCGTGCGGGCGCCGGCCGGGCGACGCGCGCGCGCGGCACCCGCAAGGGCAAGGCGCCGGCGCGGCCCAACTAGGAACGGCGGATCCGGTGGAAGTCTCTTTCGTCACCAGTACGCCCGATCTGCGGGGGCGCCCCGAGCGGGTGCTGCCGGAGTTCGCGTTCATCGGTCGTTCCAATTGCGGCAAGAGCTCGCTCATCAACCACTTCCTGAACCGGCACGATGTCGCCCGCACCAGCGGCAAGCCGGGCAAGACCCGCCTGCTCAACTACTTCCTGGTCGATGACCGCTACTATCTGGTGGACCTGCCCGGCTACGGCTTCGCCAAGGTCAGCAAGGACCTGCGCGCCACCTGGCGCCGCCTGTTCGAGGACTACCTGGCGGCGGACGACCGCCCGATGGCTGTGTTCCACCTGCTGGACGTCAGGCACAAGCCCACTGCGGACGACCGGGAGTTTGCCGGCCTGATCCGGGCGGCAGGGCATCCCTGCGCCATCGCGGCGACGAAGACCGACAAGATCGGCAATACGCGCCTCTCGGCACGCTACCGTGAACTGATCGAGGTGGTCGGGGCCGACCCCCAGACCCCGTTCATCCCCACCTCGGCGGCCAAGAGGCGAGGGCGGGAAGAGATGCTGGCCTGGATCGAGGCCCTGCTGGCGGCGAACGCCGACGACGGGGCCTCAATTGACGCCGGCGAAGGCCCGGCGGTATAATGGAGGCGGCGGGGCGCCTCAGGCGGCCCGCTTTCGGGGTGGGACCGCGGCGCGGACGGTGAAGGGCATGGGACCGAGACGACACGCCAGCCGATTGGCGATAGCCGCCGTGGCGGTTATCGCGGTGTCGGTGTGTGTGGACGTCGCCTTGGCGACCAACCTGGACATGGCCAAGCTGCCGGTCGTCACACCCAACCTCTGCCTGGCCTGCCACATCTCGGCGACGCCGACGGCCACCAGCAAGACGTTGAACGTCTTCGGGATGGACTACCGGGCCAACGGCCGGATCTGGGATTCCAACCTGGCCACAATCGATTCGGACGGCGACGGCTGCCTGAACGGGGTCGAGGTAGGAGACAGTGACGGGGACGGATCGCCGGACGGAAACGTCACCTCGCAGGCCGGCAACCCGGGGGTCGTCGACGACTGCGGGTCCGGACCCTTGGTTGACGAGAAGACTTGGGGTACGCTGAAGGCGATGTTTGACGGCCGCTGACCCCTCGGCGATGATGTGTCAGTGACCGCTCGACATCCACCGTGATCGTCGGGTGTTTTTTTGGGGCCTCGGGCCCCGCAACCGGGAGTCGGCCGTGCGCAATCGCGTGATCATCGGCGGGCAGTGGGGCGATGAGGGCAAGGGCAAGATCGTTGATGCCCTCAGCCGGGACGTGGATTGGGTGCTCCGTTACCAGGGTGGGGCGAACGCCGGCCACACGATCCACATCGGTCCGGAAAAGCACGTTCTGCATCTGATCCCCTCGGGCATCCTGCACCCGGGCGTCCGCTGCCTGCTTGGATGCGGCATGGTCGTCGATCCGTGGTCCCTGCGTGACGAGATCATCGGCCTGGAGGAGCGGGGATTCCAGGTGCGCGATCGACTGCGCGTGGCCGCCGGCGCCGCGCTCCTGATGCCGTACCATACGCGCCTGGACGAGCTCCGCGAGGCGAAGCTCAGCCGCCACAGCATCGGGACGACGGGGCGGGGAATCGGCCCGGCCTACCTCGACAAGGTGCAGCGGACCGGCCTGCGCATGGGCGACCTGCTGCTGGCCACGGATCGTCTCGAGCGCAAGGTCATCGACAAGGTCCTGTCGGCCAACGAGGCGCTCGGGGCCATGTACGGCGCCGAACCGCTGCCGGCCCGCGTCCTGGCCGAGGAACTGGTCGTCCTGGCGCAGTCGCTGGCGCCCCTCGTCGTCGACGCGCATACTGCGCTGGCCGGTGTCCGCGCGGGCCGGGAATCGGCCCTTTTCGAGGGCGCCCAGGGAACGATGCTGGACATCGACCACGGCACGTATCCCTACGTGACCAGCAGCAACACGACGGTCGGCGGAGCACTGACCGGTACCGGCCTGCCGCCGGCGGCGCTGGGCGAGATCCACGGCGTGTTCAAGGCCTACTGCACACGGGTCGGCAACGGCCCGTTCCCGAGTGAACTGCTTGGCGAGGCCGGCGACCGCCTGCGCGAAGCGGGCGGCGAGTTCGGGGCGACCACCGGTCGCGCCCGCCGCTGCGGCTGGTTCGATGCCGTGGCTGCGCGCTATTCGGTCGACATCAACGGCATGACCGGCGTCATGATCACGAAACTGGATGTGCTCGACACCCAGGAGTCGGTGCCGGTGGCGGTGGCCTACGACCTGGACGGCGAACAGTTCGATGTCTACCCGACCGTCGGCGAAGTGCTCCCGCGCTGCCGCCCCATCTACCGCGAGTTCCCCGGGTGGCGCGAATCCCTCAGCGACTGCCGGGCGTTGGCGGACCTGCCGCCGGCGGCCCGCGCGTACCTGGCGTTCCTCGAAGAGGTGCTCGGCACGCGGATCGTCGGGGTCAGCGTCGGTCGTGACCGCAGCCAGATGATCTGGACGCCCGACGGTGTAACTGGCTGATTGACGGGGTTTTTGACTCCCGTGGGAGGGCCGTCTATATTCGGCGGCCGCCCACGGGCGGCCATGTCCCCTTCGTGGGCCGCTAGCTCATCAGGTAGAGCACCTCCCTTTTAAGGAGGTTGTACCGGGTTCGAGTCCCGGGCGGCCCACCACTTTCCCGCCGGCCGGCGGATTTTTTCGTCTCAGGGCTCAAGTTCACGTTCGGACGTGCCGATCAACAGGACATCAGGGGGAGTGCGCCCACGGCCGATGTCGTCGCCGCGCCCGCCCGCAGCCCCGAGGATCGCACCATGAGCATACGCATTCCGGGCTTGTCGCCTCCCCAACCGGCGGCCCTGAAACGCCAGGACGATGTGCGCGCACGCGCTGAGCGAACGGAAACCGCTCGCGCCGCCACGCGCCCCCAGGTGAACGAACCCGACGTTGACCAGTGGGTGCCGCGGGCAGAGGTCGCCGGGCCCGAGCCGCCGCGCGAACCGATGGTCGCCGAATCGGCGGTGGACCGGCGCCAACCCGAGCCTGCAGCCGCGGCGCCGGGGTTGGATGTCGCGATGCGGTCCGCAGAGAGCGTCAAGCGAGCCGTACAGGCGAAGCCGCCGCAGGCGACCGGCATCCACGGCAACCTTGTGGCGGCCACGGTGCTGAACCTGCTGGCCTGAGCGGGAGCGAAGCCGTTGCGCAAAAAAGGGGCGCCGGGTCCTGGACCCGGCGCCCCTTGGCGTTCGTACCCGGCGCGCCTATTTCTTGCCGTACTTCGCCGTCCACAGGCGATCGAACTCATCGACCGTGCGCTCGAACATGTCCATTGCCGACACGATCGGCGCCGGCGTCTCGAGGTCGACGCCGGCATTCCGCAGGATGTCCAGCGGGGGCGCACTCGAGCCGGCCTTCAGCATGTTGTTGATGTAGCGCTGGGCCGCCTTGTCACCGGTGGCGGAAATCTCGTCGGCCAGCGCCAGGCCGCTGGTCAGGCCCGTCGCATAGGTGAACACGTAGAAGTTGTAGTAGAAGTGGGGGATGAACATCCACTCGCAGCCGTCATCCTTGGCCACGTCGTAGTTCGGCCCGTAGTACTCCTTGATCATGCCGGCGTACAGGTCGTTGAGGTATTCGGCCGTCAACGGGTTGCCCTGCTCGGCATGCTCGTGGAAGCGGAGCTCGAAGTCCGCGAACAGCGTCTGGCGGAAGATGGTCTGGCGGATCGACTCGAGGCGCTGGTTCAGCAGCATCAGCTTGACGTCGGTGTCGTCGGCCTTGGCCAGCAGGTAGTTCGCCAGCAGGGCCTCGTTGCAGGTCGAGGCGACCTCGGCCAGGAACGTCGTGTAATTCGCGTACACGGGCGGCTGGTTGCGGCTCGAGAGCACCGAATGCATCGCGTGCCCCATCTCATGCGCGGTGGTGCTTACCGCGTCCAGAGAGTTGTCGAAGTTGTGCAGCACGTACGGGTGGATGTCGCGGGCGACCGAACCGTTGCTGTAGGCGCCGCTGCGCTTGTCCTCGTTCGGGTAGATGTCGATCCAGCCACTCTTCGGGTCCAGGCCCTGGGCCAGGATCGTCCCGTACTCCTTGCCCAGCGGGCGCAGGCCCTCGACCACCATCGCGCGTCCCTGGTCGTAGGTGTACTCGGGCTCAACGCCGGCGATCATCGGGTTGTAGAGGTTCGGGAACGTCAGCGGGCCGTCGACCTTCATGACCTTCCGGCGCAGGTCGACGTACTTGTGCATCGTGCGCGGCAGGCTCTCGCGCACCGTCGAGATCAGCATCCGGTAGGCTGCGGGGCTGATGTTGTCGGGGGACAATGCCGCGTCGAGGCACGTGTCGTACTTGCGGGCGTCCTTGTTCATGATGTGCGACTTGACCACGCCGTCCAGCAGCACCGAGAACGTATTCTCGTAGGTGCGGAGCGTGCCGAAGAACGCATCGCGCGACTGAATGCGCACGTTCTGGTCGTCATTGGACCGCAGCGCCGACCAGCCGCTGACCGTGACGGGAACCTTCGAGCCGTCGGCCTTCGTGATCTCGGGGAACTTCATGTCGACGCCCAGCAGCGCCTCATGAGCGTCGCCGGGGGTGGCTCGCATATTGCCGGTCAGGGCCATCAACCGCTCTTCGGGGCTGCTCAGTGTGTTGGCCTTCTGCCGCCACAGCTCCTCGAAGTAGTACTTGTAGGTCGCCAGTTCCTTGTTCTCGGCCATGAAGTTCCTGATGACCGCCGGGTCGATCTCCAGCAACTCGGGCTGCATCCACGACGTCGCCTCGCCGAACGCCGGCATGATGGCGGCAACGCGCCCCTGCATCTGGCGGTGTTCGGAATTGCCCTGGTCCACGTCGTACAGCAACTGGGCGTAGACATAGAGCTTGTAGAGGCGGTCGGCCGTCTTGAACGTCGCCGTCTGGCAGTCGAGCATCGTGGCGGCTGACTCGCCGAGGCGTCCCTGGAAAGCGTTCAGCTTCGGGATGTCATCGCCGATCTTCGCCAGTTCGGCTTCCCACGCCGCCTTGTCGGCGAAGATGTGGCTGCCGTTCCACTGGTAATCGGCGGGGATGTCCGCGCGCTTGGCGGAAGGGTCGGGCTTGAACTCGGCCCGGGCGCTGCTGACGGTCAGGCAGGCGCCCAGCATCAGGACCATGACGACGCCGGTCAGCCGGCGGCTTGACGGATGGGACATCGAATGACCTCCGGAACGGTTACGCAGGACCAGTGAGCCGGCCGCCTGCACGGGCGGCGGTGTCGGGGGGAAAAAGGACGGGGCGGCCATCGCCGCCCCGTCCGGGGAAAACTCAGTTCAGCGGGCGCCCGAGATGATCGGTCGTCATGGGCGCCGATGCGCCCTTGTCGGGGAACGTCACCGCCGTGGAAGTCATCGTGAACTCGTCGGTGGACTGGTTGTGGACGCCGTGCAGGATCGCGCCCGCGCGGTAGCCGACGAACCACAGGTTGTCGGGGCCCGTGCCCCAAATCGCCGTCAGGCGCTCGATGTTGTCGTACAGGACGGCGCGGCGGCCGGTGCCGGCGCTGTAATCGTAGTCGACTGTCTGGAAGACGACCTGGCCCTCGTCGGTGACGATGTAGGCGTTGCCCGTTTCGTCCAGCCAGACGTCGGTGACGCCCGAGCCCGGGTCGACCGTCAGCGAGGGGTAGAACTTCTGCCACACGTTCTTGCCGTTGTCGTCGCGGGTCAATTCGAACAGCCAGCCCTCCGACGTGCCCAGTATGTTGCGGCTCAGCACGGCCGGGTCCGACGTCGTGCAGAGGACCCATTCGTGGGGGATGATCTGCTCGCCGCTGATCGGGCGCAGGATCCACTCGCCGCTGTAGAGGGGGTCGGAGTTCGGCGCCAGGACCATGCCGCGCGTCCCGTAAACGCCCACCCGCGGGCCTGTGTAGCCCGGGTCGATGTAGGCGCCGCCCAGGAAGTAGTTGTTGACGGTCACCAGCGACTCGAGGTCATCCGCGACCTGGAGCGTGTCCACCGGTACGTTGTTCTCGTTCAGCAGGAACATGCTGCCGGAGACCTGCGACCACGTGGAACCGGACAGACGGCAGATCGTACCGTCCTGGCCCACGGCGTGCACGACACCCTCAAGGGCGCCGATGCCGTAGAGGTTTTGGCTGGTGCCGCTGCTCATGCCTGCCCACGAGCCTCCCGTGTTGCGCCAGATGCGGCCCTTGTGCCCGACGGCATACAACGTCGTGCCGGCGTCTTCCTTCCACATGCGTACGATGGGGTCGGACATTCCCATCGGGACGGCCGTCCATGCTGTGCCGTCGAAGTGGAACATCGCGCCCTTGGCGCCGCAGGCGTAGACGTCGTTGGCGGCCGTGCCGACAACGTCGAACAGCCAATCCTGTGTCGGAGGCACCGGGGGATCCGTAAAACTCGGGCCGCTGCCGTCGGACGAGCAGGAGCCGAGGAACGCCAGGGCCGGGAGCAGGCACATGGCCAGGAGGCAGAGGGCAAGACGCGCGGCGCGGGCGAACCGCACTGCGCGAACCGGCCGGCCGGCCGGTCCCTTGGTGCCCGTAGGGGCGGAACCGAAACTGTTCATTCCTGGGTCTTCCTCACGTTCAGCTGGTGGGGAGGACGGAACGGCGCGTCGCGGTCGTCATCATCGCCCTACGGGGGCGGATGCGGTCGGTCCGGGACGGAGCCGTGGCCGTCTTGCCAACAGGGGAATAGTACGTTCCTGATCCCGGAAAGTCCACACCCAACCCCTCTTGCGCCCCTGCTGGCCCGGCCGGGGCCTTGCCGAAATGCCCCGCTTGGGCAAGATTGGCGGCAGGTCCCGGGCCCAGCCGGCCCGACCGGCAAGGAAGTGGCATGAATCCGACCACCGGCGGGGGGCTGCCCGCGGGAGCCGACCTGTTCGCGGAAATCGATCGCCTGCGGCGCGAGCGCCGGGCGGTGATCCTGGCCCACTACTACCAGGAGCCGGACATCCAGGATGTGGCCGACTATGTCGGCGACAGCCTGGGCCTGAGCCAGGCGGCCGCGGCCACCGATGCCGAGGTCATCGTCTTTGCGGGCGTGCATTTCATGGCCGAGACGGCCAAGCTGCTGTGCCCGGACAAGAAGGTCCTGCTGCCGGACCTCGACGCCGGGTGCAGCCTGGCGGATGGTTGCCCGGCCGACGCTTTCGGCGCTTTCCTCGCCCGCTACCCGGGCCACAAGGTCATCAGCTACATCAACTGCTCGGCGGCCACCAAGGCGATGAGCGACGTCATCTGCACCAGCAGCAATGCGCTCCGGATCGTCGCGTCCTTCCCGGCAGAGCAGCCGCTCGTCTTCGCGCCGGACCGCTTCCTGGGCGACTGGGTGGCCCGCCAGCTGGGGCGCGAACTCGTGTTGTGGAACGGCTCCTGCGAGGTGCACGAATCCTTCAGCGAGCGGCGTCTTGTCGAACTGAAGGTGGCCAACCCTGACGCCGTCGTGGCGGCCCATCCTGAGTGTCCCCCGGCCGTGCTGCAGCATGCCGACTACATCGGCAGCACCACTGGCATCCTCGATTTTGTGCGGCAGTCCCCGGCCCGGAGCATCATCGTCGTCACCGAACCCGGCATCCTGCACCGCATGCAACGCGAGAACCCGGACAAGGAACTGATCCCCGTGCCGGGCGCCGACGAGTCCTGCAGTTGCAACGAATGTCCGTACATGAAGAAGAACACGCTCGAGAAACTGTACCTGTGCCTGCGTGACGGCACGCCCGAGATCACCCTCGATGCCGCGATCGCCGAGCGCGCCCGTGCGCCGATCGCCCGCATGCTCGAATTGAGCCGCTGAACCGCCGGCGGCCGGGAGGCGAGGTGGACGTGCGCACCCCCGTGTACCTGGACAACCATGCCTCGACGGCGCCTGACCCCTCGGTGCTCGAGGTGATGCAGCGCGTAGCGCGCGACCACTACGGCAATCCCGCCAGCGCCGGGCATGCCTACGGCTGGGCGGCGGCGAAGGTGGTCGAGGATGCTCGGGAGCTGGTGGCGGCCCTCGTCGGAGTATCGGCGCGCGAAGTTGTCTTCACGGGCGGGGCCACCGAGGCGGCTAACCTGGCCGTACTCGGCCTGGCCGCTACAGCCGATGTCCCCGGCCACGCGGTGGCCACGATCCTGGAGCACGCGGCCGTCCGCGCGCCGCTCGACTGGCTTGCCTCGCGCGGCTGGCGCCTGACGATCATCGACGTGGATCCCACGGGCGTGATGGATCCGGATGCCGTGGCTGACGCCATCGGCCCGGACACGCGGTTGGTCTGCTGCCTGGCCGCCCAGAACGAGATCGGAACGCTGCAGCCGGTGGCTGCGATCGCCGAACGTTGTCGTGAAACCGGCGTCCCTCTGGTGTGCGACGCCGCGCAGGCCGCGGGCCGCGTGCCGGTGACTGCGGCTCGCGATGGCGTGGCACTGCTGGCTATCTCGGCGCACAAGATGTACGGGCCGAAGGGCGTGGGAGCGCTGTACGTGCGCCGTCGCGACCCGCGTGTCAATCTGGCGCCATTGTGCCACGGCGGGGGGCAGGAGCGCGGCCTGCGTCCCGGCACGCCTGATGTGGCGGGGATCGCCGGCTTCGGCGAGGCCTGTCGGCTGGCGACTCTCCGGCAGGAAGACGATGCCCGGCATCTGGGCTCGCTGGCGGAGCGGTTCCTTGCCCGCCTGGAAGGAGGCTTGTCGGGGGTGGTCGTCCATGGCGACCGTGACCGCCGCCTGCCCGGCAGCCTGAGCCTCGGCTTCCGCGGGATTCGCGGCGCCGCGCTGCTGCCGGCCCTGCCTCAGCTGGCCCTGTCCTCGGGCGCGGCCTGTTCTTCCGGGACCGGGCAGCCGTCCGCGGTCCTTGCTGCCCTCGGCGTGCCTGCGGACCTCGCCGCGGCCAGCCTGCGCCTGTGTTTCGCCCGCACCAGCACCGCCGACGAGGCCGACTTCGCTGCTGATGCCATCATCGCCGCGATCCAACGCCTGCGGGACTCCGGCAGCTGATCTCCCGTTGTGCGCCGGGACGAACGAGCGGGCCGCCGTCATGTCGACGGCGGCCCGCTTCTTCACACTCGTGCCGACGGCGGCTCAGTCGCCTTCGTAGTCGGACGCCTGCTTGCGCGACAGCGAGATCCGTCGGCGGCTCAGGTCCACTTCCAGCACGCGCACGGTGATCTCCTCGTCCTCGTTGACCACCTCGCGCGGGTGCACGATGCGGCGGTTGGCGAGCTCGGAGATGTGGATCAGTCCCTCAATGCCCGGCTGCAGTTCGACGAACACGCCGAAATCGACCAGCCTGGTGACCTTGCCCTGCACGTCGGCGCCAGGCGCCAGTGAGGAGGCCGTCGTCGGCCAGGGATCGCTGGCCAGGGCCTTGATCGACAGGCTGATGCGCTCGTTGCGGCCGCCACCCAGGTTCTGGATCTCCAGAATCTTGACCTTCACCGGCTGGCCTTCGCTCAGCACGTCGGCGGGGTTGGCCACGCGCTGGTGCGAGATCTGCGAGATGTGCACCAGACCCTCGATGCCGCCGATGTCGATGAACGCACCGAACGGTACGAGCCTTGTCACGGTGCCGTCGCGCACGTCGCCCAGCGACAGCAACTGGCGCGTCTGCGTGGCTTCGGTGTCCCGGTGCTCCTGCAGGAATGCGCGCCGCGAGACGACGACGTTGCGCCCGTCCTCGGACAACTCGACGACCTTGAACTTGTACGACTTGCCCACGAAGATGCTCGGGTCGTCCGCGCGCCGCAGGTCGATCTGGCTGAACGGGCAGAACGCGCGCACGCCGCCAAGGCTGATCGAGAAGCCGCCCTTGTTCGTCTCGCCGACTTTGCCCTCGACCGGCGTGCCGCTGGCGAATGCATCGGCCAGCGCGCGCTTGCCGGCATCGCGCAGATTGATCGCCAGGGTGAATTTCAGCTCGCCGTCCTTGCCCTTGGCCAGGTGCCCGTCGATCTGGTCGCCGACCTTGTGCAGGAGATTGCCGTTCTCGTCCCGGATCTCGTCGAGGGCCAGGGGCAACTCGTTGCGGCCGCCGCAATCGACGAAGGCCTCGGCCTCGGTGATCTGCACGATCGTGCCGTTGACCTTGTCGCCTGCCTTGGGTTCGTTGGGAGCCGCAGCGGCCTCGTCCGCCAGCAGGGCGGCGAACTCGGTCGACGGTTCGTCATCGTTGGGGGCCGGGACGACGATGGGGGATTCGTTGGCGGGCGCGGATTCCTGGAAATCGTTCGGTTCGCTGGTCATGTCGGATCCTGTTCGCAAGGACGGTGATCGGCCGGGGACGCGACATGGGGCACACCCGCCATCCCGCCGGCCACAGGAGGGCGATCACGAGAGTATAGCATAAACGGGCGGACCCGCCCACAGGGCCCGCCTTTTTTCGACTGTCCGCCCGGGGGGAAAGGGGCTGCGGCCCGCCGCGCGTCAGCCCATGACGTAGATGTAGACGCAGAAGAAGTGGACGGCAGCCGCGGCCACCACGAAAACGTGCCAGATGGCGTGGTTCCAGGCCAGTTTGGGGGCTGCGTAGATGCCGGCGCCACCGCTGTACAGCAGGCCGCCGACCAACAGCAGCAGGGGACCGGGCGCCGGGAGGTGCCGGACCAGGGGCACGGCGATGACGACCGCCAGCCAGCCGAGGGCCAGGTAGAGCACCAGGGACAGGCGGCGCAGGTAGCGACGGCGGACCAGCACCTCGAACACGATGCCGCCGGCGGACAGGGCCCAGACGATCCCCAGCAGGGACCAGCCCCACGGCCCGCGCAGGGTGACCAGGGCGAACGGGGTGTACGTCCCGGCGATCAACAGGTAGATCGCGGCGTGGTCCAGGGCCTGGAACACCTGCTTGGCGCGTCCCGGGCGCAGGGCATGGTACATCGACGAGGCGCCGAACAGGAGGATCAGGCTCGTGCCGTAGACCGCGCCGGCCACGATGCGCCAGGGGTCGTGGGCCTGGACGCCGCGCCAGACAAGGAGGACCAGCGCCGCAACCCCCAGGAGAGCCCCGGCCCCGTGGGTGATCGCGTGAGCGATTTCCTGGCCAAGGGTGTAGGCCGCGCCGTGGCGGTGGGGCGTTGTCTGGCTGGTGCTCATGGCGGCACTCCGGCGACTCGGGAAGATGACGATCGTGACGCCATGGTATGCGGGATGGGAGGCAGGGTCAAATGCGGGGGACAGCCTCAGGCGTCGCGCGCCAGCACCATGACCGTGATGTCGTCACCCGCCGCGGCGAGGCCCGACGCCGCCGCATGGCCACCGAGCAGGCGCTCCGCCGGCGACTCGCCGCCGGCCCTGTTGATGTGCAGGGAGAGCGCCTCGAGCAGCCTGTCGATGACGGTCTGGGGGCTCTCGCCGGCGGCCGCGCGTACGGCTGACTCCAGCCCCGTCTCACCGAACTCGGTGCCGTCCGGCGCCAGGGCCTCGGTGACGCCGTCGGTGTAGGCAACCATGACGTCGCCAGGCTCCATGGCGACCGGGAACACGGGGTAGGTCATGTCGGGGATCATGCCCAGTGGCGTGCCCGCGGGCTTGAGCCATTGCGCCCGTCCGTCCGCGCGCAGCAGCAGGGGCGGGTTGTGCCCGGCGCTGGCGTAGCGGAACCCCAAGCCGTCGGCCGACAGCACGGCCAGGAAGAGCGTGGCGAATCGTTCCGGGTCGGTGCTCTCGAAGAGGGCGTCGTTCGCCGCCTCGAGCAACTGGCCCGGGTCCTCGGACACGCGCGCCAACGCACGCATGCTGGCCTGCAGCGTGCCGGTCAGCAGCGCGGCCGGCATGCCCTTGCCCGAAACATCGGCGATGGACAGCCCGATGGTTCCGTCGCGCATCCGCAGGCAGTCGTAGGTGTCACCGCTGCAGTGCAGGGACGGGACGTTGGTTGCCGCCAGACGGTGGCCCGGCAGCGACGGGAGTTCCCGCGGCAGCAGGCGCCGCTGGATCTCGCGCGCCGCGCTCATCTGCTGCTCGAGGTCCTCGCGGGCCAGGGTCTCGTCCAGGCCCTCGAGCCCCAGTTGCGTGACGACTTCCTGGGACTTGGCCAGCGTGGCCGCGAACAGGTCGGCCGGCACCTCCAGCCCGATGAGGCGGGAAATCTCCTGCACTTCGCGATCGACCTTGTCCGCCAGCGCCTGCATGGCCGGCTCGGCCAGTCCCAACAGTCCGGCCAGGTCCTCGGGCCGGCACGGCTCGTCGCCGTCGCCGTTGTCGCCGAAACCGATTGAGCGAACGGTCGTCACGGCGTCTCGCAGGACCTTGACCAGCGACAGCGCTTCGGCAGACAGTTCGTCGTCGCCGAAATCCTCCGGGAGGTATTCGACGGCGTCGATGAAGACTTCCGGCAGGTGCCACTCGCGCAGCAGGCGGCCGCCGACCTCGCCGTGGTGGAAGTCGAAGACGCGCAGCTCGGCCTCGGCCAGGGGCACGCGCAGCGTGCGCGCGAGCTCGGCGGCCCGCGCCATCTCTGGTGCCGCGCGCTGGGACATCGCCGCCAGGCCGATGGCGTGGAGGATGCCGGCCAGCCAGGCGTCCTCGTCATGGGGCGTGCGCCGCAGCCAGGCCAGCCCCTGCGCGCAACTGGCCGTGGCCAGGTTGAAGCGCCAGAACTCCTTCGAGTCCAGCCACTGTCCCTTCGCATCGGTCGGCACCATGTCGTGCATGCCCATCAGGAGCGCGACGTTGCGGACGCGCTTGATGCCCAGGCGCATGAGAGCCGTGCGCAGGTTGCGGATCTCACGACCCCGCGACACGGCCGCCGAGTTGGCCAGGGCCAGGAACCGCACCGACATGGCGTTGTCGCTCATGATGACGCGGGCCAGCTGCCCGACATCGCACTGCGGGTCGGACGCCAGGCTGACCACCTGGGCCGCCACGGTGGGAAGGCTGCCCACCCGGCCGACCAGGTCGGCCACGAACGTACGTGTGGTTGCGGTTTCCATGCTGGCGGGATCGGCCGGGATCGGGCGGCGTTGAGCGAAATCCGCGCGCTACTTCAGGATGGTCAGGCGGCCGCTCAGGTAGGCCCCGCGATCGTCCGTCACGCGCACCAGGTAGGCGCCCGAGGGGACCGGCAACCCGTCGGCGCCCACCCCGGTCCACAGGACCGCGGCCGGGCCGGCGGCCTGCCAGCGTGAACCGCTGTCCCAGACGCGGCGCCCACGAAGGTCGTAGACAGCCACCACGACCGTGCCGGGCCGGTCCAGCGCATAGGTGATGCGGGTGGCCGGGTTCGCCGGGTTCGGGGAGATGGACAGTGCGGCCAGCCCCGACACGCGGTCCGGCGCCACGGCCGCCGGGGCGTCGTCGATCTCCTCGATCTCGTCGACGTTGATGAAGCCGCCGGCACCGCCTTCCTCGTCGGCGATGACGATGCGGCACTGGCGTCCGCGCAGGTCGCCGACCAGCCACTGGCGCGGGGTCATCGTCACGCCGCCGTTGCCGGTCTCACTGCGCAGGATCGTGCCGTCGTTCGCGTCCACGAGGGCTACGTAGCATGTGTTGGGATACTCGCCGCCGCCGACCAGCAGGGCGATGCGATTGCCGGTGACTGTGAACGGCCGGCCTTCGAGCCGCCCGGTCACGGCATCGCCCAGCGTCACGCCGGGCGCGCCGCGTCCCGACAAGGGGCCGGGGTAGTAGTCGCGACTGCCGAAGTAGCCGGTGCCCACCAGACCGCTCGTCGGTTCGCTGTGGTACAGCGGATTGTCGCCGAACGTCGGGCCGCCCAGGGTCGCGGTCCCCGTGCGGACGATCCAGTCGGCGTCCAGCGCGTGCGGCTTCCACACGATCGGGTTCGAGCCGTCGGCGTTCGTGCGCAGGGTGTCCAGGCGCACGACATAGCCGGTCCCCGCCGACTGCGGCAACTGGTAGTTGGCCAGGCGCGAGAACATGTGGACGCCGGCGTCGAACGTGTCGACCTCCGGCGCGTACCCGTTGTCGAGCAGGCGCGCGCTGGCCATGGTCCAGCCGCTCGGGTCGGGCGCCGAGAGGATGGTGATGCCCACTGCATCGAACACGCCGAACAGCAGGTGCTGCCAACTGCCGATGGTCACGTACTGCGAACTCTCTAGGACCTTGGCCGGCTGCGAACTGTTGTTCTGGAAGATGGGCCCGACATCGGTCCAGGTGATCAGGTCGGGTGACGTGCCGTGGTAGAGGACACCCGTCGGCTGGGCGCCGACCAGTTTCTTGGCCGTCACAAGCGAGTGCCACAGCCCGTCCTGCCGGTAGAGGAAGGGGTCGCGGAAGTCGGCCCAGCCGGACGCCGTGTTCCAGATGTACTGCCCCTGGTCCGGGACGATGACCGGATCGGGCCCCGAGCGCTTCCACCTCTCGAGGTCGGGGGAGGTCGCCAGGCCGATCCGCTGGTTCATCTGCGCGTCGCACCCGGTGTAGAGCATCACCCAGCGATTGTTGTCCTCGTCACGTTCGACCGCCGGGGCCCACGATGCGCCCTGCTCCCACGGCGAACCCGCCGCCGTGATGAGCGCCGGGGTCCGCGAGTGCCAGTGGCTCAGGTCGGGACTCTTGGCGTGCCAGATGGTGTCCGCCGCGACAGCCGTTGGATTGGCCAGGGGGATGGTGTGGTAAAAGATATGGTAGGTGCCGTCGGCGCGAACGATACTGAAGTCCCAAACCTGGCGGCCGGGGTGGGTGAAGTACTTCTGCTCGAAATCGTAGCGGATCAGGGCGCTGGCCGGCCTGGCGCCGAGCAGGCAGGCGGCCAGGATCGCAGCCAGGGCGAGGGCTGCCGGCGCCGGGTGCCTCGCGCGCGTCCACACGCGGGCGTGGACCGGGGCGGACCTGCCGAAGGCGGGACGGGGCACAGGCTTCTCCGTGGGCGTGATCCCGGGCAGCGCGACCCGGCAGGGTGGCGAAGGGTGGCTTCCGGTGAATTTGTTTTCGCAATTGAGATTTTATCACATCAGGCGGTCGGGGTCAACGGGGAGGGAGCGCCCCGGGCCTCCGTGGCGGGCCTGGAACCGACGTGCCCGGTGGCCTGGTCATGCCGGGCGCCGCGCGGCCGTCGCCGGGGCCGTGGTTGCCATCGCGGTCGCCATCGTCCCGATCGCCCGTGGGGATGCCGCGCCGGAAGCGCCCGCATCGCCCGGCGAGGCCCTTGCCCGTGTGGACAGCCTTGTCGCCGCCGGGCAGTCCGTTGCCGCCGTGCCGATGGCGCTGCAGGCCCGCGAGCGCTGGAAGGACGATCCTGTCTTCGGCTGGCAGGTGGAGGCGAGGGCCGGCGAAGCATGCTTGAGCGCCGGGAGGGCCCCGGAGGCCCTGCCCTTCCTGGAACAGGCCTGCCGGTTGCGCCCCAACGAGGGGATCCTGCATCATCGCCTGGGTACGGCGCTGGTCCGGATGGGCAGGACCGGGCGAGCCCTGGCCGAATTCGACGAAGCGGCCCGCCTGTCCCCGACAGACCCGGCGCCGCTGCTGGAAGCGGGCCGGCTGCGGGCCGAGTTGGGCGACCTGGGGCGGGCCTGCGTCGCGTTCGAGGCCGCTCGTATCGCCTGCGGCGGCTGTCCCGAGGCTGACCGGCTGCTGGGGTCGGTGCTGCTGGCGGCGGGAAAACCGGCCGAAGCGATTGCGCCCCTGTCCCGGCTGTGGAACGCGCACCCGGATTCCCTCGTCCGTCGGCATCTGCTGGCGGCATTCGTCGGCGCCCAGCGGGACAGCGCCGTGCTGGCCCTTGTCGCGTCAACGCCGGGGCGCCGACTCGATCGCGACGATTGGCGCATGGTCGTCCAGGCCGAAGGGCGGCTCGGCGGGGCCGACTGGGCGGCAGCGGCTGTCGCGGCGCCCGGCACCGAGGCCTCGCGCTTCCCCGTGGACGACGCCGTGTTCTGGGCCCAAGCCGCGCGCAATCTCGAACGGACCGGCCGGCTGGACGCCGCGCTTGCCGCCGTGGACCGTGCGGTGGCGCTCCAGCCCGGTCGTGCGGTCTTCCTGCACAACCGGGCAGCCATCCTCGCGGCGCTCGGCCGTACCGACGAGGCCCGCCGGGCATTGGAGGCGTCGAGCAGGCTTGAAGGGGCCGATCCGGCACCCGCGCGCCGCTGAACGCGCAGCGCGCAGGGGAGGTTGCGCATCGGCGGTGCCGGCGTCCCCGGGAGCGGGCCGCAGATGCCGGTTGCTTTGATCGGGAGCTTTGCCTTATTTTTCCATGTCCTTGGCGTGGTCGTGTCGTGGCATCCCCGCGCGACCGCGCGCCTTACCCCGCGCCGGAGGTCTCCGCGAACATGACTTGGCTGCGAACGCGCTGCCTGCCCATGGCCTACCTCGCCGTGCTGGCTACCCTCATCGTGGTTGGTTGCACCAGCAAGCAGGATCCGTCCGAGGTCCTGCCGCTCTGCGGCAACCACTCGTGCGGTTCCCTGGTCATGGTCACCACCGACACCTCCAGTGACGGTTACCATTACCTGAATCCGCGACTGTCCCCGGACGGCACCAGGATCGCGTTCACGTGCGACTGGTGGGCCCTGCCGTCGGACCCGCGTTATGGCGGTGACGACTACTTCGTCAACTACCGCCAGATCGGCGTCATCCCTGTCGGCGAGGGCGTCGAGCCCGTCTCCAGCATTTCCGACCTCGGGGCGGAACTGGTCAAGGTTCAGGCCATGAGCATCCCCATCTCGGGCGTGCAGGACTACCAGCAGGGGATCGTCGACTTCGACAAGGGCGGCCCCACCTGGCTGGACGACAACAACCTCGTGTTCCCGATCCGGGTGCGCGTCGGGTTCCGGCTGTTCCGCGCCGACATCACGACCCTGTCGGCGACGACGCTGACCCCGCTCCTGCTCGAGCAGACGGATGCCAACCCTTCGCCGTCGCTGTGGCAGCACATGGAGCCCACGCTGTCGCCCGACGGTCGCTGGTTGGCCTTCACGCGCTCGGGCTGCGCCATTCCCGACTCGTTCGAGACCTGCAGTGGCGTCGCCCTCTGGATGCTGGACATGTCCACGGCCGAGGCGAACAGCGGCTACGACGCCGTCGCGTTCCCGGTCACTGACGAGTACTCGCGCATCGAGACGCCGGCGTGGTCGCCGGATGGCTCAAAGCTGGTCTTCAGCGGCGGCATGGACGTCGCGGGTGGACGCGGCGTCGGGACGGAGCTCTTCACGGTCGACTTCGACACGACCGGCCTGGCGACGCACACGATGGCCCTGGACAACAACCTGCGCCGGCTGACGAATACAGTGATGGCGCCGGGCGACCCGATCGTCGGCATCCTGAATACGTCGCCGTGCTATTCGGCCGACGGTTCGGAGATCTTTTTCGTGTCCACGCGCCGGGCGCCGTCGATCACGCTGCACGACCGGAACATCTGGCGCGTCGCGGCCAGCGGCGCCCTCGACCCCGAGATCTATTTCTTCACCCGCGCGGATGAGGCCGACCCGACGGTGTACCCCGACGGGTCGATGCTGATGTCCAGCGCGCTCGGGTTCCCGACCGAGATGCTCATCCGCCTCGAAGAGGAATCCTACCAGCGCATCAAGCAGGACAACGAGGACAACAACCGCGGGCTGGACGAGGTGCAGATGCGCGCCGCAGCTGGGGATGAGCGGCGTCAGCTCGAGTTCTTCGAGGGCGTGATGTCGCACATGTACATCTACCGTCCCTGAGGAACCGGGGCCCGATGACGAATCCGGTCCTCCTGCGCCGGCAGATGGTCGACATCGGCCGCCGGTTGCAGCAGCAGAACCTGATCGTGGCCGCCGAAGGCAACCTGTCGGTTCGCCTCGGCGGCCATGCCTTTCTGGTCACCCCTTCCGGCGTCGGCAAGGGCGCGCTGAGGGTGCAGGATCTCCTTGAGATCGACCTCCATGGACGCTGCACGCGCGGGCGCCCCACCAGCGAATGGCCCCTGCACCGCCGCATCTACGAATCCCGCCCGGACGTGATGGCCATCTGCCACGCCCACCCGCCCTGGGCGACGGCGTTCGCGGCCATCGGACGTGACCTCGACGGCTCATTGCTGACGGAGACAGCGGCGGTGCTGGGCATGGTCCCGGTCTGCCCGCGCGCCGAACCGGGCACCGAAGCCGCAGCGTCCTCGGTGCTGCCGCATATCCTCGGTCACGATGCGATCCTGCTCGGGAGCCACGGGGCGGTGGCGGTGGGGAAGGACCTGCCGGCGGCGTTCGCGCTCCTGGAAACCGTCGAGCGCCTGGCGCAGGTGACGTTGCTCGCCTCGCTGGCGCGCGGCGACGGCGGTTCGTTGCCGCCCGGCGTGCGCTAGCGCCCAGGACGGCCGCGGGCGGTCGGCATCAGGCCTCGTCGCCGGCGTAGATGCGCGTCAGGCGTCCGGTAATGGATTCCCAGCCGAAGTGATCCTCCATCAATCGCCGCCCGCCGCGCGCCAGTCGGTGCGAGCGGACGGTGTCTCCCGCCAGTTCCAGCATGGCCTGCGCGAAGCGGGGATCGGCAGGCGCCACCAGCAGTGCCTCGCCGCCCGCAGGGGCGATTCCCTCGGCTCCCACTTCAGTGGTGACGACCGGAACGCCACGAGCCAGTGCCTCAAGGACCTTGATCTTGATGCCGCCGCCCTCGGTCAGCGGAGCCGCGAACGCGTGGCAGCGCCGGAATACGGGGCCGAGGTCGTCAACGTACCCAAGCACGGCCACGCCCCGGTCGGCGCAGGCTGCGGCGCCGCCGCGTTCGGAGACGAACGCGTCCCAGCCCCGCCCGACCAGCTCGAGTTGCGCATCGGGCTGGGCCTTCCGGACCAGCGGCCAGACCACATCCACCAGCAGGCGGGCCCCCGAGCGGTTGGGGGCATGGCCGAACGAGCCCACGAACAGGAAGCGCGGGGCCCCGCCGGGTGGGGCCCAGTCCGGTTGGATCGCCTCGAGATCCATGCCCAGGGGAACCGTGGACAGCCGGGTCCCGCCCATGGCAGCCAGGAGGTCGCGGTCCTCGGGGGTGACGCACAGGGTGCGGTCCGCCCAGCCGCAGGCGGCGACCTGCAACCGGCGCCAGCGGGCCGCCTCCGCCCGGGCCAGCGCCCTCGCCCACGGAGTGGCGGCCAGTCGGGCCCGCCGCTCGCGCGGCACCGAGCCCAGTTCATGCGTATTGAGCACCAGGCGCGGGAGGTCTCCCGCGCGCTGCCGGCGCAGGTCACGGCAGTACAGGGCCATCTGCAGGTATTCGATCTGAACGGCGTCCGGTTGCAGGCGCTCGACCAGGGCCGTGAGCCGTGCCGACAGCCCCGCGGACCAGTACTTCTCTGCGTATACCGGAAACCCCGAGCGGGCGGCGCGGCCTACGGCCTCCGCCCGATGCAGCAGCAGGCCCGCACGCGCGCCCCCTTGCGCCCGGCGATCGGAGAACGGCAGAGGTTCGACGCTGACGCCGAGGGCCCTGACGTCGTCCACGAGTTCGAATTCACCGGGCCGCACCAGGCAGGCGGCCGTCACCTCGTGCTTCCGCGCCAACCAGGACAGCAGGTCGCGTACGGCGATGCCGCCGCCGTGGCCGACGCGGCGGTGCGGAAGGTACGGGGTCAGGACCAGGATCCTCATACGGGCATCCGGAGGCGGGGAGCACGGCGGTCCGGGAAGGGAGAAACGCGGCGTCGGACGCTAGAAGGGCACATAGCCGCGGGCCATCGACAGGTCGAGCTTCTTGCGCTCGAACTCGACCGCCCAGGCCGTGGAGCCTTCCTCGAGCTGCGGCCGGTTCTTGAGCAGGAAGGTCGTGGCCTGCTCATCGATCTCGTCCTCGACGCGCAGGTCGGCGGTGATGAGGGCTTCCAGGAAGCGCGCGAAATCATCCTCCGCCATCTCGATGTCGACCAGTTCCTCGTCCAGCAGGCGGTCGCAGATATCCTTTGCCAGGACGGTGATGCGTTCTTCGGACAGGCGCACGGGTCGCTCCCTCTCGGGTGATGGATGCAGGGACAGGTTCCGGCTAGAGGACGAACCGCTTCTTGCGGGCCAGTTCGCGCTTCATTTTGGCGCGCAGGGCGCCCACGTCCATCTCCATGGCGCGGATTTCGTTAACATTTTCGGCGAGGAGCTTCTCGACTTCCTGGTCGATCTCGTCCTCGGTGCGCATGTTGTCCACCATGGCATCCTCAATCGCCCGCAGCACCAGGTCGGTGTTGGCGGCGGGGTGGAGGCGCGGATCCTCCTGCATGAGCTTCAGGATCCGCTTGCCCAGGTGCTCGATCTTGCGGTTGCTCAGGCGCACGGTGCCTCTTTCCGGACGGGGGTCGGGGCGGCCCGGCCACGTGGTCGCGGGCCCCTGCCGGGCCCCGCGCCGCGAACGCTTTCCATTCAAAGGCTTTCACCCGGGGTTGGCAAGTGAAAACGGGTTGGCTATGCTGACGCCGCCCGCGGTGGAGCGGTCGGGGAACTCCCGCCCGCAGCATGCGTATGACGGGCCCGACCCCGGGTTTCCAGTCTCCGCCCCCTGACGACGGCCTGCCCGGCCGGGAAGGTGAACATGTCCGACCTCAATTCGCTCGACAAGGTGCGCGCCGAGGAACTGGCGTCGCGCCTGCGCGGTGTGTACTCCGAAGTGGGAAAGGTCATCGTCGGGCAGCGCGACATGATCGAGGGCCTGCTGCTCGGCCTGATGACCAACGGCCATATCCTGCTGGAGGGCGTGCCGGGCCTGGCCAAGACCCTCGCGGTCAGTACGCTGGCGCGGACGGTGCACACTGGATTCAAGCGGATCCAGTTCACGCCCGACCTGCTGCCTGCCGACATCACCGGCACCACCATCTACAACCGCGAGACGGGCGGCTTCACAGTGAAGCAGGGGCCGGTGTTCTCGAACATCATCCTGGCCGACGAGATCAATCGCGCGCCGGCGAAGGTGCAGAGCGCGCTGCTCGAGGCGATGCAGGAACGGCAGGTCACCATCGGCGGCGAGACCTTCCGGTTGCCCGACCCGTTCCTGGTCCTGGCGACGCAGAATCCGATCGAGCAGGAGGGGACCTACCCGCTGCCCGAGGCGCAGGTCGATCGGTTCCTGCTTAAACTCCGCGTCGGCTACCCGACGCGCGAGGACGAGCGGCTTATCCTCGAACGGATGGCCGGGAAGGATGTCCCCGAGGTGTCGCCGGTCCTCGACCCCGCCAGCCTGGTCGAAATCCGCTCCGCCGTGAACGCGGTCTTCATCGACGAGAAGATCAAGTCCTACGTCCTGGACATCGTCTTCGCCTCGCGCGATCCGGAGGCCGCCGGCCTGAAGCTGGCGCCGCTGATCGCCTGGGGGGCCTCGCCGCGCGCCACGCTTGCGCTCACGCAGCTTGCCCGTGCGCGGGCCCTGCTGCGCGGGCGCGCCTTCGTCGTCCCGGAGGACGTCAAGGCGGTCGGCCATGACGCGTTGCGCCATCGGATCCTGGTCACGTACGAGGCCGAGGCCGAGAACCTGACCTCCGACGATATCGTCACGACGCTGCTCGACAGCATCGCGGTGCCGTAGGCGACATGTCCGACCCGCGCCAGAATGTCCAGATCCCGGCGGAGATCCTCGCGGCAGTGCGCAGGATCGAGATCCGCACGCGCAGGCTCGTCGACGAGGTTTTCTCCGGCGAGTACCATTCGGTGTTCAAGGGCACCGGTATGGAGTTTCGCGAGGTTCGCGAGTACGTGCCGGGCGACGATGTCCGCGCGATCGACTGGAACGTCACGGCTCGCACGGGCGATCCGTTCGTCAAGCTCTACGACGAGGAGCGCGAACTGACGGTCATCCTGGCCGTCGATCTCAGCCGCAGCGGGCTTTTCGGCAGCGACGCGCGCACGAAGATGGAGGTCGCCGCCGAACTCTGCGGCGTGCTCGCATTCGCCGCGATCGCCAACAAGGACAAGGTCGGCCTGGTCCTGTTCAGTGACCGCGTCGAAAAGTATATCCCCCCGGCGAAGGGGCGCAGCCATGTGCTGCGCCTGATCCGCGAACTGCTCACGTTCCAGCCCGAGGGCCGCGGCACCGACCTGAACGAACCGCTGCGCCTGCTCGGTTCGGTTCTCAAGCGCAAAGCGACCGTCTTCCTGGTTTCCGATTTCTGGGCCCGCGATTTTTCCACCAGCCTGTCGGTGCTCTCGCGGCGCCACGACGTGGTGGCCGTTCGCATCCGCGATCCGCGCGAGGCGATGTTGCCGGCCGTTGGCCTGGTCCACTGGGTCGATGCGGAGAGCGGCACGCCGCTCCTGGTCGACACGTCGTCACCATCCCTGCGCCGGCAACTCGGTTTGCGCGTCGAGGCGCACGACGGGGCACTGGCGCGGCTGTTCCATTCGCGCGGCGTCGACGTCGTCGACGTCGACGTGACCGGCTCGTATGTGGAGCCGCTGCGCAGGTTCTTCCTTGCCCGCGAGGGACGACGCGGTCGGCGGAGGTCCCGGTGAGCCACGCGCACGACAACGACCTGGCGCCGATGCGGTGGATGGCTACGCTCGCCGTCGCAATTGCGTGCCTGGCTGCAGGCCGCTCCGGCGCCGCGCTGCCGCCCGTCGGGCGGCCCGGACCGGGAGCGGTGGTGGCCCCCGACACGGCGATCGTCGAGTTCCTTCCGTCCGGGGCCGGCCCCGTGCCGACGGCCCTGCGCGTGCTGGCGGACACCGTCAGCTTCGGCGGCATCATCGACGTTGCCTGGGACCTGCCGGCCGGCGCCGATGCCGGGGCGTTCCGCGCACCCGTCTCCAAGGGGGAACAACTGGTCCTGGTTCCGGCTGGGAGCCATCCCGCCGGACAGGACGGCGGAACAGCGGGCCTGCCTGCCGCGGTCGGCCCGCGCGTCGTCGCGCGCTACCGCGTCTATGCCACGGACGGCCTGCGCCTGCAGTGGAAGGGCCAGGTGTCCCCGGTCGTGAGCGTGAAGGGGCGCGTCACCGACCCGGCGAAGACGGCGGCGATCCGCGACCCCCGTTCGTGGCCTTGGTTCACCTGGACGCTGGGCCTGTTCCTGCTTCTGGCAGCCGTGCTGGCGGGTGCCGGTTGGTGGCTGTGGCGTCGCCTGCGGCGCGGTGCCGCGCCCGTCGACTGGGCGTTGCCCGAGCCGGCCTGGATCGTTGCGGCGCCGGCTTTCCGCGACCTTCTGGCGGGCCGCCTGGTGGAGCGTGGCGAGTCGCGCGCGTTCCTCGACGGACTGGCAGGCATTGCACGGCGGTTCGCTGCCACCCACTACGGGATCGCGGCCGCCGAGATGACCGGCCCCGAACTGGTGGCCGCCTGCGCCGAACTCGGGTACGAATCGGCGCTTCCCCGCGCGCTGGCCCGCCTGATCGAGGGGGCGGACCTGCGGCGTTACGATCCCCAGTCGCCGTCGCCGGCCTGGTGCCGTGAGCAGGCCGCGGAACTGGTCGTCCGCATTGGCGAGGCCCGGGTGCTGCCGCGACTGACGCCGGTGGCGCCGGAGCGCCTGCTGGGCGCACAACAGGCGTGGTCGGAACTCACGGCCGGACTGGCCGGCGCCGCGAATGAAGCCAGTCAATGCGCGGGCGGAGGTCAGTGATGGAATTCGCCCGGCCCTGGCTGCTTGTTCTCATCCCCCTGTTGGTGGCCGTCGCCTGGTGGCGCAGCCTCGGCGGGCCTGCGGCCGGGCGCCTTCGCCACCCGCATCTGGCATTGCTGGGCAGCGCTGCCCGGGGCTGGCGTGTTCGGCTGGTGCGGGCGTTGCCGTGGATCTCGTGCCTGGGGGTTTTGCTGCTCGTCGTGGCGGCGGCGGGGCCGCGACAAGCGCACCGCTCGGAGGACGTCGAGGGCGAGGGTATCGACATCGTGCTGGCCCTCGATATCAGTGGCAGCATGCAGTCACTGGATTTCCAACCGCTCGACCGGCTCGGGACGGCGAAGGTGGTCATCCGTGACTTCATCGCCGGTCGCCCGCATGACCAGATCGGCCTGGTGGTCTTTGCCGCGCGGGCCTTCACGCAGTGCCCGCTGACGCTTGACCACCCGATCCTCACGGCATTCCTCGACGAGATCCACGTCGGTCTGATCGACGACGGAACGGCGATCGGCCTCGGGTTGGCTACCGCCGTGTCGCGCCTCCAGAAGTCAACGTCGCCCAGCCGTACCATCATCCTGCTGACCGACGGCGTGAACAACGTGCCGACACTGGAGCCGGAGACGGCTGCGCGGCTGGCCCAGTCGTTCGGCATCCGGGTCTACGCAGTCGCTGTCGGTCGCGAGGGACTCGTGCCGTTCCCGGTCGAGGACCCGATCTTCGGTCGGCAGGTGCGGCAGGTCGAATCGCGCATCGACATCCCGCTGCTTCGGCGCATTGCCGACATGACGGGCGGCGCCATGTTCCAGGCGACGGACCCGCAGGCTTTGCAGAACATCTTCAAGAAGATCGACGAGATGGAGAAGGTGCGTTACCGGACCACCGTCAGCACCTGGTACCGCGAACGGATGGCCTGGTTCGCGATCCCGGGCTTCGCCCTGCTGCTGGCCGAGGCGCTGCTGGCCGCCGCCTGGCTCAGGAGGTTGCCGTGAAGTTCGCCGCGCAACCATGGCTGTGGGTGGTGCCGCTGCTGCCGGTGCTGTGGCTGGGTCTTCGGCTGTGGGAATCGCGGGGGCGTCGCAACCTGCGATTGCTGCTCGGGGAGAATGCAACGGACCATGTCGAGGGGCGGCGCGGCCAACTCCTCGGTTGGGATCGCTTCCTGCTCCTGGCGGGACTGTTCTGGCTCCTGATCGCGCTGGCCCGGCCGCAATGGGGCGCCAGCGAGGTCACCGTGACGCAGCGTGGTTCTGACGTCGTCGTCGTGCTGGACATCTCGAACTCGATGAGCGCCCAGGACGTGGCGCCCAGCCGTCTGGAGCGCGCGAAGACCGAACTCGGCAGTTTCCTCGGCCGTGTGCAGGACAGCCGTATCGGCCTGGTGTTCTTCGCGGGCGCGGCATTCGTCCAATGCCCGCTCACGCTCGACTACGGCACGGCCGACATGTTCCTAAAGATGGCCGATACCGACATGCTGTCAGAGCAGGGCACGAATATCGGCGCTGCGCTCGCCACGGCCCGCCAGTTGCTTGCCAAGGGGCGGCAGGGGGATGCGGCGGCCGAGGGGTTCCAGGCCATCGTCCTGGTGACCGACGGCGAGGACCTCGAGGGCGATTGGCAGAAGGAAGCCGATGCCTGCCAGAAAGAGGGTATCCGCGTGATCCCGGTCGGCGTGGGCAGTTCCGAAGGCGGGTTGATTCCGGCATTCGACCGGCAGGGCCGCGCCGCCGGCTTCCTGAAGGACGACCAGGGCAACGTGGTGACCACGCACCTGAACCTGGAAGCCCTCGAAAAACTGGGAGCGATGGCCGGAGTCGGCACGTTCCGGCTGGGCGTCGACGGCCTGGCCGGCGACCGTCTCTACCGTGAATTACAGCGCCTCGGTCGGCGTGACCTGGAGGATCGGCGCGTGTCCGCCTACCAGGAACGTTTCGTCTGGCCGCTCCTGATGGCGATCGCCTGCTTTGGCGTGCGCCTCGCGCTGCGTCCGTGGCGGCGTTCCGCCGTCGCAGCCGCCATGCTCGCGGCCTGCGCCATGGTGATCGCGGGGCCGTCGGCCGCCGGCATCGTGCGCGATGGAGCGCCGGCGGCGGCCGAGGGCCGGCGCCTGTACGACAAAGGTGACTACCAGGGGGCGTTGTCCGCCTTCCAGAATGCCGTCGTCCAGGCGCCCGACGACCCGGTGCTCAGCTTGGCCGTCGGCGAAGCATTGTTCCGCCTTCAGCAGTATCCGGAGGCGACGCGCGAGTTCGAGCGGGCCCTGGCGCTGACGGACGACCCCATCCTGAGGGCCGAGGCGCTCTACAACCGCGGTACCACCGCACTGGCCGCCGGCGATGCCGAGGGCGCCATCAAGTCCCTGCGGGAATCGCTCAAGCTCGAGCCGGCGCAGCAGGACGCGGCGCTCAATCTCGAGGCAGCGTTGCGACGGCTGCAACAGCAGCAACAGCAGCAGAAACAGGACGACAAGAAGGCCGAAAAGGACGAGAAGAAGGACCAGCAACAACAGCAGAAGCAGGAAGAACAGAAGAAGCAGGACGAGCAGCAGCAGGATCAGCAACAACAGCAGGACCAACAACAGCAGCAGAAGCAGGACGAGCAGCAGAAACAGGACCAGCAGCAGGACCAGCAACAGCGGGACCAGAAGAAGGACCAGGACCAGAAGCAGCAGGAAGATCAGCAGGCCCAGTCCGGCAAGCAGAAGGATGCGCCGCCGCCGGAGTTGACGGATGACCAGGCGGCGCAGATTCTCAAGGCGCTCGACCGCGATGAGGAAGAGCTGAAGCGGTCCCTTCAGAAGCGGGTCCAGGGCAAACGACCCCGGAGTGGCAAGCGATGGTGAGGCGAGACGGAGGTCAGGGTCGCGCGCGCGCGCGGATCGCGACGGCGATGGTACTCATGGTCCTGTGGGCGATCGTCCCTGGCGCCGACATGGCTCAGGCGGCGGTCGCCTGCCGGGCGGAGGCCAGTCGCAGGTCCGTCGCCCGCGGCGAGGACGTTGTCCTGGTCGTCTCGGCGGAGGGTGACATCGGCTGGTCGCCCTCGTTCCAACTGCCCGATCTTCCGGGCGTGCGCATCTATGGCGGCGGCACCAACCAGAGCATGACCTCGGTCAATGGACAGAGCCGCATCGTTGTCTCGCGCACGTTCTACCTGCGCGTCGAGACCGATGTCGACTTCACCATCGGTCCCGTGCGCGTCAACACGGCCGCCGGACCGTGCCAGACCGACCCCATCGCGATCAAGGTTTTGGCTGGTTCATCGGTGCCCCCCGCCGATTCGGGGAATCGCCAGCAACGGCCGGCGCAACCGGCTCCGGGCCAGGCTGCAGCCGGCGAGGACATGTTTGTCACCATGAGCGTGGACAAGCCGGAGGCCTGGGTGGGACAGCAGATCGTGTTGTCGTTCCAGTGGTGGCGTCGGATTCAGCCGTGGGGCAACCCGTCGTACAACGCGCCGCGCACCGAGGGTTTCTGGCGCGAAGACCTCGGGACCGAACGCAATTCACGGCAGATGCTCAAGGGGATTCCCTACAACATGACCGAGATCCGCTACGCGTTGTTCCCGACGCGCGCCGGCAAGCTGCAGATCGACCCGGCAGAGCTCGTTTTTCCCGAGGACGTGTTCGACCGCTTCTTCAACTCGCGGCAGCAGCCACGGGGACCGCGCGTGCTGAAATCCCGTCCCGTCACCGTGACGGTGCGCGACCTGCCGTCGCCGAAGCCGGCCGGCTTCAGTGGCATCGTCGGCACCCAGTGCGCGGTCGACGCCACCGTCGACCGCACGACCGTTCCGCGGGGAGATGCCATCGGCCTGAAGCTGGCGCTGAACACGGATGGATTTCTCAAGGGGTTTGCCGGCCTGAAGGTGACGGAACCGGACGGCACCCGGCTGCACGACGCTGCCGAGAACTTCGCGTCGACGCCGCAGGAAGAGCGGCTCCTCGGTCGCCTGAATACCGAAAAAGTCATGGTCACGACAAAGGAAGGGACCGTGCATGTACCTGCGGTCGAGGTTTCCTGGTTCGATGTGACGCGCGGTGAGTACCGCGTGGCGCGCACGACGGGACGCGACGTGGTCGTGACTCCCAGCGACCGCCCGGTGGCCGGCGGCGAGGACTCCGGTTTCCTGCGCAACGAGATCGCGCGCGTCGGGGACGACCTTGCCTTCATCCACGTGGGGGCCCTGCGCGGCCGCGGATCGTTGCCGCGCGTGGGCGGTGCGGCCTGGTGGGTGCTCGCTCTCCTGCCCGCCGCGCTCCTGGGCGCCTGGCGCTGGCGTCTTGGCCGGTTGGCCGCGGACAAGCTCAATCCTGGCGGTCGGCGCCGGCGTGGCGCACTGGGAACCGCGAAGGCGCTCCTGGCGCAGGTCGGGTCCGTTGGTGACGGACCGGAGGCCCTGTCGATCGTGGTGCGTGCGGTCCACGGCTATGTCGCCGACAACCTCGACCGGCCCGCGTCCGCGATCGGATCTGACGAAATCGGCGCACTGTCGGCTGTCCGAGGGTGTGCGCCGGTCGGCGCCTCGTTGGTCGATCTCCTGGAGCGGTGCGATCATGCCCGGTTCGGGGGGCAGGCCGGGGCTGCGGCCTCGTCGCTGGCAAACGAGGCTGCCTCGCTTCTGCAGTCGCTCGACAAGGCCTCCGGTGCGAACAGCGGTGCGTCGGGGCCCGGGGCCCATGTCGCGACCCTGATCCTGGCCCTGGTCGGTTCCGCGTTCGTCGCCGGTCCGACGCACGCCGCCGGTGATGCCCGTGCACTTGTGGCGCAGGGCAATCAGGCCTACACGGAAAGCCGGTTCGCCGAGGCGAGGGAACTCTATCTCCAGGCGCGTGCGCAGGGGACCGACGACCCCACGCTGCACTACAATCTCGGTACTGCGCAGGCGCGTACCGGCCAGGTGGGTCCGGCAGTGGCCAGCTTCCTTCGCGCGGAGCGCCTGGCGCCACGTGACCGCGACGTTAGCCGTAACCTGTCCTGGCTGCGGCAGAACCTCAAGGACCTCGAACTCGCCGACCAGTCGCTGCCGCTGTTCGTGGCGCAGGCAGCCGCCGTTGTCGGGGCGTTGTCGATCGACGAATGGGGGATGCTGCTGGTGGTCGGCCTGTGGGCTCTTGCGGCCATCCTGGGCTGGCGCTGGATGCGCGGGCCTTCGACCGCGCAGCGCCGGGCATTCCTCGGCGCCGTCGTCGCCGTAGCCCTGCTGGGAGCCGTCACCGGTGGGCGCTGGTACCAGGAACGTGTCCGGGACCAGGCTGTTGTCGTGGTCGATGCGGTTGACGTGCGCTCGGGCCCCGCCTCGACGTTCCCGACCCTGTTCGGGGTCCACGCCGGGTTGGCGCTCAATGTCGAGGGTCAGCGTGACGGTTGGGCCAAGGTGAGCCTCGGTGGCGACTGGCAGGGCTGGATCCCCGCCGAATCGGTCGAGCATGTCCGCCTCGAAAGCGCGCGCTGACCGGAGCGGACGGGGGATCAGCGCTCGAGGCGGTGGATGGCCGCAGTGCGCGGCGTTTCGCAGACCGTGATCTCGACGAGCTGCGGCAGCGCGGGGCACAGCCGGTCGAACAGCCACGCCGCGAGGATCTCCGCCGTGGGGTTCTCGAGCCCCGGCAGGTCATTCAGGCATCGGTGGTCCAATTCGCGAACGACGGGGTCAACGACGCGGCTGACTTCGCCGTAGTCGACGACCCAGCCCAACTCGGGGTCGAGTTCCCCCTCGAGCGCCACCTCGATCCGGTAGGTGTGCCCGTGGAGCCGACGGCACTTGTGGTCGTCCGGCACCCGCGGCAGCCAATGGGCGGCATCGAAGGTGAACGATTTCGTGATTCTGGTCCGCCGGCCTGCCATGTCGATATTCCTCCACGGGTTCCACCGCCGCGACGGGTTCGTTCCGGGAACCATAATACCCTTCCCGACCTTCCCGGCAACCGTCCATCGCCACCTCGTCGGCGACCGGTGAATTTTTGGTTCAATCGGCCCCGAAACTGCCGATCCTACGCGCAAGGGGGCGCCCCCATCGGCGCCTGCCCAGTGGATCGTCAGCCAGCGAGGACCCTGTTGAGCACTCAGACGAGCGAAATCCAGGATATCCAGCAGACGCTGGTGCGACTACAGGCGCGTGTGCGCGAGCTCTCGGACGACGAGCCCGAAGGCGGCCGGCGCGCGACGCCCTCCCAGCCCGTTCCCGCCCCGCCGCAGTCCGCTGCGCCCCGGCAGCCGGCCGAAGGGCAAGCTGAAACGCGCGCTTCGGCGCAGGCGACGTCGCTCCTGCATGCCGGCATCAGTGAACTCTCGGCGGTGACGCGCGTGAAGGACGTGCCGGAATACTTCGTGCGACTCGCGCGGCAGACCGGATTGCGGTTGCTTCTGCTCAAGCGGTGGTCGAGCGGGTTGCAGGTGTTCGTGGAGGAGAACGTCACGTTGCCGGCCGAGGCGCGTCGCAAGCGCCGTGACGGCCGGGCGCCGATTCCCAGCGAGAAGGACGACGTCTTCGCCGCCGTCGCGCATGACGGCACGGTGTACTACGGCCCGGTGCCGCAAAAGCACTTCCCGCTCGACCTGACGCTGCTGCTCGGCCGCGGGGCGCGCGACCGCCAGATCATCATCCTGCCGCTGCCGTCCCAGGGGCACTGGAACACGTTCCTGTACCTCGACGCGGACCCGGCCGGCAACCAGGCGCTGGCCACCGCGAGCGTCCTGGCGCACTACGCCCTGACGCGCATGTGGCTGCTCGACAAGGGCGTCCAGATGAGGCAAGGGCAGGTCGCGGCGGTCCTGAACGCCGAACTCGAGCGTCGGCGGACGCGCGGCTCGTTCGAGTCCGGGGTCCAGCACATGCCGGCGCCGAAGGATTCGGAGGTCGCGGTCATGGCGCGCCGCCGGGCTCCCGAGATCGACCCGTTCGGCCCCGATGCCAGGGCCGATGGGGTCCGGCACGCAGTCGACGCCGCTCCGCTTGAGCCTGTGGCCCGCCCGCTGGCACCTGCAGGCGCGCGGCGGCCGGCGCCGGACAACGATGCGTTGCAGATCTTCGCCGAAGGCCCCGACGACGACGACCTGACAGAGATGCCTCAGGCCAACATTGGCCTGCCTTCGGTGCTGGTGGGGCTCTCCGGCAGCCCTGACGCGGGCGATTCGATCCGCCATGCGCTGACGCCCGAGATCATCCTGCGCCACAGCGGCGAATTGCCGGCCCTGCCGAAGGCGGCCTGCCACATCATGGCGGTCATCGAGGATCCGCGCACGACAGCCACGCGGCTGGAGAAGGCGCTGGCGATGGACCAGGCGCTCACGGCAAAGGTCCTGCGCATCGCCAACAGCCCGTTCTACGGCGCAGCTCGGCAGATCACGACCGTCAGCGAGGCGATCGTCCGCCTGGGCTTCGTCACGATCCGCAACTGGACGCTGGTGACCGCCAGCCGCTCGGTGTTCCTGGCCCCCGGCGCCGGGATGCTCTACCAGAAGATCTGGCGGCAGTCGGTCCTGTCGGCGATGGGCAGCCAACTGGTGGCCCAGGCCGTGGGGCGGGTGCAGCCGGAGGGTGTCTTCATCGGCGGCCTGATGCAGAACATCGGCCAGCTCGTACTCGCGCGCAGCCACCCCGAGCTGTTCCAGGAGATCCTCGCGGTCTCGGCGGAAACGGGGGAGCCGTACCACGAAGTCGAGTCGCGTGTCCTGGGCTTCGACCATGGAGAACTGGGTGCGCTCCTGCTGCGCGAGTGGAACCTGACCGAAGACCTCGAGGACGCCGTGCGCTGGCACCACCGCTTTGACCATCCCGACGCCCGCAATGCGCGCGTGGCCGCGATGATCGCCTTGGGCGAGGAGATCGCCCGCTGCTGCAGCAACGATGAAGAGGGGCTGGCCGCCGAGGACGAGTACGAATCGCGTGCGCGCCTGATGCCGGCCGCCTCGGCGCTCGGCCTGTCGCCCGAGCGCGTCGACGATCTCGTCGCGCGGGCCGGCGCGCTCAAGATCGACCCGCACTTCTTCAGCTGACGCCTGCCCGGCGGGGCAGCACGAAACGCGCCCGGCCCGGTGAAGCCACCGGGCCGGGCGTTCGTCAGCTGCATGCCCGGTCAGGCGCCGTTGGCCTTGCCGGCGACGCGGTCCTCGACAGGCGGCTCGAAGTGGCAACGGCAGCGGGCCTCGTAGGTCTCCGTTGCGCCCACCACCACCTGGGCCGTGTCGCGCGTCAGGCGCTGCGTGAAGTTGGCGGGATCCCCGCACGTCATGCAGATCGCCAGCTGCTTGGTCACGTACTCGGCGCGGCACATCAGCTGCGGCATGGGGCCGAAGGGAAGCCCGCGGTAGTCCAGGTCCAGGCCGGCGATCACCACGCGCTTGCCGAGGTTGGCCAGCTTGTTGACGACATCGACAATCTCCTCGCCGAAGAACTGCCCCTCGTCGATCGCCACCAGTTCGGTCCGGTCGTCGACCAGGTTCAGGATCTCCTGCGCGTTGGTCACGGCCACGCCGGGAAGGCTCTGCTGGCTGTGCGAGACGATACTCGTCGCATCGTAGCGGGCGTCGATCCCATGCTTGAAGATCTGGACGCGACGCCGCGCGATCTGCGCCCGGCGGATCCGCTTGATCAATTCCTCGCTCTTGCCGCTGAACATCGGCCCGCAGATGACCTCGAGCCAACCGGACTTGCCATGGACGATCTGCATCGGACTCCTTGTCGGCCGGGCGGCGGGAAGCCGCGCGGCGGGTCAGGGGGCCTAAGACCTTGTCAGGAGAGGTAGGTCCAATTTATTCTACGGTGAGCCCCGTGCCAAGCCCGATGCCGTTTGCCCCCGGAAGGACAGCACCCTGTGAATCCCTGGAATCGTGAGACCTTCGCCGAACTGTGCCGTCCCGGCGTCATCGGCATGCTCCATCTGGCCCCGCTTCCGGGCAGCCCCTGCTGGGAGGGGAACCTGGCAACAGTCACGGCGGCCGCCCTCCGGGACGCCCAGGCCCTGCACGACGGGGGCGTCCGCGCCCTGATGATCGAGAATTTCTTCGATGTGCCCTTCTACCCGGACGTCGTGCCGCCGATCACCATCGCCGCCATGACCGTCGTCGCGTCGGCCGTTCGAGGCGAGTTCCCGGACTGCCCGCTGGGCATCAACGTGTTGCGCAACGACGCTGAGGCGGCCCTGGCCATCGCCGTGGCCGTCGGCGCGGCCTACATCCGCGTGAATGTTCACACGGGAGCTGCCGTCACCGACCAGGGCCCGCTGCCGGGCCTTGCCTGGCGCACCCTGCGGCGGCGCCGCGAGTTCGGCTCCACGGTCGGCATCCTCGCCGACGTGCGCGTCAAGCACGCCGCGCCGCTGGCCGATCGTCCCATGGTCGACGACGCGCTGGACATCCGCGTGCGGGGACTGGCCGACGCCTTGATCGTCACGGGGTCGGCCACGGGCGCCGGCGCCGACCCGGCCGAACTGGCGACCCTTCGCGAGGCCATGCCGGATTGCCCCCTGCTGGTGGGCTCGGGCGTTTCCGTCGGCACCGTCGATCGTTTCCTGCCGCTGGCCGACGGCTTCATCGTCGGCACGGCATTCAAGGAGGGCGGCGCCGTGGCGGCGCCGGTCAGCACCACGCGCGCGCGCGAGTTCACTGCGAAGCTGGCCGCAGCCGGGAGGGGATCCCGATGAACATCCTGGTGACTGGCGGTGCGGGGTTCATCGGCTCCAACCACATCCGGTTCCTGCTCGAGAACACCCGTGATCGCGTGGTGAATCTCGATCTTCTGACATATGCGGGGAATCTCGAGAATCTCGCCGGCTGCGAGGATGACCCGCGCTATCGATTCGTGCGCGGCGACATCCGCGACCGCGAACTCGTTCGTTCGCTGCTGAAGGGCGAGGCGATCGAGGCCGTGGTCCATTTCGCGGCCGAGAGCCATGTCGACCGCTCTGTCGAGGGCCCCGAGGTCTTCGTCACGACCAACGTGCTGGGCACCGAGATCCTGCTGGAGGAATCGAAGGCGGCCGGCGTCGGCCGGTTCGTCATGGTGTCGACGGACGAGGTCTATGGTTCACTCGGCAGCGAAGGGTTCTTCACCGAGCAGAGCCCACTCGCCCCGAACTCTCCCTACGCAGCCAGCAAGGCCGCGGCCGACCTGCTGTGCCGCGCCTTCTTCAAGACGTTCGGCTTCCCGGTGATCGTGACGCGCTGCAGCAACAACTACGGCCCGTACCAGTTTCCCGAGAAGCTGATCCCGCTCATGATCGCCAATGCCCTCGAGGGCAAGCCGCTGCCGGTCTACGGCGACGGCCTCCAGGTCCGCGACTGGCTGTACGTCGGGGACCACTGCCGCGCCATCGACCTGGCCCTGCGCCAGGGGCGGCCCGGCGCCATCTACAACATCGGCGGCGGCAACGAGCAGCGGAACCTCGACCTCGTGAAGCTCCTTCTGGATCGGCTCCAACGCGGGCACGACCTCATCACGTTCGTCGCCGACAGGCCGGGGCACGACCGCCGCTACGCCATCGACGCGTCGCACATCCGCGCCGAGCTGGGCTGGGCGCCGACCGTCGACTTCGCGAGCGGCCTGACGCGGACGATCGACTGGTATCTGGCGAATCGCCCGTGGTGGGAGAAGATCCGCAGCGGCGAGTACACTGCATACTACGCGAAGATGTACGGTGCCGGCGGTCGCCACGGTGGGACCGGGGACGCCTGATGCCCTCGGCCCGCCTGCCGGATGGCCGCAGCCTCACGATCGACGAGGCTGCCTGCGGCCGGCTTTCCTGCGGTGCTCTTGTCCTGGACGGCGTCTCGCCGGGCGACGACGGGCCGCTGGCCCTGGAGATCGCCGGGCTCGAGGCGAGATTGCGTGAACGCCATGCCGGCTGTGAGCCTGCGGCGGTGCCCGGCCTGCGCGAGGCCCGCGCGCTCTACAAGTCCTTCGGCATGGATCCTTCGCGTCACCGCCCGAGCAGCGAGGCCCTGCTGCGCCGTGTTCTGCAGGGCAAGGGGCTCTACCGACTGGGCAGCGTCGTCGATGCCTGCAACCTCGCTTCGCTCAGCTTCCTGCTGCCGATCGGGCTCTACGACCTGGCCAAGGTCCGGGGCGATGTCCGCCTGTGCGTCGGCGCCTCCGGCGACGGGTACGTCGGCATCCGCAAGGACGAGGTCCATGTCGGCGACCGGTTGGCCCTGTGCGACGACGAGGGCCCGTTCGGGTCGCCCACCAGCGACTCCCTGCGGACGAGCACAGATGCGGGCACGCGCACGCTCCTGGCCGTCGTCATGGCGACGGCGGGCTACCCCGCGTCGGCCATGAGCGTCCATGTCGATTTCGTGGGGGAACTGTTCGGCAGGCACGCCGGTACGCACGTGACCTGGAGGGCGCTGCTCGGCGCCCGGGAAGGCGACGGATGAAGATCGGAACCGCGAAGTGTGTCTTGCCGCGTCCTGTCGCGGCGGTGCTGGTTCTGTGCTCCTGCCTGTGCGCGGCCGCGTGGTCCGGGGCGGCGGAGCCCGCACCCGCTTCCGTGGCCGCCCTGCAACGGCGCGTCATGTCCCTGACGGCCCCTTCGTTCGCCGGGCGCGCCGCCGGTTCGGCGGGGGGGCGTGCCGCGACCGACACCCTGGCCGCCTGGTTCGCTGCCGCCGGCCTGCGGTCGGCCTTCGGCGATGCTTTCACGCAGGAATTCCCGCTCACTGGCAAGGGTTGGACGGGCGATGACCTGGCTGGGCTGACCGGGCGCAACGTGGCCGGTGTGATCCCGGGGTCGGGCGCTCTCGCCGGGCGCTGGCTCGTCGTCGCCGCGCACCTCGATCATCTCGGCACCGTTGCCCCTCCGTCGTCGCCGGCGGCAAATCCCGGGCCTGCCGACTACTATCCCGGCGCCAACGACAACGCCTCGGGTGTTGCGGTCACCCACGAGACGGCCCGTCGCCTGTGTGCCGGCGTGGGCGCGCCGTCGCGGCGCTCTGTGCTCGTCCTGAACACCGACGGCGAGGAATCCGGCCTGCAGGGCGCCGCCTGGTTCGTTGCGCACCCATGCGTTGTGCTCGACAGCATCGACGTCATGATCAACCTCGACACCGTCGGCCACCTGTCCGACGGGCGCCTCATCGTCAGCGGGTTGGGCACTGCCGCCCCGCTCGAAGCCGCCGTCAATGCCGCGGCCTCCGCGTCGGGCGTCCCGGTGAACCCGTCGCGCGGCGGCTGGTCCGGCAGCGACCACATGGTCTTCAACACGCGCGAGGTGCCGGTCCTGTTCCTCTTCGGCGGCGCGTATCCCGAGTACAATCGCCCGGCCGATACGGCGGCGGCGCTCGACTACACGGCGATGGCGCGCATCACGGACTTCACCGGCGCACTTGTCGAACAGTTGCGCATCGCTCCGGGGGACTTCGCCTGGCGCATGGTCGGTGGGGGAGGCCTGCGCGACCAGTCCGAGGGCGGCACATCGCCGACCGACGCGCCGGGCAACCGCCAGACCTGGCTGGGGACGATGCCCGACTTCACGGAAGGCCAGACGGGTTACCGGCTGGCCGCCGTGTTCGAAGGCAGCCCGGCGGCCGCGGTGGGATTGCAGAAGGGCGATGTCCTGGTCCGGTTCGGCGACTATGACGTCTCCGACCTGGCGACGTTCACGACGGCCCTGCGGGCCTACGGCCCCGGCGACCTCGTCGAGATCGGTATCCTGCGCGATGGCCGCGACATGCGATTCACTGTTGCGCTCGGCGACCGGGCGCAGCGTCGCTGAGCCCGGTGCCGCCAGCGCGGTCAGTCGTCGACGCCGTGGTCGTCGGCCGGATACATCGCATCGATGGTCGTCTTCCAGATGCGCGCGATTTCGAACCGCTTGATCTTCAGCGTCGGCGTCAACTCGTTGTCGTCGAGCGTGAATTCCCGCGGCACCAGCGCGAACTTCTTGATCTGGCCGAACCCGGGGTGCTCGGAGTTGGCGCTGTCGACGATCCGTTGGAACAGCCGCTGTACGCGCGGGTGCGCCGACAGTTCGGCCGGCGTCGATGCGCCGAGGCTGCGCGCATCCGCGTAGCGCTGCAGGTTCGCGTAGTCGGGCACGATCAGCACGGACAAGTAGGGTCTGCGGTCGCCGATCACGACGGCTTGCGCGATGTACTTGTCCGCCACCAGCGCGTTTTCCAGGGGCTGCGGCGCGATGTTCTTGCCGCCGGCGGTGACGATCAGTTCCTTCTTGCGGTCAGTGATGAACAGGTAGTTGTCGGCGTCCAGATGGCCGATGTCCCCGGTTGCGAACCACCCGTCACTGCCCAGGACCTCCGCGGTGGCGGTATCATCGCGGTAGTAGCAGCGCATGACCTGCGGGCCGCGGCAGAGGATCTCGCCGTCGTCGGCGATGCGGATCTCCGTGTCGGGAATCACGCGGCCGACGCTGCCGAAGCGAATGCCCGTCTCGACGTTGCAGGTGAGCACGGGGGAGGTCTCGGTCAGCCCGTATCCCTCAAGGATGAGTGCGCCGGCGCCGTTGAAGAACTTGATGATGCGCGGGTTCAGCGGCGCTCCGCCCGACACCATGATGCGCACGCGCCCGCCGAGGCGCGCCCGCAGCTTGCCGTACACCAATCGGTCGGCCACGCGATGCGCCAGCTTCAGGCGCAATCCGGCCGGCGGACCGTCTACGTGCGCCTCGGCCCAGCGGATCGCCACGCGCCGCGCCCAGAAGAAGATCTGCCGCTTCGGGAATCCCGCAGCCGACGCCAGGTTGGCCGCGTTCGCGTGGATCTTCTCGTAGAGTCGCGGGACGCTGATCATCAGCGTCGGCTTGGCCAGCGCGAGGTCCTCGGCAATCGTGTCGAAGCGCCGCGCGTAGTAGATGCCGACCCCGCGATAGATCATCGAATAGTAGCCGGCCATGCGCTCCAGCACATGGCTCAACGGCAGGAAGCTCAGGCAGACGTCGCGGGGCCCGAAGTCGACGACTTTCGTGACGTTGATGATGTTGGTCACGAAGTTGTCGTGTGTCAGCACGACTCCCTTCGGGTTGCCGGTCGTTCCCGACGTGTAGATGATGCTGCACACGCCGTGCGGGTCGCCGCCCGTCCACCAGGCGGGGTCGTCGGCGGGCTTGCCGGCGGCGGCGGACTTCCCGGCTGCTTCGACCTGGCCGAGCGGGATCGCGCCGGCCAGGTTGGTCTGTTCGAACGTGATGATGTGCCGCAGTGACGGCAGGTTGCCGCGGATGGCGCCGATCTTCGCCGCCTGTTCCGGCGACGACACGAACAGCGCGACCGGTTCGCAGTCGGCCAGGATGTATTCGATGGCCGGCGCCAGAAGGGTCGAGTAGATGGGTACCGTGATGGCGCCGCAACCGAGTGAGGCGAGGTCGGCCAGCGCCCATTCGTGGCGGTTTTCGCTGAGGATCGCGACCCTGTCGCCGGCCTGCACGCCCAGGTTGCGCAGGCCCAGACCGATGTCCCGCGCTTTCTCGAGGACCGTCGCTGTTGACAGTGCCACGTAGGGGCCGTCGTTCTCCCGGTACGCCAGGCAGTCCGGCCGTGCCCGTTCGCGGGCGGCTTCGAGCAGCATCTCGGGAATCGTGCGGACGGACATGGAGATCTCCCTCGGGCCGGTGGAATGGTGCCGGTGGGCGCCGGCCTCTGGGGACCGGGCGCGTTGCACCCGGAAGAGGATGTCGATGATATCCTCCCTTTTTGCGTGGATCTTGTCAATGCCGGTCGCCTGTGAAGCGAAGGTGCCCGGCGAGGTGCCCGAATGAACGTCTGCCCGGTGGATTTCGACGACGACGCCGTGCGCGCCGACCTCCGGCGCGAACTGTTGGCATGGTTCGATGGTCGGCAACGTGACTTGCCGTGGCGCCGCCACCGCAGCCTGTATGGAACCTGGATCAGCGAAATGATGCTTCAACAGACGACTGTGGCGACCGTCGTGCCCTATTGGGAGCGCTTCCTCGCCCGCTTTCCGGACGTGCAGTCGCTGGCCGCGGCCCCGGAGGAGGACGTCCTGGCGCATTGGTCGGGCCTCGGTTACTACCGACGTGCGCGGCAACTGCACGCGGCAGCACGTCAGGTGGTCGCTGAATTCGGCGGCGCCCTGCCGGGAGATGTTGACGCCTGGCGAGGTCTGCCGGGCATCGGACCCTACGCGGCGGGCGCCATTGCCAGTCTGGGCCTCGGGCTGCCCGAGGCGGCCGTGGACGCCAACGTCCGTCGCGTCCTGGGACGCTGGCTGGGCGCATCGGGGCAGCCCGGCTCCCTGCCTGCCCGGACAGTCGAAGACCTGGCGCGCGCCCTTGTCCGGGGCGATCGGCCGGGCGCCTGGAACGAGGCCCTGATGGAACTCGGGGCGCTGGTCTGCCAGGCTCGCGCCCCGCACTGCGAGGCCTGTCCGGTCCGGGCGTCGTGCGGCGCCCACCAGCTGGGGATTGCGGATGCTCCGGCCGCCCCTGGCATCCGTGCCGTCGCTGTGCCGGTACAGGTACTTCTGATCGCTTTCGTGGCGGCTGACCACCTCTGGCTCGAACCGCCCGGCGGGCGCCTGATCAACTGCGGCGTGGATGCCGCACCGGCCCGTCAGGAGCTCGGGAGCCTGCATCAGGGACTCCTGACGCTTCCGACCACTGCGTGGTACCAGCGGCCGCCCAGGCGCTCCCTGGGCCTTCTGGGCGCGCTCCCGCCGGGGTGGGCTGCGGTTGCCGGCTTTCCGGGCGCCGGGCCGGCGGACAGGGTCGGTAGCTTCCGCCACGCGATCACCCGTTTCCGTCTGGTGGTCGACGTCGCCGTGGTGGATGTGTCCCGCCCCTGGGCGGCTCCGGCATCAAATGGCGACCCGTGGCCGGGTGCCAAACAGGGACGGGCCGGCCGCTGGGTCCCCCTGGCGGACGCTCCCGGCCTGAACATCAGCCAGTTGGCCCGCAAGGCGTTGCGGCTCATTGCCGATGCGCGAGGTTGACAATCCGGTATCGATGCATCTCCTTTGTTGCAGGTCTACGGGTCACCCCATAGCGCAACTGTTGAGAGGTTCGACGATGCTCCAGATCACGCGGCAGACCGAATACGCCATCCGGGGACTTCAGGAACTCGCCCGCCGCGAAAGCGACACGCCGGTGCAACTGAAGTCGATCGCCGGCGCCTGCGAGGTTTCCGAGGCTTTTCTGGCCAAGATCTTCCAGATGCTTGCGCAGTCGGGCATCGTGAAGTCCCACCGCGGCGTCAAGGGCGGCTTCAGCCTGGGCCGTCCCGCCAGCGAAATCACACTGCGCGAGGTGGTGGAGGTCTGCGAAGGCGGCATTGTCCTGAATCACTGCCTGCGTTCGCTCGACCCCTGCCAGAACCACGCGGACTGCAACGTGTCGAAGGTCTGGCGCGATGCCCAGGATGCGCTGACCGGCGCCCTTGAGCGTACGCACCTGTCGGACGTGATGTAGTCCAGGCGAGCGGCGCCCTGCGGATTTTGCGAAGCGAGCCCGGCGGCAGGACCGACGGGCTCGCTTCGTTTTGCGTTCTCAGCCGAACCTCAGCCCGCCAGTCGCCGCCGCCGCAGTTGCCCGCAGGCGGCCGCGATGTCACGACCGCCGCTCAGGCGGATCGTGTTGTCGACACCCGCTCGGTTCAGGATGTCCTGGAACGCAAGGATGGCCGCCTGCGATGGCGGTTCCTGCGCATCGTCGTCGAGCGCGTTCAGCGGGATCAGGTTCACCTTGAACGGCCCGGACCCGGCCAGCTTCGCCAGACGCCGCGCCTGCTCGGGAAGGTCCGTTCGGCCGGCGATGAGCACCCACGCGATCGTGGTCCGGCGCCCCGACTGCCGCGCATAGCGCGCGCCGAGGTCGATCACCTCGGCCAGGGGCGTCCGACCCGGCACGGGCATCAGTTGCTTGCGCTCCTCGTCAGTGGTGCCACCGAGGCTCAGCGTCAGCCCGACCCCGGGCGCCAGCGCCAGCAGCCGACGCAAGCCGTCGCCCGGCCCGCTCGTGGACACCTGTACGCGTCGTTTCGACATCCCCAGCCCGTCGTCGCCGAGCATCGTATCCAGCGTTGTCGGCAGCGCATCCCAGTTGTCCAGCGGTTCGCCCATGCCCATGAAGACCGCGTTGAACTGGCGGTCGCCGTGGCCGGGAACCGGGTTCTCGGCCAGGTCGCGTCGCAGGTGCGTGATCTGTTCGAGGATCTCCCCGGCTTCGAGGTTGCGCACCAGGCCGCCGCGCGCGGTGGCGCAGAAGCGACACGCCATCGCACAGCCCACCTGCGTGGACAGGCAGAACGTGGCGTGGCTTTCCATCGGGATGATGACGCTCTCGACGGTCTGACCGTCGCGCAGGCTGAACAGGAACTTGCGAGTGCCGTCCGAAGACACCTGCCGTTCGAGAGGGGACAATCCCTGGAGGTCGAAGCGCTCCGCGAGCGCCTCGCGCAGCGAGCGCGGCAGGTTGCGCAGTTCGTCCCACGAGAGGGCGTCATGCTGGTGCAGCCAGCCGGCCAGCTGGCCGGACCGGTAGGCCTCGCCGCCGAGTTCCTTGACCAGTGGTCCGAGGTCCCCGGGAACCAGGGATCGCAACAGGGGTTTGGCCACGAGTCGCCTATCCGCTTCGGGCCTTCGGCCCATGCCTTGACAGCGGTTCGGTCGGCGTAGCAAGGTGTCCACGTGATCGAACCGGCCGCCCGACAATCTCCGTCACACGTCGCGCGGCCGCAAGCGTTTCCCCGGGGCAGGCCGCGAAGGAGCCGCAGTGAAGACCGTCCTGATCGTCGATGACGACCTGGCGATCCGCGAGGTCGTCACCCAGATCCTCCGCTACGAGGGCTATGACGTCCTCGATGCCGGGACCGGCGCCGAGGGCCTGGCGCTCGCGGAGAAACACCATCCCGATGCCATCATGCTCGACGTCAAAATGCCGGGCATGGACGGCTTTGAGGTGCTCCAGCGCCTGCGCGCCGCATCCATCGGCGCGCCCGTGATCGTCATCTCCGGTCACGGCAACATCGAGACGGCGGTGGCTGCCGTCCGCCAGGGCGCCTACGACTTCATGGAGAAGCCCCTCGACAGGTCCCGCCTGCTTGTCACGCTCACGAATTGCCTCGCGCACCAGGAAGCCGTCGCGGACCGTCGCCTGCTGCAGACGCAGGTCGGTCGGCGCAGCACACTCGTCGGCGGCAGTCGCGCGATGCAGGTGGTGCGCGAATTCATCGACAAGGTGGCGCCAAGCGATGCGACGGTCCTGATTACCGGGGAGAACGGCACCGGCAAGGAACTCGTCGTCAGCGCGATCCACCGCGCAAGCGCGCGCCGCGAGCGGCCCCTGGTCGAGGTGAACTGCGCGGCCATCCCGCGCGACCTCGTGGAGAGTGAACTCTTCGGGCACGAGAAGGGCAGCTTCACGGGCGCCGATCGCCAGCGTACCGGCAGGTTTGAGCAGGCCGATGGCGGCACGCTCTTCCTCGACGAGATCGGCGACATGGGGGAGGAGGCCCAGGCCAAGGTCCTCAAGGCCGTCGAAGAGAGTCGCTTCCAGCGCGTCGGCGGGGCCGAGACACGGCGCGTGGATGTGCGGATCGTCGCCGCCACGAACAGGGATCTCTCGTCGCCGCAGTCCGGCTTCCGCCAGGACCTCTTCTACCGCCTGAATGTCCTGGCCATCCACCTGCCTCCGCTGAGGGAGCGCGAAGGCGATGTCGCCCTGCTCCTGGACTGGTTCATGGCCGACCTCGCCGCAAAGCTCAAGGTTCGTCCGCGGCGCTTCGCCCCGGAAACGGTGGCCATCCTGCAGGAGTATGCCTGGCCGGGCAACGTCAGGGAACTTCGCAACCTTGTGGAACGACTGCTGATACTGGCACCGGAAGAGATCGTGCGACCGATCGACCTGCCACCCATGTCGGGGGCGGCCCAGAGCCGGCCTGAAAATGCCAGCTTGTTCGCCAGCAACGACTTCCAGGATTTCAAGACGCGCAGCGAATCGGCGTTCCTGCAGCTCAAGCTGAAGGAGAACCTGTACAACGTCAGTCGCACAGCCGACGTGCTCGGCATGCAGCGGAGCAACCTGTACAAGAAGATCACCAAGTATGGGCTGCGCACCCAGCCAGCGGAGTAGACCCGTCAACGGCAATTGACACCGGGGGCTGTTTTCCGTAACAATCATGCCATGGCTGCGTGGAGGCTGGGGACATGTCCCCGCGTCCGCGCGGTCGTCGACGGGGTGTCCTGTTTGCAGGTAGGAAGAACATGAAACGCATAAGCACGATTCTGGTTCTTCTGCTGGCGATCGGTCTGGTCGCCGTGTGCGCATTGCCCCCCGCCGCCCACGCGGTCCAGGATTCCGGTTCACAGTCAGGGATTTCCGGCACAAGCGTGTCCAACACGACGACAGCCGGCACGAGCGGCACGACAACCGGCGGCGACGGGGAGCAGGGCGACCCGGGCGGCGCTGGCGACGGTCTTGGTGCCGACCCTGAACTGCGTCCGGGTGCGAGCAGCCTGGAGAGCGGTGTGGAAGCGGTGGTGGATCTGGTCAGGCAACTGCTGCTGCTGTTGCAGGTGGCCGGCTAGGGCGCCCCTCGGGGGCGCCCGGACGATGTGCGGAAACAGAAGTACGGGAAACGAAACCGAATCCACTTCCTCGCCGAGGGATGCGGTTGATGAAGGATCATTTCCAGGAACCCGCTGGTCGGGACGCCCGAGGTTCGCGCTGGTCGCGGCCCGAGGTGGCGTCCGACCTGTTGCGCCTGGAGGAAATCGGCGACCTGCACTTCCATGCTTCCGCGCATGCGACGGCACTCGACTATTTCTCCCAGTTGACCGAACCCGCCGTGCTGGAGATGTTGCCGCGGGATCGCGCCATCGCCCTCCTGCGCAAGTCCGTCGACTCCCTGCTGCTGGTCGGTCAGCTCACCGAGGCCGACGCGCTTCTGGACCAGGCCGAGCAGTTGCTCGCGCGCACGACCGCCCTTGCCGGGCAGGACGAGGCGGCCGCACTTTCGGCGTCGTTCCAGATCCGCCGCGCCATCATCCTGCGGGAACGTGGTCGGCTCCATGACGCGCTGAACTTGGCCAAGCGTGCCTTCGCGGTGCTCGCGATGACCGATGAACACGCTGACGTCGCGCGCGTCCAGGTCGTCATGGGCATCTGCCACCTGCGGCTCGGCCGGCTGGAAAAGGCCGACGAACTGTTCAACGACGGCCTGGCCACGTTCCGCCGGATCGGTCACGACCTCGGCGTGGCGAACCTCCTGAACAACCTCGCGCTGCTGGACAACGTGCGTTGCCGTTGGTCACGTTCGCTCGGTCGCCTGGAAAAGGCGCTGGAACTCGCGCAGCGCATCGGCGCCAGCCACCTCATGCCGATGCTGTTCCTGAACCAGGGCATCGTCCTGCAGAAGACCGACCGCCTCGGCGAGTCCCGTGCCGTGCTGGAGAAGGGCTATCGTCTGGCTGTCAGCCTGGGCGACCGTGCGCAACAGTGCCGCCTCAGCTTGGCGCTGGGACGGCTGGAGACGCTCAGCGGCCGATTGGCCCGCGCCGAGGAACTGCTGGTCGAGGGGCAGAGCCTTGCCGAGCAGCAGAACTTCCTGCGCGAGGCGACGATCGCCGACGAGTACCTCGGTGACGTCCAGCTCAGCCGTGGCGAAGCCGAAACGGCGCTGTTCAACTACCGCGCGGGCCTTGAAAAATCGCGAACCATCGCGGCCGGCAACGATCTCGAGGGAGAGCTGCAGCGACGCATGGGCGAGGCCTTCCTGGCGCTCGGCAGGCTGGACGACGCGATCGCCGCCAGCCAGGCGTCACTGGCTGTTTGCAACAAGTGCGGCGAAGTCTACGAGATCGGATTCTGTCAAGTCACGTTGGGCCTCGCGCGCGCCGCACAGGGCGACGGCGTCGCTGCCGACGAGAATTTCCGGCAGGCAGTCGCGACTTTCCGCGAGTACCAGTTGCCGCACCTGTGGTGCCGTGCGCTGGTGATGTGGTGCGATGCCCGCCTGGCATCTGCTTCCGAGTTGCAGTTGCAGGGCTTGCGCCGTCTGCTCGTCGAGGCCCAGGACCGGGTCGCGGCGGGCGTCGGTGACGCCATGCTTTGCGAGATCCTGGAGCGTCTGGCGACCGTGCAGGTCCGGCTCGGCCAGTTCGACGACGCGCTGCTGACAGTATTCGACCTCGAGCGATTCGCAGCGGGGCTGGAAGATGCGCGGTGGTCGGCACTCGTCGTGCGGCTGCGCGAAAAGGTCGAGCGCGGTATCCTCAAGGGTGTCGGCGCCTCCGAGGCGCAGTTCGAGGCGATCTCCACCCTGCCCGGGCTCTTCGCCGCCGACCAGGACGCGATCCCGCGCAACCTCGACGCCGTCCTTGCGGCCGCCATGGATCGCATCGGCGCCGATGCGGGTTTCATCGCCATGGCCGATCCCGCGCAGGGAGCGCTTCTGCGGGTGGTTACACGTCGAGGCCTGACCGAGAACCTCGCCGGGCAGCTGGCGCGGTGGATCGAAGCCCCTGCCGGGGCCGCTGCCACCGGTATCTCCCTGCACACGCGGCTCGGTCCTCGTGACCGGATCATTGCCGATGTGCCGGCGCTGTTGACGGTTGCCGACAGCTGCCTGTTCATGCCGATCGCCCTTCATGACCGGCGCCTCGGTGTGCTGTTCGCGGGCAAGTCGGGTTCGGGCGCGGCGACTTCGGCGTTCGACCGCGCAGCCCTCGATTTTCTTGCGACCTATCTGGGTTTCCTCGCGCTGTTCCTGCACGAGAAGGGCCGCCGAGCCGTCGGTGGCGATGCCGGTCCGTTCGCGGCCATCGAGAGTTTCGGCAACATCATCACCCAGAACGCGCGGATGCTCGACGTGCTCGGCTTGGCGCGCAAGGTCGCGCCGAGCGAACTCACCGTCCTGTTGAACGGCGAAACCGGCACCGGCAAGGGCTTGCTGGCCTACGCCATCCACGCCCTCAGTCGGCGCGCGGGGCGCAAATTTCTCGCCATCAATTGCGCTGCGATCCCCGAGACGTTGCTTGAGAGCGAGCTCTTCGGCCACAAGCGCGGCAGCTTCACCGGCGCCCACGCCGACAAGAAGGGGTTGCTGGCGGAGGCCGAGGGCGGCACCGTGTTCCTGGATGAGATCGGCAAGATGCCCTTCAGCATGCAGGGTAAGCTGCTGCATTTCATGGACACAAAGGTTGTGCGGCCGGTGGGCTCCAACCAGGACTTCCGCGTCGACGTCCGCGTGATCTGCGCCTCCAAGTGTGATCTGCACCAGTTCGCGCGCGAAGGCGCGTTCCTTGAGGACCTGTACTACCGGCTCCTCGATTTCCCGCTGGTGATCCCGCCCCTGCGCGAGCGTCCGGACGACATCGAGTTGCTGGCCTCTCACTTCATCGGGCGTTTCAGTGCCGAACTCGGGATTGCCGTGCCGGCCGTCGACAGGCGGTTCATGGATGGGCTGCTGGGGCACCCGTGGCCCGGCAACATTCGCGAACTGGAGAAGACCCTGCAGCGGGCGATCGTGCTGGCCAATGGTGCCGATGTCCTTCGCGTGGAGCACCTGCCGGACATCCAGTCCAGCACCTCAGCTGGACATCCCGCCCGGGGCAGGGCCACTCCTTTGCGCGAAGCCCTGGCTGAGGTGGAATGCCGCGAGATCCGCAGCGCGCTGCTGCGCACCGGCGGCAACAAGTCGCAGGCGGCCAGGGATCTCGGTATCAGCTACCCGAACCTCCTGAAGAAGGCCCGGATCTACGGTCTTTCGGACGGCTCCTGACGAAGCCTGCAATCTGGCAATTACCGCTTTATCCCGGGCGCGACCCGGGATTTTTGTTTACAGGATAACTGATCTAATTCCAACGACTTGGCGGCTCGACCCGGGATCTGTAAATTCCGTTGCTAGTCGGGCCGTCGGATCCCCGCCGCGTTGAGTTTTCGAGCGACATAACTAGTTGTGAGTGAACGAAATAGATATTCATGGTTTCGCTCTGGAGTTGGTACGGCGCCTGCTTTTAGACGGGGGAAGGGGTGACTAACAGGGATCCTCTTTGACTCAGAGTTGAATTTCGTGTTCTCGGGAGAATTGAGTCCGTTCCGGTGCCGAAAGGCGCAGGGGATCTCATCGAGGAGGCCGTCCGGGGGGTGTGAAAGAGGTGGGGTCTGGATCATCCCGACAGGGCAGCGTAAGAGAACCAGGATCCTCTTCTCCCGGAACACGAATTTCACTCCCCGGCCTGGCCGGGAACTGAACGGGAAATCAGAGCCCCGGTCGCGTTCGAAGAGGCGAGCTTCGAATCCGACCAGCCGCAAGGCGGGGGCTCTTTTCCTTTGCCTGGCGGTGGCGTTCACGCCGCCGACGGCGTCACGTCGCTGCTTTCATCGGCTCCCTGTCCTCCGTCAGCGCGTCCCTATTTGGGGACGCTGTCTCTTATCGCGCACACCTGGAAACGGCATCAACGGGAGAGCGTGCGGCGCGCGGCTACCGGTTCGCGTAGCGCCGGCTTGCCGGAATCCAAAATAACATATTGGTACATAGCTACTTAAGATGCGAGTGGGCGAGGTGTGCCGCAGTTGGCCGGCCAGTGGCCGGCTGGCGCTGGTTTGTGCGATGGTGGCACGAACCCTGCGAATGTTCCCACGGCGGACGACAGGGGCCGGCCAGGAGGGGTGCAATGCTGACGAACAAGATGGTGGCAGGGCGGGGCGCGTACCGTACAGCGAGGCGGGGCGTGCTGACCATGGTGATGATGGCCGTTCTGGCGCCGGGTATCTTCCTGGCCGGCTGTTCCAACGACGACTGCCTCAATTGCGCGGATCTGCCTCCGCCGGTGGTGCCCACCGGCGTGCACAGCATCAGCGGCGACGGTTATGTGGTCGTCCAGTGGAACGACCTCGTCTACGCGCCGTACGACGGGGCTTACAGCGGGAACCTCGTGTCCTACGAGGTCTACCGGCGCGGCTACGCCTTCGGGGATGAGAACAACCCCGACCGCACGTTCGATCCGAACCCCGTCGCGGTCATCGGCTGGGATGAGAACTACGATTCCGGCACCGGGCTGCATTGGTACGTGGACAACAATGTCACGAACGGCCTCCAGTACGAATACGCCGTGGCTTCGGTGAACGCGGCCGGTGCACGCAGCGCCCTGAGTTTCGAGTTCGTGGTGGACGCGCCGCTGCCGATGAGCCCCCTGGGCAACGACGGCTGGTTCATCCCGTTGCCGATCTACGACGCCAACGTGGTCGGTGCGGTGGGTTTTGGTTTCGTCTTCAGTCGCGCCGCCTCGGCGCCGCTTCTGCCGGCCTACGGTCGCGTGACTCCGGGCGTCGAAGTGGGCGCCGCTGACCTCGAGTTCTTCTTCAACGGTGGCGTGGCCTATGTGACGGAGGGCCGGTCCCAGGTCAGGATCCAGGACCTTGGCGACTACAGTGACGGCGCCGGGCATGTGCTGTTCGAGGGCGTCAGCTGGGCTCCGGTCAACGGCTACTCGGCCACCGGAACACTGGAACTGGTTGCCGGGCACGTCTACGCGGTCGAGATCTCGTCGGGCCCGGGCGCGGTGCACTACGCGAAGTTCGGCGTGCACAGTGTGGGATCCGGGCTCGTCAACGTCATCTGGGCGTACCAGTTGATCATCAATCTGCCGGAACTCTCGGTGCCGGTCGAAGCACGTGAGACCGTGAATGACGGCCCGCAGTTCATCAGCCTGTAGTCGACACGGACAGCAAGGGAAGGGGCGCAATCATGACTCGACATCCGGACAAGGACTACGGCTCCCGCGGCCGCGTGTGGCTCGGGATGCGGGCTCTTGCGACAGTGGTTGCCGGACTCGCCTGCCTGGCGGCGACGAGCGCCGGCGCCCAGACGCAGGCAGGGGCGGATCGCTACCAGCCGGAACGGACCCGCGCCGACTACGCGCCGACGGCCGACGGCGACTACGACTACGCTGCCCAGACTTTGCGCGCCTCGCTCTGGTTGGACCGCGAAGAGGACGAGGTCTACCGTCGCGGCGACGAGCAGCGCGTGGGCTTCCAGACGAACGAGGACGCCTATGCCGTCGTCTATCGCATCGATACCGACGGCCTGGTGACGGTCCTGTGGCCGCGCGAACGGCTGGACGATGGATTCGTTTTCGGTGGCCACGAGTATCGCCTGCCCGGCCGTGAGTCGGCGGCCTTGCGCATCGACGAGTCGGAGGGCGAAGGCTACATCCAGGCGGTCGTCTCGAGATTCCCGTTCGACCTGCGTTCGCTCGAGATCGATTTTCTGCAGGACGCGGGCGACTCGCGGTACGACTTCCGCGTGGCCGGCGATCCCTACCTCGCCATGAACGAGGTCAACTATGCGGTCACCGGCCTGGAGGACTCCGGGGAAGCGGTGATCACCAACCACGTGCGCTACTACGTGCACAAGCGGGTCGACCATCCGCGCTACCTGTGCGCGCAGTGCCACACCGAGGATTCGCCGCGTTACGACCCCTATGCGGGGCGCTGCACGCTGGACGTGGATCGCGACTACACCTGGGCCAATCGCTGGTACACGACCTATGGGTATTACCCGGTCTACTGGAACCCGGTGTACGTGTATGTGGACCCGTGGACCTGGAGGCCCTGGGTCAACTTCTGGTACGACCCCTGGTACGTGTGTGCCCCCTATAACGGGTGGGGCGGTTCGTACTGGGACTGCTACACCTGGAACTATTCGCCCTACTACAACGGCGGCTGCGGCTCGTATTGGGAAAACGGTGGCCGGCGCTTTCATCCGCTCAATCGCCATGGTGACGGCGTGGCGGTGCGCAAGGCCTACGAATACGACGCAGTGACGCGGCAGGTCGCCCATGGCGCCCCGGGCAACAACTTGCGGGATGCGATGGTGACTCGGCGCCCGCTGCCGGTCGAGCCGCGCAAGGGCCCCGGGGTCTCCAAGGGTTCGGGCGTCGCAAGCCGGGGCGACGGACCGCTCGGCCGTTCGAGCGAGCGATTCCCGGTCGTCGCGGGGCAGGGTGGGGGCGTCCGGATCCATGGCGTCGGTCGGCCGAAAGGCGACGGGGCGGTGGCGCAGGATGCGGCCAAGCCTTCCCGGCGGCACACCGCTGGTGGCGGTGCGGCCGGCCCGCGGTTGGCGCCGGTCAGCCAATCGGAACTGAGGGGTGGCGGAGCGCGCGGCGGTGACGCCGGGAGCGGACGCGACGGTGCGCGCGAAGGTGTCCGGTCGCTCGATTCCCGTTCGCGCGGGACCCGGGTCTGGAACAGCACTACGGGCCGGAGCGGCCAGCAGACCGAGCGTGTCGAGCACGGCGAGCGCCAGGCGCGCCCGCGCCAGCAGGTCGATGGCGAGCGGCGTTCCGAGCAGCCGGCGACGGCACCGGCCGAACGCCCGCGGCGCCCGTCGGGCGACCGCCCGGGTTCGACGGCCCCTGAGCGCCGCGAGAGCGGGACCCGCTCACAGCCGGACAATGCCCGCTCCGGACGCGAGTCGGTGCGGCCGGGCAAGCAGGACGCGCCGGCGGCGGCCCCGGCGCCCTCGAAGCCGGCCGAGACGCGACGCCAGGACGCCCCGCGTTCGCGCGGCAGTGACCAGAAGGACAACGCCAAGTCTTCGGAAAATGCCACGCGCCGCGCGCCGGCCGATGGCAGGAAATAGGTGTCGAGTGCTGGTGGGTTTCCCCCCATCTCCCGTCGGCCGGAGCGGCGCGGATGCTCGGAGTGGTTGGCAGCCTTGCGGGTTAAGGCGGCGTACCGGGTAGACGGGGACACCAGCATGGACAGGGGAGCCCGGCGGGGGAATGTCGATCAGGGGTGACAGGTACCACGTCGGGCTCTCCTTAGTTTTCTCCCAACGGCCACCCCGCCGCCATCAGGCGGCGGGGTGACCGCGCAATTGACCGCAGCCGCGTGCGATGCCTATAATGCGCCCCGGCAAGGATCTGCAGACCTGTTGGCGGCCTTTGCGGCCCCGGGAAGGGAATCGAAAGCCATGAGAGCCCTCGTGTCGGCGCTGCTGGCGGCGCTCGTATGCGCCGGCGCGGCCCGCGCCGCCGACGGCCCGGTCCCGGCCTGGCCCGCCCTGCCGCCTGCGGCCGCCGTTCGTCTGGCGGAACAGTCGGCGCCGCTGCGCCACGAGGCGACCACCATGCGCGCCCGGGCTGTCCGGGGACAGAAGGCCCCCGAGAGGCTGGAGGCCATCGTGGTCGCCTGCGATTTCGCCGACAGTCTCCTGCTCGGCCGGCACGGGCAGGTCGCCGGGGCGTTCCCGGCGCCGAGGCAGACGGACCGGCTCTACGCCGCCCACGATTCCGCCTTTTTCCATCACAAGCTGCAGGACGTCGCTGCCTACTACGCGGACGCCAGCGGTGGGCGCCTCACGTTGTCGTACCGGGTGCACGGGCGCGTCGTGAATCTTCCTCACGGGATGGCGTGGTACGGCAACCATCCCGAATTCGGCGACCAGCCGGTGGCCATGGCGGCGGAAGTTATCGCCAGCCTCGATGGCGAGATCGACTTCACGCAGTACGACACGATCGTGCTGGTGCACGCCGGGGCCGGCGAGGAGACCGACATCCTCGGCAACAGTCCCGAGCAGATCTACAGCACGTATCTCGATCCCGGCGATTTCCAGGCGGCCTACGAGGAGTCGCTCCTGGACCAGCCGTACCTGCCGGCGGCCGGGTTCGCGCCCGGTTCCGGCATCGATCGCGTCCTGATCCTGCCGGAAACCGAGCAGCAGGACCCGTTCGGCAGTTTCAACGGCGGCTTCGGTTCGCTCGGCGTCTACTGCTTCGAGTTCGGGCTGCATCTCGGGATGCTTTCGCTCAGCGACTTCACGCCCGCGGGCCACCCTGACAGCCAGGGTGTCGGCGAATACGACCTCATGGGCTACGGGTTGTTCGTCGGCCTGGGCTTTTTGCCGCCGCAACCCGGCCCGCTCAACAAGATCCTCATGGGCTGGCTCGAACCGTACACGGCCGATCCGGACGCCGGCCGCTCCTGGTCGTTGACGCCGGCGGGGGATGTTGCCGCGCCGTTGGCCTGCGCACGGGTGCCGATCAACGGTCAGGAAAGCTGGCTGGCCGAATACCGGCTGCAGGACCCGAACGGCGACCGGCGATTCACGTTTCCCGGCGATCTGAACGGCAACGGCCTGCCTGATTTCTGGGATGCGAATTCGTCGTCCGGCGACGGAAGGCCCACCGGCAAGTTCGACGCAGCCTCCGACACGCACGAAGATCTGCGCGGCGCCGAATGGGATTTTGCCATGAGTGAAAACAGCGCCCGGCAGGTGGGTGAACTGGCGGCGGGCAGTGGTGTCTACATCTGGCATGTCGACGAGGCGGTCATCGCAGCGGCCTTCGGCGAGGCCGACAACACCTATAACGCCGATCCCGATCACAAGGCCGTCGACCTCGAGGAAGCCGACGGTATCCAGGACCTCGACTCGGCCGAGCCTTCGGACTGGCAGCTCGGCGGGGACGATGACAGCTTCCGCGGCGAGGGAAATGTGACCTTCGGGCCCGACACGCGGCCGGACACACGAGCCAACAGCGGCGTCCCGACGGGCGTGATGATGAGTGGCTTCAGCGACGTCGTTCTCGACTCGACGGCGTATGACGTGATCGTCGGTCCGTTCGCCTATTGGGGCTACGATTACGCAGACACCATGAGCTTCCGCCTCGAACGCGTGGCGACCGTTGCGGGAACGCGCCTGCCGGCGGCCAGCCGCGCGCTGCCCGAAGGCGTGGACCTGCGCGGTTCGCACCTCATGGCTGTCGATCTCGACCGCTCCGGCGGCCAGGAGATCGTGGTCGCGGACACGCAGGGGCGGGTCTGGGCCTTTACGGGCGGCCTCGACGAGTACCGGGATCGCGACGACGATGCGGCCACCATTGAGCCGCTGGCGACCGGCTTCCGCCACGATGCACAGGTCGCCTGGAATCTGCCGGCGGCGGCGGGCGATGTTGATGGTGACGGTCGCCCCGAGATCGTCCTGACCACCACCGACGGCGTGTTCGCTTTTCATGATGACGGCAGTGCGGTACGGGACGCCGAAGCCGGTGCGAACGGCCTCTATGCGGACACGGATGGTTGCCGGCTTCCGCCGGTACTCGTACCGGCCTCCATGGTCGCCGAACGCGGCGACCCGGGGGCGGCCGTTTCCGCTGTCGTGGCGTGGGAGCGCGACGGTTCCTGCGGACTCTCGTTCCTCGACGGCGCCGACGGTGCGGAGAGATTGCGGATCGACCTCGGTTCGGGGCGTATAACCGCCGCGCCGCAACTGTTCGGATCCTGGCTGCTGGCGACGGTGGCGGACTCGGCGGCCGGGACCGGGCGATTGGCGCTCATTGACCTGACGCCGGGGGGCCTGCCGCCGGGGGAGACTGTCCGTGACGTGCCCCTGCGGGGGATTCCCGGTCCCTGGCCGGTCGTAGCGGGTTATGTGCCCGGCAGCGGTGGTGCGTCGCCGGACGTGTTCGTCATGATCGTGTCCGTCGCTGGCGTCGGCGAATCGGTCGTCGTGGACCGCGAGCGCAGTGCTGTCGGCGCCGGCTACGAGTGGCCCGCCGCATTGCAGGCGGAGGGGCCGCTGGCCCCGGGCGGCGCGCTCCTGGCCGGTTCAATGATGGCCCGCGTGGGGCAGGGCGGGGATTGGCTGGTGGGCTGGCCGCGCACGTTGCAACCGGTCGCCGGGACCGGGCCGGGCTGCGCGCTGGTCGCGCGGTTGTCGGATGCGCCCGACGGCCATGAACACTACATTTTCACCGCCGGCGACGGGCGCCTGCTGGCCCGCGGCGCGCGCGGCGAGGAGATCCCGGGCTGGCCGCTGGGCGGACCGGGCAGCAGCGCCGGTTCTCCGGCGCTGGGCTCCTTCGGCGGCAACGGCGAGGCTGACCTCGCAGCTGCCGGGACGTTTCCCCGTGTGATCGGCAACGCCGACGGCGGTGCAGCAATGCTCACGGAGCCCACGTCGACGATCGCCGTCTGGCACGACGTGGCGGGAGTTTCGAGCCTGTGGCCGATGTGGGGCGGATCCGCCTGGCGTTCGGGCCAGTGGGATGCCGCGGGCTTCGCCGGCGTGCCGGCCGTGGCCACGGGCACCGGTTTGGTCGAAGGCAGCCACTTCTGCTATGCGAATCCGCTGACCGGCAGCGTCCTGCACGTGCGCGGCCAGGTCCGCAGTCCGGGCCGCGCCCGCGCGGTCGTGCACGATCTTGCGGGTGAGGAAGTGGCCGCCACGCCGTGGCGCGAAGTGGCCGCGGTCGAGCCGTTCAGCCTCGACGTTGACCTCGCGTCGGTGGCCTCGGGCATGTACTTGTGCCGCCTGCTCGTCGTGAGCGACGACGGCGGTTCGGATGTGAGCGTGGTGACTTTTGCGGTCGCGCATTGACGCCGGCCGCCAATCGGAAGGAAAGGGAGACCATGGTGCGCACGAAACTGATGGCTGTCATCGCCCTGGCGGGCGCGCTCGTCGCGACATCGCCGGCGTGGGCCGGGGAACCGGGCGAAGTCGGCATGTTGTCGCTGCGCATGGGCATCGGCGCGCGCGAAGCGGCGATGGGCGGAGCCGGCGTTGCGGTCAGTGAAGGGGCCGCCGCCGTGTTCTGGAACCCGGCCAACAATGCGCTCAGGCAGGGGAAGACCGACCTGCTCCTGCAGCACCAGCGCTACCTGGGCCAGTTCAACCACGAAGCTGTCGCGGTGTCCCATCGTGCGGGTGGCGGCGTCGTCGGGCTGCTCTTCAGCGGATTCTACGGCGATGAACTGGTGCGAAGGGGTGATGACGAGGTCGGCATCCCTCAGGGCACGTTCCGCCCCTATGACCTGACCTTCGGCGTTTCTTACGCCCGGGCTTTCGGCGAACGGTTTGCCGCCGGCGTGACCGCGAAATTCCTCTACGAGACCATCGACCTCTATTCGGACTCGGGGCTGGCTTTCGACGTCTCGCTTTCGCACAAGGCACTGATCGAAGGGCTCGTGTTCGGCGCCAGCCTCACCAACATGGGCAGTCAGATGAACCTGCGCGCCGAGCCGTTTGACCTGCCGGCGGCGGCCCGCATCGGCGCCGCCTGGACGCCCGTGACGCCCATGCTCAAGGGACGGCTGACGATGGCGGCCGACGCGGTCTTCCCGAACGACACGGCTGAGAAGATCCACCTGGGGACCGAGTACCGGCTGATGGGCGAGTTCGCCCTGCGCGCCGGCACGCGCCTGAACTACGAGAACCAGGGCCTGACCGCGGGCGCGGGTTTCCGCACCGGTCGGCTGGGCGTCGACTACGCCTTCGAAGAGTCGAAGGTGGCGGGGCTGGACGACGGTCACAAGTTCTCGCTCGTCCTGGCCTGGTAGGGGCGAAACCGGCTTACTCGGTGGGGGACAGTTGCGGCGGAGGGTCGCGGTCGAAGTCGAGCAGCCGCCAGTTGCCGTCCTGCAGCACGCCGTACCCGAGCGGGTCGAGCCAACCAGGCAGCGCTGCCAGGGTACGGCCGCGGTCATGGGTGACGAATCCGTGGTGCACGTGGCCGATGACGGTCAGGTCCCAGGCGGCAGGGGCGGCCCCCGCGGTGCTCGCGGCGATGGGCTGGCGGGCCAGCCACGCGGCGGCCCGGGACTCGATGACGCGGGCTTCGTCGCGCGTCGCGCAACGGCTGCGCCCGCTCAGCCAGGTACTCAGGGCGAAGAGGATCTCCGGGTGCAGTGATTTTGCTGCTGCAACGCCGACGCGCGCCCTGACGAGCGCCCGGAAGGCGCCGTAGGCCCAGTCCAGCTTGAACATCCCGTCGCCGTGGCAGAGCTGGACCGGCCGCCCGCCCGCTTGGAGCAGGCTGTGTGTCGGCCGGATTTCGCAACCGTACCGCTCGCGCATGTATTCGGCCGCCCAGACGTCATGGTTGCCGCCGACGAAGTGCAGGGCGGTGCCGGCCGCACGGACATCGTCGAGAGCCTGGAGGACCTCCTCATAGCCGCGCAGCCGGAAATGGGGGTAGTCGAACCAGAAATCGAAGATGTCGCCGAGCAGGACGAAGTCGCCCGCGCCGTGGGCCAGCCTGCAGAGGTCGACGAATCGATCACGCCGGCGAATCTCCGCGGCGTCAGGATGAAGATGGAAATGGGCATCGGCGACGAAGATCGCCGCCGTTCGCTGGTCGTGTTTCATGGGCGCCATTGTCGGTGGCAAGTTCAGGGATGGCAACCCGAAACGCTCGTGGCGGGAAAGGAAGCGTGCCTTGGCGGGACTCGATGATGTAAAACGCAACCTGACGGATTGGTGCGCCGTGGCGGCCGACCGGACGGCCGAGGCAGCGAAGATTTCGGCCCGGCGGTATGACAAGTTCGCCATCGGCCGCGAAATCGACAAGCGGTTCGCGGAGCTGGGCAGCTTCGTCTACGAGGGCCTCGGGAGCGGGCGTACGGACCTGCTGGAAGACCCGCGCGTAGCTGAATTGGTAGCTGCCGTGCGAGCTTTGCAGGCCGAGCGGGAGGCCAAGGAAGGCGAGATCGCCGACATCCGGCAGGAGCACGCCGGGCGCCGGCGGGCAGGCGCTGAGGACGAGGCGGGGGCGGACCGTGAATCCCGAGGACCGGACCCCGAATTTTCCGATTGACACGGGATCGCGATCACCTGTAGGATCGCTCCTGGATCCCTGTTGGGCCCGCGGCGGCTGGCATCAGGCTGGCCGGCGGGTCAAGGCCTCACCCCTTCACCGGACCCATCCCCACGGGCGGTGAAAAACGTGAGGCGTTACTGGAACATGCACGAAGTAGGGCGCGTCCGCTCCCGGGTCGCACTGCCGCTGGCAGTCGACGGGTCGAGCGAACGCGCCTTTGTGTTCCGGTACCTCGTCCGCTGTTGCTTCATCCCGATCGCACTTGCACTGGCCTGGCTGGCCCTGGCGGCGGCGGCGCGCGCCGAAGCCCCCGTCGATGGCCCCTTCGTGGCCGTGGGCCGTGTCGTCCGGCCGGCCGTCGTCAGTATCCGCACCGTGCGCAGCGTGAACGCCGAGGGCCTCGGGACCGGACCGATGCAGGAGATGTACCGCCAGTTCTTCCCGGACGAGGAAGGCAAGGGCGGCCGGTTCGAGTCGCCTTCCACCGGTTCGGGCTTCGTGGTTGCGCCCGGTGGGGATATCCTCACCAACCACCATGTCATCGACGGCGCCGACGAGATTTTCGTCCGGTTCGGTGGCGAACACCGCGAGTTTCGCGCCGCGGTCGTGGGGACCGACCCGGCGACAGACGTGGCGTTGCTGCGCATCGACCCGGCGGGGGCGCGGCTGACCGTTCTGGAGTTCGGCGATTCCGACGCGCTGGAAGTGGGCGCCTGGGCGATCGCTGTCGGCAACCCGTTCGGCAATCTCGAGAGCTCGCTGACGGTCGGTGTGGTGAGCGCCAAGGGGCGTGGGGACCTGCTGATCGGTGGCCAGACGCCGCGCTACCAGGACTTCATCCAGACCGATGCCTCGATCAACCACGGCAACAGCGGCGGACCGCTCGTGGATGTGCGCGGTCACATCGTCGGCATCAACACGGCGATCAGCGAGAAGGGGCAGGGCATCGGCTTTGCGGTGCCGAGCAACCTCGTGCGCGCCGTCTACCAGCAACTGCGGGACAACGGCAAGGTCGTGCGCGGCTACCTGGGGATCTGGACCGAGGACGTGGTGCGGGTGGTCGGCGAGACGCGCGCGGGAGAGCCGGAGAGCGGTGTGCGTGTCGTGAAGGTGGCGCCGTCCTCGCCGGCCGGCATGGCCGGCGTCGTGGCCGGGGACATCATCACGCAGTTCGCCGGCAAGGCGGCCGAGAGCAATCGCCAACTGCAGTTCCAGATTGCCGAGGCTGCGCCCGGCGTCATGGTGAAGGTGCGCCTGTACCGGGAGGGCCGCGATGTGGCTCTCGATGTCACGCCGGTCGATCTGTCGGCAACGCTGCCCGAAGGCGCCGATGCGCCGGCTCCGGCCGCCTGGCTCGGCCTGGAAGTGGCTGCGCTCGACGGCGGCGATCCGCGCGTGGCGCGGCTGAAGGACCTGCTCGGAGTGACGGCAACGACCGGCGTCATGGTGGTCGATGCGCTCGACGGGGAGCCCGGCGCCCTGGCAGGCATCAGGTCCGGCGACGTCCTGGTGGCCGTCGACGGCAAGAGGATCGAGGACCTGCCCGCGTGGGAACAGGTCCGCACGGAGCACCTGGCGGTGCCGGCGCCGCTGACCATCCTGGTCAGGACGGGAAGCGCTGAACGCTATGTGCAGGTGGAGCCCCGGCGCTCCGGAGTCGAGAACTGACGGTGCCCCACACTGGCAGGGAGGACGGCCATGGCCGCCAAACGTAACTTCCTACCGGCGATGCACGAGAAGGGTCTCGAGGTCTATTTCCGCGACATCAACCGTTACGAGTTGTTGACGCGGGAGCAGGAGATCGAGCTGGCCCTGCGCGTGCGCGATGGTGACGATGAGGCGCTCCAGACGCTTGTGCGCGCGAACCTGCGCTTTGTGGTTTCGGTCGCCAAGCGGTATGTGAACCAGGGTCTGATGCTCTCGGACCTGATCAACGAAGGCAATCTCGGCCTGCTGAAGGCCGCTCACCGCTTCGACGAGAAGCGGGGTTATCGATTTATCTCGTATGCGGTGTGGTGGATCCGGCAGTCGATCATGCAGGCGCTTCTGGACAAGTCGCGCACCATCCGGCTGCCGCAGAACCAGACCGCGGTGCTGATCAAGATCAACCGGGCCCGCGTGCAGTTGCAGCAGGACGGCGTGCTCGATCCCCGGCCGGGCCAGTTGGCCAGGCACCTGGGGCTGACGCGCAACGAGATCGTCCAGGCCTTGCGTGCGGACCACACCGAAGTGGCGCTCGACGACGTCGGCGAGGACGGTTCGGACCGGCCGCTGGCCGAGGTCATCGAGGACACCAACCAGGCGGCGCCGGATTCCGCCGTGATGGAGCGGGGGCTGCGCGAAGACGTCAAGCGGGCGTTGTCCGTCCTGACGGAACGCGAGGCCCAGGTTGTGGTGATGTACTTCGGGCTGGCCTGGGAGGAAGCCCAGACGCTTCAGGTGATCGGCGAACGGCTCGGGCTGACCCGGGAGCGTATCCGGCAGATCAAGGAGAAGGCCCTGATCAAGCTGCGGCAGGGCCACGGGCAGGCGGTGCTGCAGGATTACTACTGATCGTGACGGCCGGCGGCGGCGCCGGTTCGATACCCAAGGGCCCGCCATCGTCCCCGGGACGGCGGCGGGCCCTGTTTCATCGCCGGAAGCGGTCGCCGGCAATGGGCTTGGCCGCTTTCGGGCGCCTGTGGTATCCTGCGAAAGGCCGTTGGGTGCCGGCAAGGACGCCGGCGGCTCCCGGAGTGCGGGAGCGGGCGGGCCGAAGGAGCGCGATTTCCATGGATTTGCCGCGGACGGCGGCCTCTAACCGACGTGGCGGCAGGGCACTGGCCCTGCTGCTGGCGCTGGCATGGCTGGTGTCAGCCGTTGGCGTCCGCGCCGCCGAGGTACCCCGAGTCCTGCGCGTCCGCCATTTTTCCGCGCCTGACCATACCCGCATTGTGCTCGATCTGGATCGCCCGGCTTCGTTCGAGGTGCGGCGGGTCGAGAATCCGGACCGGATCGCGGTCAACATCCCCGGCGCCGTTTTCGACAACGGCGATGACCGTCCGGTCGGCGACGACCTCGTCCGGGGGTTGCGCTGCAACGTGCGCGAGGACCGGGCGCAGATCGTCATCGACATCGTGGGGCGGCGCGAATTTCGCGCGTTCTCGCTGGCACCGGTGGCCGGCAAGCCGGACCGGATCGTGATCGACATCCTGCGCGCAGGCGGCGCCCTGCGCGATGAACCGGTGCCTTCCCGGCCACTGGCGCGCGACTCGGTGCCTGCTGGTGCGCAGCCCGACGGGGGCGTACCGGCGCCGGCAGATGCGGCAAACTCACCGGTCGCAGCCGCCGCGGCTGCGCGTGAAGTCCCGCTTGTCGCGTTGGACCAGCCGGCAGAAGTGGCGGGCGTCGTCCCGGACTCCGGCGCCCGCGGGGCGTTCGCGGTGGTGACGTCGCCGGATACCGGGACGGTCGCCGAAGCCGATACGTCGGCGGCGCCGGACGAATCGCCGGCTGTCACGTCGTTTGACGGGCCGGTGGAACCGTTCGTCGTGGTGATCGATCCCGGGCACGGTGGCGACGACCCCGGGGCCATCAGGGGCAGCCTGTTCGAGAAGGATATCTGCCTGGACATCGGGCGTGAGGTCGCGAGGCAGTTGCGCAAGCTGCCCGGTTACCGCGTTGTCCTGACGCGGGACCGGGACAAGTTCCTGGCGCTCGGCAAGCGCGTGGAGATTGCCCGCCGCGAGAAGGGTGATGTGTTCGTGTCTGTCCACTGCAACACGCATCCGCAGCCGGCTGTGTCGGGCACCGAAGTCTATTTCGTGTCACTGCAGGGCGCGACCGACCGCGAGGCGCGCGAGCTGGCGGACAAGGAAAACGCCGCGGGCCTGGTTGGGCTGGCCCCGGGGGAGGAACATACGGACCTCGTCGTGGACATCCTGATGGACCTGAAGATGACGCGAATCCTTCAGGATTCCGGGAGGCTGGCCGCGTCGCTGCTGACAGCGGCGGACCGCACGGGTTTGGTCACCGGCAGGCGCGTCAAGCAGGCGGGGTTCCAGGTGCTCAAGACGCTGGCGATGCCTTCGGCGCTGGTCGAGGTGGCCTACCTCTCGAATCCCGCCGACGCGCGCCTGCTGGCCGACCCTGACGGCCGACGCAAGATGGCTGCGGCCCTGGTCGCGGGCATCGAGGACTGGCGGGCGGGGACGGTGCCGCAACGCGAGCGCACGGCACGGGTGGTCGTGGCCAGGGGCGGCGACGACCGGTGGGATACGGTCTACAAGGTGCGCAGCGGCGACAGCCTCTGGGAGCTGGCCGCGCGCTACGGGACGACGATGAACGAGATTGCGCGGCGCAACAACCTGACCGAGCGGCAGCGCGAGTTGCGCATCGGACAGCGTTTACACCTGCCTGGATTGGGGGTGCGGCCATGAGTCGGCTGGGACTGAAGGCGGGGTGCCTCATTGCCGCCATCGTGATCTGGTTCCAGGTTGCGTCCACATCTACCGTCGAGCAGACCATCGGATTGCCGCTGCATATCGTCGGCCTGCAGGATGGCGCCACGGTCGCGGGCAGCGGCCTGCCGCGCGAGGTGCTCGTGCGCGTCCGCGGGAGCAAGCTGCGCCTGCTCTCGCACCGCTACCTGCACCGTGACGCCGGCGAGGTACGCGTCGACCTTGCGGAGCGTCGGCCGGGCCGCACCTTCACGGTCCCCATCGAGCGGGCGGATGTGCTGACGGATCTCGAGGTCGCGGACATCATCGAGCCCGACCGGCTCTCGATCCGCATCGATGGGCAGTTGACGCGACGCGTCCCGGTGTCGCTGACGACGGTCGGCGGGCTGCGCGCGGGATACGGCCACCTTGCGCGACCGGTGCTGACGCCCGATGCCGTGACGGTCACCGGCCCGGCACGCTACTTCCCCGATCAACTGGTGGTGGCCACGGCGCCATTGGACCTGTCGCAACTGGACGGCATCGGCTCGACGACGCTGCACATCGTGCCGCCGGATGTGCATCTTCAGCTTTCCGAGCACGAGGTGCGCGTGATCTTCGGCGTTGGGCCGCTGGCCGAGCGCACGATTGCCGACGTGCCCGTCCTGGCGCTGCCGGACGCACTTGGCCGCGCGCTGGCCGTTTCGCCGGCGCTCGCGGGTGTCCTCGTGCGCGGCGTTGCTGATTCGCTCCGCGTTCTTGACCGCCGCCGCCTGCGGGTTTCGCTCTCGACCGAAGGTCTGGCTGGCGGCGTCCACCTGCTGTCGCCGCAGGTCGTGGCGCCGGAGTGGGCGATCGTGATCGGTGTCGACCCGGCGCGTTTCCAGGTCATCGTCGGCGAGGGTGGCCCTGCTGCAGGCAACGATGGGGGCGATGGTGACTGACCGCGCGATCTCGCAGGCGCGCACAGTGGCCTGGTCGGCGGCGCTGTTCGTCGCCTTGCTGGCGGGCGCCGCCACATGGTGGCCGCGCCCGGCCGCCCGGAGTTCCGGGCCGGTCGTCGTCGTGCTCGACCCGGTGGGTGACGAACGTCGTGCACTGACGGTCTGGCCAGCCCTCGGGCGCGTGCTGGCCGCTGGTTCCGCCTTGCCGCCGGAGGTGGTCGTCACGCGCTCGCTGGCCGAGTTCAACGGCCTCGCCGCAGCCCGGCCCGACTTCCTGGTCTGCCCCGATGGTGTCGCGTTGGCTCTCGATGCCGGGCGCTGGGTGCCGTTGGCCGCGGGGCGGCGGGCGGCGCCGAGGAACCTCAGGCCGCGCGGCGTGCTGGTTTCGCGCGCGACCGGCGGGGACGCCGCCGAGCCGTGGCTGACGGAGCCCGCCGCTGTCATCTTCGGCGACTCCCTGTCGTTGTGCGCTACCGGCGTACTCCGGCCATTGGGCACTGCGGCTGGCTCGATGCCCGCTGGAGTGGCCTGGGGCCCCGATCCCTACGACCATGCGCCGGCCCTGCACGCCCTGCGGATGGGTGGCTACACCCATGCCGTCGTCCGGCAGTGGGACGCCGAGCGATTCCTGGCGCAGGGCCTGCTGGACACCGAGGGCTGGTCGGTGCGCGACGTGACGGTGCCGGTGCCCGACCTTGTGGTGATGGCGGCGCGCGACCTGCCCGCCGCCGAGCGCCTGGCGCGCGGCGACCGGTTGGCGGGGATCGGGAGGGAACTGGCGGACCGGACGCCGGCCGAGCGGGAACTGGCCGCGGCCCTTCCCGTGATGGGGCTTGCGGGGTTCAACCTGCTGATCGAGCCCGATTTCGAGCTGGTCCGCAGGAACTTCGCTGCCGATTGGCCCCGATCCCGCCCTTGATCCATATTGGAAGCCGTCGAGGCGGCCGGATTCCGGGGCGGCACGGGTGTGCGCGTTCGGGCGGCTGTGGTTCCTGCCAGGGAGTCGAACGGGAATGAACGCGAGATACCACCGCTTGAAGGGAACGCGCGACATCCTCCTGGAGGAAGCCGAGCGCTGGCGCTGGTGCGAGGACGTCTGGTCCAGGGTCCTGTCGCGCTACGGCTATGGCGAAATCCGGACGCCGATCATCGAGCCGACGGCGCTGTTCCTGCGCTCGGTGGGCGCGGGCACCGACATCGTGGACAAGGAAATGTACACCTTCGAGGCGCGCGACGGCGGCGAGAGCCTGACACTGCGCCCGGAGATGACAGCCTCGGTCGTGCGCGCCTACCTGGAGAACGGGCTGCAGCGGCAGCCGGGAACGCTCAAGTTCTTCTACATGGGACCCATGTTCCGGCACGACCGCCCGCAGGCCGGGCGCTACCGGCAGTTCCACCAGCTGGGCGTGGAAGCGATCGGCTCGGACTCGCCGGTGCTGGACGCCGAGGTCATCCAGCTGGCGATGGCGCTGTTCGACGCGGTTGATGCACGGGGTCTTCTGGTCAAGGTTAACAGTATCGGATGTCGCGAATGCAGGCCGGCTTACCTCGATGACCTCAGGGTGTACCTCAATGCTCGCATGGCCGATATCCCCGAGGTCTGGCAGGGTCGCATCGACACGAACCCGCTGCGGCTCTACGATGCCAAGGACGATCAGGTGCAGGCGGTGCTGACCGGGTTCCGGCCGATTACCGAGGCGCTCTGCGACGCGTGCCGTGAGCACCACGCGATCGTGCTGGACACGCTGGCGCGGTTGGGGGTGCCGGTCCAGTCCGACCCGACGCTGGTGCGCGGGCTGGATTACTATACGCGGACGACCTTCGAGATCACCGCGGGCAGCGAGCGCAAGCAGAGCAGTGTGGCCGGCGGCGGCCGCTATGATCACCTGGTGGAGCAGTGCGGCGGGCCGTCGACGCCGGCGGTGGGCTTCTCGATCGGGATCGAGCGCACGCTCATCCACCTGGGCGACGAGGTCATCGACCCGCAGTTGAGCCGGCAGCCGGCCGTCGATGTTTACATCGCTTGCCGCGGGCGGCCGGCCGAGCAGCACGGCCTGGAACTGGCCGAACTTCTGCGCGGCTTCTGCCGCGTGGAATTGGACACGACCGGGCGGGCGCTCAAGACCCAGGTGAAGTCGGCCGTGGCGCGACGCGCGCGGCTGATGCTCACCGTGGGGCCCGAGGAAATCGAATCCGATACCGTGCAGGTGAAGAACCTGGGCACGGGCGACCAGACGGCGGTCGCCCGCGGACATTTGCTTACGGCCGTCAGGGAGGTCCTGGAAGGGTGAGCCAGAGCAGCGAGACCAATGCGGTGCGCACGCACCGTTGTGGCGAGATCAACACGCACCTGGTCGGCAGCGCCGTAACGGTGGCGGGCTGGGCCGCGCGCATCCGCAACATGGGGGGGCTCGTCTTCGTCGACCTGCGCGACCGCTACGGCGTGGTGCAGGTCGTGTGCGAGGGTGGGCAACCGCTGGAACTGGCGCGGGATTTCCGGCTCGAGTGCGTGCTGCAGGTGCACGGCACCGTGCGGGCGCGGCCCGAGGGCATGGCCAACGCCGAGAAGGCCACCGGTGCAGTCGAGATCGTCGCCGGGCAGATCGTCATTCTCAACGGGTGCGCGCCGTTGCCGTTCCAGGTCGACCAGGCGCAGGAAGCGAGCGAGGAGCTGCGCCTGAAGCACCGCTACATCCATCTGCGGCACCCGGTCATGGTGCACAACCTGGCGGTGCGGCACCGTGCAGCGATGGCGGCACGGAATTTCCTCGCGTCGCGCGACTTTCTCGAGGTCGAGACACCGCTGTTGATCAAGACGACGCCCGAAGGCGCGCGCGACTACGTGGTGCCCAGCCGCATCCACCACGGGCAATTCTACGCGCTGCCGCAGTCGCCGCAGCTCTACAAGCAGATCCTGATGGCGAGCGGGGTGGACCGTTACTTCCAGCTTGCGCGCTGCCTGCGCGACGAGGACCTGCGCAAGGACCGCCAGCCCGAGCACACGCAGATCGACCTCGAGATGAGCTTCGTCAACGAGTTCGACATCTACGCCATCGTCGAGGAAATGGTGGCGCGGATCTTCGCGGAAGCGTGCGGCATCGATCTGCCGACGCCGTTCCCGCGCATCGCCTACGACGACGCGATGAACCTTTATGGTTCGGACAAGCCGGACCTGCGGTTCGGTTGCCCGATGCACACGCTGGACGACCTGGCGCCGGGTTGCGGGTTCTCGGTGTTCGAGGACGCCGTGGCCAAGGGCGGCACCGTGCGGTGCCTGCGCGCACCGGGACTGGGCGGCTGGAGCCGCAAGCAGGTCGACGAACTGGAGGACCTGGCGAAGAAACACGGGGCCCATGGGCTCGCGCGCACGAAAGTGACGGCGACCGGGCTGGACGGCGGCATCGCCAAGTTCCTGTCGGCCGGTTTCCAGGAGGCGCTGACGCAGCGCCTGGGCCTGCAGGATGGCGATCTGCTGCTGGCCGTGGCCGGTCCGTGGGACAAGGCCGTCGCTTCGCTGGGCGCGGTGCGGCTGGAAGTGGCGCGGCTGGCGGGCTGGATCCCCGAGGGCACCTGGGCGCTGGCCTGGGTGCGCAATTTCCCGCTCTTCGAGCGCACGTCCGACGGGCAGGGCTGGACCGCATGCCATCACATGTTCACGCTGCCGCGCCCGGAGGATATCGCCGGGCTCGAAAGCAACCCGGGTGCAGCTCGCGCGCAGCTCTACGATCTGGTCTGCAACGGCGTCGAGCTCGGCTCGGGCAGCATCCGCATCCACCAGCGTGAACTGCAGGAGAGGGTTTTCCGGATTGCCGGCATGGAGCCGGAAGAATACCTCGGCAAGTTCGGGTTCTTCCTGGATGCGCTCGGCTACGGCGCGCCGCCCCACGGGGGCATTGCGCTGGGCCTCGACCGCGTCGTCATGCTGTTGACGGGCAGCCCCTCGCTGCGCGAGGTGATCGCGTTCCCGAAGACAACGCTCGCGGCCTCGCCGCTCGACGGCAGCCCCGGGCACATCAGTGATGCGCAGTTGCGCGAGCTGAACCTGGCGATAACGCCACCCGCCTCCGAAGGGACCACTACGTGAGCCAGATTTTGCGGGGCGATGACCGGGAGCCGCCCGGGCAGATGACGATCGACCTCTCGGGAGTCGACCAGCTGGGGCTGCTCGGGCCGCGGGATACCAATCTGCGCCTGCTCGAGGAGCGCTTCGGCGGCACGCTGACCGTGCGTGGCGACAAGCTCTTCGTGCGCGGGCCGGCCGAGAACCTCGATCTGGTGCAGGAGGTCCTGGAGGACCTGATCCAGCGCGTGCGCCACGGGCAGCTTGTCGACAAGGTTTCGCTGGGGTACCTCTGGGACCAGCGCCTGGGGCGTCGTGAACTTGGCGAAGGCGCACCCGGCGATGGAGAGACACTGCTGTACGCGAGCGGCAGCCGGCAGGCGTTGCGCGCGAAGTCGCCCGGCCAACAGGCCTATGTTGACGCCGTACGCGAGCACGACATCGTGTTTGCCACCGGCCCGGCAGGCACAGGGAAGACCTTCCTGGCCGTCGTCATGGCGATGGACTACCTGAAGCGCCAGCTCGTCGACCGCATCGTGCTGGTGAGGCCGGCCGTCGAAGCCGGCGAACAGCTCGGGTTCCTGCCCGGGGACCTGCAGGAGAAGATCAATCCCTACCTGCGGCCGCTCTACGACGCGCTGTCGGACATCACCGGCGCGGCGAAGATCGCGCGGTACATGGCCTCGGGCGTGATCGAGGCGTCCCCGCTGGCGTACATGCGCGGTCGCACGCTCAACAACGCCTTCGTCATCCTGGACGAGGCGCAGAACACGACCGTCGGCCAGATGAAGATGTTCCTGACGCGGCTGGGGTTCCAGTCCAAGGCGGTCGTGACCGGCGACATCACCCAGATCGACCTGCCGGATGACAAGAAATCGGGCCTGATCCACGTGCGCGAGATACTGGCCGGCACCGAGGGGATTTCGTTCGTCGATCTCGACGGCCGCGATGTGGTGCGGCACCCGCTGGTGCGGCGGATCGTCGACGCCTTCGAGGCGGCGGACGCCGCCGGGCGCGGCTAGCGCGGGAGGGGTCGATGTACCGCTGGCGATTCCGGCAAAGCGAAGGGACGACGCCCGCACCCGGCGGGCGTCCCGTCCGCGCGCCCGGCGCGCGCGCCGGGGCCAAGGTGGTCAGCGAGTCCGAGATCCCGGAGCGCGCCACCGCCTGGGCGCTGGGCCTGGGCGCCGTTATCCTCCTGCTGCACCTGGTCCTGTTTCCGCCCGTGCCGCGCCTGAGCGTGGACTTCCCGTCTGCGGGCGAGGTCGCTGAGGGCGAGATTCGTGCGCCGTTTGCCTTCGAGGGACCGTTGCTGGAACGCGACGTGGAAATGGCGCGGCTTGCACGCGTCGTCGAACAACCGCCCGTGATGCGCACGGTTCCGACCAGCGCCTCGGCGAACGCCGGGATGGAGATGTGGTTCGGCGCGCTGGCCGATGCGCTGGCCGACTCGAACCTGCCGCTTGCTGATCGCGTCGGACTCCTGACCGTCCAGTTCCCGGCCGCCGCAGGCGAGCCGATGCGGCAGCTGTTGCGGCCCGCGCGTCCGGACTCGCTGCTGCCGCGACTGCGGCGCGCGTGGCACGTGGTGCGCGACGGCGGTGTCGCCGACATGCTTCCGCCGGGCCGCTATTCACGCGTGATCGTCATGACAGGACAGTCGGAGGGGCAGCGCGAGCGTGACCTCGTCAGCACGCAGGCCGACGTGCGTGAACGCCTCTTGACCGCCCTGCGTGAGGCAGGCCTGGGCCCGGCTGAGTCGGCGGGCGCGGCCGCTGTCATGCGCCCGCTCGTCACGCCGAACCTGATCTACGAGCCGGAGGAGACGCGGCAGCGTCAGGAGCAGGCCCGCGAAGCGGTGCCGGTGACCCGCTCCTTCATCGCGAACGAGCGCATCGTCGAACGCGGCGTGCTGGTTACCGAGCAGCAGTCCCGCTGGTTGCACGAACTGGCCGAGCGCCTGCGGTCGCGCGGTGGCGGTGGGGGCAGCGTGGATGTCGTCGCGCGCTACGTGTCGCGCTCACTCCTGGTGGCGATGACCCTGCTGCTCTACGGCTGGCTGGCCGGCATCCACTTCCCGGGCCGCCTGCAACATCGCCGTTTCCAGTTGGCGATCACAGCGATCCTGGCCGTCTACCTCGGGGGCGCCGCGGTCGCGTTGTCGCGCCCGGTGCTCGGCCCCCTGGCGGTTCCCATCATCCTGATGTCGCTGCTGACGACGGTGCTCTTCAAGGGACGGATCGGGTACACGACGACGTTGCTGGCCGTGACGCTGCTGGCGGTCCTGCCCGACGTGGAGGCAGGGCACGTGTTCGCCTGGTACGTGCTCGGCATGGTGACCGTGATGTCCGTGCGGCGCGTCTACAAGCGCAGCCTGTTCTACCGGACGATCCTGCTGCTGACTTTCCTGTCGCTCGCGCTGATCTTCCTGCTCGAGCTGGGCGGTGGCCAGAAGGCACAGCCGATGTACCTCGTGGGGCTTTTCGTCCCGGTGTTGTCGGTGGCCTTTGGTCTGTTCGTGCTGCCGGTGGCGGAGCCCGCGATCGGCGTGTGCTCTGACCTCACGCTGCTGGAGCTCTCTGACCTCAACCACCCGCTGTTGCAGCGGATGGCCCTCGAGGCGCAGGGCACCTACCACCACAGCCAGGTCGTCGGCCAGCTGGCCGAGCACGCGGCCCGGGCCATCGACGCCAACGCGCTCCTGACGCGCGTGGGAGCGCTTTTTCACGACATCGGCAAGATGGAGAAACCCGAGTACTACGTGGAGAACCAGTCGCCGGGGCACAATCGCCACGACGAGCTGAGCCCGAGCATGAGTGCGCTGGTGCTGGCGGCACACGTCAAGGAAGGCATCGAGCTGGCGCGGCGCTGGCGCCTGCCCGGCATGGTCATCGACTTCATCCCAGAGCACCACGGCACCATGGTGATGGAGTATTTCTACCACAAGGCCCTCGAGGGCGAGGGCGGCGAGACCGTGAAGGTCGACGACTTCCGCTACCCGGGGCCGCGGCCGCGCTCGCGGGAGACGGCCATCTTGATGCTGGCGGACGCCGTCGAGGCGGCGACGCGCGCACTGGTAAAGCCCACGCCGAGCCGCATCAAGGAGATCACCCGCCAGGTCATCGACAAGCGCATGTTGAGCGGCGAGCTCGACCAGTCGGGTGTGTCGCTGAGCGACATCGCGCGGATCCGCGACTCGTTCGTGCCCCTGCTGACGGGCATCCATCACGCGCGCATCGTCTACCCGGGGCAGAAGGACGGCGAGCGGCCGACCGACCGCCGCCAGGAGCCGAGGGTGAAGCCATGATCCTGTCCCTGGTCGACCGACGGCGGGTCCCGACGCCTCCCGCCGAGGCGGCCCTTTGGGCGCCGTGGGTGCTGCTGTGTCGGCTGGCGGGTGAACTGGGACCGGCCACGTGGCGCGTCGACGTGGTCCTGGTGGACGATGCGGAGATGACCGGCCTCAATGCAGGCTACCGCGGCGCCGAGGGGCCCACCGATGTGCTTTCCTTCTCGTACCTGACGGAAGCGGACCCCGGCACCGGTGCTGCCGGCGCGGGCGCCGGCGACCGCTGCGCCCGGCTGGACCTGTGGCCGGATCCGCTGGAGTCCGGGGACGGGCCCGATCCGCTCGTCGGCGAGGTGGTCCTGGCGCCGGGGTTCATCACCGCCCGCTGTCTGGAGCAGGGTTGGGCGCCGGACCAGGAAATGGCGTTGCTCGTGGTGCACGGGTGCCTGCATATTCTCGGCTGGGAACATGACGACGAATCGGACCGCGCGGCCATGATGGTCGTGGAGACCGCCGTCCTCTGCGGTTGCGGGCTGCCGCATCCGCTTGCCAAAGGGGCCTGAACCCTTGATCGCGAACACATTGGGAAGCGGCGCGGGCAGCGCGCTGGTGCTGGCGGCCTGCGCGTGGGGTGGCGCCATGCTGCTCAGCGGGCTCATGGCCGCGCACTACCGGGTCAGTGGATTGTTCCACAACGGGCTGCTTGAGGATCGGCCGCTGGGCCCGGCCCTGGCGGACTACCTGGCGCGCGACCGTCGCTTCCAGGTCACCGTCGGCGCCATGTACCTGGGTTGCTCGCTGGTGGGCGGCTGGGCCCTCGGCGATATGTTGCGCGTGGCTTGGCCGGATGCTGGCCCTGTGCGGTTCCTGTTGGTGTTCACGCTCGGCGCGACGCTCGTCTGGTCGCTGGGCGGGCTCCTGCTGCGCTCCCTGGCGACCGGCGCGGCGCTCGGCTATGCGCGCATCGTCGGCACCCTCGTCTACCCGCTGTGCTGGCTCATGCGCCCGTGGGCGGCGCTCATGCTGGCGATCATGGATCGCGTCGACGACACCCTGTGGTCGGCCGACATGCAACCGCATCTGTCGACCGGCGAGATCCGCAGCCTGATGACCGACGAGGGGCAGCACGCCGCGCTGGACGAGGACGAGCGCGAGATGATCCAGAGCATCTTCAGCTTCCACGACACGGCGGTGCGCGAGATCATGGTGCCGCGCATCGACATGGTGGTTCTCGACGGCGACGCTTCGGTCCTCGAGGTCGTGCCCGTGGTGATCGAGCAGGGACACTCGCGCCTGCCGGTGTTCCAGGGCAGCGTGGACAAGGTCGTCGGCATCCTGTACTCGAAGGACCTCCTGCGCCTGGTGCAGGACGGCCACTTCCTTGCCGCGGGCCGCACGGTGGCCGACCTGGCGCGCCCGGCGTACTTCATCCCCGAGAGCAAGAAGATCGACGAGGTGCTGGACGAGTTCCGTTCCAAGCGCATCCATATGGCCGTGGTCATCGACGAGTACGGCGGCACGGCCGGGCTGGTGACGCTCGAGGACGTTATCGAGGAGATCGTCGGCGATATCGAGGACGAGTTCGACGAGGAGGAAGACCTCGTCACCTGGGTCGACGAGCGCACCGTGCGACTGGACCCGAAGATCAACCTTGAGGAGCTCGAGGAAATCCTCGGCGTGACGTTCGGCGGCGCGGCCGGGGTCGAGGACAGCGAGACGCTCGGCGGCCTGATCTACGAGGCGGCCGGCAACGTCCCGCAGGCGGGCGACTCGTTCACGGTGGCGGGGCTTGGAGTCACTGTCGAGGATGTCGCCGACCAGCGCCTGGTGCGCGTACTGTTGACCTCGCCGGTTCCGTTTGCGGGTTTCCTGAAGCGCGAAGCGGAATAGGGGGCGCCGGATGGAACGCATCAGCGCCTGCGGCCGGTCGCCGTTGTCCTGGGCCGCGGCCTGCGCTCCCGGCGGGGGCGTGTCATGGGAGTCGTGACGCGGCCTGCAGCGGCTACGGACGCCCTCGTGCTGCGAGCCTGGCCCTGCGGCGAGACAAGCGCCGTCGTGTCGCTGCTGACGCGCGACCATGGTTACGTCAAGGTCATCGCCAAGTCGGCGCGGCAGGCGCGCTCGACGCTGCGTCCGCTGGTCGAGCCGGGCCGCCTGGTTTCGGTGGAGTTCAGCCTCGACCCCGCCCGTGAGCTGCAGTACCTGCGCGGCGGCGGCGTCGAGCTGGATCCGCTGGGTTTCGAGCCCACGCTCGAGCGTTCCGCGTACCTGCTCGGTGCGCTTGAACTGGTGGACCGCTGCCGGCCGGCGGGCGCCCTGCTGCGGGACGACCCGGGAGGCGCCGCCGACCTGTTCGGGGTTTGCGACGCGTTTCTGCGGATGTTATCCTCGGCCGCCAGTCCGGATCCCGCTCTGGTGTTCTTTGCCTTCGAATGGGAACTGCTGGCCAGGCACGGTGTGGCGCCGGAGGTGTCCGCGTGCTGCGCCTGCGGTCGCCCGCGTGCCGCGCTGGCGGCAGCCACGCTGCGGTTCAGCGCCTCCGAGGGCGGCGTGATGTGTGGCGAATGCGCCCGTGGCGGCGCCGATGGCGGTGGTCGACCCCTGGGCGAGGACGCCCTCGGTGTATTCCTGGCGTTGGACGCGCATGGGCTGGAGGGCTCGCGAGGGCTGGCGATGGAGACGCCCACGCGCCGGGAGGTGGGCGGCCACCTGCACCGCTTCCTGGGTTATCACATGCCGGGCTACCGGTTGCCGGCAGCGCTGGACCTGCTGCGCGCCGCGCGGGGCCTCGCGGCCTCTGGCGACGGCGAATCGGGAGAAGATGCCGCCGGGCGGGATTTCCCCGGACCAGGCGCATTCGGACAGGACTCACACGTGAACGGCACGCCGGAAACCGGTTCCTAAGGGGTCACGCGTCATGATGGAATACCAGCGGATGATCGCCCGTCTCCAGCAGTTCTGGATCGACTACGGGTGCGTCATGGTCCAGCCCTACAACAGCGAGGTGGGGGCGGGCACCTTCAACCCGAACACCTTCCTGCGCTCGCTCGGGCCGGAACCCTGGCAGGTGTGCTATGTCGAGCCGAGCAAGCGCCCGAAGGACGGCCGCTACCTCGAGAATCCGAACCGCGTGCACCAGTTCCTGCAGTATCAGGTGCTGCTCAAGCCGAACCCGGCGGATTGCCAGGGCCTGTACCTCGAGTCGCTGCGCGCCATCGGCATCAACGCCGAGGAGCACGACATCCGCTTCGTCGAGGATGACTGGGAATCGCCGACACTCGGCGCTGCCGGCCTTGGCTGGGAAGTCTGGCTGGACGGCATGGAGGTCAGCCAGTTCACCTACTTCCAGCAGGTGGGCGGCGTGCGCTGCCAGCCCGTGTCGGTCGAGCTGACCTACGGCCTGCTGCGGCTGTGCATGTTCATCCAGGGCGTCAGCCACGTGAAGGACCTGCAATGGGGCGGGGGCCTGACGTGGGGCGAGGTGCAGGGCCAGTTCGAGATCGAGTACTCGGCCTTCAACTTCGAGCACGCCGACATCGAGATGTACCGTCGTTTCTTCGACGAGCGCGAGCGCGAGGCGAAGCAACTGCTCGAGGCCGGCCTGGTCTACCCGGGCTACGATGCGGTGATCAAGTGCAGCCACTTCTTCAACGTGCTCGAGGCCCGCGGCGCCATCTCCGTCACCGAGCGCACCGGCTACATCGCCCGCGTCCGCAACCTGGCCCGCCTGGCCGCCACGACCTACGTGCAGAGCCGCGAGCGCATGGGATTCCCGCTGCTCAAGAACCAGGAGTCGACCCGATGAGCCCGACCTCCCAGCCCGACCGCCTGCCGTTCCTGCTGGAAATCGGCAGCGAGGAGATCCCGGCCCGCTTCGTGCCCGATGCGATGGTCGAACTGCAGCGCCGCCTGGTCGAAGGCTTCGCCGCCGCGCGGCTCGATGCGGTCGGCGTGCGCGTCGTCGCCACGCCGCGGCGCATGGTGTTCCTGTGCGAGGCGCTGTCGGTGCGCCAGCCCGACCGGCAGACGGAAGTGAAGGGTCCTCCGCTGACGGTCGCGTTCGGTGCCGACGGCCAGCCGACGCCGGCGGGGCTCGGCTTTGCGCGCAAGGCGGGGGTTGACCTGGCCGCGTGCGAACGGGTGGGCGAGGGCGCTGCGGCGTGCCTCGTGGCCCGGCGCCTGGAGCCCGGCCGGGACGCCACGGCAGTGCTGGCCGAACTGGTGCCCGCGGTCATCCTGGGCATCCCGTTCCGCAAGGTCATGCGCTGGGGTGAGTACGACCTCGAGTATCCGCGGCCGCTGCAGTGGATCGTCGCCCTGCTGGGCGATCAGGTCGTGGACCTGGCGGTGGGGCACATCCGGTCCGGGCGCCTGTCCCGCGGCCACCGTACCCTGGCTGGTAACCGCGAGGTGTCACTGGCGTCGCCCGCCGGGTACCTGGAAGCGATGGCGGCGGCAGGCGTCATGGTCGACCACGACGAGCGCCGGCAGACGATCCGGGACGGGCTGGCTGCGTGCCTGGCGGCCGAGCAGCCGGACGGCCGGCTGATGGTGGACGAGGAACTGCTGACCGAGGTGGTTTTCCTGTGTGAGCAGCCGCGGCCGTTCCTGGGGCGCTACGAGGACCGCTATGCGGCCCTGCCGGATGAAGTCATCGCCACCGCGCTCAAGGCGCACCAGCGCTACTTTTCCATCGTCGGCGCAGACGGCCGCCTGCTGCCCCGCTTCGCTTCGGTGCGGGACGGGGGTTCCGACCATCTGGCGAACGTGATCGCGGGCAACGAGCGGGTGCTGCGGGCCCGGTTGGCCGACGCCCTTTTCTACTGGGAGTTCGACCAGAAGCAGACGCCCGACCAGCAGGCCGCCCGGCTCGGCGCGGTAACCTGGCTGGAGGGGTTCGGCTCGGTGGGGGACAAGATCGCCCGCATCGCCGGGCTGGTGGACTGGCTCTGGGCCAACGGGATGGGGGATGGCACGGCTACCCCGGCTCCCCTGGCAAGGGCGGCCCGGATCTGCAAGGCCGACCTGGTCAGTGAAATGATCAAGGACGGCAAGGAATTCACGAAGTTGGAAGGGTTTATCGGCGCGCGTTACGCTGAACTGGCAGGCGAATCGGCGGAAACCTGCCGCGCCATCCACCGCCACTACCTGCCGCGCTCGGCGAGCGGTGAACTGCCCGGGGACATCTATAGCAGCGTGCTGTCGGCGGCCGATCGGCTGGACAATCTGGCGGGTTGCTGGCTCGCCGGGTTCGTGCCCACCGGCGCCAAGGACCCGTATGCCCTGCGGCGCCACGTTTTGGCCATCGTGCGCATCATGCTTGATGTGAAGAAGTCTGTGGATCTGCTTGATGCCATTGACTTTGCGTTGTCGCAACTGGCCGACCGGGCGCCTGCGGCCGACCTGCCGGTCATCCGTGGGCAGATTGCCGAGTTCGTCCAGACGCGCCTGGCTGGATACCTCGTGGAAACCGGGGAGCAGGACCCGGCGGTGGTGCGGGCGATCCTGCCCGTTCGCTGGCGGGATCCCCTGTTGGCGCTGGCCTGGGCCGGAGCGCTGGCCGGGTACCGGGAGCGTTTGGATTTCCAGTCTTTGGCCACCGGCTTCAAGCGTTGCCGGAATATCCTGAAGGGCGCCGTGCTGCCTGAGGCGGAGCTGGGTGCCTGCTTTGAGCGCTGGGTGGCCGGCGGCCGTGGGGCGGCGGGTGAGGACTTCGCCGCCCTGCCGGAGCCCGCCGAGCGCATCCTGCTCCAGCAGGCGGCTGCCGCGGCGCCGGCGCTCCGTGCGGCGGAACGGTCGGCCCGCCAGGGGGACGCCTTCGGCGCGCTGTCGGCGCTCGGGCCGGCCATCGATGATTATTTCAACGCCGTCATGGTGAACGCAGAGGACCCTGGGCTCCGGTCGCTGCGGCATGCCTTCGTGCGCGAAATCCATGGTCTTTTCGCCCGTTACGCCGATTTCGGCGAAGTTGCGCCGATCGAAGCCGTCTGAGGCGAAAACAAGGGGAACATGGCCGCGGCCCGCGGATCGGAATCCCTCCGGTCCGCGGGCTCGTTTTTGGCACACTCCACGGTTTTTCCACAAATGACTATTGACGATGGTTTCGGATTCCGGTAAGGTAATTCAGCGACTCAAGACAAATGTTCCCTACCCTCGAGGTGCGTTGTCACTCATTTCCACTCGCGTTCCGTTTGAATCACTTGACGCTTTGTTCGCTCGTCACCTTTGGTCTGCGCCATCCGTAGGAGGTCCCGCTCGTTGGCACGCGTTAACCACGCCGTGCCGCCTGTTCGCCTGAGGGAACCATTGTCACCTGAAGGGTGCGGAGTTGGCGCAAGCCCGCTGCCGCACGGAACTCGTTCGCCTAACCATGTGTCGGCCCCAGAGCCGGCGATGGGGGGAAGATAATGAAGAGACTCACCACGATCGCGTGCTTGGCGGTGGCGCTGCTGTGCGCTGTGGGTGCGTTCGCTGGAGAACGCAACATGTCGTCGCAGCCTGCCATGTTGTTCGGTGACACCGGGGTCAAGGCCTCTGGTGACACCGTCGACCTGATGGGCCCCGGTACGGGCTTCCCGTACCGGGGCGACTTCGAGAACGCGGCTGCCCGTCCGGGCGGCGCGGGCCTCCTGCCGAATGGCTGGACGGCTCAGGATCTGACGCAGCCGGCTAACCACTGGCATGTCGACACGATCGCTAGCGGCACCACGATGACCGGCCAGTTCGCCTGGTGCGGTGACGCTGGTATCGCGTCCTGCGGCGTGACGGATCCGCTGGGTGGCTATGCCAACAGCTGGCGTGACATCCTCGAGTTCCGGAAGACTGTTGCCGGCGCTTCGACGGTGCGCGTGCAGGGAACCCTGCAGTACGACAGCGAGCCGGGTTATGACTACACGACCCTGCAGCGGCGTACGGCTGCGAACCCGAACTTCGAAGCCATCACCGGTGGCCAGGGCCTGTCGTACGACGGCGCCGGCTACGCGACCATCGACTACACGTTCACGTACACCCCGGCCGAGTTGTATCTGGGCACCGACGTTGCGGTCGCCTTTATCTTCGACTCGGACGGCGGCTGGTCGGACGGCGACTGCAGCTGGCCGACGGCTGGCGCGGCCCGCCTGGATGACCTGACGGTCACGCTGAACGGCGTTCCGTACACCGAGAACTTCGAAGACGGCCTGCTGGGCCCCGACTGGTCCGCTACTCCGAACGTGGGCGTGGGCGACTTCGCGCGCGTGTGGGGTCTGCTGGGCGACGCTGACGACTGCGCTTCGAACTACTCGAAGCTGGTCGCCTTCATCGACGACGGCCTCGTGGTGCCCGGCACCGGCGGCACCGTCGGCGGTCCTGGCAATGACTACGGCCCTCCGGGCGGCTACATCGTCAACAACACCGGCGGCCTGCTGGGCCCCACCTCGCACATCGAGTGCGCGGTGAACTCGCCGGTCATGCCCTGGCCGGATCCTGCCAAGGGCGGCATGACGTACGCGTTCGACATCTATCGTCATGAGCTGCTGACGGCGAATGACAGCCCTGGCATCTTCTACACGTGGAGCGTTCGCTCGACGGCTGGCGGCAGCATCGCCTCCGCCGGCTGGGTCGACCGCAACTTCGTGTACTACGGTGGCCCGAACTACCTGCGCACGATCAACGTCGTCGACGATCTGATCGAGCCGGGCGCGACGCAGCTGCAGGTGCAGCTGGGCGTCATCGAGCTGGGCTGGCAGTTCGGCTACGGTAACGGCACCAATGGTACGCCGGCGCCGTACTTCGACAACGCCAGTGTCAAGATCTACCCGGCCTCCGGCGCTCGTATGTCCATCACGGAAATCCGTCTGGCCAACGACGCCTTCCCGGCCATCGGCGATGTCGACCTGACGAACCTGGAGAACAACTCCTGCCGGTTCGACATGGCCGCCAACATCTCGCTGAAGACGCACCTGCGTAACGACCCGGGTGACAGTATCTGGATCGACGCCACCGCACGCGCCGGCGGCGCCCTGGTTGGCGTTCCGACCATGTACTGGCAGTTCGCGGTCAAGAACCCGCTGTTCACCGACGCGCATCGCGTGGCGCTGACGGCTGGTCAGACCTCCGGTTCGGTTACCGGTCTGGTGACGAAGAACTCGGCTGGCATCGTTGTCGCCAACCGTTTCAACTTCGACCTGCCTGACACGGGCATGCTGTTCCCCGGCGACGTTCTGCATTACTACTTCGCGACCACCGACCAGGTGGGCGCCGATGTCCGTACTGCTTACGCGCCGTTCGACCGTTCGGGCCTGGGCAACGCCACTCCGATGGCCTACCCCGGCTTCTACACGGTCAACTGCCTGCCTTCGGTGACGGATGTCTCCGGCGCTCAGCCGACCCTGCTGTTCTGGAACGACTTCGGGTTCCGCGGCGGCGAGGACGAGTGGTACGGTGCCCTGCGCGGTCTGGGTCTGGTCAAGGGCGTCAACTACGACGTGTTTGCCACCCACGGCCCGAGCTCGGGCGTGAGTAACGGTCTTGGTGGCCGTGCGACCGTGAACCAGATCGATGGCTACACGGACATGCTGTACACCGCCGGCGACCTCAGTTCGCCGACGCTGTCCAACGGCGACTACAATGGCGACGCTGGCAACGACCTTGGCCTGATCAACAGCTGGTTCGCTCTGGGCAACCGCGACCTGTTCATGACCGGCGACGACCTCGCCTCCGGCCTGTACGGTTCCGGCACCGTGGCCCGGACGTTCCTCGAGTCGAAGATGGGCCTCACGTACAACGTCGATACCGACGTGCGTGACAACATCGCCGGTCAGACGGCTCCGCTGGTGGTCAAGATCGCGGGTAACCCCGTGTTCACGACGGCCAACAGCTGGGTTGCCTACGGCGGCTGCTTCGGCATCAACGACTTCGACAACGTGGTGACCTTCGGTTCCGCTACCCGCCTGGCTCAGTTCACTGCGCCCGGTGGCGCGTCGACCCCGTACCCGTACGCGGCGGCGACCCTGAACATCGATGGCACCAACCGCGTCGTGTCGCTGAACCACGACCTGCTGTATGTGATCGACCCGGCGAAGGCCCCCGCGGCCCCGCCGGCCCGCACGGTGCTGCTGAGCAACGTGCTCGATTACTTCGGCGTGTCGAACAACCTGGGCACGGTTACGGGTGTCGAGACTCCGGGCGCGAAGTTCGCGGTCCAGAGCTACCCGAACCCGTTCAACCCGACGCTTAAGATCGCGTACACCCTCAAGAACCCCGGCAACGTGGTCATGAAGGTTTACAACGTCCGCGGCGAGCTCGTGAAGACCCTGCTGAACAGCTTCGTTGAGACCCCGACCCCGATCATGTGGGACGGCACCAACGACCAGGGCAGCAATGTGTCCTCCGGCGTCTACTTCGTCGAGACCCGCTCGGGCGGCGACGTGAACGTCCAGAAGGCCACGATGGTCAAGTAAGTTTCGATCCCTGATCGAAGCTTGGCAGGCAACTGCCGGGGGGCGGCGCGAAAGGGCCGCCCCCTGCTGTTTTGTCCCTCTCAGTGTGGCCTAACTGCTTGGCTTTACGGGCTTGTGGACCCGGGAGGGGGGTTCTTGGCGGTTGACAGGGCGAGGCGTGGATCCCTATATTTCCGTCGCTGCCAGCGCACTGCTGGGCCTGCCGAGGTCCTGCGGGCGCGGCCGGCATGATCGACGTCGCTCGTCCCACCGCCGCGGCGCCGTTCCAACCTGCTGAACCGTAGAGGCTTCCGAGGGGGCGTCCGCCAGCATGAGAATCAGGCGAATCTCCACCGTCGCGTTGTGCCTGTTCGCCATCGCGAGTATCACCGCGCTGGCCGGCTGCCGCGCCTTCCAACCGGAAGCCGTGCAGGTGAACAAGGCGCCCGAAACGTACATCGTGGGTGCGCCCCCGGAGGATGCGGGCGGCTACTACCACTTCCACGTGTACTGGTACGGTCGCGACGAGGACGGGAAGGTGGAGCGTTTCGTGTGGGCCCTGACCGACACGACGATCCAGGATCCCGAGACCACCGATGATGAAGAGGACCAGCGCTTCAATCCGGCTCTCGATGCGTCGACGTTGGCGATCGGTCATTGGACGACGCGGACGGACTCGATCTTCAACTTCACCATTGGTGAAGGCGTCAGTACTTCGGCGAACAAGACATTGCACATGGTCGCGGTGGACGACTTCGGCGCCTACGACCGCACTCCCGCGCGCCTGCACTTCTTCACGAACACCCTCGGCTCGCCGGACCTGCGCTTCTACCATGTGAGCGGCAACGACACCATCCCGGTCGCCGCGGGCCAGGTCGACACGGTCGGTTTCGGCCGCACCTATCAGGTCATGTGGCGCGGCCAGTCGCCGAACGTGCGCGGTTACGATCCCGCGGCCCTGGCCGTGATCGACACGGTTGCGCCGTACAACGACGGCCTGTTCGGGTACAAGTGGAAGATCAACGGCGCCCTCGGCGGCGACTGCCAGCCCTCGCTCGAGGACTGCTGGCACCCCCGGCGTTTCAACGAGACGACGAACGACAGCTTCTCGTTCTTCGGGACGGCGGTCTCGCTGGTCTTCACGAATGACGGCACCGGCACCAGTGTGTTCCGCAAGAGGCTGCCCAGCGGCACGGTGAACCTGGAAGTCAATTCGCTCGACGTGGCCGGTGTGGAGGTGGCGACCTACCTTCGCCCGTTCAGCTTCGTGGTCAACTACGACCCTGAGACGCGGCTGCTGAACGGGGAGCAGGATTGGGACCATCCGTCCGATCCCGAGATCTACCCGTACTACATCCAGTTGAACGATCCGGCGCGCGTCCACCACCCGTTCGCGGCGGGGGATCGGATTCCCGACCGCACGTACGTCGTGTTCAAGGCGCTGGCTCGTGACGATTCGCGGGATGAGCGCGTGCGGCCGAACTTCAAGATCGGATTCACCGGTTACGTGGACGGCCTGCGCCAGAACTTCACCGGTGGCGTCTTCCCGTTCAAGTCTGACGCCAGCGCGCTGGACACGGTGCCGGCGTGGGACGCTGGGACAAACGGCTGGTATGGCGACACGCTCGGCTTCCTGACGGCGCCGAACAGCCGCTTCACGCTCAACATGCAGTCGGTGGACGAGTGGGCGCGGCGGGACGGTTCGCCGGCGTCGATGTCCTTCGATGTCGGTTACGAACCCTGCCTGCAGTGCATCGAGCTGCTGCCCAAGCCGAGCAGTTCAACCTCGGGCTTCGACGCCAACGTGGCCTGCGTGGAGAACGCCACGCCCGCGTACCTGGCCACGCACCCGTGTCTGGCCGGGCGGACTGAGCTGCGGGTCAGCGGCGGTGGCGCTGCGAACCCCGCTACGGACCTCGAGCCCGTGATCGGTGCGGTCTTCATCCTGGTCAATCGCGACACCGGCTTCGTTACCAACAGCCTGACGGCGGCCACCCGTGCCGACTCGCTGGCGAACTGGGTTCTTCCGGCCAGCCGGTACAAGATGGCGCTTCTGCTGCACGGCAAGGATGACCCGCGCGAGGCGTGGGCGCAGGCCGTGCGGCGCGTCGGGGGCTGGAAGTACGAAGTGTCGTACGCCTGCGACGAGTTCAACGAGATCAAGGACGGCGGCGGCAACGACGACATCCGGGTGCCGACCTGGGGGCAGCCGGCGAGCGGCACCGGGCTCGTGGTCAACAACACGACCGGCCTGTGGAAGCTGGAGGTCGAGGTCTGGGTGCCGTCGATCCTGGTCCAGATCGGCCCGACGAACTTCCGGATCATCCTCAATATCATGACCGGCGGGGACACGGCCGCCAACGACATGATTTTCCGCGCCGTGACCCGGCAGTTCGGCGAAGGCTGGGTCGAAGCCATCGCGCTCGACCAGACGGCGCAGGGGTCTTCCCCGACGCGGCCTTCGACGTTCAATTTCTTCCGGAGCGTGCGTCCGGACCGCAATCTCGTGGCCGGGGAGACGTGGCGTGACCTTGGCTTCACGTCGCCGTCGCGCACGCAGTTGCCTCTGTCGCTGGGCGCCATGCCGAGCCTGGGTGGCGACCCGGTGCGCAAGTACTTCCGCCTCACGCTGCACTCGGGTACGGGCGAAGACCTCGTCTGCACGCCGTAACCGGAGGATGGGTGTCCTGATGAAGACCGAGAGGACGAGGAGAAGCACGATGCAAACTCAAGTCATCCGGATGCGATGGGGCGTGGCCCCGTGGCTTCTGGCGATCCTGCTCGGGGTGGTCGGCGGATGTTCGACCAACACGGAGATGGGGGGCGTCCGGATCCCGAACGCAGCTCCCGACACGCGCGTCACCGGCCAGCCGCCCACGCTGCTGGAGGCCAGTTACGCGGTCGAGTTCCGCTGGACCGGCGCCGATCCGGACGGCCGCATCAAGGGCTTCCAGTGGAAGATGAGCGACAACGGCGTCGACGGTATCAGCCCGCAGGATACGCTGACTGTCGATCCGCTGACGGGCGCCGTGCTGCATCCGTGGATGTTCACGGCCGCCACCGACTCGACGTTCCTGGTCCTGGCCGACCAGGCGGGTTTCCCCGGCGACGGGAACAGCCCGCGGAGCTATCGCAGCCACTCCCTGTTCGTTCGGGCCATCGACGAGAAGGGTGCCGTGGACCCGACGCCGGCGTACATTTCGTTCACGTCGACCACCATCGTCCCGACCAGCCGCGTCGACTTCCCGAGCCTCGGCGGGATTTCGGCCTATGCCGTGCCCCCGACGGTGAACATCGGTTGGACCGGACAGGACAACGATTTCGAGCTGCGCGTGCCGACCAAGGTGCGCTTCCTGTGGGTTCCCGCGCTGGACAACAACGGCGCTTGGGTGACCTCCAACTACCAGTACCAGATCCACTACCGGGAAATGCTGCGCTACGATGATCCGCGCTGGTCCGAGTGGCTGCCGTACAGCAACGACCCGTTGAAGCGGATCGTTTCGATCCCGGCTGGGACCGAGAACATCAACCACTATTTCCTGTTCGCCACGCAGGTGCAGGACACCGCCGGGGCGGTCAGCGTCGGATTCGGCTACCAGACCGAGGTGGCCAACGTGGTCGTCCGGACGAACTGGTATCGTCCCGACGTCACCGTCAGCGAGACATATCTCGGGCAGTCGTCGTCCTCGGACGCGAACTACGACGTCGCGGGCGGGCAGCCGCTGAATTTCACCTGGTCCGCGATTGCTGCGGCCTACAACGGCAAGATCATTTCCATGCGGCACGGCTGGGACATCGTCGACGTCGCCAATCCGAACGACCCTGGGTGGGCCGTTCCGCCCGGGCTGAGCGAACAGAACCGCCGCGCCGCCGAGCGCTCGTTCAACGAAGGCCTGCACACGTTCGTGCTGCGGGTGGAGGACGACTCGAACCAGGTCCGCATCATGCGCTGGACCCTGCGCGTGATTCCTTTCGTTACGCGGGACTTCCAGTTGCCGCTGCTGGTGCTCGACCAGCTCTTCGACAAGAACTCGAATGCCTGGCCCAGCCAGGAGAACCGCGCGCTGAACGACCAGGTTTATCGCAATGCCTACTGGCACTTCCTGGCCGAAGGCGTGGGTGGTGTCGCGGACATCAACTGGACCCGTGACTGGCGCGACCACTCGATCGGCGTGAACTACGAGGACCTCGTCCCGTACAAGGCCGTGCTGTGCTACGCGCGTGCCTCGGGCGACCAGACGATGTTCAGCAAGTTCCGCCCCGTCGGCGCGCTCGAGAAGTTCGTGTGGCTGACGCCCTACCAGCAGCAGGGCGGCAACTTCATGCTCGTGGGGGCCTCCAGCATGGAGTCGTTCCTGCAGGCGCGCAGCAACTACATGACGCCGCTCGTGTTCAACACGCGCGAGGACCCGAACTACACGATCTTCGGCGAGTCGTACGTCGCCGGCTTCGGGACCCTGACCCTGCCCGACGGTAACATCGTGCAGCGCGGGCCCCGCATGTATCCGTATGCAGCTGCGGGCATCGCGGCGCTGGACTGGACGTCGCCGGCATCGAAGTACATCTACAGCCGCAACTACCCGATCAGCACGGAGCGGAACCGGCTCTGCGCCGGCCTGAAGGGCCTGGTGCTGGCGCCTGCGTTCAAGTCGCAGCACCTGATCGGTCCGGGCGTCATCCCCGACACGATGTACACGAACCCGACCCTCGACTGGCGTGATGTCGTCGCGGCGCGGGTTGATACGCTCAGCTTGCTCGACCAGCAGGCGTTCGTGTGGGACAGCGACGAGTTCGTGGATGCCAACATCAGTCCGCGGACGACGCCGATCACGCCGCAGGAGTGCGACACCCAGGAATACGCGAGCGCCAACGTGCCGAACGGCATGTGCGTGGAGCCGATGTTCACCGGCATCTCGCGCATCGACTGGATGCGCGAAGTCCAGTGGGCGCGCGGGCACACGGGGTGGCCGCAGGACCGTTACGAGAACAAGGTCATCGACGCCGGTTGCGGCAGCCAGGCGTTGACCGAATACCAGGGCCGGTTGCGGGCCAGCGCGCGCACCAACGGACTCGTGTTCGGCTATCTGTCCTACAAGACGGTGCCGAACAAGCAGGTCAGGGTCGCCGATGTGTATTGGGGCTTCGACCCGTACCGATTCGACACGGAAGGCACCCAGAAGGCGATCCGGTGGGTGCTGAGCTACTTCGGTCTGCAGATCAACCAGTAACGGGTGGGCCGGCCGCGCGCGGCCGGCCGCACTCCTGCGTAAGGGGAACTCGATGATCCTCGGCTGGAATGGGATTCGCCGGATGACGCTGTTGTCAGCGGCCGTGGTCGCGATGTCCGTGTCCGTGGCTTCGGGGCAGACGTCGGTGGCCACGTGCGGTGCCGATTCGCTGTACCTTTTTTCACCGGACCGGATCGGCATGGCGCTCAACACCGGTGGGCGTCCGGGCCTGGTCCTGACCTGGCCCGACCTGAACCGGGACGAGGCGACGTGTTTCGCGCTCACCGACGCCGAAGGGCTGGGCTACGTGGTCACGGCTTCGGGCGGGTTCGGGGACCGGGTCGATCGTCAATTGTTGTTCTCGGCCACAGAGAGCGGACCGATCGGCGGCGTCCAGCCGGCGAATCTTTTCGTTAACTGGGTCACCGAGGGATCCAGTGCCTACGGCCGGTTGACTGGTGTCATCAACCTGTCGAACAACGGCGGTATCTGGACGTGGGACGGGGCCACGACCTGGACCCAGTCGAACCAGGGCCTGCCGATCACCTGGCGCCAGGCAAATGTCGTGGCGCTGGCCAGGGGCAGCGGCGGCGTGATGGTCGGCGGCTTCACGCGCGGGTCATCACTGGCGGCCGATCCGGCGGGCGTTTGGGTGTACGCTGACGGCGCGTGGTCGCGCGTCGGGGCGGACATCTTCGATGCGAATACCCTCGTTACGCATGTGGCCGTGTCGCCCAGCAGCAACAGTCGTTTCGCGGTGGGCACGGCCACGCGCGGACTGTTCGTCACGCAGGACGGCGGGCAGACGTTCACACAGTGGACGTCGCAGTTGGATCCGGCGGCGGCATTGCAGAACACCTATCGCGTTTCGGCGCTGGAATGGAATGCGGAGCACGTGGTGGTGGCGGTGCCCCTGCTGGGCGTTGCCGTGTCCGACAACGAAGGCGCCGGCTTCGCGTCCGTGCCGTTCCGGGTGCCCAGCACCCTGGATGTGGAAAATCCCATCCCGAACATCCCTTCGGTGGAGGATTTCGCGACGGATCCGTCGAATCCCGACCATCTGGTGGCGGCGCTGAACTTCCACGGCTGCTACGAGTCGAACGATGGCGGACAGACCTGGCATAACCTCTATGGTGACCTGAACGTGCCTGTTCCGGGACTGAACGGCGCGTGGGTGCGCAGTGCCGACAACGTCGCGATCGTGGCCGGTTCGCCGTCCACCATCGTGCTGGGCGTCACTCAGCGCGGCCTCTACCGTACCAGTAACGGCGGTGTCAACTGGACCCTGGTCGCGACGGAGCCCGATGTACAGCCGGACTTGACGGCGAGCCTGCAGAACTTCTCGATCATGAACGTCCCGGGGCAGCCCGGGGCGGTGGCGGTGTTCGAGGACGGCCACGGCCTGCTGCTGAGCGATGACAGCGGCGCTTCGTGGCGCTACGCGACATCGCAGCCGGTGCTCAACGACGGCTTGGTGATGGTACCCGGGACCGGCGACGGACAGTTGACCGTGGCGACTTGGGGGGGCGGACTCTATCAGGTCGGTGGGCAACTGGCCCTGAGTGATACGTACACGAGCGACACGTCCCCGCAGAGCCTGATGAGCCTGGACATCGGCCTGTCGCTCACGTTCGGCGCGGGCAACATGACAGCGAACGACCAGTTCCGCGTCAAGGCCCAGACTTTCCAGGGTTGGGCCGTGTGGCGTTCGTTGACCTCCGATCCGGACAACATGGTCCTCGTCGGCCTCTACGACCGTGTCAATCCCGAGGATTGCATCGAGGGTTATTGCGGCGACGACAGCTACACGGTCATTCCGCGTTGCTTCGCGGCGAAACGTGCGGCCTGCTTCGACTTCGATACGCCCGATACGGTGCGTTTCTTCGACGATGAGATCTACAACAGCTTCGGGTACTACTACGCCGTGACGTCTTTCGACTACGGCAACACCGCCCTGAGCACGCCGGAGAACAATACCAAGACGCTGGTGTTTTCACCCCGCTGGCAGGACGATGCCGCGTCGCCGTATCCTGGCATCGGCAACCGGACGTTTGTCCAGATCAATGAGGCCGCAGCGGCTCCGACGGCCGGGGACGAGATCTACGCCTACCCGAACCCGGTTCGGGCGGGGGCGGGTTTCCCCGGCGACGAGGGTGTGCGCGTAACCTTCACGAACCTGCCGGAACATTCGCGGATCAGGTTGTTCACCGTTGCCGGCGATGACGTGATCGATCTGGGGCCGGAAATGCAGGTCGGTGGCCAGATCAACTGGAATACCGACAACCGGGACGGCGAAGAAGTGTCGCCCGGCGTCTACCTGTACAAGGTGGAGATGGCGCAGCGACCGGCCTACTGGGGTCGCATCGTCATCATCCGCTGAACGGATTTTCTGCCGACCATGGCGGGGGTGAGCCGGGGCGACCCCCGCCTGTCGTTGACCGGACCCCGGCACCACCGTGTCGCGCGCCCCGCGGGGCCCGCCGGAACTTCCGGCATGGGCCTCGTTCCTGCCGGCGCCCTCACGACAGCGTTATCCTGGAGTCGAACATGAGCAGCAAGAGGGTCTATTTCTTCGGTGACGGTCAGGCCGACGGCAACGCCGGCATGAAGAACCTGCTTGGCGGCAAGGGCGCCAACCTGGCCGAGATGGTCAGCATCGGTGTGCCCGTGCCGCCGGGCTTCACCGTGACCACCGAACAGTGCATCGCCTACCAGCAGACCCGCGAGCTCTCCGCCGAGCTCAAGTCGGATGTGAAGGAGGCCCTCGGCCGGGTCGAAAAGGTGATGGGCCGCCGCTTTGCGGATGCCGCCGATCCGCTACTGTTCTCGGTTCGTTCCGGTGCGCGCGTCTCCATGCCCGGCATGATGGACACGGTGCTCAATCTCGGCCTGAACGACCAGACGGTCGAGGGCCTCGCGAAGGTCAGCGGCGCCCCGCGCTTCGCCTACGACAGCTACCGCCGCCTCCTGCAGATGTACGGCGACGTGGTGATGGGCGTTTCCAGCGAGCATTTCGAGGATGCGATCGACGCGCTGAAGGCCAAGCGCGGTGTTGCACTCGATACGGAGCTCAGTGTCGATGACCTGAAGGGCCTCATCGCCACCTTCAAGGGCCTGATCGACAAGCACGCGGGCAAGCCGTTCCCGACCGATCCGTACGAGCAGTTGTGGGGCGGCATCCTGGCCGTGTTCGAGAGCTGGAATGCCGCGCGCGCGATCGAGTACCGCCGCATCAACGCGATTCCCGCCGACTGGGGCACCGCAGTCAATGTGCAGGCGATGGTGTTCGGCAACCTCGGCGAGAGTTCGGCGACGGGCGTGGCCTTCACGCGTAACCCGTCGAGCGGCGAGAACCTGTTCTACGGCGAATTCCTGATCAACGCGCAGGGCGAGGACGTCGTGGCCGGAACGCGCACGCCGCAGCAGTTGAACGTCGCCGGCAGGGGACAGCTGCCTGTGGGCAACGAAGCCCGCGACCTGCCGTCCCTGGAAGAGGCCATGCCCGTGGCCTACAAGCAACTGGACGCGATTCGCACCAAGCTCGAATCGCACTACAAGAACATGCAGGACATCGAATTCACCATCCAGGACGGACGCCTGTGGATGCTGCAGACGCGCAACGGCAAGCGCACCGGCATGGCTGCCATCCGCATTGCCGTGGAACTGCACGCCGACGGCATGGTCACGCAGGATGAGGCTCTGCTGCTGGTCGAGCCGGCGCACCTGGACCAGATGCTGCACGACCAGATCGACCCGGAGGCCACGTTTACGGAGCTCGGGACCGGGTTGCCCGCGTCGCCGGGCGCCGCGCAGGGCATGGTCGTGTTCACCGCCGAGGACGCCGTGAAGCACGCCGCTGCCGGCCAGCGCGTGCTGCTGGTCCGCAAGGAAACGAGTCCCGAGGACATTGCGGGCATGAATGTGGCGCAGGGCATCCTGACGGCCCGCGGCGGCATGACCAGTCATGCGGCCGTCGTCGCCCGCGGCATGGGCAAGCCGTGCGTGGCGGGTTGCGGCACGCTGACGGTGGATTCCACGAATGGTGTCATGACGATCGCCGGGAAGTCCTTCCGCGAGGGCGACTGGATCACGATCAACGGCACGACGGGTGCGGTCATCGAGGGCCAGCCCGCGCTGGTACCGCCGCACCTGGACGACCCGAACCTCCAGAAGGTCATGGACTGGGCCGACGCGACGCGCCGGTTGAAGGTGCGCACGAACGCGGACACGCCGCACGATGCACAGCAGGCGCGCGAGTTCGGCGCGCAGGGTATCGGCCTGTGTCGCACCGAGCATATGTTCTTCGGCGAAGACCGCATCATGAAGATGCGCGAAATGATCCTGGCCGGCACGGTGGAGTCGCGCCGCGCGGCCCTGGCGAAGATGAAGCCGATGCAGCAGGCTGATTTCGAGGGCATTTTCCGCGCGATGGACGGCCTGCCGGTAACGATCAGGCTGTTGGACCCGCCGCTGCACGAGTTCCTGCCGCAGGCCGAGGAGGACATGAAGTACCTCGCGACCCAGATCGGCACCACGGTGGAGGCGATCCGGCTCAAGACGGACAGCCTGCACGAGATGAACCCGATGCTCGGTCACCGCGGCTGCCGTCTGGGCATCACGTTCCCCGAGATCTACGAGATGCAGGTCGAGGCCATCGTGGCCGCGGCCGCTGCCGTCAAGAAGGCCGGCGTGGACGTGCGCCCCGAGATCATGATCCCCCTGGTCGGCACGCGGCGCGAGCTGTCGGAGCTGCGGTCGATGACCGTGCGCGTGGCGGACGCCGTGCTGGCCGAAGCCGGCATCAAGGTTCCGTACCTGGTGGGCACGATGATCGAGGTGCCGCGCGCCGCGTTGATGGCGCACGAACTGGCCGAGGTCGCCGACTTCTTCTCGTTCGGGACCAACGACCTGACCCAGATGACGTTCGGTTACAGCCGCGACGACGCCGGCGTCTTCCTGCCGGAGTACGTGCGGCAGGGTATCCTGCCAAGCGACCCGTTCCAGCAGCTGGACCAGGCCGGCGTCGGCCAGCTGGTCGAGATGGCTGCGGAGAAGGGCCGTCGCGTGAATCCGAAGCTGCACCTGGGCATCTGCGGAGAGCATGGCGGCGATCCCAGTTCGGTCGAGTTCTGCCACAAGGTCGGACTGGACTACGTCAGCTGCTCGCCGTTCCGCGTGCCCATCGCGCGGCTGGCGGCGGCTCAGGTCGTCGTCAAGGAAAAGAAGAAGTAGGCCGGGAGGCCCGAATTGGCCGTGCAATGGTCCGTGCCGGTCTGGATGTGGCCCCTGCTGCTCGTTGTGGCGGCAGGGGCCGTCCTTTGGTCGGTGGTGGTCTACCGCCGGACCCGGCCGGTGCCGGCCGGTCGCTGGCGCCGGGTGCTGGTGGCGTTGCGGGCGACGGTGCTGGCGTTACTGACCCTGGCGGTGGCTGGTCCGGTCGCGTCGTGCCTTCGCCGCACCGGTGAGCCCGCCGAACTGGTGTACGTCGTCGAGGATTCCGGGAGCATGGCGCTTACCGACGTCGAACCCGGCGCGCTGGCTCCTTCGCGGTGGCAGCAGTCGCTGGCGGCCGTGGCATCCATCGATTCGGCGTTTGCGCAGCGGCGCCCTCCCGTGCGCCGTTTTTACCTGCGGGGAAACGGCCTTCAACCCCTGCAGGAATTCGATCCCCGTGATCCGGCAACGCCGATGCCCTCCCGGCACGGCACCTCCCTGACGGACCTGAGCCGACAGTTGCGCGAGCGTCTGGCAGGACGCCCGGTGCGCGCGATCGTTCTGTTGAGCGACGGTTGCGAAACGACTGCCGGACCGGGGGAGGCCGCCCTGGCCAACGCCGCTGCGGCGCTGCCGCTGCAGGTGGCGGGTGTCGGTGCGGTCACCGGCCCGCCGGACCGCTCGGTCCAGGACCTGCGCTATCCGCCGGTCGTGTATGCCGGCGATGAAGTCGTCGTCGACTGCGCGGTGGAACAGCGTGATCTGCCGGCCGGGGCGACGGCGCCGCTGGTGGTGACGCTGCGCGACGACATCGGCATCGTCGCCGCCGACACCGTTGCTGCCGGCGACCCGGTCGTGCCCGTGCGCCTGGTCTACCGTGCGCGCGGCGAGGGACTGCAGGCGCTGCGTCTGGAAGTCGCGCCGCTCGTTGCCGAGCGTTACCTCGAGAACAACCGGGCGACACTGGCGGTTGACGTCCGGCGTGACCGGGCGCGCGTGCTCCTGCTGGCCGGTACTCCTGGTTGGGACGTGCGTTTCCTGGCCCAGGCGGCTGCCGGGGAGCGGCGCTTGGCGTTGTCGGTGGTGTACCCGGATGCGCGTGGCCTGGTCCTTGCCGACAGCATGCGCAGATGGCAACCGCCTGTCGACGCCGCCGGCTGGGGCCGGTGGGATGCCGTGGTGCTGACCGGTTGGACCGGCACCGACGCCCGCATCGATTGGGCGGCACTGGGCCAGGCTGTCGACGCCGGGCTCGGGCTGCTGGTGCTGCCGTCAGCCGCCGTGTCGCCCTCGGGTGCCGCCGCGCTGGCCGGACCGCCGGCCGGTTTGGCGGCGCTGTTGCCGGTCGAGGCAGCATCGTGGCGGTGGGAGTCGGGCAACCGCTTCGCACGTGCGGCCGATGGCGCCGCCGGGCATGCTGTCCTGGAGGGCGTTGCGACCGGAAGCGAAGACGGCGCCGCAGTTTTCGCGGCGCTTCCTCCATGGCGCGAGACGGCGCGCGTCGTCCCGCGCGTCGGCGGCACGGTCCTGCTCGAAGCGGCAACGCGGGGTGGCGCCGGAGGCGCGCTGCCGGCCCTCGTGATCGGTCCGCGCGGACAGGGACGCGTCGCGTGGCTGGGCGTCCGGAATGTCTGGGAATGGGCTTTCTGGGAAGCGCCGCGCGGCGGCGGGAATGCCGGGTCAGTCCAGCCGGCCCGGCGGGTGTTGCGCAACCTGCTGGTCTGGCTGACGGGCGCCGCCGAGCAGGCGGGGCTGGAGTTCGCCATCCGGCCCGGCGTGTACCAGGAAGGACAGCCGATCAGGCTGAACGCCCGGTGGCGGGACATGAGGGGCGAGCCCGTCATCGGCCGTGCGACCTCGGTGGCGATCCGCGCCGAGAGCGACACGACCGCAGGTGGCGTAAAAACGTTCGCGCTGACGGCCTCGGCAACCGAACCGGGCGCTAGCGACGTCGAACTGCCGCCGCTGCAGCCCGGGCGCTACACGGCGCAACTGACTGGAGTCGGAGAGCCGCCGGTTGTCGGTCCTGCAGCGGGGTTCGTCGTGACCGACGCATCAATCGAACGCACACAGGTGCGGCAGGATCGGCGACGCCTCGAGCAGCTGGCCGCCCGCGCCGGCGGGGCTTATGTCGACCTGTCGGATCCCGGCGCCATCGCTGGTCTTCGGCAGCGCCTCGAGGCCGTGGACTGGAAGGGGGCGGAGAACCGTCAACGACGGCGCTTCGACCTGTGGTCCGGCTGGCCCTTCATCGTGACGATCGCCTTGCTGCTCGGCTGCGAGTGGTTCCTCCGCCGCCGTCACGGCCTTCTCTAGCTCACTGTCCGTTTTCCTCCCGGAAAGCAAACGGTTTGCCATGCAGCGGTACGGGATGCGTTCGCCCGCCTGGGCCGGACTCTGCCTGTTGATTTCCTGCGCCGCCACCGGTGCGGCGGCCCAGTTGGTCATCAACGAGTTCCTTGCGGACCCCGAAGGCAGCGACGGCGGACGGGAGTTCGTCGAACTGCTCAACACCAGCGCGGTGCCCGTGGACCTCGGGGGGTGGCAGCTCCAGTTCGCCAACGGCGCCGAGGGCCCCGTGTGGCAGACGCGCTGGAGCGGGGTCCCCGGTCACAGCCTGGATACCGGCGCGCGTTTCCTGATCGTCGACCGCAACTGGGCCGGTGTGACCACGGGCGACGTCGAGGTTGCGCTTGCGCTGCAGAACGGTCCCGATGCCATCCGGCTCGTTCATGCTGGCCAGCCGGCTGACGTCGTCGGATACGGCCCGCTGACCGATGGCGCCCTGATGGAGACGGCGCCGGCGCCGTTGGCGGCCGGTCGGGCAACCGCTCGCCGGCCGGACGGCAGGGATTCCGGAAACAACGCGGCGGATTTCGTTACGGCGGCGCCCACGCCAGGAGCGCCCAACTTCGAGCGCCTTCTTTTGGCGGCGACGGAGATCGTCGTCGAGCCGCCGAGCGCGCCGTGGCCGGGCGAGATGGTTTCGGTCGAGGTGACGCTGCGCAACGACGGGCTGGAGGCGTTGCCGCTTTCGCGCGTACGCCTGGAGCGCGAAGGCGAAGGCGTCGAGGCGATGCTCGATGCGATGGCCCCGGGCGACACGCGTCGGCTGGTGTTCGCATTGCGTCCGGTGGCGCCGGGCCTGCGGCCGTTCGAAGTGCGCTGCCGGTTGTCGACAGTGGGCGACTCGCTGCGAGTGCTTCTCGGCGGCTTTCAGGTGGGACCGGCCGAACTGTGCTTGAACGAGGTCCTCGGCGCGCCGCGTGACGGGCAGGGCGAGTGGGTTGAATTGGAGGCCGGCACGCACGGCGCCGTCGATCTCGGGGGCTACCGTCTCCGGGATGCCGACGGCGGTTGGGTGCGCCTGCCGCCGCTCACGGTGTCTGCCGGTGGGTTGGCCCTGGTCGCGCAGGACTCCAGCGCTCTCGCCGCATGGCTTGCGGGCAACGCATCCGGGCCCGAACAGTCGCGCGGGTGCGACGCCGTTCCGATGCGGCTGTCCGGTTGGCCGTCACTGAACAACTCGGCGCCGGACGGGCGCGCGTACGCCGACCGAGTGCTTCTCGCCGATTCCACGGGCGCTGTGATCGACCATGTGACGCTTCCGGAGGCAGCGGCTGAAGCGGCCGGTCGTTCCCTCGAGCGCGTCGCGTCGTCGGCGGGCTCGGTCGCCTGGGTGTCATCGCTGGCCGCCGCCGGCAGCACGCCGGGCTGCCGGAACAGCGTGAGCGCGCCGCTTGATGCGCCGCCCCCGGGTGTGGAACTGTCGGCGATCCCGACTGCCGTCGACCGTGCCGCCGGCGCTGCTGCCGTCCACCTGCGGTTCATGGTCCCTGGGGACGCGACGGGATGGGACCTGGCCGTATTCGACCTCGACGGTCGTCGTGTGCGTGACCTCGGTGGTGATCGCGCCGGCGCGGGGCTTCGCGAAATCCTGTGGGATCTTCGCGACGACCGGGGCCGGGCCGTCACCGCCGGCGGATACGTGGCCGTGCTGCGGCTGGCGGCAGTTGTCGGACAGGGCTGGGCACCGTCGCGCCTGCTGCTGGCGGTGCGGTAATGCGGCTCGTCGCCGGTCCGGCGCCGGCTGCCCTCGCAGCCCTGTGGCTGTGGGTCGTCCTGTGGGGTGACGTTGCGCGCGCCGACGGGTTGCGACGCATTGACGCGGCGTGGCTTGTGCCATCGTACCTGTCGGCCGTGGCCGTGGCCGGCGGTCCCGCGCCGGCGCACGACGGCACGTGGCTCAGGGCCGGCCAGATGCGCCTGTTCGGCCTTGAAGCACTGCCCGCGCGCGCCGTGGCCGTCGGGTGGCGAGGCGTGGGCGGCGCCGCGGTGGAAGTGGGCTGGGATGCGGTCGGGCGAGACGTGTTCCGGGATGAGCGGGGCCTCCTGCGCGCGGAGGTCGGGAAAAGGTGGCGACTCGGAGCGCAGGCGTCGTGGCGGCGGTTGCAGCCGGGCGCGGGCGCCATCCTGACCCAGCATGCCGCTGAGGTGGTGGTCGGGGGCGTCATCCCGACCGGGGCGCTGGGCCTGTGTGACCTGCGGGTGCTGGTGCCGCTGACCCGTTCAGGTTCCCTCGAAATGGATCCAGAGCCCGACAGGCGCCTGAGGCTGGCCGTGGCGGGGCGCGGGCGCGCCGTTGCCCTGGCCCTCGACTGGGGTCCGGACGGCCGCCCCAGCGGCAGCTGGGAGGCCCTGTGCGGCATCGGCGGCGGCGCGGGCTTTGCCTGGCGGGCGGACGGCGCCAGCGGCGCTGTGGGTGGGGGGCTCATTTGGCAGCGGGGGCAAGTGCGCCTGCGCACAAGCCACCTTGCGCACCCGGAGTTGGGGCTGACCCACCGGATCGAGGTCGCCCTCGGTCGTTTCGAGGTCTCGCCATGGTGACCGGGGTGCGTGCGCTGCGGCGGAATCGGGGGCTGGCGACGCTGGTGGGGTCTTGCGGCGTCGTTCTTGCGGCGCAGGTCGCCGCCCAGACGGGGACGGCGATCGATGTGGCCGATTCGACCATGGCCGGTGAAGTGGCTCCCGACCTGGTCGAGGCGGTCGGCGAACTCGATGCCGCCGACCAGCCGCTTGCGGCTCGTGAGCTGCTGCAGGCGGCCGCCCATTCCGGTCCGGCCGCCAGGTTCGCCTCATTCCTTTCCGGGCGTCTGCGCTGGCGTACCCAGGCCGGTGGCTCCGACGTGCGCCACGACGGCCGCTGGGAGTGCGCGGCAGGTCCCATTGGCGGCCGGGGTGTCCTGCGGTTGCGGGCCGGTGCGGCTCCGGAAGTGGCCGGCGGCGGCTGGCTGGGCAGTGGTCCGGTCCGGCTTTGGGCGGGACAGTTGGTCCTGCGCCACGGATTCGGGCTGGTGGCGGCCGACCCGGCACGCAGAACCTCGCTCACCGCAGATCAGGGGCTGTTGGGTGCCGGCGGGGGGCTCGCGGTGCGCACGGCTTCAGGTGCGGCCGCCGGCGTCATGCAAGCAGGTGTGGAGAGTGTTGGGCATGGCTGGCGCCTGTCCTCGCTCTGGATGCCTGCCGCCAGACTCACCACGCTGCGGGCGGCTCACGCCGGGGCTACCCGCGAGTGGGGGATCCTGGCCAGCCGCGACTCGTCATCCACGGCGCTCAGTTGCAGTGGCCGCATCGTGCGTCCGTCGTTCGCCTGCACCTGGGAACTGGGGCGGTGGCGACCCGCAAGCGGGACAGGCAGCGAGGCCGTCATCGCGGGCCTCGCCTGGCAGGCCGCGCGCGAATTGAGGTTGGAGGCCCAATCAGGGCTGTCCGCCGGTTCATGGCCGTATGGGGCCGGTGTGTTGCCGCTGGCGGCGCGGACGGGCTGGGCGCTGCGGGCCGTTTGGCGCGAACGGGGCGCCGGTGCGTGCGAAGTACTGGTCCAGGGTGCGCGGATGTCACCCAATGGGGTCGTCGTGAAGCGACGCAGTTCCAGGGTTGCCGAGGTCGCGTGGTCGGCACGGCCGCGTCCGGGGCTGTCGCTCGAACTGCGCGTGCGGAGGTCTTCGCGCTCGGAATCGAACTGGTCCGAACGTCAACCCTGGGATCCGGCCACCGAAACGAACACCGGGACCCGGACGGCGGTCACCGGTGGCGCGTCGTGGGAAGGGGGCGGAACCCGCTTCGGGGCCCAATGGCGTTCGTTCACGGTTGACGGGTCTGGCGGCGGCGGGACGCGGCAGCTGGCCTCGATCGCCTGCCGGCGGGAACTTGGTTGCGGATGGGCCGCCTGGGCCGAGTCGTCATCCGCGTGGGGGGATGCCGTCGATCTCGTGCGCGCGTTGGCACCCCTTCCCGGTGTGGTCGTTCCCCGTCACTGGGGGCATTGGCGCGCCGAGGCGATGGCTGGGGCCGGCTGGGTGAAAGGACCGTTCCGGGGCAGCGCAGCCGTCGCCCGGCGCGAGGCGGAGCCCGCCTCTGGCGCATCCGGGGCGGTTGGTGTCGTGGCCTGGGAAGCCTGGCTGGAGGCCGGGGCCTCGTGGTAGCCGCCCGGGCGACGGGGAGGGGCGGGTCCGATCGTAGTCAATCCGGCGCCTTGGCTGCCGAAAACAGGGGGACGCCGGACGCCTGGCCCGGTGGCGACAACCTCGACGCAAGGACGATGGCCGTGGACCTGAAAGATGCTCCCTGCGTGTTGTTGCATGCCCCGGCGCATGCCGATCCCCTGGTCCCCACCGATGAGGCGCTTATGGAAATGGCGGCGCTGGCGGTCCTGTCCAACGACCCGTTGGCGTGGACGGACGCCCTCGTGGACGCCCTGGGGCCAAGGGTGGACGACGCATGTCGGCGCGAGCGCCTCGCCGCGGTGCAGATGCACGCATCCATCGGGAGGGCCACCGGTGCGCGGTTGCTGTCGGCGTTGTGGATGCACCCGGACCCCGGGCAGTTGGCCGCCCTGGCAGCTGTCGATCCCGGCCTGGCGGCGCTGGCGGCACTCCTGGCGGCGCGCGGGGATCGTCCTTTGGACCTGCCGCCGCTGGCCGCCGGAGCGCTTCGCCTCCTGTCGGTGGCCGATCAGTTGTCGGGAGTCGGACTGCGCGAGGAACGGCTGGACCTGCTGGGCGCCGCGGCGATCGTGCAGCGCCACCATGACGGCGGGCGCGTGGTGCTGGCGGTTGCGCCGTCGCTGGAGGCGGTGCTGCGCCACCTGCTGGCGAATCCCCGGTCGTACAGCCCTGGCTTCGCGGGAAACCTCGACGGCGTGCTCCTGGAGCCGGGGTTCCTCGTGATCGACCTCGATGACGGCGGCCGGATCTTTGCGCACGGGTTCCCCGTGGTCACGGAGGAGGAGATTGACGGGGCCGCCCCCGCAGCGGCAGGTAAACCGGACCGGGACGATCTTGACCGCGTGGCGATCCGGAAGCACGTCCTGGACAACATCATGTCGACCAGCGTGCTGCTCGAGTTCCTGCGCGACCCGAAGATTTCGTCCATTCCCGGCCTCGTGGCCGAGGTCGTGAACCGGACGCGCAATCCCCAGGTGCTCGAGGTCATCATCAACAACCGCTCGCTGCACACGGGCTTCGCGAACAAGGCCGTACCCCTGGCCTGCCTGCGCAGCCCGGTCAACGTGCCGCTCAAGTCGCTGCGCAGGTTCATCCACGTGAAATACGTCTCGAAGGTGGACCTCAAGCGCCTGGCGAACGACCGCACCGGCATCCGCCGCGAGGTCGGCCAGGAGATCACCCGCTACCTGGAATCGCTGAACTGAGGACCGCCGGGCCGTTCGTACGGCAGCTGTTGACTTGGTCCGGGCCCGCCTCTAGCTTTGCCCGTGCAATCCCGTGAATCGCAGCAAACTGGTTCCCGAGCGGCCGCTCGCCGCAGGGCACCGGCATCAGGCGGAGGTCCCGCGTGTCCGGCAATCGTCGCATCGTGATCGCTTTCGGGGGAAACGCCATCATCCCCGTGGGCCAGGAAGGAACCTGGGAGCAGCAGTCGGCCATCACGCGCCAGACGATGGATCTCGTTGCGCAGCTCGCCGCCGACGGGCACCAGATCGTGATGACCCACGGCAACGGCCCGGTGGTCGGCAACATCGTCCTGCGTTGCGACGCCGGCATGGCCATGCACGGCATCCCGCCCATGCCGATGTTCGTCTGCGGCGCCGACAGCCAGGGCGGCCTCGGCTTCATGCTGCAGCAGAGCCTGCAGAACGCGCTGCGCCGCCGCGGCATGAACCAGCCCGTGGCTTCCGTGGTCACGCAGGTGCGGGTCGATGCCGACGATCCGGCGATGGCGAAGCCGACCAAGCCCATCGGTCCATTCTACACGGAAGAGGAAGCCGAGCGCCTGCGGCTGGAGAACGGCTTCGCGATGGTCAAGGACGCCGGCCGCGGCTGGCGGCGCGTCGTGGCCAGCCCGCAGCCGGTTGAAGTCATCGAATGGGAAGCGATCCGCATCATGGTGGCGGGCGGCGTGCTGACGATCGCCGTCGGCGGCGGCGGCGTGCCGGTGGTGCGCCGTCCGGACGGCGACCTCGAGGGCGTCGATGCGGTCATCGACAAGGATCGCGCCAGCGACCTGCTCGGTCGCCTGATCGGCGCCGACACGCTGATGATCATCACGCAGGTCGCCAAGGTCTGCACGCGGTACGGGACGCCGGAGCAGGAGGAACTCGACGTGATCGGTTCCGAGCGCGCGGCGGCGATGCTGGCGGCGGGCGAGTTCCCGGCCGGCAGCATGGGCCCGAAGATCGAGGCGGCGCTGTCGTTCCTCAAGGGTGGCGGTCGCGAGGTGATCATCACATCGCCCGAACTGCTGCTCGAGGCTTTCGAGGGCCGTGCCGGCACGCGTATCGTTCCCTGATCGCCGGCGGTTGGCCGTCGGTGTAACCTGTTCGAGACGTCCACAGGAGGCCCGGATATGCCCGGATCGGTGCTCGTCATCGGCAGCGGAGGACGTGAGCATGCCATCGTGAGGCAGCTCGCGCGATCTCCACTGCAGCCGAGTATTTTTGCGGCGCCCGGCAACCCGGGGACGGCCTTGCTCGCGCGCAACGTCGCACTCGACCCCGCCGACGCGCCCGCCGTCGTCCGCTTCTGCCAGAACGAGGGCATCGACCTCGTCATCGTCGGACCCGAGGAGCCGCTGATCGCGGGCCTGGCCGACCACCTGCGGCACGGCGGCATCAACGTCTTCGGTCCCGGCGCGATGGGCGCGCGGCTCGAGGGCGACAAGGAATTCGCCAAGGAAGTCCTTCATGCGGCGGGCGTGCCGACGCCGCGTTACCAGGCGTTCAGTTCCAGCGAGACGGCGCTCGACCACCTCGACACGATGGACCTGCCGGTGGTCGTCAAGGCCTGCGGCGCCGCGCAGGGCAAGGGCGTGGCGGTGTGCGCCACGCGCGGCGAGGCCGAGGCCTTCATCCGCGAGTGCCTGGACGACCAGCGCTTCGGGACGTCCGGCCTGCGCATCCTGCTCGAGGAGTGCGTCTTCGGCCCGGAACTCTCGGTTCTCATCATCACCGACGGCCAGGACTATTGCCTCCTGGCGCCCAGCCGCGACCACAAGCGCATCGGCGAGGGTGACACCGGCCCGAACACCGGCGGCATGGGCGCGTTCGCGCCGGTGCTGCTGCCCGAGGCGCTCTGCGAGCAGATCGATGCGCGCGTCGTGCTGCCCGTGCTGGCCGAATTGCGGCGGCGCGACATCCCGTACCGCGGCGTGCTGTATGCCGGGCTGATGCTGACGGCGCACGGGCCGACGGTGCTGGAATTCAACTGCCGCTTCGGCGATCCCGAGACGCAGGTGGTGCTGCCCCTGCTGCGCGGCGACCTGTACGACGTGTGCGCGGCCACCGCGGCCGGCGAACTGGGCGGCTTCCTGCAGCAGTTCCCGGCCGGCGACAGCGATCCGCAGCACTGGGCCGGCGCCGGGCTGAGCGAATGGCGACGCCGTTGCGTCGTGGTCGTGGGCGCCGCCGACGGGTATCCTGGACGCTACGTCAACGGCAAGCCGATCGAACTCGCGGCCGACCGCGACGACGCCTGGATCATCCAGGCCGGCACGCGCGACGCCGGGGACGGCCTGGTGACCGGCGGCGGGCGCGTGCTTGGCGCTGTCGGCATGGCCAAGGACCTGGAACGGGCGCGGGGGCTGGCCTACGAACTGCTGGCCGGGACGCATTTCGAGGGACTCAGTTACCGGCGGGACATCGCCGCGAAGGGGGACTGACATGACGACGACCGCAGGCGGGGTGCAGGTCATGATCCTGCTGGGCAGCGAGAGCGACTTGCCGGTGATCGAGAAGATGCCGGCCCTGCTCGACCGGTTCGGGCTGAGCCACCGCGTGGAGATCGCCTCGGCCCATCGGCAGCCGGACCGGTTGCGCGAGATCGTGACCGAGGCCGAGCGCACCGGCACCCAGGTCTTCGTTGCGGCCGCGGGCATGGCGGCGCACCTGCCCGGCGTCGTGGCGTCCCTGACCGGGCGCCCGGTGATCGGCGTGCCGGTGGCGAGCGGACCTTTGGCCGGTGTCGATGCGTTGCTGTCCATCGTCCAGATGCCGCCGGGCGTTCCGGTGGCGACGGTCGCGATCGGGAGCGCCGGCGCGCGCAACGCAGCCTGCCTGGCCGCGCGCATGATCGGCCTGGCCGACCCGGTGGTGGCTGCGGCCGTCGAGGCGTACCGTCGCGAGCTGGCTGACGGGGCCCGGTGAGCATGTCGTGCCCCCGGCTCGATGAAGAGGCGGCGGCCGCCGGCCTTGCTGGAGGCTGCGTCCTCCTGCTGGCCACCGACACCATCTGCGGGTTGCACGCCCGCGCGGATCAGGGCGCGGCCCTGGAACGCATGCACGCCCTGAAGGGGCGCCATCCCGGGCAGCCGTTCCTGCTGCTGGCTTCCTCGCTGGACCAGGCCTTGTCGCTGTGCAGCCCGGTGGCGGCGGGGGTGCGGGCGCTGTGCGAGGCAGCCTGGCCCGGCCCCTTCACGTTCATCCTGCCGGCTGCCGACGGGCTCCACGACCTGGTCCGCGATGGCGCGCGAGGCACGGTCGCGGTCCGGGTACCACGCCGGGACGACCTCCGGCAGTTGATCCGGCGGGCCGGCGGCCCCCTGGCATCGACGAGCGCCAACCGTACGGGGGAGGCGCCCCTGGCCGATCTGGATGCCGCTGTGGCCGCGTTTGGGCCCTTGGTGGACGGCTGCTGGGGTGGGGTCGGCGTCCCCGGTGGCGGGGCGCCGGGAGCTCCCAGCGCCCTGGTCGACCTGACGGTCGCGCCGCCGCGGGTCCTTCGGCCCGGGCCGCTCCCGCTGCCTGACCTGGCCTGACCCGACCTGATCCGGCCTGGCCGGGCCTGACCAGGCCGGCCGCCGTTCCGGCCGTCCAAACCCGCGTTTCTTGACGCTTGCGGCGCCGACCTTTACCTTTGCGAGCCTGCACCGCGGGCGCGAAAGGTCGGTCATGTCCCGGCGGATTGTCTTTGTGTGCACAGGCAACTCCTGCCGCAGCCCGTTGGCCGAGGTCCTGGCCCGGCACCGGTACGCCGACCTGCCCTTGCTTTTCGCTTCGGCAGGGACTTCCGCGGCGACCGGCGAACCGGCGTCCGCCGGTGCCCGCGCCGTCGCCCACGAACTGGGACTGGATCTCGATGCACACCGCACCGCGCCTCTGGACGCCGCTGCTCTGGCGGGGGCGGATTGGGTCATCGGCTTGACGCGCGCCCACGCTGCACTGGTCAGCGCCCGCATAACCGCGGCCTGGCCCGGTGCGGTGGGATTGCTCGCCGCGCCCGGGCACGATTGGCGGCGGCAGGGTCCGGTAAGCGGCGGGGCTGACCAGGCCGGTCTCGACGTGGCTGACCCCTGGCAACAGGACCTCGACGCCTACCGGCGCGCAGCCGGCGACATCGAGGCCAAGGTGGCGGCATGGGTTGGCGTATTTCGTGAACTCTGTGCCGGAGAGGATTGCCGATCATGAAGTTCGCGATCGGGTCCGATCATCGCGGATTGCCCCACAAGACTTTTTTGGTCGAAAGGCTGCGCACCGCGGGCCATGACGTCGTCGATTGCGGCGGGACCGCCGAGGGGCCGTCCGACTATCCCGATGCGGCGCTGGCCGTGGGGCGGTTGGTGGGCGCGGGAGACGTCGAGCAGGGACTGCTGATCTGCGGCTCGGGCATCGGTGTCAGCATTGCCGCCAACAAAGTGAACGGTGTGCGCGCGGCCCTCTGCTTCACGCCGAAACAGGCCACGACGACTCGGCAGCACAACGATGCCAACGTCCTGTGCCTGAGCGGCGATGCGCTGCAGCCGGAAGAGACCTGGCCGGTCGTCGAGGCCTGGCTGGGCGCGAGTTTCGAGGGCGGCCGCCACGCGCGGCGCGTGCAGAAGATCACGGACTTCGAGAACGGTCGAACGACAGGGGAGTGACGCGATGCACGACGTGGTACGCAGGGTCGACCCCGAGATCGCCGCGGTCCTGGATGCCGAACTGGCGCGCCAGCGCGACCAGCTCGAGATGATCGCCAGCGAGAACTTCACCAGCCCGGCGGTCATGGCCACCATGGGTTCGACGCTGACGAACAAGTATGCCGAGGGGTACCCCGGCAAGCGCTACTACGGCGGCTGCGTCAACGTCGATGTCGCCGAGTCGCTGGCCCGCGACCGCGCCACGGCCCTGTTCGGCGCCGAGCGCGCCAACGTGCAGCCGCACAGCGGGGCAACGGCCAACCTGACCGCGTTCCTGTCGTTCCTCAAGCCGGGCGACAAGGTGCTGGGATTGTCGCTGTCCCACGGGGGCCACCTGACACATGGCCACCCGGTGAACTTCTCGGGCCTGCTGTTCCAGGCCGTCCACTACGAGGTGGACCAGGCGACCGAGACCATCAACTATGACCGCCTGCGCGAGCAGGCGAAGCAGGAGCGCCCCAAACTGCTGATCGGCGGCGCCAGCGCCTACCCGCGCGCGTGGGACTTTGTCGCGCTGCGCAGTATCGCCGATGAAGTGGGAGCGATCCTGCTGTTCGACATGGCGCACATCGCCGGCCTGGTGGCCGGCGGCGTGCATGCCAGCCCGGTGCCGTTCTGTGACATCGTCACCTCGACGACGCACAAGACGCTGCGGGGGCCGCGCGGGGGCCTCATCCTGTGCAAGCAGGAGCACTTCGCCGCCATCAACAAGATGAATTTCCCGGGCGTGCAGGGCGGACCGCTCATGCACGTGATTGCGGCGAAGGCGGTCTGCTTCCACGAGGCGATGCAGGAGTCGTTCCGCGACTACGCGCGTCGGATGGTGGCCAATGCGCAGGTGCTTGGCGCCTCGCTGATGGAGCGCGGTTTCCGCCTGGTCAGCGGCGGCACCGACAACCACCTGCTGCTGGTCAACGTCACGAACAAGGGCCTGACCGGCAAGGAGATGGAGGAGCTGCTGGAGAAGGTCGGCATCACGGCGAACAAGAACACCGTGCCGTTCGACCAGCAGAGCCCGTTCGTGACCAGCGGCGTGCGGCTGGGCACGCCCGCCCTGACCACCCGCGGCATGGGGCCGGACCAGATGCGCGAGATCGCGGCCATCATGGAGTCTGCGGTGACTGCCCGCGGCGACGACGCGGCGCTCGCCGCGCTGAAGGGGCGCAGCAGCGAACTCTGCCGCGCCTTCCCGCTGTACCCGGACCTGGCTTGACGGACGGAAGGGTCGCTCATGAAGTGCCCACGCTGCGCCAGTGACGAAGACAAGGTGATCGACAGCCGCGCCGTCCGTGACGGGCGCGCGGTCAGGCGCCGGCGCGAATGCACCGCCTGCGGCGAGCGCTACACCACCTACGAGGGCGTCGAGACGCGCCCGATGCTCGTGGTCAAGCGCAGCGGCGAGCGGGTCGCCTATAATCGCGCCAAGGTGATCGTGGGCGTCACGAAGGCCTGCGAGAAACGGCCGGTGTCGCTGGAAGAGATCGAGATCATCGTCGACCACGTCGAGCACGACCTGGCGACGTCGGGCCGGCGCGAGGTCCCGAGCGATGTGATCGGCGGCTGTGTGCTCGAGCAGTTGCGGCAGGTCGACGAGGTGGCCTACGTGCGCTTCGCCTCGGTCTACCGCAGCTTCCAGAGCGTGGACGAGTTTTTCGCGTTGCTCAGTGCCATGCGGTTGCCCCCGGAGCGCGCGTGAGCGACGAGCGGCAAGTGGGTGACGGGCCCGGGCCAGGTGCGCCGGAGCCGCACACGCTGCCGCCCGGTCCCCGGGACCAGGTCGGGTTCGACGACCTGCCTCCGGCGCCGCCGCGGCCCCTGGCGTTTGCACCGGCTGACGCCGGCGGTTCCGCGCCGCCGCCGCCGCCGGGACCGGTCGAGGCAGCCGGGCCCGGTGAGCCGGAGAGCACGCACATGGGCCTGCTCGACCACCTCGAGGAACTGCGCAAGGTGCTGTTCCAGAGCATGACGGCGATGGGGTTGTCGGCGATCCTGTGCTGGTTCTGGTCCGGGCGGCTCCTGGACGTGCTGTTGCGGCCCCTGGGCGAACAGGGCGCCTTTTTCATGTCGCCGAGCGGCGCGTTCATGGCGCGCCTGAAGGTCTCGTTCGGCGTCGGGCTGTTCGTGGTGGCGCCCTTCGTGCTGTTCCGGGTCTACGGATTCGTCCTGCCGGGCCTGTACCGGAAGGAGAGGCGCGTCGCGACGCCGGTTCTGGCCTGGACGGTTATCCTGTTCTACACGGGGTCGGCGCTGGCCTACCTCGGGTTCCCGTTCATGCTCACGGTCATGATGAACATGGGAACCGAGTCGATGAAGCCCATGATCGAGGTGGGTTCGTACCTCGGGACGTTCCTGCAGTTCGTGCTGGCCTGCGGGCTCGTATTCGAGCTGCCGATGGTGATCCTGGCCCTTTGCGCGGCGGGCATCGTGCGCCCGCAGTGGCTCCTGGCGAAGTGGCGGTACGTGCTGGTGGTCGTGGCGGTCGCGGCGGCGGCCATCACGCCTGATGCCAACGTGATCAACCAGATGATCATGATGGTGCCGATCCTGGTGCTCTACCTGGGTTCGGCGGTGGTGGCCCTGGTGGTGGTCCGGCGGAAGGACCGCCGGGAAGCCGCGGTGCGGGCGGCCGAAGGGGATTGACACCGTCCTCGTTTTGAGAATACTCCGCTGGATGGCCGGCTGCAGCGGCCGGTAACGGCAACCGAGAGTGGGAAGGTATGGGACTCGTCGACCGCGAACGCATCAAACTGGCCACGCTCCAGCTGAAGATCGCCCCGGCGCTCGAAGCTGTCGATCGCGAGTTCCAGCGCATCACGACGGGTGACAGCCCGCTGACGCGCGACATCTGCGACCACATCCGGCAGGGCAAGAGCAAGCGGTTCCGGCCCACGCTCCTGCTGCTGGCCGCCCAGGACAAGGACGGCTTCGCCCCGGCGGCGATCACCGCGGCAGCCAGCGTCGAACTCGTGCATACGGCCACCCTCGTGCACGATGATTTCATCGACGATGCGGTGACGCGGCGCGGGCTGGCGGCCGTCAACGTCAAGTACGGCCCGAGCGCGGCGCTGATCATGGGCGACTACCTGTACTCGAAGGCCTTGCACAACCTGTGCGCCGCCGGCCTGCACCATGCCGTCGAGCTGCTGGCGCACACGACGGTGCTCATGAGCGAGGCCGAGATGCTCCAGCTGGAACATCGCTACGACCTGGCGATCACAGAGGAGCGATATCAGCAGATCATCTACCAGAAGACGGCCTCGCTGATCGAGAACGCCTGCCGCATCGGCGCCTCGTTCAACAGCCGGCTGGCCGCGCACGAGGCAGCCTTCGGCACCTTCGGCGCGCATGTGGGCCGCGTCTTCCAGATTACCGATGACGTCTTCGACTACCTGGGGGACGAACGCCGCCTGGGGAAGCCGACCGGTCAGGACTGGGAAGAGGGCCGGATTACGTTGCCCCTGATCGCCGCGGCGCGCCAGGCGCCGCCCGTGGCGCTGCGTCGCCTCGAAGAACTCTCGGCGATGCGCGACCGCGACGAGCGGGCGGCGTGCTGGGCCGAAGTGCGCGCCTTCGTGACCGACCACGGCGGCGTCGACCATGCATTCACCACGGCCCGCCGGTTCGGCGACGCCGCCAAGGAAGCCCTCGGGCCCGTCGCCTCGGGTCCCCAGAAGGACCTGTTGGCCGTGGCTGTCGAGTACGTCATCAACCGCTTGAACTAGGCAGGTAACATGCAGACCGACAAGACCACCGCAGCGAACCGGGACGCCGTGCCCGAGCGCCCGTTCCCCGACGGGTCGTCGGCGTACGTCCTGGCCGAGCGGTGCGCGTGGCACCTCCTGGAGAAGCGCATGGAGGACATCGTCATCCTCGACCTGCGCGGACGCTCGGACGTGTGCGACTATTTCGTGATCGCCTCGGGCGCCGCCGACACGCAGGTGCAGGCGGCGGCCCGCTACACGCAGGACGAGACGGTTTCCGCCGGCCACAAGGCGCGCGCTGTGGAGGGGATGCGAGAGGGACGCTGGGTGCTCATCGACTTCTTCGACGTGGTGGTCCACGCCTTCCACGTGAAGACGCGCGAGTATTTCCAGCTGGATCGCCTGTGGGGCGACGCTCCGCGCCTCGAACTGACGCCCGAGTGGTTCGCCCTGCCGGAGACGGCCGGGCGGCACCCCGACCTGAGATTCACCACCGCCAGGCCCGATGCGGCCGATCGGGAGACGTGAGCCATGCTGGAAGAGCTGCTGAGGAAGGGCCTGCTGGGCGTGCTCGAGAAGTACGGCGTCTTCGAGGAAGACGTCGAGATCGAGCTCGAAAAACCCCGCGACCGGAGCCACGGTGACCTGAGCACCAACCTGGCCCTCATGCTGGGCAAGCGCCTCGGTCGCAAGCCGCGTGAGCTGGCCGGCGAGATCGCCGCGAACCTGAGCCTGCCGCACGACGTGATCGAGTCGGTCGAGATCGCGGGCCCGGGTTTCATCAACTTCCGCATCGCGCGCGAGCATCAGGTGTCGCTGCTGCTGGACGTCTGGGATCCGGAAGGCGCGCTGCAGAAGATCCGCACCGCGGGCAACCGGCGCATCAACGTCGAGTTCATCAGCGCCAACCCCACGGGGCCCCTGAACGTGGTCTCGGCGCGCGCCGGCGCGTTCGGCATGACGATGGTGCGTCTGCTGGACGCCGTGGGCTACGATGCGCATGCCGAATACTATGTGAACGACGCCGGGCGGCAGGTCGAACTGCTGGGCCAGTCGTTGCGCGCGCGCTACCTGCAGTTGCTGGACGAGGCCGTCGAGTTCCCCGAGGACGGCTACCACGGCCAGTACCTCGAGATCATGGCCGCCGAGTTGCTCAACCAGGACGAAGCCGCGATCCGCGCCGCATCCGCCGCCTTCAATGACGAGAGCTTCCAGCGCCTGACGCCCCCTGCCGGCTGCGCTGACGATTGGCGCAAGTTGCCGGAAGAGGAGTCGGCCCGGTGCTTCTCGAAGTACGCGCTGATGAAGATCCTCGGCTGGCAGCGCGAGACGTGCCGCCGCTTCGGGCTGCGCTTCGACACGTGGTACTTCGAGTCGGAACTGCACGAGACGAAGCGCCTCGAGCGCGCGCTGGACCGCCTGCGCAAACTGGAGGCGGTCTACGAGGAGGACGGCGCGGTCTGGTTCAAGTCGACGACGCACGACGACGAGAAGGACCGCGTACTGGTGCGCGCCGACGGCCGCCCGACGTACTTCCTGGCCGACATCGCCTACCACTTCCACAAGTTCCAGCGCGGCTTCGAGCACGCGATCGACTTCTGGGGGCCGGACCACCACGGCTACATCTCGCGCATGCAGGGCGCGATGACGTCGCTCGGCATCGAGGACGGCTGGCTCGAGGTGCAGATCCTGCAGCACGTGACGTTCCTGGAGGGCGGCCAGCCCATCAAGATGTCCAAGCGCGCCGGGTCGTTCGTGACGATGGACGCGCTGATCGACGAGGTCGGTGCCGACGTCACGAAATACATCTTCCTGACCCGGAAGCCGAACAGCCACCTGGACTTCGACCTGGACCTGGCCAAGGACCAGACCGAGAAGAACCCGGTGCTGAAGGTGAAGTACGCGCACGCGCGCATCTGCTCGCTGCTGAACGAGGCCGCCGCGCGCGGCATCGAGGTCGGCGAGCCCGACGCTGCGACGCTGGCGAACCTGGGCCACGAGGCCGAGTGGGCGCTCGTCGCCGAGCTCATCCGCCTGCCGCGGGTGATCGTCTCGGCCGCCTGGTCGCGCGAGCCGCATCGGCTGGCGGTGTACGCCGACGAGATCGCGGCGCTCTACAACGAGTTTTACACGAAGTGCAAGCGCATGCTGGAGCAGCCGGAGGATCGCCGCCGGTCGCAACTGCAGCTCAGTCTGGTGACGCGGCACGTGATTCGCGTACTGATGGACCTGATCGGCGTCGAGGCGCCCGAGAAGATGGAAAAGAGGGACTGACATGTCGATCGTGGTGGTGGGCTCGGTTGCCTATGACACTGTGGAGACCCCGCGCGAGCGTCGCGAACGGCAGCTCGGCGGCAGTGCGAGTTTCTTCGCAGTCGCGGCCCGCGGCCGCGGGACCGTGCGTTGTGTCGGGGTCGTCGGCGACGACTTCCGCGACGAGGACCTCGACCTGCTCGGCCGCCATGCCGACATCGCGGGCATCCGTCGCGTCCCGGGCCGCAGTTTCCACTGGTCGGGCCGGTACCATGCCGACCTGATCGAGCGCGACACGCTGGCTACCGAACTGGGCGTGTTCGCCGATTTCCAGCCGGACATCCCGGCTGATTGGCGTGACGCGGAATACCTGTTCCTGGCCAACATCCACCCGGCCCTCCAGGCGGGCGTCCTGGACCTGATGCGTGGTCCCCGACTGGTGGCGCTGGACACGATGAACCTGTGGATCGAGACGACGGGCGACCTGCTGCGCGATATTCTTCGCCGCGTGGACGTGCTGCTGGTCAACGAGAGCGAGGCGCGCCTGCTGACCGGCGAGCGCAGCCTGGCGCGCGCGGCGGCGGCCATCCGGGAGATGGGGCCGGCGCGGGTGGTCGTCAAGAAGGGTGAGCACGGCGCGCTGTTCTTCGGGCGCGACTCGACGCTCGCCGTGCCCGCTCTGGTGCTGGACGACGTCGTCGACCCGACCGGAGCCGGCGACTGCTTCGCCGGCGGCTTCATGGGTTCGCTCGCCGAGGCGGGGGTCGGACGTGACGCCCCGGATGCGGCTTTCCGACAGGCCATGATCGACGGCACGGTCACCGCGAGTTTCTGCCCCGAGGGTTTCAGCGTCGAGGGCCTGCTCAAGGTGGACGATGCCGCGTACGCCGCCCGCCTTCGCGAGTTGCGCGGGATGATGACACCCTAGGGGCCGCCAGGGTCGATTCGGCGACGCTTTCGCGCCGGCCGCCGGGGAGTCCGTCGCGAGGCGGACTCCTTGCTGTTTTGTCAGATGGAAATGCCGGTTGTGGGAAGAATAGCGGTGTGGTAACATCCGCCTGTCATCAGATACGGAACGACCCCTGCAGCCTGGGAGCCGCCTAACTTGGAGTGGGAGCCAAACGAGCGTGACGCCTGGGTGGCCGATGCGCAGCGCTGGATCAGCCAGATCAAGGGCGTGCTCCAGTGTAAGATCGACCTTGATGAACAGGGCGATATCGCTGGCGTCCACGTGGTCGCGGGGATGGACCGTGACCCGCGCCACATCGTGCGCGACGTCGAGAGCCTGCTGAAGGCCCGCCTGCAGATGGATGTCTACTACAAGAAGATCGGCGTGGTCCAGGTGCTCGAGAGCGGGCCCGATGCCGCCGCGGCTGCCGCCGAGTCGCAGTTGCGTGCTGTCAGTGGCGCAGCGGCTGCCGCCGCCGGTATCACACCGCGTGGCGTGACGTTCCTGCCTCCGCGCGTCGACGCCGTTATCGAGCCCCGGGAGCCCGCCGCCCGCGTCGCGGCGCCTGCCGCCGCGCCCGCAGCCATGCCTGCCGCGCCCCCGATGCCGGCCATCCTGGTGGCCGAGGATGCCTTCCCGCGGCCGATCTGCCGCAGCGTCGGCCTGGTCAGCTCCGATGCCGGCGTCCGCGCCGAAGTGCGGCTCGCCTCGGGCGGGCGCGAGGCCGTCGGCCTGGCCGAGAGCCCCAACCACGCGGACAGCGATATCCTCTGCATCGCACGCGCGACCGTGGATGCCGTCGGGTGTCTGCTCGCCCTGCCGCTGGTGTTGCACCTGCGGGAGGTCCGCCTCGACACCGTCGGCGACCAGGCCACGGTGCTGGTCGCGGTCGACCTCGTGGAGTCGCGCCGGACAGAGACTCTTCTGGGCGCCTGCGCCGCGCGCCACAACCGCCAACAGGCCGTCGTGCACGCCGTGCTGGGAGCGCTCAACCGGCGCCTGGGCCTGTTCGCCCTGCGGGAATCGGCCGAAGGCTGAACGCGGCGCCCGACCCTCCTTGAACCGCCGGCCGAGTGGGCCTATCATGCCCGCTGGCCGGCGGTCCTGCGTCCAGCGGCACCTGCCCGACCCAAGGTACCGGTCCCCTGTTCCCGTGTCCCGGTGTCCCGCGAAAGGACCGCCATGAAGTATGCCGACAGCGGGGTCAATATCGACGCCGCCACGCGGGCGCTGGCCCGCAGCCGCGACCACGTCCGCTCGACCTGGGACGCGCGCGTCCGCAACGAGATCGGCGCCTTCGGCGGGCTGTTCCAGCCGTCGCCGGGTGAGCCCCTGCTGGTGGCGAGCGTCGACGGTGTCGGCACCAAGGTGATGGTGGCTTCCCTGTGCGGCCGCTATGACACCGTGGGGCAGGACCTGGTCAACCACTGCGTCGACGACATCCTGGTGCAGGGCGCCGAGCCGCTGTTCTTCCTGGACTACTTCGCCACGGCGAAGCTCGACGAGGCCGTCCTGCCCGAGGTCCTGGCCGGTTTCGCCAAGGCTTGCCGCGAAAACGGCTGCGCGCTGCTGGGCGGCGAGACGGCCGAGATGCCCGGCGTTTATGCTGCCGGCGAGTTTGACCTGGCCGGGACCATCGTCGGGCGCGTCCTGCCCGAGCATGTCATCGACGGCAGCGCGATCAAGGCCGGCGATCGTGTCTGGGGGCTGCCGAGTACCGGCCTGCACACGAACGGCTATTCGCTGGCGCGGGCCGTGCTGCTCGATCGCGCCGGCCTGCGGGTCGACGATGCGCCGGTTGAACTGGGCGGCGCCACCGTCGGCGATGCGTTGCTGGCGGTCCACCGCAGCTACCTGCCGGCCGTGCGCGCAATCTGGGAAGCCTGGGGACGCGCGGCGGTGCACGGACTGGTGCACATCACCGGTGGCGGCTTCTACGACAACATCCCGCGCGTCGTGCCCGACGGCCTGTGCGTGCACATCGATCCTTCGGCCTGGGCTCCGCTGCCCATCTTCCACCTCATCAGCCGGTTGGGGGGCGTGGCCCCGCCCGAGATGTACCGCGTGTTCAACATGGGCATCGGCCTTGTCGTGATCACGCCGCCCGACTGCGATCCCGGCGGCGTGCCGGGCGTGGAAGCTCGGCTGATCGGCGAGGTGTGCGCAGGCGAGCAGCGCGTGAGCCTGCCCTGGTGATCATGTGAGCCTGCCCTGATGATGATGCGGGTCAGCAGCGACCCGGCCGCCTGACCCGCCTCTGGGCGTGTCCCATCGGGTGTCCCGCGCCGCTTGTGGATAACCCCGGCGATGGGACACGAAATGGGACACGCGTTCGTGGCGACGCGATCTCCGTCCCGCCAAATGCCTCTGCCTTCGCTTCTTGCAAGACAGCCGAGCGCTCACTCGCCGCGGGGCACGGCATGTGCCTGAGGAGTCCCGTACCCCCACCCGACGGGAGGAGCCATGGATCACCGGGCATTCTGGGACGAGGAACTGCGCGCGTTCCCGCACGGCGGCCGGGGCGCCGCCGTCTGGGTCGTGCGCCGCAGCGCGCAGGATCCGGCCGCGCCGCTGCAATTGCTGAAGACCTGGGACTGCGGGAACGCGCGTCGCGACGGGCTGGCGGGCAAGCCGCCGCTCGGCGCGCTCCTGCGGGCGATGGCTGATGATCGCGAGGAACTCATCCGTCGCGGACGGGACACCGCCCTCTGGGTCGAGCCCCTGCGGCAGCGCGGGGCGGTGGTCGGCTGCCTGGGGATCTGGTTCGACGCCGCCGAGCCCTGGCGCGAGGGCATCTTCCTGTGGGGCCAGCGTCTGGTGCCGCGACTGGTGCCGGTGCTCGGCCTGTTCGAGCCGCAGGGGCCCCTGCCCGGCGAGTCCCCGGGACAGCCCACACTGTTCCCGTTGCCGGCAGTGGCTCCGGGCCGCGTCGCGGCAGCGAACGCCACAGTGCGTCCTGGCGGGGCTTCGGGAGCAAAAGAGGCCCTGGTCGTGCCGCTGCCACGACCGGCGACCGTGCCGGGCATTCCCGGCTGCGTGGGGGTCAGCGCCGAGATGGTGCGTCTGGGCCTGCGGTTGGCCAACATCGCACGCAGCGACGTGAACGTGCTGCTGCACGGCGAGAGCGGCACCGGCAAGGAGATCATCGCGCACGCGTTGCACGTGGCGAGCGACCGGCAGGCGGGGCCGTTCATCGCCCAGAACTGCGCGGCGCTGCCCGAGACGCTGTTCGAGTCGGAGCTCTTCGGGCACCGCGCCGGCGCCTTCACCGGGGCGGCGTCCGAAAAGAAGGGGCTGCTCGCGGCGGCCAGCGGCGGGACGTTCTTCCTGGATGAGATCGGGGACATGCCCCTGGCGCTCCAGATCAAGCTCCTGCGCGTCATGCAGGAACGGCAGGTCCGGCGGATCGGCGACCTCAAAAGTGTCCCGGTCGACCTGCGGTTCGTGTCGGCCACCCACAAGGACCTGACCGCCGAGATCCGCGACGGTCGCTTCCGGCTGGACCTCTTCTACCGGTTGAAAGTCGTGGCGATCGTGATCCCGCCGCTTCGCCATCGCCCGGAGGACGTCGCGCCGCTGTTCGCGTATTTCCTGAAGAAAAATGGTCGAAACATCGACAAAATTAGGATTTCCGAGGATGCACTTTCGGCGCTTCAGCGCTGGCGCTGGCCAGGGAACGTGCGCGAACTCGAGAACGAGGCCCAACGCCTTTCGGCCCTCTATCCCGACGAGGCCGTGATCCGCCTGACGCATCTGTCCGGCGAGGTGAGGGGCGCCGATCCCCACCTGGTGGAGGCCACGGACCTTGGCACGCTGCGCGCGCTGGACCAGGCCGGTGAATTGCTCGAGCGCTACCTCATCCGCAAGGCGATCGCGGCCTGCAACGGCCGCAAGGCCGCCGCTGCCCGCAGTCTGGGCCTTTCGCGGCAGGGGCTGTACAAGAAAATCGCCCGCTACTGGATGGTGGACCTCATCGCGGGCGGGGCCTCGTGACCGCACGTTGACGACGCTGCCCCGCGCCCGCGGCCCGTCTGGACAGGGCCGCGGGCGCGGGGTATGTTGCGCCGATGAAGATCCCAAAACCGACCCTGCCGCGGCTCCGGCGTCCCGGAATCCCCTCACGTGCCACGGGGCTGGCGCTGGTCGCCGGCGTCATGGTCACCGGCGGCCTCCCGCCGCACGCGTGGACGGGTGTCCTGGTGCCGGCCGGCATCGCGATCCTGATGGCCGTCGTCCTGGAATCGCCGCGCCCGGCGCGGACGGCCTGGTACTTCGCGCTGGCCCACCAGTCGACGCTGCTCTACTGGATGTTCCTTCTGGACCCCGCCAAGAGCATCCCCACGCGCGCGCTGGTCCCGATCCAGGCCATCCTGACGATCCTCTACGTGGCGGTCTTCACCCTGGCCTGGGGGCGCGCGTGCGGACTCGTGCGCGACCGGCTCGGCCCGACGCGCGCGCTGCTGGCGATGCCGGCCCTGTGGATTGCCATGGAGGCGGCCCGCAGCGTCGGCGAAATGGGCTTCCCGTGGTGCCTGACCGGTTCGTGCGCGATCGGGACGCCGCTGATGGTGCTGGTGCGGGGCGCGGGCGAGCTGGGGCTGGGGCTCGGCATCGCGCTGGCGGCCGCGACGCTGGTCGCCTGGCTGGGCGGCGCGGGCGAGGCCGGCGCCGTGCGGCGCGCCGCGCGCTGGCCCCTGACGACGGCTGCCGCGATGGCATGGCTGGCGCTGCTGGCGGCCAGTGGCGTCCACCCGGCGCCGCCGATTCCCGAAGGCGCCAAGCTGGCCCTGGCGACCGGCGACTCGCTGCTCGGCCGGCCCCTGCGGGTGTCGGCGGTGCAGGCGAACGTCGCGCTGGCCGACAAGTGGGAGCCGGCGCGCATCGACTCGAGCCGCGTCCCGTACCACAATCTCTCCACGCGCGAGGCCGCGGCCGGCGCCGAGTTCGTGGTCTGGGCCGAGACGGCTCTGCCGGGCTACATGCGCTTCGACGCCGCGTCCCTCAACTGGATGCGCCGGCTCGTGCGCGAGACCGGCGCCTGGTACTACATCGGGTTCCCGGACGGCGAGCGCGCGCCCGACGGGCGCATGCGGCTCTACAACTCGTCCGGCCTGTTCCAGCCCGACGGCATCATCGCCGACCGCTACGCGAAGCACCACCTGCTGCCCATCGGCGAGGCGATGCCCTTCCAGCGCTACCTGCCGTTCCTCGGCCAGCTGAACGTGGGGCAGGCGGAGTGGGACCCGGGCGACCCGCCGCAGGCGATGGTCGTCACGCGGCCCGACGGGCGGTTCCCGTTCAGCGGACTCATCTGCTTCGAGTCGGTGTTCGGCTCGCTGGCGCGTGACAGCGTGCGGCGCGGCAGCCGCTGCCTGGTCGTCATCACGAACGACGGCTGGTTCGGGCGCACGGCGGGCCCGCGGCAGCACGCGTGGCTGGCGCGCCTGCGCGCGGTCGAGTGCGGGGTGCCGGTCGTCCGTTGCGCCAACAACGGCATCAGCTTCATCTGCGACCAGGATGGCCGCATCCTGGACTGGCTCGACCTCGGACAGCGTGGCGCTGTTTCCGCGGCGGTCTTGCCCGGCACTGCCCGCACGGGATGGGTGCGGTGGGGCGCCTGGCCGGTCGCCGCGTTCGTCGCTGCCTGGCTGGCGGTGGCCCTGTTCGGCCCCTGGCCGCGCCGCGATGCCGGCGCCAGCAAAGGAACGTGATGATCCCTTCGGAACGCCATGTCTGGCACTGGTGCCCGCAGTGCCGCACCGAGATGACGCGCCGGCGCGAAGGCAGCGAGGAACGCCCCGTGTGTCCGGCCTGCGGCGTCGTGCAATACCTGAACCCGGCGCCGGCGGCAGGCATCGTCCTGCTGCGCGAGGGGCGTGTCTGCCTGGTCAAGCGCCGCTTCGCGCCCAGGCAGGGCGAGTGGACGTTCCCGACGGGATTCATGGAGTGGGGCGAGGACCCGGCCGAAACGGCGCGCCGCGAGGCGCTTGAGGAGACCGGCCTCGAGGTCACACTGACCGGGCTGTATGCCGTCGAGTCCGGCGTCCTGCCGCCCGACACGCCCGTGGTCGTCATCTTCTACACGGCCGAGGAAACCGGCGGCAACCTCCTGGCCGGCGACGACGCCGAGGAGGTCGGCTTCTTCGCGCTCGACGAGATGCCCGGCCCCATCGCGTTCGCCGCCCATCGCCGCGTGCTCGAGCGCCTGCACCGCGACCAGGCCGCGACTGCGGGGGAAACGCCGTGACGCCCGTCCGCGCGGCCGTTCTCCTGTCGGGCAGCGGGCGCACGCTTGCGAACTTCCTCGAGCACATCGAGCAGGGGACGTTGCCGCTCGAGATCGCCGCCGTCGTGGCCAGTCGCCCGGACGTGCGGGGCATCGATGTCGCCCGCGAGGCGGGCCTGCCCGTCGCCAGCTTCCGCCGGCGCGACTATCCCGACACGGCGACGCACAACGCGGCCATCAACGCCTGGCTGGCGCCGCACCGGCCGCAGATCATTGTGCTGGCCGGATACCTGTGCCTTTACGCGGCGCCGAAAGACTTCAACGGACCTGTCGTCAACATCCACCCCGCATTGCTGCCGAAGCACGGGGGACAGGGCTACTACGGCGACCGTGTTCACGAGGCGGTGCTCGCGGCCGGCGATACCGAGAGCGGTTGCACCGTGCATCTGGTGGACGATCGCTACGACAGCGGCCGCATCCTCGCGCAGAAGCGCGTGCCCGTCCTGGCCCACGACGACGTGGGCAGCCTCGCTGCGCGCGTGTTTGCCGCCGAGTGCGAACTCTACCCCGCGGTGCTGGCGGAACTGGCGCGTGGGCTCGCAGGGGACTGATGCGCGTCCTTCCCCGCTGATCATGGCAAAGCCCCCTGCAGCGTGCGCCGCAGGGGGCCTTGTCGTCGACCGCGCGAACCGGACTACGTCAGGTTCGGGCAGACCCCGGAGCCGCCGGCCGTCGCGAACGGGTCGCGCGGGTCGCCGGTCATCAGGTAGCGGTGCATCGCGTCGGCGGCCACGCGGCCCTGGCCCATGGCCAGGATCACGGTGGCGCCGCCGGTGACGATGTCGCCGCCGGCAAACACATTCGGCAGGCTCGTCTGCATCACGTCGTTGATCAGAATCGTGCCCTTCTTCGGGTCGCGCGTCAGTTCGGGGCAGTCGGCCGTCAGCAGGGGGTTGGGACCCTGGCCGATGGCGATGACCACGGTGTCGACCGCGAACTCGCGCACCTTGCCCTCGATGGGCACAGGCTTGCGGCGCCCGCTGGCATCCGGCTCGCCCAGTTCCATCTCCTGGCAACGGATCGCGCCGACAGCGCCCTTGCCGTCGTTGACGAGTTCCAGCGGCGAGTGCAGCAGGTTGAACTCGACGCCCTCCTGCTCGGCGTGGTGGATCTCCTCGACGCGGGCGGGCATCTCCAGGCGGCTGCGCCGATAGACCAGGTACACGACTTCGGGCTGCAGCCGCTTGGCCGTGCGCGCCGAGTCCATCGCCGTGTTGCCGGCGCCGATCACCGCGATGCGCTTGATCTTCTTGACGGGCGTGTCCGCGCCGTCGGGGAATTTGTACCCGCCCATCAGGTTCACGCGCGTCAGAAACTCGTTGGCGCTGTAGACGCCGTTGAGGTTCTCGCCGGGAATCCCGAGGAACCAGGGCAGGCCCGCGCCCGTCGAGACGAACACGACGTCGAAGCGCTCGCGGATGCTGTCGAGCGATTCGGCCTTGCCCACCGGGTAGTTCATGACGAATTCGACGCCCATGTCGCGCAGGCCGTAGACCTCGCGCATCAGGATTTCCTTCGGCAGGCGGAACTGGGGGATGCCGTAGAACAGCACGCCGCCGGGCTTGTGCAGGGCCTCGAAGACCGTGACCGCATGGCCCTTCTGCACCATGTCGCTGGCCGCGGTCAGGCCGGCCGGGCCCGAGCCGATGACCGCGACGCGCTTGCCCGTCGAAGGGGCCACCGTCGGCGTGATGGTCAGGTTGTGCTCCATCGCGTAGTCGCCCAGGAAGCGCTCGACGCGACCGATGCCGCCCGCCTCGCGGCCCTTGTCCGGCCGGTTCAGCGTGCAGACCATCTCGCACTGGTCCTCCTGCGGGCAGACGCGGCCGCAGATCGCCGGCAGGAAGTTCTTCTCCTTGATCTTGCGCAGCGCGCCCTCGAAATCCTTTGCGCCAACCAGTTGCAGGAAGGCGGGAATGTCGATGCCGACCGGGCAGCCGGCCACGCAGGGCTTGTCCTTGCAGTCGATGCAGCGCAGTGCCTCGACGGTCGCTTCCTGCTCGTTGTAGCCGAGGGGCACCTCTTCGAAGTTGAAGATGCGCGCGGCAGCGTCCTGCTCGCGCATCGGCGTCTTCACTTTCGACTTGTTGAGGACCTTCTTGGGCTTCGGGCTCTCGTCGCTCATGGCGGTCCTCCTACGGGTTCTGCAGCCGGTCGGCGGCGGCTTCGAGGCGGCAACGGTGGTAGCTGTCGAGCGAAGCGCGCTCTTCCGGCTGGTAGTAGGCCAACCGCGTGATCAACTCGTCGAAGTCGACCTGGTGGCCGTCGAATTCGGGGCCCTCGACGCACGCGAAGCGCGTCTTGCCGCCCACGGTGACGCGGCAGGCGCCGCACATGCCCGTGCCGTCGACCATGAGCGGGTTCAGCGAGGCCTGCGTGGGAATGCCGAAGGGCTGCGTGGCGCGGCAGACGAATTTCATCATCACGACCGGGCCGATGGTGATGACCTCGTCCACCTTCTCGCCGCCCTCGATGAGGTCGGTCAGGGCGTGGGTGACCATGCCCTTGCGGCCGTAGCTGCCGTCGTCGGTGGTGATGATCGTTTCGTCGGCCAGCGCGCGGATCTCGTGTTCGAGGATGAGCAGTTCCTTCGTGCGCGCGCCGAGGATGGCGATGCAGCGGTTGCCCGCTTCCTTCAGGGCCTGCACCTGCGGCCAGACCACGGCGTTGCCGATGCCGCCGCCCACGCAGACGACCGTCTTGCCGGTGGGGATCTCGGTCGGCTTGCCGAGCGGGCCCGCCAGGTCGTGGATCTCCTGCCCGACCTGGAGGCGACCGAGCATCTCGGTCGTCTTGCCGACCTCCTGGAAGACCAGGGTGATGGTGCCCTTGCCGGGGTCGCGGCTGGCAAGGGTCAGCGGCACGCGCTCGCCCTCGTCATTGACGCGGAGGATGACGAACTGGCCCGCCTTGCCGCGCTGGGCGATGTGCGGCACCTCGATCTCGAAGAGTCGGGTGCGCGGCGCCAGTTCCTGGACGCGGACGATCTTGTTCCCCACGGCAAGCTCCTTGGGCACGGTGGGCTTTCGGTCGGCGACGGCCGGAAGGGCCGCGCGAACGGATGTTCGCGGCAAAGTTACGGCCCGGTGCGGGGCATGCAAGCGCAAAACTGTGACAATGATTAGCGTTTTCAACGACTTGGCGCGGCAGGTGCTAAGAAGATCAAGGGGCCGCCTGGACCCGGCCCAACGGGCGGGGGGGGCGCCCGGCAGGCCTGTGGATTCGAGCAGCGGCCCCTTGTCACGTGGACGGACGCATCAGCGTCGCTCTGGGAATTGCATGGAGTGTGCCGCCGCCGGTCCGCAGCCCTTGACGCCGCCCCGGCGCGCCCTGATCTTGCAGCGTCCAAGCCGTTTGCGCCGTTTCAAGCCGCGCTGCGGAGGCGCCGGGCGCGACCGGGACGCCGTGCGCCCTGCAAGGCCCGCTGCGAAAGGACCGGGAATCCGCATGGAAGATCTCATCCGCCAGATGCTCGTCGGCCTGGGCGAGGACCCCGACCGCGAGGGTCTGGTCAAGACCCCGTCGCGCGTCAGTCGCTCGTGGGGCGAGCTCACTGTCGGCTACTCGCAGGATGCGGGCGCCATGGTGCGCGGCGCGTTGTTCGAGGCCGAGAGCAAGGAAATGGTCGTCGTCAACAACATCGACTTCTACAGCACCTGCGAGCATCACCTGCTGCCGTTCTTCGGCAAGGCCTCCGTGGCCTACATCCCGAACGGGCGCATCGTGGGGTTGTCGAAGATGGCGCGTGTGGTCGAAGCGTATGCCCGCCGCCTGCAGGTGCAGGAGCGCATGACCGCGCAGATCGCCCAGTGCCTGATGGAGAACCTCGAGCCGATGGGCGTGGCCGTCGTGCTGCGGGCGCAGCACCTGTGCATGATGATGCGCGGCGTGCAGAAGCAGAATTCGTACGCGGTGACGAGCGAGATGCTCGGCTGCTTCAAGAAGAGCCCCAAGACGCGCGGGGAATTCCTGAACCTGATCCGCGACTAGGACCGGAACTGAAGGGGAGCGGCCGGGACGCGCACGGGGGAATCGCGATTGACGCCCCGACGCGGCTTGGCTAACCATTGAAGCCTGGAAACCAGGCGGGGCGGCGCGCGGGGCGATCCCGGCGCGCCACGAAGGGTGAGCAGAAGGAGCAATCATGGCGACGAAGATCGGCATCAACGGGTTCGGCCGCATCGGCAGGCTCGTGTTCCGCGCGGCGATGGATCATCCGAACATCGAAGTGGTCGCGATCAACGACCTCTTCGACGCCAAGCAGCTGGCCTACATGCTGAAGTACGACACGGTCCACGGCCGTTTCAACGGCACCGTGGAGGCGGGCGACGGCTTCCTGGCGGTCAACGGCAAGCGCATCCGGCTGACGGCCGAGAAGGACCCCGCCAACCTGAAGTGGGACGAGGTCGGCGCCGAGTACATCTGCGAATCGACGGGCTTCTTCCTTGAGCAGTCCAACGCCGCCGGGCACATCAAGGCCGGCGCGAAGTGCGTCGTGATGTCGGCGCCGTCGAAGGACGACACGCCGATGTTCGTCATGGGCGTCAACCACACGAAGTACGCGGGCGAGCAGTTCGTTTCCTGCGCCTCGTGCACGACCAACTGCCTGGCGCCGGTGGCCAAGGTGCTCAACGACAACTGGGGCATTGCCGAGGGCCTGATGACCACGGTGCACGCCACGACCGCCACGCAGAAGACCGTGGACGGCCCCGGCGGCAAGAAGGATTACCGCGGCGGGCGCGCCGCGGCCGGCAACATCATCCCGTCCTCGACGGGCGCGGCCAAGGCCGTGGGCAAGGTCATCCCCGAGCTCAAGGGCAAGCTGACGGGCATGGCCTTCCGCGTGCCGACGCTGAACGTTTCCGTGGTCGACCTGACCTGCAAGCTGGCGAAGGCGCCCGGCGCGGACGCCGAGTCGTCCTATGCCGCGATCAAGGCTGCGATGAAGGCCGCCTCCGAGGGCGAGCTCAAGGGCGTCCTGGGCTACACCGAGGATGATGTCGTGTCTTCGGACTTCAACCACGAGCCGCGCACCTCGATCTTCGACGCCGGCGCGGGCATCATGCTGAATGCGACGTTCGTGAAGGTCGTGGCCTGGTACGACAACGAGTGGGGCTACTCCAGCAAGCTGGTCGATTTCATCGACTACATGGCGACGAAGAAGTAGGCTTGGGGCGGCCCGGGGCCGCGCGAATCAACGCACGCATGAAAGAGGCCGGCCCGGGTGCTCCCCGGGCCGGCCTTCCAATTGTCACCGACGATCGCGCGTCGGGATCGGGCTAGTGGCCGCCGCCCGCCAGCCACCGCTCGGCCTAGATCGCCGCCATGCAGCCGGTGCCCGCCGACGTGATCGCCTGCCGGTACACGTGGTCCTGCACGTCGCCGCAGGCGTAGACGCCGGGGTGGCCGACCGAGGTCGTGCCCGGCACCGTCACCAGGTAGCCCGACGCGTCGGTCGGCAGCTGGCCGTTCAGGAACGCGGTGTTCGGCGTGTGGCCGATGGCGATGAAGCAGCCGGTGACCGTCAGGTGGCGGTCCGGGCCGCCCGTTGTGTCCTGCAGCACGAGCCCGGTCAGGTTGCCCTTTTCGTCGGCCTGGTACTGCTTCGGCACGGAGTTCCACGCGACCTCGATCTTCGGGTTCGCCAGGGCACGATCCTGCATGATCTTCGAGCCCCGGAAGGCGTCGCGTCGGTGGATCAGGGTGACCTTCGAGGCGAAGTTCGTCAGGTAGATGGCCTCCTCGAGGGCGGTATCGCCGCCGCCGACGACGGCGATCTCCTGGCCGCGGAAGAAGAATCCGTCGCAGGTGGCGCAGGCACTCAGCCCTTTGCCGTGGAATTTCTCCTCGTCCTGCAGGTGCAGCCAGCGGGCCGTGCTGCCCGAGGCGATGATGACCACCGGGGCCGTGTAGGTGCTCTCGTTGGTCCGTACGGAGTAGGGGCCCGCCGAGAGATCGACGGCCTCGACCGTCTCGCCGCGGAGCACGGTCCCGAAACGCTCGGCCTGGGCGCGCAGTTTCAGCATGAGTTCGGGCCCGGTGATGCCTTCGGGAAAGCCCGGGAAATTCTCGACTTCGGTGGTGATGGTCAGCTGCCCGCCGGGCTGCTGGCCCTCGAAGAGCAGGTTCGGGATGTTGGCGCGGCTCAGGTAGATGGCCGCCGTCAGGCCCGCAGGGCCCGAACCGATGATGATGGCCTTGAAGTCGGGGGACGCACTCATGCTGTCTGGACTCCCGGGAAAGGGGGCGGGCGGCCGCGGCCGGACCGGTGGAAATGGCAATCTCTCCTCAGATTAAGGCCGCCCAGCCTGATGTCAACCTGTCACGGGAGGGGGCGGGTGGTCGAAAAATCACCCTCCCGGGCCTTGACGGCCCCGCCGGCGCGGCACTATTATTCCCGCTTGTGTCAAAGGCGGCAGGCCCCGGTCCCCTTTTCGGGGGTTGGCCGGACGGGCCGGGCCGGCTGGCGGGACGCCCGGGTGCGCCCGCGCGTCCTTTTGCCCACCTAACGGGTTAGGAACGTGATGTACGCTGTAGTCAAGATCAAGGAGCAGCAGTTCCGGGTCATGCCGGACACCACCTTGCAGGTGCCGCTGCTGGCGGACGAAGTCGGCGCCATGCTGAGCTTCGACCAGGTCCTGATGGTGTCGGATGGCGCGTCGGTCAAGGTCGGCAGCCCGATCGTTGCCGGGGCTTCGGTCAAGGCCGAGGTTATCGCCCACGGGCTGAGCCGCAAGGTCGTCATTTTCAAGAAGAAGCGGCGGAAGAACTACCGTCGCAAGACCGGCCACCGTCAGCCGTTCACGCAGATCCGCATCACCGGCATCACCGGCTGAGACGAATCGGCCCGCAGCGAGCCGGACGGCCGCGCGGGACCACGACAGGAGAAGGTGCGACATGGCTCATAAGAAAGCTGGCGGATCAACCCGGAACGGGCGCGATTCCAATCCGCAGAACTTGGGCGTCAAGCGGTTCGGCGGCCAGACGGTCAGCGCCGGCACGATCATCGTGCGGCAGCGCGGCACCCGCATCCACCCGGGCAAGCACGTGGGCAAGGGTAGCGATGACACCTTGTACGCGCTCGTCGACGGGACCGTGGAGTATCAGGACTTCCGCGGGACCAAGAAGCGGGTCAACATCCTGCCGCTGTAGCCCATGAACAGCGACAAGAACACCAAGCCCACCCCGCCCGGGGTGGGCTTCGTTGTTGGCCACGGCCGGAGCCCCGGTGGCGTCCTGGTCGTCATCCCCGCCCGCTACGGCTCGTCCCGTTTCCCCGGCAAGGCCCTGGCCGATGTCGCCGGCAAGCCGCTCATCGTGCGCGTGGCCGAGAACGCGATGCGTGTGCGGACGGCCGACCGCGTGCTGGTCGCCACCGACGACCGGCGCATCCTCGACGTGGTCACGGCCGCGGGCCTGCCCTGCGAGATGACCGCCGAACACCCCACCGGCACCGACCGCATCGCCGAGATCGCCGCCCGCCACGCCGAGGACCTCGTGGTCAACCTGCAGGGCGACGAACCCCTGCTGCCGCCAGGCGACGTCGAGGCCCTGATCGCGTTCATGCAGAACGAGCCCGGCTGGGACATCGGCACGTGTGGGCACCGCTTCGCCGAAGCCGGCCCCTGGCGCGAACCCAACGTCGTGAAGGTCGTCACCGGCCGGGACGGTCGGGCTTTGTACTTTTCGCGGGCGCCGATTCCCGGTATGTTCCCCGGCAGGGAAGAGGTGGGCCACCAGGTCGCCCTCCGGCATGTCGGGATCTACGCCTTCCGGCGCGAGGCCCTCCTGCGGTTCGCCTCGCTGGCGCCCACGCCGCTCGAACAGGCCGAGGGCCTCGAACAGCTCCGCGCCCTGGAGAACGGCATGCGCATCGGCGTCGTGACCATCGGGTCCGGGCCGGTGGGCGTCGATACGCCGGCCGACCTTGAGCGCGTCCGCGCCTGCTGGCCCACGGAACGCTGACCGCGCGGCACGTCCGCGGGTCGATGCGCTTTTACCGGGATCGCCACGGGATCACAAGCGAAAGGCAAGCATGGCCAAGTACGTATTCGTGACCGGCGGGGTCGTTTCGGCCCTGGGTAAGGGCATCGCGAGCGCCTCGTTGGGCAACCTGCTGAAGGCGCGCGGGCTGAAGGTCGTCCTGCAGAAGTTCGACCCCTACCTGAACGTCGACCCCGGCACGATGAGCCCGTTCCAGCACGGCGAGGTGTTCGTGCTCGACGACGGCGCCGAATGCGACCTGGACCTCGGTCACTACGAGCGCTTCACCGACACCGACCTTGCGCAGATCCACAACCTGACCAGCGGCCGCGTCTACGAGACCATCCTCGCCAAGGAACGCAAGGGCGAGTACCTCGGCCGCACGGTGCAGGTGATCCCGCACGTCACCGATGAGATCAAGCGTCGCATCCTGCTGCCGGCGCAGAGCGACCCCTCGGTCGACGTCGTCATCACCGAGATCGGCGGCACCGTCGGCGACATCGAGAGCCTGCCGTTCCTCGAGGCCATTCGCCAGTTCCGCCTCGAGAGCGAACCGGAGGACACAGCCTCGCTGCACCTGACGCTGGTGCCCTACATCGCCGCCGCCGGGGAAATCAAGACCAAGCCCACGCAACATTCGGTGCGCGAGCTGCGCAGCATCGGTATCCAGCCGGACTTCCTGATGTGCCGCACCAGCCAGCCGATCGGCGAGGAGGCGCGCCGCAAGATCGCGCTGTTCTGCAACCTGCCGTACGCGAACGTCATCGACGGCCGCGACGTGGCCAGCATCTACGAAGTGCCGCTGACGATGCACGAGCAGGACTTCGACCGGCTGCTCTGCAAGAAGCTGGCGCTCGTCACGCCGGAGCCCGACCTGACCGAGTGGCGGCGCATGGTGGGGCTCATCCTCAACCCGCCCGACCGCGTGCGCATTGCCATCGTCGGCAAGTACATCGAGCTGAAGGACGCCTACAAGAGCGTCAGCGAGGCGTTCATCCACGCCGGCATTCCCAACCACGTGGGTGTCGACCAGGTGTGGGTCGATTCGGAATCGCTCGAGGGTCCCGATGTCGGCGACGCGCGGCTGCGCGAGATCTTCGCCGGCTGCCACGGCATCCTGGTGCCCGGCGGCTTCGGCGATCGCGGCATCCCGGGCAAGGTCAACGCCGTCCGCTTCGCGCGTGAACAGGGCATCCCGTTCCTCGGCATCTGCCTGGGCCTGCAGTGCGCGATGATCGAGATCGGCCGTGACATCGTCGGCCTCGAGCGGGCCGGCAGCGCCGAGTTCGACCCGGGCACGCCGCACCCGGTCATCCACCTGATGGAGAAGCAGAAGGGCATCGTCAACCTCGGCGGCACGATGCGGCTGGGGGCCTATCCCTGCCAGATCGAGCCTGGCACGCTCGCGCACCGCTGCTACGGGCGGATCGAGATCTCCGAGCGCCACCGTCACCGCTATGAGGTCAACAACGACTACCGCGAGGTATTCGCGCGCGCGGGTGTTGTCTTCTCCGGCCTGTCGCCGGACGGCCTGCTCGCCGAGATCATCGAGCTGCCGGGGCACCCGTTCTTCATCGCGGCGCAGTTCCACCCCGAACTCAAGTCGCGCCCGCGTCGCCCGCACCCATTGTTCCGCGCCTTCGTGGCCGCGGCCGTGGGGCATCGCGACGGCAAATCGTCCCCGGCCGCCGAGAGCGCGGCAGGCTAGTGCCGAAAGGATCCCATCGTGATGGAAGACAACCTGCGCGTGGCCGAGCCGGTCGCCATCGGTGCCCACCGCGTCGGTCGCGGGCTGCCGTTGTTCGTGATCGCGGGTCCGTGCGTCCTTGAGGATCCCGACGAGATGCTCGCGGTTGCGGCCCACCTGGCCGAGCTCTGCCGTGGGCTCGGGCTCGGGTACTGCTTCAAGGCCAGCTACGCGAAGGACAACCGGACCAGCGGCGACAGCTACCGCGGGCCCGGCGCACAGGAGGGCCTGCGGTTGCTCGAGCGCATCGGCAGGGAAACCGGCGTTCCGGTGTTGACGGACATCCATCAACCGGACGAGGCGGTGGCCGCTGCCGAGGTGGCCACGGTGCTGCAGATACCCGCCTTCCTCTGCCGACAGACCTCGCTGCTTGAGGCCGCGGGCCGCACCGGTCGCATCGTCAACGTGAAGAAGGGCCAGTTCCTGGCGCCCGGCGACCTTGGCCACGCGGCGCGCAAGGTGCGTGCGGCCGGGGGCGGCGGCGTGCTTCTGACCGAGCGCGGCTCGTTCTTCGGCTACCGCGACCTGGTCGTGGACTTTCGCGGCATCGCGTCCATGCGCGCCCTCGGATGCCCGGTGGTGATGGATGCGACGCACGCCGTGCAGTCGCCCGGCAGCACGGGCCAGGTCACCGGTGGTCAGCCGGAGATGATCCCGCTGCTGGCGCGCTGCGGCATCGCCGCCGGCGCCGATGCGATCTTCCTCGAAGTCCATCCTGAGCCCGCCCGGGCCCGCAGCGACGCGGCCAGCCAGTTGCCGCTCGAGGCGGCGGCGCCGTTGCTGACGCAACTCGCGCGCGGGCGCGAACTCTTCCTCGAAAGCGAAGGCCGATGACCGACAAGCCCACCTACCCGCGGGACTTCGCCTGGCCGCCGTCCAGCGACGAGGACTACCGGCAGGAAGCCGTCGTGCGCGCCGGAAACGACCTGGCCGACCTGTTGGCCCGCGTACGCCTGATCGTGCTCGACGCCGACGGCGTGCTCACCGACGGCCGCATGATCTACGGAGCGCAGGGCGAGGCCTACAAGGCGTTCCACAGCCGCGACGGCCTGGGCCTGGTCCTGGGCCGGGTGGCCGGAATCAAGCTGGCCGTGCTGACCGGCCGCCACAGCGCCGTCGTCGAGCGCCGTTGCACCGAACTGCGCTTCGACGCGATCAAGCTCGGGCGCTTCGACAAGGTCGAGGCCCTTGGCGAGATCCTGCGCGAGACCGGTTGCGCCGCGGCCGATGCGCTCTACATGGGCGACGACGTCATCGACCTGCCGGCCCTGCACCAGGTAGGCGTGCCGGTCGCTGTTCCCGACGCGCCGCAGGAGGTCCGTCACCAGTGCCTGTACGTGACGCAGGCCCGTGGGGGAGCGGGTGCCGTGCGCGAGGTCGTCGACCTCGTGCTCAAGAGCGCCGGCCTGTACGGCCTGGCGCTCGAGCGGTTGCGGGACAAGGCCTGGCAGCCGAACCACCGCGAACTCTCTTCGGACCAAGGCAACGCCCCGGAGGAAGCATGAGCCGGCCCGAACCGGGGCGTCCGGTGCCCGAGCTTGCGGACGACGAGCTGGTCGCCATCGGACGCGATGCGATCCGACAGGAAGCCGACGCGCTTGAGATGGTGGCGGCCTCGCTCGACGCCTCGTTTGGTGCTGCCGTTCGGCTGCTTCTCGGTGCGCAGGGGCGCGTGCTGGTGACGGGTCTCGGCAAGAGCGGATTCGTCGCGCGGAAGCTCGCGGCCACGTTGACGAGCACGGGAACGCCCAGCCAATTCATCCACCCGGTCGAGGCGGCGCACGGTGACCTCGGGATCGTCAGCGGCAGCGACGTGCTGGTGGCCGTCTCGCGCAGCGGCGCCAACCCCGAGGTGACGGCGTTGCTGGCGTTCTGCCACACCTTCGGCATGCAGGCGATCGTCATCACAGCCGACGCGCTGAGCGATGCCGCCCGCGCGGCCGACGTCGTGCTGCACACACCGTTCGAGCGCGAGGCCTGCCCGCTGAACCTGACGCCGACGACTTCCGCGATCTCGGCGATGGCGATGGGCGATGCGCTGGTCGTCGCCCTGATCCGGCAGCGCGGTTTCGCCGCCGAGGACTTCGCGATGTTCCACCCGAGCGGCGCGCTCGGCCGCAGCCTGCTGCTGACGGCGGGCGAACTGATGCACGCCGGCGATGAACTGCCGGTCGTCTCCCATCGCTTCACGCTGCGCCAGTCGCTGCCCGAGATCGTCGGCAAGCGCCTCGGCGGCGCCTGCGTCGTGGATGACGACGGCCTTCTGGTGGGGCTGTGCGTCGACGGCGACATCAAGCGGGTGTTGCTCGACCGTGGCGAGGCGCTGGACCTGCCGATCACCGAGGTCATGAACCCCAGGCCACTGACGATCGGGCCGGGGGAACTGGCGATCCGCGCCCTTCGCCTGATGGAGCGCCGTGAGGGCGGTGCGGTCACCCTGCTGATCGTTTCGGACGCCGCTGGCCGGCCGGCCGGGCTCCTGCATATCCACGACATCCTGCGAGCGGGGTTGCTGTGATTCTCGCCTGCCGCCGGCGGCTGACGCCGAAATGCTGCGCCTGAGCGCTAACATGGCGTCTCTCAATCAATTAAATGCATGGCACATTTCCTGCTTGACGGCCGCTCCCCTGCGCCCGGATCCTGTGAACCGGGGCCGAAAGGCGCGGGGCGCCGCGGTGCGGGCCTTCCGTAACCCGGGCGGGGGCGGTCGCGGCCGGAACGGCCATCAGCGATTGCCCTGGTGGCGGCGCCTGCGTCGGCGCCTGTATTGGCTGTTGCTGTTGGCGGTGGCTGGCGTGGCGGATCTGCTCCCGGTCCCGGTGGGTAGGGCCTGCGGGCGTGCATTGGCCCGGTTGGCGTTGCTGGTGCGGCCGCGCGAACGGGCCCAGGCGGCGGCGAACCTCGCCTGGGCGCTGCCCGAACTGGACGACCGCCGGCGAACGCAGTTGCTGCGGGCCAGCGCCGACGCTGCCGGAAGCAACCTGTTCGACACACTCGTGGCCGGACGGCTGCTGGACGGCCCAGCGGCGGTCACAGACCTGCCGGATGCCGATGGCCGGGGCCTGGTGGACCTGATCGTGGCCGAACGTGCGGCCGGGCGCGCGGTGCTCGTGCTCTCGGGGCATCTGGGCTGCTGGGAACTCCACGGCGCCTGGCTGGGGCGGGAGCTGGCGGCACGCGGTGCGGGGCCCCTGCACGTGGTAACCGGCACGGTCCGCAACCCGGCGGTCGATCGGTGGCTTGCGCGCCGGCGCGAGTCGCTGGGGTTGTCCCTTCTGCGGCGCGAGGATGGTGCGGGGCCGCTGCTGGCCTGCCTGCGCAGCGGTGGAGTGGCGGCGATCCTGGTGGACCAGAACACGGCCGTTGACAGCGCGCCGGTGCCGTTCTTCGGCCGGCCGGCGCCGACGCCGACGGGGCCGGCGCGCCTGGCGGTGGGGTTGCAGGCGACGGTGGTCGTCACGGCCATGGCCAGGACCGTCGACGGCCGGGGTCACGAGGTCTGGCATGCGCCGCCGTGGCGGGCCGAAGACGCGGCGCCACGGCAGGAGCAGGTGACGGCCTGCCTGCAATGGATGAACAGCCACCTCGAGGCCCGCATTCGCCGGAACCCGGCGGAGTGGGTCTGGTACCACCGACGATGGAACGTGGAGACGGCGCCGGCGGCGCCGGTCGACAAGGGCGGGTCATGAGCGACTTCCGACGCCACAACCAAAGCCGCAGCCTGCCGGCGGCAGCTGTCTGCCTGGCAGCCACCGGCTTCCTGGCTCTTGGCGGTTGCGGGCGATCGGACCAGCCGGCTTCGGGCGGAGCCGCCGTACGCGGGGTACCGTCCGTCCGTCCGGAGGGGCCCGTCCAGGAGTTCACGGACTACACGCTGACGGAGACCGAGCAGGGCGTGCGTGCCTGGGTGCTCGGCAGCCAGTCGATGCGCCGCTTCGCCGATCGCGAGGACGTCGACCTGGTCGATGTGCACATGGATTTCTACCGCGCCGGCGAGCACTGGTCTGTGCTGGACGCCGACAGCGGCAAGGTGAACCAGCGCACGCGCGCTGTCCACGTCTGGGGCACAGTCGACATCACGACCGACGATGGCCGGCGGCTGCAGACGCCCGAGCTGTTCTTCGACAACGAGACGGGCCGCATCCGCAACGACGTTGCCAACCGCTTCACTCGCGGGACGGACGTGCTGACCGGAAACGGGCTCGACGCCACGCCGGATCTCGAGTACGTCGAGATCAAACGCGACGTGAAGGCCGAGGTGGCGGACCCGGCCACCGCAGCAGGGGAGCGCCCATGAGCGAAACGGGCAACAATTCGGTGCTCCGGGCCGAGGGCCTGCGAAAGGTCTACCGCAGCCGCGCCGTCGTCGACAACGTCGACCTCGAGTTGCGGCAGGGCGAGGTGGTCGGCCTTCTCGGTCCGAACGGGGCGGGCAAGACCACGTCATTCTACATGATCGTCGGCTTCATCACGCCCGACAGCGGCAGAGTCAGCCTGGACGGACGCGACCTTTCGCGCCTGCCCATGTACAAGCGGGCGCGCCTGGGCATCGGCTACCTGCCGCAGGACTCGTCCATCTTCCGGCGGTTGACCGTCGAGCAGAACGTGATGGCGATTCTCGAGAGCCGGAAGCTCAGTGGCGCGGACCGCCGGCGCCGGCTCGAGGAACTGCTGGAGATGATGGGCGTGACCCACATCCGGCGCAGCCGCGGCTACGAACTTTCCGGCGGCGAGCGCCGGCGGGTGGAAATCGCGCGCGCGCTGGTCACCGAACCCAAGTTCATGCTGCTGGACGAGCCGTTCGCGGGAATCGACCCGATTGCGGTCGCTGACCTGCAAAGCGTGGTTTCCGCCCTGCGGGACCGCGGCCTGGGGGTCCTGATCACGGACCACAACGTCCGCGAGACGCTGACGATCACCGATCGCGCGTATATCCTGTTCGAGGGACGCATCGAACTGGCGGGCAGCGCCGCCGAGATCGTATCATCACCCAAGGCCCGGGAGATCTACCTGGGCGAGAAGTTCCGGCTCTAGACGTTCCGGCCCGCAAGGCCGAAACAGGCGCCCCCGGACGGAACCGGGCGGCGGGCCAGGGAAGGCACACATCAATGGCACCGAATCTCGGATTGCGACAGAGCATGCAGCTGCGCCAGCAGCTGGTCATGACCCAGCGCCTGCAACAGGCCCTCAAGCTGCTGCAGGTGCCGACGCTGGAGCTCGAGCAGATCCTGCGCTTGGAACTCCAGGGCAATCCGCTGCTCGAAGAGATCGAAGCGGACGAGGAACCGGACGGCAGCGACCAGTCCGAGGACAGCCCGGACGGCGCGGCGGCCGACGAGCGTGATCCGGATTCCGAGCAAGGGCCGGATGCGGACGAGGATCTGCGCGACGGCGCCGACGACGGCGTGGGTGACAACATGGAAGAGCGGCGCGACTGGGCCGACAGTTTCGACGACGGCTTCCAGTCCGTGTCGCTGGACCAGGGCTGGGACGAAGAGGACGAACTTGAACGTCCCCAGAAATACGTGCCGAGCGGCCAGGAGGACCTGACCGACCAGCTGCACCTGGCCGTGCCCGATGGAATCGAGCGCTCGATCGGCGAGTACATCATCGGCTGTCTCAACGAGGACGGGCTCCTCGGCTGCAGCGTGGAGGAGATCGCGACCTACTTCGACGTCTCCCAGGCGGCCGTCGAGGCGGTGCTCCGCGTGGTGCAGGGGTTCGACCCGCCCGGCGTCGCTGCGCGAAGCCTCCAGGAATGCCTCCTGCTGCAGCTGGAGGCCCACGGGTTGGCCGAATCGGACGAGGCCACGGTGGTCAAGGAACATTTCGAGGCCCTGAAGAACCACAAGTTCAACGACATCGCCCGCGACCTGCACCTGACGGTCAAGCAGGTGCAGGAAGTCGCCCAGCGCATCGGTGAACTCGATCCGCGACCGGGTCTCTCGCTGAACACCGTGGGCGCGCGCGCCATCGTGCCCGACCTGGAGGTCGTGAAGGTCGACGAGGACGGGCTCGAGTACGCCGTCTACCTGAATGACGGCAATATCCCGCGGTTGCGGGTGAGCCAGGCCTACGAGGGCACCGTCCAGACGAGCGAGGATGCGGTCAAGTTCATCGACGAACGCAAGCGTCATGCGGAGTGGGTCATCAAGACCATCGAGCAGCGCCGCCGCACCATGATCAAGGTGATGGAGGCGATCGTCGGTGAGCAGCGCGAGTTCTTCGAGAAGGGCGCCATCGCGCTGCGCCCGCTCACCCTGCAGCAGGTCGCCTCGACGATTGGGATGCACGAGTCGACCGTCTCGCGCGTGACACGTCAGAAATACGTGCAGACCCCGCGCGGGGTGTTCCCCCTGAAGTTCTTCTTCAGCGCCGGCCTGGACTCCGACACCGGCGAGGACGTGTCGGCCAAGGCCGTCAAGATCATGATCCGGGAGATCATTGACGCCGAAAACACGGCCCGGCCTTTGTCGGACAAGAAAATTGTCGATATGCTCCAGGAAGGGGGCCTGAAAATTGCCCGGCGTACGGTGGCCAAATACAGGGAACAGATGGGGATTTTGAGTGCGCGTATGCGCAAGCAGTTCTAGAATCGGTTCAGTCACGGGAAACCGGACTGCAGCGCGGAGAATTCGCCAGCCAGCGAGGAGGACGCCATGCTGATGGAAATCAAGGCCCGCCACTTCACCCTCAAGGATGACCAGCGGGAGACCGTAGAGGCGGCGATCGGGAAACTGGAGAAGTTCATTCCGCGACCGGTCCAGAGTTTCAAAATCAATATCGACCACGATGCCGGGCAGTTCGTGGCCGATTCGGTGCTCCACCTCAAGAACCACGAGTTCCGGGCCACGGGCGAGGGCCAGGAGCCCGAATACGCTGTCGATGAGATGGTCGAAAGCCTCAAGAAGCAGCTGACGAAGTTCAAGGATCGCATGACCGACCGCCACAAGGGCGAGGACGGTGGCCTCGGCCGGGCGCTTCTGGACGGCGACCTCGGCGCCATCAGCATCGACGAGGCGGAGGGCCTGGTCCTGCCTGACCTCGACATTGACGAGGCCAAGGCGCGGTTCGCCGGCGGTTCGGTGCCATTCCTGGTGTTCCGCAACTCGGCCAATTCCCGGCTGGGCGTGATCTACCGGCGCGCCGACGGCGCCCTGGGTCACATGGAACCGACCCAGGACTGAACGTGACGGGGGCGGGGGCCGACGGGTCCCCGCCCTGCGTTTGAAGGCGGGAGACGCACCGATGTCCAACGTGACGGTCCAGGGCCTCTTCCAGGAACTCCGGGAGACCCTGTTGCTGGAACCGCTCGTGCCGCTGCCTGCGCGGCCGCTGCCGGTGCTGGCTCCCGACGTCCACCGTCCCGGCATGGCCCTGATGGGTTTCGCCGAGAACTTCCTGCCCTCCCGCATCCAGGTCTTCGGCGAGTCCGAGACGGCCTACCTGGCGACGCTCTCGGAGGCTGAGCAGCGGGTCGCCGTCGAGCGCGTGCTCAGCCTGGACCCGCCGGTGATCTTCATCGCCATGGACCAGACGGTGCCCGAGGGCGTCCTGTCGCTGGCCCGCGAGCGCGACTTTCCGCTTATCCGCTCGACGCTGCCGGCGGTCGAATTCATGACCGAGCTCGCCCACAACCTCGAGCGCCGGTTCGCACCGCGGACCGAGGTCCACGGCACGCTCGTGGACGTGTACGGCGTGGGCCTGCTCTTCACCGGGCGGAGCGGCATCGGCAAGAGCGAATGCGCGCTCGACCTGATCGAGCGCGGCCACCGACTGGTTGCCGACGACATCGTCGAGATTCGCCGCACCGCCGAGGACGTCCTCATCGGCGGCCACCGCGAGGTGCTCCGCCACCATCTGGAGATCCGCGGCGTCGGCGTGATCGATGTCCAGGCCATCTTCGGCATCCGCGCCATCCGCATGCAGAAGCGCGTCGAGGTCGAAGTGCAGCTTCAGGAGTGGGACGACGCAGCCGACTACGAGCGTATGGGGCTGGAGAACCGGCAGACCGAGATCCTGGGCGTGCGCATCCCGCAGGTGGCTGTGCCGTTGTTCCCGGGCAAGAACATCACGGTGATCAGCGAAGTCATCGCCCTGAACTTCATGTTGAAGATCTACGGCTACGACGCGGCGCAGGTGCTCAACGAGCGCATCCTCGAGTCGATGCGTTCGAGCAGCCGGCTGCGCGATTACCTCGAGCAGGACCGCGAATGACGCGCTCCGCGGGAAGGATGGCGGGATGATCCGCTGCCTTGTCATCACGCACGGGAACATCGGCGCCGAACTGGTGCGGGTCACCGGGCTCATCCTCGGACCGGTCGAGGGCCTGACGGCCATGAGCAACAGCGGAAAGTCGCTGCCCGACCTCAAGGCCGATCTCACGGCCTGGCTGGAGGAAGGGAGCGCGACCGGCTCTCCGGGCGGCGTGATCCTCGTCGACGACTACGGCGGCAGCTGCGCCACGGCTGCCCAGTTGGCCTGCGGCCACGAGCCGGGGCGGGCCATCATCAGCGGGGTGAACCTCGCCATGCTGCTCGGCTTCCTGACCTGGCGCGAGAACGACGAGTTCGACGAACTCGTCAGTCGCCTCGTGCGCAAGGGTCGCGAGGCGATCACGCTGGTCGGGGGCCGCTAGATGCCCGTCGTCCTGGCCCGCGTCGACGACCGCCTGATCCACGGGCAGGTCACCGTCGGCTGGAGCGAGCGCCTGCGCCCGGATCGCATCATCCTGGCCAGCAACGAAATCGCCGCCGACCCCTGGCAGAGCCGTGTCTACGCCAGTTCGGTGCCGCCTTCCATTGCCGTCTCGGTCCTGTCGTTGGCCCGCGCGGCGGCGGCGCTGCGCGGCGGCGAGACCGTCAGCGAACGCATCATCGTCCTGACCGCGACACCCGCTGAAATGAGCGACCTGGCCCATCTCGGCGCGCCGCTGCCGTCGGTGAACATCGGCGGGATGCATTTTGGGACGGGCAAGGTCGAGATGCTTCCTTTCGTCTTCATCGACAGGCTGGACATCGAGGCGATGCGCCGCCTTCTGGTCGCGGGCCTGACCCTTTACGCACAGCAGGTCCCTGGCGGGCGCGAGCATGTGCTGGGAGCCGAGCAACTGGCCGCCATGGAGCCGCGCCTGTGACCGCCATCGACATGATGGGCGGGTTCACCGGGGCGCATTGGGCGCTCCTGGGCTGGCTGGCTTTGTTGTCGGGTCTGCTCGCGCTCGATGACACGGCGCTCGGGCAGACCTGGCTGAGCCAACCCTTGCCGGCCGCCGCGGTGGCGGGCCTGGTGTGCGGACATCCGCTGCTCGGGCTGGCTGTCGGGCTGCCGCTCCAGCTCGCGCTGGTGATGAACCTTCCCGTGGGCCAGACGGTGACCGGGGACGCCTCGGCCGGCGCCGTGGCCGCGGTGGGCGGCGCGATTCTCGCCGGCAAGGTGCCGGCGGCGCTCGGGGGGTTCCACGGCCTGACCGAAGGGGCGCCGCGCGGTGATCTGGCGCTGACCGGCTGGCTGCTGTTGGGGGCAGCCCTGTGGAGCCTCGGTGGGCATCCCCTGATTCAGGCCGAGCGCCGGTTGCATCTCATCTGGATGCTGCAGGGGCGCCGGACGCTGCGCGACGGGAACCTCTCGCGGGTGGAGAGAATCCACGGGCGATGCCTGGCTGCCACGCTGGTGCGCGGCGTGCTCTACGGCGGAGTGGGCGTGCTGGCGATGGCGGGGCTGTGGGTGCCTGCCTTCGAGGCGCTTCCGGCGGGGCTGAGGGGCGCGATGGCCTGGGTACCCGTGCTCGCCTCCGCGCTGGGCGTGGGAGCGGTCCTGGAGCGCTACGGAGTCGGTCGGCACTGGCGCTGGGTCGGCGCCGGCGCGATCGCGGGCTGGGCGCTGGGGGTGCTGACGTGAGTGGACCGGTCAGGCCCGGCGCCAGTGACACCGTGGCCAGCCTGCCGAAGGGGCTGCGGTGCGCCGTGTTCTTCCGCTCGCTGGGGCTGCAGGCTTCCTGGAACCACCAGCGTATGCAGAACCTGGGCTTGTTGGTCTGCCTGATGCCGTGGCTGCGTGGCCGCGAACGCGATCCGGAGCGCGACCGGCTGTTCTGCCGCCGGTACTACGAGTTCTTCAACACGAACCCCTACCTGGCCGGTTACGTCATCGGCGGGCTGCTCAGGCTGGAGCGCGAACGTGAAGGCGTCGGGGGCTTGCCCCGGGGCCAGGCGCAAATCTTCCGTGATTCCCTGGCGCGTGCGCTGGCATCGCTGGGGGACCAGTTGTTCTGGCTGGGCCTGCGCCCGATGGTGGCCCTGCTCGGCTGCGCCCTGGCGCTGGCGGGCCAGGTTTGGCTCGTGGTCGCCCTGGGTCTGGTCGTGGGTGCGGGGCAGTTGGTCTGGCGCTGGCGAGCGCTCGGGCGCGGCTACGCGGCCGGCTACGACATCGTCTCGCTCCTGGGCGACCCGCGCTGGCACCGGGCGATCGCCGGGGCCAAGCGGGCGGTCAGGGTGCTGGCCGGTCTTTCGGCCGGCTGGCTGCTGCGCCATGCCTGGGAGGGCAGCGGGCAGGTCGGAACAACGCCGTGGGCGCTTCTGGCCGTTCTCGTCGCTGCCCTGGGCCTGCCGGTCGTGGTCCGGCGACGCTGGGCGGGCGAATTCATGGTGCTGGCCACCGGGGTCCTGGCCCTGCTGCTGGCCTTTGCGTTGGGCCCCAAAGGGAGTTAATATGCTGAATCCTGGTTTCAAAACTGCCTTCCACCGAAAGCGCACATTGTGACGTCGGCGACGGCCCGAGTGTCCGACCCGGTCGGATTCCACCTGCGAGCAGCTGGGCGGATCGTCAAGCTGACGAAGTCGTTTGCCTCCGAAGTGACCATCCGCTTCGAGGGTCGCATCGCCAACGCCAAGAGCATCATGGGTTTGGCCAGTCTGGCGGCGGAATACGGCACGGTCGTCCTGGTCGAGGTCGATGGGCCCGACGAGGTGGCCGCTCTGGCGGCGCTGAAGCACCTGATTGAAGTCGGCCTGGGGCAACCGGAATCGGAGGGCTGAGGTGCGGACCCTTGCGGGCATCGGCGCCTCACCCGGTTTCGCTCTCGGACCCATCCACACGATCCGCCTTGCCACCATCGTGCCGCGGCGCCGCGCCGTGGCCGTCAAGGATGTGCCGGTCGAGATCGAGCGCTTCCGCGTCGCGGTCGAGCGCGCCCGCGACCAGATCCGTGACCTCAGCGAGCAGCTGACCCACGAACTGGGCAGCGAAGAAGGCGCCATCCTTTCCAGCCAGTTGCTGATCCTCGAAGACGAGATGATCTGGGACGCCACCCTGGCGGCCATCCGCCTCGAGCGCATCAACGCCGAGGCGGCTTTCGCGCGCACGGTGGGCGACCTCGCGGCGCGCTTCCTCGAGATCGAGGATGCGACCTTCCGCGACCGCGTCAACGACCTGCGTGACGTCGAACAGCGCGTGCTGCGCGGGTTCACCGACGGCGCCGTGGTCGGCCCGGTGCCGCCGGCGGTGCCCAGCATCATCGCCTCGCGGAACCTGACCCCGTCCGACACGGCGGCGCTCGGGCGCTACAACGTGCTCGGCTTCGTGATGGACGAGGGCGGCAACACCAGCCATGTCGCCATCCTCGCGCGTTCGTTGGGCGTGCCCGCGGTCGTGGGTCTGCGCGGCGCCGCGGCGCAGCTGGCGGTTGGCGACATTGTCGCCGTCGACGGCACCGGGGGACAGGTGCTGGTCGAGCCGGATGACGACACTCGCCAGCGTTTCAGCGTCCTGACGCGTCAGCAGGTCGTCGTCAACGAGAAGCTTGCGTACCTGCGGGACCTGCCCGCAATCTCGCCTGACGGTCGCCGCGTGCAGATGATGGCCAACATCGAGCTGCCGATCGAGGTCGAGGAGGCGCTGGCGCGCGGCGCCGAGGGCATCGGCCTGCTGCGGACCGAGTACCTGTTCTTCCAGCATGGCACGATCCCGACCGAGGACGACCAGGTCCGCATCTACAACGAGATCGTGCGCCGCATGGGGGGACGCCCCGTCATCTTCCGCACGCTCGACGTCGGCGGCGACAAGGTCTCCGACTACCTGGGCGCCAAGCGCGAGTACAACCCGTTCCTCGGGTGGCGGGGCATCCGCTTCTCGCTGGCCAATCGCGTTCTGTTCAAGACGCAGGTCAAGGCCATCTACCGCGCGGCCGCGGCCGGTTCGGCCAAGCTGATGTTCCCGATGATCACCGGTGTGGAGGAGTTGCGGCAGGCGCGCGAAGTCTGCGCCGAGGCCGTGGCCGAGCTGGCGGCCGAAGGCAAACCGCACGTACCGGACATCCAGGTTGGCGTGATGATTGAGACTCCCGCAGCGGTGCTGGCGGCGGACCTTCTGGCCCGCGAGTGCGACTTCTTCAGCATCGGCACCAACGACCTCATCCAGTACACGCTGGCCATGGACCGTGGCAACAGCCGGGTCTCCTACCTGTATCGCCCCTTGCACCCGGCGGTGTTGCGCTCGATCAAGCTCACGGTCGACGCTGCCCATAATGCCGGTATCTGGGCGGGCCTGTGCGGCGAGATGAGCGCGGAGACGCGCCTGGCGGAGGTGCTGTTCGGGTTGGGCCTCGACGAGATCAGTACGCACGGCGCCGCTTTGCCGAAGGTCAAGCAGGTCATCCGCTGGACACCCTATTCCGAGGCGCGCTCGGTGGCCGACCACCTGCTGGCCATGACCACGGCGGACGAGGCCGACGCCTGGCTGGCGGACTATATCGCCACCCGGAAGCGCGAGCGCGCGGCAGAGGGAGGTCCGGCATGAGCCGTTGGCCCGAGGGTGGGGCGGGGCGGATGTTCCAGCTGGTCGCGGCGCTGCCGGGGCAGTTGCGTGAGAGCGCGGGTCTGGCCGGCCTCGAGACGATCACGCCGGCCCCAGGCGTCCGGCGGATCGTGATGTGCGGCATGGGAGGCTCGGCCATCGCGGGCGACTTGGCGCAGCCACTGCTGGCGGCCGGTGGCGTGTCCCTGACCGTCTGGCGCGACTACGGTCTGCCCGCATGGGTGGGTGCCGACGACCTGGTGATCGCCGCCAGCTATTCCGGCGGCACGGAAGAGACCCTTTCGTCCTACACGGCTGCAGGGCAGCGCGGTTGCCGGCGCCTGGCGGTGACCACCGGCGGGGAACTGGCGGCCCTGGCCGCGACAGATGGTGTGCCGATCGTCGTGCTGCCGGGCGGGCTGCCGCCCCGCGCCAGCGTCGGCTACGGGTTCGGGGCCCTGGTCCGCGTCCTGGGCCGGCTGGGGGTCATTGCCGACCCGGCTGTGGCGCTCGAGGCGGCGGCCGCCGCGCTCGACCGCGCCGACCCCGCGCGCCGTCGCCCGTGGGGTCCGGAGGTCGCCGGCTGGGAGAGCGATCCGGAGGGGAACGTGGCGGCCGGTGCCCTGGCCCGCGAACTGGCGGGCCGTGTGCCGGTGATCTACACTTGCGGGGGAGAAAGCCACGCTGCAGGCATGCGCCTGAAGGCGCAGTTGAACGAGAACAGCAAGCTGCCGGCCCTTTTGGCGGCGTTTCCCGAGCTGGACCACAACGACCTCGTGGGCTGGTGCCTCGATCCCGCGGACCGCGAGCGGTTCGCGCTGCTGATCCTGCGCGCGGCCGACGAGCATCCCCGGACGTCATTGCGCGTCGGGCTGACCCGCGAACTGCTGACCGGGCAGTTCGGCGTGGTGCATGAGTTGCGGGGCGGAGGGGCTGATGCCCTGTCGAGGGTCATGTCACTGGTGCAGTACGGCGACTATCTGAGCTGCCATCTGGCGGTTCTTGCTAACGTGGACCCGGTCCCGGTCGATCGCATCGTCAGGTTGAAGGAGGCGCTCGCAAGGGCGCACAACGTTTGAGGCCGGTCGCCACAGCGTGGGCGGCCCGGATACGAGGGGAAGGATCGTCGACATGAGTAACCAGTACCTGTTCACGAGCGAGTCGGTGACCGAGGGTCATCCCGACAAGGTGGCCGACCAGATCTCCGATGCGGTCGTCGACGCCATCCTGGCGAAGGACCCGACCGGTCGCATCGCCTGCGAGACGTTGGTCACCACGGGCATGGCCTGCCTTGCCGGCGAGATCACGACCTCGACGTACGTAGACATCCCGACCCTGGTTCGCGATACGATCCGGCGCATCGGCTATACGTCCTCCGCGATCGGCTTCGACGCGGACTCGTGCGCCGTGCTGGTGTCGATCGACAAGCAGTCGCCGGACATCGCCATGGGCGTCGACCCGGGCGGCGCCGGCGACCAGGGCCTGATGTTCGGCTACGCCTGCCGCGAGACCGACGTCCTGATGCCGCTGCCGATCACCCTGGCGCACCGCATGGCGCAGCGCCTGGCGGCCCGACGCAAGGACGGGACGCTGCCCTGGGCGCGCCCGGACGGCAAGACGCAGGTCACCTGCCTCTACGAGAACAACCTGCCGGTCAAGGTCGAGACGGTCGTCGTCTCGACGCAGCACGATGATGCCGTCAAGCTGTCCGACCTGCAGGAAGCGATTACGGTGCACGTGATCGAGCCGGTCCTGAAGGAATTCAAGGTCGACCACGCGGGCTACAAGAAGCACATCAACCCGACCGGTCGCTTCGTCGTGGGCGGCCCGCAGGGTGACTGCGGCCTGACCGGCCGCAAGATCATCGTCGACACCTATGGCGGCAGTGCTTGCCATGGCGGCGGCGCGTTCAGCGGCAAGGATCCCACGAAGGTTGACCGCTCTGGCGCCTACGCGGCCCGGCATCTGGCCGTCAACGTGGTGGCGGCCGGCCTGGCCGACCGCTGCCAGGTGCAGGTGGCCTATGCGATCGGCGTCGCCGAGCCGGTGTCGATCAATGTCGATTGCTTCGGCACGGCGAAGGTGCCCGAGGAGAAGATCGTCGCGGCAATCCGCGAGGTGGCGGACATGACGCCCAAGGGCATCATCACCCGTCTGGACCTGCGCAAGCCGGTGTTCTCGCCGACGGCAGCCTACGGCCACTTCGGGCGCGACGACCAGGACTTCTCGTGGGAGCGTCGCGACCTCGCGGACAAGCTCAAGGCCGCTGTGCGCTGAGGCGCCTTCGACGAACGACGGAAGACAAACGAAGAAGACAAACGAAAGCGGCGGGGCTCCCGGAGCCCCGCCGCTGCTTTCATCAGTTCGGGTCGCCCGGGGGCGCCCGACGTGAGGTCAGTTGGCCCCGGTCGGCGGCGCGGTGACCGTGAGGTGGATCGTGCTGTGCCGGGTCACGGCCCAGGCCGCATAGGTCACCGTCAGGTTCACGTCGTACTCGCCGGCCGTGACGAACCTGAAGGACGGGTTCGAGCCGGTGTAGACCTGGTGGGTCGCGTCATTCATCTGCCAGCGGAACGACAACTTCACGGCGTCGCCGGGCACGCCGGGGAAATCGACGTCGCAGGTGGTCACCGCGGCCGCGAAGTGGACGATGTCGCTCGTGGTGACCGTGCCGGACGGGAAGTTGGTCGAAGGCTCGACCACGAGGCTGTCCGGGAGCACCGTCACCGGCACCGTGGCGCTGGCCGTTTCCCCGGCGGGATCGACAGCCGTCACGACGACGTTGTAGGTCCCTGCCTGGTTGAACGTGTGGTACGCCACCGAGGTGGAACCGTTGCCGCCGTCGCCGAAGGCCCAGTTCATCTCGAGGTTGTTGTTGCCGCCGAGCGGGTCGCCCGACTCGTCGCCGCCGGAAGCGTAGGCGGTGGCCACGACTTCGACCGGCACCACCCCGCAGGCAGGGCTGACGTTGATGCGGGTGATGCGCGGCTTGCTGTTTTCCTTGCAGCCCGCTCCGAGCAGGGCCAGCAGGACGGAGGCGAGGCAGATCGCCAGGCGGATGGAAACGCGTTTCATGGGCTAGCTTGCTCTCCCTGTGGGGTCGCCTGAGGCGGTGCCGATCAGCGATCCCGGGACGCGGCCCGGGACCGGTCTGCCTGTGCATTCAATTTACCAAGCTAGGACGGCCCAGGCAAGGAGTCCAGCCAAATCAGCCGCCATCGGTCCCTAGCGCCGGGCCCGCAGGAACAGTCCGGCAAAGGCCAATCCGTAGAACAGGTTGCCGGCCCAGGCGGCCAGGACCGGGGGCGCCACGCCGGCGTGCCCCAGCGCCCGGCCGAAGTTCATGAACAGGTAGTACCCGAAGCTGACGGCGATGGTCAGCCCGAATCCCGAGGCAACCGTGGTCTTCCGGGGCCCGGAGGCCAGGACGATACCCATCAGCACGACGATCAGGTTGACCAGCGGGAACGCCAGGTTGAACTGGAGGTCCACCTCGGCTGAGCGGGGGTTGCCGCCCGTCTGGCGCACCAGGCCGACGTATTCCCGCAGCTGGCGGATGTTCATGTCCTCCTGCGCGATGCGGTCCCGTTCGAAGGCCTTCGGCTTGATGGTCAGGTCGGTGGCGGTCAGGCGCGTGAAGGTCGTCAGCCGCTCGGCATCGCCTTCGAACACACGGCGCGTGCCGTCGACCAGCGTCCAGTGCTCGCCATCCCATTCGGCGCGCGCGGCGTCGATCCGTTCGGTGATCCGCGCACCCTGGCGTGTCACGATCTTCAGGCCGGTCAGCAGGCTGTTGCCCGGGTCATACCGCCGAGCGTAGTAGAGTCGTCCGTCCGGCCCCGTCAGGGCGATGTTCTGGGTCGGCCGGATCAGGTCGGCGCGGCCGTGGATCTCCACTTCCCATACCCGGTCGCGCTCGACGTTGGCCTTGGGGAGCACGAACTCGCGCCAGCCGAGGGACATCAGTGACACCCCGGCGGCGAGAACAACCAACGGGCGGGTGACCCGCATCAGGGACCAGCCGGCGGCGAACAGGGCGGTCAGCTCCAGGTAACGGGCCATCTGGCCCACCGAGAACAGCGTGGCCATGAGCATGGCGATCGGCAGGACGATGTCGACGATCCAGGCGGCCTTGTAGAGGTAGTACCGCAGGATCTCGCTGGTGGTGGCCGAATTGTCGACCAGGCTGCCCATGTGCTCGAGCAGGTCCACAAGCGTGAACAGGATCAGCGCACCCACCAGCCCCAACCCGAGGTAGCGCAGGAAGGTCAGCAGGAGGCGGCGGTGGATGATGGCCATCAGTGCGCCCCAGTCGTGCCGTCGTGCACGGCGCGCCGCCGCCACGGTCGCGGCAGGTCCGGCAGGCGGCCTTCGCGCACGGTGTGCGCGAACAGCGGGATGCCGATCGCGGTCAGGACGACGTTGGCGCTCCACATGGCCACGATGGGGTCCAGCTTGCCGCGGTCAGCGAGCTTTTCTCCGCCCATCAGGAACGCGTAGTAGATGAGGTACACCGCGAGCGCCAGGGAGACACTGATGCCCCGGCCGCTGCGGGAGCCGGCCACCGCCATGGGCACCCCCAGCAGCACGAAAACCACGCACGCGACCGGAATGGCGAACTTCTTGTGGTACTCGACGCCGTACTTGTTCGCCTTCATCTGGTAGCTCTCGAACAGGCGCACCTGGTAACGGTCCTGCTCGAGCGCCCGCTCGACTTTCTGCCGGGTCACCCGGAACCGCCCGTCAAGCACCTGCGCCGGGGGCCGGTCCCCGGCGGCGCCCGCGCTGATCAGGTCGTCGCGTCCGTCGGCGTCGAGGGCCTTCCACTGCTCGTCGATCACGCCGGCCGCGAGTTCGCGGACGCGGGCGCGCACGTCGTCCTGGTGGCCGATCTCCTGCCGCATCGCCGCGCGCAGTTCCTTCAGGTCCATCTCGCGGTCGCCGCGGGCCGTCCGGTCGGATTCCTGGAAATCCTGTTCCATGTGCTCGACGACGAGGCTGTGCCGCTTGAACCGGGTCAGCTGGTAGGTCCCGGGTTTCTGGGCATCGGGGATCTCGTGGATTTCCCCGTCTTCGAGTTCGATCCGCAGCAGGTTCTGGTCGTGGTCGGGGATGATCCGGCCGCGCGCGGCGATCGTCAGCCGCGGTGACGGGTCGCCGGGCTGGGCCTTTTCAAAAATGGACACTTCGCCGATGACGCCGGTCCGGTCGTCCTTGTGCCGCACGTAGATGGTCAGCTTGTCATTGAGGTCGGTGAACTGGTGCTCGCGGATTTCCAGCATCGGTTTCTGCCGGCCGATGTCCTGCAACAGGTTGACCAGCAGGTGGTTGGACCGGGGGTAGACGTAGTGGTTGTAGGCTGCCTGGGTGGCCGTGATCAGGGCGGCGGCCAGGAACAGCGGGCGGGCGATCGACCACAGGCTGAGCCCGCTGGCGCGCATCGCCGTAATTTCATGATCGGCGGCCAGTTGCCCGACGCCCATCAGCACGCCGACCAGCACCGCCATTGGCACGGACAATGCAAAAGTATGCCCCAGGCTCAGGCCCAGGACCCGTGTGGCCAGGAGGAACGGAACGCCCTTGGTGACAAACAGATCGACGTACCTGAACAGGACATCTATCATCAGCAGGAACGTGATCACGACCCAGCCGAAGACAAAGGGCCCTGCGGTCGCAGTGAGCAAGTGCCTGTTAATCAAGCGCATAGACGCTTTCGTGGTTGTGGCGGCGGCAAGCCGCTGAGGCCGCGTGCGCCCCGTCGCCGACGTCCGGCGAACCGGGTGCCGAGCGTTCCGGGATGGCCTGTCCGAGCCGGACTTTTCACGACTCCCGGTGCGGGAGCCGGAAGGATGGGCCCCTCCGAGGGCACAGCCTGACCATTTTCGTAGACGGGCGACGGCCGGACCAGCAGTATTTTGCCGGCCGACTCCGCGCCATCAAGGAGATCCCGCGTTTGTCCCGGTCATCTGGCAGGCTCGGAAACCCATGTTGGCGGGGCTGGTTCCCCGCCGGTTGCCGGCTGTGGTCCGTGGTGGCTGCCCTGGCGTGGTTCGCGTGCCTGCCGGCGGGGGCCCAGGCCCAGAGTGATGCGCCCGTCGACGCGGCCGCGCCAGCCGGCGCGCCGGTGCCCGGCCTGGACGTCCTGTTGCGGACCACGGATGACCCGCGCCTCCTTGGCCCTGAGCGCCTGATCCTGCGGGAGCGCCTGCTCCGGCAGGGTGTCGATCCGCTGCGCGAGCCGGGACGGCAGCCGGACGCGTCCACGATCTGGCGTCGCCAGTGGCGCCAGCGCGCCAACGTCGATCTCGTGCGGCAGGAGAGCCTGGTCGAATACAATGACCTGCTGGGCATCGTCACCCGGGTCAGGCACCCGCGCTACTTCAACCTGATGCCTCTCGCCGACACCCTGCCCGGCGGGTTCACGTGGTACCCGCCGCGACCGGTTGGGGACGACGTGGTGGACCTGTTCGTCGACGACATCGGCGCCTACTCGCTGCGCAGCTATACCGTGGCGACGACACTCGGACGGACCGACGCGCTGAACGTGACTGGTGGATCCAAGGGGACGCAGGACTCGGGCCTGATCAACCTGACGATTCCCGTGAAGCTGCCGCGCACACTCGAGAAGATCATCGGCAAGGGCGAGAAGACCCAGATCAAGATCACTGGACGCGAGCACATCGCCCTCAGCGGCGAGAGCACGGTGACCAAGCCGTTCGTCGCCAGCGAGCGCGTCAGCAGCCAGTCCCTGTTCCCGACGCTCGACATGGAGCAGCAGCTGTCGATCAACCTCTCGGGCACCATCGGCGAGAAGATCATCCTCGAGGTCGACCACAACAGCCAGCAGATGGGCCCGGACGCCACGAAGATCAAGTTGATGTACCGCGGCCTGGACGACGAGATCATCAAGACGATCGAAACGGGCGACGTCGGCCTGACCCTGCCGGGCAGCCAGCTGATGGGCTACAGCTCGAACAAATCCGGCCTGTTCGGCGTTAAGGTCACCGGCCAGGTCGGGCGCGCCGAATTCACCGTCGTCGCGTCCAAGCAGAAGGCGGAGTCCAGTTCCAAGCAGTTCAACGCCAAGGGTGGGCAGGTTTCCGACAACATCATCCCCGCGTACGCGTACCTCAACAACCGCTTCTTCCGCCTCGACCTGCCCGAGTCCGAGCCCTTCGGGCGCCGGAACGGGGAGCGCATCCGGTACAGTTCGGTCAAGGTGTTCGAACTGATGCCCACCGGGACGTTCCAGCCCGGTGACATCTCCAACGTGGCGGTCTATGTCGACAGCCTCGGCTTCGGGGCGTGGGGTGACGGCAGCATCGATTTTACCGCGCCGCACGATTACGGCCCGCGCTGGCGTGAATATACGGCGTTCGACCCGATGCTCGACAGCAACGGCGGTCTCATCGCCATCGACATGCGCACGCAGATGGACGCCTCCGACGTGCTGGCTGTGGTCTACATCGTCGAGGACGCGCAGGGCGGCGAAGTCGCACGGATCGGCGACAATCCCGAGGTCATCGGCTCGCCGGTGCAGACCGTCACCGGCGGCACCGGCAGCTATTACCGCATGAAGCTCCTGAAGTCGCTGTCCACGGACACGGTTCCGCACGTCTTCAAGTACGTGCTGCGGAACATCTATTCGCTGGGCGGCGCGAACATCGATCCTGCCACGTTCGAGTTGCGCATCGAGAAGAATGATCCCGGCAGTAGCCAGCCGGCGCAGGACAGCGCGAACAAGATCGACTACATCCGCGTCTTCGGCCTGGACCGGACCAACCCGCAGGGTGAGACGATACATGACGGGCTCGCCGACGCCGACAACCCGTACCTGATCGACCTCGTGAAGGGGCTGCTGAAGTTCCCCCTCGATTTTCCCGAGCCGTTCAACGCGCCGCCGGAGAAGTACGCGGAGTACGCCGACGTGGAGAACTTCGCGTGGACGGGGACGTTCCTGCAGTTGAGCATCGCCGGCCTCAGCCGCATTTACGCCGAGGATACCCAGCAGAGCGAACTGGTCACCCACAGCGAATTCAACATCGTGGCCCGCCACGCGGCGGCCAGCAGCAGCATCAGCCTGGGCGCCTCGAATATCGAGGAAGGCTCGGAGACGGTCACTGTCGACGGGCGGACCCTGACACGCAACGTGGACTACGAGATCGACTACACCTTCGGCGAGATCCAGTTGAAGGGTGATGCCGCGAACCTGACGGCCGACAGCAAGATCTCGGTCGACTACCAGTTCGCGCCGTTCATGGGCGGCGGGAACACCAGCCTGATGGGCCTCAGCCTGGGCTACGACCTCGGGCGCGACAGCAAGCTGGCGACGAGCCTGCTGTACCAGAGCGAGGCGATCGTCGGCGAGAAAGCGAAGCTGGGCGAGGAGCCGAGCAAGAACATGGTCGGCAACGTGAACCTGCTGCACACGTTCAAGCCGCGGTTCCTGACGTCGGTGGCGAACTTCCTCAGCCGGAACGACTCAGAGCGCGAAAGCAGCCTCCAGTTTCTGGGTGAGCTGGCGCTCAGCATGCCCAACCCAAACACCAAGGGCCAGGTCTACCTGGAGGACTTCGAGGGCGTGGACGCCTCCGACATGGTCTCCCTCAACCGCCTGGGCTGGTCGTGGGCCAGTCAGCCCATACTGGGAGCCGGCTGGTTGACCGAACATATCGACTCGCGGAAGTTCGAGCCCGAGGATCGTGTCCCGACGCTGCGCTGGTTCCTGCCCAAGGAGCGCGTGCTGCGGCGCTACCTGAACCCGGACCTGGTCAACCAGGAGCGGGATGAGACCCAGACGGCTATGGATCTCTACCTGCGCGCCGACGGCCTCTGGAGACCGGAGAACTGGGGCGGCATCATGCGCGGCATCAGCCGGACCGGGCTGGACCTGTCGAAGTCGCAGTTCGTGGAGGTCTGGGTCAACGATGCAGTGCCGGATACGACCCTGCGGTCGGGAACACTGCACTTCGATTTCGGCTACATCAACGAGGACGGGTTCTGGCCCAAGGATACGCAAGGCAACCTGGTCACCGATTCGCTCCAGCGGGAAGACGGCATTGTCAACAACCAGCCTGACGGCGTGTGGACCTATGACGAGGACATCGGCCTGGACGGCGATGCTTCCGATGGAAAGCTCTATGACGCCGATTTCGTCGGCGCCGACGACCCGTTCCCGCGCATCAACAACACCGCGCGCAACAACCGCGAGGATACCGAGGACCTGAACGCCAACGGGCGGTTGGACAAGGATGACGGCTTCTACACCGTGGCGATCGACCTGAAGGAAACGCCGGCTCTGGTCGACGTCGTGCGTGACTACGACAACGTCGGGGATCTCGTGGCGGCCGGGATCGCCTGGCGTAAGTACCGCATCCCGCTTGCCGCGCTCGATTCGGTCTCGGCGGGAACGGTCGCCAACATCAAGGCGGTGACGCACGCGCGCGTCTGGTACGAGAACGAGACTGCCGGCGCGCCGTCGACCGTCCACCTGCAACTGTCGGACCTCCGTTTCCTGGGCAGCCGGTGGGAACGCGAGGGCGTCCGCCGCATCGACGGCGAACAACTGCTCAGCCGCGGTGAACGGCTGCCGGACGAGGAGTTCTTCCTCGGCGAAGTGAACAACAAGGAGAACCCCGATTATTCGCCCCCGTTCAGCGTGCATGTCGAGAACAACATCCCGGACAAGGAGCAGTCGCTGGTCCTGAACTTCCAGGACCTCGAACGCGGTCACCTGATGCGCATCAGCAAGCAGGTCTCTCCGCGCGGCGACGACTACACGAGCTACCGGAACATGTCATGGTACTGGTTCAACCCGTCGCACGGCACCGCCGACCTCGACCTGCTGTTCCGGGTCGGCGCCGACTCGCTCAACTACTACGAGGTGGCCTACCGCTTCAGCGACGGTGCCGCCAAGACCGGTTGGCACCGGTCCTCGATCGGCCTTGCCGAGCTGTCGAACGCGAAGACGGGCGACCTGGCCGAGGATGGAAGCCTGCATGCGATCGTGCCCGATATGGAGTCGGGGGACGAGTACCGCGTCCGGGTCGTCGGCCGTCCCGACCTGCGTCGGGTCCGCCGCTATTTCGTCTGCGTGGCCAACAACGCCCTGAGCGCACCGGCCAACGGGTACTTCTACATCAATGACGTCAGGCTGGAGGGGATCAAGCGGGACCAGGGCGTGGCCGAGCGCGCCGGCGTGCGCCTGAACATGGCCGACGTCTTCAAGGTCGATTTCGACTGGCGTCACACCGACGACGAATACCACGGCTTGGATAAGCGCACCGGCAGCGGTGTCGACAAGGGCGAGTGGAACCTGACGAACAGCTTTAATGTCGAGGACTTTCTGCCGCTGGCCGGCTTCCGGTTGCCTGTCAACGGAAGCCGCCGACAGTCGATTGACCGGCCGAAGTACGTCACGAACAGCGACATCGAGATCATCGACCCCGACATGCTGTCGGCGATGTCGACGATCTCCACTCGCGAGCAGTTCTCGGCCCGCCTCAACCACACCCCGGCGAAGGCGGCGCTGCTGCGATACATGGTCGACCCCTGGTCCGTGCAGTTGAGCGGCTCGCGCGAGAAGACGGACAGCCCTCTGCAGCTCCTCCGCAGCAAGAGCCTGCAGGGCTCGTTGAATTTCGACCTTCGCATCCAGGGCTCCTACACCCTTGGTGCCTATCCGGTGTTCCGCTGGTTCCCGATCATCAAGGGCCTTTCCGTCGTGCCTCGTCGCGTCGCCCTCGGCGCCAGCTTCAGTTCGACGGAGGGTGCGACCACGACGATCGCCGAGAACGGTTTGGTGACGGTGCGCCCGGTCGACCGCAAGCGGATCGGCAAGCTCACCGGGGCCTTGGACTATTCCCCGTTGTCGATCGCCGACATCGCGTTCGGCGTGAACTCCGACCGTGACCTGATGCGGGAGGAGAAGGTGGGCGGCGTCAATATCGGCCAGGAGAACCGGCGGAGCTACGACCTGCGCATCACCTTCGCGCCGCCCAAGGGCGTGAAGCTGTCGTCCAGCCCGTTCCTCGTGCCGGCCCGGCTGGCCCTGCGCCTGGTCGACCGGCTCAATCCTTCGCTGCAGTTCACAGGGGGATTCGCCGACATTCACGATCCGGCGACACGCCAGCCCGGTGATCCCGAAGGTGTGCGTTCGGTGTCCAATTCGGGCGGCTGGGACCTGCGGTTGCAGGTGCCCGTCGGTGATGCCGTCAAGGCCGTCTTCCCTGAGCAGCGCCGGTCCGATTCCCAGCGCGATCAGATGCTCGCGCAGCAGCGCCGCCTCGAGGAACGCGAATCCCGCCGGCCTCCCGGAGCGTCGCCGACGATGCCGAATACGGCACCCGCGGTCGGCGACACGGCGCAGTCCCGGGGAGGCGCCGGTACGCCGGAGACGAGGGCGACGACACCCGTTGCCGCGGAAGACGACCTGCTGCTGACGCCCGATGAGCGGCAGCGCCGCGAGGATGAACGGCTCATCGCGGCCGCCGAGGAACGGATCGCGCGGGAGCAGGAGGAGCAGCGCGGCGGCGCGGCGACCGGTGTCGTCGTCCCGGGTGCAGGGCCGCCGCCCGCCTCTGAGGCGACGACCGGCGCTGGCCACGGCTTCGGGCCGCGCACGCTGGTCGAGCCGTTTGTCTCGGCCCTGCGCAATACGCAACCGGTGAAGGTGACGCTGACCCGGCGGCGGAACAGCAGCTACGTCCGCCTGTTGGATCCGGCGAGCTTCTGGTACGAGGCCGGCTTCACGTCAGGACTCGATGTCGACGCAACGCGGTTTGCGGCGCGCGGCTTCGACGAACAGGAGTCCGTGACCCTGGCCACCAACACGAAATTGACCCGGCAATTGTCGCTGGATCTCAAGTATGCCAGCAACAACACCGTGCGGGAACAAGTGGGTTCGGAATCGCGCAGCCTGCGGGAGGAGTGGCCCGACGTCCAGGTTTCCCTGTCGGGTATCGAGAAGTGGCGACTGCTTGGCGGAGGCGGCAAGGAGGGGGAAGGCTGGTTCCGTTCGTCCAGCTTCAATGTCGGCTACAAGAAGAGCCTGACGGTGAACGGCTACACTGCGACGGTCTTCAGTCCGACCTACTCGACGACGGTCCAGCCCCGTTGGTCGTTCACCTTCCCGAGTGGTTTGTCGGCGACGCTCAATGCGAACCTGAAGTGGGACGAGGTGCGCGGCAACGGCGTCATGACCAAGACCAACCAGGCGAGGTACGGGCTGCAGGTGCGCCACCAGTTCCGCGCCGAGCAGTTCCTGGCGAAGATGGGCCTGTACCGACCCGGCTCGAGCCAGAACGTTACGCTTGACGTCGACTTGGCGTACCAGTCGGACCGGACCGACCGTGTGAATCCCGGTTTCGCGGACACGGCGCCGACAGGGCAGAAGCGCCTCAGCCTGGACCCGCGCTTTACATACCAGATATCCAAGAACCTGAACGGGGCGCTCCGTTTCAAATTCGCCCGGAGCAACAACATCGCCACCGGACAGCACAGCACGACTCTCGGCCTCGGAGTGGAGGCGACTTTTGTTTTCTAGGACGCCATTCGTTGCGCGCCGTTTGCGCGGGCTGGCCGTGGCTGCAGTCCTCGGGGCGGCTGTCATTGCGCCGGCGCATGCAGGGGCACCGGTTGCCGTGCCCGCGTTTTCCGGAGACCGCGCCCTGGACCTTGTTCGCCGGCAATGTGCGCTCGGTCCGCGGACGCCTGGTTCGGCGGGAAACCTGGCCCTGCGCGCCATGGTCATCGACGCCGCGCGCAAGGCCGGCCTCAGGGTCAGCGAACAGCACTTCAGCGCTCCGCTGGGGCCGAAGGGCAGCGGTGTCGACGCCTGCAACATCATTGTCTCGGCAGGGCCCGAGGGAGGCGAGCGCCTGTGGCTCGCGGCGCACTACGACACGCGACCATGGGCGGACCAGGATCCCGTGCCTGCCCGCCGTACCGAGCCCGTTCCCGGCGCCAACGACGGCGGCAGCGGCACGGCAGTTCTGTTGCACCTGATCGAGTTGCTGGGAGCATCGCCGCCGCCCCGGGGCGTCGACCTCCTGTTCCTGGACGCCGAGGATTCGGGTCGGCAGCACGATGCCGCAGGTTTTTGCCATGGAAGCCGGTATCTGGCGGCGTCGCTGGGGGCATTCGGCAGCCCGCTGGATGCGACGCGTTGCCGCGGGTTGGTCCTGCTGGACATGGTCGGCAGGGCCGGTGCGCGCGTTCCGCAGGAAGGCTACTCGCTGGCGCTGGCCCCGGACTGGACCGCCGCGGTCTTCGAGCGGGCCGCCGGCCTGGGGCTGGACATGTTCGAGCCCGTCCCGGGGCGGCAGGTCTACGACGACCACGTGCCGTTCCTGCAGGCGGGCGTGCCTGCCGTCGACCTGATCGACTTCGACGACCCGCGCTGGCATACCACAGCCGACCGGCCGGAATTCTGCTCGGCGGCCTCACTCCAGCAGGCCGGCCGACTGGTCGCTGACCTCGTCTACCGCCCCTGAACCGACGGCCCGGGTTGTGCCGCTGAAATTGTGTCCGACCGCGCAGCAGAAGGGCGCGGCCGGTTCTCTTTCGCAGATCAGGCCGCGTAACTGAGCGCGTGCCGCCGCTGCTGCGGAAGAGCCCTTGTCTCAATCTCTCGCCAATAGTAGTCGACCCACCGCGCGGGCAGGCTGGTCCGACTGACGAAGATCCGCTGCTCCAGCAACTCCTCGACCGTAACTCGATGATCGACAATCCCCCGAACCTCGGCCGGCGTCGGCCCTCGGGGCCGCTTCTCCCGTCGGCTCTTCATGTAGTTCCGCCAGACCAGAAATATCGCCAGCCGCTCCGCGCTCGCCTGCCGACGCTTCGACCAAGCGATCGTCTCACGCTTGTGGTTCGCACTGCTGTGCCGCAGCAGGAGATCCGCCAGGTTTACCGGGAACAGCTGGTTGCCGGCATCGCGGCGCTCCTTGCTCGAGGTCACCAGATGTGTCACTGCACACCCAAGTGACTTGATCGCCTGCGGATAGGTCCGATGCTCATCGCTCAAAATGGTCAGGTGCGGCTGGCTGCCGGCCACCACCTCGAGCAGGTGCTTCACATCCTTGTACACCGCCTTCGGGTCCGGTCGGCCCAGAGCGGTCTCCAATCGTTCGCGCTTGCGCTTCTGGGCTGGCGTCATGGATCCGGAACGGCGGACCTCGCTGTCGGTGAAGTAGACGATGAAATCCGATTCGGGCTCGACGGCCAGGTGGTGATGGAACGGCCAGAACTGGGAGTGCTCGAAGGTGACGAATCCGTCGATGGCGACGCGGCTCACCGGAACCGCCGTCGTCATCCGCTCCGCGTGGTAGAGCAGGCAATGGCGGCCGAGCCTGGCGAGCTGCCCGTCGATGGTCGAGGGGGCGACCCTCAAGTCCCTGGCGATCTGTCGGTTTGCCATGCAGCCGTTGGTTTTGGTCAGGAGCTGGGGCAGGACATCAGGGCGCTTGAGCCAGTAAGTGGTCGAGAAGGTCTGGGTGCTGAAAGACCGGTGGCAGTGAAGGCAGAGGAACCGCTGGATACAGTGTGGGGCGGCCTGTCGCTCAAAGGTGCCAATGCGTTTGAAGCGCCAACCCGCGTGCAACTGCCCGTGGAATTGGCATTTGGCGTTTGGGCAGTGGGGCGGATTGAATGAATCGTCGGTGTGTTTCATGTCTGGCCCGGGCATGGCCCGGGCCAGACACAATCTCGATGGCACAACCCAATCTTTGCTAAATTCCTGACGGCAGCGGCCGAAACCTGACGGGCCCGGAGTCCGGTTTCCAGCCATCCCAAAGGAGCGGGTTGATGATCACCTCGTGCACCGATTGCCACGCGCGCTATCGCCTGGATCCCGAGCGCGTGCCGCCGCGCCAGGTCCGCGTCCGTTGCCCGTCCTGTCGCGGGGTCTTCGTCCTGGACGGGACCGCGCGCGAGACGGAGGCAGTAGAGGCCGTGGAGGCTGTGACCAGGGCTCCCGAGCCGGTCCAGACCGTGGCTGACCCGTTCGAGCCTGTCGGCCTGGCGCCTCGCGCGCAGGCGTCGGCGGCGACGTTCGCACCTGCCGCGTCACTCGAGCGGCCGGGCGCGCCGACCGGGACGGCAGTCATGGACCAGCCTGTCCAGACCCGCCGTCGCCGGAGCAAGGAAGAGATGCTCGCGCGCGCCCTCGTGTCGGACATCAAGGTCTACAACCGCGAGGTCTACGAGAGGGCGCTTGCCGACGGCAACCTGCTGGAGGCGCTCGGTCCCGAGATCAAGAAGTCGTGGGAGCTGTACAAGGACAAGGTCACGCCCGAGGTGGCCGGTTCCACCGAGTACTTCCGTGATGCCCTGAACGAGATTCTGGCGGGGGGCACTCAGGTATTCTGATCTCTCGGACGGACAAATAGAGCCGACCGCACCATTGACGGTGCGGTCGGCTCTTTTCAATTCCGGACGGAAGCGGCTAGGAATTCCACTTGTCCTGGCTGATTTCCGACAGGATGTCGTCGATCTGCTGGCGGACCCGCACGTTGTGGTCGGGCTCGAACAGGGCCTGCTTGACCCGGCCCTGCGAGTCCTTCTTCACGTAGCGCAGCGCCTGCAGGTCCTGCATCGACATCAGGATGTCCTTGCTGACCCGGACCTCGACGGGGTTGCCGTCCTGGTTGGTCTGCGGATTGTGGAAGGGGTGCATGCCGTTTCCCCAGCCGTGGACGACCATCGAGCATAGCAGCGCCCGGAAGGTGTTTTGGCCCTGAACGGTCTCGAGGTCGAAATTGCCGCCCACGCGCTCGGTGACGCTGTCGATGACCGCACAGAGCTTGTGCAGCAGGGGCTCGTCGACCTCGACCTGCAACAACCGCGAGAACATGGTCTTGAGGATCTTGTCCGTATTCGTCGTCGTCATGAACTGCTCCTGCCGGGTGGTGGCCGGTCTTCGGGGTGGCCCCGTGTGCCGGACTGCCCTGTGATTCCCGGTCGATGTTGCAAAATGCTTGCCCGTTGCCGGGGACGGCGCGTGATCTGATGAAATGACAAGAAGATGCTTGTTGTTTCGTGGCACGTGGCTTGCTTGAACTGGCCGACAGCGCCGCCGGCATGATGACGGGGCTGCCAACCGTGAGCCCAGGAAGGGTGCCGTGACCACCTCGCAGCTGACAGCCACCCGGACCTGCCGCGTGCTCTATTACGGGCCCGCCAGCGCCGGCAAGCGCGCCAACCTGAGGGTGATCCACCGGTCGATCCCGCCGGAGCAGCGCCTGCTGCTGGCAACGGACGATCCGGAGCGGCAGATCGCCTTCCGGGTCCGGCACGGGGGCCAGGGTGACTGGCAGGTTCTCGTGCAGGCCATCGACGCGGGGCGTGAGCGGCCGCGCGCCGCCGGCCGCGACATGCATCCCCCGTTTGACGGGGTCGTGTTCGTCGTGGACTCCAGTGCGGCCATGCTTGACCAGAGCCTGGCGGCTCTGGAGGCACTCAAGTCGTACCTCGAGTCGTGGGACCTCGATCTCATGCGAGTGCCCATCGTCATCCAGTACAACCGTCGTGACCGGGCCGACACGTTGCCCGTGGACCGCCTCGAGAGCCTCCTGAATCCCTGGGGGCTGCTCTCGTTCCCCGCCAACGCTGCCAACGGAGACGGCGCGCGCGAGACCCTCAAGGCCATTCTCGGCCTGACCGTGAACCACCTGGCGGCCAACCCGTCGGCGGCGGCGCCTGCGCTGGTGCCCGTGGCGCCCGAGCCGGCCCCCATGGCGCAGCCCGAGCCGGCCAGCCCGTTGGGGCTGGACTACGGGCCGCCCCTGCCGGGCACGGAAATCGGCGAGACGACCCGCGCGTTGAGTGAGGCCATCTACCACGAGCTGCGGCCGTCGGTGGTCGTCCCGGTGCGTATCCCGAGGCGCCTCCTGCAGGGGAGGGAGCCGGTAAGGCTGCTCCTGGAGGTCGTGATCGACGACGAATCCCCGCTGTAGGGTTGCTGCTGCCTGAAGAGCGAACTCGATTGACCATCGTCGGCATGGCCGCTAGATTCCCGCAATGACTTCCCGCGAACAAGACAACAGGCCCCAAGGGAACGACAACCCGTCGGGAGCCGCGCTTTTCGAGAATGGGCGCCTGGCTGAAAATGCCGGTCGCCTGGACGAAGCGCGCCGAGCCTATGAGCTGGCCCTGGCGGAGGATTCCCGGCGCCACGACTGGCTGTACCGGCTGGGCTGCGTGCTGATGAAGCTGGACCAGCCGCAGGACGCGGAACTGGTCCTGCGGCAGGCCGTGGAACTGCAGCCGGATGCGACGGCCTACCTGACGAACCTGGGCGTGTGCTGCGACCGCCTCGGTCGCCGCGACGAGGCCGTGCTGTGGTACCGGCGTTCCACGCAAAAGGGCAACGACAGCGCGGTGGCCCACCACAACCTCGGGGCGATCTATGCCGAGGCCGGCCGAACGCTGGAGGCGATCCGTGCCTTCGAGGCGGCCATCGCCATCGAACCCGATGCGGAGGGTTACCATAATCTCGGGCTCGTGCACTACGGCGAGGCGGAATACACGCGCGCGCTGGAGTGTTTCGAGCGGGCGCTCGGCTGCGATGCCGGCTTCACCCGCGGGCAGTACTACGCGGCGCTGTGCCTGATGAAGTGCGGTATGTACGCCGATGCCTGCAAGCGTTTCGAGGCTGCGTGGAAGCTGGACCCACGCCTGGTTCGCGTGCCGTATTACCTGGGGACCTGCCTGCACAAGCTGGAGCGCTACGAAGAGGCGCGTCTGGCGCTGGAACAGGCTCTCGAATACACGCCCGAGGACGGGCGCCTGCACTACCAGCTCGCACTTACCTGCGACGCCCTGGGCATGCCGCAACAGGCGCGCCTGCATTACAGCCAGGCGCGCGCCGCGCGCGAACAGCGCGGCGCGAACTAGCCGGTTCTGCGGGCTGTGATCGGTCGATGTTTCCGGCTCAGGGCGCGCCTACGGGCTGGGGCATGCCGAGCAGGCGGGTGAGGGTCGCCGCGACGCGTTCGGTGTCGAACGGTTTGATGACGAAGTCGCGGGCGCCCAGCTTGATCGCCGCCAGCACCTGCTCTTTCTGGCCGAGAGCCGTGATCATCACCACGCGGGCTGCAGGATCGTGCTCGAGGATCGCCTGGAGCGCCTCGTTGCCGTCCATGCCGGGCATGGTGATGTCGAGCAGAACGAGATCGGGCTTCTGCTGGCGGTAGAGCGCGATCGCCTGCGTACCGTCCGCCGCCTCGGCGGCGACGGTCCAACCCAGGTCCTGGACGATTTCGCGCAGGATGTCACGCATGAAGTCGGCGTCATCGACGATCAGGACGGCGTGGCTCACAGGATCCTCCGCGGGAACGCCGATGGCGCTACCCTGTTCACCGTAATCGCGCCCCGCCGGTGGCGGGCTCGCGGTTCCGGCATGATCTTCCCCGGGGCAGCAAGGTGATCGGCCCGGACGGGAGCGACTTTACCCCGATTCGGGGGCGCATCCCGGCAGTTGCAGGCAATTTCAGGAGGTTGGCTCATGACGCCCAGGTTTGTAGCTCCCTGGTTCATCGTCGCCCTGCAGGCGGTTGCGGTCCTGGCCGCCGACGCGCCGCCGCCGGTCGTCAGCGGCGCTGCCGCGCGGCGCGGGGTGGACGTCACGGTCTACAACCGCGACCTGGCCCTGGTCCGGGAGACCCGTGCGGTGGACCTTCCCGCAGGGGTGTTCCGGCTGGAGTTCCGGGACGTGCCGGCGCAGATCGACCCGGTGACGTTGCTGGTCAATGCGCCGGGCGACAAGTCGTTCGACCTGCTCGAGCAGAACTACGAATTCGACCTGATGTCGCGCCAGCGGATCCTCGAGAAGTACGTGGGCAAGGACCTGTCCTGGATCCAGGAAGATGGCAAGCGCGTGCAGGGCACATTGCTGGGCATGAGCGACGGCCCGGTGTTCCGGGTCGGCGGCGAGATCGTGTTCGACGTGCCGGGTCGGCTGGCGCTGCCTGCGCTGCCGGCGAACCTGCGCGACCGGCCGACACTGGTCTGGCTGGCGAGCAGCGAGCGCAAGGGCGCGACGGACCTCGAGGCTTCGTACGTGACGCACGGCATGTCCTGGCAGGCCGACTACGTGCTGCAGTTGGATGCCGCCGGCCAGCGCGGCGACCTGCAGGCGTGGGTGTCGGTCGACAACCGCAGCGGGGGCGCGTTCGAGGACGCGAAGCTGCTGCTGGTCGCGGGCGACGTCAACCAGGTGGCGCCCAAGCAGGTGATGATGGCGGAAATGTCGATGATGGCCACGCGCGACGGCGGGTTCGTGCAGGAGGAACTGTACGACTACCACATGTACACGCTGCAACGCCCGACCACGCTGCTCGACAACCAGATCAAGCAGATCGCCCTGTTCGAGGCGCAGGGCATGAAGGTCGAGCGGCACTATCGCCTGACGGGGCAGGAGTACTATTTCCGCGGCATGGGTGACATGTCACAGGCCCCCCCGGTCGAGGTGTTCTACTCTTTCGCCAACCGCGCGTCGAACGCGCTGGGCAAGCCGTTGCCGGCGGGCGTCGTGCGGGTGTACGGGAAGTCGGCCAGCGGCGGTCGCCAACTGCTGGGCGAGGACCGGATCAACCACACGCCGGTCGACGAGACCGTCCAGTTGCACACCGGGAATGCGTTCGACCTGGTCGCGAAGCGCGTGCGCACCGACAGCAGCAAGGTGGCGGATGATCGTTACCGCTACAGCTTCGCGATCACGCTGCGCAATCACAAGACCGAGTCGGTGGTTGTGGAGGTTGTCGAGTCGGTGGGCGGATTCTGGGAAATGAAGGCGTCGTCGCTGCCCGCGAAGAAGGTCGATGCCTCGACCATTTCGTTCGCCGTGCCCGTGGCTGCCGGCGGCGAGACGGTGCTGACCTACACGGTCGACGTCCGCTACTGAGCGGGGGCGCCCCGGCGCAGGGAATCACGCAAGCCTGCCAGGCGGGCATTGGCGGGGGACAGGGCCAGGGCGCGGTCGACAGCCGACAACGCGCCGGCCCGGTCCCCCGCTGCGTTTCGGGCCACCGCCAGATTGGCCCAGGCCTCGAACGACTGCGAATCGACGCGCGTGGCCCGGGCAAACCAACGGGCGGCCTCGGCCGGTTGCTGCAGCTTCATCAGGCAGACACCTGCGTTCAGGCGCGGCCCGGCCATTCGCCGGTTGGCTGCTGCTGCGGCACGGAACTCGACCAGTGCGGCATCGGGTCGTCCGTCGGCCAGCAGCTGATTGCCGTAGTTGTGGCGCGCGAGTGCATGGCGCGGCGAGCGGGCGGCCGCGGCCGAAAGACATTCTCGTCGCTGGTCGTCAGCCCCGGCAAGGCGGTACAGCGTGGCGGCGGCCAGAAGGCCGTCGGCGGCCCGTGCCGGCGACAGCGACGGCGTGCGGGCCGCAGCCTGCTGGCGATCGGCCGCTTCCAGGAGCACGGCGCGCTTGGCGGTCTCCATGCGCTCGGCGGCGTCCGGGCCGAAGGGCAGGGTTTCGCGCACGAAGAGCAGGCCGGCGCCCTCGGCGGCGGCAAGGTTCCAGCGGTGGGAGGCGACAAGGTCCGCCGCCAACGCCGCGAACGGACCACCGGGGTTGGCCAGGCAAACGGCTTCGACTTGGCGGGCGTCCAACAACGACAGCGCGCGGTCGCCCGCGGACTTGATGTCGAGGTATTCGCGCCACAGCACCGGGGAATAGGCTTCCGTGCGCCCGTCGACGAACGGCAGGGCCCGCGTGGTACCCAGGAGCAGGCCGCTGGCGCCGAGGTTGGCGAAAACGTGGGCACCCGGGCGCCCGGCGAGTGTCGCGGCGGCTTCCACCGGGTACTGTGCCGTCGCCAGTCCATTGCCAAAGCGGCGCGTCACGCCCTCGGCCAGGTAGAATCGGTCGCTGGTCACGGCTGCGCCCCACAGGATGGCCGTCACCAGGCCGGTGGCGGCGCCGGCGCACACCAGGGCCCCGGCACCGCGTGATCCGAATCTTGCGCGCAGGGCGTTCGGCAAGGTCCCCCGCAGGCCCAGCAGGGCGAAGGCGATGCCATAGGGGCCCAACGCCCGCTGGCTGCTGAACGTCGCCGCCGCCATCGCCAGCCACAGCACGATCCTCAGCACACCGATGCGGCGCCAGCCGGCGATGACCATGGCGGCGCCCACGGCCAGGCTGGCCTCGAAGAAGGCGGTTGTCAGGCCGAGCATGTCCGGCGTGCGCAGGAGCGGCGCCAGTTCGGCGATCGTGTTCCGCAGGTTGGCGCCCCCGCCGAACTGTCCGATCGCGCGCAAGGGGAACGCCAGCCCCTGCAGGCCGTTGGGCGTTGCCACGAGGGCCACCAGTGTGGCGGCGACGACAAGACCGGCTGCGCGCAGGGAGCGGCCATTGGGAAGGCACAGGGCCTGCCCTGGGGCCGGCGCAAGCAGCCCAAGGGCCACCAGCAGCGGGGCCGCAGCCGAGAAACCATGGCACTGTGCCCAGACGAGCGTCAGCCAGAACAGGCGCCCGGCCCGGTGGCGCGGGTCGACCAGGTCGCGCGCGTGAAGGCCGACCATCCCGTCGTTCGACAGGTCGGTGCGGAGGTCCTCGGTCCAGCGGACGAGGAACACGAGCGCGACGTAGGACACGAGTTCGGGCCGGAGCAGCAAGCGGGGCCAGAGCAGTGTCAGGCTGCCCAGCAGGAGCGGCCCGTGCCAGGCGGCGGCCAGTGCGCTCCCTTCGCCACGCAGGCGGCGCAGGCCGCCGTCGCCCAACAGGAGAGCGGCGACGATTGCCGCCGCCAGCAGCAACCGCAACAGGTTCCAGCCGGCGACCGCGCCCTCGGTGGCGTGGCCGTGCGGGCCGGCGGCGTGCGCCAGCAGTTGAAAGGCCCATTCGTGGTTCAGCCAGGCATGGGTGGGCTCGGTGAAGCTGTAGTGGTTCTGGGCGGGAAGGGGTCCGGTCGCCATGAAATCGGCGCCCGCGCGGTCGTGGAACCAGATGTCGAGATCCTCGAGCGGATGCCAGGAGAGTACACAGGCGAGGGTCATGACGATGAGCGCCGTCAACGCCTGCGCAGGCATCGTCGCCCGCGACGGTCCAGCCAGGGGGGGGGTCGGCCGCGTGGGTTCTTTCCGGTCCGGAAGCATCGGGCAGCCGCTTTCGCTGGTGGTTCGGCGGCCAACAGTAACAGGGGCCCGGGCGCGGCACCAGACCGTCCGCAGGCGCAGGTCCATTGACATTCTGACGGAGGACGACGGGCTCGTTTTGACAAATTGACAAAGCCGGAAACAGCGTGCTCCGGCAGGCTCGCGAGAGTCGGCCAGTGAGCGTCGTAACATGCTGGCATTGAGAAGGTTGCAAAAGTATACAAAGGTGCGCCGAAATCGACTTCAGTGGTATGCAACTTGTAATAGGGCGATCAAGAAACGAGAACAACATCCCGGCGCCGGTCGCCGGGCCCCCACATGGGCAAGCGCGAAAAGAGGCAGATCATGGCCAAGGCGGTCAAGCAGGTCCGGGCAGCGAAGAAGGTTGCTGCCGGCGGCAAGGCAGCGTCGGCTGCGACGGCGAATGTGAAGCCGGCCCCGCGCCCGCGCGCCAAGGCGCGCCGGGGCACCCGTGCAGCGCAGGAGCAGGCCGCTCCCGCTGCGCAGCTGATGAGCAACCTCGACCTGTACTTCCAGGAGGTCAAGGCGTACTCGCTGCTGACCCGCGACGAGGAATGCGAACTGGCCCGCGGCATCCACGCCAACGACAACGAGAGCCTGCACAAGCTGGTGAAGGCGAACCTTCGTTTCGTGGTGTCGATCGCGAAGGAATATGCGCACTACGGCGTACCCCTGGAGGACCTCATCAACGAGGGCAACCTGGGCCTGCTGAAGGCGGCGCAGCGCTTCGACGAGACGCGCGGCTTCAAGTTCATCTCGTACGCGGTGTGGTGGATCCGCCAGTCGATCCTGGCCGCGCTGGCGAACCACAGCAAGATCGTTCGCATGCCGCTGAACCGCGCGCGCGTGCTGAACCAGATCAAGAAGGCCAGCAGCGAGCTGCAGCAGAAGCTGCGTCGCAAGCCGGAGCCGGAGGAGATCGCGAAGTTCCTCGGTCTTTCGGTCGACGAGGTCAAGGACACACTGCCCCTCATGCAGGACAATTTCTTCCTGGATGATTTCGTGGGCAACGACGAGGACAGCACCTACCTCGACTTCCTGGAGGACACGGGGAGCGAGGGCCCTGACGCCAAGGTGATGGACGACGACCTGAACACGAGCATCGGGCGCATGCTGGGTGACCTGAAGGACCGCGAGGCCAAGGTTCTCAAGCTGTACTACGGGCTCGGGACGGATCAGGAACTGACGCTCGAGGAAATCGGGCAGATCATGGGCCTGACGCGCGAGCGCATCCGCCAGATCAAGGAAGAGGCGTTCGAGAAGATCCGGTGCAGCAAGACGTTCAAGTACATGCAGGATTACGCCGAGGACCGGCAGGTCTGAGGGCGGACCGACACGCCCTTTCACGCGGCCGGTGCGGCTCACCGGTCCCGGGGAACAGGGCGCGCGGATGGACGAGCAGACGAACGAGCGAACAAACGGGGCCCCGGTCAGTGACCGGGGCCCCGTCGTTTCTGCGGCGTCGGTTGGGCTGTGGTCCCGCGCCCGCTCAGTCCGCGGTGGTTTCCCGCGCAACGACAAGCCCGGCGGTCGCCTCGACGACCGCCTCCGCGAAACCGGGGCAGCCGGAGTGGGGCAGCCAGACATCCCACGCGACATCCACACCGTAGTTGGCCGTGCGCGTCAGGCCGCCCCGCAGGGTCACCAGCCGCTCGACGGCCTGCCGCAGGTGATACGGGAAGCGCAGCTCGTACGTGCGCCCCAGAGGCAGCAGCGCGACAGGGGCCGCTTCGAGGGCCATGGTCGCCGTCCGGCCGTAGGCGCGCGCGAGTCCGCCAGGACCCAGCTTGACACCGCCGAACCAGCGAACGACCACGACGACAGTGTTGGTCAGGTCCAGCTTGCGGATCGACGCCAGCAGGGGTTCGCCTGCGGTGCCGGACGGTTCGCCATCGTCGTTCCGGTATTCGCGTGGCGGGGGCGGTGAGCCGAGTCGCCACGCGCTGCAGGTATGGCGCGCATCGTGGTGGCGCTTCGCGATGGCGGCGATGGCGTCGCGCGCGGCATCCTCGCTGTCGGCGGCGAAGGCGTAGCCCAGGAACCGGGACCGCTGTTCCGTCATTTCTGCGGATCCATCGCCGCCGAGGATCCGCACGGCGTCCGGTGGGACGGCTGGGCTGTTCACTGGATGCTCACTGGGCGGCTCCCCGGCGCATGTCAGGATTGAGGTCAGCGGCCGGCCCTGCCGGGCGCGCGCCCTTTCAGGGTACACCGCAGGTGCTTGTGCGGCAAGGCTTTGCCGTCGTCGTTTGCGGCACTGTCTGGCACCGGCCTTGCATGAACTCCCGGGATTGTGTTGGCGCCGCGGTGCGCCGCTCCCGGGCGTCGAAGAAAGGAATCCCTGTGCGAGACGATCTGTTGAATGGGTCCGTTTCCCGCTTCGCGCGGTCGCTGGCGCTGGCGACGGTGCTGGCGGGCGTCTTCGGTGGGCCGGGCCTGGCCACGGCAGCCGAGCCGAAGTCCGCTGCGAACTCCCGGCTGGCGCTGCCGGCCAGCCGCCTGAATCGCTCTCCCGACGAAGCGCCGGTGGTCTTTGGAACCCTCGGCCTTGGAGGCGCGTTCGACCACGATCAGGGGCAGCCGGTCGTTGGCGGCGGCGTCATCTTCCGCCCGGCGGAAGCCGCGGGTTTTCTTGATTTCCTCTACGACTGGAACACCGGCATGGTCCTGCAGGCGGAACGGCTGTCGCTGGGCCAGGGTGGACGGACGCTGTCGGCCGACCTGATCCTGCGGCGCTACCAACGCCTGGGCGCCGGGACCGGCAATGGGGACCGGGTTGCCGTGCCGTTCTGGGGTGGCGGCATCGGGGCCAGCAGCGCTGATGGCGGGGAGGATGCGGGGGCCCTGCCGCTCAAGTACTGGTCGCTGGTCGCCGAGTACGGTCGGGAGTGGCGGTTCGCCAGCGGCAGGCTGCTCATGGTGAAGGGCCAGCTGCGCTACTTCCACAAAGGCGGTGTCGACTACACGGCCTGGACGGTGGCCGCCGGGGCGGGACTGCCGTTTCCGTTCTAGGCGCCCTGCGGCAAAGGAGTGGTCGCGCCGCGCGGATCGACTATACTCCGCTCACGAAGATCCCCTGGCTTGTCTAGTCAATGTGTCACGCCAGTCCACCGCGCCCGGATGCAGGCGCGGACCGAGGTTCGCATGCGTGCCCTGCTTTCTCCCTGCTCGCGCCGTCGTTGCGCGTTCGTTGCCCTGGTCGTCGCTTCGGTGGCGGGGTTGTCGCTTTCCGCCGGCGCCCAGACCGAATTGAGCTACCGCCAGTACCGCGACCTGTCGCGGATGGCGGACGGGCTGGACCACTTCGTGCAGTTCGAGCCGCTGCAGGGCGAGACCGGGATGTACTTTGCGGTCGCCGAGCGTTTCGGCACCGTGCAGGTCGTCAAGATGGACGGTCGCGGCTCGCGGACGATCTGGAAAAGCAATCAACTGGCGGGCATCCCCGAGGAAGTGCTCGTGGCCGACCTGAGCGGCGATGGGCTCGACGACGCGCTGCTCTGCCGGACCGGCGGAGCGCGGGTCTATGCCTGGGCACTCGACGGCTTCGCGCCGCTGTGGGAATCGCTCTCGGGCGAGTATAGCCAGATCACCGCCTTCACGGCGGCGAACGTCGACGAGGATCCGGCGGCCGAGATCGTCATGATCGCCGACGCGCGGCTGGTCTATGTCGACGGGAGCACGTTCACGAAGCAGTTCACGAGCATCGCCGAGTATGCGGCGACCGAGGTCCGCTGCGGCGACGTGGACGGGGACGGGCGCGCTGATGTCGTCTTGAATTCTGGTAAGGTCATCGATGCGCGTTCCGGCGACATCAAGTGGGAGGACGAGCCGTTCTTCGGCCGCATTGAACTGTTCGATCTCGACGGCAACGGCGTGGTGGAAGTGCTGACGGAGAACCCCGACGGCGGGCCGCTCAAGGTCTTCGACATCGGCGGCCGCCGCGAGATCCGGTTCCAGTAGTCGCTGTCCTCAGCGCACGCCCTGCATGAGGGCGAGCATGTCGGTCGCCGGCACGAAGCCCGACGAGCGGTCCTGCAGGATCGTTCCCTGGCTGTCGATGAACACGACGCGGGGCAGCCCGGTCACGCCCATCTCTTCCTTGATCGCGGTCATGTCGGCGTCGTCGGTCGCGGTGGCGTCGACCTTGATTGTCTTCCAACGCGCCGACTCGGCAACCACGGCCGCGTCGGTCCACACGAGCTTGTCCAGCTTCTTGCAGTAGATGCACCACGAGGCCCAGAAGTCGATGATGACGGGCTTGCCCTCGGCCTTCGCGGCCGCGCGCAGCGCATCGAGGCGCGGGCGCGCATCGGGGCCGGTGGTGACGACTTCCCAGGCGACCTTGGCATGCGCCGCCGGGGCGCCGGCGGGTGCGGCGTCCGGACGCGACACGGCCGTCGAAGCGGTCGCGGGCGGCGCCTCGCCGACGGAGGTCGTTGCCGCGCCGAACGGCGATGGCATCAGGAACCCGTGGGCGAGGAACGAGCCCAGCATGAACCACACGCCGGCCAGGAACACGACCAGTCCCAGCGCCATGCGCGCGCGCGGCCACCAACCCCAGGACTCCTGTGGACGATCGAAGGCGCCCATGAATACGGCCGTGACGATCGCGGCCGCGCCGGCGAGCGGGTAGTACACGGCGGCGGGAAGGACCACGCCGGGCCGCACAAACCAGAACGCCATGACCACCAGCAGCAGGCCCATGCCCCGCTTGACCGTGTCCATCCAGCCGCCGCTGCGCGGGAGCGTGCCCAGCAGCGCGGGGAAGGTGCCGACGCCGATCAGCAGCATGCCCATGCCGAGGCCGAAGGTGAGCAGGGCGAAGAAGCCGAGCACCCAGTTGCCGGTCGTGGCCACCCAGACAAGGAGCGCGGCGAGGAAAGGGCCGACGCAGGGCGAGGCGACGAGCCCGGCGACCAGGCCCATGGCGAACACGCCGAGAAGACCGCCCTTGGCGCCGCCGGGGCCGGACAGCCGGTCACGCAGGAAGGAAGGGGCCTGCAGTTCGAAGGCGCCGAACATGCTGAAAGCGAGCACCAGCAGGAGCACGGCGATCGGGCCGACCACCACCGGACTCTGCATGAAGGCCGTGATGCCGCTGAACACCGAGGCGCTCAGGGCGCCGAGGATCGCGTAGACAAGGGCCATGCCCAGCACGTAGGTGGCCGACAGGCCGAGGCCGTGGAGTGCGCCCTTCTCCTGGCTGCGCGCGCCGATGACCGCCAGGGTGATCGGGATCATCGGGTAGATGCACGGCGACAGGCTCATCAGCAGGCCGAAGCCGAAGACGAGGACCAGGAAGAACGGCAGTCCGCGGCGGTCCAGGAAGTTCTGGATGCGGTCGGCGGACCAGCCCTTGCCATAGGCCGCCGTGATCTTGCCGTCCCAGGCAGCGGACAGCGGTTGGCCGTCGACCGTGCTGGCGGCGGCGCGCACCGACAGGCCGTGCCCGCCCGGGCGTCCCTTGCCGGTGACGGGAGCGGCCCACTCGATGACGAGCGCGCCTCCGTCGCCGGCGGTCACTTTCGGGGGGTAGGGTGTGCCGAGCAGGGCGCTGTCGTCCGGAGTGTTCACCTCGAGCTTGAGGCTGCCGGAGTCGAGGAACTCGCTTGCCGCAGGGGTGACCACGATGTCCAGGACGAGGTCGCGGCCGATTTCGACGGCATTTCCGCGCACCGTCACGGCGATGTCAAGCGCGTGGGCCTGGGGCGCGGCAACGGCCAGGAGGCAGGCCATGAGGCCCGCAGCCCGGAGGGTGCGACGGCGCCGGGGGAACAACGGCCATAGCCGACGGTTGGCATGCATCAGGAGCCTCTTCCTGGAACGCTGTTCGGAACTCACTGGTGGCGCTTGGGGCCGGGGCGCGCCTAGAATAAGCGATATAGCCCGATGGACAAGGATTGGTTCCGGGACTAACCGTGGGTCTGGGCGGCGCCTGCCGCCCGGCTCATGAAGAAAGGCAGACGCGCATGGCTCAGATCTCGAGGTCCCAGTGGCGACCGGCCGTGGCCGCAATGGTCGTGGCCGCCCTGGCACTGGCGGGCTGCCGTGCCGCATCGGCGGCGAAGGTGAGCGGAGGCCGCGAGGGCACGGTTGTGCCGGCCCTGACGCTCACGACCCTGGAGGGCAAGTCCGTGGATCTGGGTGCGCAGCGCGGCAAGGTCGTCATCGTCGATTTCTGGGATACCTGGTGCGGTCCCTGCCTGCGGGCGTTACCCCATCTCCAGGAACTCAGTCGGGCCCATCCGGACAGCCTCCTGGTCATCGCCGTGGCGATCGGGCAGGAGGGGGAGGGGAAGGTGCGGTCGGTGGTGGCGCGGCAGGCGTTGACGATTCCGGTCGCGATGCAGGGTGCCCAGCCCGACCTGACGCCCGCCTTCGGGAACATCGACCAGTTGCCCACGACATTCCTGGTGGGTCCGGATGGCGTCATTCGTCGGCGTTGGATCGGTGCGCAGTCGCTGGCGACCTATCAGCATGCTGTCGAGGGTCTGCTGCGGCCGTGAATGCGGAAGTCCGGGTGCGATCGTGTTCGCGACCGGGCAAAAAAATACCCCTGGCTGTGGCATGGTGCCAGCAGCCAGGGGCTAGCGAGCGCTGGTCATTTTCTCAACCACCAAAAGAGATCGAGCAACGACAACGTCAACAGGATCATCCCACTTTCCATCTCGATCCCCCCCTTTCTCCAGTTCGAGGATTCAGGAGTTCCTTGCTTAGGGATCGGTCGGCCGTTGCGTTCCTTGAGGTTTTCCATTGGCCGGCGGGCGGCAGGCGGCGCCACCCTGTCCGGGAAACCTTCAGCAAATTCAGGGCCTGATGGAGGAAATCAGTCCAACTTGTGGATTTGCATCAACATGGCGGTCTGATCGTCCGAGCGGTGTTGGTGGCCGAAAGCATTCACAGTGGCAAAGACGTGCTCGAGGATGGCCTCAGGTGGGCGGGTGGCATCCTGCTCGACCAGCTCGATCAGGCGCTCGGCATCAAAGAAACGCCCCTGGGGATCGCGTTGTTCGGTCAGGCCGTCGGTATAGAGAAAGATGCGGTCGCCGGGGGCCAGGGAGATGGCGCCCTCGCGATAGGCAAACTCCGGTTCGACCCCGAGCACCGGGCCACCCTTGCGCAGGTACTGCCGGTGGGACGCGCCGGGGCGCAGGACGACCGGCGGGTCCATGCCGGCATTGCAGTAGCGCAGCAGGCTTTCGGTCGGGCTCCAGACCGCGTAGAAGAAGCAGATGAAGTTGCTCGGGCCCACGAGCGAGGCGACGACCGGGTTCATGCGCGCGACCACGTCCCGCGGGGAGGCGGCGGCCTCGGCGGCCAGGCGGAAGGCCACGCGGAGCGAACTCATCATCAGCGCGGCGGGGATGCCCTTTCCCGACACGTCGCCGATCGCCAGCGCGACGCCTCCGTTCTCGACAGCGAAATAGTCGAAGTAGTCGCCGCCCACCGTGCGGCAGGGTTCGTTGCGCCCGCAGATGGTGCACGTCGGCAGGACCAGGGGCGCCACAGGCAAAAGATTGGCCTGGATGCCCCGGGCGACGGCCAGTTCGGTCTCCAGGCGCTTGCCCCGCAGGCGGTCCTCGTAGAGCTGGCGGCTCTCGACGACGGGGCCGGCCTGGAGTGCGAGCATCTGCAGGTTGCTCACGTCCTCCTGGCCGTAGAGTTGTCCCCCGCACTTGGGACCGAAGGCCAGGAAGCCCAGCAGTCGGTTTCCCGAGACCAGGGGCACCAGGAGTTCGGCCTGGAGCTGGTGCAGCAGGGGCCACGCGGGATCGGCGGACTGCTCGGGTCCCTGGTCCTCAAGCTCTTCGCAGAACACGGGGCGGCGGACCCGGTTCAGCAGCGGCGCCAGGAGGTTCTCGGCCGGAAGGGCCGGCCAGGGCCCGGGGGGCGTTTCCGGCGACGGTGACCAGAAGGTGCGGACGGCAAAGCCGCGCTGCGGACCAGGGGTGGCCAGGACGATGGCGAACGTGCGGGGGCGAAAGAGCTCGCCGAGCGACGCCGCGAGATGATCGAGGACCGGTTGGACCTCGATCAACCCGGTGAGGCGGTCGGTCAGGCGGGCGATGGCGTCGCGATTGGCGCGGCGCGACGGGTAGAAGGCCCGGTCGACCAGCGCCTGGATCCGGTTGCGGAGCGGGGCGATGACCAGGGCCGTGCCGGCAACCAGGAAGACGAGCACCTGCGAGGAATCGACGGCGAAGCGCGACGACAGGAAGGTGCCGACGGCCACCGTCACCGACAGGTAGCCCACGACAATCAGTGACGTGAGCGTGCCGTAGATCAGGCCGATGCGCACGACGAACGCCGTATCGAGGGCACCGTAGCGCATGATCGCCAGCGCGAAGCTGGCCGGGACCAGGAGCAGCGACAACCCGAGGTAGCGCAGGTGGGGGACGCTGGCGCCGGGGGCGATCGTCCCGAGCGCCATCGTCACCAGGAACGGGACGAGGCCGGCGGTCAATCCGACGAGGATGACGAGCATCTTCGTGCGCAGGATGGGGCGATCACGCCGCAGCGTGCCGCGCGCGAAACGCCCGAGGCCGATGATGAAGCACGCGAGCATGTAGGCGAGGGACACGGCCGCGATCGCCTGGTCCGGCAGGCCGGTCGGTCGGGCGCCGCGAAGGGCTTCGTTCATCGTCGCCAGCAGGAACAGGAACCAGGCCGGCAGCAGCACCCACCGCAGGCGCGCGTGTTGCGGGGCGCCGGCGCGCCAGGGGGTGGGGAACTGCAGGAAGAACAGCAGCACATAGGCCGGCAGGAGCAGTTGCAGCAGCGCGCGCGCGTGGTACTTCAGGACGACGTAGACGCTGTTGTCGATTTCCGGGATGTCGATGAGGAAGAAGGCGAAGATGCCGCACATGGCGAAGAAATTGCGCGCCACCGGATCGGCCCTGCGCGCCAGTACCCACCAGCCGATCAGGAGAAAGGCGAGGCCGCTGATCCACTGCGTGTACTGCGTGACCATTGCGGACTGGTCGGGCGTGTCGGGGACGACATGCGCCTCGAATTCGGCCGTTCCCCGCGCCAGTCGGAGCGTCAGCATTTCGTGCCGATAATGTCCGGCCGTCGCCGCATAGTAGTCGAACATCCGCGCCACAGGCCGGTCGTTCACGGCAACCAGACGGTCCTTCGCGCGGATGCCGGCCCGCTCGGCCGGGCCATCGGGGTCGACGCGCAGGACGTGCATGTCGAGCACGGCAAAACCGTATTCGGCGCGCTTGACGATGTGGAACGCGGTGGGTAGCGAGAGAGCGAGCAGGAGAGGGGCGGCGAGCAGGAGGGCGGCGCCGCGTGAAAGCCGTTCGAACCTGGTCTGCCGATAGCCCGCCGGGTGCCGCAAGTCGTGCGCTCCGCGCGTGGGGGCCCGTTCAATGCCTCACGGTCACGACCGTGGCTGGCGATCATTGTAGCATGTGCGCTGTTCCTGCCAAGCGCCGGATCATGGCCCGGCGGCCGTGGGGCGTGGCGGCAAAAGAAGCGGGGCCCGCTTATCGCCGGGCCCCGCAATCGTCAGACGGCACGCGTCAGTGAACTAGCGGAACAGGGACTTGACCCCGCCCCAGGTCTCGGTCTCGGCCGGGACCGCGCATTCGCCGTTGATCGTGGCCACCGGGAAGGTCCGGCCACCAGTCGACTGCCGCAGCAGCTTGATGACATCGGTGTTCGATCCGTCCAGGTAAGCAGGCATCTTTTCCGCCAGCGAGTGGAAGCGGATGCCGTCGATGTAGAAGTACGTCGGGGACGCCGTGCTCGTCACGTAGAAATCAATGATCGCCACGACCACCGCAGGATAGGTGAACGGGTTGATCAGAGGATCTACGATGCCGACCATGTACTCAGGCGCCGTGCCGACGTTGATGTTATTGCCCAGCACGTCGACGTTGGTGATGAAGACGGGACCCTCCGCCCACATCTTGGCTTCCCATCCATGCACGCCCGCAGGGCTGGTGGGATGGGTGATGACGAGGAACGCCCGGTGCGCCCCAGCCGGCATCGTGATGCAGTTGTTGCAGGCGCAGGGGTCAAAGTAGACGCCGATGCCATCATTATCCGGGTCGAGCTGGGCCGACGCGTTGCCAGCCAGAGCCAGAAGCATGAACAATCCGAGTAGAAACTTTCGCATGTGGATCCCCCACTGATGTTAGTCCCACGTCCTTTCAGAGCGGGACGTTAAGGGCGATTTCCTGCGCTCTCCACTTGTGAACTTACTCCATTTTCTAGGCAGTCGGAAGCATATTTTTCGGAATAAGGGTAAATTTACTTGATCCTTCGTCCGTTAATTTAGCAAAACATCACATGCGACCTCAAAAGACCCCATCTGGACGCCCGATCTGTCGGTGTCGGGCGTCCCTGATGGTAATCCCGTTGCCCACGTCTGACGCGAATGCTAATTTGCCAACTCGCTTGACCGTTGACATTTCCGCCCGCGCGGGCGACCGCGGCGACAGGAGTGGATCCTTGGCTGACCTTCGTGAGATGGCCCAATACACCCCCGGTGGCCTTGAGGAAAAGTGGTACCGGCAGTGGGAGGAAGCCGGCCTGTTCAGCCCGGCTGCAGACGCCGTTGGCGACCCGTTCGTGATCACGCTGCCGCCGCCGAATGTGACCGGCATCCTTCACATGGGGCATTGCCTGGGCAACTCGGTCCAGGACACGCTCATCCGCTGGGCGCGCATGAAGGGTCGGCCGACGCTGTGGGTGCCCGGCACCGACCACGCCAGCATCGCGACCGAGCAGGTGGTGTCGCGGCAAATGGCGGAGCAGGGACTCGACAAGCGCGATGCCGGCCGCGAGGAGTTCCTTCGCCGCGCCTGGGAGTGGAAGGAACACACGCACGGCCGCATCACGACGCAGATCAGGCGGCTGGGCTGTTCACTCGACTGGAGCCGCGAAGCGTTCACGATGGACGAGGCGCGCAACCGCGCGGTGACCGAGGCGTTCCTTCGCCTGCGCGCGAAGGACCTCATCTACCGCGACGTCTACCTGGTGAACTGGTGCCCGCACGACCTGACCGCTATCAGCGATGACGAGGTGGAACACCGCGAGGTCGAGGGCAGCCTGTGGCACCTTCGGTATCCACTCGCAGACGGCTCGGGGTACGTGACCGTGGCCACGACGCGGCCGGAAACGATGTTCGGCGATGTCGCGGTCGCCGTGCACCCGAACGACCCGGAGCGCAAGCAGTTCATCGGCAAGCTCGTGAAGTTGCCGCTGACCGATCGCGAGATCCCCGTGATCGGGGACCATCATGCCGACCCGGAGAAGGGCACAGGATTCGTCAAGATCACGCCGGCGCACGACCCGAACGACTTCCAGGTCGGGCGGCGACATGGCCTGCCGCAGGTCATCTGCATGACGCCGGCGGGAGTCATGAACGAGCAGGCGGGGCGTTTTTCCGGGCTCGACCGCAAGAAAGCCCGCAAGGAAGTCGTCGCTGCGCTCGAAGCGGAAGGGCTGCTCGACAAGGTCGAGAAGCACGTACACCAGGTTGGTCATCATGACCGCTGCGGCACCATCATCGAGCCGTACCTGTCGAAGCAGTGGTTCCTGCGCATGGACCAGTTGGCCAAGCCGGCGCTCGCGGCGGTGGCCGACGGCGAGATCCGCCTGTACCCGGACCGCTGGGTAGGCGTCTACAACAACTGGATGGTGAACATCCGCGACTGGTGCATCAGCCGGCAGTTGTGGTGGGGGCACCAGATCCCGGTTTGGTATTGCCAGGGTTGCGGGGCCGAGATCGCGGCGGCGTCCGAGCCGACGGTCTGCGACAAGTGCGGCGGCACGAACCTGCTGCGCGATCCCGACGTGCTGGACACCTGGTTCAGCAGCTGGCTGTGGACCTTCTCGCCGCTCGGCTGGCCGGACAAGACGGAGGACCTCGAACGGTTCCACCCGACCTCGGTGCTGGTCACGGCGGCGGACATCATCTTCTTCTGGGTCGCCCGCATGGTGATGGCCAGCTACGAGTTCCTGGGCGAAAAGCCGTTCGGCGAGGTGCTGTTCACCGGCATCGTCCGCGACGGCCAGGGCCGCAAGATGAGCAAGTCGCTGGGCAACAGCCCCGATCCGGTCGATCTTATGGACAAGTACGGGGCCGACGCGCTGCGGTGCAGCCTCGTCATGCTGACGCCCACGGGCGCCGACGTGTTCTTCGATGAAACGACCCTCGAGGTCGGGCGCAACTTCTGCAACAAGATCTTCCAGGCGACGAAGCTCGTGCTCGGCAACTGGGACGAGGCCGGCGTTGAGGTGGCCAAGGGCGCCCCGGCGCCGCGGACCCTGGACCTGTCGGCTGTGGCGTCGGCGTCCGACTGGCAGGCGGCGCCCGCTGATTCGCTGCGCTCGCTGTGGCGTGGCGTGTTCGGCGGCGAGCTTCCGCTGGCGGTGGCCGACGGCGACCTGGAATTGGCCGACCGTTGGCTCATCGCGCAGATGTACCGGGTGGCGGCCGATTGCGACGCCAACCTTGAGCGGCGGCGGTTGAACGATGCCTCGTACGAGGTGTTCAACTTCTTCCGTCACGAGTTCTGCGACTGGTACCTCGAGGCGATCAAGGCGCGCCTGCGCGATCCCGATCGTCGCGCGCCGGCGCTGGCCGTGTCGGTGCTGTGCCTGGGCGTGTCGTACAAGCTGCTGCACCCGGTGATGCCGTTCATCACCGAGGAGCTGTGGAGCTGGTTGCCGGCCACCGACGGGTACCTGATGACGTCGTCGTTCCCGACCTGTTCCGGCGAGGCCCCGTTCGCGAGCGCTGCGGCCGAGTTCAGCGAGGTCATGGAGATCGTGGGCGTGTTGCGCAACCTGCGCGCGGAGCTCGGTGTGGCGCCCGGCCTTCGCGGCGAGGGTGTGCTGCGCACGACCGATGCGGGGCGGCGCGAAGCGCTGGACAGGCAGGCACCGCTGATCGCGCTGCTGGCGAAGCTCGAGCGTGTCGCCGTCGAAGCGGACGGCCCGGCGCCTCACCCGGCGGGCGCCGGTGTGGCGGGTTCCGTCGAGGTCTTCCTGCCCATGAAGGGGCTCGTCGACCTGGACAAGGAGCGGCAGCGGCTCCAGAAGGAACTCGACAAGCTGGAAGGCTGGCTGGCGGGCATGCGCGCGAAACTGACGAACGAGAAGTTCACGGCGAATGCGCCGGCGCAGGTCGTCGCGCAGCAGCGGGAGACGCTGGCCGAGAACGAAGCGAAGGCCGCCACCCTGGCGGCCCGGATCCAGGCGCTCGACTGAGCAACCCGCCGGCCCTGCCGGCGCGGAGGCATCGATGTCCGATTTCGAAGCGAACAAATCGCCTGGCGCCGTGATCGGCGCCGCGCGCAAGCAGCGCGGCTGGACGCTGGACGACATGTCCGAGCGCACCAAGATCCCGTCCGGGATGTTGGCGGCGCTCGAGGCCGACGAATTCCATCGCCTGTCCGGGCCTCTTTACACCCGCAGCTTCGTCCGTTCCTGCGCCAAGGAACTCGGATTGCCGGTGGATGAGGTGCTCGCCCTGCTGGACGGCCTGGACGGCGAGGCGCCCCGCGCAGTGGTGGCGCCGCTGCCGCACACCGAGAATGTGCGGATCCGGCGTGTCGGATTCCCCTGGGGGCGGATCGCGGCCGGTGCCGTGGTCGTGTGTGGGCTCGCCGTCGGTGCGGTACTGTTGACCCGGGGCGGCGACGAAGGCGTGGCGCCCGGGGCCGTGGGCGGGTCTGGAACCGGCCTGGCGACGTTGGCCGAAGAGCAGGTTGCGGGCGGTGGCGGCGCGGCTGCGGAAACCCTCGCGGACGCGGCGGCGCGCGCGACGACGGCGACGGCTGACAGCCTGGCTCCCGTCGGTGACGGCGCGGTCTTCGCGGACGGACTGGCCTGGCCCCTGGTCGTCAAGCTGGTGGCCGCCGCTCCGGTGCCACTCGCCGTGCGCCGGGACGCCGAGGCGGACTTCCTGGAGGTCGCCTGGGCAACGGCGGCCAACGACACCCTGCCTGCGGCCGGGATCGAGGCGGGGCGAGCCTACACGATGGGTAGCGGCGGCATGGTCGTGTACTGGGGCGCCGTGAACGGCGTCAGCCTGCGGCTGGGAACGGTGCAAGGCATTACCTTGACGGTCAACGGTCGGCCGCGTGCGCTTGTGGCGCCGCCGGGTGGCGGCGAGGTGACCGTCGATCTCACTGCGGCCGAACCATCGGCACTACCCTGATCCTCTGGGGGAATCGTGGGCCTCTTCCGGCTGGTGGCGCCATTTGCGCCGACGGGTGACCAACCGTCGGCGATCGCGTCGCTGGTGGCGGGCGCACGCGCAGGGAAGAAATGCCAGACCCTGCTTGGGGTGACCGGGTCGGGCAAGACGTTCACGATCGCGAACGTCATCGCCCAGCTCGATCAACCGGCGCTGGTCTTCAGCCACAACAAGACGCTGGCGGCCCAGCTGTACGGCGAACTCAAGGGCTTCTTCCCGGACAATGCCGTCGAGTACTTCATCTCCTACTACGACTACTACCAGCCCGAGGCCTTCATCCCGGCCACGAATACGTATATCGAGAAGGACACCAGCATCAACGACGAGATCGAGCGCCTGCGGCTGCGCGCGACGAGCAGCCTGCTGACGCGGCGCGATGTCATCGTGGTGGCCAGCGTGTCGGCCATCTACGGGGTGGGCAACCCGAAGACGTTCCGCGAGAGCATCATCGCGCTGGCGCGCGGGCAGGAACGGGATCGGGATGAGCTGCTCGCGGACCTGGTCGCGATCCGGTACGCCCGTAACGACCACGAGTCGGACTTCGGCACGTTCCGCGTCCGGGGCGACACGGTCGAGGTGCGCGCCGCCTTCGAGGAGCGCGTCCTGCGGGTGGAGTTCTTCGGCGACGAAATCGAGTCACTGACGTGGGTCGAACCCCTGACCGGGCGCGCCCTCGAGTCGGTCGGCGAGGCGGCGATCTACCCGGCCACACAGTTCGTGGCGGAAAAGGGCGGCACCGGCGCGGTGCTCGACGCGATTTCGCATGACCTCGAGGATCGCCTGCACGAACTGGACAAGGCCGGGCGCGTGCTCGAGGCGCAGCGACTGGCCTCGCGAACCCGCTATGACATGGAGATGATCCAGCAGATCGGCCACTGTGCCGGCGTGGAGAACTACTCGCGGTATTTTGACGCGCGCGCCGCCGGCGAGCGCCCCGCCTGCCTGATGGACTACTTCCCGCCCGGGTTCCTGCTGGTCATTGACGAGTCCCACGCCACGATTCCGCAGATCGGCGCGATGTACCAGGGGGATCGTTCGCGCAAGCTGAACCTGGTGGAGCACGGCTTCCGGTTGCCGAGCGCGCTGGACAACCGTCCGCTGATCTTCAGCGAGTTCGAGACGTTGATGCCCAGCACGATTTTCGTCTCGGCCACCCCGGCCGACTGGGAGCTCGAGAAGTGCGGGGGCGAGGTGGTCGAGCAGGTGATCCGCCCGACCGGGCTGGTCGACCCTCCGATCACGGTGCTGCCTGTGTCGGGCCAGGTGGACGACCTGCTTGAGCGCATTCGCGTGGTGACGGCGCGCGGTGAGCGCACGCTGGTCACGACGCTGACCAAGAAGATGGCCGAGGACCTGACCGAATACCTCGGGCAGGCCGGCGTGAAGGTGGCCTACCTGCATTCGGACATCAATGCGCTGGACCGCATCGAGATCGTGCGCAACCTGCGACTGGGCGAATCGGACGTGCTGGTGGGCGTCAACCTGCTGCGGGAGGGACTGGACCTGCCCGAGGTCTCGCTGGTGGCGATCCTGGACGCCGACCGCGAGGGCTTCCTGCGCTCGGAGCGGTCGCTGATCCAGACGTCGGGTCGTGCGGCGCGCAACATCAACGGCGAGGTGGTCATGTACGCGGACCGCATCACGCGTTCGATGGCGGCGGCGATCGCCGAGACCCAGCGCCGGCGCCTGAGGCAAATGGACTGGAACCGCGAGCACGGGTTGGTGCCGCGGACGATCACCAAGTCGCGGCAGGAGATCATGCAGGCGACCTCGGCCGCCGGTGATCGGTCGCACGCGGCATCGGGGCGTGGCGGGTTCTCGCCTGTCGAGGTTGCCTCGCGCGACCTGTCGCCCCGCGACCTGGCCGATCTGCTCGAGAACGAGATGCTCGCGGCGGCGGAGGCCCTCGAGTTCGAGAAGGCGGCGGCCCTGCGGGATCGCCTGGAGGACCTGCAGGCGCAATGGGGACTGGACGGCGAGGGGAGCCGGGGGTGACGCGCGAAACGGGGGAAGCACCGGGATTCCCGGCCGGGGAATGGCTGGACGCACTGGTCGCGCAGAGCCTGCGCGAGGATATCGGCGGCGGCGACGTCAGCGCCGCAGTGGCTGTGACGGCCGGTACCGTCGCCACCGGTGCCGTGGTCGCGCGGCAGGCGGGCATCGTCGCCGGCTTGCCGCTGGTCGGCCTTGTGTATGGGGCGCTGGACCCGCGCGTGCGCGTGGAGGCGCTGGTGGCCGACGGGGCGGCCGTGGCGGCCGGGCAGGAACTGGTGCGAATGGAGGGCCCCGCTGCCTCGCTGCTTACGGGCGAGCGCACGGCGTTGAATTTCGTCCAGCACCTTGGTGGCATTGCGACGCAAACCGCGCGCTACGTTGCGGCAGCCGGGAAGGGGAGGTGTGTGGTGCTGGACACCCGCAAGACACTGCCCGGCTTCCGGCTGCTCGCGAAGTACGCGGTCCGCTGCGGCGGCGGCGTGAACCATCGCCTGGGGCTGTACGATCGCGTGTTGCTGAAGGACAATCACTGGGCCTCGGGGGATTCCATCGCGGCCATGGTCGCGCGGGCGCGGGCGACGTACCCACAGTTGGCTGTGGAGGTCGAGGTTGACACGACGGCGCAACTGGCGGTCGTGCTGGGGCTGAATGTCGAGTGGATCATGCTCGACAACTTCGCCGTCGCCGAGGTGGCGGCCGCGGTGGTCCTGCGTGACGCGACAGCCCCGGCAACAAAGCTCGAGGTATCGGGCAACGTGAACCTCGAGACGATCGGCGGGTATGCACGGACCGGCGTGGATGCGGTGTCGGTCGGGCGCCTGACCCATTCGGCGCCGGCGCTGGACATCGGCATGGATTTCGACCTGCGGAGCGGCGCGTGAAGCTGCGCAGCGGCAGCGGTCCCGTCGACCGGGACTGGTTCGGGCTGGAAGCGTTCCTGCCCGGCCCACGCTTCACCCGGGACGGCGGGCAGCTGTACCTCCTGGACGAGGTCGGCAGCACGAACGACTTCCTGCGCGGCCGGGGCGAGGAGGCCGTCGGAAGGTTGTGCCGTTGGGACGGCTGGGGCTGGGTGGCGCAGGCGCGCTCCCGGCAGGCGCCGGTGCAGGAGCTGAAACCCGGTACCGTGGTGGTCGCGCGGCGGCAGTCGGCCGGGCGTGGGCGGCAGGGGCGGCAGTGGGTCGATTGCGGAGGGTTGCACCTGTCGGTTTCGGTGCCGCGTCACCGGGCCGCGTTCAACCGCGGTTTTTCGGTGTGGCTCGGCCTGATGACGGCGCTGGTGCTGCGCGAGGGCGAACGATTGGACGCGCGCCTCAAGTGGCCGAACGACATCGTCGTGGACCGGCGCAAGCTGGGCGGGCTGCTCATCGAGCGCGCCGGGACAGGCGAAGGTGCGCAGGTCGTCGCCGGCCTGGGGCTCAACCTGTCCGCGGGCAGGCACGAGTTGCCGTGGGCGCTGCGCGACAGCGCGACCAGTGTCGCCGCGGAGGGTGGGCGCGTGCCGCGCCTGGGCGAATTGTGCGCGCGCCTGCTCGGTCGCGTTGAAACCGAACTGGACCGATTCTGCGACGACGGCTGGGAGTCGTACCGACCGGCGCTGGCGCTGCTGGATAGCCTGCTCGGGCAGCGGGTGCGACTGTCCACGCGCCAGGGGGAGATCCGGGGCCGCGCGGTGGGGATCGATGACCAGGGCGCGCTGCTGGTGGAGCGCGAACTGCCGGATGGCGGGAAAATCATCGAGAGCGTGCGGGTCGGCGACGTGCACATCCTGCCGACCCTTGATGGCGGGGAAGGAGGCGAGCGTGCGGGCAGTGATCATTGACGTCGGGAACACATACGTCCGCTTCGTCGCCTGGACGGCGGAGGATCGCCTGCCCCGTTGCACGGGCGGGGCCTGGCAGCCGGCCCCGGCGCTGAGGGAACTGGGCCGCCTGGCGACGCCGGGATCGCCTGCGGACGAAGCGGCGTTCGTCCCGGCAGCGAGCGGACTGCTGGCCTCCGCCGGCGACGTGCCGGTGGTCGTGGTCTCTGTGGTCCCGCGGGTCGAGGCACTGTTGCGCGGGCTCGTGCACGAGATGCGCAGTGCAGACCACACGGCTTCACTGCCGTTCCGCCATCGTCTGGCCGATCCTGCCGCGACGGGAGCCGACCGGCTCTGCAACATGGCTGCGGCGGTCGGCGCCGGACTGGACGGGGCGCTGGTGGTGGATGCGGGCACGGCGACGACGATCGACGTCATGGCCGGAGGCGTGTTCATCGGCGGCGTGATCGCTCCGGGCATGGCCTTCGCCGTTGAGCAGCTCGGGCTCAGGGCCGCCCGTTTGCGGCCGGTGCCGTTTGTGCCGGTCCCGCTGGCTGCGGGAAGCGACACCTTCGAGGCCATGTCAGCCGGTGCCTTCCATGCCGGTGTGGGCGGGGTCGAGGCTCTGATCTGCGGCCTGAACGACGTCCACGGGCACCTGCCGGTAGTCGTGACCGGGGGGCTCGGCCGCTTCCTCGCGCGCCCGGATCGGTTTTGTGATCCGCAATGGACCCTGCGGGGCGCCGCCTTCCTCTGTGACCTCGCCTGACCGGATTCTCCGGGCATTCTGAGTTATTTCCATCAAGTTGCGGCATCGCGGCCCGAATCAGGGGCTACGGGTCGGACCGTATGCCGCGCTTTCGTTTGCGCGGGCGCCCAAGCTGTGAAAGGCCAGTTACTTATGGATTTGGACGACCGCCAATTGCTGGAGGAACTCGTCGTCGAGTCCCAGGACCACCTCAACACGCTCGAACCCGACCTGCTGGCGTTGGAAAAAGGCGTCTCGGCGGACGAGGCCCTCGAGCTCGTCAATCGCATCTTCCGCGGGATCCACAGCATCAAGGGAGGCTGTGGGTTTCTGGGGATCAAGACGGTCCAGGAACTCGCCCACGCGATGGAAAGCGTGCTGATGAAGGTCCGTTCGCGCAAGCTGGAAGTCACGCCCGGCATGGTCGATGTCCTGCTCGACGGCACCGACCGGGTGCGTGCCATGCTGGGCGACATCGCCCATTGCGCCGAGGTCGACGCCAGCGATGTCTTCCGCCGCCTCGAGCCTTTCCTCAATGTCGAGACAGTGACGCCGCCGCCGGCCGAAACGGTTCCCGAAGCGGACGCCTCGGCCGAGCCGCGCCGTTCGGGCTACCTGCCCCTCCGGAAGCTGCCGCCGGTCGATTCCGGCACCGATCCCGATGCGGCGCCGGTCGAGCCGTTGGTTAACGAGTCGGCAGCCGCAGCGCAGGTGGCGACCGTGTCGGCCGATCCGTCGACGGTTGATGCCGGGGCGGGCCCGCAGGTGGCGGGAAACGTGCGCAGCGGCGGGTCGGATGTGTTGAGGGTGAAGGTCGACCTCCTCAACCGGCTGATGAACCTGGCGGGAGAACTCGTCCTGGCGCGCAACCAGTTGCTGCAGGCCCTCGACCGGAAGTTCAGCGAAACGGCGGCCGGCGACCAGGTATTCACCGCCACGCGCGACGCCATCGAGGAGGCGCGGTCGAGCCTGCGCGCGGCGATCGGCAGCCCGGACGGCACTACCGGTGACGACGGCACGCGGCGGCAGGTGGATCGGGTCGAGCGCGTCCTTGACGATCTCGCCATCCGGATCGGGCAGGCGCTGCCTTCGCGGCTGAGCGAACTGCCGGGCATGAACGCGACGATGGTCAATCTGGACGCCGTCACGACGAACCTGCAGGAAAACATCATGCGCACGCGCCTGCAGTCGCTGGAGGCGCTCTTCGGCAAGCTGCCGCGGCAGGTGCGCCAGCTGGCGCGCTCGACGGGAAAGGAAATCGATCTGGTCGTCACGGGCGGCGAAGTCGAACTGGACAAGTCGATCGTCGAGGCGCTCTCCGATCCGCTGAACCATCTGCTGCGCAACTCGCTCGACCACGGCCTGGAAGAGACCGCGGCGCGCGAGGCGGCCGGCAAGGACCGCTGTGGTCGCATCGAGGTGCGTGCCTTCCATGAAGGCGGGCAGGTGAACGTGGAGATCTGCGACGACGGGCGCGGCATCGACCCGGTGCGGATCCGCGCGAAGGCGGTCGAGAAAGGCCTGTTGACGCCGGAACAGGCGTTGCGCCTTGACGACCGCGAGGCGGTGCTGCTGATCTTCGCTCCCGGATTCTCGACGGCCGAGCAGGTCTCGGACATTTCGGGGCGGGGCGTCGGCATGGATGTCGTGCGCACCAACATCGAGAACCTCGGCGGCAGCATCGACATCGACAGCCAGGTCGGGATCGGCACGCGCACGCGCCTGAAGCTGCCGCTGACGCTGGCCATCATCCCTTCGCTCCTGGTGCGCGCCTGCGGGCGCCGCTTTGCGATCCCGCAGGTCAGCCTGGACGAGTTGGTGAGGTTGCGGAACGGGCGGGATGACCAGCGCATCGAGCAGGTGCAGGATGCGGAGGTGCTGCGCCTGCGTGGGCACCTGTTGCCGCTGGTAAGGTTGTCGACACTGCTGGGCCTGGTCCGCGGTGACGAGGCGGTGCGCCCGGCCGTCTATGTCGCAGTGCTGAAGGTGGGCGGCAACCGGTACGGCCTGGTCGTGGACGAGGTCCTCGACAGCGAGGAGATCGTCGTCAAGCAGTTGCCGCCGTCGCTGAAGGACTCCCGTTGCTACGCCGGTGCCACGATCATGGGCGACGGCTCGGTGGCGATGATCCTTGACGTGCCCGGCATCGCCGAATTGGGCGGGCTGCGCTTCACCGATGCGATGCAGGCCGCGGCCGGCGACGAACACTCGGACAGCTACCTGGACCGCACCGAAAGCCAGACCCTGCTGCTGTTCCGCAATGCGCCGGACGGCGAGCGCTTCGCGCTGAACCTGGCGATGATCTCGCGCATCGAGCGCGTGCCGGTGGAGGAGATCCAGCACGCCGGCGGCCATGAGTACCTGAAGTTCCAGGATGGGTCGCTGCGCCTGCTGCGGCTGCACGACTTCCTGGCGGTCAAGGCGCCCGACGCAGCGCCGCGCGAAATCTTCGTGATCATCCCCAAACTGGTAAAGCACCCGATGGGTATCATCGCGTGGGAGTGCGACGATGTGGTGTCGGCGCGCGTCGAAGTGGACCGGGACAACCTGCGCGGCGCCGGCATCCTGGGTTCGGGGATGATTGACGGTCGCCTGACGGTGTTCCTGGATATCCACGGCCTGTTCGAACTGGCCGAGCCGGAGATCTACCGGGCCCAGGGGATGCGGGCGGCGACGCTCGACCGCATGCGGGTCCTGCTGGCCGAGGACACGTCGTTCTTCCGGGCTGTCGAGAAGAACTACATCGAGGCGCTGGGGGCTTCAGTGACTGCCGTCTGTGACGGTCGCGAGGCCTGGCGACTGCTGTCGGAGGCGCCTGAGGCCTACGACCTCGTGGTCACGGACATCGAGATGCCGCTGATGGACGGTTTGGAACTGACGCGCCACATCCGCGCCTCGGAACGCCACGCGCACCTTCCGGTGGTGGCGTTGACGTCGCTGGTTTCGGACGCGAGCCGGGCCGCCGGCCTGGCGGCCGGCGTGAACGCGTACGAAGTCAAGCTGGACCGCGAGCGACTGGCGACGACGATCCGCCAGGTGATGGAGGAGGTGTGCACCCATGCGTGAACAGCAATACGTGTCTTTCCACCTGGACCGCCATCTGCTGGGGATCGACATCCAGGTGGTGCGCGAGATCATTCGCAACGTCGACTTCACGCCGGTGGCGTGCGCGCCGCACGGCGTGCGCGGGCTGCTGAACCTGCGCGGGCAGATCATCACGGTGCTGGACCTCGGCCCGTCGCTGGGGCTGCCGCTGCGCGAGATCGGGCCGACGTCGCGCTGCCTGATCCTGAAGTCGCCCGAGGATGTCGCCCCGCTGGTCGAGGCGGGCCTGGTCGACGAGGCGCCGGCCGGCGAGTCGGTGGGGTTGCTCGTGGACGCCATCAGCGACGTCATCCGGCCGGGTGAGCAGGGCGTGGACCTGCCGCCTGCCAACGCCAATGGGATCGACGCCGACCATCTGCGCGGCGTTGTACGCTTGGACGGCCGCCTGTTGCTGGTCCTGGGTCTCAAGAAACTGGTGGAAGAGGGCCTGGGGCAGCGCGTCCCGGTCAACGTGGACTGAACGGTTCGACCGGGGGGATCGGGTCCGCGGGTCCGGTCCGAGAAAGGACGCCGAGATGTTCCTGTCGAAGTTGTCGATCCGGGCGAAGGTTACGCTCGCCAGCGTGTTGCTGCCGACGGCGCTGTTCGCTGTCCTGACGGTGCTCTGGGCGCGCGACGAGCGACGCTCCGTCAACCTGCAGTACGTGGACAAGGCCCGGACGGTCACGATGTCCGCCGAGGGCGCGCGCGAGTACATGGAGAAGAGCTGGCAGAGCGGCGTCTTCACCGTCGACATGTTGCGCAAGTGGCATGACGAGGGAAAACAGGACCTGGCGGTCAATGCCGTGCCGGTGGTCGCCGGTTGGCAGACCGCGATGGCGCACGCCCGCGATGGCGATTACGAGTTCAAGGTGCCGAAGTTCTCGCCGCGCAACCCGGACAACACGCCGGACGAGATCGAGGCCCGGGCGCTCAAGGCCCTGGAGGGCGGCCGGCAGGAGGACTATTGGGAGATCGACGAAGCCACCAACAAGTTGCGCTTCTTCCGGCCCGTGGTTCTGTCGGAGAACTGCATGCTGTGCCATGGCGATCCGTCGACGAGCCGGCGCATCTGGGGCACGGCCGACGGCACCGACGTCACCGGCGCGCGCATGGAAGGCTGGAAGGTCGGTGAGGTTCATGGCGCCTTCGAGGTCATTCAGTCCCTGGATCACGCCGATGCCGCGTTCCGGGCCAGCATGGGGCGTATGATCGCCCTTGTCGTGGCGGGGCTGGTTATCCTGGCGGTGCTCCTGCAGTTGACATTGCAGCGCATCCTGATCAAGCCGCTGCAGGAAAGCGTGGCTTTCGCCGACGCCCTGGCGGCCGGAGACCTGGGTTCGCGCGTGGCCTACGGCGAGCGGCAGGACGAGATCGGGCGCCTGAGCCGCTCGCTGAACGCGATGGCTGACAGCCTGCGAACGCTGATCGCCGACATGAAGTCGGGCAGCCAGACGCTGAAGCAGTCCAGCGGCAGCCTGGGCACCCAGAGCGACAAGCTGGCCGACGACTCGCTGGCGATGACGGACGTGGCGAACACGGTGAGCTCGGCGGGCGAGGAACTGTCCTCGAGCATCGCGGGCATCGCCAGCAGCGCCGAGGACATGTCGGACATGCTCAATACGGTGGCCTCGAGCATCGAGGAGATGACGGCCTCGATCATGGAAGTGGCCAAGAGCAGCGTGCGCAGTGCCGACATCGCCGACAACGCGAACCGCCAGAGCAAGGCCACGGTGGAGATCATGGGCCACCTGAAGGCGGCCAGCGAGAAGATCGGGCGCGTGCTCGAGGTGATCTCCGACATCGCGGACCAGACGAACCTGCTGGCCCTCAACGCGACGATCGAGGCGGCCAGCGCCGGCGACGCGGGCAAGGGATTCGCGGTCGTGGCCAACGAGGTCAAGGAACTTGCGCGACAGACGACGCAGGCGACCGAGGAGATCAACCGCGAGATCGACGATATGCGGCAGCGCACGACGGCAGCCGTGTCGGCGGTCGAGAACATCAGCAAGGTGATCGAGGAAGTGAACGAGATCTCGACCTCGATCGCCGGCGCGGTCGAGGAGCAGTCGGCCACGCTGAACGAGATCGCCAAGAGCGGCGGCGTGGCCAACCACGCGGCGCAGGAGATCTCCCGTCGCGTCAACGAGGGCGCGAAGGGCACGCAGGAGATCTCGCGGACCATCCAGGCGGTCCGGGAGGGCGTGATGGAGACCGACAAGGGTATCCAGGCCACGCGGCGCAACGCCACGGAGCTTGCCGACCTGTCGGCGCGGATGGATGAGCTCGTCTCGAGGTTCCACGTCTAGCGGAGAGGAATGCGGGCGATGGGACTGAAAGTACTGGTGATCGAGGACAGCCTCGTCTTCCAGAAGATCATGTCCGAGGTACTGCGCGGTTTGCCGGGCGTCGACCAGGTTGAGGTTGCCGGCAACGGCGCCGACGGCCTGGCCGCCGCGCGCCGGCAGGCTCCGGACGTGGTCTTCCTGGACCTGCACCTGCCGGACATCGACGGCCTCGAGTTGCTGGACCGCCTGAAGGCGTCGTCGCCCCGCTTGCCGGTGGTGGTGGTCAGCGGGCTGAGCATCGAGGGCGCCGATCTGACGATCGCCGCGCTCTCGCGTGGGGCGCAGCAGTTCGTGGCCAAGCCGTCGGGGAGTGGGTTCGCGCAGTCGGTCACGCTGCTGAGGACCCAGTTGGAGCCGGTCGTGCTGACGGTGCGGGCCCAGGGCGGCCTGCGCCCGGTCGCGGTTCCGGTCCCGGTCCCGGCCCGGCGGGCGGCGCCTCCTGCGCGGCCGGCCGTGGCGCCGCGGGCAACTCCCGGCGGATTCGCCGTGAGCGCGATCGCTGTGTCGACGGGCGGGCCCGAAGCGTTGTCGCGCCTGATCCCGCGGTTGCCGGCAAACTACCCGTTGCCCGTGGTGATCGTGCAGCACATGCCGCCCATGTTCACCCTGTCGCTGGCGCGCAGCCTCGACGCGAAGTCGGCCTTGAAAGTGGTCGAAGCCGCCGATGGTGATGTCCTGGCGGCGGGGACCGTCCACATCGCGCCGGGGGGGCGCCACCTGGCGGTCGTGCGGGATGCGGGACGGCTGGTCTGCCGGTTGAACGATGATCCGCCGGAGCAAAGCGTGCGGCCCGCGGCGGACGTCCTGTTCCGCTCTCTGGCCCGGCTCGGGAGCGCATCGCCGGTCCTGGCGGCGGTGCTGACGGGAATGGGCGAGGACGGGTTGGCCGGCGTGCGGATGGTGAAGGCGGCCGGGGGCTGGTGCCTGACGCAGACGGAATCCACGTGTGTGGTTTACGGCATGCCGCGGGCCGTCGATGTTGCCGGGCTCAGCGACGAATCCGTCGCCCTCGACGACATTGCTGCCCGGCTGTCGTTCCTGGCGGGCGCCGGGCGTTCACTGAAGGTTTGACGGGTTCGCGGTTCACGCGCGTCCGTGCAGGTACCCTGGGCAAGCGGGAGCGGGGATGGCCACGACGATCGGTGCGCGAGAGTTCGACCGCCTCCGGGAGTTCCTGGAGCGCGAGACTTCGATCAGCCTGGGAGACGACAAGGCCTACCTGGTCGAGACCCGGCTGTCGGAGATCATGTCGGCGCACGGTATTGGGGACTACGGTGCCCTGCTCGTCGCCCTGCAGGGCGACCGTCCGCGGGGCGTACGCGACCTCGTGATCGACGCGATGACGACGAACGAAACGCTGTGGTTCCGCGATGGCGCCCCGTTCGAACTGTTCCGCGACCACTTCCTGCCGGCCTGGGCGGGCGAAATCGCCGCCGGTACGCGCCAGAAGATCCGCATCTGGTCGGCGGCGTGCTCCTCCGGCCAGGAGCCGTATTCACTGGCGATGACCTACAACGACGTCGCTCGGCGATTCCCGGCCCTGCGGCCGGAATGCCTCGAGATCGTGGCCACCGACCTGTCGGATTCGGCGCTGGCGTCGGCCCGTTCGGGATCGTACGGCGGGCTCGCCCTGCAGCGGGGGTTGCCGGATGGCTGCCTCGAGCGGCACTTCACCCCGGCGGCCGATGGCCGCTACGTCGTCCGGCGCGAGGTCCGCGACCGCGTCTCGTTCCGCAAGTTCAACCTCCGTGACTCCTTCATCACGCTCGGCTCGTTCGACATGGTGCTCGCGCGCTATGTCCTGATCTACTTCCAGGACGAATTCAAGCGCGAGGTGCTGCGGAAGGCCCACGGCGCCCTCGAACGCGGTGGTGCGCTGTTCCTCGGCTCGAGCGAGAGCCTGCCTGCCGCCGTTCCCGGTTTCGCGATGGTTCGCCGGGGAAGGGTCACCTGGTACCAGAAATCGGAAGTCGTCGCCCGCCGCCTGACCGTCGACGCCGCATCGAGCGTCCCGAAGCCGACCCCGGTCCCGGTGGCGGCAGCGCCAGCGGCCCCGAAATCGACGACGCCAGATAGCGACATGGCGGTCCTGCTCAAGAAGCTCCAGGATCTCAACGCATTGCACAGCAAGTAGTTGAGATGGCAGCCGGGCCAATTTCCTGAAGTCGCGGACGGTCCTTCAGCGACCTGCCCTGTGGTTGATCCTGTCATTTTGGCAGGTTGTCGGGCCTAATTCATTTTTCCCGCCGAAACACCCCGAAACTCCTTGCCGGTCCCGGTGGCTCCGGTATATTGCGGACACTTAGCAATCGAAGCACGAGACTGCCAATTCGCATCACGGCGGTTTCGACCCGAAGCAGACCATCGCAGGGAGGAACCAGAATGGCCATGAACATCAAGCCGTTGGCCGACCGTGTCATCGTCAAGCCTGCCGAGAAGGAAACGATGAAGGGCGGCATCATCATCCCGGACACCGCGAAGGAAAAGCCGCAGCAGGGCACGATCGTGGCCGTGGGCCCCGGTTCGGTCCGCGACAGCGGCGAGCGCGTCGCCCTCGAAGTGAAGAAGGGTGACACCGTCCTGTACGGGAAGTATTCCGGGACCGAGGTCAATGTCGACGGCATCGATTACCTGATCCTGCGCGAGAGCGACGTGCTGGCCATCCTCGGCTAGCTCCCAACCGGTTGAACGCGCCTGGCGGGCACGCCGCCGGCCGGACCATAGCCCAAGGAGAGGCAAACATGGCTAAGATGATCAATCACAACGACGCCGCCCGCGACGCGCTCAAGCGCGGCGTCGACGCGCTGGCCAACACCGTCAAGATCACGCTCGGGCCCCGCGGCCGGAACGTCATCCTCGACAAGAAGTTCGGCGCCCCGATCGTGACCAACGACGGCGTCACCATCGCCCGCGAGATCGAACTGAAGGACCCGTTCGAGAACATGGGCGCGCAGATGCTCAAGGAAGTCGCCAGCAAGACGAACGACGTGGCCGGCGACGGCACGACGACCGCGACGATCCTGGCCCAGTCGATGATCCACGAGGGCCTGCGCAACCTGGCCGCCGGCGCGAACCCGATGTACGTCAAGAAGGGCATCGAGATCGCTACCGCCTGCGCCGTCGAGGCGCTGCTGAAGCAGGCCAAGCCGGTCAAGGACAGCGCGACGATCGCCAACGTGGCGTCGATCAGCGCGAACAACGACAAGACGATCGGCGCCATGATCGCCGAGGCCATGGAGAAGGTCGGCAAGGACGGCGTCATCACGGTGGAAGAGGCCAAGGGCACCGAGATGGAGCTGGACGTGGTCGAGGGCATGCAGTTCGACCGCGGCTACCAGAGCCCGTACTTCATCACGAACGCCGACCAGATGCGCGTCGAGCTGGACAACCCGTTCGTGCTCATCTACGACAAGAAGATCAGCAGCATGAAGGACATGCTGCCGGTGCTGGAGAAGGTCGCGCAGATCGGCCGTCCGCTGCTGATCATCTGCGAAGAGGTCGAGGGCGAGGCCCTGGCCACGCTGGTGGTCAACAAGCTGCGCGGCACGCTGCAGATCGCGGCCGTGAAGGCGCCCGGCTTCGGCGACCGCCGCAAGGCCATGCTCGAGGACATCGCCGTGCTGACCGGCGGCCGCCTGATGAGCGAAGAGGCCGGCCTGAAGCTGGAGAACACGACGACGGCCGACCTGGGCCAGTGCTCGAAGATCACGTGCGACAAGGACAACACGACGATCATCGGCGGCAAGGGCAAGGCCGCGGACGTCAAGTCCCGCATCGCGCAGATCCGCGCCCAGATCGAGGACACGACCAGCGATTACGACCGGGAGAAGCTGCAGGAGCGCCTGGCCAAGCTGGCCGGCGGCGTCGCGGTCATCCGCGTCGGCGCCACGACCGAGATCGAGATGAAGGAAAAGAAGCACCGGGTCGAGGACGCGCTGAGCGCGACCCGCGCCGCGGTGGAAGAGGGCATCGTCTGCGGCGGCGGCGTGGCGCTGCTGAAGACCGCGAAGGCGATCGCCGCCCTCGAACTGACGGGCGAACTGTCCGTCGGCCGCGACATCGTGATGCGCGCGGTCGAGGAGCCCCTGCGGATGATCGCGACCAACGCGGGCATCGAGGGTTCCCTGGTGGTCGCCCGCCTGCGCGACGAGAAGAAGCCGACCGTGGGCTTCAACGCGGCGACGCTGGAATACGAAGACCTGATGGAGGCCGGCATCATCGACCCGGCGAAGGTCACCCGGAGCGCCCTGCAGAACGCCGCTTCGGTTGCGGCGATGCTGCTGACGACCGAGGCCTGCGTTACGGATGAGCCGGAGAAGGACAAGGGCGGCGGGATGGGCGGCATGGGCGGCATGGGCGGCATGGACGGCATGATGTAGTCGCCCGCTGCGGATGTTTTGATTCCGCGACGTTGATGAGCCCCTCCCGGCGCTGGCCGGGAGGGGCTTTCTCTTTTCGGGGGACGGGGGCACGGCTGGTTTTGACGTTCCCGGTCGCGCGGGCTACACTGCGTCGATGCGTATCCTCCACCTGGGCAAGTACTACCCGCCGTACCGCGGCGGCATGGAGACCATCCTTCAGGCCATGGCCGAAGGCCTGCTTGATGCCGGCTGTGACGTGACCGTGGTCGTGGCCGCCGAAGGTGCGGTGGAGGTGCGCGAGGAAGTGCACGGGCCGCGGACGGGACGCAGCGGGCGGCTGCTGCGGACGGCGCGCCTGGGCCTGGTCAATTCGCAACCGCTGACGCCCGGGCTGCCGGGCCTGCTGCGGCGCGAGTTGTCGCTCGGCGGGGTCGATGTGCTGCACGTGCATTTGCCGAACCCGTTGGCTGCGGCTGCCTGCCTGGCGCTGCGGCGCGACCGCGTGGCGCGGGGCGTGCCGCTGGCTGTGTGGTATCACGCCGACATCACGCGGCAACGCGTCGGTGGACGGATCGTGGCGCCGCTGGTGCGCGCCTGCCTGCGCGAAGCCGACGGCATCTGCGTGTCCTCGGCGGCGTTGCGTGACGGCTCACCCGTGCTGGCGCCGTGGCGCGACAAGGTCGCCGTCGTGCCGTTCGGCATCGAACCGCAGCCGTGGACCGGCGTGGCGCCGCGTCGGGACGGCCCGGTACTGTTCGTGGGCCGGTTGGTGCCCTACAAGGGTGTCGCCGTGCTGCTGGACGCGCTGGCGCAGGCGCCGCAGGTGGCGGTGGACATCGTCGGTGAAGGGCCGCTCGAGGGCGAGCTTCGCGCGCACGCGGCCCGGCTGGGTGTGGCCTCGCGGGTCAGGTTCCTCGGCGAGATGGATGGGCACGGCATCGCGCGCCTGCTGGAATCGGCGCGGGCGCTGGTGCTGCCGAGCATCGATCGCAGCGAGGCCTTCGGTCTGGTGCAGCTGGAAGCGATGGCAGCGGGCGTGGCGGTGGTCTGCTCCGCCCTGCCGACGGGTGTCCGTGAGGTGGGACTGCCGGGCGTCACCTGCCTGCACGTGCCGCCGGGCGACTCGGGCGCGCTGGCAGCGGCGCTGGCGGACATCTGGGAGTCCGAGGGCCTGGCCGCCAGGCTGGGCGCGGCCGGTCGGCTGCGGTTCGACGAGCAGTTCACGCGCGAGGTGATGGTGGCGCGGATGGTTTCGTGGTACGAGGGGTTGCTCGCGCGCGGGCGCGGCGCCGGGGGTGGACGATGAATTTTCGTTTCGTTGAGCCGTGGCATGTGTTCCTGCCGCGGCAGGCCGGGCACATCGTCGGGCTGTGCGGGTCGGGCGGCAAGACGTCGCTGCTCGAGGCGATCGCCGGCGTCTGGCGCGCGGACGGCTTCGCGGTGGTCGCGACGACGACGACGCGCACCGAGCCGGTGGAATCGTTCGCGACGGCGCCGACAGGCGGGCCGGCGTTTGTTTACCGCCACGGCGGGGTCCGGGAAGATGGAAAGTGGTCCGGGCTTCCGGCTGAAGCCGTGGACGCGCTTGGGGCTGAACATCCCGGATCGCTGGTCGTCGTCGAGGTGGACGGTGCCGCGAAGCTGCCCTGCAAGTACTACCGCGAGGGCGAACCGGTCTGGCCGTCGCGGACCTCCCTGGCGATCATCGTGATGGGGATCGGTTCGGTCGGCGAGCGCGCCGGCGCTGTTGTCCATCGCCTGGGGCGCGAGGATGTCAGCGATCCGGTCGGCGTCGCGGCCGACGCGGTCTGGGAGTGGGACCATTTGCTGGCGCTGCTGACCGGGCCGGGTGGCTACCTCGACCATGTGCCCGAGGGCGTGCCGGTGGTGCTCGCCCTGGCGGGCCTCGAGCAGCAGCCCGACAGCGTCGGCCTGTTCGACTTCACGGGCCGGGCGATGTCCGATCCCCGGTTGCCGCTGGTGATGTTCTGCAGTCGCGGAGACGCCGGGCTGGCGATCCGCACTGCCTGCCGCGAGGACCTGTGCGAGGACGCCGGGTTCGACGACGATCAGGCGGGTGCGGCGGCGGGTGATGATGTCGACGCCTGAGCCCGCCGCGCGACGCGATGTCGTGGTCGTCATGGCGCGCGGCGAGAGCCGCCGGTTCGGGGAGCCCAAGGCGCTTGCGGTGCTGCCCGGCGACCCGCGTCCCCTGCTGCTGCGCGTCGTGGACCTGCATGCCGGGACGGAAAGGTCGCCGATCCTGGTCGTGACGACCCATCGCCTCGGGCCCGATTGCCGCGCAGTATTGGCGGGCGTGCCCGGCGTGCGTGTGGTGACGGCCACCGGCGGCGGTGATACGGCGCAGACACTGGCGTTTGCCTGGGACGTCCTGGCCGAGGTTGCGCCGGGCTGGACGCATGCGTGGGTGCACCCTGTCGACGTACCGGAAGTGGCCTTGCCGACCTTGGCCGGGCTGGGCGAGGTGACGAAGCAGTGGCCCGATCGGCAGGTGCGGCCGGTGTGGAATGGTCGGCCCGGCCATCCGGTGGTCGTCCCTGCGTCCCTGCTGGGGGCGCTGCTGGAGCAGGCGCGGGTTTCGGCGGCGCCGTGGCGGGAGATCCTCGCCGCTGCCGTCGATGCGGGCCGGGTCGCCGCGCCGGTGACGGTGCCCGTGGCGGACCCCGGCGTCGCGCTCGATCATGATGTACGCCCCGGCTGAGTGCGGGACCGGCAAGCCGATGGAGGACCGATGACGACGCATGACCCCTGGCAGACACCTTGTGAAGGCGACGTGCTGCTCGAACTCGCCCGCATGGTGAACGAGCAACGCGCCGGCGTGCTGGCCACCGTCGTGAGAGCCGAGCGCTCGACGCCGCGACAGCCTGGCAGCAAGATGATCATCCACCCGGACGGTCACCTGACGGGTTCGATCGGCGGCGGCGTCGCTGAAGCGCATGTCATCGCCTGCGCGGCAGGCGTGGCGGCGGGCGGCGACTGCCGCGTGGTGGACATCGACCTCGACGGCGTGCAGGGCGTTTGCGGCGGCCGGATGGAGATCTTCCTGGAGCCTGTGCTGCGCACGACCGCGTTCGTCGTGATCGGCGGCGGCCATGTCGGGCGGGCAATGGCTGAAGTGGGCCGGACGCTGCCGTTCCGCTTCGTGCTCGTGGATGACCGCGAGGAGATCCTTGCCGGCGTGCGCGAAACGCCGGGCGTACGCGCGATCCACAGCACCCCGGCCGACCTCGCGAAGCAACTGGTGATCGAGCCCGGCACCGCCGTCCTGGTTGCCAGTCGCGGGCATCCGCAGGACGCCGATTACCTCGAGGCCTTGTTGGCGCTCGAGGAATCGTGCGGCGAGCGGTTCGCCTTCTTCGGACTGCTCGGCAGCCGCGCCAAGACGGCTCTCACGCGCCGTGAACTGGAGAACCGCGGCATCGCGGCCGGGAGTCTGGAACGATTGCGCGCGCCCGTCGGCCTGGACCTCGGCGACGAAACGCCCGCCGAGATCGCGCTGAGCGTGCTGGCCGAGGCGATGGCCGTCCTGCGGGGGCGCGAGTTGCTGCTCGATGAGGACGGTTGCGAACTGGGTGTGCGCCTGCGGCGGCGGCGGCCGTGAGAGACGGGCCGCGCATCTGGGTGCAGGGCGCCGGCGAGATGGCGTCGGCTGTGGCCGTTTGCCTGGCGCGCGCCGGTTGCCGCGTGGTGATGGCAGAGATCGCCGCGCCCCTGGCGGTGCGGCGGCAGGTCTGCTTCTCCGAAGCCGTGTACGACGGCAGCGCGTGCGTGGCGGGGATACCGGGCGTGCTTGCGGGCGCTGTCGAGGCAACGTTCCGCGACGAGGGCGTGACCGTACTCGTGGACCCCGATGCAACCCAGATGTCGCGGTTGCGCCCGCAGGCGGTCGTCGATGCGCGCATGACGAAGCGGGCGCCGGCCCCTCTGCCGCGTGGCGGAGCGCCGTTGGTCGGGCTCGGGCCGGGCTTCACCTGCGGGTTCGACGCCGATCGTGTGGTTGAGACCCACCGCGAGGCCGCGCCCGGGCGGGTGATCGCCGCCGGTTCGGCGGCGGCCGACACGGGTGTGCCCGGCGAGGTGGGTGGGGCCACCAGGGCGCGCCTCCTGCGGGCCCCGGCGGCCGGGCACCTGGACCCGCGCAGCGCGATCGGCGACCTGGTCGTGACCGGGCAGGTCGTGGGTTTGGTGGGGGGAGAGCCGGTCGTGGCCGCACTGGGCGGGTTGTTGCGGGGGCTGGTCCGCCCCGGGGCCCTGCTGGCGGCGGGGGACAAGGTTGGCGATATCGACCCGCGTGGGGCTTCCATCGATCCGCGAGAGGTGACGGACAAAGGCCTGGCGATCGGAGCGGGTGTGTTGCGCGCCCTGACCGATCTGGGGGTCCTGGCGGAACCGGCTTGAAAGGGGCGCCCGGGGGCTGTTGACCGGGGTGGATGAACCGCCTGTCGTGTGCGATATTGCACCCTCGCGCCGCGTTCGCGGCCCGGGGGTTTTTTGCCGCCTGCGGGCGGGGGAGGTTCGCGTGGGACGTTTGCAGAAGCTGCCGCCGTACCTGTTCGCGGCGCTGGACGCCGCCAAGCGGCGGGCCCGCGAGGCCGGCGTCGCGGTGGTTGACCTCGGCATCGGCGATCCGGATCGGCCGACGCCGCCGGAGTTGATCGACGTGATGGCGCGCGCCATCGCCGACCCGGCCTGCCATCGCTATCCCGCCCAGCGCGGCGACATGGTCCTGCGCACGGCGATCGCGACCTGGCTGCAGCGCCGCCACGGCGTGGCCGTCGATCCGGCGACGCAGGTGCTCGTGCTTCTCGGCAGCAAGGAAGGTCTCGGCCACCTGCCCGTCACCTGCGTGCAGGAGGGCGACAACACGCTGGTGCCGGACATCGGCTACCCGGTCTACGGGCAGGCCACGATCCTGGCCGGCGGCGAGCCGCGCACGTTCCATCTCACGGCGGCGAACGGCTTCCGGCCCGACCTTGCGGAACTCGACGCGCTGATCGACGACCGCACGCGCCTGCTGTTCCTGAACTACCCGAACAATCCCACCGGAGCCACCGCCGACCCTGTGTTCTGGCGCCAGGTCGCCGACCTCTGCGCGCGCCGCGGCGTGACGCTGGTCAACGACGCAGCGTACCTCGAGATGTCGCTCGACGGCGGCGCGCAGCCGTGCCTGCTGGCGACGGCCGACGCGACGAAAGAGCGCGTCATCGAATTGCACAGTTTGTCGAAGATGTTCAACATGACCGGCTGGCGCGTGGCGTTCGCCGTGGGACATCCCGAGTTGATCGAATCGCTCGGGCGCGTCAAGGACACGATGGACAGCGGTGTCTTCACCGCCATCCAGCGCACGGCCGCGTATGCGCTGGGCCCCGACTTCGAGCGCCTGCTCGCGGGCGTGGCCGAACCCTACCGCGCGCGCCGCAACCGCCTGGTCGCCACGCTGGAGCAGGCCGGCTACGAGATCTTCCCGGCCAAGGCCACCTTCTACGTCTGGTGCCGGGTGCCCGGTGGCGAGGGTTCCGCTGCCTATTGCCAGCGCGCGCTCGCCGAGATCGGCGTCGTCGTGACGCCGGGCACCGGGTTCGGAACCGGCGGCGAGGGCTGGTTCCGCATCAGCCTGACGGCTTCGGAAACGGATCTCGAAGAGGGCGCGCGGCGACTGGCGGGCTGGCGATGAACGATCACCTGCGGCTCGGCGGCATTGACGTGTATGCGCACCACGGAGCGCATGCGGCGGAACGCGAGCTCGGGCAGCGATTCGTCGTCGATATCGACCTCTGGGCCGACCTGGAGCCGGCCGCGCGGACCGACGACCTGGCGGCAGCCATCGACTATGCCGCCGTGCACCGGGCCGTTGTCGCAGCGGCGACCGGTGCGCCGTGCCACCTGATCGAGGCGCTGGCGGGCCGCCTGTGCCGCGTCGTGCTGGCATCGTTCGCCGCAGAGCGGGTGCGCGTGACGGTGCACAAGACGCAGCCGCCGATCAGCGGCTTCTTCGGCGAGGCCGCCGTCACCCTCGAGCGTGATCGCGGCTGGCTCGAAGGGCTGCCGGCCGAAGGGAACTGCGCATGAACGGGCAGATGGCCGGCGCCGTGCCCGTGTTCCTGGGCCTGGGCAGCAACCAGGGTGATCGGCTGGCGCACCTGCGTGACGCCGTGGCGAGCCTGATGGCCCACCCACGGCTGTCGGTGACTGCCTGCAGCCGCATCTGGGAGACCGAGCACGTCGGGCCTGATGTCCAGGACCCGTACCTGAATGCGTGCGTCGCCGTGGCGACGGACCTGCCGCCGCTGGAGCTGCTCGACACCTTGAAGGGCCTGGAGGCGGCCGCCGGCCGGCAACCCGACGGCCACCGGCGCCCCCGGCCGATCGACCTGGATATCCTGCTCTACGGTGAGCAGGTCATTCGCGAGGGCCGGCTGACCGTGCCGCATCCCCAGTGGCGGGAGCGGGCGTTCGTGCTGGAACCGCTGGCCGAAATCGCGGGTGCGCGCCCGTGCCCGGAATCGAACGAGACAATCGGCCAGGTCTGTGCGAAAATAAGGCGTAAAGGCGGGCCGTGGGTGCGGCCGTACGACGGAGAGGCCCTGTGCGGTGGGCAGGGCCTGAACGATGAGGGGGTCCTGCCGGGGCAGGACCAGGCGCGCGAACAAGGAGGGCGGGGTTGCTACCCTGGCGCTACATCGTCGTCGAAGGCGTGATCGGGGTCGGCAAGACCAGCCTCACGAAGCTGCTGGCGACGCGGCTTGGCGGTCGGCTGAACCTCGAGGTGGTCGAGGAGAACCCGTTCCTGGCGAAGTTCTACCGGGACCGTGAGGCGTATGCGTTCCAGACGCAGATCTTCTTCCTGCTGAGCCGCTACCGGCAGCAGCAGGGGCTGGGGCAGCAGGATCTCTTCCACGCCAACGTGGTTTCGGACTACCTGTTCGCCAAGGACCGCATTTTCGCCAACCTGAACCTGGCGGATGACGAGCTGGCGCTCTACAGCCAGCTGGCGACGATCCTCGAGCAGCGCGTCCTGAAGCCCGACCTGGTCATCTACCTGCAGGCGCGGACAGAAGTGCTGCAGCAGCGCATCCGCTGGCGGGGCCGGGCTTTCGAGCAGGACATGGATCCGGACTACCTGGAGGCGCTCAACGGCGCTTACAGCTATTTTTTCCATCACTACAAGGACGCGCCGCTGCTGGTCGTCAACACGGACAACCTCGATTTCGTCAACGTGCCGGGCGATTTCGACATGCTCTTCGAGCAGATGACCGAGCGCTTCTCCGGCACGCGCTACTACGCGCCCGATTCGCGCCCGGCCTGAGCCGTGCGCCGTCGGCGAAAGGGTGGACACCATGCAGGACCCGCGCCCGGCCCCGAGTCTGGATGTGTTCGCGCGCCGCAAGCGCGAGGGCACGCCGCTGGTGGTCGTGACGGCCTACGACCTGTCGAGCGCGTTGATCGCGTCGGCGGGCGGCGCGGACGCGCTGCTGGTGGGCGACTCGCTGGGCATGGTCATGCTCGGGCACGAGACCACGCTGCCGGTGACCCTCGACGACATGGTGCATCACTGCCGCGCCGTGCAGCGGGCGCGACCTGGGCTGCCGGTCATCGCCGACCTGCCGTACGGCACGTTCCACGTCTCGCCGGCCGAGACCGTGCGCGCGGGCCTGCGGCTGGTGCAGGAAGCCGGCGTGCACGCGGTGAAGGTGGAGGGCGGTCGCCGGCGCGCCGACGCGATTGCGGCGCTGCTGGACGCGGAAATCCCGGTGATGGGCCACCTCGGGCTGACGCCGCAGTCGGTCAACCGGCTGGGCGGCTACCGCGTCCAGGGACGCGGCGCCGAAGCCGAGGCGTTGCTGCTCGAAGAAGCGGCGTTCCTCGAGCAGGCCGGGTGTTTCGGACTGGTGCTCGAATGCGTGCCGGCGGCGCTGGCCGTGCGGGCGACCGCCAGCCTCGCGATCCCGACCATCGGCATCGGCGCCGGACCCGGCTGCGACGGTCAGGTCCTGGTCTTCCACGACCTGCTGGGACTGTTGCCCGGCCGGCCGCCGCGGTTCGTGAAGCAATACGCGGAACTCGGACGGCTGGGCATCGAGGCTGTGACCGCTTTTGCGGCCGACGTGCGTGAACGGCGTTTCCCGACGACCGCCAACAGCTACGGCGTCAGCGCGGTCGATGCTCCGGGCGCTGTCGGGACAGACGAGTCCACGGGCCCTGCGTATGGCGGCGGAAGCGTGGCGGGCGGGGAGCAGCCGGCATGATCGTGCTGCGGGGAGCCGGTGAACTGGCCGCTCTCGACGGCCTGCGCCTCCCGGGCCCTCTCGTGTTCGTGCCGACCATGGGTGCCCTGCACGAGGGCCACCTCAGCCTGGTGCGCCAGGGCGCGGCGCTCGGGCCGGTGGTCGTGTCGATCTTCGTCAACCCGACCCAGTTCGGGCCGGGCGAGGACTTCGCGGCCTACCCGCGCACCCTCGATGCGGACCTGGCCCTGCTGGCGAACGAACCCACCGCGGTGGTGTTCGTGCCCGAGGTCGGTGACATGTACGGCTCCGCCGGCGAGGTGACCGTTCGCGCCGGGCGACGGGGTGAGGGCCTGTGCGGCGGGGCGCGACCGGGCCACTTCGACGGCGTCCTCACCGTGGTGGCGAAGTTGTTCGGGATGGTCAGGCCCGACATCGCGATCTTCGGCAGCAAGGATGCCCAGCAGTGCCTGGTCATCGACCAGATGGTGCGCGACCTGCGCCTGCCGGTGACGCTGCTGGACGCCGAGACGGTTCGGGAGCAGGACGGGCTGGCGATGTCGTCCCGCAACCGGTACCTCGGAGTTGCCGATCGGGCGCGGGCGCTGTGCCTGTCCCGGGCGCTGGCTGCAGGCCGCGCGGTGCTCGAGGGCGGGGTGCGTGATGCGGGACTCGTCGAGGCGGCGATGGGAGAGGCGCTTGCGGCCGCGGACGCCATCGACTACGCAGTGGTGCGGTCACTGCCCGACCTGACGAGTTGCGAATCGTCGCTGGCCGGGGCGCTTCTGCTCGCCGTGGCGGCCCGCGTGGGGCCGGCGCGATTGATCGACAACGTGGCCCTGCGGGTCGACTCCGCAGGCGTGACCGAGACCCGGTTGCTGGCGAGCGCGCCCGCGACGGACTGACCGAAAGGCACATGGGAATGGAACGAAGCCAGGGAAGGCCGGGGCCGATCGACGCGGTGGTGCTGGCCGCAGGCAAGGGCACGCGGATGAAGAGCGACCTGCCGAAGGTCCTGCACCGGCTGGCGGGACGGCCGCTGCTGGACCACGTATTGGACACGGCCGCCGAAGCGGGCATCGACCACACGGTGGTCGTCGTCGGCCACGAGGCCGAACTCGTGCGCAGCACCTGTGCGCGGCCCGGATTGAGCTTTGCGCTTCAGCAACCGCAGTTGGGAACGGGCCACGCGGTGCAGATGGGTATGCCCCAGGTGCGTCCCGGCGGCTGGTGCGTGGTGCTGGCAGGCGACGTCCCGCTGCTGCGCGCCTCGACGCTGGCGAGACTGATCGACGAAACGCTGGCCACCGGCGCTGCAGCGACGGTGCTGACCTGCGTGGTCGACGATGCCGGCGCCTACGGCCGCATCATCAAGGACGCGCAAGGGCACGTCGTGAAGATCGTCGAAGCCCGCGACGCCACGCCCGAGGAAAAGGCCATCGGCGAATACAACTCGGGCGTCTTCTGTTTCCGGACCGGCGACCTGGCCGAGGCCCTGGCCAGCCTGCGGACGGACAACGACCAGGGCGAATACTACCTCACCGACACGGTGGCCTTCCTGGTCGGCCAGGGGCGCCAGGTGGCGGCGGTGCAGACGACCGATCCGGACGAGGTCATCGGCATCAACACCGTCGACGAACTGGCCGCCGCCGAACGCCTGCTGGGCGCGCGGGGACGATGAATGATGGACCGGCTGTGCACGCCCTGGAGGTACGATTACGTGAGCGGCGAACGCAAAGAGGACGGGTGCGTCTTCTGCAACCGGCTGGATTGCGATGATCGTGCGCACTATGTGCTCCATCGCGATCTGAACTGGTTCCTGATCCTGAACCTGTACCCGTACAACAGCGGCCACCTGCTTCTGGTGCTCAATCGCCACGCCGCGCGCCTGTGCGAATGCAACCCGGCCGAACTGGCGGACATGGCCCGTTTCCTCAAATTGATGGAGGACGCGCTGCAGGAGGCCTTCCGTCCGGACGGCATCAACTGCGGCTACAACGGGGGCAGCAGCGCCGGCGCCGGCATCCCCGGGCACTTGCACGTGCACATGCTGCCCCGCTGGAACGGCGACACGAATTTCATGAGCACGGTGGGCGAGACGCGGGTCATGCCGCAGACGCTCGACCAGGTCTGGGAGCGGCTCAAGCCGGTTGTGGACCGGTTGGTTGCCCGGGACGCCGCCGGGGCCTGATCGCGCCTGGGCGGGCGCGGGCTTCAGCAAGTGCCGGTTCCGTTCCGGCGTGGCGGGTGCTATCTTGCGCCCTCGACCAGCCCGGCCCAATCGGGGCGCCGGGTGCAAGGGAAAGTCGAAGGACGATGCGCAAACCGTTGGGAACCGTCATCCTCACGCTGCTGCTGGGCGTGCTGATCGGGTCGATCGTCAGCGAGGTCCTCGGCCTGTTCCTGAGCAAGGGCAGCGTCGCCGAGCAGCTGTTCGTGCGCTACGTCGCGTTCGGTCCCGAGGTCAACCACTGGAACCTGGTGATCCTCGACCTGACCTTCGGGTTCCAGATCCATTTCAACCTCATGAGCGTGATCGGCGTCTTCGTCGCCTCACAAATCCTGAGGTGGTACCGCTGAGCCGCGGGAGGCCGTGATGATTCCTGTGCCTGCCTTCATAAACATCGGCTGGCCCGAGATGCTGATGATCCTCGCGATCGTCCTGCTCTTCTTCGGGCCCAAGCGACTGCCCGAGGTCGCCGATGCGCTGGGCAAGTCGATCCGCCGGTTCAAGGAAGCGACGAGCGACGCCGGTCGCGAAGTGCGGCGCGAGGTCGAGGACATCAAGCGCCAGGACGAGAAGAAGGACAACACCAAGCCGCAGGGGCCTGCGCAGCCCTGAGGGCACGGAGGTCGGCTTGAACCTCGCGCAACTGCTCGAACAGCTGAAGGCCGACGAGAAATTCCTGCGCCATGTCACCCGCTGGGAGGTGATCCCGCCGCAGCCGGCGCGTACGGCGGAATTTCCCGGCGCGCTGGACCCACGCCTGCAGGCTGCCTTGCGCAGCCGGGGCGTGGCGGAGCTGTACAGCCACCAGGCTGCCGCGGTCGAGCTCGCCCTGGCCGGGCGGTCGCTGGTGATCCCGACGCCGACGGCCTCGGGGAAGACCCTCTGCTACAACCTGCCGGTGCTCGACGCGATCCTGCGGGACCCGCAGGCCCGCGCGTTGTACCTGTTCCCGACCAAGGCGCTGGCCCAGGACCAGATGCACGAGGTGCACGGCCTGGTCACGGAGCTGGGCGTCGACATCAAGACGTTCACCTTCGACGGCGACACCCCCGAGACGGCCCGTCGTGCCATCCGCAGTTCCGGCCATATCGTGGTGACGAACCCGGACATGCTGCACCAGGGGATCCTGCCGCACCATACGCTGTGGGTGAAGCTGTTCGAGAACCTGCGTTACGTCGTGGTGGACGAAGTGCACCAGTACCGGGGTGTCTTCGGCAGCCACGTTGCGAACGTGCTGCGACGCCTGCGCCGCGTGGCGGCGTTCTACGGGGCGTATCCCCAGTTCATCTGCTGTTCGGCCACGATCGCCAACCCGCTTGAACTGGCCGAACGCCTGACCGGCCTGCCGATGGCCGAAGTCGCCGAGAACGGCGCGCCGCGCGGCCTCAAGCACTTCATCTTCTACAATCCGCCGGTGATCAACCGCGAGCTGGGCATCCGGGCCTCGACCATCAAGACGACCCGCGCCATCGCCGAACGGTTCCTCGGCAGTGGCGCGCAGATGATCGTGTTCGCGCGCAGTCGCATGCGCGTCGAACTGCTGTTGACCTACCTGGAGAAGGCGGGGCGGAAGGTGGGCATCCGCTCCGGCGAGGTGCGAGGCTACCGCGGCGGCTACCTGCCGGGCGAGCGCCGCGCCATCGAGCAGGGCCTGCGCGACGGCAGCGTGAAGGCCGTCGTGTCCACCAATGCGCTCGAACTCGGCATCGACATCGGACGGCTGGACGTGTGCATCATGGCCGGATACGCGGGCACGGTGGCGGCGACCTGGCAGCAGGCCGGGCGCGCCGGCCGCCGGCAGAACGTCAGCGCCGTCGTGCTGGTGGCTTCGAGCAGCCCCGCCGACCAGTACATCGTCACCAATCCCGACTTCTTCTTCGGGCGCAGCCCCGAGTACGCGACGCTCGACCCCGACAACCTCGTCGTGCAGATGAGCCACCTGAAGTGCGCGGCGTTCGAATTGCCGTTCGCCGAGGACGAGGAGTACGGCGGCCACCGCGTGACGGAGATCCTGGACTACCTGTGCGAGATGCGCGTCCTGCACCGGGCCGAGGGCCGCTTCCACTGGATGGCGGACACGTATCCCGCAGAGGACGTCAGCCTGCGCAGCGCGGCGCCCGACAACGTCGTGATCATCGACGATTCGCGCCCCGGCGGCCTGGTCATCGGCGAGATGGACCTGTTCAGTGCGCAGGAGATGCTGCACGACGATGCCATCTACATCCACGGCGGCCAGCAGCACCACGTCGACCGGCTGGACTGGGACCGGCGCGAGGCGCACGTGACCCCGGTGCAGGTCGACTACTACACGGATGCACAGCGCAAGAGCGAGCTGAAGACACTGACGGCCGACGAGCAGCAGCCGCATGGCGCGGGCCAGTTGGCGGTGGGCGAGATCGGTCTCGTTTCCAAGGTGACCGTCTACAAGAAGATCAAGCTGGGCACCCACGAGAACGTCGGTGCCGGCCGGGTGCACCTGCCGGAGATGGAGATGCACACGACGAGCTTCTGGTGGGAGGTGCCCGAGACCGCCGCCGATGAACTGGCGGTCGCCGGGCTCGACCTCGGCGACGCCCTGAAGGGGCTGGCGCACCTGCTCGGTTGCGTGGCGCCGGTCTTCGTGATGGCCGACAGCGCCGACCTGCATGCGACGGCGATGATCCGCTCGCCGTTCACCGACAAGCCGACGCTCTACCTGTACGACAGCGTCCCGGGCGGTGTCGGTTTCGCGAGGCGGATCTACGAGCAGTTCGACGAGATCTGTGATGCGGCGCGCCGCCACCTGGCCGCCTGCCCCTGCGGGCGCGGTTGCCCGGCCTGCGTGGGCGCGGCCGTCGACTCCGGCGACACGGCGCGGGCCGGCGCAGCCTGGTTGCTGGCGGGGCCGGCGGCGGCCGCCGGCAGGGCCTGAGATGGACCTGAGGCAGCGGCTGGCGCGGCTCGACCGCCTGACCAGTCGACAGCAGACGGATCTCGAGACGCCGGCGCGCGATTTCGTGGCGGCACCCCCGGCGGAGCTGGGCCTGCGCGAGGAGGCCACTGCGGCGGGACCCTGCTGGGCGCGGGACTGGCGCGAGGATGGCCCGGCCGTACCGCCCCGCCTGCCCGGCCTGCACGGCCTTCTTTCGCGCCATGGTGACCATCGCCCGGCGCGCGAAGAGATCCTGTTCGTCGATACCGAAACCACCGGCCTGTCCGGCGGCACGGGGACACTCGCGTTCCTGGTCGGCGTCGCGTGGTGGGAGGGCAGCGAACTCGTTGTCCGCCAGTTCTTCCTGCCCGGGCCCGGTCGCGAGGCTGGAATGCTGTGCGCACTGGCGGAGTTGGCTGCGCCGTTCACGGTCGCGGTCACCTACAACGGCGCCGCGTTCGATCTGCCGTTGCTGCGCACGCGGGCCCTGATGAACCGACGAACCGACCCGCTGGCGCACCTGCTGTCATGGGACCTGCTCCCGGCCTGCCGGCGCCTGTGGGGGCGCGCATTGGCCGACTGCCGGCAGCAGACGATCGAGCGTTCGGTCTGCGGCCAGGTCCGCGGCGAGGGCGACATCGAAGGTGCCCGCATTCCCGAAGTGTGGCGCGGCTGGCTTTCCGGTGATCCCGCGGATGAACTGCTCTGCGTGCTGCGCCACAACCGGCGCGACCTGGCAGGCATGGCCCACATTCTCGAGCGCGTTTGCACGGAGGGGGACGCCGCCTCGGTCCCGCCGGACGCAGGCTGCGACGACTGGCGGCGTGCCTGGGCCCTGGCCCGCGTGGCGGAGCGTCGTCGCGACGATGCTGCGGCCGCCGGGTGGATGTTGGCGTCCCTGGCCGGTGATGCCCTGGGGCAGGCCGGGGCGCAGACGAGGGCTCTCGCAGTGGACGCCGTGCGCATCCTGAAACGTCGGCGGCACTGGCACGAAGTCGAGGCCGTCCTGCGCGCGGCCCTGGACGCGGGTGCCGGCCGCTGGGCGCATCGCGAATCCGCGATCCTTTACGAGCGCCGGTTGCCGCGGCTGGACGAAGCGCTGCGGCACGCGCGTCTGGCGGGGGAGCCGGGCCGGGAAGAACGGCTGCTGCGCCGTTCGACGCCCGGAAACTGACGGAAGGACGGACGAACGATGATCCGAGTCCCGCGAGCCGAAGCCCACCTGCTGCTGGCCGGCGTGCGCGTCCTGGAGCACCGGTTGGGCCGCGGCCCGACGCCGGAGGAGTTGGCGGAGGTGCTGGGCGTCGCCGAGAGCCAGATCCGCCTGCAGGCCGCGACACTGGAAGAACTGGGCGCGGTGGCCCTGGTCTCCAGCGCCTACGAGACGCATCTGGAGATCCGCGACCACCTGGCCGTGGAGCAACTGGACGAACGGCAGGGGCCGGCGATCGGCGACGACCTGCGCGCATTCGACGAGCGCAAGCGCGAAGAGGCCGAGAAGATGGCGCACCTCTTCGATACCGGCGAGCACGAAAAGCAACGTCAGGACCAGTTGAAGCGCATGGACGAGGACCTGCAGGAGTTCCGCCGGCGGAAGCCACGCAATCCGTTCGGCGGGGACTGAGCGCCGGCAACCGCCCGCAGCGCCGGCCAGGAAAGCAAAGGGCCCGGGAGTGGAATCCCGGGCCCTTTGCCGTTTCCGTCGCAGTCGTGCCGCGAGATCAGTTCTGCGCCCGCATCTCGGCGCGGTGGTCGACGATCTTCGCCTTGGCCTTCTCTTCCTTCAGCCACTTGTCGATCGCCTCGTTCTGGGCGCTCGACATGAGGGCCTGCTGGATCCCGACGCGACTGGCGGCGAATTCCGTCTCGTTGACCGGCTTGATCCACAGCGGCACGGCGGCGTACACGCCGCGCATCGTCTCGACCGGCTCGGTCACGCGGCCGACGAGGCCCTCGAGCACGGTCTTGTTGAAGTCCGTGCCGTAGCCGACATCGGCAACGTTGCTGTTGTACGAGAACGTGTCGGACACGGCGTACTTCAGGTTGTAGGTGCGGGCCACCTGGCTGAGCGCCGTGCCGGCCTGGACGGCCGACAGGGCCGGGGCCAGGCGCTGCTTGGCGACCAGCGTGTTGTGCTGCTTGCGCAGGGCCAGCATGACCTGGCTGCGCACGTCGTCCAGCGAACGGGTGCCGGCCGGGTCGATCCGCTCGGCGAGGATGACGAAGTAGCAGTCGTCGTTCTCCATGACAGGGCCGACCGTGCCGGGCTTGGCGGTGAACACCCAGTTGGTGCCGACGAGGGACAGTGCCAGGCCCGGGATGTCGCGGCCGCGCGCGACGGCCGCCGGCTTGAGGACCTCGAGGGCCTCGGCTTCGGCGGTCGAAACGAAGTTCGTGGCGTTGACCCGGTCACGGAAGCCGGTGGCCGCCGCATTGATCGTATCGAGCGTCTGCGGGCCGGGCGTGACCTTCATCAGGATGTGGCGGGCCGTCACCTGCGTCACCTGGCCGGCCGCGTCCTTCGTCTGGGCCGTGACTTCGATCAGGTGGTAGCCGAACTGCGTGCGCACCGGTTCGCTGATCTGGCCGATCGGCAACGCGAACGCCGGGTTGGCGAATTCCGGCACCATGCGGGAGCGATCGAACGAGCCGATGTCGCCGCCGCGCTCGCCGCTGCCGGTGTCGTCACTGTACTGCTTGGCGGCCGTCGCGAAGTCGGTGGTGCCCGCCTGGATCTCCTGGCGGATGCTGTTCAGGGTATCGACGATGTCCTTCTCGTCCGCGGCGCTGGGGTTCTTCGCGAAGCGCACGACCTTGCACGTGGCCAGGCCGTCGTGCTTGTAGTCCTCCGCATGCGCGGCGTACCAGTCGGTGATCTCCTGGTCGGTCGGGTTGTACCCGTCATTGATGTCGGTGAACGCGACGCCGACGTACTCGGCCATCGCGCGTCCCACCTGGCGCAGGTACTCGCGGCGCACCTCGTCGTCGCTGACGGCGACAGCCGCGGCGATCTGCTCGGAGAGCTTCTGGCGGGGCAGGATCTGGCGCACATAATCCTCGGCCGGCTTCCAGTTGATCGCGGGATTCTGCAGGTCGGCGTAGTAACGCTGCATGTCGACCGAGCCGCTCTCGGTGCGGTACTGGGCAAGGAGCTCGGCCGGCGGGTTGGTGCGGAAGGCGTCGAGCACTTCCTGGTCGGTGATCCTAATCTTGCGGTTGGCGATGGCCTGGTCGATCAGCGCGGTCTGCACCGCGAAGTCCCAGGCGCCTTCCTGCGCAGCCGCGTATTGGTTGGCGTTGAGTTCGCGATCGGGAGCCTGCTGCTTCATCATCGCGACCTGCTGACGGTAGGCCTGGTCGTACGCAGCAGCGGTGATCTTCGTGCCGTTGACCGAACCGACGACGCCAGCCTCCAGATTCCCCCCGCCGGCGCCATCGCAACCGCGCATCTTGGAGCCGCTGAAAGCCATGAACAGGAGGAACGTGACCGCGATCACCCAGTAGAAGACCTTGGCCCGTGAACGCATGAACTGGAACATCGACGAACCCCTTGCCGGTGGTGATGGCGCCCCGGGAGTGCCTGGGCGCGGGGCGCAGGCGACCGGAACGGAATGGAACGGCACAACAAGACGGACAGCGTTGCCGACAGATCGGCACGCCGCACCCCGGATCGACCCTATATGATGGCAGAACCGACGGGAAATCTCAAGTTGCGCGTTGCTCAGCCCCGTCGATGACGTAGATTGCGGATCGGGGGCACGGGTGGGCCGGGCCCGCCTGAGGATGGAGGCCGTGTGGGTTGGAATGCAGGAATCGTGGCGCTGCTGAGCGGCCTGGTCGCGCAGGCGGCCAAGGTGGTCTGGGAACTGGTGGCAACCCGGCGGTGGCGCCCGTTGCTGTTCTTTGCCAACGGGGGCATGCCCAGTTCGCATGCCGCCACGGTCACAACCCTGGCCCTGCTGGTGCGGCGGGACTGCGGTGCGGCCTCGCCGTTGTTCAGCCTGGCGCTGGTTTTCGGCATCTTCATCCTGTTCGAGGCGACCGGATTGCGGCAGGAGATCGGCAAGCAGGCGCGGTTGCTCAACGACCTCCGCGAGGCCCTGCAGGCGGGTGGACCCTGGCCCGGGGGGCGGTTGCGCGAACTGGTGGGCCATACCTGGGGCGAGGTGGTTGGCGGCATCGTGGTGGGGGTCCTGGCCTACCTGTGGTTGGGGGGGCTGGTGGATCCAGCCTCAACCGGTGGTGGCGGACCCTACGGGAATCATTAAAATTGGAGGTTGACACGCGCGCGGGGTGGACTACTGTCCTGACAGGTGCCGGCGCCGGGAAGGTTGCGGCCCCTTTCGACATAGATGCGCCGCCGGGGCTCCCCGCCCGGGCGGGGTGGACAGACCCGCGATCATGATCGAAAGGATTCGGCATGCGCGTCGTAGCCTTGGCCAACCAGAAGGGCGGCTGCGGAAAGACCACCACGGCAACCAACCTGGCCGCTGCTCTCGCCCAGCTCGGACACAAAGTCCTTCTTATCGACAACGATCCCCAGGGGCACGCGACCCTGTCCTTCGGTTTTCGCGAACGCGACTTCACGCTCAGCACGTATGACCTCTTCCTCACGACGGACATCCTGGTCGAGGATGCCTTCCTCGAAATCGCCCCCAACCTGCACCTGGTGCCGGCGGGCGTCGAACTGAGCGCGGTGGAGATGGCGCTGGCGCGCGAAGCCGAGAAGGAACTGCGCCTGCGCAATACCCTGCGCCGCAGCGCGCTGCCCTACGATTTCATCCTGATCGATTGCCCGCCGAGCGTGGGGTTGCTCACGTTCAATGCGCTGCTGGCCTCGGGCGAGGTGATCATCCCGGTCGACCCGAGTTGCTACAGCCTGCAGGCCGTGCGGAAGATGCGTGAGACACTCTCGATGCTCCGGCAGAAGAAGGGGCACGATGTGGTGCCCCGGGTGCTCATGTCGGCCTTCGACACACGGCCGCTCTTTGTCCGGAAGATCATGGAGGAACTCGCCGAACTGTATCCGGACGAACTGATGGAGACGATCATCCATCACACGGTCCGCTTCCGCGAGGCTGCGGGTGCGGGGCAGCCCGTCGCCAGCCTTGACGCGGATTCGCGCGGCGCCCACGACTTCCGGCTGCTGGCCCGCGAAGTGGCCGGCAAGGAGACGGGCGTGGCGGTCGCGGCCCTGGATCACTGGACCGCCCTGCTGCACGGACCGCAGGTGACCAAGGCGGGCGTGCATTTCGAGGCGGACTTCCCGCGGGCGCGTTCGGTGCGGCTGACCGGCTCGTTCTGCGACTGGTCGGCGAAGGGCCTGCCCCTGAACCGCCGCGAGGACGGGATCTGGGAATCGTACCTGATGCTCGAGCGCGGCAAATACCAGTACCGCTTCATCGTTGATGGCGCCTGGCTGCCGGACCCGCACAACAGTGCGACGGCCCCGAACGAATTCGGCGGGGCGAACAGCCTGGTCACCATCAGTTGATCCGTTTGGGGGGCGGCGCTCCGGGAGCGTCGCCCCGTTCGTTGGCGACCGGAGCCTGCATCATGAGTCGACATCCGCGTCCCGATGGCAAAGGCGCCGCGCGCGCCCACCACATCGATGCCATCGCTCACCATTTCCTCTCGTCAATCGAAGGGCCGGCCGCGCTGTCCTTGTCGCCGGCATGCCTGGACGTGGCCGTGGCCGCCCCCGGTTCGGCGCGGGCGGCCGCGTGCGCAGCCGCCGGCCTGGCGGCGATCGCGGCCGGGCGCAGCGGACGGGGCAGCTGCCTGCTCGAAGACGAGTCGGTGGCCTGGTCGGCCTTCAGTTACCTGGCCGGCCCGGACGTGGTCGACGTACCTGCGGGGGTCGCCGGTGACCTGCCCTCGGGCCTGCGGGCGCGTTGGCTGAACGGCCGGCGCGAGGCGGACGAGGTGCCCGGCGAGTGGGTGCGATGGCGCCTGCTCGGTGAAGCAACGGAGGCGGCGCTGGCAGCGTGGGAGGTTGCCGCTGGATTGCCGGCGTGCGCTCGGCCGGTTCCGCTGCGGTGGTCGACCCTGGTTTGGTGCGTCACCGGCGGCGAAGCGGCCATGCCCGGCGCTGCGGCTTGCCTGGCTCGCCTGGCAACGCTGTTGTCGCCCGGCCGCGTCGAGTTCCTGGTGGTCCCCGATGCCTGGGGTGCGCGGCCCGGTGGTTGGCGACCCGTGGCGCGCCGACCGGAATCGGCGTGGCGGAACGTGGCCCACCTGCAGGATATCGCCCGCAATGCGGCATATCCCGCCGATGTGGCGGTGCGTGTGTACCCCGACGATGCCGACCATCCGCCCGCTGCGGGCGCATCGCTGCTGGGCGAGATTGTCAGCGCGATCGTCGGCGTGAATCCGTGAGCAGGACACCGGTGCGCCGGCCCGAATTCGGTGGACCGGCCGCCGCTCCGTGACCTACCGTTGGCATGGGGCCCCCGCTGCCTTGCGGCGGCTCTGCCTTTCGCCACGCGAACCGGGATGACGCCTTGCCCGCCCATGCCACGCCACCGTTGACCCGGTCAGGGGTTCTCCTGGACTTCCGGCCGGGAGAGACCGCCGTCGCCGGCGTCAGCGGCTGGCTGTGGCGCGCGGTGCTCGTGGTCCTGCCCTGGGTCGGCGCGGACCTCATCGTCCTGGCGACCGGGCGCGATGTCGGCGCGGGCCTGCAGCCGGCGTGGCTGCTGATGGCGGCGCTCTGGCTCTGCACCTGGCGCCGGACGGACTGGCGCTGCGTGCCGCGACGCTGGCGGTGGTGGGCCGTCGCCGCTGTGACGGCGGTCGGCGCTTCGGGCCTGGGCCTGGTGGTCGCGCCGGCGGACGCCGGTCCCGGAGCGGCGTGGGCCCGGTTCGCGAAGCAGGGGATCCAGTTGGTGATCATGGCTGCATTCGCAGCCTGGCCGCTGCTTCACGTTCGTGGCGGGGCCGCCTGGCGGCTGACGGCGCGTTGGCTCGTGGCCGGGGCACTGTTCCAGGCGATGTACGGCCTGCTGCAGGAAGTCAGCTTTTTCCAGCCGTTGCCGCTGCTGGCGGCCCTCGAGAAGATATTCACGTCGAACCCGTCGATCCTCAGCGGCTCGGGGCAACTCTACGTCGGCGACCGTTTCCTGGCTGTCCCTCGATTGCGCGGAACCGTGTGCGAGCCGCTTTACCTGGGCAACTTCCTGCTGCTGGCGCTGCCGCTGGTCTTCGTGACCGGCTGGCGTCGCTGGGCGCGCGCAGCGGCAGCCCTGGCGCTGCTTCTGCTGCTGTTGCTGACGTGGTCGCGCGGGGCCTGGCTGGGGGCCGGCGGCGGTGCCATCGTTGCCGCCTGGCTGGCCTGGCCGACCGTCGGGAACAGGGTGTTGGCGCGGGCCCGCCGGCGCACCGTCCTGATGGCGACGGCGGCCGGGATCCTGGCCGTGGCCTGTGCCGCGATCGCGGGGTGGGAGCCTGCGCTGCTGCCTCTGCGACGGCTGGCGCAGACGTTCAGCACGCATGACTGGTCCAACCTCACGCGTCTGTATTCGCTGCAGGCTGCATGGCGCGCGTTCTGCCTGAGCCCCGTCTGCGGCATCGGCTGGGGCCAGTTCGGCTGGCACTTCCCGGCGCTGGTCGATCCGGCCGGCCTGCAGGCGATGTTCACGTGGCCCGTGGTGGCCAACTTCCCGTTGCTGGTGCTCTGCGAGACCGGGCTGATCGGATTCGGCGCGATGATGGTCGGGGTCGTCGGACTCTGGCGCGGCGTCGCCTGCCGGCGTCCCCGCAGGGCGTCTCCGGTTCTCGTGGCCGCCGGTGCTGCCGGTGCGGCGATCGCGGTGCAGGCAATGACGTTTTCGCAGTACAACCTGGCGCACGCCTGGGTGGCCGTCGGCCTCCTTGGCGCTTCACTGCTGGAGGCGTCCGCTGGCGTGTCCGGCGGGCAGGAGGGCTGATGGCGCGCCCGGTCGTGGTCCTGGAGGCGTTGGCTGTCCGGGCAATGCCGACCGGCGTCGCCGGCGGCATCGTCGAACTGGTGCGGGCCCTTGCGGCGCGTGACCGCGGCCTGGACTTCGTGCTGATTGCCGGCGACGGCGCTGCGTTCAACTGGCTGGAGGGGACGCCGGGCTGGCGGGTCCTCGGCGGCGGGGATAACCGGGCCGCGGCGCGGGAATGGCGCCGGCTGGCCGGGGTGCCGCGCGCCTGCCGCGCGTATCGCGCCTCGCTCCTGCACGCGCTGCAGCCGGTGGCGCCGCCTTGGGCTCCCTGCCCGGTCGTGCTGACCGTTCACGACCTGGCGTGGCGCACGATGCCCGAGGTGGTCGGCCAGCCCCGCCGCTCCTGGCTGGGTGTGGTGGTGCCACCCTCGCTGGCGCGTGCGCGGCTGCTCCTGGCCAACAGCCAGGCGACGGCGGACGCGCTGTCCGGGAATTTCCCGGCGCATGCGGTGAAGGTGCGCGTGGTGCCCCACGGCACGCCGTCGTGGGCCCTGAATGTGTCGCCGGCGGAACAGCCCGCTCCGTCGGCGCGCCCGTTCTTCCTTTTCGTGGGCACGCTCGAGCCGCGCAAGAACCTGCCGCGCCTGCTGGCCGCCTACGAAAAACTCCTGGCCATGACCGACGGGCAAGCCCCGGACCTGGTCCTGGCCGGACCGGGTGGCTGGTCCATGGGGCCCCTGTTGGAGCGTCTCTCGCGGCCAGCCCTGCAGGGGCGGGTCACCCGGCGCGGCTGGCTGCCGGACGTGGAACTGCGGCGGTTGTATGCGACGGCGCTTGCCCTGGTGTTCCCGTCCCTGGACGAGGGCTTCGGGCTGCTGGTTCTCGAGGCGATGGCCTGCGGCCTGCCCGTTCTGACATCCGGCTGCGGGGCGCTGGCCGAGGTCGCCGGGCCGGATGCCATCCTGGTCGATCCGCGGGACGTTGATGATCTGGCCCGCGGGATGCAGAGGCTGGCCGGCGACCCGGCGTTGCGGGAGCGGCTCTCGGTCGCCGGGCCGGCGCGGGCCGCGCAGTGGACCTGGGCGCGCACAGCTGACCTGACCACAGCGGCTTACGCGGAAATCACCAGGACAGGGGCGGGGAGATAATGATTGCCGCCCCGGTCAGGTTACCGTAACTTTCGGCTCCGGCGGGTTCTGCGCGAGCCTTGCCGATCGGGTGTTACGGGGAGGTTTTGTGAAGCTTGAAATCATTGCCTTGCTTGGGTTTGCGGCGGCATTTCTGATGTCGTGGCTCGTCCAGCCGCATTTCCGCAATCTGGGCTTCCTGACCGAAATCGTCGACCATCCGGGTTACCGGCGGGCACACCGCGAACCGGTTCCGCGCACCGGCGGCATGGCCATTTTCATTTCGTTCTTCTGCGCACTTTTCTTCCTTGAGCACGTCATCCTCGACACGCGCCTGCCCTGGTCGTGGCTGGGCATCCTCAGTGGCGCCGGCCTGGCCATCCTGGCCCTGGGCGTGGGCGACGACCGATTCGGGATCCACGCCGAGAAGAAACTCTACGGACAGCTCGTGGTCATCGTCGGGCTGATGCTGTTCGGGCAGCGCATGGATACCGTGACGCTGCCGCTGGTCGGCACCATCGCGCTGGGGGGCTGGGCCTGGCCGTTCACGCTGATGTGGTATCTCGGCTTCATCAACTCGATGAACCTGATCGATGGTCTCGACGGCCTGGCCAGCGGCATCAGCATCCTTGCGTCTGCCGCGCTGGTGGTGCTGTCGATGGCCGTGCACGAAATGTATTCGACGCTGTTCGCCGCCACGCTGTGCGGCGGCACGGTCGCCTTCTTCTACTGGAACGTCAGCAAGCGGAAGATCTTCCTCGGTGACTCGGGCAGCATGTGGATGGGCCTGGTGCTGGCGAGCCTGATGCTGAACCTCAGCCAGACGACGCCGATCCAGCTGCCGATACTGCTGGCCCCGATGATCGTGCCGATCTGGGACACGGGCACGACCATCCTGCGTCGTTGCCGCCGGCGCACGTCGATCTTCCAGGCCGACGACTTCCACCTTCATCATCGCCTGTTGCGCCTGGGCTTCTCGCCGGCGGGTGCGACGCTGTGCCTGCTTCTGGTGACGATGGGCATGACGGTCTTCGCGCTCAGCGACTTCCTGGGCGTGGCCTGGCTGGGCCTGCCGGCGATGGGCCTGTGGATGCTTGCCGCGCAGCTGGGCGCGCAGCGTCACCTTCAGAACCGGCGGCAGGGCCTCGACCTGTTCAGCGAAGTCTCGTACGCGCTGGGCCTGGACGACCGGCTGGACAAGCTGACCGGACGCATCGAGCAGGACGTGGCGGATATCATCGACCTGCAGGCCGAGCGGCAGCGCGTGGCACGGGTCAAGGCCGGCATGCGTGAGGCGACAACCGGTTCGCTGGCTGTGGACCAGGAGAGCCCTGATGCCGTTCGACCCCCTTCCAAAGACGCTTTCTGAGATCATCGCCGGTGGCGCGTCCCGGCCGCTGACCGCGGTCGAACTCGGCTGTGGCGACGGGCGCCTGCTGGCGCTCGTTCGTCGTCCGGGGGTCACCTGCATCGGAGTGGACCGGATGCCGCGCGTCGCCGGCTCGGCGGCGGACATCGTCGGGGACGCTTGCCGGGCGCCGCTTCGCGAAGGGTCGCTGGACCTTCTGCTGGCGGGGAATCTTGTTCGGCACCTGGTGCCGGCGCGCCCGGACCTCGGATTCCTGGCTGGCTGGCTCGCGCTGCTGCGCCCCGGCGGCTCGTTGTTCATCCTCGAGGATGAGCCGGCGTCCCGACCCGGCCCGGCGGCGAACCATCGGGACCTGCAGGCATTCCTGGCGCGCCTGTGGCCGACCGGACGGGGTCCCTTGCTGTCGCGGACCGCGTTCCTGCGGCGGCTCCCGATCCGTTACCAATCGCTCCTGGCCGATGGCGGCGTGGGTGACAACCGGTGGCCGCAGGATGCCGATGCCGCGGTGGCGATGCTCGAGCGTGGCGCCCCGGCGCCGGGCGACGAGGCGGCGCGCCTGGCCGCGGCGATCGCCGCCGGTGGCCTTGCCTGCGGGCGCCAGTGGTGGTGCCAGTTGCGTGTTCCCGGGTCCTCGAACTGACGGGATGATCCCGATGCGACGTGTGCGTCGTTCCTTTGCGCTGTTGCTGCCCCTGCTGCTGGCGTTCGTCGCGATGTTGACGGCCGGCCCGCAGGGGATGGTCGACTGGCGCGCACAAAGAGCGATCACCATTGAGAGCGATGACTGGGGCCTGTCGGGGTTCGTGCCGGATGCGGCAGCGTGGGACGGCCGGCGCCGCGAAGACCTGACGCCGGGCAGTTTCCCGGCCGTCTACTGGAACTCGACGCTCGAGGACAGCGGCTCGGTGGCGGAACTCGCGGCCGTTCTGGGCGCCTTCCGGGGCCGTGACGGACAGCCGGCCCTCCTGCAGCCGAACTATATCCTGTCGGCGCTGGCCTGGGAGGGCGGGCAATGGCGCCGCTACGACCTGCCCGAGTTGCCGCAGGCCTACCAGCGGCCCGGCATGTGGACGGCCGTGCGCGAGGCCACCGGGCGCGGCGTCTGGTACCCGGAGTTCCATGGGGCCTGGCACTACGATCCCGAACGGCGGCAGAGCGCCACGGCTGCCGACCCCGGCGTGGCGGCAGCGGCGGAGCGCGGTATCATGCTGTTTCCCGGAAGCGAAGCCGCGCGCGAACTCGGACCGTGGCGATCGACCCCGCAACTGGCCGCGGAACTGGACACGGCGCTGGCGATCTTCGGCCGGGCGTTCGGACGCCGGCCGGGCTCGCTCATCGCTCCTGACTACACCTGGGACGGACGCATCGAGGCGCTGTGGGCCTCCCGTACCCTCGTGGTCCTTCAGGCCAAGCGGGAGCAGCGGCACCCCCGCTGGCCGCACGGTCCGGTCGGGCGCGTGCTGAAGGTGGTGGACCGGCAGTGGTCGCGGGCTGTCCGCCCGGAACGCACGTACCTCGAGCGGAACTGCCGGCTGGAGCCGGCGCAAAGCCCGGATGCGGCGGCGACCGTCGCGGCATGCCTGCGGGACACCCGCAAGGCCTGGCGCCGTGGCGAGCCGGCCATCGTGGAGTCGCACCGCGTCAATTTCGCCCATGCCGACCCGGCCATCGCCGCCGCCGGCCGCCGCGGGCTGCGGGAATACCTGGAATGCGTCGCAGCTCTCGAAGGTGGACCGGGGGTCTTCCTGGCGGACGTGGAGGTCGCGTCGCTGATGCGCCACGGTGTCAGCCTGCGGCAGGCCGGCGAGGTGCGGATCGCCCGCAACGGCACCCACTCCCGGAGGGTGGCTTTCGACCCTGCAGGGCTCCGGCGGGGTACAACGGCGAGTTTAATACTCCTTGATAGCCACTTTGAAGGCCCGGTACCCGCCTCAGCCGACAGATGAAGGCGTCGTCCCAATCGATGGACCCGCACTGAGATATCCATTCCGATCAATTTAACTCAAAATCGCACGCAGATTTGTGCCATTGACCCGTTTTGCCGGTTTTGGTATACTCTTGCGACCACCGAAACCCGGTTTCCGATCGCCCCGGTCTGGCGGTGTCGGTGGGGCTTCAGTCAGCCTTCTGGAGGTCGTTCCCGACACACCGCTATCGCGCATCATTCCCCTACCCGATGGGGTACGGGACGACTCGACAACCTGGAAAACCGTGAGGCCCGCGCCTCTGCACAGCTGGTGACGTCACCGTCCGCCCTTGGACGCCCGACCGGAGGCCATTGCATGAAAGCGTTCGGCATCCGCCGCGTAGCCCTGTCGTTCCTGATCGCCCTTGCCGTTCCGCTGGCGGCAGCGGCAGCCACCCATCCTGCCGGCAGCGTCGTTTACGAAGATCGCTTCGACGTGCGCGACCTTTCGTGGTCGCGGGACGCGAAGGGCGACGCCTTCCCGGTGTTCGGCCAGTTGCGCGGGATCGATGATCCCGGGCAGCCGCGCCTCCCGCTGCATACGCTGCTGTTGCTGGTTCCCGCTGACGCCGTCGTGGAGAACGCGTGGATCGAACCGCTGGCGACACACCTCGAGAAGGTCGACGGCGCCCTGGCGGTCGGTGAGCCCCTGATCACGGACACCGGTGACATCCTGACGAAGGCGCGCCTGGAAGCAACCGGTGGCGTGTATCCCGCCGCGTGGGGTCGTTTCGACGGCACGCACACCTGGCGAGGCTATCGCCTGTTGGCCGTGGAAGTGTTCCCGATGCGCAGCACGGCGACCGCCGGCGAGGTCGAGTTCCTCGACAGTTACGCCGTGCGCGTGTCCTATGGGAAGGGCGTGCCGGCCGACGACGTCGCTGTTCGCGAGCGACTGGTGCCGGCCGAGCGCGAGGCCAACCTCGCGGTCCTGGCCGATCTCGTCGCGAACCCGGCCGAGTTGAACGGCTACGACCGGCAGGACGGCGCCGCTGCGGTGGGCAGCGACGGGGGCTTCAACCCCGACAAGACGCCGAGCCTCAGCGGCAGCGCGGTCAACTTCCTGATCGTGACCAACGAAGCCATGCGGCCGGCCTTTGAGGTGCTCGCTGCGCACAAGACGGCCCAGGGCATCCCGACGGTGGTCGCGACGCGCGAGTACATCGAGGCGAATTACCGCCGCGGCGCCGACTTCCAGGAGACGCTGCGGATGTACATCCGCGACGCGTACCAGAAGTGGGGCGTGGACTACGTCATGCTGGCCGGCGATTCGGACATCCTGCCGCCCCGCTACGTGATGAGCAATTTCTACCCGGTGAACGGTTGGACCGCGATTCCCTGCGATCTCTACTTCGCCTGCCTGGACGGCAACTGGAACGCGGACGGCGACGATGAATTCGGCGAACCGCTCACCGGGACGTCGCCCGGCGACGCCGCCGATTTCGCGGAAGAGGTCTATCTGGGCCGCGCCGCCGTCAGCACGCTGGGGGCGGCGACGACCTTCGTCAACAAGGTGATCGCCTACGAGAGCACGGCGGCCGGCGCGGGCTGGACGAATCGCACGCTGTTCGCCGCCGAGGTGCTGTTCCCCGAGGACTACGGCCACGGTTCCAACTTCATCACCCTCGATGGCGCCAAGTTCGCGCACGAGCAGGTGACCAACAGCATCGTCCCGTGCACCGGCATGGAATACAAGCGGATGTACGAGACCAACGTCGGCTATCCCTGGGATGCGCCACTTTCCCGCGCCGCGCTGATCGACTCGCTGAACACCGGTCATTACGGGATCTTCAACCAGATCGGCCACGGCTACTACTTCAACATGTCGGTCGCGGACGCCAACTTCATGACGACCGACGCCGACAACCTGACGAACAACGGGCACTCGTTCCTGATGTATGCGCTGAACTGCGCGTCGGCCGCCTTCGACAACAGTTGCCTGCTGGAGCGGTTCGTGCAGAATCCGCACGGCGGCGCCATCTGTTCGCTCGGTTCGGTGCGCGCGGCGTTCCCGAACAACGCCAACAACTACCAGCAGGAGTTCTTCGGGAAGCTCTACTGCACGTCGGAAAACCGCGTCGGGCGCCTGCTGGCGCTCAGCCGGCTGCCGTTCATCGGCCTGACGACCAACAACTACACCGACCGCTGGACGTTCGAGAACTACACCCTGCTGGGCGATCCTTCGCTGCCGGTCTGGACGTCGGCGCCGAAGGCGGTCGTCGTGTCCGGCACGAACTCGCTGACGGTCGGACCGCAGGTCGTAAATGCCACGGTCACGGTTGCCGGCGTTCCTTTCGCGGGCGCCACCGTGTGCGTGCAGAAGGGCGCCGAGGACCTGGCGTACGGTGTCACCGATGCGCTCGGGCACGTCAGCCTGCCCGTCCTGCCGACCAGCATTGGCACCGTGACGATGAAGGTCTCCGGCCGCAACCTGGCCCTGACGACGCGGTCGCTGCCGGTCACCAGCGGCAGCGCCTACCTGGCGGTCGAGTCCGTGGTCATCCACGACGACGGCACCGACGGCAGCTCCGGCAACGGGGACGGCCTGATCGACGCGGGCGAGACGGTCGCCCTGCGCCCGGTCCTGCGCGAGACGGGAGGCAGCGCCGCCGGCGCCGCCGCCTCGACGGTTTCGACCAGTGCGCCCCTGGTGACGGTGCCCACGCCCGGCGCCGGGTTCGCCGCGGTGGCCGCGGGTGGCTCCACGGCGGCGCTGACGCCGATGCTCGTTTATGTCGACAGCGCCGTCGCTGACGCGACACCGGTCGTGTTCTCGTTCGACACCGTGGTCGGCAGCTCGCACTACACGTCCGAATGGACGGCGATGGTGCATGCGCCCCAGCTCGAGGTTGTCTCGCTGGACTGGGAGGACGTTACGTGGGGCAACGGGGACGGCGGACTGGGGACCGGTGAGCGCCTCGGCGTCACCGTGGTCGTCAAGAACTTCGGCTCCGGCTCCAGCGGCCCCCTCAGCGGCCGGCTGCGGACCGACAGCGCCTACGTGGCCCGGTACGATTCCGTCGCCACCTGGCCGTCACTGGGGCTGCTCGTCGAGAGCGAGTGCACGCCGGCGTTCTCGATGTCGATCGACCCGATCCGCAACAACGCGGCGCGCATCGTGATCACCGACGGGTACGGTCGCAAGACCCGCCACGATTTCACCCTCGAGCGGCCCGACACTCCGGGCAGCATCACGACCAACACGACGCTCGGCGCCGATATCATCGCGCTGTCCTGGATCCCGGCGACGGCGCTCGACACGAGGGGCTACAACGTCTACCGCAGCTTGTCGCCGGCCGGGCCGTTCATCCGGGCGAACAAGGATGTGGTGATCGGGACGTCCTACTTCGCGGATACGGGGCTCAACCAGCTGACCACCTATTACTACAAGGTCGGCACTGTCGACCAGTCCGGCGTGCCAAGCCTGCTGTCGACGATCGTCAGCCGCAGTACGGCGCCGGCCGAAGCCACGAACTTCCCGCGGTCGTTCGCGGGCGAAACCAGCGGCCCGCTCGCGGTCGGCGACGTCGACGGCGATGGCCAGCAGGAGATCGTGGTCGCCAGCGGCCAGGTCTTCGTGTGGCACGCGAACGGCGAGGAGCTCCGCGACGGTGACGGCGACTCGCAGACCCTGGGCAACTTCACTGAATTCGCGCCGGGAGCGGTTCTCCAGCCGGCAGCGGTAACGCTGGCGGATCTCGACAACGTGCCGGGCATGGAGATGATCATCAGCGAGCGCGCCCCGACGTTGAAGATCCACGCCTACACGAAGACAGGGGCCGAGGCCCCGGGCTGGCCGCGGAGCCTGGACCTGCCGTCGGGCAGCAACTGGAACTGGGCGGCGCCGGCGGTCGGCGACATCGACGGCGATCACCGGCCCGAGGTCGTGGTGAACACGCTCAACGGTGTGGTCTGGGCCTGGAACGCCGACGGCACCGAGGTGCGCGACGGTGACGCCAACCCCGCCACGAACGGCGTCTTCTACGTGCGCGACGGCGCAACGTGGGAGTGGTCGCGCAGCGGCCCGACGCTGTTCGACCTCGACGGCGATGGCGCCCTGGAGATCATCTTCGGCACCAAGAACGACAGTTCGGGCCTCAAGCGGCTGATGGCCCTGAAGTACGACGGCACGTTCCCGGCCGGCTTCCCGTATGTCACCAACGGCCCGATCAATGATGATATCGCCATCGGCGACCTGGACGGCGACGGGCTGAAGGAACTGGTGTTCTACTGCAAGAACCGCTACGTGTACGCGGTGCGGCAGAACGGCACGAACTACCCCGGCTTCCCGAAGTTCACCGGCCTGGCGGCGACGGACGAGTGGGTCGGCTCCCCGGCGCTCGGCGACGTCGACGGCGACGGGCAACTCGAGATCATCTACACGCCGAACGAGACGGGCCTGCTCAGCAAGCTCGTGGTGCTCGATACGAACTACGCCGGAGGCACAAGCGGGCAGTTCCTGGCCGGCTGGCCGGTCGCGCTGCCCGGCAGCTCCGAGGGCAGCCCGGTGGTCGGCGACATCGACGGCGACGGCTCGCCGGAGATCCTGCACGGCATCGGCGGCGGCAATGCGGCGGCGCCGTACAACCTCTACGCCTACCACGCCAACGGGCAGCCGGTTTCCGGTTTCCCGATCACGCTCGAGGGCCCTCTCATGCCCGGCGTGACGATCACCGACCTGGACAAGGACGGGGACGTCGACATCGTCTACGCGGGCTGGGACTTCCTGTGCCACGTGTGGGACATGCCGTTCGCCTACGATCGCACCGATGTGCCGTGGCCGACGTACAAGGCGAACATGCAGCGGACCGGCGTCTACTTCCCGATCGAGCTGGTGGGAACACCGGACGGCCCGGCGGTGCCGCGCGCGGGCCTGCAGCTCGACCGGCCGTATCCGAACCCGTTCAACCCGTCGGCCAAGTTCAACCTTTACGTGGAGGCCCGCGGTGAACTGACCGTGGACATCTACGACGTGCGCGGGCAGCGCATTCGCGCGCTGCACGAGGGCGTGATCGAGGGCGGCTGGCACACGATGGTGTGGGACGGTCGCGATGATACCGGCCGTGCCCAGCCGAGCGGCGTCTACCTCGTGCGGGCCCGCGCGGCGGGGCAGGAGGGGATCCAGAAGATGACGCTCGTCAAATAGCATCGGCTGTCCGGGATGTGACGGTAGCGGCCGCCGGTGCCCGGAAGGGTCCCGGCGGCCGTCCCATTTTGGGCCGGCCCGGCGTCGGTCGTTGACGACCGGTGGTCGTCCATCCTAACGTGCGGGGCATGGCGGCCGCGGGCGCGGCGCGCCGGGGAGTGACCGCATGCAGTTGCAAGCTCGACATCGCCGGATAGACGCGCTGGCCGCGGTGCTGGCGCTCGCTGTCGCACTGGCCTCAGGTTGCGGGAAGGACCGACCGCGGAACCCGGAGGTCGCGGGCGGCGCCGGCGAGCCGGTGGGCGGCGGCACCGCTGTGGTGGCCCTCGCGGCGGACCCGGATGTCCTGAATCCCCTGCTCTCCAACGCAACCATCGCCGGCGTGATCAACGCCGAGCTCTACGACGGTCTGGCCGACATGGCCGAGGACCTGACCTACCGACCACGCCTGGCGCGGGGCTGGGACGTGGCCCCCGACGGCCTGTCGATCACCTACCACCTCAATCCGTGGTCCTGGTCCGACGGCGCGGCGCTGACGGCGCGCGACGTCGTGATGTCGCTCGGGCTGTTCAAGGACGAGCGGACGGGCAGCACGCGGCGCAGCCTCTACGATAACGTGGTGGGCGCCGAAGCTGTCGATGACAGCACCGTGCGGTACACGTTGGCGCGTGTGGTGCCTGACCCCGTGCAGGCGACCTGGCACCAGGTCCTGCCCTGGCACATCCTCCAGGGGTTGGACCCGTCCACGGCCGGTACCTGGCCGATCAACCAGTCGCCCCTGTCATCCGGCGCTTTCCGGCTGGAATCGTGGGCCCACAACCGCGACCTGACGTTCGTCCGCAATCCTGCCTACCCCGGAACGCCGGCGCGACTGGACCGCGTCGTGTTCCGTGTGCTCCCCGACGAATCCGTGCGCCTGCTGGCGCTCGAGACAGGGGAGGTCGACGTCGCCGACGGCATCTCGTCCTCGGCCGCGAAGCGCCTGGAAGCCCGCGGCGACCTTCGGCTGGTCGATTGCGGCGGACGGCTCCTGTACTACCTGATGTGGAATTGCGTTGATCCCGTCTTCGCGGATGCCGCCACGCGACGCGCCCTGTCGCTGGCGGTCGACCGGGAACGGCTGGTGTCGTCGCTCGTGGATGGATTCGGGACGCCGGCCACAAGCCCGATTGCGCCCGCGCTCTGGAACCACGACCGCGATCTGCGGCCCGACGCCTGTGATGTGGAGGCTGCGCGGCGCTTGCTGGCGGGTGCCGGCTGGCGCGACGAGGACGGCGACGGCGTGCTGGAACGGGCCGGCCGTGAGCTCCGCTTCGAGATCCTGACCAAGGGCGGCGACCCCGTGCGCGAGCAGGGTGGTGTCATCCTGCGCGAGAACCTCGCCGCGGTCGGCGCCGCAGTCGAGGTGCGGGCGATGGAACAGGTGGCCGGGCTGGCGCGCGTGCGCGCCGGCGACTTCGACGCCTATCTCGGCCTGTTCACGCTGAACCTCTACGGCAACCCGGCGCCGTCCGTCCGCTCGACGGCCACCGGCGAGTTCAATTTCGGGCACTACGCGAACACGACGGTCGACTCGCTGCTGGACGTCGCGCTTGGCGAGCGCGATCGCGCCCGCGCGCTGCCCACCTGGAAGGCGCTGCAATCCACGCTCGCCGCGGACCCGCCTGCGGCCTACCTCTTCTACCCCGACAACCTGGTCGCGGTGAACCGGCGCCTGCGCGACGTGCGCCCGCACATGCTGTCGCCGGTCAACAACCTCGATGAATGGTGGATCGCGCCCGCGGACCGGCGCGCCGGGCAGGGCGGCCGATGATTGGCGGCCGCTGCCTCTCCCCGTACATTGAGTGCATGGACACGAACCTGTTCCGTTCCCCGTTGACCCGGGCGCTGGCACTGGCCATTGCCGGCCTGCTGCTGCTCGGCGGTTGCGGCGGGGGCGCTACGGGGCCCGACGGGGGTGGCTCCGTCACCATCACCTTCACACCCGCAGCGCAGGGGCAGCCACTGGTGATCGGGCAGACGCTCGCCTGCGCCGTCCACACCGATCCGGCGACCGCCGTCGAGGTGACGTGGCGGATGCGCGGAGCGATCGTCGGCACGGCGACCGAATATACGTATGACGCCTCGTTTGTTCAGCGAGACACCCTCAGGGCCCACGCGGAGGCCGGTGCGTCGACGAGGGACTGGTTCTGGGTCATCGACGTGGCAGCCGAGCCCGCGACGACACCGCCCATCGTCCCGAACGTGCATGTTTCGGCCGGTCCCGACCCGGTGCAGGTCGTGATGACCTGGAATCGCATCCCGGCTTCGGCCTGGCCGATCACGCACTACGTGGTCAAGGTCGGTTACGGCGGTCCCGTCACCCTGCAGAACTGGGAATCGAGTCCGACACTGACCGAGGTTCCCCACCTGGCCGGGCAGGCGGGCTATTCCGCGACGTTCGGGCTGGCCGACGGGCTGGCCCCGGGCGCCGAGGCCTGGTTCGCCATCCGCGCCCGGGACAACCATGGGCAATTGTCGTCGCTGGTGGCGGGCGGCTATACGGTGATCACTTCCGAGTGGTGGATCGAGGGACGGGTGACCGACGACGTCGGCTTGCCGATGCTCGGCGTGATCGTGGGCTCGACCGCGCCGCCACGCAACGGCAACACCGACGGCGCCGGGCACTTCCGGTTGGGGCCCTATCGCAGTATCGACGCGGTGAACGTGCACACGACCACCACCGATCACTTCGACTTCACGAGTGCGCCGTTGTCGAGCGGGGCCGATATCAACTTCGACATCGTGTTGCCGTACCGGTACGTGATCGATCCGGACTGCATGGCCTACGGAGCGAGCTTCCTCGACTATGTCCGCGACGCGACCAGGACCATGGCGGTGGCCGGCGATACGTCCGCCACGCGGTTCTGGCGGTGGGAGTCCTATCCCGTGAAGGTGTTCCTGCCCGATTCGACGCTGGCCACAGGGCGGCAGATGGATGATCTCGCGCGGCCGATGCTCGCCCTCTGGAACGACACGGTCGGTGAGGCGATGTTCGTCGAGGTGGCGTCGGCGGCCGAAGCCGACGCGCATTTCCGGTGGGTCACCGATGCGGCGGCGGGCTACGGACAGGTTTCGCTCGAGTTGCCGTCCGGGGGAGTGATCGGGAACGTGCTGCCCGAGCGCATGCGCATCGAAGTCGAGACCGGGTTGCTCACCGACCGGTTTTTCCAGGAAGTCGCTTTGCACGAACTGGGGCATGTCCTGGGGCTGATCGAGCACTACGACAATTCGTGCCCGACCTCCGGCCACCTGATGGTGGTCGGCGCTTCCGGGAACCTGTCACTGCCCGAGCCGATCCATCCTGACGAGGTGCGGGCCGTGAGGCTGATCAGCCACCTGCGGCAGGGCCTCGACATGGCCGGCTACGCGCACTAGTGCCCGGGCTGGCTCAGCCCGGAGGCCAGGCCAGCGGTCGGCCGCCCAGGACATGAAGGTGGAGATGTCCCACGCTCTGCCCGCCGTCCTGGCCGCAGTTGATCACGAAGCGATAGCCGCCCGGAGCCAGACCCTCGGCATGGGCCGCCATGACGCCGGCGGCGAGCAGGCCGTCAGCCGCCGCACTGTCGGGGCCGACCAGGTCGTTCAGGCCGTCCAGGTGCCGGCGGGGGATGACCAGAATGTGGCTCGGCGCCTTCGGGCTGATATCCCGGAACGCCAGGCAGCCCTCGTCCTCGTGGATGATCTCGGCCTTGATCCGGCCGGCGGCGATCTCGCAGAACAGGCAACTGCTCATGGGGCCCTCGCTGGTCAGGGTGGGTGCTTCAATGGCAGCCTAGCACCGATCGGAGCCCGCTGGCAAGGCAGGCCCGCCAGCCCGGTCAGACCGGGGTCCGTTCCCCGCCGCGCCTGATTTTCTCTTTTTTTTTGCTGGCCTTTCGCCTCCGTTTCGTCTACTGTGGCTTCCGAGGGCGCCGCCTGGGCGGCGCCGGGGACGGCCGCGCCAGGGAGTGCCGACGAGGTCAGGCGCGTCACCAAGCAGGAGGGAACCCCATGGGACTGACCCCGCGCCAGGCTGAGATCCTGGCCTTCGTGACTGCCTACGCCGGGGAGCGCGGTTTCGCGCCCACGCTGCAGGAAATCGGCGACCGATTCGGATTGTCGTCGGTGGCGACGGTGCACAAGCACGTCCGCCACCTGGTGGACAAGGGCTACCTGAAGCGCGAACGTCGCAATGCGAGCCGGGACATCGAGGTCGTGGCCGAGCACGGGGGCGGCCTGGCGACGATCCCGCTGTTGGGGACGGTGGCTGCCGGCCGGCCGATCGAGGCCATGGCCGAGCACGAGGAGCTCCGCGTCCCCGAGGAATGGCTGGGCAAGGGGCGCACCTATGCCCTGAAGGTCCGCGGCGACTCGATGATCGATGAGCAGATCCGCAGTGGGGATACGGTCGTGGTGGAGGCGCGGGACACCGCCCGCAACGGCGAAACCGTGATCGCGCTGGTGGATGGGGAATCCGTCACGGTGAAGCAGTACTTCCGTGAAGGGGCCGTGATCCGCCTGCAGCCCGCCAATCCGGCGGTCCCGGTGATGCGTTTCCCCGAGGAGCGCGTCGCCATCCAGGGCGTCGTCATCGGCGTCCTGCGCCGCTACAATTGACCGATCCGACGGGATGCCATGGGCCGGCCGCGGGCGACCCGGCGGGCCCTGGCGCCCCGCCCGCCCGACGTCCCAACTTGTTTTGCTGCCGCCGTCTGGTTGACGCCCCCGCTTCCGGCAGGTAGCATACCCGAAAGCCGTGCATCAACTTTCGGGTTTCCGGGACCGGGGCGGGTCAGCCATGGGCAGCAAGGACAGGCCGGGCGAACTGGAAGAGATCTTCGAGATCCTGGTGACCGCCTACGCCCAGAAGGGCGGGTCGGTCCCCGGCGAGAGCGACCTCTGCTGGCGCCCTGCCACCGACGCCTACGAAACCGACGACGCCTTCATCGTCCAGATGGACCTGTCCGGGATGGACCCGGGGCAGATCGAGGTGCTCGCCGACGAGAAGAGCCTGCTGGTGCGCGGGATCCGTCCCGATGCCTCCGGCCCCGGCAAGAAGCATTTCCACAAGATGGAGATCAGCGTGGGGCCGTTCGCCCGTCGCGTGCCGATCAGCGTGCCCGTCGACCCGGGAGCGGCCACGGCGCGCTACCGCGGCGGGTTCCTGTTCGTGACGTTCCCCAAGGGCGGCGGGGGACGCGGGGATCGACGGCAGATCGAGATCGAACGCTAGCGCCCCGCGCGGGGACCGACACGGACATGTGCTGGCGGGAGTAACGGGAAGGAGCTCGACGTCATGGCGGACAACCACCGGGTACACGAGGATCAGGATCACCCCACGGAGGTCACCCTGCCGCGGGAGCTGCCTGTGCTGCCCATCAGCGAGGCCGTGATCTTCCCGGCGATGATGGTGCCCCTGGTCCTGACCGACACCAACCTGGTTCGGTTGGCCGACGACTGCCTGGCAGGCGACAAGATCCTCGGCACCTTCGCGCAGCGCGAAACCGACGTCGAGGGCGACGAGGAGCCGGCCGACCGCGACCTCATCTACCAGGTCGGCACTGCCGTCAAGATCCAGAAGATGCTGCGTTTCCCGGACGGCAGCATGCGCATGCTCGGGCAGGGCATCGCGCGTTGCCGCATCAAGGAGTTCGTGCGCGAGGAACCGTACATGATCGCGCGCGTCGAGCTGATCGAGGAGGAAGTGCAGGACGACTCCCGCACGCTGGCCTACATGCGGGGCGTGGCGAACAACTTCCTGAAGATCATCGACGCCTCCGAGACGCTCAGCGACGAACTCAAGGTCGTCGTGATGAACATCGACGACCCGGGCCGGCTGGCCGACCTCATCGCCTCGAACCTCGACATCGAGGTGGCCGAGAAACAGGCCATGCTCGAGGAACGCTCGCCGCGCAAGCGGCTGCAGTTGTTGTCGAAGGTCGTCATGCGCGAGCTGGACGTCCTGGAGCTGGGGCAGAAGCTCCAGTCACGCGTGCGCAAGTCGATCGACAAGGACCAGCGCGAGTACTACCTGCGCCAACAGATGAAGGCCATCCAGCGCGAACTGGGAGAGACGGACGAGAGCTCCGTCGAGTTGGACGAACTGCGTGAGCGCATCGACAAGGCCGAGCTTCCGGAGAAGGTGCTGGCGGCGACCAACCGCGAGTTCGACCGCCTGGCGCGCATGTCGCCGGGCGCCAGCGAATACACCGTCAGCAAGACTTACGTCGACTGGCTGCTCGACCTGCCGTGGAGCAACAGTTCCGAGGACAAGCTCGACCTGGCGCGCGCGGAACAGATCCTCGAGCGTGACCACTTCGGCCTGGACGACGTCAAGAAACGCATCATCGAGTACCTGGCCGTGCGCAAGTTGAAGTCGAACCACCGGGGCCCCATCCTGTGCCTGGTCGGACCTCCGGGCGTGGGCAAGACGTCGCTCGGCCGCAGTATCGCCGAGGCCGTCGGCCGCAAGTTCTTCCGTTTCTCGCTCGGCGGCATGCGCGACGAGGCCGAGATCCGCGGTCACCGGCGCACGTACGTCGGCTCGATGCCGGGCCGCATCATCGCCGGCCTGAAGGAGTGCGGGACGAACAATCCGGTATTCATGCTCGACGAGATCGACAAGCTGGGGCAGGACTTCCGGGGCGACCCGGCGAGCGCCCTGCTCGAGGTGCTCGACCCCGAGCAGAACTCGGACTTCACGGACCATTACCTGACGCTGGCCTTCGACTTGTCGAAGGTGATGTTCATCACGACGGCGAACATGCTCGACACGATCCCGCGTCCGCTGCTCGACCGCATGGAGATCATCCAGCTTGCGGGCTACACCAACCTCGAGAAGCTGCAGATCGCCAAGCGCTACCTGTTGCCGCGCCAGATCGAGGAGAACGGCCTCACGTCGGCGCACATCAGGTTCACCGACGCCGGCCTGATGAAGGTGATCGAGGACCACACGCGCGAAGCCGGGGTGCGCAATCTCGAGCGCGAGATCGGCGCGGTCTGTCGCAAGGTCGCGACCGAGGTGGCGAAGGGAAAACGCAAGGGGAAGCGCGCGGCCCAGTCGATCGGCGCGAAGAACCTCGAGGACTACCTGGGGCCCGCCAACTACTCGGGCGACCGCCTGCGCAGCCATCTGAAGGTGGGCGTCTGCACCGGCTTGGCCTGGACGCAGGTGGGTGGCAAGATCCTCTACATCGAGGGACTGGCGCTGCCCGGCGGCCACGGCAACCTGAAGCTGACCGGCCAGGTCGGCTCGGTGATGCAGGAGTCGGCGGCTGCCGCCTACAGTTACCTGCGAAACCGTTTCGGGGCGCGCGGCGAACACACGACGTTCTTCTCGGAGAAGGACGTGCACATCCACCTGCCGGCCGGGGCGGTGCCGAAGGACGGGCCGAGCGCAGGCATTGCGATGGCCTCGGTGCTGCTCTCGCTGCTGCTCGGGCGCGCGATCGATCGCCGCACGGCGATGACAGGCGAGATCACGCTGACCGGTGCGGTGCTGCCCATCGGCGGCCTGCTCGAGAAGGTGCTCGCTGCCCATCGCGTCGGCATCAGGCGGGTCATTATCCCCGCGGACAACGTGGTGGACCTCGCCGAAATCCCGGCCGAGGTGCGGGACGGCGTCGAGTTCGTTCCGGTGCACCACGTCGACGATGTCTGGGAGGCGATCTTCCCGGGCTTCGACGCCTGACGCGGGGCCGCGGCGCAGAGAGGTTGACCGGTGTCCGACCACAAGCTGCTCAGCACGATGCTGCGGCCGTTCTTCCGCAGGGGGAACGGCGCGCGGTTTTCGCTGCCCGACTGTTTGGGGGAAGACTCGCGTGTCCTCTGCATCGACGCGGGCAGCCTGAGCGACATGCTCTTCCACATGCCCCTGCTGACGGCGATCCGCCGTCGGTACCCCGGCACCGGCATGGATTTCCTCATGCCCGAGAAGCACGCCGCACTGGTGGTCCCGAGCGGCCTGGCGCGCCAGTGCCTCATCTACAAGCCGGGGCAGTTGAACCCGTGGCGGCCGTCGTTCGCCTCGCTGCTGAAACAGGTCGGCGCCGGTGGCTACGACGTGACCTTCGTGATGGCCCACGAACCGCACCCGACGCTCGAGATGGTGGCCCTGGCCAGCGGCGCAGCGCTGCGGTACGGCCCCTCGCACGGGGATGCGTGGCCGAGCATCAATTTCGAACTGCGCCCTGCCGCCGACGGTTACCTGGGTGACCGTCTCAGGCACGCGGCGCCGTTCTTCGGGTTCGCCGCCGGGGACTTGAAGCCGAAATGGCCGCTGCCGCTGGACAAGGTCCGGCAGATGGCACAGCAGGTCCATTTCCACAAGCCGAACGCGCGGCAAATGCTTGTCGCCATCGATCCCGGCCGCACGCTGACCGGCGAACCGGCTTCCATCGAATCGTACCAGGCAATCGCGCGTGCGCTCGGCTCGCGACTGGAATGCCGCCTGATCCCGCTCAGCGACCCCCAGGAACAGGAGCGACTGGCGCGGCTCGAGGTGTTGATGACGAACGTGCCGAGCGGGCTGAGCCGGGACACGTTCCTGGAGGTCGTCCTCCTGCTGTCGCAATGCGACTTGTTCGTCGGCGGCAATACGGACCTTTTCCATTTCGCCGTCGCGATGGGCGTGCCGGCGGTCGGCCTGTTCACGGAGGCCGACGTCCCGCAATGGCGTCCGCAGGGCCGCCCGCTTGCCCGCGTCATCGACCTCGACGAGGCCGGCCGCATCGATCCCGACGCCCTTCTGGCCGCCGTCGAAGCCGTGGCCGGGGACCGTCGCCGGGCTGCCTCTACGGCCGTCGCCGTTTCGCCACGGCCTTCGGCGCCCGAAGCCGCCTCCCCGGCGCCGCCCGCACCCGCGACGGGCGCGCCCGCGACGCCGGCCAGCGACGCGGCTGCCCAGTGACGCGGCAGCGCAGTGATGCGGCGGTCGCGCGTCGTGGCTAGGGCCCGCCGCCTCCTCGTCGTGGCGCCCAACTGGCTGGGCGACGCCGTCATGATGACCCCGCTGCTGAACTGCCTCGACACATGGCGACGCGCTGCCGGGGGCCCCTTGTTTGTGGTGACGCTGGCCGTGCGCGAAGCGTGGGCTCCCCTCTTCGCCGGCGACCCGCGCCTCGATGAACTGCTGGTCACCGAGCGGCCCGGTCGGCACGATGGGCTGGGCGGGCTGTTGGCGCAGGCGGCGCGCTGGCGGCAGGGCCGCTTCGATGCCGTCCTTCTCGGCCCGCCGTCGCTGCGCGCGGCGCTGGCCGCCGCGATCGCCGGCATCCCGTTGCGGATCGGCCACCGCGGCGACGCCCGTTCGTTCCTGCTGACCCGCGCCCTGCGCCGCGCGCCGCGCGGAACGCGCCACTACACAAACGAGATGATGGACCTCGGCGACGCGCTCGCGGCTGCCTGGAGCCTGGAAGGCACGGCGCCCGCTGCCGATGAGCCGCGCGCGACCAGCCTGGTCACACCGGGCGTCGCGGCTGCGACTGCCGGGGCGAGGCCCATCTGGGCGGTTGGCCCCGGCACGACTTTCGGCCCTGCCAAGAACTGGCCGGCCGGCCCGCTCGGCGCCTTCGTGGCGGCGGCCGTGGCGGAGCAGGGAGTCCGCGTCGTGTTGCTGGGCGATGCCGGGTCCGCGGCGACCCTCGCTGTTATCCGCGCGTCGTGGCCGGCCCTCCGCTGGGCCGGCGCCCTGGACCCTGTGGCTGCACAGGCAGAAGCGGACGTGATCGACCTGACAGGGCAGACCTCGCTCGCCGAAGCCGTCGGCTGGCTGGGTCGGGCACAGTTGTATGTCGGCAACGACAGCGGGTTGATGCACGTGGCGGCAGCCATGGGAACGCCGACCATCGGGCTGTTCGGCTCCTCGAATCCCCAGTGGACGCGGCCGACCGGCCCGCGCGTCGCGGTCATCGCCGCCGAAGGCTTCGCGTGCCGTCCCTGCTACCGGCGCCTGTGTAACCAACCCGTGTTCTGCCTGGCGACCGTTGACGCTGCCCGTGTGCTGGCAACCGCGCGCAATCTGCTTTCCGACGGCGTGGACGGGGAAGGGCGGTGGGCACCGTGATCTGGAAAGCTCCCGCCCGTGGCGAGCGCATGACCGGTCCCGTGTTGTTCCTGGACCGTGACGGCGTGATCATCATCGACAAGGACTACCTGTCCGATCCCGATGCCGTGGAACTTGTCCCCGGCGCCGGCGCGGCCATGGCGAGGGCGGCGCAGGCCGGGTGGCTGCTGGTCGGGTTGTCGAACCAGAGCGGCTTCGGGCGCGGGTATTTCGGGCAGGCCGAACTGGCCGCCGTCATGAAGCGGGTCGACGCCGAACTGGCGCGCGAGGGCGTGACCCTTGACGGTCTCTACTACTGCCCGCATGCCCCGGACCAGGGGTGCCGCTGCCGGAAGCCCGGCCCCGGCCTGCTCGAGGAGGCGTCCGCATCATTCGCCTGGGATGCCGGCCGCACATGGGTCGTCGGCGACAAGGCCAGCGACGTGGAACTCGGGCGTCGGTACGGGCTCGGGGCCGTGCTGGTCGGCACCGGTTACGGGGCACAGCAGGCGGAACTCGTGCGCGCGGCCTGGCCCGATGATCCGCGGGTGCTGTTCGCCGTCGACCTGCCCGAGGCTGTTGCGATGATCGTTGCGCTCGAGGCCGGGCGAGAGGGCGCGCCGTGACCTGGCTGCTCGACAATCGACCCCTTGAGCGCGCGCTCGTAACGCGACTGCGCTATCTCGGCGATGTCGTGATGGCGACCGTCGTTGTCGACGCGCTGCGCCGCGGCGACCCCGGACTGGAGATCGGGTTCCTCTGCGAGGAAGCCTACGCGCCGGTGCTGGCCGGGCTGCCCGGGCTCGCGCGGGTCCACGCGCTGTCCGTGCGCCGCCGCGGTGCCGATGCGCGGGCGCGCACCGGTGAAAGCGAAGGTGGCTTGCCCGCGCGCCCGGCGGCCGCGACGATCGCCCGTCTGCGGGCGGCGCGCTACGACCTTGCGGTCGACCTGTTCTTCAACCCGCGCAGCGCGTGGTTGCTGCGGCTGGCCGGGATCCGGCATCGCGTGGCCGGCCCGGCGGGCTCGCGGGGTTGGCTGTACACGCATCAGGTCGACGCTGCGCCAGAGCGCGGACGCGAGGCATGGGACCGCCTGGCGCCCGGCGGCCCCGGCGACCACCTCGCGCGCCTGGCCCCGCTCGTTCATGCCGAAAGCGGGCAGGGGTTCGTGGACTGGTTCCTTGCCGGCGGCGTGCGCGCCTGTCCGCGTCTTTCCGCGCGGCCCGGGGCGGCAGCCTCCGCCGCGGCCACGTTGGCCCGCGCCGGTCTCGAGCCGGACAGCCCGTTCCTCGTCCTGGCTCCGGGCGCGACGTGGGAGAGCAAGCGCTGGCCGATCGGACATTGGGCAGCGCTTGCGCGCGAGCTGCCGGGTGCGTGGCCCGGTTCGATCGCGGTCCTGACGCCGCCCGGTGCCGACATCCCTCCGTTGTCGGCGTCGATGACGGAAGACGCGCGCGTGGCGGTGCTGCCGCCGTTGCCGCTGCCGACGGTTCTGGATGTGCTGGCGACCGCGTCCGGGACGGTGAGCGTCGACGGCGGCGTCATGCACGCCTCAGTCGGGCTGGGCACGCCCACACTCGCGCTGTTCGGCCCCACCGACCCGGGCCTCTGGTTCCCGTACGAAGGAGCCGGTCCCTTCCGCGTGCTCGCGCGCCGGCCGGCCTGCCATCCCTGCGACCGGCACCTGTGCGATGCATTTATTTGCCTGCCGGAACTGGAACCGGCCACCGTCATGCAGGCGACCATGAGGATGTTGGCGGACGCGGGCGAGCCGCGGGGCGGGGGAGGCAGGTGAACGTGGCGGGCGAGGATTTCCGGCGCATTCTGCTGATCCGTCGCAAGGCGCTCGGTGATGCCCTCGTTTCTCTTCCGGCGGCGGTCGCCGTCGCCGATGCCTGGCCGCGGGCGCAGGTGGACCTGGTTGTCGATCGCGCCCTCGCGCCGCTGGTCGCCGACCTGTTCGCCGGCCTGGCGCCCAACCTGCGGGTGCTCGCCTACCCTGGGGCCGCGGACGGTCCCTGGCTGCCGTGGCTGCGGCGACAGGGCTACGACCTGGCGCTCGACTGGCTGGGGAGTCCGCGCACGGCCGTCTGGACCGCCTTCAGCGGGGCCCGGGTGCGGGTCGGCTACGATTTGCCGCGCCGCCGCTGGGCCTACAATGTGCGCGTGCCGCGGAACCGGGACGGCGGCCAGGAACTGCGCGGTTTCGCCGGGGAAGCGTTCCTGGACCCCCTGCGTGCCCTCGGCCTGGACCCGGCGCCGTGGACGCCCTGCAGCGGCCCGGGCGCCGCCACCGGGCGCGAACCGGACCTGGCCACGCCATTCGCTGCCTGGCTCGGACAATGGCAGGGGGCCAACGAGGGACGGCGGGTCGTCATGGTGATGAGCGCCACGTGGACGGCGAAAGCGTGGCCGGCGCGTCATGTGGCCGGCCTGTGGCGCCTGCTGTCGGCCGCGGGCGCCAATGTCGTGCTGGCGCCGGGCCCGGGGGACGAGGCGATGGTCGCGGCCCTGACCGCGGAACTGCCGCCGACCGCCTTCGCGCCGCCATCCACCCTCCGGGAGATGGCCGATCTGCTGCGGCGCTCGGACCTGTTCATCGGCACCGACAATGGCCTGCGGCACCTGGCGGCATCGCTTGGGGTGCCGACCGTCACCGTCTTTGGGCCAACCGACCCCGGGGGCTGGAACCCGCCGGGGCCACGCCACGTTTGTGTGCGACGCGGCGTCTCCTGCTCGCCGTGCGACCTGACGGAATGCCCCGTCCCGGGCCGTCCCTGCCTGGAGGATCTCGGGGCCGAACCGGTGGCCGAAGCCGCCCTGCGCCTCTTGCAGGCGACGGCGCGCGGCACCGAACGGAAGGCGAAGGCGTGTTGAACCTATCTGCCCGGCGGCGGCTGGCCTGGACCATCGCCGCGGCCCTGCTGCTCGCCGCCGGGGCCATCCTGGCCGGTGCCACCGCAGCGCGGGCCCAGGATTCCCCGCCCGGCGCCCTGGAGGCGGCTCCCGGACCGGCGCCGACTGTCTACGGCCCCGGCGAGCGCATGGTCTTCGAGATCAGCTATGGCCCCGTAAACGCGGGCGAAGGCACACTCGAGACCATCGGAACGGTCGATCATCGGGGGCGGACGTGCTACCATGTCGAGAGCACGACGAACAGCAACCGGTTCTTCTCGTCGATCTACAAGGTGCGCGACCGGATCGTCACCTACATCGACGTGAACGACCTGAGCAGCGCCTACTTCTACAAGCGCCTGCGCGAGGGCGACTACAAGAAGACGCTGGAGATCAACTTCGACCGCGAGGCGGGGATGGCCGTGTACGGCGATGACACACCCCTCGCTGTGCCGGCGGGCATCCAGGACGAACTGTCGGCCTTCTACTACGTGCGGAACCTCGACCTCGAGGCGGGGCGGGACCTGACGCTGCCGGCGCACACGTCGCGCCGCACCTATGAGATGCGGGTCATCGTGCACGGGCGCGAGACTGTCGAGGTGCCGGCCGGGACGTTCGACTGCTATGTCGTCGAACCGGTGATCGAGGGCGAGGGACTGTTCAAGAGCGAGGGCCGCATCACGCTGTACATCAGCGCGGACGAGCGGCGCGTGCCGGTCCTGATGAAGGCGAAAGTGCCCGTCGGATCGATCGACGTGGCCTTGAAGGAATACCGGGCAGGGACGCCCCTGGCGCCGCTGCACCCGGGCGGCCGCTGAGCGGCCGGGACCCATTGACCGAGGCGGAGGCATGACCCCTGACCATCGTCGTTCGCCGTTCGTCCCACCCGCCGACTGGCTGGCGGACGTCGACGCACCCCTTGACGGCGCCCCGGGCGCGGGATTCCTGTTCGCGATGACGCTCCTGGCGGCGGTGCCGCGCCTGCTCGGCCTTCGGGCGCAGTCGCTGTGGGTCGACGAGATCCTGACCTGGCACGCCGTGCGCCCGGGCTTCGGCCTCGATTTCTGGGAGCAGTTGCACGACACCATCCAGGGTCCGCTGTACACGGCGATCGCGTGGCTTCTGGTGCGGCTGGGCGATCCCGAACTGATGATGCGCCTGCCGCTGGCCGTGGCCGGCGTGCTGACCATCCCGGCGTTCGGCGTGCTGGCCGGGCGGCTGGTCGATGGCCGCTCGGCGCGTCTGGCCGTGCTGCTGCTGGCGATCAACCCGTTCCACGTCTGGTACAGCCAGGAGGGCCGCGGCTACGGGTTCCTCATGTTCTTCGCCGTGCTTGCGGCCATCGCCTATCTGGACCTGGCCGCCGGCCGCCTGCGGCGGCGGAACATCATCGCCTTCATCGCGACGGTGTCGGCCTGCATCCTGAGCAATCTCTCCGGCGTGTTCCTGTGGGGCGCGATGGCCGTGTCGATGGCGTTTGTCGACCGTCCGCAGCAGGGACGCGACCGCCTGCTGGTCGCGCTGGCCTTCGGCGGCGTGCTGCTGGTGACCATGCCCTGGCTGCTGCAGGCTTCCGGGATCTGGGCCGTCGACCGCATGCTGCCCGGCGCCGGCGTGGGCGAGGCGCTGCGGGGCGAGACGACGTTCACGCTCATGGCGCTGCCCTACACGCTGCTCACGTTCTTCTACGGCTACAGCCTCGGGCCCTCGCTGACAGAACTCCACCGACCCGATCGTGCCCAGCTGGTGCAGGCGGCGCTGCCGCTGCTGGCGGTGGCGGGGACGGCGGCCGTCCTGGCGCTGTTCGGCGGCATCGGGCGGCGGGCCGACCGCACCCGCGCACGGCTACTGCTGTGGATCCTGGTGCCGGTGGTGGTGCTGGTGGCGCTGGCGCTGCGGAACGTCAAGCCGTGGAACCCGCGCTACGTTTCGGTCGTGCTGCCGATGGTGCTGCTGCTCGCTGCGCGCGGCCTCGTGCGGTTGCCGCGCGCCGTCGGCGCGATCGGGGCCACCGTCCTGCTGGCGTTGACGGTATGGACACTCGGCACGGGCCGGGCCGACCCGCGTTACGCGAAGGAGGACATCCGCGAGGCGGCTCGCGTTGTCGCCGCGTCTGCGGCGCCCGGTGACGCCGTCATGGTGCCGGTCGTCACGGGAGTCTTCGAGTACTACGACCGGGGGCACCTGCCGATGGTCGGCGGCTATGCGAAGCCGGCGCTCGCTTCGGCGTCCGCAGCCGATGCCTGGTGCGCGGCGGCCCTTGCCGGCCATGATCGTGTGTGGGTGGTGCTCGCCCGCGACTGGTATTTCGATCCGCGCGGCGAGCTCGAGCCGGCGCTTTCACGCCTGGGCACGATGCGCCTGGTGGCGCAGCCGGCCGGGACGCGCATCTATGCCTGGGAGCGTGGGGCGGCCGGCGGTGCGAACCATGGCGGATGAGTACTATTACGGCGACCGGGCCGGTTACGAGGCGTTCGCCGGTCCTGTCGAAGGCGCGCGCCGCGATGTCGGCGCGTATGCCTTCGGCAAGCGCGCGTTCGATGTGGCTGCCGCGCTCGGGGGCCTGTTCCTGGTGATGCCGCTGCTGCCGTTCATCGTCATGCTCATCAAGCTGGAGACGCCGGGCCCCGTCCTCTTTCGGCAGGCCCGTGTCGGCCGCTACGGGCGCATGTTCGCCTGCTTCAAGTTCCGGTCGATGGCGATCGACGCCGAGGCTCGCAAGGACGAGCTCGTCCACCTGAACGAGGCAACCGGCGCGGCTTTCAAGATCAAGGATGACCCGCGGATCACGGGTGTCGGTCGTTTCCTGCGCCGCAGCAGCCTCGACGAGTTCCCGCAATTGGTGAACGTCCTGCGCGGCGACATGTCGGTGGTCGGGCCACGGCCGCAGATCCCCTCGGAAGTCGCGGATTATACGCCGGGGCAGGCGCGGCGCCTGGCCGTCAAACCTGGACTGACCTGCCTGTGGCAGGTGTCGGGGCGCAGTCACCTCGACTTCAGCGAGTGGATGGACCTGGATCGCCAGTACGTGGAAGCTGCCGGGGTGGGCCTCGATGCCCGGATCCTGCTGCGCACGCTGCCGGCGGTCATCCAGCGGAAGGGCGCGTATTGAGCCTGCGGGGCATCGGCACGGATCTGGTGGCGATCGGGCGCGTCGAAGTGCTGCTCGGCCGGCACGGTTCGCGTTTCCTGGCTCGCTGCTTCCGCCCCGGCGAGGTGGCGGGCGGTTCGGGCGTCCCTGCGCGGCGCGACCTGGCGGCGCACGTGGCCGGCCGCTGGGCGGTCAAGGAAGCGTGCCTGAAGGCCCTCGGTGGTGATCTCCGGGGCATCCCCTACCGTGACATCGAGGTCCAAGCCTCCGCCGGGGGCGGCCCGGAGGTCGTGCTGCATGGCCGGGCAGCGGCGGCGCTGGCTGCGTGCGGCGGGCGCCGCATCCTGGCGTCGATCAGCCACGAGCGCGACCTGGCCGTCGGTTTCGTCGTCATCGAGGACTGATCCCGCGCCGGGTGTCCGCAGGCCTCGGGGGCCCCGGGGGCTGCGGACTTGGCCTGCCCGCGCGCATATGCTAGATTCACCGACCTGACGCCGGCCCGGGCACGCACGCGGCCGCCGGCGCATCGTCGCAAGCCCCGGGACGGACGCCACGCAATGGAACTGGATTTCCTGCTGATCGATGTCTTCACTGACCGCCCCTTCGGCGGCAGTCGGCTGTACCTGTTTCCCGGCGGCGCCGGCGTGGGCGAGGGGCTCATGCAGAAGCTGGCCATGGAGATGGGGGCGGGCGAGACCGCGTTCATCGTGCCGGCGCGCGGGCCGGGGTCCGGAGCCGCCGGCCTGCGGGTATTCACGCCGACGGGCGAGATCCCCTTCGGCGGGCACTCGGTGCTCGGGGCCAGTTTTGCGCTGGACGAACTGTGCCGGCATGCCGGTGAAGGCGAGCCCTTCCTCTGGGACCTGGAAGCGGGTCGCTTCACGGTCGAGCGGCGCCAGGAGCACGCCAAGCCGGTGTATTACCTGACCCAGGAACCGCCGGTCTTCATGGGACAGTACTTCCAGCGCGGCAAAGTGGCCCGCACGCTCGGCATCTCCGAGGATGAGATCGCCATCACGGGATTGCCCTGCGAGATCATCTCGACCGGCCTGCCCATCCACATCGTGCCGCTGGCGTCGCTGGAGGCGATGGCGGCGATCAACCTGCGGCGCCGGGAAGCCGATGCCATCGCGCGCGACCTCGGTTTCGGCGACCTGTTCGTCTTCACCTGCGAGGTGGAAGGGCCCGACTCGGCTGTCCACTGCCGCATGTTCGCCCCGCATTTCGGCATCCCCGAGGATGCTGCCAGCGGCGCGGCGACCGGAGCGCTGGTCGCCTACCTGGTCAAGCACCGGCTGATCAAGTGCGACGAGCACGTGCGCATCGTTTCCGAACAAGGCCTCGAAATGGGCCGGCCCAGCCGCATCATCGCCGAGGCGACCGTGCGGAACGGCCAGGCCACGGACATCAAGGTCGGCGGCACCTGCATCCTCGTGGGTCGCGGCCGGCTGGACGTTTCCTGATTTTCGTCTGTTGAACGGCTGCCACGGCGGCCACGAACGTCGCGAGCGCGGGCGATACGTCCGCGCGGAAAGAGGATCTCGCGCATGAACTCCCCTGCCGGATTGCCTCCCGAAATGTCTTCGATGGTGCTGCAGACGCTGCGTCAGGTGATGGGCCGCGAACTGACGGACCACCGCGTCATGGAGATGGACGAGCAGGACAAGTTCCCCACGGAACTGATCCAGATGCTTGTCTCGCCGGACGTGGGGCTGCACCTGATCTTCCTGCCCGAGGACTGCGGCGGTCTGGGTGGCGGCGCGCGCGACATCTGCCGCATCAGCGAGGAGATGGCGGCCTGGGACCTCGGCGTGGCGACGGCCTTCCTGGCCATCTGCCTCGGCACCGACCCCATCCTTGTCGGCGGCACGCCTGCCCAGAAGCAGAAGTGGCTCGTGCGAATCGCGAACGAGGGCCTGATCGTCGCCTACGGCGTCACCGAACCCGAGGCCGGCAGCAACGTGGCCTCGCTCAAGACGACGGCCGACCAGATCGTCGACGCGGCCGGCAACGTCACGGGTTACCGCCTGAGCGGCGCCAAGCAGTTCATCACCAACGGCGGCGTCGCGGACCTCTACACGATCCTCGCCAAGACGCCCGGCGGCCCCAGTTTCTTCGCGGTCGAGAAGGGCACGCCCGGCCTGTCGGTCGGCAAGAAGGAAGACAAGCACGGCATCCGCGCCTCCAACACCACCGGCGTGCTGCTCGAGGACGTCGAGGTGCCCGTCGAAAACCTGATCGGCGGCGTCGAGGGACAGGGCCTCAAGCAGGCCAACGCGGTGTTCGGCTACACGCGCCTGATGGTGGGTGCCTTCGGCCTCGGCGGCGGCCAGGCCCCGCTGAAACGCGCCCTGGCCTACGGCAAGACGCGCGAGCAGTTCGGCGCACCGCTGGTCGAGAAGGAAGGCTACCTGCTGAAGTTGATCGTCGAGCCGTGGATCGACCTGGCGGCCGGGCGTGCGTATATGGAGCAGACGGCGCTGCGCATCGACGAGGGCCACACCGAGCTGACGACCGAAGGCTCGATCGCCAAGCTCTGGTGCACCGAGGCCGGCAACCGCGCCGCCGACGCCGCGATCCAGGCCCACGGCGGCTACGGCTACGCGCGCGAATACGTCGTCGAGAAGATGCGCCGCGACGTGCGCATCACGACCATCTACGAAGGCACCAGCGAGATCCAGCAGAGCATCATCTCGATGTTCCGCTGGAAGGAGACCGTGCGGTCTAAGGGCGCGTTCTACGCGCTGCTCGCCAGCGCACTGGACGAACTGGCCGCCGACAAGCCGCGCGCCGGCGCCGCCCTGATGGCCGCGAGCGTGCGCGCGCTCAATGAGACGGTGCTGCGCATGCACGCCGCCAAGCTGACGCGCAGCCAGATGGTGATGTTCACCTTCGCCGACATGATGACTATTTCCGAAGTCGGGGCTGCTTTCGTGGCGCAGTCGGTGCGCCGGCCGGCCGAGGGCGGGCTGGACGCCGAGGCAACGCTGGCGATGAGCCGCGCCTTCGCGCGGAAGGCCGCGCGGGTCGTGCGTCAGGGCGCGGAGTTGTGCGCCGGCTGCCTGCTGGCCGAGCCCGGGGACGAGGCGGCCAAGGCGGGCGCCGAGCTGCTGGCGACCGTGCAGGCACTGTTGCCTCTCGAGGCCACGGCCGGCCTCTGGGAGGACATGAACAAGGTGGGCGCTGCCCTCAAGGCGCTGGACTGAGGATCGACGACGTGGCGGACCTCGAGGCCAGGATCAGCGAATGCCGGCGGCGCTGGGAAGCGGCGCCCGATTCGCGTGCCTTCATCCCGCTGGCGGACCTGTTGCGGCAAGCCGGCCGGGCCGAGCAGGCCCTCGAGGTGCTCGAGGCCGGTCTGGCGCGACACCCCCGCGCGGTGGCGGCCCTGGTGACGCTGGCCCGGACGCTGGCGGCTGTCGGGCGGACGGCCGAGGCTGCCGAGGCGGCCGCGCACGTGCTCGAGCACGACCCGGACAATATTGCGGGGCTCGAACTGGTGGCTGAGGAGGACCGGCGGCGCGGCGATCTGGTCGCGGCCATTGGTCGCACCGAGCGGTTGGCCGAACTGGCTCCCGATGACCGTCACTGGCCGGCGCTGCTGGGGCAGCTTCGCGAGCAGCGGGCCGCCCTGTCGGCGGCCGAGGGCGCCGCCCGCGAGGGCGGTTTCGCGACGCTCACGCTTGTGGATCTCTACCTGGCCCAGGGATACGCGCAGAAAGCCGAGGCGCTTCTGAGCCGCCTGGTCAGCGAGCGGCCTGACGATCCGGAGGTCAGGCGTCGCCTGGCCTCGTTGGCGTCTGCGGGTGATGGGGCGCCGGCTGCTGCCGCCCCGGCAGGAGGCGCACCGCGTTCGCTGCCGCAGGACCGGGCGGAGCGACGGGAAATGGCCAAGGAACAGTTCGCGATGTGGATCGAACGGATCCGGGTCGACCGTGAGGTGGCACCGTGAGCGCGAAGGTTCATATCCTGAACGGCCCGAACCTCTCGCGGCTGGGCACACGTGAGCCCGCCGTCTACGGATCGACGACCCTGGCGGAACTGGCGCAGCTCTGCGAGGGCTGGGCGCGCGGACTGGACCTCGAGGTCACCTTCGCACAGCGTGAGGGGGAGGGCGAACTGGTGGAGCTGATCCACCGCGCCGGCGACCAGGCCGACGGCCTGATCCTGAACGCCGCCGCCTACACCCACACCTCGGTGGCTGTCCGGGACGCCATCACTTCAATTTCGATTCCGGTTATCGAAGTCCACCTCAGCAACCCCGCGGCGCGGGAACCTTTTCGCCGGCAAAACCTATTGGAGGACGTCGTTTACGCGGGTATCCGCGGGTTCGGCGTCGACGGTTATCGCCTGGCGCTCGAGGGGCTGGCGGGCCGTTTGCGGTCCTGACCGGGCCCCCCGGCGACCGCAACGGACGTTGCCTTGGGCTTGGGCGCGTGTTATCAATGGGCAGGCTGGCCCCCGGGGCCCCATCCAATCAAGGTCGAGAAGCGAGGACAACAGTGGCCGATACAAGTGACTTTCGCACGGGCTTCACGCTGCGGTTCAAGGAACAGCTCTGGACGATCGTCGATTTCCAGCATGTGAAGCCGGGCAAAGGCGGCGCCTTTGTGCGCACCAAGCTGAAGAACATCAAGAACGGCAAGGTCGTCGAGGAGACGTTCCGCGCCGGTGAGAAGGTCGACGAGGTCCGCCTGGAGCGCAAGGAGTTCCAGTACCTGTACCCCGACGGCGAATACCTGGTCTTCATGAACAAGGAGACCTACGAGCAGATTCAGTTGCACCGGGATGGCCTCGGCGACCTCCTCCTTTATATCAAGGAGAGCGAGACCTGCACCATCCTCCTGCAGGAAGAGACACCCCTGACGGTCGAGCCGCCGTTCACGGTGGAGCTGGCCGTCAAGACGACCGATCCGGGCCTGCGCGGCGACACGGCGCAGGGCGGTTCGAAGCCGGCGACCATGGAGACCGGGCTCGTGGTGCAGGTGCCCCTCTTCATCGAAGAGGGACAGGTCCTCAAGATTGACACGAGGACCAGCAAATACCTGGGCCGCGTCTGACCATTTGCTCGCAACGGAGGCGAACGCATGGATATCCAGAAAGTCCGGGAACTCGTCAAGCTGGTAGAGCACAGCGGGATAGAACAACTGGAGATCGTAGACAAGGACACGACGATCCGTATCCAGAAGTCTCCCGCCGCTGCTGTCGGCGTGCCCCAGATGGCGGCGCCCCAGCCTGTTCCCGCTGCCGTGGTCGCCGCAGTCCCGGCTCCCGCCCTTGAGGCGGTCCCGGCGGCTGCCCCGGCGCCTGATCCCGCCCGGGCGCGCTGGAAGGAATTGCGCTCGCCCATCGTCGGGACGCTCTACCGGGCGCCGGCCCCGACCAGCCCGGACTTCGTCAGCGTGGGGGACCGGGTCAGCAAGGGCCAGCCCCTGTGCATCATCGAGGCCATGAAGGTGATGAACGAGATCGAGGCCGAGATGGACGGCACGATTCGCGAGATCCTCGTCGAGAACGGCAGCCCGGTCGAGGCCGAGGCGGTGCTGTTCCTGATCGACCCGGCCTGACAGTCGGTTGCAGGCGCGCGGCAGGGCCGGATTCCCCCCGGGGGAGCCCGGCCCTGCCGTATTCCGGCCCTATCCGGCGCCTGCCGCAGGCAGCGGATCAGGCGTCAAGTCCGGGGCCCGGCGTGCCGATCCCTGTGCCAGAGAAATCCCGCGGCGCGGCCAGACGGCTGCCGCCGCCCTCTTTGCCGGGGAGCGCCCTTCCGATGGATATCAAGCGGATCCTCAAGGAGATGATCTCCCGGGGGGCCAGCGACCTGCACCTGAAGGTCGCCTCGCCGCCCGTGTTCCGGATCAACGGTTCGCTGGTCTTCGGCGAATACGAACCGCCCACGGTCCAGGACATGGTCGCCGTCTGCCAGCAGATCCTGACACCCAGCCAGCGTGAACAGTTCGAATCGACGCGCGAGATCGACTTCGCGTTCGGCGTGCCCGGTGTGGCGCGGTTCCGCGCCAACTTCTACGTCCAGCGCGGCAGCGTCGCCATGGTGTTCCGCCATGTGCCGGTGGAAATCCACACGCCCGACGAACTGTTCCTGCCGCCGGTGGTCAAGGAACTCGCGAAGCGGCCCCGCGGCCTGATCCTGGTCACGGGCACCGTCGGCAGCGGCAAGTCGACGACCCTGGCGTCGATCGTCGACATCATCAACCGCGAGTGCTCGCGCCACGTCATCACGATCGAGGACCCGATCGAGTTCCTGCATCGCGACCGCAAGAGCATCATCAGCCAGCGCGAAATCGGCTGCGACACGACGAGTTACGCCGACGCCTTGAAGCATGTCCTGAGGCAGGATCCCGACGTGATCCTGATCGGCGAGATCCGGGACGCCGAGTCGATGAAGATCGCGATCACGGCGGCCGACACCGGCCACCTGGTGCTCAGCACCATGCACACGATCGACGCAACCCAGACCGTCAGCCGCATCATCTCGTTCTTCCCGCCGCACCAGCACCAGGAGATCCGCTACCTGCTGGCCTCGACCCTCGAGGCCGTGATCTCCCAGCGCCTGGTGGCGGATGCCGACGGGCTGCGGCGGCTGCCGGCCTGCGAGATCCTCATCTCGACCAGCACGATCCGCGAGTACATCCGCGAGCCGGAGAAGACGGTCATGATCCGGCAGGCGATCCAGGAAGGGTTCGTGCAGTACCAGATGCAGACCTTCGACCAGTCGCTGATGCACCTGTTCACGGAGAAGAGGATCAGCCTGGACACGGCGCTGCAGGCCAGCAGCAATCCGCACGAATTCATGCTGCGGATCAAGGGCATCCAGGGCAGCTCGGACACGAACTGGCAGCGGTTCGAGGGCCAGGCCGACGAAGGAAAGCCGGCCATGACCCGCATCTGAGGACCCTGCGGCGAGAGCCTCGGGACCCCGCGACCCGGCCCTGCAGCCGGGTCGCTTGTTTACGGAACTTCCCCGCCCGCTGTCGGTTGCGTCCCTCCTGCCTGCGTACCCGTTTTCCCTTGCCATACCGCGGGGCGCGTCCCAGAATGGGCGGGTATGGAACTGCGGCGGGCCTGGGGACGGGTCGGCGCGCAGGTGTTTGTCCCCAAAGCAGGAAGTCGCGGATGTTCAAGAAGATTCTCGTGGCCAACCGGGGCGAAATCGCCCTGCGCATCATGCGCGCGTGCCGTGAGCTGGGCGTGCAGAGCGTGGCCATCCACTCGACGGCGGACGCCGACTCCCTCCATGTGAAGTACGCCGACGAGTCCGTCTGCGTCGGCAAGAAGACCAGCGCCGAGAGCTACCTGCGGATCCCCAACATCATCGCCGCGGCCGAGATCACCGGCGCCGAGGCCATCCACCCCGGGTACGGCTTCCTGGCCGAGAACGCCCACTTCGCCGAGATCTGCGTCGACAACGGGTTCACCTGGATCGGGCCCACGCCCGACGTCATCCGCAGCATGGGCGACAAGGCTACGGCCCGGACGATGGCCGTCGAGGCCGGCGTGCCGGTCGTGCCCGGCACGGGCCTGGTCGATACCGAGGACGAGGCGGCCGCGGCCGGCGAGAAGTTCGGCTTTCCGGTCATCATCAAGGCGACAGCCGGCGGCGGCGGCAAGGGCATGCGCGTGGCCTGGGACGAGGCCGAGCTGCGCAAGAACTACGTCGCGGCCCGCAACGAGGCGAAGGCGGCCTTCGGCAACGACGCCGTCTATATCGAGAAGTACCTGGTCTCGCCGCGGCACGTGGAAGTCCAGTTGATGGGCGACAACTTCGGGCACATCCTGCACTTCGGCGAACGCGACTGCTCGGTGCAGCGCCGCCACCAGAAGCTGATCGAAGAGGCGCCGTCGCCGGCGGTCACCCCGAAGCTGCGCGGCGAGATGGGGGCGGCCGCGGTGCGGCTGGCCGAGCGCGTCAACTATCGCAGCGCCGGTACCGTCGAGTTCCTGCTCGACACGGACGGTTCGTTCTACTTCATGGAGATGAACACCCGGATCCAGGTCGAGCACGGCGTGACCGAGCTGGTGACGGGCATCGACCTGATGAAGTGGATGATCCGCGTGGCGGCCGGCGAGCCGTTCGACTTCGTGCAGAAGGACATCGCCGTCAAGGGGCACGCCATCGAGTGCCGCATCAATGCCGAGAACCCCGAGCGCGACTTCATGCCGTGCCCGGGCCGCGTTTTCTACTACCATGCGCCGGGCGGGCCGGGGGTGCGTGTGGACACGCACATCTACTCGGACTATCTCGTGCCGCCGCATTACGATTCGCTGCTGGCGAAGATCATGACCCACGGCAAGAACCGCGAGGAAGCGATCGCACGGATGCGCCGCGCCTTGACCGAGTGTGTGTTCGAGGGGTTGCCGACAAGCACCCCGTTCCACCTCGAAGTGCTGCACAATCCCGTCTTCCTGTCAGGGAAGGCAACGACCCGCTTCCTGGAAGAGGAAATCTCCCATCTCCAGGAGGGCCTGCGTGGCCGGGCGAAGTCGGAAGAAGGCTAGCGGCGGCGGAACCCCGTGGTACCGCGCACCGTGGCTGGCAGGCGTCGTGATGATCGCCTGCGCGCTTTACGGCGGGTTGTCCCTGACGGGCGACCCGGGGCCGTGGACGGGCATCCTCACCGGTAAAGACCTCGACCAGTTGTTCCCCGACGGTAATCCCGGCGGCCAGCTCGGGTCGGCGCTGAACGTCATCGGACGGCTCGGCTTCGGCTCGTTGTGGGCGTGGGCGGTTCCGGTCGCGCTGCTGTTGCTGGGCATCGGTTCGCTGGCGCAGCGGATCGAGCGCCCGCGCGGCTGGATCCTGCGGACCATCCCGATCTGGCTGGTCACGGCCACCTGGATGGGCCAGCCCGACTGGCCGCTCGGCATGCCGGGCGCGGCCGAATGGGGCGGGGGCGCCGGGTACGGCCTTGGCCGGCTGTTTCAGGACCTTGTCGGCGCCGGCGGCAGCCACATTTTCCTGACCGCGGCCATGGTCATCGTCGCCGGCGCCCTGGCCGGCAGGCGCCTTGCCGTCCTGGCCAGGCTCGGCGGCCCGCTCGGGCGCCTCGCTGCGGTGACGGGTCGCAGCATCACCGCGATGTTCGCCGCGATCGGGTCCGCCCTGGCCGCGATGTGGGCGCATGTACTTGACGCCCTCGCCGGCCGCCGTGAGCGCGCGGCCGACGCGAAGGCCACGGACCGGGCGCAGCGCCCGGACGACGCGGCGATTCCCGCGGTCGCCCAGGCGACGACTCGCGGGCGCGAACGTGTCGTGCACGATGCTCCGCTGCCGGTCCATGGCGTGGACGACGATGACGAAGAATGGGCAGAAGGCGATGAAGGCGCTGAGGCCTTCGAGTTGCCCGGCGCCGACGGCGAGGAACTCGCGGAGGCGGCGACGGCGTCGCGTCCGGCCCGCGCCGCCAAGGCGGTGCGCAAGGTGCCGCGCGGCCCGATGTGCATGCCGGGCCTCGAACTCCTGACGCCGGCGGGTCCCGAGGGGCAGCCGGTGGCGGCCACGGAACTCGATGCGGCGGCCGACCTGCTGGAAGCGACGCTGCGCTCGTTCGGCGTCGAAGGCGAGGTCAAGGACGTGCGCCCCGGTCCGGTGGTCACGACCTACGAGTACCAGCCCGGTCCCGGTATCCGCGTCAACCAGATCGTGCAGCGGACCGACGACCTGGCCCTGGCGATGCGCGCCCGCTCCATCCGCATGGAAGCGCCCATCCCCGGCAAGGCGGCGGTCGGCATCGAGATCCCCAACCCGACGGCGCGCATGGTGCGCCTGCGCGAGGTGCTTGAACTGACGGGCACGCAGCCGCGCGAGCCGCTGTCGGTCATGCTCGGCAAGGATGTGGTCGGGCGCCCGATCGGCATCGACATCGCGTCGCTGCCGCACCTGCTGGTGGCCGGCTCCACGGGCAGCGGCAAGTCGGTCTGCCTGAACGCACTCATCTGCAACCTGCTGCTGAGGAACGATCCCTCGCGACTGCGGCTGGTGCTTGTCGACCCGAAGATGCTCGAAATGAACGTCTACAACGGGATCCCGCACCTGCTGCTGCCGGTGGTCACCGATCCTCGCGAGGCGCTGAAGGCCATGCAGTGGATGGTCGCCCAGATGGAGCTCAGGTATCGGCAGCTGGCCAAGTGGGCGGTCCGGAACATCAAGCAGTACAACGAAAAGATCGAGCGCGGCGAGGTGAACGACGCCAACGGCGACAAGCTCACCGAGCCGATGCCGTACTTCCTGTGCGTGGTCGACGAGCTGGCCGACCTGATGCTGCAGCTCGGCAACGATTTCGAGGGGCCCATCACGCGCCTGGCGCAGAAAGCGCGCGCGGTCGGCATCCACCTGGTGCTGGCGACGCAGCGCCCGAGCGTCGACGTGCTGACCGGCGTCATCAAGGCGAATATCCCGTGCCGGATCGCCTTCCGCGTCATCCAGAAGAACGACTCGCGCACGATCCTGGACATGAACGGCGCCGAGCAGCTGCTCGGGCACGGAGACATGCTGTACCTGCAGCCGGGGCGCGCACTGCCGGTGCGCGTGCACGGTGCGTTCATCGATGTCGACGAGTGCGAGGCGATCGCCGCCCACTGGCGCCAGTACGCGGGAACGACCGAGGAGATCAGCCTGGTCGAGGAGTCCCTCGGCGAGGGCGAGTACACCGGCGAGGACGACCTGTTCGAGGATGCCAAGCGCATCGTCGTGCTGCACCAGAGCGGCTCCACGTCGCTGCTGCAGCGCCGCCTGCGCGTCGGGTACACGCGGGCCGGGCGCCTGATGGACATGCTGGAAGAGGCCGGCGTCGTCGGTCCGTTCACGGGCAGCAAGGCGCGCGACGTGCTGATCAAGCCCGAGGACCTGCCGGTGGCAAAGGAAGGACGGGCCTGATGCGTCGTGTGTGGTGCGCCACCCTTGGGTGCGACAAGAACCTCGTGGACTCGGAGGCGCTGCTCGGGCATTTCGCGCGGCGTGGCGTGCAGATCGTGAGCGATCCGGACGACGCGGACATCTGGGTGCTGAACACCTGCGGGTTCATCGACGCCGCGCGTGAGGACAGCGAGCGGACCCTGCGCGAGATGTGCGAGGCGAAGGAACACCGCCTGCTGGCCGTCTGTGGTTGCTGGTCGCAGGAGCACGGCGAGGCCATCCGTGATCGGTTCCCGGACGTCGACGTCGTGGCTGGCGTGGGGCAGTTCGCGAACGTCGTGGCCGCGTGCCTGGGCCAGGAAGTGCCGTCAGCCGTGCTGGCCCCCGACTTCCCGCTTGCCTCGCCGGGCGTCGTGCCGGTGATGGTGGACTTGCCCGCCGCCGCGCCGTATGGCGGGCTCGTGGTGCGCCCGTTGCTGACACCGGCGCACGTCGCGTTCGTGAAAATCGGCGAGGGCTGCAACTGCCATTGCACGTTCTGCCGCATCCCGCTGATCCGTGGTCCGCAACGCAGCCGTCCCGTCGCCGAGATCGTGACCGAGGTCACCGGCATGGTGGCCGGTGGTGTGCGCGAAGTTCAGATCGTCTCGCAGAACACGACCGACTACGGGCGCGAGACGGGCGAGACGCTGCTGCAGCTGGTGACGGCGCTCTCGGGCGTCGAGGACCTCCGTTGGATCCGGCTGCTCTACCTGTATTCGGGGCTCGTCTCCGTCGATGACCTGCGCCGCCTGCTCGACCTGCCGAAGGTCGCGCCCTACCTGGACCTGCCGATCCAGCACGCGTCGCCGCGCCTGCTCAAGGCGATGAAGCGACCGGGGGGCGAGAAGTCGTCGGCGCGGTTCTTCCAGCAGCTGCGCGACGGGCGCGAGGACCTGGTGCTGCGGACGACGGTGCTGCTCGGGTTCCCCGGCGAGGAAGAGGAGGATGTCGAGCAGCTTGCCGATTTCCTGGCCGAGGTGCGGTTCGATCACGTCGGGACGCATCACTTCTCGCCCGAGGCCGGCACGCCGGCCGCGCGCATGGAGGAGCAGGTCCCCGGCGAGGTCGTCCTGGACCGCGAGGCCCTGATCACCGACCTGCAGTCGGAGATTTCGCTCTCGCGGATGGAGGGGCGGCTGGGCGCCGTGCACGAGGTCGTCATTGACGAGGTCGTGACGACCGAGGAGCTCGATGAATCGGGCGTCGACGAGCTCGTCGAGGCCCTTGCGGACGGAACCTGGTGCGGAAAGAGGGAACGCGCTGCGTTCGACGGTGTTGTCGCGGCTCCGGTTTCCCTGGCGCTGGGCCGAAGCTATCATTTCGGTTACGATCTGGACGGTGCGGTGTTGCTGCCCTTGCCGGGAGCGGCGCCGGGTGACGTGGTGAAGGCGCGCTTCGTGGCCGTGACCCCCTACGATGTATGGGGCGAGCCGGCCTGAAGCCGACCGGCGGCCCCGAGGCGGGCTGCGCGAAAAGGGGAACCGTGGACAAGCGTATCCTCGTGATCCTGGGCCTGGTGCTGGCGCTTGCCGGCGCCGCATTGGCGGCCACGGATGCCCAGGCGGCCGAGGCGGAAGCGCCCGGGCCCGTCGGGCTGGGGACGTCGGCCGCCGATTCGCTTCGCACCAACCTTTGGCTGGTCGAAGCGTTGATGGGCGAGATCGTCAGCGAGGCCGCCGGGGCGCTGCCGCCCCCGCCGGCCCGCGTGCTCTTGACCGGTCGGGCGACCGAAACCGACCCGGCCGGGAAACTGATGCGTGTGGTCGCCGCCCGTGTCCTGAAGGATCGCGGTTACGAGTTGCTGGTCAGCGACCCGGACAGCGCGAGCGGTGTGCGGCCGGACTGCGCGGCCTGGTTCTCGATCGACGAGGTCGCCGTGTCCTACCCGGATGTCGGGCGCACGCTGGGCCTCTGGCGCCGGTGGGTCGACCGCGACGTGAGCGTGGTCGTGACAACCGAGGTCTCGGAGACGTCGTCGGGGCGGCTGCTGCTGAGCGAGCGCATTGCGCGCCGGTTCAGCGACCGGGTGACGAGCGACGAGTTGGCGGGCGTCAGCACGAAGCTGTACCCGTTTACGACCGCCGTGGTGAAGGAAAGCGGCTGGCAGCGCCGCCTCGAGGAATTCGCCGTGCTGGGGACCCTGGCCGGATTGATCGCTGTCTACTTCGCGAACACGGGAGACTGATCGATGTTCAAGCTGCAGCGGGTGCAACTGGCCGCAGGCCTGGTCCTTGCCGCCGTCTTCGGCGGTCTGGTCGCCGGATGCGCGGGAAGCAACCCCAACCCGCCCGGCACCCTCGACCGTGCGGACTACTATGCGAGTCGCGGCAAGCGACTCGAGGCCATCGCGGCGTATGAGGCGTTCGTGCGTCACAATCCCACGGACTCGCTGGCCGCCGAGGCCCAGTTCCGCAAGGCCATGGTCTACATGGATCTGAAGGAGTACCCGCTGGCCGCGGTGGAATTCCAGATCCTGCGCAAGGATTTCCCCACCAGCGACCGGGTGGAGGAAGCGTCGTTCCAGGAAGGCCTGTCCTACGAGCGCCAGGTGGGCAACGTCGAGCGCGACGCGAGCGGGGCCTATCAGGCGCGCGAACACTTCCTCAGGTTCAAGGAATCCTATCCGCAGTCGACGCGGATGGCGGCCGTCGACGCCGAGTTGACGGCGATCAGCGACCTGGTCGTCCGTAAGCGGCTGGCCCAGGTTGAGGTGTTCCGCCAGTTGAAGCGGTGGAAGGCCGTTGCCGTGGTCCTCGACGGATTGATCGCCGACGAGGGCGGGTCCACCCTGCTGCCACAGGCGCTCTGGGAGCGCGCCGAGGCTGCCGAACGGCTGGCCGAACCTGCGGTCGCCGCGACGTACTACCAGCGGCTGGCTGAGAGCTTTCCGCAGGACCGGCGCGCTGCGGCGGCTGCCGAGTCCGCCGCGCGGCTTCGCGCCGTCGCCGGGTCGTGATCCGCGCCGTCCTCGGCGGCACCTTCGATCCCGTGCATGCGGGCCATGTCGCCATGGCCCGCCATGTTTTGGGGCACGGCCTTGCGGACCTCGTGCACGTGATCCCGAATTGGCAGTCCCCCTGGCGCGAGCCGCCGAAAGCCGGGCCAACCGATCGGTTGGCCATGTGCCTGATCGCGTTCGTGCCGGTGCCCGGCACCCTGGTCGACCCGCGCGAGATCGACGCTGGTCGCCCGGCGTGGACCGTGGACACTCTTACTGCACTCGCCGACGCGTACCCGGCGGACCGGCTGCGCCTTGTCGTGGGAGCCGACCACCTGCCGGCCTTCGAACGGTGGCGGGAGCCCGGGCGGATCCTCGAACTCGCCGAACTGGTCGTGCTCGATCGCCCGGGTGCCGGAGTGTCGGCGCCGCCGTCCTGGCTGGCCGGCCGCCTGGTCAGTGCACCGCCGTTCGAGCACCCGGTGTCCGCGAGCGCCGTTCGTGCTATGTTGGCGGGCGCGGTCGATCCGGAAGCCGCGCTGCCGGCGGGGGTGGCCGACTACATCGCTGCCCACGGGCTGTACCGGGCCGGTTGAACGGCCGCAGCGCCGAAACAGAGACACCACCCGGAAAGGGCCCGTCCTTGTCGATCATCCTCGTCGATGGTTCCGCGCTCGTGTACCGGGCCCACTACGCCTTCGCCGGCCGGCCGCTGACGTCCCCGACCGGCGAGGTGACGTCCGTTGCCTTCGGTTTCTGCAACGCGGTCCTCGGCCTGGTCGAGGCGCGCCGGCCCGAACGCCTGGTGATCGTCTTCGACCGCAAGGCGCCGACGTTCCGCCACGTGATGTACCCCCTGTACAAGGCCCACCGCAAGCCGATGCCCGAGGAACTGGCGGCCCAGTTGCCGCGCCTGCACGAGTTGCTTGCGGCGTGGGGTGTCCCCGTGCTCGGGCAGGAAGGTGTCGAGGCCGACGACGTGTTGGCGACCGTGGCGGCGCGGGCGGCGGCGAGGGGCGAGCAGGCCTGGCTGTACAGCGGCGACAAGGACTTCCTGCAACTGCTCGACGAGCATGTCGGGATCCTCAAGCCGGGCAAGCGCGGCGACGAATTCACCGAGGTCACCGCGGACACCGTCCGGCGCGACTACGGCCTCGAGCCGGCCGCTCTGGTCGACGTCTTCGCATTGTCTGGAGATGCGGCCGACAACATCCCGGGCGCGCCCGGCGTTGGCGACAAGACAGCGCTCAAGCTGATCCAGCAGTTCGGCACGCTCGACAACCTGTTCGTCGGCCTCGAGGCCAGCACCCTGACGCCGCGCCTCAAGCGCGTGATCGCCGACAACCGCGACCAGGTGCTGCTTTCGCGCGATCTGTTCCGTATCCGGCGCGATGTCGAACTGGACCTCGACTGGGGTGCGCTCGACACCGTGCTGCCGGTCGGCTCCGAGGTGACGGCCCTGCTCGGCGCGCTCGGCCTGCGGCGCGTCCTCTCGCTGGCGGCGAAGCTGGCCGGCGCGCAGGTTGGGGGGGCGGTCTCCGTGTCCGCCCCCGCCGCCGTCAGCGCGCCTGCGACTCCAGTGGCCCCGGCCCGCCCCGTGATCAACGTCACGGGCCCCGCCGCGACCGGTGAGGGCTGGGAGGATCGTTGCCGTGAGCGCGGTTACAGCCGGCTGGCCGACGATGATGCCTTGGCGGACTGGCTGGCGCGCCTGGACCCGCGCTCCGCGCTGGCCGTCGACACCGAGACCGACAGCCTGCGCGCCGAGAGCTGCAGGCTGGTCGGCATCAGCCTTGCGGGTGCGGACCGTGACGGCAACGTCCTGCCGCCCGCCTACATCCCGGTGCGCTGGCGCGAGAGCGAACCCGGCGCCCCGGCTGCGGGCATGCTGTTCCCGATCGGTCGCGAGCATGACCGCCTGCCGGCGGTGGCGGCCCGACTGGGTCCGGTTCTTCTGGGTCCCGCCCTGAAGGTGGGCCAGAACCTGAAATACGACGAGTGGGTCCTCGGTCGGCACGGCCTGCCGCTGGGTGGCCCGCGCTTCGACACGATGCTGGCTTCGTACGTGCTCGACCCGGGGCGGCGATCGCACGGGTTGGACGACCTGGTGCAGGATTTCCTCGACCACCGGATGATGCCCTACGACGAACTGTTCGAGCGCGGCGACAAGGGCAAGGACATCCTCGAAGTCGATCCCTGGCGCCTGGCGCTGTACGCGGCCGAGGATGCCGACTACACACTCCGGTTGCACGCCTGCCTGGCGCCGCAACTCGACGAGACCGGCCTGCGCGGCCTGTTCAGCGACCTCGAGATGCCGGTCTCCGCCGTGCTGCTGACGATGGAGCGCAACGGCATCCGGCTGGACCGTGCGTTCCTCGGGACGCTTCGTCGGCGCTTCGACGAGGAACTGACGGCGCTGCGGCTGCGGATCGTCGAGTTGGCCGGCGAGGACTTCAACCTGAACAGCTCGCAGCAGCTGGCGGTCATTCTCTTCGAAAAACTCGGCCTCAAGCCCATCAAGAAGACGGGCACGGGCTGGAGCACCGACGTGTCGGTGCTGTCGGTGCTGGCCGAGGAACACCCGCTGCCGGCGGCCGTCCTCGAGTACCGGCAGGTGGCCAAGCTGCAGAGCACCTACGTGGAGACGCTGCCGCTGCTGGCTGACCCGGGAACGAACCTCATCCATACTTCGTACAACCAGGCCGTCGCGGCCACTGGGCGCCTGTCGAGTTCGGACCCGAACCTGCAGAACATCCCGGTGCGCACGGAGCTCGGGCGGCAGATCAGGCGCGCCTTCGTGCCGCGGGACGCGGCCAATGTCTTCCTGTCGGCCGACTACTCGCAGGTCGAACTTCGCCTGCTGGCGCATCTGGCCGACGACCCCGGCCTGCAGGCGGCCTTTCGCGACGGCGCCGACGTGCACCGGCGGACGGCGGCCCTCATCAACGGCGTGCCCGAGTCTGCGGTGACTTCGGAGATGCGCAGCCGCGCGAAAGCGATCAATTTCGGGGTCATCTACGGCATGGGCGCCCGTGCGCTCGGCAAGCAGATCGACGTCACGATGCGCGAGGCCACGGCCTTCATCGATCGTTACTTCGAGACCTACCCGGGCGTGCGTCTCTACATCGAGGCGACGCGCGAATCGGCCCGCCGCCACGGCTGGGTGCAGACGATGCTCGGGCGCCGCCGGCTGCTGCCGGACATCATTTCTCCGGACGCGCGCCAGCGGTCGTTCCAGGAGCGCGTCGCGGTCAATACACCCATCCAGGGCACGGCCGCGGACCTGATCAAGCTGGCGATGCTGCGCATCCAGGGAGCGCTCGATGCCGGCGACACGGGGGCGCTGCTGCTGCTCCAGGTGCACGACGAACTGGTCCTCGAGGTCCCGCGCGCGAAGGTCGACGAGGTTGCCGCCCTGGTGCGCGACGGGATGGAGAACGCCCTGTCCCTGAAGGTGCCGCTGCTGGTCGACATCCACACCGGCTCCAACTGGGCCGAGGCGCACGGATGAAGCGCTGGACGGTCACGGGGCCGACCGGGGCCGGGAAGTCGGCGGTGACGGCGCTGCTGGCGGCGCGGGGCGCGGCTGCCCTGGACGGGGATCGCCTTGGACATGAGGTCCTGGCGCAGGCGGCGGTCGTCGCGGCGGTCGGCGTCCGCTTCGGCGTCGCCTGTACGCCTGGTGGAGTGGTGGATCGCGCGCTGCTGGGCCGAAGGGTGTTTGGTGACCCCGTCGAACTTGCCGCGCTCGACGCGATCACGCACCCGCCGCTGTGCGCATTGATGGAAAGCCGCCTGCAGGAACTGGCGGCACAGGGGCGTGCTCTTGCCGTGCTGGAGGCGGCCGTGTATTTTCGGCTTCCGGCCCCGCCACGGATGGACCTGGTGGTGGCGGTCGTCGCCTCCGCAGAGGTTAGGGCGGCCCGCCTGGCCGCACGGACCGGGCTGGACCCGGCGATGGCGCGCGCGCGGGTGGACGCCCTGGCGCCGCTGGACCTCGACTGGGTTCGCGCCGACCTGACGATCCGCAACGATGGGGAACCGGCCGCTCTGGCCGCTGCCGTGGACGCCCTGTGGGCCGCCCACGCCCACTGAACCCGCCGGCGCCGTGCGTCGGGAAGGAGCCTGTCCGCCGTGAAGGAGATTGTCGACCGCCTCGAGGCCGCCATGGCCCGCCTGGTCATCCTCAAGGAGGGGCTTTGACTTCGACCGCCTGCAGGTCGAGCTGACCGAGCTCGAGCGCAAGCAGGCCGAACCCGGTTTCTGGGGCGACCAGGAAGCGGCCGGTGTCGTGCTCGGCCGCCTGCGCACGCTCAAGCAGATGACACAGCCGCTGGTGAACGCCACGGCGAAGGCCGATGAACTCCAGGTGCTTGGCGAGCTCGCCGCCGAGGCGGACGACGCCGACGCCATCGCCGAACTCGGCACGGGGGTCACGGAACTCGAGAAAGCGGTCGAGAAGATCGACTTCCAGTTCCTGCTCGGGGGCGAAGCCGACAGCCACGGCGCGGTGCTGGAAATCCACCCCGGCGCGGGCGGCACCGAGAGCCAGGACTGGGCGCAGATGCTGCTGCGCATGTACACGCGCTACGTCGAGGCGGCCGGCTGGAAAATGGACACCCTTGACCTGCAGGCGGGCGAGGAAGCCGGCATCAAGAGCGCGGTGCTCGAAATCGACGGTGCGTTCGCCTACGGTTACCTCAAGAGCGAGTCGGGTGTGCACCGTCTTGTCCGCATCTCGCCGTTCGATGCGCAGAAGCGCCGGCACACGTCGTTCGCCTCGGTCTTCGTCTACCCGCTCGTCAATGACGACATCTCGGTCGTCATCGACCCGAACGACCTGCGCGTCGACACGTACCGCGCCCAGGGCGCCGGCGGCCAGCACGTCAACAAGACCGACAGCGCCATCCGCATCACCCACGTGCCGACGGGTATCGTCGCGGCGTGCCAGAGCGAGCGCAGCCAGCACCGCAACCGCGAGAGCGCCATGACGATGCTGAAGGCCAAGCTCTACGCGCGCCTGATGGCCGAGAAGCAGCGGGCGCGCGACGCCATCGAGGCCGAGAAGATGGAGATCGCCTGGGGCAGCCAGATCCGTTCCTACGTCCTGCAGCCCTACACTAAGGTGAAGGATCACCGGACCGACCACGAGACCGGTAATTCCACCGGCGTGCTCGACGGCGACCTGGACGGGTTCATCGACGCCTACCTGCGCTGGCTCGGGCCGCGCGACCGCTGAGCGCCAACAACACACGACGCGCCGGCGGGCAACCGCGGCGCCGGGAGGACGCCTTGACCGATCGCGAGAACACCACGCCGGCCGGCGAACCGGAGCAGCCCGCCGAGGGGACCGCGGCCTACCACCACCTGATCGAGGGCCGCATCGAGAAGATGCGCGAGCTCGGCAAGTCGGTGGAACTCTATCCCTACGGTTACGCGCGCACGCACACCAGCGAGCAGCTGCGGGCCCAGGAAGAGGCCTTGACGGCCGCAGGCGCCGCCGTGCGCGTGCCCGGGCGCCTGATGACCAAGCGTGGCGCCGGCAAGACGCTGTTCGCCCCCGTCCAGGACGAGTGGGGCCGCATCCAGGCCTACTTCAAGCTGGATATCCTGGGCGAGGAGCGCTTCCACCGCATCATGAAACTGGTCGACATCGGCGATTGGATCGGCGTCGAGGGCACGCTGTTCCGGACGCGCACCGGCGAGCTCACCATCCAGGTTTCCGACTTCACCTTCCTGGCCAAGGCCGTGCGCCCGCTGCCGGAAAAGTTCCACGACATGAACCTGGAGCTGAAGAGCCGCCGCCGGCACCTGGACCTGGCGATGAACCTCGAGAGCCGCGAACGCTTCAAGAAGCGCAGTGCGATCATCAGCGAGGTGCGGGCGTTCTTCGACAGCGAGGAATTCCTCGAGGTCGAGACCCCGGTCCTGCAGCCGCTCTATGGCGGCGCCACGGCGCGGCCGTTCACGACGCACCACAACGCGCTCGACACGACGCTGTACCTGCGCATCGCCGACGAGCTCTACCTGAAGCGGCTGATCGTCGGCGGGCTCGAGCGCGTCTACGAGATCGCCAAGGATTTCCGCAACGAGGGCATGGACCGCACGCATAACCCCGAGTTCACCATGCTCGAGTGCTATGCGGCGTGGTGGGACTACCACCAGATGATGGACCTGACCGAGCGGATGCTGCGGCGACTGGCGCAGCGTTTCGGGGACAATGGCGTGCTGACCTACGGTGAGGTCCGGATGGACTTCAACCAGCCGTTCGCCCGTCTGCGCTTCATGGACGCCTTGGCCGAGCGGACCGGCGTCGACCTGATGAAGCTGGACGATACGGAAGTGATCGCGCTGGCGCGCAAGCACGGCATCGAACCGCGCAAGGGCATGGGCCGCGACAAGCTCCTCGATGCCCTGTTCGGCGAGCTGGTCGAGCCCGGCCTGACGCAGCCCACGTTCGTCATGGACCACCCGAAGGAACTCTCGCCGCTGGCCAAGGCGCACCGCGAGGTGCCGGGCCTGGTCGAGCGCTTCGAACTCTTCTGCGCCGGCTTCGAGGTCGCCAACAGCTTCTCCGAGCTGAATGATCCCTTCGAGCAGCGCCGCCGCTTCGAGGCGCAGCGCGGCCTGGCGGAGGCCGGCGACGACGAGGCGCAGCCGCTGGACGAGGAGTTCCTGATGGCCATGGAGCAGGGCATGCCGCCCACCGGCGGCATGGGCATGGGCATCGACCGCCTGGTGATGCTGCTGGTGGACACGAACAACATCCGCGACGTCCTGCTTTTCCCGGCCATGCGCCCCGAGCGGACGGGCGGCGAAGGCTAGATGCGTTTCGCGACCTACATCGGCCGGCGCTACCTGCGCAGCCGGCGGCACAGCCGCTTTCTCAGCCGCAGCAGCGTGCTGGCGATTGTCGGCGTGGCGATCGGCGTGGCCGTGCTGAACATCACCCTGGCGGTGATGAACGGGTTCCACGCCGAGATGCGGCGCACCTTCGTCGAGAACATGCCGATGATCACGGTCATGACGAGCCGTCCCGAGGGGTTCCAGCCCCTGCAGGCGGTTCTCGACAGCGTCGCCGCCGTGCCCGAGGTGGTGGGCGTGGCGCCCTTCATCCGGCAGGAGGTCCTCGTGACGTCGCCGCGGCAGGTCGGGCCGCCGCGGCCGCAGGCCGGGGTGGTGTGGGGCATCGACCCCGGTCGCGTTGATACGGTGTTGCCGCTCAGCAGCTACCTGCGCCCGGAGCCGGCGGTGCTCGCCGCTCTCTCAGGCGGTGATTTCCCCCGGGTCATCATCGGTTCGGAATTGGCTGCAAACCTCTATGCGGCCATCGGCGACACCATCATCCTGACTTCGGTGAACGAGGAGCTGGACCTGCGGGACATCCGCCCGGTCAGCGAGCGGTTCGTGGTGGTGGGCTTCCTCGAGACGGGGATGTACGAGTTCGACAGTCGCTTCGTCTACGGCGAGCGGCAGCAGGTGGGCGCGTTCCTCGGCTATCCGCCGGACGGCGCCTCGCTGCTCGGCGTCAAGGTGGCCGACCTGATGCGCGCCGACAAGGTCGCCGACGACATGCGCACGCGGCTGGGGCGCGACTTTTTCCCCACCGACTGGATGGCCCTGAACCAGAACCTGTTCCAGTGGATCAAGCTCGAGAAGGTGATCATGGTCGTGCTGCTGGGCATGATCATCCTGATCGCGGGCTTCAACATCATCGGCATCCTGACCATGATGGTGGGCGAGCGGCGTCGCGAGATCGGGATCCTCCTGGCGATGGGCGCCCGGCGCGGTCAGGTGATGGGCATCTTCCTCCTGAACGGGCTCTGGCTCGGCGGGTTGGGCATCGCGGTCGGCACGGCGATCGGGCTCGGCGGCATCTGGTTCCTGGACGCCCACGGGGTGCGGTTGCCGGGGGATGTGTATTTCGTGGACCATGTGCCGGTACTTCTGGAATGGACCGACCTCGCGCTGATCGCCGTCATCACCATGGTGATGTCGCTGGCCGCGGGCCTGTGGCCCAGCTGGGAGGCCTCGAACCTCGAGCCGATGGACATCATCCGCTACACCTAGAAAGGCCACCCGATGTCCGTGTTGCTGGAAGCCCGGGACCTGCGCAAGTCCTTCCGCCGCGCCGACGGCACGGTCGAGGTGCTGCGCGGCGTCGACTTCCGCCTCGATCCGGGACAAACCGCGGCGATCACCGGCAACAGCGGCAGCGGCAAGAGCACGCTGCTGAACATTCTGGGTGGCCTCGACACGGCTACTTCCGGCGAGGTGCTCGTCGACGGGATCCCGTTGGCGGTCGACGACCGTGATGCTCGCGTGAAATGGCGCGCCGAGGGCGTCGGCTTCGTCTTCCAGTTCCATTTCCTGCTGCCGGACTTCACCGCCCTCGAGAACCTGCTGGTGCCGGTGCGCAGTCGTGGCGATGTGACGCCCGCGGATCGGGAACGCGCGCTGGCTTTCCTCGACCACATGGGCCTGGCCGACCGCGCCTCGCACCTGCCCGGCGAGCTTTCCGGCGGCGAGCAGCAGCGTGTCGCGGTGGCGCGCGCTTTCATGAACCGGCCGGCGCTCGTGCTGGCAGACGAGCCGTTCGGCAACCTGGATGCGGCGAACGGTGCGCGCCTGGGCGACCTGCTGATGACGTTGCACCGCCAGGAGGGTGTCGGCCTGGTGCTCGTGACCCACGATGAACACCTGGCCGAAAGGGCGGCGCGCCGCTGGCACCTGGCCGACGGGCGATTGCAGCCCGGGGACGGGGGCGGCGCATGAAATGCCACCGCTGCAGCCTGCGCGAGGCCAGCGTGCACTGGCTCGAGATGATCGGCGACCAGCGCCGCAGCCTCTGGCTGTGCGCCGACTGCGCGGCCACGCGGGAGCAGACTCCCGCCGTCCCGGCCGGTGAGCCGCTGGTTTCCTTCCTCGGGCAGGGACTTGGCGGCGCCGGCGCCGCCTGTCCCGGCTGCGGCACCACGATCGACGACCTGCGCCGCGACAACCGCCTCGGGTGCGCGCGCTGCTACGTGACGTTCCGTTCGACGATGCTGCCCCTTCTGGCGCGCTTCCATCGCCACATCTCGCATGTCGGCAAGGTGCCCGGCGGTTCGCCGCCGACCACGCGCCTGGCCGAGATCACGCGCCTGCGCCTGGGCCTGACGAAGGCCGTCGCCGCCGAGGAATTCGAACGCGCGGCCACGCTGCGCGATCGCCTGCGCGAGCTCGAGGACCAGTCGGGCCCGAACGACGGGGGGCCGCGATGAGCGCGATGCTGGCTGCACTGGCGGCGCGCGACGCCGCCTGGCTTGGCGGCTGCGGTCCGGACGGGGACATCGTCCTGGCCACGCGGGCACGCCTGGCGCGCAACTTGTCGGATTTCCCGTTCCCACACCGGGCCGAGGCTGCGGCGCTGGCCACGATCAGCATCGACCTCAGCCGTCGGCTGCAGCGCCTGCCGGAGCTGGCCGGCGGCTTTGCGGTGGAGATTGCGGAGTGCGAGCCGCGTTCCCGGCAGCTGCTCCGCGAAAAGCTGCTGGCCGGCGACGACCTCCTGGCGAACCCCGACCACCGCGCGCTGGTCGCGGGGCCGGATCTGGCCCTGGTGGCGTTGATCAACGGCGAGGACCACCTGCGCCTGTGCGCCTGGCAGTCGGGCTTCGCCCCGCTCGAGGCGCTGGCCGCGGTCATGCAGTTGGACGACCGGATGGGCACGGCCTTCGAGCCGGCGTTCAGCCAGGAGCAGGGCTACCTGACGGCCTCGCCCGGGAACGTCGGCACCGGGCTGCGCTTGTCGGCAGTGCTGCACCTGCCGGGGCTGGTGATGGCCGACGAGATCGACAAGGTTCTGAATGCGTTGCGCCAGCTGGAGTTCGGCGTGCGCGGGCTGGCCGGCGAGGGGCGGACGGTGCGGGGGGCCCTGTTCCGCATCGGCAACCTGACGACGCTCGGCCGGGACGAGGCCGAGATCGCCGCCGATTTCGCCGCGCATGTCGGCAAGGTCATCGTTCATGAACGCGCGGCGCGCGAGATGCTCCTGGTCCGTGACCGCCGTGGACTGGAGGACCTGGCCTGGCGCGGGCGCGCGGCCCTCGCCAATGCCCGCCTGATGACCACCCAGGAGACCTGGGACTGCCTGTCGCATGCCCGCCTCGGTGCAGGGCTCGAACTGGTCCCGAACCCGTCCTGGGGGGTTTTTAATCGCCTGCTCGTGCGCCACCAGGGCGCCCACCTGGAACTGGCCGCGGGCCGCCGCCTGGACGGCCGCGAGCGTTCGGCGGCCCGCTCGGACCTGCTCCGGGAATTTTTTGCCGCCGTTTGACCCCGCCAGGCGGCCCGCGCCGGTGTCCGGACGCCTAAGTCCTTAAGGTTACGGCGTGATCGGCCGATCCCCAGCCGATGGCGAAAGCCACGGCGCGGCCCGGAACTTGCCTTGGGGCGGCGTGGACCAACGCGTGGCCGGTGTAGCGAGACGCCGGTTGGTCCGGTATATTCTGCGACATCAACCGGTGGCCGGAGCCCTTGCCGACACCGGGGTCCTGCAGCGGCGAACGGAGGCGCGCGGCATGAACGACCGCTTTACCCAGCGAGTGCGAAAGGTCCTGTTTCTGGCCCGTGACGAGGCGGGCCGGCTCCAGCACGACTACATCGGGACCGAACATCTCCTGCTCGGCATCATCCGCGAGGGCGAAGGCGTGGCCGCCAACGTGCTGCGCCGCCTGAACCTCGAGTTCGATCGCATCCAGAAGGCGATCGAGGACTCCGTCACCGCTCCCATGGGCCCTGTGAGCATCGGCGAGGTGCCCTTCACGCCGCGCGCGAAGAAGGTCCTCGAGCTGTCGATTGACGAAGCGCGCCTGCACAACCACAACTATGTGGGCACCGAGCACCTGCTGTTGGCGCTGATCCGCGAGGGCGAGGGCGTCGCCGCTCGCGTGTTGCGCGAGCTGGGCGCCGACCACGAGACGGTCAAGCGCGAGGTCATGAAGGCCCTCGGCGCCGGCGACACCGCCGGCCCGGCGGCGGGCGACGCCCGCAAGCGGAAGGTCGCGCGGAAGAAGGAGAACTCGGTCCTTGAGCAGTTCGGCCGCAACATGACCGACATGGCGCGCGAGGGGAAGCTGGACCCGACCATCGGGCGCGCCCGGGAAATCGACCGCTGCATCCAGATCCTCAGCCGCCGCAAGAAGAACAACCCGGTGCTGATCGGCGAGCCTGGCGTCGGCAAGACGGCCATCGTCGAGGGCTTCGCCACCCGCATCGTCGAGGGCAACGTCCCGGCGCTGCTGCGCGACAAGGAGATCGTCTCCCTGGATCTGGCGAGCGTGGTGGCCGGCACGAAGTACCGCGGCCAGTTCGAGGAGCGCCTCAAGCAGATCATGGCCGAGATCCGCGAGAACCCGGACGTGATCCTGTTCATCGACGAGTTGCATACCATCGTCGGCGCCGGCGGCGCCGAGGGCGCGATCGACGCCTCGAACATGCTGAAGCCCGCGCTCAGCCGCGGCGAGATCCAGTGTGTCGGCGCCACGACGATGGATGAGTACCGCAAGTTCATCGAGAAGGACGGCGCCCTCGAGCGCCGCTTCCAGCCCGTGATGGTCAACCCGCCCAGCGAGGCCGAGGCCATCCAGATCCTCTTCGGGCTGCGCGACAAGTACGAGGCGCACCACCACGTATCCTATGACGACGACGCCATCCGGGCCGCCGTGTTCCTGTCGAACCGCTACATCTCCGGCCGCTTCCTGCCGGACAAGGCGATCGACATCCTCGACGAGTCCGGCAGCCGCGCCCGCCTGGGCATGGCCGTGGTGCCGCCCGACCTGCGCGAGATCGAGAAGCGCATCGAGGGCGTCATCACCGAAAAGGAATCCTCGATCCAGGCGCAGGAGTTCGAGCGCGCCGCCGCCTTCCGCGACGAGGAGAAGGAGCTCAAGAAGAAGCTCCAGGACCTCAAGCAGAACTGGACCGGCGAGGGTTCGGAGCTGACCGCGAAGGTGGACCAGAAGATGATCTGCCGGGTCATTGCCGAGATCACGGGCATCCCGGTCTCGGAGGTCGAGGAGGAGGAGACCAACAAGCTGCTCCGGATGGAGGAAGAGCTCGGCCGGTGGATCATCGGCCAGGATGAGGCCGTGACCGCAGTGTCGAAGGCGATCCGGCGCAACCGCGCCGGTCTGCGCGATCCTCGCCGTCCGATCGGTTCCTTCATCTTCCTGGGCCCCAGCGGCGTCGGCAAGACCGAGGTCGCCCGGCGCCTGACCGAGTTCCTGTTCGGCGACCAGGCGTCGCTGATCCGGGTCGACATGTCCGAATACATGGAGAAGCACTCGGTCAGCAGGCTGGTCGGTGCGCCTCCCGGCTACGTCGGTTACGACGAGGGCGGCATGCTGACCGAGAAGGTCCGCCGCAAGCCGTACTCGGTGATCCTGCTCGACGAGATCGAGAAGGCGCACCCTGACGTCTACAACATCCTGCTGCAGGTGCTGGACGACGGGCAGTTGACCGACAGCTTCGGCCGTACGGTCGACTTCCGCAATTCGGTCGTGATCATGACCAGCAACGTCGGCAGCCGCAAGACGCACGGCGTTCGCGGCGTGGGCTTCGGCTCGGACGAGACCGACCAGAACAACCAGCGCGTGCAGGGGAACATCGACTCGGACCTGCGGAAGACGTTCAGCCCGGAGTTCATCAACCGCATCGACGAGATCATCACGTTCAAGTCACTCAGCCGCGTGGATATCTCGCAGATCGTCGAGATCCTCCTGGCCGACGTCAGCAACCGGCTCAAGAACCTGGAGATCGAGTTCGACTTCACCAAGGCCTGCAAGGACTTCCTGTGCGAGGTGGGCTACGACCAGCAACTGGGAGCGCGCCCGCTGCGCCGGGCCATCCAGAAGCATGTCGAGGACCCGCTGAGCGAGAAACTGCTGCGGGGCGAGGTGGTCAGCAAGAGTCGCATGGTCATCGGCGTCAACGGCGGCAAGCTGTCGTTCAAGGCCGAACCGCGCGAAGAGGTCCCCACCGCAGCCTCCTAGGCGGGGACGGGGACAGGCTCGGACGGCGGCGCTCCTGCAAGGGGGCGCCGCCGCTGCTTTCCCCCCTGAGCGAATTGGGCTTTGGGCTGTGGCTGCGGGGGTCTATCTTGTCCCGTCCGTGGCGCGGGAACTCCCGGTGCCGCCGCGGGTTGGAGATGGCCGTGCCCGGGTCCGGACCGGGCGGCGCCGCCCGGCGGCGCCTGTCGGCCCTTCTCCGTTGTGGGCCGCGGCGGCCGGTGCTAGACTGCCGCGTCTGTTTATCCCAACCCGACGATGGGGAGCCCCTTGCTCGAACTGATCCGTCCGGCGCGCCGGCTGGCCACCGCACTGGTGCTGTGCTGCGCCCTGTCCATGGCCTGTGTCGCTTCCGCCGCAGAAGCGCCCCTGATCACCGGTATCGACGTGGTGGGGGCGCTGACTGTCGGTCCCCGCCAGGTCACTGCCTGGTCCGGCCTGACCGAAGGCAGCGAGTACACGGCCGACATTGTCGGCGAGGCTATCCGCAAGCTCTTCGCGACCGGGAAGTTCGGCGACGTGTTCGTCTACCGGCAGGACGAGCCCGGCGGTGTCCGCCTGATCATCAACCTGCGCGAATTCCCCCGCGTGCGCAGCGTCACCTTCAAGGGGAACGACAAGCTCGGCGAGAAGGACCTGCGGGAGGCCTTCCCGGTCACTGTCGGGCAGTTCTCGAACCCCGCCGCCGTGCGTCGCGACCTGCAGCCACTGCGCGACCTGTACTACGAGAAGGGCTACTACAACGTCGAGGTGACGACGGACTCGACGGTCGTCGACGGCAACAACATGCAGGACCTTGTCGTCACCGTTAAGGAAGGGCGCGAGGTCAAGGTCGAGACCATCACCTTTGCCGGCAACCGGCAGCTCGCTTCGGGCGACCTGCGCGGCGCAATGAAGCAGGGCACCACGGGTTTCCTGCGCGGCGGCTCGTTCAAGAAGAAGCAGTTCGAGGAGGACCAGGAGCGGATCCTCGGGTACTGCCGCAACCAGGGCTTCCTCGACGCGACCATCGTCGATACGCAGTTGAACTTCCGCGAGGGCCGCGAGCGCCTGGACATCGTCGTCGAGATCAACGAGGGCGAACAGTACACCGTCGGCGACGTCCGCTGGGAAGGCAACACCGTCCTGGACGATGTGACGGTGGCTGACCACGTGCTCCTGCAGAAGGGGCGCGTGTTCAAGGAGGACGAGTACCTCGCCACCCTCGACGATCTCCAGCAGGTCTATGCCGACCGGGGATACATCTACATCACGGTCGAGCCCAAGCGGGACATCAGCGGTCGCGACGTCAATGTCGTGTTCAGCTTCCAGGAAGGCCGGCCGGCCAACATCCGCGACATCACGGTCTCGGGCAACACCAAGACGCACGACAACGTGATCCTGCGCGAGCTGGCCATCTTCCCGGGCGACACGTTCAGCAACACCCGCATCCGCAACACGATGCGGGATGTGTACCAGACGGGCTTCTTCGAGGATGTGCAGCCTGACATCAAGCCGGTGCAGGGCGGCGACGTCGACCTCGATTTGAAGGTCAAGGAGAAGCAGACCGGGCAGTTCATGTTCGGCATGTCGTACAGCGCGGAGACCTCGGCCAGCGGGTTCATCCAGGTGGCCGAGACGAACTTCCGCGGCAAGGGGCAGAACCTGGGCCTGACCTGGCAGTTCGGTACCCGGCGTCGCTATCTCGACCTGAGCTTCACCGAGCCCTGGTTCCGCGGCACCCCGACGCTCGTGGGCGTCGATATCTTCGATCGCTTCCAGTACAACTACGACGATTTCTACGAGAGCCGCGTGCGCGGCTTCAACGCCCGCCTCGGCCGCCGCGTCCCGGGCACGCGCTACAGCCGCGTGGGCCTGCGCTACGAGTGGTCGCAGACCCGGCTCGACAACTTCAACGCCAGCTACATCAAGTACCTGGACGACCTCGAGCGCTCGCTCGGCACCAGCGACCTGCCGTGGCAGCGCCTTGACCGCGTCGATTGGCCGCGCTCCAAGAGCAGCCTCCAGGTTTCGTTCAACCGCAACTCGACCGACAGCCCGTTCTTCCCGACGACGGGCTCCAAGTCGAGCTACAGCTTCGAGTACGCCGGCGGGCTGCTGGGCGGGAAGACGTCCTTCCAGGAGCACATGCTCTCGCACTCGTTCTACAACAAGCTCCCGGGCGGTTTCGCGCTGCACCTGCGGGGTTTCTTCGGCCTGATCCACGGCCTGGATTCGGCCGACAGCGTCCCGGATTGGGACCGCTACCGGCTCGGCGGCAACCGTCGCCTGCCGCTGCGCGGCTACAAGGACCTCGAGGTCGTGCCGCGCGGCAATCCCAGCTTCATCGGCGGCCGGTTCTTCTCGATCTTCAACACGGAGATCCTGTATCCCTTGACCCCGGCCGTGCATTTGCTCACATTCCTGGATATGGGAGACGTTTGGAACAGCTTCTCCCAGGCCGACCTGGCCGACCTGCGCAAGGGCGCCGGGTTCGGCATCCGGGTCGAGGTCCCCATGATGGGCAATATCGGCTTCGACTACGGCTACGGCTTCGACCGGGCGGGCGGCCCGGCCTGGGAACCGCATTTCACGATCGGCAATTTCTTCTAGACGCAGGCCCGGCGACGGGTCGCAACGGAGGCACGTGATGATTCGGACGAAGACGCTGCGCCTGGCGCTGGTGATCGGAATGCTCGCGGCGGCGACGGTGGCCCGGGCGGCCGAGCTCCGCCCGATGGCGATCATCAATTCGGAGCGCATCTCCCAGGAGTACCCGGCGATGCGGGATGCCCAGGAGCAGTACCAGAAGTTCGTCCAGGACCTCGAGCGCGAGCTGAGCCTGAAGGAAAAGGCCCTGTCGACCGCCGCCGAGGAGATCGACAGCCAGCAGTTGCTGCTCGGCAAGGACGCCCTGGCCACCAAGATGCAGCAGTTCGAGAAGCAGAAGGCCGAATACTTCCAGTTCCGCGAGTCGGCCGAGCAGAAGGCCGATGCGGAGGCCAAGGCCCGCATGCAGCCGATCCTCGACCAGGTCAAGACGATCGTCGAGCGCCTGAGCAAGGAACGCAATCTGGGCCTGGTGGTCGACGCGGCAGCGATGACCGTACTTTACGTGGACCCGCAGCTCGACCTGACGAACGATGTGCTGCAGGCCCTCGTCCGGGGCGACAAGTAGCCTTCGGCGCCCGCGTTGCTTCGGGGTTGACACCCGGGCGCGGGGCACCGAAACTGGCAAAGGTCCATTTCCGAAGCGCTTAGCCCCTCGCCGGGAAGGCGGGGGGCGGTCGTTTGGAAGGAATCGTCGTGCAGCAGGCGTGGCCCTTGAGCGAACTGGCGGTCCGGCTCGGCGGGAAGTGGCGTGAAGGCGCCGATCCGCTGATTACCGGCGCAGCCTCGCTGGCTGACGCCGGCCCCGGCGACCTGAGCTTTGTCGCCGGCCCGGAACGGCTGGCCGAGGCACAGGCGAGCGCCGCGGGCGCGTTCCTGGTGGCACCGGGGATGGATTTCGGGCGTCCAGCCATTGAGGTCGAAAAGCCCTACGAGGCCTTCGCCCGGTTCCTGGCGCTGCAGTTGCCGGATCCCGATCGCCTCTATCCGCCGGGCGTGCACGCGACGGCGATCATCCATCCCGAAGCGCAGGTCGAGGCGGCCTCGGTCGGTCCCTACTGCGTCGTGGCGGCGGGGGCCAGGGTGGGCGCCGGTTGCCGGCTGGGGCCGCATGTGACCATCGGCTGTGACGCCGTGCTCGGCCGCGATTGCGTGCTGCATGCGCAGGTGACGGTGCGCGAAGGCTGCGTTCTGGGCGATCGCGTGGTCGTCCATGCGGGCACGGTGGTGGGGGCCGACGGCTTCGGCTACCTGCCCGGTCCGGGAGGACAGGTCAAGATCCCGCAGGTGGGCATCGTCGAGGTGCAGGACGACGTGGAACTGGGCGCGCATGTGACCATCGATCGCGCCACGACCGGGCGCACGGTGATCGGCGCCGGCAGCAAGCTGGACAACCAGGTGCACGTCGCGCACAACGTGCGCATCGGGCGCCACTGCGCCCTGAGCGCCCAAACGGGGATTGCCGGCAGTTGCACGCTGGGCAATGGTGTGATCACCGGCGGGCAGGTCGGCATCGCCGATCACCTGACGGTGGGCGACGGGGCGCGCATCGGCGCGCAGGCAGGCGTCATCAAGGACGTGGCGGCGAAGGCCACGATGTTCGGCTACCCGGCGCTTGACTTCCAGGAATCATTCCGCATCACGGCGGCGCTGCGGCGCCTGCCGGCCGCGCTGGCGCGGTTGCGGGCTCTCGAGAATCGCGGCAAGGGGCCGGCGACGCCGGCGGGACCCGAACAGGAGACGTGACCGTTGCTCTGGCTCCAGCGTACCGTCGAGACCGAGGTGTCGATCGAGGGGATCGGCCTGCACTCGGGCGCCCAGGCCCGCATGACCTTCCAGCCCGCCGCGCCCAACACCGGGCTCGTCTTCGTCGTGCCCGGTCCCGACGGCGATGTCCGCATCCCGGCGCTGGTGGAGTACGCTGTGGCTGCGGCTGACCTCGTCCGGGCCACGACCCTCGTCGACCAGGGCATCACAGTCCACACGGTCGAGCACGTGCTGGCGGCGTTATACGGCATGGGCGTCACCAACTGCCTCATCCGCCTCGAGGGCGGCGAGCCCCCCGTGACCGGTTGCGCCAGTTCACTGCCGTACGTCGAGATGATCGACCGGGCCGGCGTGCGCGACCAGGGCCTGCCGAACTCGTACCACAAGATCACGCGCCCGGTCACGCTGAAGCTGGGCGAGGCCGAAGTCACCGCCAGCCCCGCCGACGGTTTCCGCGTCAGCTTCGAGATCGCCTACGAGGACACACTGATTGGCAGCCAGGAGGCCTCGTTCGAGGTGCGACCGTCGGTGTTCCGGCGCGAGATAGCGCCCGCGCGCACCTTTGCGCTGTTGCGCGATGTGCAGGGCCTGCGCGAGCAGGGCCTGGCCCTCGGCGGCAGCCTCGAGAACGCGCTCGTGTTCAACGAAGGCCGGCTCGAAGGCGGGCAGACGCTGCGCTTTCCCGACGAGTGTGTACGCCACAAGATCCTCGACCTGCTGGGCGACCTGGCCCTGCTGGGGATGCCGCTGCAGGGCCACGTGCACGCGAAGCTGTCCGGCCACGCCGCGAACGTCGAGTTCACGCGGATGCTGGCGCGCACCGAGCGCAAGATGCCGCGCATCTACCCGCCGCGCGAACCGCGCCACTGGGATATCGCGTCGATCATGGAAATCATGCCGCACCGGTATCCGTTCCTGCTCGTGGACCGGATCACCGAACTCGTGCCCGGCAAGCGGGTGGTGGGCATCAAGAACGTCTCGATCAACGAGCCCTTTTTCCAGGGCCACTTCCCGGGGCATCCGATCATGCCCGGGGTGCTGATCATCGAGGCCATGGCCCAGGTGGGCGGGGTGCTGCTCCTGAGCAGCGTCGAGGATCCGCGAGGGAAACTGGTCTATTTCAGCGGCATCGACGCCGCGCGGTTCCGCCAGTCGGTCTTGCCGGGCGACCAGTTGCGTTTCGAGCTCGAACTGCTCAAATTGCGCGGACCGCTGTGCAAGATGCGGGGGACCGGCTGGGTCGGCGACACGCTGGTTGCCGAGGCGGATCTCATGTCCACGATCGTGGATGCCTGAGCCGCGCACCGAAGGAGGATGGGGTTGGATCCGGTGAAGATGAACAAGGTGGCCGGCCTGCGTCCGGTGAGCGAGCCCGAGATCCACCCGACCGCGGTGGTCGACCCGGGCGCGCGCCTGGGACACAACGTGAAGGTGGGGCCGTATGCGATCATCGGTCCCGATGTGGTGGTCGGGCCCGACTGCGTGATCGGGTCGGCCGTGCTGCTGACCGGCCACGTGGTGATGGGCAGCGGCAACCGCATCTTCCACGGGGCCGCGATCGGCTGCGAGCCCCAGGACAAGAAGTACCACGGCGAGGTCACGTACGTCGAAATCGGCGACAACAACGACATCCGTGAATTCTGCACGATCCATCCGGCCACCGGCGAAGGCGCCTGCACGCGGGTCGGGTCGGACAACCTCCTGATGGCGTACGTGCACATCGCGCACAACTGCCGTGTGGGCGACCACACCGTGCTGGCCAACGCCGTGAACCTGGCGGGCCACGTCGAGATCGAGAGCCATGCCATCCTCGGCGGCATGACGCCCGTGCACCAGTTCGTACGCGTGGGCGCCTACGCCTTCGTCGGCGGCGGCAGCCGCCTGCCGCAGGATGTGCCGCCGTTCATCAAGGTCGCCGGGAACCCCATCGAGGTCGCGGGCATCAACGCCATCGGCCTCAAGCGCGGCGGGTTCTCCGACGAGGACCTGCAGAACCTCAAGAAGGCCTACCGCCTGCTCTACCGGTCCGGGCTGAATGTCACGCAGGCCCTCGAGCGCATCGCCGCCGATTGCCAGCTGTCGCAGCACATCGAGGACCTGATGGCGTTCATCAGGCGCTCGGACCGCGGCATCGTCCGCTGAGGACGCCGGCGGCCGTCGTCAGGAGCCATCCGTGACCCGAGCGCGGCCTCGCCACGTTTTCCTTTCCTGCGGCGAAGCCAGCGGCGATCGCTATGGAGCGCGTATCGTCGCGTCCCTCAGGCGGCGTGATCCCGGGTTGCGCTTCAGCGCGCTCGGCGGCCCCGCCCTGCGCGCGGCCGGAGTCGAGATCGTCTGCGATAGCGCCGCTGTCGCGGTCATGGGCGTCGGCGAGGTCGCCCGGGCCCTGCCGGCTCTATGGTCGGCGCGACGCACCGTCGAACGGCACCTGGCCCGCGAGGGCGTCGACCTCTTCCTGCCGATCGATTTCCCCGGCTTCAACGGCCAGCTTGCCGGCGCCGCCCATCGCGCGGGTGTGCCCGTGTTCTGGCTCGTGGCGCCGCAGCTGTGGGCGTGGGGCGGGTGGCGCGCCGCGTCCCTGCGTCGCCGCATCGACCTGCTCGGCACCATCCTGCCTTTCGAGCCCGACTATTTCCGCGCCCGCGGCTTCGAGGTCGCGGCGCTCGGTCACCCGCTGATGGACGACTATGCCGGCCGCTTCCCCTTCGAGGCCTCGACCGTCGCCCGCGAGGAACGCCTCGGCCAGCGCGAGGGGCCGCTGACCATCGGGTTGCTGCCCGGGAGCCGCCGCCAGGAACTGGAGGCACTGCTGCCGATCCTGAAGGTGACCAGCCAGACCATCATCGGCCACCTCGGCGGGCGCGACGTGCGCTTCGTGCTGAGCGTGGCTCCGGGCGTCGATCGGGAGTGGCTGGGGGAACGTTTCCGCTTCGGCGCCGAGCTGAGCGACGAACCGCTGCCGTCCCTGCTCCCGCGACTGGACCTGGCGCTTGTCTGCAGCGGTACCGCGAGCCTGGAAGCGGCCCTCGCCGGCGTCCCACACGAGATCGTCTACCGGACCGGCGCCCTGACGGCGTTCGCGGCGCGTCGGCTGCTCAAGGTGCGGCACATCGGCCTGGCCAATCTCATCATGGACCGGCGCATCGTGCGCGAACACGTGCAGGACGAGGCCAGCCCGCTGCCACTGGCGCGCGACCTGCTGACCTGGCTGGCGCGACCCGCGGATCGCGAAACGTTCCAGTCCGACGTGCGCCGGTTGCGCAAGACCTGTGGCGCGCCGGGCGCCTGGGACAGGGCGGCGCTCGCCGCGATGGGGCTGCTGGAAAGCCGTGGGCGCTCCGCGCCGGAGCACCGCTGAAATGGGCCCGCAGGCGCTCAAGCTGAACCTGGCGCCCGCGCTGTGGCGCCTGCTGGTGCGCACCGTTCGTCTCGAGCCCGCTGATGCCGTCACCGCCGGTGCCGCCACCGGACCGATCATCTTCGCCTGCCTCCACCGGGACATCCTGCCTTGCCTCATGTTCGTGCGCACGGCGCAGCCCCATCTGCTGGTCAGTGGGAGCGAGGACGGGGACATCCTCGTGCGCGCGCTCAAGGGCGCCGGCTTCGGATTCGTGCGCGGGGCCACGGGCGAGGGCGGCGGTCGGGCGCTCGTCGAATTGAGGCGGGTGCTGTCAGCCGGGGGCGTGGTGGGCGTCGCCGTCGACGGGCCCAAGGGCCCGTTCGGGGAAATCCGCGACGGCGTGGCCCACCTCTCGCGCCTGACCGGGACGCCCGTGGTGCCCCTGGCGGCAGAACCGGGAGCGGCCCTTCGCCTGCGCACGTGGGATCGGACGGTCGTGCCGCTGCCCGGTTCGGTCGTGCGGATCCGCGTCGGGACGCCGGTTCTGGCCGGCGAAGGTCCCGCCGACGCCGAGGCGGCGCGGTTGCGCGAGGCCCTGGCCGGTTTCTTCGTTCCGAAAGGCGCGCCGCAATGAAGGTCTTCGACCTGAGACCGGCGATCGTGCGTGGCCTGACGACGCGCTGGGGCGCCCAGGGAGCAGCGCTCCCCCGGGGGCCGGCGCTGGTGGCCACGCGTCTGGCCGATGCCTGGCTGGCCCGCCAGGCTGCGAGACGGCCCCTGCCGCCGGAGGCGCCCCTGGTCGTGTCGATCGGAAACCTGGCGCTGGGGGGCACCGGGAAGACCCCGGTGACCGCGCAACTGGCGCTGGACCTGGCCGCGGGCGGGGTCCGGGGCGCGATCCTGACCCGTGGCTTCGGTTCGAGCCTGGCCGGACCGCTTCTGGTCCACGCCGGCACCCGCGGGGCCGGGGACGAGGCGCGCCTTCTGGCCGGGACGCTCGAGCCGCAGGGCTGGGTCGTCATGCAATCCCGGCGCCGGGCCGCGGGCCTGGAGTGGCTGCGCCGCGCGCGTGGGGCCCTGGAGGTCATTCTTCTGGAGGATGGGCACCAGACGGCGGGCGTCGGTCGCCACACCGATATCGTGATCCTCGATGCCTGGGAGCGCAGCCCGGGCCCCGGGGGAGACGCCCTGACGCCCAGGACAGGCCCGACGGCGCCGTTCGGCCCCTGGCGGGAATCAGCCCGGGGGGCTGCCCGCGCCGGAATCTGGCTGGTGGAGGCGGACCCGACGGGCCTGGGGGCGCCGAACGGCACCCAGGTGGCCGGATTCTCGCGGACGTTCCGACTTGCCGGCGGCGCGCCGCCACCGCGCGGGCCGGTCCTTCTCCTGTCGGGGATCGCGCGGCCGCAGGTCTTCGAGGCCGAAGTTGCGCGCCAAATCGTGGAATCGGCCGTCGCAACGGTCCGTTGCGCCGACCACGAGCCCTACGGCGCGCGGATGCTGGCCCGGCTCGACCGCATCCTGGGCGACACAGGCGCCCGCGCGGTCGTGACCACCGCGAAAGACGCCGTCAAACTCGCGCCGGTGTGGGGCAGCCGCCCGCCGCTCGTGGTGCTGGAGCTGCGCGTCTGCTGGGAGGGAACGCCGACGCTCCCGGACCTGGTCCGGGAGCGCCTGGATGCCGTCCGCCGTGGTGAACCGGTCTTCAGCTAGTTGTCGGAAATCGCGCCCAGGAACGTCACCGTCGTCCCGGCCGGGACCTCGACCTCGTGCTCGCTGCCTTCGACGTGGCCGTAGAAGGTCAGGGCCAGGTTCGCCGTGTACACGGTCGCGCTTCCGGGCGCGGGGTACCAGGCTTCCTGCTTGATTTCCTGCGGGCAGAGCATGAAGGCGACTTCGGTCTCGTCGTTGATGGGCACGCGCGCCGAGAGATTGCTGCGGGGCACGTTGTACGTCGTCAGTTCGGCCGGGGCGTTCGGGCCCGGCGTCCAGACGGCGGAATAACCGGTGATGATGAACGAACTGTAGGCGCCTTCGGAATTGATCGTCGAGGCCGCGCTGTAGGGCCGCGCCCAGAACAGCACCTTGATCAAATCGAGCGGCACGTAGTCGTCATCCGGATTCGCCGGGTCGCCGGCGTTGACGGCAGCGGAAATGACGGGCGCGCCGTCATTGATCTTCTGCACCGAGCAGACGACCGTCTGCCACTCGTTGTTGTTGTTCATCGAGCAACCGGTCGTCAGCAGCGCAACGGCGAGAAAGGCCAGCAAGGCACGGGATTTCACTTTGGATCCTCCTGGTGGACAGACATCCGCCTGAATGTGTATGTTCCACGGCGCAATTGAGATCGACCGCCGGCCGCGGGCCTTTAGCGCAATCATCGTGCTTGATCCCAGCGGCTTCCGGGCCCGTCCCCACCTTCCCGGATGGTTCCCCATGACGTCACAGAGCGCCCCCGAGACCGTCGTCAGCCGTTGCCTGGTGATCGGTTCGGGCATCGCCGGCTTGCAGTTCGCCCTGCTGGCGGCCGGGGGCGGGCCGGTGCGCGTGGTCACGAAGAAGGAAAGCCGGGAAAGCAGCACCAATTACGCCCAGGGGGGCATCGCGGCGGCCGTCTCGCCGCTGGATGATTTCGAGACTCATGTACAGGATACCCTTGCGGCGGGGGACGGGCTGTGTCGCGAGGACGTGGTGCGGCGAATGGTCGAAGCGGGCCCGCACCTGATCGACCGACTGCTGGGGTACGGCGTGGACTTCAGCCGCGAGGCGGATGGCGGACTGGCGCTGGGGCGCGAGGGCGGCCATACCCAGCGCCGCGTACTCCATTGCCGCGACCTGACCGGGCGCGAGATCGAGGAGCGGTTGCTGGCCGCCTGCAATGCGCACGCGAACATCACCGTCGACGAGGACCATATGGGGCTCGAACTGGTGCGCGGCGGCGAGGTGGGGCTCGACGGCGACGCTTCCGCGCGCATTGTCGGCGCCCGCGTGCTCGACCGTCGCACGCGGCGCGTCGTGCTGCACCTGGCCGATGCTGTCGTACTGGCCACCGGTGGGTGCGGCAAGGTCTACCTCTACACGAGCAACCCCGACATCGCGACCGGCGACGGGCTGGCGATGGCCTTCCGCGCCGGCGCCGAACTGCGCAACCTCGAGTTCGTGCAGTTCCACCCGACCTGCCTGTTCCATGCCGAAGCCAAGAGTTTCCTGATCAGCGAGGCGGTGCGCGGCGAAGGCGCCGTCCTGATCAACCACCGCGGCGTGCGCTTCATGGCGCGCCACCACCCGCAGGCCGACCTGGCGCCGCGCGATGCGGTTGCGCGCGCGATCGACCAGGAGATGAAGGCCAGCGGCGAGAACTGCGTGTACCTCGACCTGCGGCACCTCGACCGCGCCATGGTCGAGGCCCGCTTCCCGAACCTGGTCGCCGCCTGCCGCCGCTTCGGTCTCGACATGGCGGGCGAACCGATCCCGGTCGTGCCGGCGGCGCACTACATGTGCGGCGGTGTCGCGGTCGACCTCGACGCGCGCACCACGCTCCCCGGGTTGTTCGCGATCGGCGAAACGGCCTGCACGGGGATCCACGGGGCCAATCGACTGGCGAGCAATTCCCTGCTCGAAGCGGTGTACTTCGCCGAGCGCGCCGCCGCCGCGGTGGCGGCCGAGCCTCGCCTGTTCGGCGCCAGGCTGCCGATCGTGCCCGTGCCGGCGCCGTCTGCCTCGCTCGGCGGCCTCGGTACGCTGCCGGTCGTGCTCGAGCACGACTGGGACGAACTGCGGCGCGTGATGTGGGACTATGTCGGCATTGTGCGCGATCGCGAGCGGCTCGAAATCGCCCTCGGCCGCGTGCGCGCCATCCGGCGCACCGTCGAGACGGTCCGCCGGCGCACGGCGCCGACACCTGAAGTTGCCGAACTGGCCAACATCGCGCTGCTGGGCGAGCTCATCGTTATCTGCGCTCTCTCGCGTCCGGAGAGCCGCGGCCTGCACTACACCCTCGACCATCCCGATCGCCTGCCCGCCGCCGTGGACACCGTCATTTGCCGCGGCGTGCCGCTGGCCGGTGAGACATGTTCGGAAGCCCCGGGGGCGACCGGTGGCTGAGCCCTGGTACAGGGCGGCCTTCGGCGCGTTCTATCCGGTCCTGTACGCGCACCGCGACCAGGCCGAGGCGCAACGCTGCCTCGAGTTGCTGCCCCGGTTGGCGTCGCTGGACGACGGGCGCGGGCTGGCGGTGCTGGACCTCGGCTGCGGCGACGGCCGGCACCTGGCCCCGTTGCGCGCGGCCGGGTACACGGCGATCGGGCTCGACCTGTCGTGGCCCCTGCTGATGGCGGCCCGGGGGCAGGGAGCGCCGCTCGTGCGCGCGGACATGTCCCGCCTGCCGGTGCGCGAAGGCGCCTGCGGGGCCGTACTGTCGCTGTTCACGGCCTTCGGCTACTTCGGCCGTGACGGCGATGCGGAGGTGGTGGGCGGCATCGCACGCGCCTTGGCGCCGGGCGGGCACTGGTTCCTCGATTACCTTGACGCCGGGCGCGTGATGGGCGAACTGGCCGATGGCCCCCTCGAGCGCACGCGCGTCGCCGGTCCCCTGGTCGTGACCGAAGTCCGTCGCCTCGATGTCGAGGGTCGGCGCGTCGTCAAGGCGGTGACGTTGGCGCCGGTCGCCGCGCACGAAGAGGCGGCCGCGTCGCTGGGCGTCACGGCCGACGGCCTGCGGTACGAGGAATCGGTGGCGCTCTACACACTGGACGAACTGGACACCATGGCCGCCGGTGGCGGGCTGCGGCGCGTCGCCTCGGCCGGCGACTACGACGGAGTGCCGGTGGGCCAGGGGTCACGCTGGCTGTTGGCCTACCGGAAAGGGACGCTGACGTGAGCCTTGCCTGGAAGAGCGGCGCTCTGCTGGGGACGCCGGAGCAGGGCGTGCTGTTCGCCGCGTGGCTGAACGGAGCGCAAGCCGGCGGGGCCGCCGAGACAAGCCGCGCGCTGTCAGCCCCGTCGTGCGCCGGGCCTGCCCCCCTGTTCGCCGCCCACGATGGCGGCCCGTGGCGCGCCGCCCGCAGCCGGGATGGCCTGACTGACGGCTGGGACGCCGGCAGACTGTCCGGCATGGCTGCCGGCGCGTGCGATATCGTGGTGACGGGCCAGCAGCCCGGATTCCTGGGTGGCCCGCTCCTGACGCTGCACAAGGTCGCGACCGCGATCGCGCTGGCCCGCCTGCGCAACGACGCCGGCCTCCCGACCCTGGCGGTGTTCTGGTGCGGGGACGATGACGACGACCTGGTCGAGGCGCTCGCGCCCGTCGGCTGGGATCCGGCGCTGGACACCCTTGTCCGCGCCGAGGGCCGCGTCTCTGCGCGCGCCGGAAACCTCGGCCGGCCGCTGGTCGGCGCAACGGCGTCGGCGCGCTGGTGCGCCCCCGGGGCCGCGCTGCTGGAACGGCTGGCCACCGGGCCCGGAGCAACCGTCCTGGCCGCGGACCTGGCGTCGATGTGGGGGTGCGCCCTGCGCGAGAACTGGTCCTGGTCCCGGCTGAACGTCGCGGCCTTGCAGCGCGTATTCACGGGGCAGCCGCTGGCGATCGTCCGCGGCAACGACCCCGACCTGCACGCCGCCGCCGCCGCGTTCTACGGAGCCGTGGGCCCTCTTCGCGAACGCTGCAGCGAACTGGCGCACCGGCAGGGTCGTGTCCTCGCTGCTGCGACGGGCCGCGCCCCGGTTTCCGACCGGTCGCTGGCCCATCACCTGTTCGTGGCCGCCGGGGATCGACGCGTGCCGCTCGCGATGACGGCGGCCCTGCCCGCCCCGTCGCAACTGCGTCCGGGCGTGATGCTGCGCAGCCTCGTGCAGGACTGGCTGCTGCGGCCCGTCGCGGTCGTGGTGGGTCCCGGTGAAAGGGCGTACCTGGAGCAGATCGAGCCGCTGTATGCCGAACTGGGCGTGCCCCGTTGTGCCCTGGTGCCGCGCCTGTTCGGCTGGGCTTTGCCGGCGGGACTGCCTGGCGAGCGCCTGGCGGCGCTGCTGGCAGGGGCGGCGGCACCGGCCGCGCAGGCCGCGCAGCTTGCGGACGAATTGGCGGTGCGGGCGGCGGCCGACCTGCGGCGGACCCTGACGGCCGAACTCGGCGTCGCCGACGGCCGTGCCGAGGCGCTGGCTGCGGGGCGCGCGCGTCGCTGGCGGCGCGGCATTGCCGCGCTGTTCCGGGACGAAGGCCGCCGGCAGTGGCAGCTGGCGGCGGGCGCGGTCCCGGCCTGCGTCTTCCCTGACGGCCAGAGGCAGGAGCGCCGGCTGGCCCTGGCCGCGGCCGCGGCCGTGTGGGGGGACGACCTGGCGAGCGCCGTCATCGACGCGGCGTGCGAGCACCTGTCGCGCGGTGCGATGGGGCAGTGGCGAGAGTACGTTGTCTCCTGAAGCGCGACGACGACTCGACATCCCGATGGGGTCCCGATGATTCTCAACGACACGCAGCCCGCCTGCGACCTGCTGGTGGTTTCCCCGCACCCGGACGACGCCGAGATCGGCGTTGGCGGGCTGCTCGCGGCCCTGTGCGCGCAGGGCCGGCGCGTCTGGGCCCTGGAGTTGACCCGCGGCGAGCTCGGCACGAATGCGGAACCGCAGGAACGGTGGGAGGAATCGGTAGCCGCCGCGAAGGTCCTGGGGCTGACCGGGCGCGTCCAGTTGCAGCTGCCGGACGGCTTCATCGACGCCAACGACCAGGGGCAGGTTGCGGCCGTGGTTGCGGTCATTCGCAGGCTCAGGCCGACCTGGCTGGTGACCGCACCCGAGCCATTGCGCCACCCGGACCACCAGGCGACACCCGGCCTCGTGGCCCGAGCTGTCTTTCTCTCGCGGTTGGCGACGTGGCAGCCCGTGTCGCCGCCGCTGCGCCTGCACGGCGCGGACGCGCTTCCCGAGGCCGCCGACCGCTGGGAGACCGTCACCGTGGCCCACGTCACGCCCGAGGACGGCCGCCCGTCGCTGCTGTTCGACATCAGCGCGCACTGGGAGCGGAAACTCGAGGCACTGGCGTGCTACCGCAGCCAGTTGCGGCGCGACGACGGCCGCCGCGCCACGGTCATCAACGACCCGGCGTTCCTGCAGCGCATCGAGGACCGCGCAAGGCGCTGGGGGCGACAGTCAGGCACGGCCTACGCAGAGGCCCTGACGACGCAACAGGTACCGGTCCTTGCCGACCTGCCGACCGGGCCGTGGCGCTGATGCGCATGCCGGCGATAGGCATCACCTGCTATCCGAGCCAGGGCGGCAGCGGGGTCGTGGCCAGCGAACTGGGCCTGCACCTGGCGCGCATGGGCTGCGAGATCCACTTCATCGCGACCCATCTTCCGTTCCGGCTGGAGAACTACCACCAGAACATCTTCTACCACCCGGTCGAACTGCCGCAGTACCCGCTCTTCCAGCACTCGCCGTACACGCTGAGCCTCGCCTCGACGATGCACGACGTGGCGTTGCGCTGCGGGTTGGACATCCTGCACGTCCACTACGCGATCCCGCACGCCGCGGGAGCGTACCTGGCTCGCCAGATGCTGCCGCCCGGCCGCGTGAAGATCGTCACGACGCTGCACGGCACCGACATCACGCTGGTGGGGCAGGAACCGTCGTTCTTCCCGATCACGCGCTTCCTCATCGAACAGAGCGACGCCGTGACCGCGGTGTCGACGTTCCTGCGCGACGAGACTGTTCGTGTGTTCAGCTGCGGCGAGGACATCGAGGTGATTCCCAACTTTGTCGACGCCCGGTTGTACACGCCGAAGGACGATCCCGCCGTGCGCGCGCGGTTCGCGCAGCCCGACGAGAAGCTCCTCGTGCATGCCTCGAACTTCCGCAAGGTGAAGAATACGCCGGCTGTCATCGACGTCTTCGCGCGCGTTGCGGCGGCGTGCCCGGCAAAGCTGCTGCTGATCGGCGACGGCCCGGAGATGACGACGGTGCGCGAGATGGTCCGTGAGCGCGGGTTGCAGGACCGGGTCATCCACCTCGGCGCGGTCACGGGGCTGGAGGACCTGCTGCCGGCCTGCGACCTGCTGTTGCTGCCGTCGCTCCACGAGTCCTTCGGGCTGGTCGCGCTCGAAGCCATGGCCTGCGGCGTCGTGCCCCTGGCCACCAGCCGGGGCGGGGCGGGGGAATTCATCCACGACGGGATCAACGGCTTCCTGCGCGACCCGGACGACATCGACGGAATGGTCGCCGCCGCCCTGCGCGTGCTGGGCGACGACGCCCTGCGCCAGCACATGGCCGAGGAGGCCCGCCGCGATGCGGCCGGGGACTTCGGCGCGCCCTGCGTCGTGAAGAAATACCTGGACCTGTACGACCGCCTGCTGGCCCCGGGGCCCCTGCGGGCGACCTTCCGCCGCGACGGTTGACAGATCCCGGACCGGGCCTACAATGACTGCAGGCCGCCCCGACCGGCGCGCCGAAGGACGTGAGATGTGAGCGACACCCTGGAACTGCTGCAGACGATCCACGACCTGGCCGGGCGCCGCGGCGTGTTCCGCGCGGACGCCTATTTCTTCGTCCTGGAAGCGCTCGAACAGGCCGTCAGCGCCCGCCCCGAGCCGGGCCACGTGACGGGCGAGGACCTCCTGGAGGCCGTCAAGGAACTGGGACGGGAACGCTTCGGGGTGATGGCCCCGGAGGTGTTCCGGGCCTGGGGCGTGCGCAACACGCTCGATTTCGGCCGCGCCGTCTACCACCTGGTGGATGCCGGGCTGATGGACCGGCGCGAGCGGGATTCGCTCAGCGATTTCATCGACAAGTTCGATTTCGAGCACGCGTTCTCCCTGCGGGCCCTCCGCGCGGAGGCGTGACGCTGCCTCTCTGGCGTTCGCGGGAACCGGACGCCATCTTCCGGGTAGACGAGACCCGGGCGCCGTGACACGGCGCGCCTCGCCTGCTTCCGCCGCCACCGGCGGCGGCGCCGGACCAGGAGGGTCCGGGCGGATCCGGTCAAGATGGAGCGCGACCGGCCAACCGACCACCGCACCCCGCTCCGCCTAGGAGGGCCCATGGCCTTCACCTTCGCCGCCATGCCGGCGCCTGTCCTCGGCGCGCTGACCGCGGGCGACGTCATGACCCTCATCAACACGTCGACCTTCTTCGGCAAGATGATCCTGTTCCTGCTGCTGGTCGGGTCCGTGCTGTCGTGGGCCATCTACATCGACAAGACGCGGACCCTGGCGCGCGTCCGGAAGGGCCACGCCGCCTTCTGGGGGAACTGCGAGCGTTGGCTCGCCGGCCAGTATTCCCGGCGCGACTTCCTGGCCTGGTGCCAGGCCAACCCCGACCTGCCGCTGTGCAACGTGATGGGTGAGGCGGCCGGCGCGCGCGACCTCGAGGGTGTGCGCCGCGCCTGCGAGCGCACCTCGTACCTCGAGATCGAGCATCTCGAACGCTACGTGGTCGTTCTCTCGACCACCGTGACGGTCGCCCCGTTCATGGGCCTGCTGGGCACGGTGTGGGGCATCATGACCAGTTTCTGGAGCATGGCCTCGATGCACAGCGCCAACCTGACCGTGGTGGCGCCGGGCATCGCCGAGGCGCTGATCACGACGGTCGCCGGCCTGGCGGCCGCGATCCCGGCCGTGGTGTTCTACAACCTGTTGGTGCGCCGGATCGACCTGATCACGAACGAATTCGAGCGGCTGCGCAATATCCTCGAGGAATCGGCCGGGCAGGCCGACTCGGCGCGGCACGGGGACGGGCATCCCCGGGAGGCGCGCTGATGGCTGCGCTGCGCCGTCGCCGCTACCCGCCGATGGCCGCGATCAACATCACGCCGCTGGTCGACGTGGTGCTGTGCATGCTCATCATCTTCATGCTGACCGCGCCCTACATCCAGGGCGGCGTCGAGGTCAACCTTCCGGAGACCGAGACGCGCGACGTGATCGTCAAGGAAGGCCCGGTGATTTCGGTCACGGCCACGCGCCAGGTGTTCTTCCAGGAGCAGGCGGTCGCGATGACCGACCTGGCGGCGATGCTCGAGCCGTACGCCGCGGACAAGGCCACGATCCCGGTCTACCTGCGGTGCGATGAAGAGGTGCCCTACGGATTCGTGCTGAAGCTGATGGCCGCCGTCGAGAAGCAGGGTTTCGTGAACCTGAGCCTCGTGGCGGACCAGCCCGTGACCGCGGCCGCCGGCGGCCGGAGGCGCTGAGGTGCTCCAGCGCGGCATCCCGGCCTCCGTGGCCCTGCACGCCCTGGCGTTCGCCGGGTTGCTGCTGTACGGGAGCGTCGCGAGCCGCCCGCAGGTCTCCGCGCCGAGCGTGATCAACGTCCGGCTGGTCGACGGACCGAAAGGACGGGCGCCTGCCGCCGCCGTGGCTGCGCCCACGGCAGTGCCGGACGAGCCGGTCGCCAAGCCCGATGCTGCGCGGCCGGCGAAGCAGTTGCCGAAGGAAAAGCCCAAGCCCAAGGACAAGCCGAAGCCGGCTGTGCGGTCCGAGGGCAACCCGGGGCCGGTTCCCGCCACCGGGAAGCCGGGCGGGACCGGCGCGCCTGGATCGACGGGAGCCGGAACGGGCACGTCCGTCGGCATCGGCATGGGGGGGCCGGGCGTCAGCGGCACCGACCGGGATTTCCCGTTCGCCTACTACCTCGAGGCCGTGAAGGGCCGGATCATCGCCAACTGGAACCCCCGGCAGCTCGGATTCGGGCAGCGCGCGGAGGTTTCGTGCAGCGTCCATTTCGTGGTCAACCGCACCGGCGTGGTTTCCCAGGTGCGCCTGGTCCGCAACAGCGGCATGGGCGTCTACGATCGCGAGGCCGTGCGGGCCGTGCAGACGTCGCGGCTGCCGCCCCTGCCGCCGCAGTTCCGGGGCAACGACCTCGGCATCACCTTCGACTTCAAACTGGAGCCTGGCGCCCAATGACGATTCGCCGCCTGTACCTCGCTGCCGCAGCGTTCTGCTTCCTCCTGCCGGTGGCCGCCATGGCGCAGGGCGGGCGCACCGAGGTTTCCATCGAACACACGGCCACGGCCGTGCTGAAGACCGACGTCCGTATCGGGGATTTCCGCGGGCTCGGCGACGACCGGGAAGTCCAGGAGACGGCAGCCCGCCTGCGCGAGGTCCTGGCCAACGACCTGCTTCTGAGCGGCCTGTTCCGGGTCGGGGGACCGGGTTACCCCGACAAGGAGCTTCCCTTCAACTGGACCACCGAGGCGACCGTGGAGCGGGGCAGCGACGGCGTCCTGGTCGTGAACCTGAACCTGCTGTCCTGGCCCGACCGCCAACTGGTGCTGACCAAGCGCTACAAGCCGGGCCCGGAACAGGTGCGCACGACGGCCCACCATTTCGCCAACGAGGTCGTCCGCACCACGGTCGGCAGCGAAGGCATCGCCCTGACCCGCGTCGCCTTCTCCCGCGGCCGGGGAGACCGGCGCGACATCTACGTCGTGGACTACGACGGCGAGGGGCTGCTGCGCCTGACCGCCAACCGCACGCTGAACCTCTGCCCGGACTGGTCGCCGGACGGCAACCGGATCGCGTTCACCAGCTACCGTGGCGGCCAACAGGGCCTGTACTTCCTGGAGACGGCCACCGGCCAGGTCAGGCAGGTCCTGTCCATGGAAGGACTGAACCTCGGCGCCGACTGGAGCCCCGACGGTAAAGAACTCTTGATCTCCCTGTCCCGCAGTGGGGACCCGGAGGTCTACCGCATCACCCCCGACGGCGCGATCATCAAGCGGCTGACCGTCTCGCCGGCCATCGAAATCAGCCCCAGTTGGGCCCCGAACGGCCGCGAACTGGTTTTTACCAGTGACAGCAGCGGTACCCCGCAGTTATATATGATCGACCGCGAAGGCGCCGGGAAACGGCGTGTGACCTTCGAGGGCAAGTACAACGATTCGGCCACGCTGTCGCCCAGTGGCGAATGGCTGGCGTACGCCGCGCGCGAGGATGTGCTGACGCAGATCGTGGTGATGCGGCCCGGGGGCGAAGAGCGCCGGGTCGTCACCGACAACTCGTGGCGCAACTGTGAAGACCCCAGCTGGGCCCCCGACGGCAGGCACCTTGTGTTCGCCTCCGATAAAACGGGCGCCTCCAAGCTGTACGTCTACGATGTGGTGGAAAACACCTTCCGCCAGCTGACTTTCGGGAATGACCCCGATATCACCCCGGGCTGGTCCCACTGACGCCTGGGCAAACCAAGGAGTGGTCGCTATGAAGAACGGATCGATGTCCCGGCTGTGGCTCGTGGTGCTCTCGCTCGCGCTGGCGCTGGCCGTGCTGGGTGGCTGCAGCAAGAAGCCGCCGGTGGTCACCGAGACCGCGCCCGTGGAACAGGCCCCGGTGGAGCGGATCGCCGAGGCCCCCAAGCCCGAGCCCGTGGCGCCGAAGGGCCCGGACTATGACAGCCTCGAGCCTTCGAAGTACGGCATCGAGGACGTGTTCTTCGGGTACGACAAGTACGAACTCGACGACGCGCAGATGGGCGTGCTGAACAAGAACGCGCGCATCCTGAAGGACGCGGGCGTGACGGTGATGGTTGCCGGCCACTGTGACGAGCGCGGCACCATCGAGTACAACCTCGCGCTGGGCGAGAAGCGCGCCAAGATCGTGCGCGACTACCTGGTCAGCCTGGGTGTCTCCGCGTCCAAGGTCAAGCTGACGAGCTACGGCGAGAGCCGCCCGTTCAACGCCGGCCAGACCGAAGCCGACTGGGCGCAGAACCGCCGCGCGCACTTCGAGCGCCCGTGACCGGGATGCGTCACAGGCTGCGTCGGATCGTCCTGGCTGCGGGGCTCATGCTGCTTGCCGGCTGCGCCCCGCAGCTGAACCGCATCGAGGTCGCGGTCCAGGACAACCGCGACCAGGTCGCGCGCATGCAGGCCGAGAACAAGCGCCTCCTGCAGGAAGTGCAGGCGCTCAACGCGCTCATGCGCATGGACAAGGACGCCGGCGACGAGTCGTCCGCGATGCGCCTGGCCAAGCTGAGCCAGGTGGCCGCACGTTTGGATCAACTCATGCAGAAGCTGGACGATAACGCCCAGTACATGCGTGAGCTTTCGGCCCGCGTCGACCTGCTGGCCAGCCGGCAGGGCATCCCGACCCTGGGCGAGTACAAGCCCGGCCAGGGGGGCGCCGACGCGCTGCCGGAAGAGGGTCGCAGCATCTTTGCCGCCGCCGAGGCCGACCGCACGCGCGGGAACAACGACCTGGCCCGCCAGGGCTACGAGGAGTTCCTGCAGCGCTTCGGCAAGTCCGAGGCGGCCGACGACGCCCTGTACCGGCTCGGTGACCTGACGTACGCCGAGGGTGACTATGCGGGCGCCGCGAAGCGCTTCGAGGACCTCCTGGCGCGGTTCCCGAAGAGCGACTGGGCGCCCCCGGCCATGTACAAGGCGCGGGCCTGCTACCTGGCCCTGGGCCGGAAGCAGGATGCGTGGAAGATGGGGGGCGACCTCCTGGCGAAGTACCCGGCCTCGGACGAGGCCGCGTTGCTGAAGGAAGAAACAGGCAAGAACTAGTGACGGCCGCCCCCGGCGGCTTCGGGAGTTGATCACGGTGGCCAAGTTCTCGGTGCTCAAGATGGCTCGTGGCCTGTCGCAGGTGTTCCGTCCGGTCGAGTTGACGGACATCGACGGCCGCTACCATGCCTTCATCGTCCGCTACAGCGGCGACTACATCACGCACGCCCACGACAAGGACGAGTTCGTCTACATCCTCGAGGGTTCGCTGGTGGTCGAGATGGAAGGGCGCGACGTCGAGGTCCGGCAGGGCGAGGCCCTGCTGGTGCCGGCCGGCGTCAAGCACCGGCCGCGCTGCAAGAACAACGCCCTGGGGCTCGTCGTCGAGACCAAGGGCCTGCAGAAGCAGATGGACCCGCAGGTTTGATCCTGTCGGATGCCGGAAATCGAAAAGGGCGGCCGCATGGCCGCCCTTTTTCGTTGCCCTCCCGCCGGACCGGGATTCAGCGCTTGTCGCCGAGCATCTTCTCGATCCAGAGCACGTCGTCCCGGCTGCCGATGTACAGAGGCACGCGCATGTGCAACTGGTCGGGCACCACGTCCAGGATGGGGCCGTGGCCGTCGCTGGCGTAGCCGCCCGCATTCTCGGCCACCAGTGCCAGCGGCGCCGCCTCGCACATCAGGCGCAGCTTGCCACCCGGCTTGTCGGCCGTGGGCGGGTAGAGAAAGACGCCGCCGTAGAGCAGGTTGCGGTGGAAGTCGGCGACCAGCGAACCGATGTAGCGCGAGGTCTTGCCGCCCTTTCCCTTGGCGCTGTCGCGGCCGTACTTCAGCTGGCGCACGGTCTCGCGCACTTCGGGCGTCCACTTCGGCTCGTTGCCCTCGTTCACCGAGTAGATGCCGCCCACGAACGGGGTCGTGATGTGCTCGTGGCTGAGCAGGAACTCGCCGATGCTCGGGTCCAGCGTGAACCCGTGCACGCCGTGGCCGGCGGTGTAGACGAACATCGTGCTCGAGCCGTAGATGACGTACCCGGAAGCCACCAGTTGCCTGCCGGGCTGCAGCAGGTCCGTGGGCCCAACCTTGTTGAGCAGCGACCGCCGCTTCCAGATGCCGAAGATGGTGCCCACCGAGACGTTGGCGTCGATGTTCGAACTGCCGTCCAGGGGGTCGAAGATCACGATGTAGTTGTGCGAGCCGGGACCGGCATCGTTGAAGATGGGGTCGGCCAGCTCCTCGCTGCCCATGATGCACACCTGTCCGCGGGTGCCCAGGCACTTCAGGAACACGGCGTTGGCATAGTCATCCAGCTTCTGGACGACCTCGCCCTGCACGTTCGACTCGCCGGTGGCGCCGAGGATGTCGACCAGGCCCGCCTTCGTGACTTCGCGGCTGACGATCTTGGCGGCGAACGTGATGTCGTTCAGCAGACCGGTGAAATCGCCGCTGGCCGACGGGTGCAGCTTCTGCAGGTCGAGGATGTGCGATTCGATGGTCTGGAGGATGCGCGGGGACTGGGTCATGGCACCTGCCTGGCCCGGGACGCGGTCTGGGCGCCTCCGGGCGGGGTGGGGACGGGTGTGGGAGCGTGACCCACTCATTGTAACACCTTGGCAGCAAACAACAACCAACTTCTTGCGCCCCGGCCGGCCGTTTGCCATCGTGGCGGCAACATTAGCGGGCAACCGCCTGGTCCGTCCTTCCGGAGGCGACAGCATGTCCGACGTCATGTTCACGATCCCGGCTCCCCGCAACGAACCCGTACTCGGCTACCTCGAGGGCTCGCCCGAGAAGGCCGAACTGAAGGCCGCGCTGGCCAAGATGGCTTCCGAGCAGGTGGAGATACCCCTGCTCATTGACGGCCAGGAAGTCCGGACCGGACGCCTGGCCGATTGCGTGATGCCGCACGACCACGCGCACAAGCTCGGCTGTTACCACAAGGCCGAGGAGAAGGAAGTGAAGGCCGCCATCGCGGCGGCCGAGAAGGCGCGCCCGGGCTGGGCGGCCATGCCCTTCCAGCACCGCGCGGCGATCCTGCTGAAGGCTGCCGAGCTGCTGGCCGGCCGCCGGCGCATGCTGCTGAACGCCGCCACGATGCTGGGCCAGAGCAAGACGGCATTCCAGGCCGAGATCGACTCGGCCGCGGAGCTGATCGACTTCTGGCGCTACAACCCGCACTTCGCCGAGCAGATCCTGCGCGAGCAGCCCCGCAGTTCGCCGGGCACGTGGAATTCGCTGGAGCAGCGCCCGCTCGACGGCTTCGTCTTCGCAGTGACACCGTTCAACTTCACCAGCATCGCCGGCAACCTGCCGACGGCGCCCGCCTTGATGGGCAATACCGTGGTGTGGAAGCCCGCGTCCAGTTCGGTGCTCAGCGGGTGGATCATCATGAACATCCTGCGCGAGGCCGGACTGCCTGACGGCGTCATCAACTTCCTGCCCGGCAGCGGTGGGCAGGTCGGCAACCCGGTGATGGCCGCGCCCGAACTGGGCGGCGTGCATTTCACGGGCTCGACGAGCGTTTTCCACGACATGTGGCGCACGATCGGGAACAACATCGCCAACTACGGCTGCTACCCGCGGCTGGTGGGCGAGACCGGCGGCAAGGACTTCATCTTCGCGCACCCGAGCGCCGACGTCGACGCGCTGGTCACCGCGATGGTCCGCGGCTCCTTCGAGTACCAGGGCCAGAAGTGCAGCGCCGCCAGCCGCGCCTACATTCCCGAGAGCCTGTGGCCGCAGGTGAAGACGAAGCTGCTGGAGGCCATCGCCTCGATCCGCATGGGCGACGTCACCGACTTCCGCACCTTCATGGGCGCGGTCATCGACAAGGGCGCGTTCAACGACATCAAGGGCTTCATCGACCGCGCGAAGGCAGCTACGGGCAAGGCCCGCATCCTGGCCGGCGGCGGCTGCGACATGTCGACCGGGTTCTTCATCGAGCCCACGGTCATCGAGGCGCTCGACCCGCTGTACGAGACGATGGTCGAGGAGATCTTCGGGCCGGTGCTGACGCTGCACGTCTTTGCGGACAAGGACCTGGCGAAGATGCTGAAGATCTGCGACACGTCGGCCACCTACGCGCTGACGGGCGCCATCTTCGCCCAGGACCGCGCCGCCATCGTCCGCATGAAGGACGAACTGCAGGGCGCGGCGGGCAATTTCTACATCAACGACAAGCCCACGGGCGCCGTGGTGGGACAGCAGCCGTTCGGCGGCAGTCGCGCTTCGGGCACCAACGACAAGGCCGGCAGCTACCTGAACCTGATCCGTTGGGTGAGCCCGCGGTCGGTGAAGGAGACGTTTGACCCGGCGCGGTCCTATCCGTATCCCTACATGTCCGACCGGTAGCCGTGCCGCAGACGCGGCTGTTGGGAAGGGCGAACAAAGCGAGGGGCGGCATGGTGCCGTCCCTCGTGTTGTCTGGCGCGGCCGGGAAGGTCGCAAGCCAGCGAGCCCGGGCGCGGGGCAGGGGTGGTGCCGGAGGTGGGGCTCGAACCCACACGTCCCGAAGGACACTGGATTTTGAGTCCAGCGCGTCTGCCAGTTCCACCACTCCGGCACCAGGGGGGAGGGCCACGGCCGCGTCTTGCGCGGCGTCCGGCGACGGGGGCATTTAACCGGTCGCGGGCGGGGAAGTCAAGGCGGGCGAAATGTTTGACACGCAGGATGTCGATGCTATATTTGCGCTTCGTCGATTCTGGTGGGGCCATAGCTCAGCTGGGAGAGCGCTTGACTGGCAGTCAAGAGGTCAGGGGTTCGATCCCCCTTGGCTCCACCACCTAAGATAAAGAGCGACAACGGCCTGCGGAAACGCGGGTCGTTTGTGTTTTCGGCGGGAATTCCCGGGTGCCTCGCCGGTTCCTCGATGCGGATGGGTCCGCTCCCTGCGAGATGTTATCCTGTTCCCGTGAACCGCCCAACTTGCCCTGACCGGCGACCGAGGGAGCTTTCAATGCCCCGTCCGTTTCCCGCACGCTTTCTGTTGGCCCGGGCATGAGCAATGGCGGGCCCCGATCCTCCTGGCGGTCCCTGGTCGCACCGGCGCTGCTTCTGGCGGCTCTGGCCGTTGCTGCGCGCCTGGTGGCCCCGCAGTGGCAAGCCTGGCAGGATCGGCTGGAAGCCCTGGGTCCGGTGGCCCCGGCAGCGTACCTGCTGCTGTGGCTCGCCCTGGTGACGTGCGGGCTCCCGGCTGCCGCGCTCGGCCTGGCGGCCGGCGCGGTGTTCGGGCCCTGGCGGGGAGCGGCCCTGGCCGTGGCAGGGTTGTTCGCATCCGGGTTCCTGATGCACGTCATCGGCCGCCGGTGGCTGCGGCCACGGGTAGCCGGCCTGCTCGCGGGGCACGAGCGCCTGATAGCGCTCGACCGCGCAGCGGCGTCAGGTGGCGTCCGCTTGCACCTGCTGGCCCGCCTTTCACCCTTGAACTACGCGCTGGTTAGCTACACACTCGCCGCCGGGGGCGCCCCCTTGCGCGCCTACGTTCCGGGCCTGGCCGGGGGCGTGCCGGGGCTGCTGGCCTATGTCTGGCTCGGGTCGGCAGCCGACAGCGGCCTCCGTGGACAGGACGGGGGCGGGACGACGCGACTGCTGGTGCTGGCGGTCGGCGCCGTCAGCCTGCTGCTTCTGGGCGTGCTGGTCGGACGTGCGCTGCACCGGGCCACCGGGACCCCGGAGCGCAGCGACGGTCGCGATCCCTGAGCCGCACCTGCTGCCGTTCTCCGGGCAAAATTCGTTCGCTGGACACACGACCACCTACGCGGCACCCCGGCGGGGTTCCGGCAGGGACCGGCCGGAAGAGGTTCGCTCGATGCCGAGGAAACCCGCGAATACCCGCGCCCCGAAACCCGCGCCTGCCCCGGACGATCCCGCGGTCGGACGCGCGGTGGCGCCGGGCGATACGTTGGCGACGATCCCGGCCGCATTGCTCGAAGATCTCTGGCAGTGGCATCCGGCAACCGGCCAACTGGACGTCCCGGCGGGCGTACTCGCCTTGTCCGGATACACCCGCGGCGAGTTCGGTACGACCATCGCCGACGCCATGCGCCACGTGGCCCCGCAGGATTGCGACGCACTGCAGTCCCGTCTGCAGGGCGCGTTGGCCGGGTCGGCGGCGGAATTCGCCGCCGAATTCAAGCTTATCGGACGCGAGGGCCGGCAGGCGTGGCTGGCAGTGCGCGCAGCCATCGAGCGTGACGACAACGGGAGGGCCCTGCGGGTCAGCGGCACCTGGGCCGACGTCACCTCACGCGTCGAGGCGGAGGAGGAGCGCGATCGCCTCTTCAACGTGTCGATCGACCTCCTGGCCGTCGGCGGCTTCGACGGATTCCTGCAGCAGGTCAACCCCGCGTGGGTGCGCGTCCTGGGCTGGTCGCGCGATGACCTGATGAGCCGGGCCGTCATCGAATTCATCCACCCGGACGACCACGACCTCATGGCTGCCGCTTCGCACGCCCTTGCCGAAGACCGCTCGGTGGCCGACCTCGCCACGCGGTTCCGTTGCCGCGACGGCTCCTATCGCTGGTTGTCGTGGTCGTCGTTCCCGTTGCCTGACCGGCGGCTGGTCTTCTCGGTGGTGCGGGACATCACCGAGCAGAAGGACGCCGAGCGGCGGCTCCTCGACTACCAGGATCGCCTGCGCGCCCTCAGCGCGCAGTTGGCCGTTGTCGAGGAACGTGAACGGCGCCAGTTGGCCGTCGCCATCCACGACAGCCTGGCGCAACAGCTGTTCGCCGCGCGCGCCAAAGTGACCCTGCTGCGTTACCCCGACAAGGTCGGCAACCTGTCGCAGATCGTTGACGAGGCCATCAGCATCCTCGACGACTCGATGCGCGAGGCGCGCAGCCTGTCATTCGAGTTGTACCCGCCCATCCTGCACGAGGCGGGGCTCGAGGCGGCATTGTCGTGGCTTGCCCGTCAGTGGGGCGAGCGCACCGGCATCTCCTGCACGGTCGAGGCCGACGCGGAGTCCAGCGAGCAGCTCGATCCCGACGAGGATGCCCGCGCTCTCGCCTACCAGTGCGTGCGCGAGTTGCTGGCCAACGTCGCCAAGCATGCCGGCGCGATGTCGGTGCTGATCACGCTCGAGTGCAAGGGTGAGCAGCTGATCGTGTCGGTCGAGGATGACGGCTGCGGCGTCGACCCGGACATCGGCGCCGCGCAGGGCGGTCCCGGGGAAGCACCGGCGGGATTCGGCTTGTTCAGCATTCGTGAACGGATGCGGGCGGTGGGCGGCCATTTCCGCCTGCTCAGCCGGCCCGGCGCCGGCTGCCGCGTTGAATTGACGATCCCGCTCGGGGATGCCGACGACCCGGCAGCGGGGTCATGATGGGGGAGTTCTTCGCCCTCAGTTGCGCCCTCGTCTGGGCTTTCGCCGTCGTGCTCTTTCGACGCTCCGGCGAATCGATGCCGCCGCTCGCATTGAATCTCTTCCGCGTCGCGTTCTCGAGCGTGCTCTTCATCATCACGCTGCTGGTGATGCGTGTGCCGCTGTGGGGCCAGGCGCCGCTGGGCGACTACCTGCAACTGGTGGCCAGCGGCATCATCGCCATCGCCCTGAGCGACACGCTGTTCCACGCCGCGCTCAACCGGATCGGCGCCGGCATCAACGCGGTGGTCGACACGCTCTACCTGCCGTTCACATCGCTGGCCGCGATGGCCTACCTGCACGAGCGCATGGACGGCTGGCAGGTGGCGGGCATGGTGCTGGTGATCAGCTCTGTCGTCGTGGCGACCCGCATGGAGCCGCCCCGCGGCGCCAGTCGCCGGACGATGGTCACGGGAGTGCTCCTGGGCGTGGGCTCGATGGCCTCGCTCGCCGTGGGCGTCGTCCTCGCCAAGCCGGTGCTGGCCGACGCCAACGTCGTGTGGGCCACGGCTGTCCGGCAACTGGGGGCCCTGGTCGTCCTGCTCCCGTGTGCGTTGTTCCTGCCTGGGCGCGCTCCGCGACTGGCTGCCCTGCGCCCGGGCGTCGGCTGGAAGCACGCCATCCCCGGGACGGTGATGGGCTCCTACCTGGCCTTGATGCTGTGGCTGGCGGGCATGAAGTACACCGCCGTCTCGCGCGCGGCGATCCTCAACCAGACGAGCACCATCTACGTGCTCATCCTGGCCACGGTGCTGCTGGGCGAGAAGTTCACGCGGCGCACGGCACTGGCGGCGGGGCTCGCGTTCGGCGGCGTGCTGCTCGTACTGCGGCCGTGGGCCGGCGGGGCCTGACGGTCGTCACGCTCATGAACGCGGCCCCTCGCGAGCCGACCGGGCTCCAATCGGCGTCAGCGCGTCCGCCGCGGACGGCCCGACATTCCCGGGGCGGATATGCCTTGAGGCCCCACCCCGGATCGACGAAACTGGACGCGCACAACCGGGCTGGGTCCGGTGCATCGTCCGTCAACTACAGCGGAGGACCGCGTGGACCACACTTCTGTCGTCCTGTTCGAGGATCACACCTGGCGGCACTTTCGCCCCGTCTCGGCTTCCCAGCCGGTGTACGAACTCCGCTGTGGCATGTTCAGCCTGCGTGAGCGGTGTGAGCTTCTCGGCTCGCGGCCCCGCCTGCTGTGCCGCCGCATCCTTGGCGCACTCGGCCACGCCGGCGTCCCCACGGCCATAACGACGTCCGCGGCGACGTCCCCGGCGACCGAATTGTGGCTGAGCGGACGGCTCCTGCCGTCCACGGCTGCCGTCGCCGCCATCGACAGGGCCTTTGCAGCCGCCCCCGGAGCCTGGTGGTTCGACCAGGACGGCCTTCTGGCCGCCGCAGTCACGGCCGATCAACTCGCCGGCGCCCAGGCAACCTGGGAGGCGTGGGAACGTGGCGCCGCCAGCCGCTGGGACAGCCAGCCTGCGGGCCCATTCATCGAACTGGCGCCGGCACCCGGGCAGCGCCTGCTTGTGCCCGTGGACGCCGGCGACACTGCGGCGGGCACGCTGGCCGCGGCACTGACCGCGGCGACAAATGGAGCCGCGCCCGCGCTCGCGCGCATCTGGGAGATCGTCCCGGCGACGGCCGCGGCCATCCGGGATGATTTGGCCGCCGCCCAGGCCGCCGGAAGCTGGGTCCGTCGTCCTTTCGGCCTGTTTGCCGGCGAGCCCGAGGGAGCCCCCTGGGCGGCCCCGACCCGTCTGGCCCGTGCCACGCAGGCGCACCTGCCGCAGGGTTGCTGGCTGCAGGGGGACGACCTCTGGCTGGCCGCGGGCGTCACGCTGGCGCCCGGCTGCGTGATCGATGCGCGCCGCGGTCCGGTCATCCTGGACAACGGGGTGGACGTGGCCCCGCACACGCTTCTGGAAGGACCGCTCTACCTGGGCCCGGCCTGCCGGGTCAAAGCCGGCGCGCGTCTCTACGGCGAATCCAGCTTCGGGATCGGCAACCGCCTGGCCGGCGAGATCGGCGAGTCGACCTTTGGCGACTTCACCAACAAACAGCACGAGGGCTTCATCGGGCACGCCGTCCTCGGTTCCTGGGTAAACCTCGGTGCGATGACCACCTGCAGCGATCTGAAAAACAATTACGGGAACGTGCGCGTGGATCTCGGTAGCGGGTCGGAAGATACGCGACAGCGCTTCGTCGGTCTCCTGGCCGGCGACCACGTCAAGACCGCCATCGGGACGCTCTTCAACACGGGCACCAGCGTCGGTTTCGCCAGCAACATTTTCGGAGGCCGAATGCCCCCCAAGTGTGTGCCGGCGTTCAGTTGGGGTGGAGACGAGGGCGCGCCCGCCTACGGGGTCGAGCAGGCGATCGCCACGGCGGCGGTCGTCATGGGGCGCCGTGGTTGCCGGTTCGAGGCCGCCCACCAGGCCGTCTTCGAGTTCCTCGCCGCCGGCGACTGAACCGAGCAGGCGTTCTGCAACGGCGCCGGGCGCCTGATCGTGCCCAATGACGCCAGATCACGCCCCCTGATCCCATGTGCGGACCGAGCTATCTGCGACTCGGTACATGTTCAACTTGAAGTAAATAAACACGTTATGAAAGACATCATCTCCCCGGCACCACGGGATTTCCTGTGACGGCACACCGGTTGCAACTCCGCGAGCAAATGTTCTCTACGCTGCTCGCGATTGGCGGCCCAGCATCTACAACAACTTTGTAGATTCCGGTTGGTCTCCACACGGCAGGCGCGGGGGACATTTTTTTTGTTGAGAACGATTTCGTGATATGCTATAAATAATGGCTGTAACTTCCGATCACCAATACAGCTACGGTGTAGGGTCGGACTCAGGACATCGGGCAATCGCAGCAAAAGGTTGTGCACCATGACGAAAGCCGAACTGGTCGATCTCATCACCGGGGGCACGGACCTGAACCGTCGCGATACGGTCACGGTCGTGAACCTGATCATGGAGAATATCGGCAACGCGCTGGCGACGGGCGACAAGGTCGAACTGCGCGGCTTCGGCAGCTTCAAGGTCAAGAGCCGGCGTTCCCGCCTGGCCCGCAACCCCCGTACCGGCGACGCGGTGGACGTGCCGGCCAAGCGGGTGCCCTACTTCAAGGCTTCCAATGAACTGAAGGAACGGCTGAACGGGCGGGACTGAACGAGAACTTCCGTTTGTCAGCGGCGGGTCGATGGTCTATCTTTGGCGGCGTTGATATGCCGACGCGGGGAGGTCATCTGCCCGCGCGCGTTTTTGACTGCCGCCCGTGCTTTTGCCGGGCCGGCTTGGACCGGTGACAGCCGGACCGGTGAAAGGTGGGATCACAATGCCGAATGGACGCAAGCGTAAGCGGAAGAAGATCGCCACGCACAAGCGCAAGAAGCGGTTGCGGAAGAACCGTCACAAGAAGCGGTAGCCTGCCGCCGGTCCCTGCCGCGCTGTGCGAGCGCCGGCAGGGCCGGTGGGCGCCGGTTTTCAACCGCGCCCTGGCGTGGAGGGAGCATCGCCGATGAGCGGACAAGGGTCGGAACGCCGCCGTGCACAGCGCGTTGACGCGAACCTGAAACTGGAAGTCAGGGTTCCCGGCGACGGCTCGAAGACCGCGACGCTGCAGACGATCAACATCAGTTCGTCGGGCGTCTATTTCCGTTCAGACCATTTCATGCCCCCCATGACGCGACTGGGGATGGACATCGAGGTCACGGTACCCGGCGCCGACGGCGGGCCCCCCGGAACGGCAATGGTCCCGTGCGAAGGCCTGGTCGTGCGATCGACGCCCGAGGCCGAGGCCGCCGAATGCTCCGATTACGAGATCGCGGTGTTTTTCACCAACATCTCGCCCGAGGGCATGGCCAACCTCGAACGGCATATCGCCCTGTTGATTTCCGATACCGAATAGGCCCTCGGGAGCTGTTCCGCGGCGCCCCTGCCCCGGGGCCGCCCGCCGGGCCCCACCGGAGATCTAAACGCGTGTCCTGCAACCGCCTGCCCGGCGGTTGTTTTTGTGTTCGGACTCAAGGTAGAGCCCGGAAGGCCGAATAGGGAAGGGAACCGGTGCGCCTGCTGCGCGCCGCCCGTGACCCGATCCCAGGGGCCTGCCGATGTCCGAGCCGCGCGAACGTCTGATCCTGGTCGTCGATGACTCGCCGCCGACGTGCCTGTACCTCAAGCGGCTGCTCGAGCGGAAGAATTACCGCGTGATCGTGGCCGGCGACGGCGCCACCGGCGCGCGCATGGCGATGGAGCGCCTGCCCGACCTGATCCTGCTGGACAAGGAGATGCCCGGGATGCACGGCTTCGACGTCAGCCGCATCCTGCGCCGCCACCACGACACCCGCAGCATCCCCATCCTGATGATCAGTTCCGAATCCGAGACACAGGAAAAGATCCGCGGCCTGGACATGGGGGCCGACGACTTCATCGCCAAGGGCATCCCGGGCGAGGAACTCTATTCGAAGATCAACGCGTTCCTGCGCATCAAGGACCTGCAGGACAGCCTCAAGCTCGAATCCGACAAGCTGAACCAGATCTTCAAGTACATCCACGAGCCCGTGGCCATCTGCAAGGCCGACGACAGCGTGTATATGGCCAGCCAGGTCTTCCTGAGCCTGCTGCGCATGCCGCGCGAGGTCATGCAGTTCAAGACGATGACCGAGGTCCTGCGCACGCTGGACGTGGCGCCGGACATCATCGAGCGCCTGCGCGCCGGCACGCACGAGGATGTGCGCCTGGCCATCTCGCTGGACGGCAATACCAGCTTCCTGACGTGTCGGACCGCCCGCATCCAGTTGGGCGAGGATAGCAGCGCAATGGCCTACATCTTCCGCGACATCACGCGCGAGGTGGAGTCCGAGCAGATGAAGGCCGACTTCCACTCGATGATCGCGCACGACCTGCGTTCGCCCATGTCGGTCATTCAAGGCTACGTGTCGCTGATGGCCTCGGGAAAGACCGGCGAAATCAACGCCACGCAGACCGAGTTCCTCGAATCGGTGAACCGCAAGATCACCGAGATGACGGCGCTGTTGAATGATTTCCTGGACATCAACAAGATCGATGCTGGGTTCGTGAACCTGAAGTGCGACGACATGGACCTCGGGCAGCTGGTCGGGAGCGTGGTGGATGACCTGACGCCGATGGCCGACAGCTCCAACCTGCGTGTGTCCGTCGGGCTGCCCGTCCAGCCGCTGCTGGTGCACGCGGACTGCCTGCGGGTGACGCAGATCGTCCGGAACCTGCTGTCGAACGCCATCAAGTACAACGTCGACGGCGGCTGGATCCGATTGGACCTGGCGGAGGCGGATGGCTGGGCCCAGGTGAAGATCAGCGACGGCGGGATCGGCATGAGCGAGGACGAGCAGCACGTCCTCTTCCAGCCCTACACCCGCGGGTCCTCCCAGCGCCGGATCAAGGGCGTGGGCCTCGGCGTGGTCATCGTCAAGAAGCTCGTCGAGAGCCACGGCGGCCAGGTGCACGTCACGAGCGAGCCGGGCCACGGGTCGACCTTCACGTTCACGTTGCCGCTGGCGGTTCAGACCGCTGATGAAGTCGCCGCGACCCCCGTGCCCGAGGTGCCCGCCGCCGTCCACTAACCGATCACCCCCTGCCCCGGATCCGGCCAGGCCGGGCGACCCTCGCGGCGCCCGGCCTGGTCTTTTGCCGCCCATGGCCGATCCTGCCGACCCGGCAATTCCTGCCGATTCCCGGCCTGCATGTTCGCTGCGCCGCCGCGCGGGGCCGATTCGGCGGGTCACCGTCGACGGACAGGCCGGCAATTCCTTCCGCGCCCGGTTGCCGCCCCGGACCGCGTTGGGGGCACGGTGTTTGCGGATCTGGCGAGACGCACTGTGTCCCGTCGGGGAAGGAGTACCTGTGATCCGCAGCCTCAACACCGCCGCCCGCGCCATGCAGATGGAGCAGACGCGCATCGACGCCTTGGCCAACAACCTGGCCAACGCGTCGGCGTCCGGCTTCCGGCAGGTCATCACCCGGTTGGCCGAACCGGCCAACGCCTCGCAGGCGGGAGCCGCCGGGCGTGACGCCGCCGCCGCCATCGGCGCCCGCGATACCGGCGGTGTCGGCACGGGCGGCACGGGCCCTGGCGCCGCAGGGGGCGCCGGCGCGGCCGG